>NZ_FNTD01000004.1:3295000-4527500 GCF_900104815.1 Streptomyces misionensis
ACGCATGCGGGCCGTCGTCCGCGCCCTGGAGGAGCGCACCGTGCTCGACGCCCGCCCGGGCCGGACCGCCGACGAGGCGGCCGCCGAGGCCGGCCGCGCCCTGCCCGCACACCTCGACCGGCTGCGCGCCGCCGCCCGCGAGTTCGACGACGTGACGTACGGCGGACGCGGTGCGAGCGAGCAGTCGTACCGCCGCCTCGCCGAACTCGACCGCGATCTGGAACGCACCAGGCCCGCCCACGCCGACAGCACGGCCGACACGGCCCGTAGCACCAGCCAGGGGGCCGCCGAGTGAGCACCGCAGCCGCGCCGCCGACCACCTCCACCGCGCCCACGGCCCGCGCCCTGTGGAACCGCACCCGGGGGATCGCCCTCGCCGTGGTGCTGCTCCTCGCCGGGGCCGTCGTCCTGGCCGCCGTGCGCTCCACCGAGCGGCACGGGGAACTGGACCCGCGCTCCGCCGACCCGACCGGCAGCCGCGCCGTCGCCGAGCTGCTGGCCGAGCGCGGGGTCACCACGCGCGTGGTCGGCACCCTCGACGCGGCCCGCGCCGCCGCAGGCCCCGACACCACTCTCCTGGTCGCCGTCCCCGACCTGCTCACCCGCGGCCAGCAGACCGCCCTGCACCGGGCGACCGCCGCCTCCGGCGGACGCACCGTCCTGGTCGCCGCGAGCGGCTGGTCCGTCGAACGGCTCGCCCCCGGAGTCGTCGCCGACCCCGCCGACAGCCTCGGCACCACCCTGACCCCCGACTGCGACCTGCCCGAGGCGCGCCGCGCGGGCAGCGCCGACACCGGAGGCATCCGCTACACCACCACCCGCAGCGGCGCCCAGGCCTGCTACCCCAGCGACCGGCTCGCCACGCTCCTGCGGCTCCCCGCGGCGTCCGGGGGCGACACCGTCGTCCTCGGCGCGCCCGACATCCTCTACAACGACCGCCTCGACAAGCAGGGCAACGCGTCGCTCGCCCTGCAACTCCTCGGCTCCCGCCCCCATCTGGTCTGGTACCTCCCCTCGCTCTCCGACGACTCCGCCGCGGACAACGCCGACGGCGAGAGCTTCCTCGACCTGCTCCCGTCGGGCTGGCTGTGGGCGACCCTCCAGCTCTTCATCGCGGCCGTCCTCGCCGCCTTCTGGCGCGGACGGCGCTTCGGGCCCCTCGTGCCCGAACGCCTCCCCGTCGCCATCCGGGCCTCGGAGACCACCGAGGGCCGCGCCCGCCTCTACCGCAAGGCCAACGCCCGCGACCGCGCGGCCGCCGCTCTCCGCTCCGCCACCCGCACCCGCCTCGCCCCTCTCGTCGGGCTGCCCGCCGCCCAGGCGCACACGCCCGAGGCCCTGCTCCCCGCCCTGTCCGCCCGCCTCACCGGCGAAGGACAGGACCTGCGCTCCCTGCTGTTCGGGCCGCCGCCCGGCGACGACACGGCCCTGATCGCACTGACCGACCGACTCGACGCCCTCGAAAGAGAGGTACGCCGTTCATGATGGACCCGACCACCGACATCGCCGCGGGGACCGAGGCCGCGGCCGATCCCCGCGCCGCCCTGGAAGCCCTGCGCGCCGAGATCGCCAAAGCCGTGGTCGGCCAGGACCCCGCCGTGACCGGTCTCGTCGTCGCCCTCCTGTGCCGCGGGCACGTCCTGCTCGAAGGCGTCCCCGGCGTGGCCAAGACCCTGCTCGTCCGGGCCCTCGCGTCCGCCCTGGAACTCGACACCAAGCGGGTCCAGTTCACCCCCGACCTGATGCCGAGCGACGTCACGGGCTCCCTCGTCTACGACACCCGTACCGCCGAGTTCTCCTTCCAGCCCGGCCCGGTCTTCACCAACCTCCTGCTCGCGGACGAGATCAACCGCACCCCGCCCAAGACCCAGTCCTCCCTCCTGGAGGCCATGGAGGAACGGCAGGTCACGGTCGACGGCACGCCCCGCCCGCTCCCCGAGCCGTTCCTGGTCGCGGCGACCCAGAACCCGGTCGAGTACGAGGGCACCTACCCGCTGCCGGAAGCCCAGCTGGACCGGTTCCTGCTCAAGCTGACGGTGCCGCTGCCGTCCCGCCAGGACGAGATCGACGTCCTCACCCGCCACGCCTCGGGCTTCAACCCCCGTGATCTGCGGGCGGCGGGCATACGACCGGTCGCCGGCCCCGCCGACCTCGAGGCGGCCCGTGCCGCGGTCGCCGGCACGACCGTCTCTCCCGAGATCACGGCCTATGTCGTGGATATCTGCCGTGCCACCCGTGAATCCCCCTCGCTCTCCATGGGTGTGTCCCCCCGTGGGGCCACCGCCCTCCTGTCCACCGCCCGGGCCTGGGCCTGGCTGACGGGCCGGGACTACGTCATCCCCGACGACGTCAAGGCCCTCGCCCTGCCGACCCTGCGCCACCGCGTCCAGCTCCGCCCGGAGGCGGAGATGGAGGGGGTGACGGCCGATTCCGTCATCGACGCCGTCCTCGCCCACGTCCCGGTCCCGCGCTGATGGCCCTCACCGGACGCGCCGCCCTCCTCGCGGCCCTCGGTTCCCTCCCCGTCGGCATCCTGGACCCTGGCTGGACGGGCATCCTCGCGGTCAACGGCCCGCTGGCGCTGGCCTGCGCCTGCGACTTCGCGCTGGCCGCGCCGGTACGCCGCCTGGTGCTCACGCGCTCCGGCGACACCACCGCGCGCCTCGGGGAAGGCGCCGATGTCACGCTCACCGTCACCAACCCGTCGCGCCGTCTCCTGCGGGCGCGGCTGCGGGACGGCTGGCCGCCCAGCAGCTGGCTGCCCGGGACGGAGGTCGAGTCGTCCCGGCACCGCCTGACCGTGCCTCCGGGCGAGCGCCGGCGGGTGACGACCCGGTTGCGCCCCACCCGCCGCGGCGACCGCGAGGCCGATCGCGTGACGATCCGCTCCTATGGTCCCCTCGGGCTGTTCTCCCGCCAGGGAGCCCACCGGGTGCCCTGGTCTGTACGGGTTCTGCCCCCGTTCACGAGCCGGAAGCATCTTCCGTCGAAACTCGCTCGATTGCGTGAACTCGACGGTCGCACCAGCGTCCTGACGCGTGGTGAGGGGACGGAGTTCGACAGCCTCCGGGAGTACGTGCCCGGTGACGACACCCGCTCGATCGACTGGCGGGCCACCGCCCGGCAGTCCGCGGTCGCCGTGCGCACCTGGCGTCCGGAGCGGGACCGGCACATCCTTCTGGTGCTGGACACCGGCCGCACCTCCGCCGGGCGCGTGGGCGACGTCCCGCGCCTGGACGCCGCCATGGACGCGGCCCTTCTCCTCGCGGCCCTCGCCTCCCGGGCCGGCGACCGCGTGGACCTCCTCGCCTACGACCGCCGGGTACGGGCCCTGGTCCAGGGCAGGTCCGCCGGTGAGCTGCTGCCGTCGCTCGTGGCGGCGATGGCCATGCTCGAACCGGAAATCGTGGAGACCGACAGCCGGGGCCTGACCTCCATGGCCCTGCGTACGGCACCGCGGCGCTCCCTGGTCGTGCTGCTGACGACGTTGGACGCGGCGCCGGTAGAGCAGGGCCTGCTGCCGGTTCTGCCCCGGCTGACACAGCGGCACACGGTCCTGGTCGCCGCGGTGGCCGACCCGCACATCGCGCGGATGGCCGAGGCACGGGGCAGTGCGGAAGCGGTGTACGAGGCCGCTGCGGCGGCCCAGGCGCAGAACGAACGCCGACGCACCGCCGACACGTTGCGTCGGCACGGTGTCACGGTCGTCGATGCGACACCGGAAGAGCTGGCGCCCGCTTTGGCGGACGCCTATCTGGCTCTGAAGGCGGCGGGCCGGCTCTGAGCGCTGCCGGGTCCGTCGCCCTTCGGGGCGTCGGATAAAACTCCCCTGAAACGCGGAAAACCCCCGCACCAACGGTGCGGGGGTTCCCCTCAAAAATTGTTCGGCGGCGTCCTACTCTCCCACAGGGTCCCCCCTGCAGTACCATCGGCGCTGTGAGGCTTAGCTTCCGGGTTCGGAATGTAACCGGGCGTTTCCCTCACGCTATAACCACCGAAACACTATGAAACTGACAACCAGCACAATGGTTGTTCGTGGTTTCAGAACCAACACAGTGGACGCGAGCAACTGAGGACAAGCCCTCGGCCTATTAGTACCGGTCACCTCCACCAGTTACCTGGCTTCCAGATCCGGCCTATCAACCCAGTCGTCTACTGGGAGCCTTACCCCATCAAGTGGGTGGGAGTCCTCATCTCGAAGCAGGCTTCCCGCTTAGATGCTTTCAGCGGTTATCCCTCCCGAACGTAGCCAACCAGCCATGCCCTTGGCAGAACAACTGGCACACCAGAGGTTCGTCCGTCCCGGTCCTCTCGTACTAGGGACAGCCCTTCTCAAGACTCCTACGCGCACAGCGGATAGGGACCGAACTGTCTCACGACGTTCTAAACCCAGCTCGCGTACCGCTTTAATGGGCGAACAGCCCAACCCTTGGGACCGACTCCAGCCCCAGGATGCGACGAGCCGACATCGAGGTGCCAAACCATCCCGTCGATATGGACTCTTGGGGAAGATCAGCCTGTTATCCCCGGGGTACCTTTTATCCGTTGAGCGACGGCGCTTCCACAAGCCACCGCCGGATCACTAGTCCCGACTTTCGTCCCTGCTCGACCCGTCGGTCTCACAGTCAAGCTCCCTTGTGCACTTACACTCAACACCTGATTGCCAACCAGGCTGAGGGAACCTTTGGGCGCCTCCGTTACCCTTTAGGAGGCAACCGCCCCAGTTAAACTACCCATCAGACACTGTCCCTGATCCGGATCACGGACCCAGGTTAGACATCCAGCACGACCAGACTGGTATTTCAACGACGACTCCACAACCACTGGCGTGGCCGCTTCAAAGTCTCCCAGCTATCCTACACAAGCCGAACCGAACACCAATATCAAACTGTAGTAAAGGTCCCGGGGTCTTTCCGTCCTGCTGCGCGAAACGAGCATCTTTACTCGTAGTGCAATTTCACCGGGCCTATGGTTGAGACAGTCGAGAAGTCGTTACGCCATTCGTGCAGGTCGGAACTTACCCGACAAGGAATTTCGCTACCTTAGGATGGTTATAGTTACCACCGCCGTTTACTGGCGCTTAAGTTCTCAGCTTCGCCCCACCGAAGTGAAGCTAACCGGTCCCCTTAACGTTCCAGCACCGGGCAGGCGTCAGTCCGTATACATCGCCTTACGGCTTCGCACGGACCTGTGTTTTTAGTAAACAGTCGCTTCTCGCTGGTCTCTGCGGCCACCCCCAGCTCAGACCGTAAAGATCATCACCAGGTGTGGCCCCCCTTCTCCCGAAGTTACGGGGGCATTTTGCCGAGTTCCTTAACCATAGTTCACCCGAACGCCTCGGTATTCTCTACCTGACCACCTGAGTCGGTTTAGGGTACGGGCCGCCATGAAACTCGCTAGAGGCTTTTCTCGACAGCATAGGATCATCCACTTCACCACAATCGGCTCGGCATCAGGTCTCACCCTGCATGAGCGGCGGATTTACCTACCACTCGGGCTACACCCTTACCCCGGGACAACCACCGCCCGGGATGGACTACCTTCCTGCGTCACCCCATCACTCACCTACTAACCGCTTGGTTCAGCGGCTCCACCACTCCCCTTTGCCCGAAGGCTCCAGGGCGGCTTCACGGCCTTAGCATCACGATGCTCGATGTTTGACGCTTCACAGCGGGTACCGGAATATCAACCGGTTATCCATCGACTACGCCTGTCGGCCTCGCCTTAGGTCCCGACTTACCCTGGGCAGATCAGCTTGACCCAGGAACCCTTAGTCAATCGGCGCACACGTTTCTCACGTGTGAATCGCTACTCATGCCTGCATTCTCACTCGTCAACCGTCCACAACTACCTTCCGGTGCTGCTTCACCCGGCAGACGACGCTCCCCTACCCATCACAACACCCGTTAGGGCTATATGCTGCAATGACACGACTTCGGCGGTACGCTTGAGCCCCGCTACATTGTCGGCGCGGAATCACTAGACCAGTGAGCTATTACGCACTCTTTCAAGGGTGGCTGCTTCTAAGCCAACCTCCTGGTTGTCTGTGCGACTCCACATCCTTTCCCACTTAGCGTACGCTTAGGGGCCTTAGTCGATGCTCTGGGCTGTTTCCCTCTCGACCATGGAGCTTATCCCCCACAGTCTCACTGCCGCGCTCTCACTTACCGGCATTCGGAGTTTGGCTAAGGTCAGTAACCCGGTAGGGCCCATCGCCTATCCAGTGCTCTACCTCCGGCAAGAAACACACGACGCTGCACCTAAATGCATTTCGGGGAGAACCAGCTATCACGGAGTTTGATTGGCCTTTCACCCCTAACCACAGGTCATCCCCCAGGTTTTCAACCCTGGTGGGTTCGGTCCTCCACGAAGTCTTACCTCCGCTTCAACCTGCCCATGGCTAGATCACTCCGCTTCGGGTCTTGAGCGTGCTACTGAAACGCCCTATTCGGACTCGCTTTCGCTACGGCTTCCCCACACGGGTTAACCTCGCAACACACCGCAAACTCGCAGGCTCATTCTTCAAAAGGCACGCAGTCACGAGGATCCGAAGATCCCGACGCTCCCACGGCTTGTAGGCACACGGTTTCAGGTACTATTTCACTCCCCTCCCGGGGTACTTTTCACCATTCCCTCACGGTACTATCCGCTATCGGTCACCAGGGAATATTTAGGCTTAGCGGGTGGTCCCGCCAGATTCACACGGGATTTCTCGGGCCCCGTGCTACTTGGGTGTCTCTCAAGCAAGCCGCTGACATTTCGACTACGGGGGTCTTACCCTCTACGCCGGACCTTTCGCATGTCCTTCGTCTACATCAACGGTTTCTGACTCGCCCTACGGCCGGCAGACCGTAGAAGAGAGATCCCACAACCCCGCACACGCAACCCCTGCCGGGTCTCACACGCATACGGTTTGGCCTCATCCGGTTTCGCTCGCCACTACTCCCGGAATCACGGTTGTTTTCTCTTCCTGAGGGTACTGAGATGTTTCACTTCCCCTCGTTCCCTCCACACTGCCTATGTGTTCAGCAGCGGGTGACAGCCCATGACGACTGCCGGGTTTCCCCATTCGGAAACCCCCGGATCAAAGCCTGGTTGACGACTCCCCGGGGACTATCGCGGCCTCCCACGTCCTTCATCGGTTCCTGGTGCCAAGGCATCCACCGTGCGCCCTTAAAAACTTGGCCACAGATGCTCGCGTCCACTGTGCAGTTCTCAAACAACGACCAGCCACCCATCACCCCGAACCCAAAGGTCCGAGTGCACTGGGGCCGGCGACTGAGGAGAAGTTCATTCCCTCAGACACCCAACAGCGTGCCCGACACGATCAGCCAACCAGATCAGCGTTCCACGCCCCGAAGAGCAGTACTAGCGCCTGGTCCATCCTGAACCGTGCCGAGTAGTCAACGTTCCACCCATGAGCAACCAGCATCAGACATTCGCTGATGTACTGGCCTCTGACCAGGCAAGCCCGGTAAGAAGTGCTCCTTAGAAAGGAGGTGATCCAGCCGCACCTTCCGGTACGGCTACCTTGTTACGACTTCGTCCCAATCGCCAGTCCCACCTTCGACAGCTCCCTCCCACAAGGGGTTGGGCCACCGGCTTCGGGTGTTACCGACTTTCGTGACGTGACGGGCGGTGTGTACAAGGCCCGGGAACGTATTCACCGCAGCAATGCTGATCTGCGATTACTAGCGACTCCGACTTCATGGGGTCGAGTTGCAGACCCCAATCCGAACTGAGACCGGCTTTTTGAGATTCGCTCCACCTCACGGTATCGCAGCTCATTGTACCGGCCATTGTAGCACGTGTGCAGCCCAAGACATAAGGGGCATGATGACTTGACGTCGTCCCCACCTTCCTCCGAGTTGACCCCGGCGGTCTCCCGTGAGTCCCCAGCACCACAAGGGCCTGCTGGCAACACGGGACAAGGGTTGCGCTCGTTGCGGGACTTAACCCAACATCTCACGACACGAGCTGACGACAGCCATGCACCACCTGTACACCGACCACAAGGGGGGCACTATCTCTAATGCTTTCCGGTGTATGTCAAGCCTTGGTAAGGTTCTTCGCGTTGCGTCGAATTAAGCCACATGCTCCGCCGCTTGTGCGGGCCCCCGTCAATTCCTTTGAGTTTTAGCCTTGCGGCCGTACTCCCCAGGCGGGGCACTTAATGCGTTAGCTGCGGCACGGACAACGTGGAATGTTGCCCACACCTAGTGCCCACCGTTTACGGCGTGGACTACCAGGGTATCTAATCCTGTTCGCTCCCCACGCTTTCGCTCCTCAGCGTCAGTATCGGCCCAGAGATCCGCCTTCGCCACCGGTGTTCCTCCTGATATCTGCGCATTTCACCGCTACACCAGGAATTCCGATCTCCCCTACCGAACTCTAGCCTGCCCGTATCGACTGCAGACCCGGGGTTAAGCCCCGGGCTTTCACAACCGACGTGACAAGCCGCCTACGAGCTCTTTACGCCCAATAATTCCGGACAACGCTTGCGCCCTACGTATTACCGCGGCTGCTGGCACGTAGTTAGCCGGCGCTTCTTCTGCAGGTACCGTCACTTTCGCTTCTTCCCTGCTGAAAGAGGTTTACAACCCGAAGGCCGTCATCCCTCACGCGGCGTCGCTGCATCAGGCTTTCGCCCATTGTGCAATATTCCCCACTGCTGCCTCCCGTAGGAGTCTGGGCCGTGTCTCAGTCCCAGTGTGGCCGGTCGCCCTCTCAGGCCGGCTACCCGTCGTCGCCTTGGTGAGCCATTACCTCACCAACAAGCTGATAGGCCGCGGGCTCATCCTGCACCGCCGGAGCTTTACACCATCAAGGATGCCCAAGATGGTCATATCCGGTATTAGACCCCGTTTCCAGGGCTTGTCCCAGAGTGCAGGGCAGATTGCCCACGTGTTACTCACCCGTTCGCCACTAATCCACCCCGAAGGGCTTCATCGTTCGACTTGCATGTGTTAAGCACGCCGCCAGCGTTCGTCCTGAGCCAGGATCAAACTCTCCGTGAATGTTTACCGGTAATCCGGTGAGACACACACGGGAGCGGAACGACCGGAGGAATAGTCCGATCGTTCACAGCGTCCTCGCTGTGTTTTTTCAAAGGAACCTCGACCATCGCTGACCGATGGACGGGGTATCAACATATCTGGCGTTGACTTTTGGCACGCTGTTGAGTTCTCAAGGAACGGTCGCTTCCTTTGTACTCACCCTCTCGGGCTTTCCTCCGGGCGCTTCCCTTCGGTGTTTCCGACTCTATCAGATCTTTTCTCGACCCGATTTCCTCGGTGCTTTCCAGGTTCCCGCTTCCGCGTTTCCCTTTCCGGCGGTTCCGACTTTATCAGAAGTTCTTGGCCGGTCTGACCGGCCGCTCATTTCCGAGTAATCGGGAGGATGCTTCTTTTGAATGTCGGTAGCGACTTCTTGGAAGCCAGTAGAGTCTATCGGTCGCCGTCGAACCTGTCCAGTTCTAGGCAACTGTTTGAATCTACCTCCCCACGCCTGCCGTGTCAACAGCTCTTGCGGGGCGAAGAGGAGACTAGCAGCTCACAGGGGCCGAACGCACATCAGGCGGCCGTGGGCACGGAGGAACTGCGGTCCGCGGCGTCGAGATCACCCGTCTCGCCCTCACGGACCGCGCGGCCGCCGAGCACGAAGACGTACGTCAGGAACGCCAGCTCGGCGACGACGCCGATGCCGATGCGGGCCCAGGTCGGCAGCCCCGACGGGGTGACGAAGCCTTCGATGGCGCCGGAGACGAACAGGACCAGGGCAAGGCCGATGGCCATGCCCACCGCGGCCCGGCCCTCCTCCGCGAGCGCGGCGCGCCGCGTGCGGGGGCCGGGATCGACGAGGGTCCAGCCCAGGCGCAGGCCCGTGCCGGCGGCGACGAAGACGGCGGTCAGTTCGAGCAGGCCGTGCGGCAGCACCAGGCCGAGGAAGGTGTCGAGACGGCCGGCCGAGGACATCAGGCCGAAGCCGACACCGAGATTGAGCATGTTCTCGAAGAGGACCAGAAGCACCGGCAGGCCCAGGAAGACGCCGAGGACCAGGCAGAGCGCGGCCGCTTCGGCGTTGTTCGTCCACACCTGTGCGGCGAAGGAGGCCGCCGGGTGGCTGGAGTAGTAGGTCTCGTACTCGCCCCCGGGACGGGTCAGCCGGCGCAGCTGGTCGGGGGCGGCGATGGACGACTGAACCTCCGGGTGGGCGCCGATCCACCACCCGAGCAGGATCGCCACGGCCGTGGAGACCAGCGCCGTGGGGACCCACCAGTGGCGTGCGCGGTAGACGGCGGCCGGGAAGCCGCGGCCCAGGAAGCGGGTCACATCGCGCCAGGAGGCGCGGCGGGCGCCGGTGACGGCGCTGCGCGCACGGGCGACGAGTTGGCTGAGCCATCCGGTCAGCTGCGGATCGGGCGCGCTGGCCTGGATGAGGGAGAGGTGGGTGGCGGTGCGCTGGTAGAGGGCGACGAGCTCGTCGACCTCTGCGCCGTCCAGGCGGCGCCGGCGGCGGAGCAGGGCGTCGAGGCGGTCCCAATCGGCTCGGTGTGCGGAGACGAAGACGTCCAGGTCCATCGGGTCTGCCTGCTCCTCGGCTGGTCACCGACTGCTCGTCGTGGGTGCTCGTGTTTGCCGTCAGCTTGTCGTACTGGCGTGCAATGCGCCCACAGCTTGGCAGACTTGCTGCCCACGGGTGGGTCAGGGGAAGGGACGGGCGAGCGTGAGTGAGCTGGTGACCGGCGAGGCGGTGGCGCTCGAACTGCTGCCCGCGAAGCTTCCGAGCAGGGCGTTGGCCGTGCTGCTCGACGTGGTGGCGGCGATGATCGCCTATGTCGCGGTCACCGTGGTGCTCGTGATGACCACGTCGTCCCTGGACACCGCCGCGCAGATGGCGCTGGGGATCGCGACGTTCCTGCTGGTGCCGGTCGGCGGCCCGATCGCGGTGGAGACGCTGAGCCACGGCCGTTCGCTGGGGAAGCTGGCGTTCGGGCTTCGGGTGGTGCGCGACGACGGCGGGCCGATCCGGTTCCGGCACGCGCTGGTGCGGGGCGCGATCGGTGTGGTCGAGATCCTGATGACGTTCGGGACGATCGCCAGCATCGCGTCGCTGGTGTCGGCGCGGGGACGGCGGCTCGGGGACGTGTTCGCGGGGACCCTCGTGGTGCGGGAGCGGATACCGGTGGCGCGGACCGGTCTCGTCGTGCCTCCGCCGCCGCAGCTCGCGGGGCGGTTCGCCGGGCTGGATCTGTCGGCCGTGCCGGACGGGCTGTGGCTCGCCGTACGGCAGTACCTGATGCGGATGCACCAGCTGGAGCCCGGGGTGTCCCAGGGCATGGCGCAGCGGCTCGCGGGCGACCTCGCGGCGCGCACGGGGGCTTTGCCGCCCGTCGATCTCCCTCCGGCCGTGTTCCTGGCCGCCGTGGTGCACGAGCGGCAGTCGCGCGACTCCCGGCGGGCGTTCGGCGCGGGCGGTCCCGCGCCGGAGGGCGGTCCGGTCGCGACCGGGGCGGGCGGGCGGCCGGGTCCCGGGGCCGGCACGCGGCCCGTGTACCAGCCGCCGGCGGCGCGGCCGCAGGAATCCGCCGGGCCGTCGGCCGGTTCCGGAGACCGGGAGCGTCCGGCCACCGGGTTCGCGCCGCCCGCGTAGGGCAGGCGCCCTCCTTCCCTCGGGCGCCCCGCTCAGTCGAACGCCGACGGCGGGGACTCGAGGTCCTCCAGCTCGATCCCGGGCGCGGCCAGCACCACGTCGCCGGCGATGTGGACGGTGTGCCGTTCACCGGTGTCCAGGGCTGTGACCTGGTATTCGTCCACGGTCAGGGGGCCGTTGTCAGTGGCGTGTGCTTCGCTGTCCACCAGTGCCCAGGACTGGTCCACGGTGCGGGGGGCGAGGACCGGGTCCGTGAAGGCGACGAGCCGTACGCGGGTCGCGGAGGAAGGGGTGAGGCGCAGCAGACGAGCGGTGGCGACGAGGAACGCGGGGGACGCGCCGGTGAAGGCGTGGGCGCGCACATTGCCTTCGGTGGCATGGGTGCCGGTGGGGTCCGTGCGGACCCAGGTGACGCCGTCGAGGGCGGCGCCGCGCACCTGCCAGCCGCCCGCGTGGAGTTCGAGGCGCAGGGGGCGGCCGAGGTCGTCCAGTGCGAGGTCGACCGAGCCGCGGTGGTCCCCCGCGGGGGTGGTCAGCCGGGAGACGTAGCGCCAGCCGGACGGGCCGGGGGCGCACTGGAAGTGTTCTTCTCCGAGGGGGGTGTGGTCGTGCGGATCGTGGAGCGAATAGCGGCCGCGGGGCATGGGGGTCCTGGGTCGTGACGGGCTCGGGTCGCCGCCGCGTGCCGGTCCGGGGTGCGTGAGCGCCGGACGGGTGGGTGAGGGCCGTACCGGCTCCAACGGGACAGGCCCCCGGCACGGGGGTGCGGGGGCCTGTCTCTGTGGACCTGGCCGAGACGCGGTGAGCGGCTCGGGGGCGGTCAGTAGCGGTAGTGGTCCGGCTTGTACGGGCCGTCGACCTCGACGCCGATGTACGCGGCCTGCTCCGGGCGCAGCCTGGTCAGCTTGACGCCGAGCGCGTCCAGGTGGAGCCGGGCGACCTTCTCGTCCAGGTGCTTGGGCAGCACGTACACACCGGTCGGGTACGCGTCCGGCTTGGTGAACAGCTCGATCTGCGCCAGCGTCTGGTCCGCGAACGAGTTCGACATCACGAACGACGGGTGACCGGTGGCGTTGCCCAGGTTCAGCAGCCGCCCCTCGGACAGCACGATGATCACCTTGCCGTCCGGGAAGGTCCACGTGTGGACCTGCGGCTTCACCTCGTCCTTGACGATGCCCGGGATCTTCGCCAGACCGGCCATGTCGATCTCGTTGTCGAAGTGACCGATGTTCCCGACGATCGCCTGGTGCTTCATCCGGGCCATGTCCGAGGCCATGATGATGTCCTTGTTGCCCGTCGTCGTCACGAAGATGTCGGCCTTGTCCACGACCTCGTCCAGCGTCGTGACCTGGTACCCGTCCATCGCCGCCTGCAGCGCGCAGATCGGGTCGATCTCCGTCACGATCACCCGCGCACCCTGACCGCGCAGCGACTCCGCACAGCCCTTGCCGACATCGCCGTAACCGCACACCACCGCGGTCTTCCCGCCGATCAGCACATCGGTGGCCCGGTTGATACCGTCCACCAGCGAGTGCCGGCAACCGTACTTGTTGTCGAACTTCGACTTCGTGACCGCGTCGTTCACATTGATCGCCGGGAACAGCAGCACACCGTCCCGCTGCATCTCGTACAACCGGTGCACACCCGTCGTGGTCTCCTCCGTCACACCACGGATCTCGGAGGCCAGCTGGGTCCACTTCCGAGGGTTCTCGCCCAGGGTGCGGTGCAGGAGCTGGAGGATGACGCGGTGCTCGTCGGACTCGGCGGTCTCCAGGCCGGGGACCTTGCCGTCCTTCTCGTACTCGACGCCCTTGTGGACGAGGAGGGTGGCGTCACCGCCGTCGTCCAGGATCATGTTCGGGCCGCCGGTGGGGCTGTCCGGCCAGGTCAGCGCCTGCTCGGTGCACCACCAGTACTCCTCCAGGGTCTCGCCCTTCCAGGCGAAGACCGGGACGCCGCGCGGGTTGTCGGGCGTGCCGTCGGGGCCGACGGCGATGGCGGCGGCCGCGTGGTCCTGGGTGGAGAAGATGTTGCAGGACGCCCAGCGGACCTCGGCGCCGAGGGCGACCAGGGTCTCGATCAGCACGGCGGTCTGCACGGTCATGTGCAGCGAGCCGGTGATGCGGGCGCCGGCCAGCGGCTGGGCCTCGGCGTACTCCTTGCGGATCGCCATCAGGCCGGGCATCTCGTGCTCGGCGAGGGTGATCTCCTTGCGGCCGAACTCGGCCAGCGAGAGGTCGGCGACCTTGAAGTCCTGTCGGTTGTCGACAGTCGTCATTGCGAGCTGCTCCTCGGATTCGGGTCGAGGTGGGTACGGCTGGTCTGCGCGGCGGCGGACACACGGGTCCCCGGAAGAGGACACTGGCATGCCCACGTGTGCGCAGCGCAGTCCGTCGGAGGCCCTCTCTCCCTCGGCCGGTCCGTGGGGACCGCCCGACCGCCATCAGCAGCGACGTCTGGCTCCGTCCCAAGCTACACCGGACGGCCCGGTCGCCCACAGTCCGCGTCCGCGTGGTGTGACCCGTTCGCCGGGCGGCCACGCGGTCCGCGGGGGAACCGGCCGGGGCCGGGTCAGTGGCCGGTGGCGTGCGGGTTCGGGCCGCCGGGGGTGGCCGCCGGGTCCGGGCCCTTGGCGGCTTCGGCCTCGCTGTAGATGTCCGGTTCCAGGTAGATGACGCGGGCGATGGGGACGGCGGTGCGGATGCGGTCCTCGGCGGCGTCGATGGCGGCGGCGACCTCGGCGGCGGTGTCGTCGTGCCGTACCGCGATCTTGGCGGCGATCAGGAGTTCCTCGGGGCCGAGGTGGAGGGTGCGCATGTGGATGATGCGGGTGACGGTCTCGCCGTCGACGGTCGCCGCCTCGATCTTCTTGATCACGTCGAGGCCGGCCGCCTCGCCCAGCAGCAGCGACTTGGTCTCGGCGGCCAGGACGAGGGCGATGCAGACGAGGAGGACACCGATGCAGACGGTGCCGACGCCGTCCCAGACGCCGTCGCCGGTGAGCAGGGAGAGGCCGACGCCGGCGAGGGCGAGGACGAGGCCGATGAGCGCGCCGAAGTCCTCCAGGAGGACGACGGGCAGCTCGGGGGCCTTGGCGCGGCGGATGAACTGCGACCAGGACAGCGTGCCGCGCAGTTCCCTGGACTCCTTGATGGCGGTGCGGAAGGAGAAGCCCTCGGCGAGGATCGCGAAGACGAGGACGGCCACCGGCCAGTACCAGTTCTCCAGCGCGTGCGGGTGGGAGATCTTCTCGTAGCCCTCGTAGATGGCGAACATGCCGCCGATGGAGAAGAGGACGATCGAGACGAGGAAGGCGTAGATGTAGCGCTCGCGGCCGTAGCCGAAGGGGTGTTGCGGGGTGGCCTCGCGCTGGGCCTTCTTGCCGCCGATGAGCAGCAGGAACTGGTTGCCGGAGTCGGCGACCGAGTGGACGCCCTCGGCGAGCATCGAGGAGGAGCCGCTGAAGGCGAACGCCACGAACTTCGATGCCGCGATCGCGAGGTTGGCGCCGAGTGCCGCCACGATCGCCCTGGTACCGCCTGACGCGCTCATGTGTCCGCGTTGTCCCTTCGGTCTCTGCTCGGTGCCTGCGTCTTTGCCCGGCCTTTGCCGGTGGGCCATTCTTGCAGCCCGGCCGGGCACCGGCGCGTCAGGTTTCCACAGGTCCGGTCAGACGACCATTCATACGACCACGGTGGCGCGGAAGACCGTGCCCGCGCCCGAGATCGCGGCCTTCTCGCCGGCCGGGACGAACACGGACTGCCCGGGGCCCAGTTCGTGTTCGCCGGCGCGGGCGGCACCGGCCGTGCAGAGCAGGATCTGCGGGGTGTCGCGGGTGAGGTCGTGGGCGGTGCCGCCCGCGGGCAGGACGTGGCGGGAGAGCCGGAACTCGTCGATCGGCGTCTCGTAGACCTCCTCGCCGTCCGGGGCGGCCTCGGGTCGCAGCACGCCCGGGTCGCCCGCCTCGAAGCGGACCACGCGCAGGAGTTCGGGCACGTCGACGTGTTTCGGGGTCAGCCCGCAGCGCAGCACGTTGTCGGAGTTGGCCATGATCTCCACGCCGAGGCCGCTGAGGTAGGCGTGCGGGACGCCGGCGCCGAGGAACAGGGCCTCGCCGGGCTGGAGTCGGACGTGGTTGAGCAGCATGGCCGCGAGGACGCCGGGGTCGCCGGGGTAGTGGTGGGCGAGTTCGGCGTAGGGGGCGTGGTCGCCGCCGAGGCGGGCGCAGGCGGCCGCGGCCTCGGCGACCGTGCGGGCCGTCTCCGCGCGGTCCGCGGTGAGGATCGCGGTGAGGACCTCGCTCAGGGCCGCGTCCTCGGGGCGGGCGTGCAGCAGGTCGACGTACGGCTTGAGGGAGTCGACGCCGAGCGCGGCGAGCAGGTCGGCGGTCCGCTGCGGGGGCCGGAAGCCGCACAGGCCGTCGAACTCGGTGAGGGCGCAGATCAGTTCGGGCTTGTGGTTGGCGTCCTTGTAGTTGCGTTCGGGGGCGTCGAGCGGGACGCCGCGGCGCTCCTCGTCGGCGTAGCCCTCCCTGGCCTGCGCGAGGTCGGGGTGCACCTGGAGCGACAGGGGCGCGTCCGCGGCGAGGATCTTCAGCAGGAACGGCAGCCTCGGGCCGAACCTGGCGACCGTCTCCTTGCCCAGCTCGCGCTCCGGGTCGGCGTCGATCACCTCGGCGAGCGTGCCGCGCGCGGTGCGCGAGGGGGCGCCGGGGTGGGCGCCCATCCACATCTCCGCCTGGGGTTCGCCGGTCGGCTCGGTGCCGAGCAGCCGCGGGATGGCGGTGGGGGAACCCCAGGCGTAGGGGCGGACGGTGTTGTCGAGGCGGTCCATGTGTCTTCTCTGTCTTCCGTGCGTGCGCCGACCGGTGCTCTCCGGCCTGTAGCCAGATCAGGCCCCGGAAGCGAGCGCCAGGTAAACGGCGGCGAAATCGGTGACGGCGATCAGTTCCGCGAGCGTCTCCAGTTCACCGCCCTCCTCGGGTTCGAGTTCGCTGATCGGCGTGTCGTGGCTCAGCGCCAGGTCACGGGCGGCGGGGGCGGCGGTGAGACCGCCGAGCGGGCGGTCGCGCAGCAGCACGACGCGCGCGTGCAGCGCGGGCGGCTCCTCCACCCGGTCACGGAAGAAGTCGTCCGGGTCGGCGCTGGCCGCGAGCGGGCCGGCCAGCAGGGCGCCGTGCGCGGCGAGCGCCTCGGGGAGTTCGGCGACGACGGCGGGATGGCCGGCCAGCTCGGCGAGGGCGGCGGCGAACCGGCGGCCCGCCGGGCCCGCGGAGGCGCCCTCCGTCCACACCACGGGCAGCGCGTCGGCGAGTTCGGCGGCGATGGTCTTGGCCGGGTTGCTGTAGGCCACGATGGCGGGGCCGCAGCGCTCGGCGATCTCGTCGAGCCGGTCGGCGACCTTCTCCAGGGCCTCCGGCGGGGCGCTGAGCAGGCCGACGCGGTCGAGCAGGGCGAGCAGCGGGGTCAGCAGGGCCCAGAAGACGCCCGGGGAGGACGCGGCGAGCGGTTCCTCCTGGTCGTAGGGGGCCGTCGCCATCGGCACGAACACTCCGTGCGCGCCGGAGACCGCCTCGGCGAGCGGGGTGTCGGCCGGGGCGACGGCGACCACCGAGACGCCCCGGCGGTACGCCTGTTCGGCGAGGAGGGAGAGGCTGGGCTCGGTGCCGTCCGGGGTGGCGATCAGCAGCAGGTCCACGGAGCCGGCCCAGCCGGGCAGTTCCCAGCGCAGGGCGCCCGCGGCGGGGGCGACCCCGGTGGGGGCCAGGCGGACCACCGGGCTGCCGGGCCCGGCCAGGGTGCCGAGCAGGTCGGCGGTGTGGGTGGCGGCGGCGCCGGGGCCCGCGATCAGTACGGCGCGGGGGCGGCCGTCGGGTTCGAGGCCGCCGACGCCGGCCTCGGCGGCGTGCCGGGCCGCGGTGCGCACCCGGGCGCCGGCCTCGGCGGCACCGCGCAGCAGGCCCCGGCGGTCGGCCTCGGCGAGGCCCTCCGGGCTGTCGAGCAGCGTTTCGTCCAGCATGGGCGGCAGCCCTCCGATCGCCGGGATGCGGTGTCTACGACGCTACGCGGGTCCGCGGCGCCCGCGGCGCTCCGGGGAGGTCACGGTGCCGGGCGGCCCGGCTCACTCGGGGCGGCGGGCCTCGTCCACGAGGAGGACCGGGATGCCGTCGCGGACCGGGTAGGCGAGGCCGCAGTCCCGGCCGGTGCAGATCAGCTCGGCGTCCTGCTCCTTGAGGGGCGCGTGGCAGGCCGGGCAGGCGAGGATCTCCAGGAGGCCGGCTTCGAGCGGCATGGGGTGTCCCTTCGAGGGGCGGAGTTTCGTTGACCGCTGGTCAGCGTAACCGCTGCGGGGCGGATCGGGGTTTCAGGCCCTGATGATCGCCAAGGCGTCGTCGCGGATCGCGGCCATGGTGGCCTCGTCCTTCGCCTCGGCGTTCAGCCGGAGCAGCGGCTCCGTGTTGGAGGGGCGGACGTTGAACCACCAGTCGGCGGCGGAGACGGTGAGCCCGTCGAGGTCGTCCAGGGTGACGCCGTCGCGGCCCTCGTAGGCGGCGCGGATCGCGGCGATGCGGCCGGCCTGGTCGGCGACGGTGGAGTTGATCTCGCCGGAGCCCGCGTAGCGGTCGTACTGGGCGACCAGCGCGGACAGCGTGCCCTGCTGGCCGCCGAGGGCGGCCAGCACGTGCAGGGCGGCCAGCATGCCCGTGTCGGCGTTCCAGAAGTCCTTGAAGTAGTAGTGCGCGGAGTGCTCGCCGCCGAAGATCGCGCCGGTGCGGGCCATCTCCGCCTTGATGAAGGAGTGGCCGACGCGGGTGCGGACCGGGGTGCCGCCGTGCTCGCGGACGACCTCCGGGACGGTGCGCGAGGTGATCAGGTTGTGGATGACGGTGCCCGCTCCGCCGTGGCGCGCGAGTTCGCGCGCGGCGACCAGGGCGGTGACGGCGGACGGGGAGACCGGGTCGCCGTTCTCGTCGACGACGAAGCAGCGGTCGGCGTCGCCGTCGAAGGCGATGCCGAGGTCGGCGCCCTCGGCCGGGACCCGCTTCTGGAGGTCCACGAGGTTGGCCGGGTCGAGCGGGTTGGCCTCGTGGTTCGGGAAGGTGCCGTCCAGTTCGAAGTACATCGGGACGAGGGTCAGGGGCAGGCCGGCGAAGACCGTGGGCACGGTGTGGCCGCCCATGCCGTTGCCCGCGTCGACCACGACCTTCAGGGGGCGGACGGCGGTGAGGTCGACCAGCGAGCGCAGGTGCGCCGCGTAGTCCTCCAGCGTCTCGCGGGAGCCGATGGTGCCGGGCTCGGCGACCGGCTCGGGGGCGCCCGACTCCAGCCATTCCTCGACCAGTTCGCGGATCTGCGCGAGGCCGGTGTCCTGGCCGACCGGGGCGGCGCCGGCCCGGCACATCTTGATGCCGTTGTACTGGGCCGGGTTGTGGGAGGCGGTGAACATCGCGCCGGGCAGGTCCAGCGCGCCCGAGGCGTAGTACAGCTGGTCCGTGGAGCACAGGCCGATCTCGGTGACGTCGGCGCCGCGGTCCGCCGCGCCGCGCGCGAAGGCGCGCGACAGGCCGGGGGACGAGGGCCGCATGTCGTGGCCGACGACGATCGCCGTGGCCTCCGTCACCTCCGCGAAGGCGGCGCCGAAGAGCCCGGCCAGTGTTTCGTCCCACTGGTCCGGGACCACTCCGCGCACGTCGTACGCCTTCACGATCTGCGACAGATCAGCAGTCACGGCCAACCCTCCTGAAGTTCTTGGGTGCCCACAAACTACCCGTCCGGGGTAAGGGCGAGGTGTGCGGACACCAGCGGACGCGCGGCCGTCACCGGGAGGAGTGGCGGCCGGTGCCGCTCAGTTGTCCGGGGAGCGCAGGACCCGGAGGTGGCCGCGGCGGGCGACCTCCATGGGGTCCGCCGTCCGGGCGCCGCCACCGGCCTCGGCCGCGCGCTCCTGGGGGCGGGCGGCCTCGCGCACGGCGTTGGCGAGCGCCTCCAGGTCGTCACCGCTGGGGCGGGCGGGGGCGGAGCCGTCGAGGAGACGGACGACCTCCCAGCCGCGCGGGGCGGTGAGGCGCTCGGAGTGCTCGGCGCACAGGTCGTAGCAGTGGGGCTCGGCGTAGGTGGCGAGCGGGCCGAGGACCGCGGTCGAGTCGGCGTAGACGTACGTCAGCGTCGCGACGGCGGGTCGGCCGCAGGCGGTGCGCGAACAGCGACGTACAGGGCTCACGACGTTGGACGGTACCGCACTCTTGAGCGGGCCGCGACGACTCTCCGCCCAGTCACTCCCCCGTGTCGTGCTGTGAGACGCCCCACATACCCCTGCGGACAGGCCCTGTTGACCTGCGCGGAAGGGGTTTTCGAAGGGATCGGGAGGGGCCGTTTTCGGTCATGAGCCGGTACAAACACCGTCAAATGCCTTGAGTTCTATGGCCGTGAACGGTTTCGGGACGGTTGCCGAAACGAGCCGGTACTTGGCCGGAACGGTCATCCTGCGACACCGACGCGACACGAAGTCACCGGTGGCCGGTTGGCGCGTGAGGCCGGGCGGGCCGGGCGGGCGAGGACTACGCTTCACCGGTGATGGACAACCGTGTACCGCCCCGAGCCGCAGGCCCCGGGCCCCGTCGCCGTGATCGCCACGGGCGGGGCATGCGGGGGCCGATCGCGCCTCCGCAGGTGCCGTTGGCGGCCAGCCGCGCGGAGGTCTTCGCCGACCTGGTGCAGGACTCCGTGGACCGGCTGGAGCGGCGGTGGCCGCAGCTGACCGAGGTCGACTTCCTGGTGCTGGAGGTGCCGCGGCTCGAAGGGGCCGAGGCGGGGCTGTGGGGCGACGAGGCGGTACCGCTCGGCGGAATCGCGCCGGCGCGCGACGGCCGGCGGGCGCGGGTGGTGGTGTACCGGCGGCCGGTGGAGATCCGCTCCAAGGGGCGGGACGAACGGGCCGCGTTGGTGCACGAGGTGGTGGTCGAGCAGGTCGCCGAGCTGCTGGGGCTGACGCCGGAGACCGTGGATCCCCGGTACGGGGAGGACTAGTCACTCCTCGCGGACCGTGCCAGGCGCCCGCGATCGCGGAGTGCGGCGGTGCAACCGCGGGCGCCGGCCGGTCACTTCTGGAGGATGGACAGGTCCTCGTCCGTCTTCGGGACCGCGACCAGACCCCGGTCGTTCGGGAGGGTCTGGACGGTGAAGCCGGGGATGCCCGACTCGGTGGCGGTGAGGGTGCGGGCGGCGTAGACGGGCGCGCCGGTGAGGGGTTCGACCGTCAGGGCGTAGGTGCCGCCCTGGCCCGAGGGGACCGGCGCCTCGATGTTCTGGGTGGTGCCGGAGCCGATCGTGTAGGTCTTGGAGACCGCCGTACCGCCGTCGCTGCCCGCCGAGGCGGTGACCTTGACCCTGGCCGTGCCGGTGGGCGCCGTCAGGGCGAGGGTCGTGCCCTTGGCGCTGTTGTCGGCCGAGGTGGCGCGGGTGCCGACGGGGGCGGTGGCCGGGATGAAGGCCATCTCCTGGTTCGCGCCCTTGCCCCGCAGCACCTGGAGCGCGGCGACGACCGGCACCGACTGGTCGGTGGGCGTCAGCACCAGCGAGCCGGCCTCGCCCCGGGTCACCGGGCCGAGGTCCGCCGCGGTGGTCATGCCGGACTTCACGTGCAGCGTCTCGTTCCCGGCGGGGGTGATCAGGCCGCTGGGCGAGGCGAGGCGGATCGTGAGGTCCGCGTCGGCGTCACCCGGCGTGAAGGCGATCAGGCGGACGTCGGTGGCGTCCTTGGGGATGCCGGGCAGCACCAGGGAGCCCGCCGGGTCGGCGGATGCGGCCAGCCAGTCGCCGCCGGTCTTGCCGTCCAGCGCCTGCACGGTCGCGCCGACCCGCCCGCTGCGCACGCTGACGTGCACGGTCACGTCGTCCTGCCGCTCGTCGGTCAGCGTGGACAGCAGGATCGGCTCGCTGGTGTGCGGCTTGACCGTGAGGTTCTCCCCCAGCGGCGACTTGATCGCGCCGTTCTTGCCGTACAGCTCGACGTCCACCACGGCGGCGGAGTCGTCCGGGTTGGTCAGGTGGAGGTAGTCGGTGCGGCTGTCGGCCGTGCTCGCGCCCGGGAACCAGAACTCGGTGTCCGCGGGCGTGCAGGTCACGCCCTGGAGGCCGCGGCCGGTGCCGGCGGCGATCTCGGTGGTCTCCTGGACGGTCCAGCCGGGCGCGAACTTGCCGTCGGCGGTGCCGATCAGCGCGGGGGCGTCGGCGCCCGAGGTGTCCCCGGTGGCGGGGGTGCCCGGTGCCTTCGGGGTGAGCACGGGTTCGGCGGTGGTCTTCTTGCCGTCCTTGCCCTTGCCCTTGCCCTGCTGGGTGCCGCCCGTGCCGTCCACCGATTCCTCGGCGGCGGGCTGGAGCCGGGCCTTGCCGTCGCTCGCCGCGCCCTGGGTGACGGGGGTGAACGAGGTGTACGACGTGTCGGCGATGTCCGAGACGCTGGGCGCCGGGCACAGCAGGCTGGTGCGCTCCACCGGCAGGTGGGCGGCGGCGGTGGGCGCGGCCGCGCCGGAGGCCGAGGGGCCGGCCAGCGCGGCGAACGCCGTGACGGCGGCCAGCGCGCCGGCGCCGGCGATCAGGGACAGGGTGGTGCGGTTCACTGCTGGCTCCCGTCGGGGCGCTCGTTGCCGGTGCCATGGGGGTGCTGGGGGTCGTAGCCCTGCTGGGCGGGGTCGTACGCCGGGTCGTAGACCTGCTGCTGGTAGGCCGCCGGATCGTACGGCTGCTGACCGTTGCCGTAGGCGTACGGGTCGTACCCGGCCGCCTGGTAGGGGTCGGCCTGGTACGGCTGCTGCTGGTCGTAGCCGCCCGTCTGGTAGGCGTCGCCGCCGTAGCCGGGGTACGGGGTGTTCGCGTAGGAGCCGGCGTACGACTCGTCGAAGGAGGGGTCGTACGGCTGCTGGTGCGGGATCGGCGCGGGCTGCTCCCCGGCGCCCTCCAGGGCGGCCGGTGGCTCCTCGGCCGGTGCTTGCGGCGCGTCCTCGGCCGGTGCCTCCTCGGCCTCGGCCTGGGCGCGCAGGCGGCGGGCGCGGCGGCCCTCGCCGGCGACGGGCTGTGCGGGCACCGGCTCCTCCTCGGGGAGGTCGTCGTCCACGTCTCGGCGGCGGCCGGGCAGGGCGAGCACGACCAGGACGAGGCCGAGCAGGCCCTGGGCCCACAGCCAGGCGGTGTGGGTGATCGGCGCGTCGTAGGTGACGTCGAGCCGGCCGCCGGCGGACGGCAGCCGGAAGCCCTGGGCCCAGCCGTCGACCGTGGTGCGGGGCAGCGGCTTGCCGTCCAGGGTGGCCGTCCAGCCGGGGGCGGCGCTGTCGGCGAGGCGCAGGACCCGGCCGTCGGAGCCGGCGGGGACGGTGGTGTGGATGTCCACCGGTCCGGCGCTCACGGGCCGGCCGCCGGCGGAACCGGAGCCGCCCTCAGGCAGGATGACGGCGCGGGAGACCTCCTGGTCGACGCGCCACAGCGCGTTGCCGTCCTGCTGGCTGAGCCGGGCGAGACCGGGGGTGGCGTCGAGGACGCGGGAGATGTCGCGGGGCGCGCCCTTGTGGACGAGGACGTAGCGCACGGCGAACCCGCCGAGTTCGTCGGCCTGGTCGGCGCCGGAGCCGGCGATCAGGTTGGCGACGACCTTGTCCAGGCGCGCGTTCTCGCCGTCGGCGGCGGCCAGTTCGCCGTCTCCCATGCGGGCACCGGCGCCGCGCACCAGGGTGTAGCGCACCCGCGCGGCGGAGTCGCTGTCGAGGATGAGAGTGCGGGCGCGGTCGCCGGTGGTGGAGTCCTCCGCGACGAACGCGGGCACCTGGGCCGGGTCGCGGCGCTGCACGGGCCCGTCGGCGCCGCGCAGCATCCAGCCGGCCGCCAGCAGCAGCGGGCCCACGGCCGAGGCGAGGGCGATCAGGGCGGCGACGGGCTGGCGCCAGCCGAAGCTCTGCTCGGCCACGCGGGCGCGGGCGCCGTCGGCGCCGAGGACGGCGGCCGACAGCAGGGCGATGCCGTAGACGAGGGTGGCCGGGCCGGCCCAGGCGGACCGGTTGGCGAGCACCGCGAAGACCAGGCCCACCAGGGCGACGGCCCAGGCGGTGCGGATGCCCAACTGCCGTTCCGAGCGCAGCAGTGCGGCCAGGGCGGCGAGCACGATGCCGAGCAGCAGCAGGCCGCTCGCGGTGCCGGGGCCGCCCGGGCTGATGCCGAGCAGGTCGAGCGCGGAGGCGGCCGAGGCGCCGTACGCCAGACCCGCCTCGGTGAAGAAGCCGGTCGGCAGCAGGGTCAGCGACCAGGGGGCGAGGAGCAGCAGCGGGGTGCCGAGCTGGGCGAGGAAGCGCAGCCCGGACGCGGCCAGGTCGGCGCGGCGCAGCGCGAGCACGCCGAGGCCGAGGATCAGCGCGATCGGCCAGACCACCGGGGTGAAGGCGGTGGTGATGGTCAGCAGCAGCGCGTACGCCCAGGTGGCGCGCCAGCTGCCGCGGGTGCCGTCGCGGCCGGTGAGGCCGCTCGCGGCGATGCCCGCGCGGGCGATGAGCGGCAGCAGCACGGCGAGTACGGCGGTGCCGATGCGTCCGCCGGCCAGGGCGCCGGTGGTGGCGGGCAGGAAGGCGTAGGCGATGGCCGCCCAGGCGCGCAGCAGCCGGGAGGTGACCAGGGGCCGGGAGGCGAAGTAGGCGGTGAACCCGGCGAGCGGCACCGAGCAGACCAGCAGCACGGTGACCGCGAGTCCGGTGGAGCCGAAGAGCAGGGTGGCGAGGGTGGCGACGAGCGCCAGGTAGGGCGGTGCGGACGGGGTGCCGCCGGCGCCCACCGGGTGCCACGCGTCCGCGAAGCGGGACCACAGTTCGCCGGCGCTCGCCGGGGCGGGCAGCAGGGCGCCGCCGCCGAGCGCGCCCCCGGAGAGCAGGGCGCGGCAGGCGACCAGGGAGATGACCAGCAGCGCGAGGAAGAGCACCGGCCCTGGCCTGCGGGCGATCCGCCTGAGCCGGGCGAACTGCTCGACCTCCAGGAAGTCGGCGTCGTCGCCGCCGGGCCCGGACTCCACGGCGCCGCCGTGCCGGCCGGCCGGGGCGGTGTCGGTGTCGGAGCCCGCGGTGAGGTTGCCCGCGAACTGCTCCACGGTGGCCCGGATGGTCGCGCCGGGCGGCGGGAAGAGGCTGCGCAGCTCGTCCTTGTCGATCCGCGGGGTGCCGCGGCGGCGCCGGGCGGCGATGATCCGCTCGGGGCGCAGCAGGGTGCCGAGCAGGCCGCGGATCTCGTCCACGGCCTGTCCGGGTACCTTGCCGACGAGGTAGGCGACGGTCCGCAGCAGGGTGCCGAGGACGAGCCGGAGCATCACCCAGGGCAGGGCCGCGGTACGGGTGTTGGCGAGCAGGGTGTAGACGGCGCCCGCCTTGTCGACCTTGTGCGGGGAGGCGGCGGTGCGGCCCACGCAGTCGACGGTGCGGCGCTCGCGGGAGGCGGCCTCGGCGTGCCGTACGACCGCGTCCGGGGCGACCAGGACGCGGTATCCGGCCAGGTGGGTGCGCCAGCACAGGTCGACGTCGTCGCGCATCAGGGGCAGCCGGCGGTCGAAGCCGCCGAGCTGTTCGAACACGTCGCGGCGGATCAGCATGCCGGCGGTGGAGACGGAGAGCACCGAGCGGACGTGGTCGTGCTGGCCCTGGTCCTGTTCGCGGCGGTCCAGACCGGTCCAGCGGCGGCCGGAGTTGGCGATGGAGACGCCGACCTCCAGCAGTTGCCTGCGGTCGTACCAGCCGCGCAGCTTGGGGCCGACCACCGCCACGTCGTCGCGGCCCAGTTCGAGTTCGTTGTCGACGACCCGCAGCAGCTGGGCGAGGGCGTCGGGTTCGGGCGCGCAGTCGTCGTGCAGCAGCCAGAGCCAGTGGACGGGTTCGCCGTACGGCAGTTCGGGAAGGTCGTAGGCGTCGTCGCGCCAGGTGCGGGTGGCCGGGTCCCAGCCGCTGGGGCGCTTGAGGTAGGGCAGCTCGTCCGGGGTGAGGACGGGTGCGGTGCGGCTCGCCTCCTCGACGGCCTGGCCGAAGCCGGTGCGGCGGGCGAGGTGCAGCACGCCCGCGTCGCCGAGGGATGCGCCGAGCAGCTGGGCGGAGTTGTCCGCGCTGCCGGTGTCGGCGGCCACCGCCTGCTGGACCGGGCGCTCCTGGCCGAGCAGCCCGGCGAGCGCGTCGGGCAGCCAGCGGGCGCCGTCATGGGAGACGAGGACCGCGGTCACCACATGGCGCGGGAACTCGGGCGGGCGGGCTGGGTCGAACGCTGCGGCGGCGGCCGGGTCTTGGGCTGCCGTATGGCTGTGCACGGACATCGAGGTACGGGCCCCGGTTCGATGGACTGCGGTGGACGCCCGCGCCTCCTGCGACCTCAGGGGGACGTCGAGGGGAGTGCGGGCCGTCTCGGACGAGCGACCACACTATCGGCTGCCCACGACGACGGCCCGCCGCCTGTGGACAACCCACCGGCCGCGGGCCGTTCGTGACGTTTCCCCGGGTATGCGTGCTGCTCGCGCGCGGTCAGACGGCGGCCTTCTTCAGCCGGCGGCGCTCCCGCTCGGACAGGCCGCCCCAGATGCCGAAGCGCTCGTCGTTGGCGAGGGCGTACTCGAGGCACTCGGAACGGACCTCGCAGGCGAGGCAGACCTTCTTCGCTTCTCTGGTGGAGCCGCCCTTCTCGGGGAAGAAGGACTCGGGGTCGGTCTGGGCGCACAGCGCGCGCTCCTGCCAGCCGAGTTCCTCGTCCGCGTCGTCGACCAGCAGTTGCTGCACCAGCTCGGTCATGTGCGCCCCTCGTCTGTCTTTCGCGTCCCCGTGGCGTGGCCGTTACCGATTTCGGCTGAACGACACGAGTGAAATTACAAGTGTGCTGCTCCGGGCGAGTCAAGCCGAGATCTGCTATTGAGCCCGTTATTCACTCTGCGGAACCAAGGCCATGCGGAAAGTGTTCAAATCGCCATAAACCCCGACACATGGTCGAGGCCCGATGGGCTGCCGCACTCCGCACGGCACCACTGGGGCCCCTGCACGGAGAAAGACGCCCTGGCGTTCGATCGCGTTGCACACGGCTCGTCGCCCGCTCGGATGTGCCCCATGTGTCCCGGAGTCCCGAGGCGCAAACCACCACTCGGCCAGATGCCCCGGATGAGGTGAATTGTGTCCCACGTGGCGGTCATCGAGTTGACAGCGCAGGTGTGAACCGTTGTCCTAGGGGGCATGCTCGCGCACTCGGCATTCACCTCGACCCGCACCGCCGGGTCCCACGGTGCTGCCCGGGCGCGCTGTAGCTGTTGTCGCTGTTCCAGCTGTTGAGCCCGCCGCCTTCCGAGGTCTTCGCTCCGGCTGCCGCCGACGCCCCGCCCCGCGTGGCTCGGCCGTACCTCCCGACCGAGCTTCGCCGCACCCGTCTCCCGATCCGGGTCCCCTCTTTCTCCGCCCTCTCTCCGCCGAGGAACCAGCGCACCCATGAACAGCGACAACGACCTCCAGATCGCCGGCGACCTGCTCGAGGTCCCGCACCTGCTGCAGCCGCCGCGCGAGCACCCGGCCACCGTCGCCGAGTTCGCGGGGCTGGCCCGCGCCATCGCCGCCGACCGCGCCCAGTGGGCCGGCCTGGTCCGCTACGACGCCACCACCCGCTGGTACCACCGGCTGCGCACCGGCCCCGGCTACGAGGTGTGGCTGCTGTCCTGGCTGCCCGGCCAGGGCAGCGGGCGGCACGACCACGGCCGCTCCTCCGGTGTCCTCACCGTCCTCGCGGGGACCCTCACCGAGCACACCCGGCGCGGCGGCCACGCCCTCGCGCCCGGCGCGCAGCGGGTGTTCGCTCCGGGCTATGTGCACGAGGTCGTCAACGACACGCTGGAACCGGCGGTCAGCCTGCACATCTACCACCCGGGCCTGACCGAGATGCCGATGCTGTCCCCGTCCCGGCTCCGTGCGGCCGGGGCCGCCCCCGCGGCCCCCTACTGCGAGGCCAGTACGGCGACTGCCTGACATGTTGTCGGCCCCTCCTGCGAGACTGGTCCCCATGCGCATTGTGGTTCTGGCAGGCGGCATCGGCGGTGCCCGTTTCCTGCGCGGTCTGAAGCGGGCCGTGCCGGACGCGGACGTCACGGTGATCGGCAACACCGGCGACGACATCCACCTCTTCGGGCTGAAGGTCTGCCCGGACCTCGACACGGTGATGTACACGCTGGGCGGCGGCATCAACGAGGAACAGGGCTGGGGGCGGTCCGACGAGACCTTCCACCTCAAGGAGGAACTGGCGGCCTACGGGGTCGGCCCGGAGTGGTTCGGGCTCGGCGACCGGGACTTCGCCACGCACATCGTGCGGACGCAGATGCTCGGCGCCGGTTATCCGCTGAGCGCGGTGACCGAGGCGCTGTGCGACCGGTGGAAGCCGGGCGTGCGGCTGATCCCGATGACCGACGACCGCGTGGAGACCCATGTGGCCGTCGACATCGACGGCGAACGCAAGGCGGTCCATTTCCAGGAGTACTGGGTGCGGCTGCGGGCCTCCGTCCCCGCCGAGGCCGTGGTCCCGGTCGGCGCCGAGCAGGCCAAGCCGGCCCCGGGCGTCCTGGAGGCCATCGCCGGCGCGGACGTCATCCTCTTCCCGCCGTCCAACCCCGTCGTGTCCATCGGCACGATCCTCGCGGTCCCCGGCATAAGGGAGGCCATCGCGGACGCGGGCGTGCCCGTGGTCGGCCTGTCCCCCATCGTCGGCGACGCGCCCGTGCGCGGGATGGCCGACAAGGTCCTCGCGGCGGTCGGCGTGGAGTCCACCGCGGCGGCGGTCGCCGAGCACTACGGCTCGGGCCTGCTGGACGGCTGGCTGGTGGACACCGTGGACGCCGCGGTGGTGGAGCGGGTCGAGGCCGACGGCATCCGCTGCCGGGCCGTGCCGCTGATGATGACCGACGTGGACGCGGCCGCGCAGATGGCGCGCGAGGCGCTGGCCCTGGCCGAGGAGGTGCGCGGCGCGTGAGCACGAACAGCGAGGAGCGGCCGGAGTTCCGGGTCTGGGCGCCGGCCGGCTTTCCCGAGGTGCGCCAGGGCGACGACCTCGCCAAGCTGATCGCCGCCGCCGAGCCCGGCCTGGCCGACGGCGACGTGGTGGTCGTCACCTCCAAGATCGTCTCCAAGGCCGAGGGCCGGATCATGGAGGCCGAGGACCGGCAGGCCGCGATCGACGCGGAGACGGTCCGGGTGGTGGCCCGCCGGGGCACCCTGCGGATCGTCGAGAACCGGCAGGGCCTGGTCATGGCCGCCGCCGGGGTCGACGCCTCCAACACCCCCGCCGGGACCGTGCTGTTGCTGCCCGAGGACCCGGACGCGTCCGCCCGGGCCATCCGGGACGGCCTGCGGCACGCGCTCGGGGTCGAGGTCGGGGTCGTCGTCAGCGACACCTTCGGGCGACCCTGGCGCTCCGGGCTGACGGACGTGGCGATCGGCGCCGCCGGGGTGCGGGTGCTGGACGACCTGCGCGGCGGCACGGACGCGTACGGCAATCCGCTGATCGCCACCATCGTGGCCACGGCGGACGAGCTGGCCGCCGCCGGTGACCTGGTCAAGGGCAAGGCCGAGGGCCGGCCGGTCGCGGTGCTGCGCGGTCTGCCGCACGTGGTGCGGCCGGACGGCGACACGGGCGCGCGGGCGCTGGTGCGCAACGCGGCCGACGACATGTTCCGGCTCGGCACCTCCGAGGCCGTCCGCGAGGCCATGACCCAAAGGCGCACCGTGCGGGCCTTCACCGACGATCCCGTGGATCCCGGTGCGGTGCGGCGGGCGGTGGCCGCGGCCCTGACCGCGCCCGCCCCGCACCACACCACGCCCTGGCGGTTCGTGCTGCTGGAGTCGGCCGAGTCCCGGACCCGGCTGCTGGACGCGATGCGGGACGCGTGGATCGCGGACCTGCGCCGGGACGGCAAGAGCGAGGAGGCCGTCGCCAGGCGGGTCCGGCGCGGTGACGTGCTGCGCAACGCGCCCTTCCTGGCGGTGCCCTGCCTCGTCATGGACGGCTCGCACCACTACGGGGACGCGCGGCGGGACGGCGCCGAGCGGGAGATGTTCGTCGTCGCCATGGGCGCGGGCGTGCAGAACTTCATGGTGGCGCTGGCCGGGGAGCGCCTGGGCTCGGCCTGGGTGTCGTCCACGATGTTCTGCCGGGACGTGGTCCGCGAGACGCTG
Organism: Streptomyces misionensis; assembly: GCF_900104815.1. Lineage (NCBI taxonomy): Bacteria > Bacillati > Actinomycetota > Actinomycetes > Kitasatosporales > Streptomycetaceae > Streptomyces > Streptomyces misionensis. The sequence continues at coordinate 3,324,852 of NZ_FNTD01000004.1, forward strand.
GGGCTGCCCCCGGAGTGGGAGCCGATGGGCGCGGTGGCGATCGGGCGCCCGGCCCAGCCGCCCGCGCCGCGCGGCGAGCGGGACGCGGAGGCGTTCATCGAGGTGCGCTGAACGACGGCGGATCCGGGACCGCGCTCCCGGCCCGCCGGGGCGGTCGGTCTCGCCGGGCAGGTCGGGTCTCGCCGGGTCGGCCCGATCTCGGCGGGTCGGCCCGTTCCGGGAGAAAGGCCCTAGTCTCGAAGGACGGCACACCGGTACTTCCGAGGATCTGATCCGTGGCAGGACGCTTCGCTCCCCGAGCCACGCGCACGACCGTGCGCGGCGGCGGTCCCGGCCTGCCCGCCGCCGGGATACCGCGGCAGGCCGCGGCCCCCGCGCGGGTGCGGCGCTGGACGCCCGAGGGACCGCTGGACCTCGGTCTGGTGCTCGGGCCGCTGCGGCGCGGGCCCGCCGACCCGACGTTCCGGGCCACGGCGGACGGGTCCGTGTGGCGCGCCACCCGCACCCCGGCGGGCCCCGGCACGCTGCGGGTGCGGGCCCGCGGCGGCGAGGTGCTCGGCGAGGCCTGGGGGCCCGGCGCCGAGTGGCTGCTCGACGGGCTGCCCGAGCTGCTCGGCGCGGCCGACGACCCCGACGCGTTCGTGCCCCGGCACCGGGTGGTCGCGCTGGCCCGGCACCGGCGGCCGGGGCTGCGGCTGACGCGGACCGGGCTGGTGCTGGAGTCGCTGATCCCGTCGGTGCTGGAGCAGAAGGTCACGACGGACGAGGCGTACCGGGCGTGGCGGCTGCTCGTACGGCGGTTCGGGGAGCCGGCGCCGGGCCCCGCGGGGTCCGGGGAGCGGCCGATGTCGGTGATGCCCGCGCCGCGGACCTGGGCGCTGATTCCCTCCTGGGAGTGGCACCGGGCCGGGGTCGACGACAAACGGGCGTCCACCGTGCTGCGCGCGGTACGGGTCGCCGCACGGCTCGAACAGGCGGTGGGGATGCCGGCGGCCGAGGCGCGGGCGCGCCTCGAGGTCGTGCCCGGGGTGGGCCCGTGGACGTCCGCCGAGGTGGTGCAACGCAGCCATGGGGCGGCGGACGCCGTGACGGTCGGGGACCTGCACCTGCCGCGCATCGTCGGGTTCGCCCTCGCGGGTGACCGGGACGCGGACGACTCCGTGATGCTGCGGCTGCTGGAGCCCTATGCCGGGCAGCGGCACCGGGCGGCCCGGCTGATCCTGTTGAGCGGTGTGGCACCGGCGCGGCGGGTGCCGAAGATGCCGCGGGTGGACATCGGTCTGCTGTGAACCGGGGCCGGGCCCGGCGTGGCCCCGCGCCCGCCTCCCCCGGCGGCGCGGCCGGCCGCGGCGGGCCGCGGCCCTACTGGTCCGAGGAGAAGCGGACCGCGCCCGCCGGGATCAGCGCGTCGCACCACACCCGCGCTCCGTCGAGCAGTTCGTTGTCCGGGCCGACGACCGCGCCGTCGCCGACCACCGTGCCGGTGAGGACGGAGCGTTCGCCGACGCGGGCGCGGGTGCCGATGAGGGAGTCGGTGACGACCGCGCCGGGCTCGATGACGGCGCCGGGCAGGATCGTGGAGCCGAAGACCCGCGCGCCTTCCGCGACGAACGCGCCCTCGCCGACCACCGTGCCGCCGGTCACCTTCGCGTCCGGCGCGATCCGGGCGGTCGGCAGGATCAGCCGGTCCCCGCACCGCCCGGGCACCGCGGGGGACGGCGCCTTGCCGAGCACCAGGTCGGCCGAGCCGCGCACGAACGCCGCCGGGGTGCCGAGGTCCAGCCAGTACGTCGAGTCGACCATGCCCTGAAGATGCGCGCCGGCCGCGAGCAGCTGCGGGAAGGTCTCGCGCTCCACGGACACCGGCCGGCCCGCCGGGATCGTGTCGATGACCGAGCGGCGGAAGACGTACGCCCCCGCGTTGATCTGGTCGGTGACGATCTCCTGCGGCGTCTGCGGCTTCTCCAGGAAGGCCAGCACCCGGCCCGTCTCGTCCGTGGGCACCAGGCCGTAGGCGCGCGGGTCGGTCACCTTCGTCAGGTGCAGCGAGACGTCCGCGCCCGTCGACCGGTGGGTGTCGACGAGGGCCCGGATGTCCAGGCCGGTCAGGATGTCGCCGTTGAAGATCAGCACCGGCTCGTCGGGGCCGGAGTGCAGCCGCGAGGCGACGTTGCGGATCGCCCCGCCGGTGCCCAGGGGCTCCTCCTCGGTGACGTACTCCAGGTGGAGGCCCAGCGCCGAGCCGTCGCCGAAGTACGGCTCGAAGACCTCGGCCAGGTAGCTGGTGGCGAGGACGATGTGCTCGACGCCCGCCGCTCTCGCCCGTGCCAGCTGGTGGGTGAGGAACGGCACCCCCGCGGCCCGCACCATGGGCTTGGGGGTGTGCACCGTCAGCGGACGCAGTCGGGTGCCTTTGCCGCCGACCAGGAGGATCGCTTCTGTCACCTGTCGTCTCTGCTTCCTGCCGGGACCGGCCGAACTGCCTCGTTCTACTCGTATCGGCCGGTCAGTGTATGCAGACCGTAGCGATGGAGGCCGTGACGACCACGCCGTTTGCCGAGAGATCGGTGTGAGATCGGTGAGAGATCGGCGCGCCCCGCACCAAAACCTGCCCCGGAACCCGCACCGGAACCGGACACCGGGCCGATCCTCGCACCACCGGCCGAACCGGTCGCCCGCCCCGTGGCGGGCCGGATCGTCCCCCACCCTCCCACGCGTACGCTGTGCCGGGTGAACGCCACCGATCGCACCCCCGCCGACCTGCTGGCCGCCGCGCTCGCCGCGGACCCCGGCCGCCCGCTGGTGACCTTCTACGACGATGCCACGGGCGAACGCGTCGAACTGTCCGTCGCCACCTTCGCCAACTGGGTGGCCAAGACCGCCAACCTCCTCCAGGGCGACCTGTCCGTGGAACCCGGCGACCGGGTCGCGCTGCTGCTGCCCGCGCACTGGCAGACGGCGGTGTGGCTGCTGGCGTGCGCGTCGGTGGGCGCGGTGGCGGACGTGGCCGGAAACCCGGCGGCGGCCGACGTGGTGGCCAGCGGGCCCGACACGCTGGAGGCGGCGCGGGCGTGCCGGGGCGAGCGGGTCGCGCTGTCCCTGCGGCCGCTCGGCGGGCGGTTCCCGCAGCCGCCGCAGGGGTTCCTCGACTACGCCGTGGAGGTGCCGGGCCAGGGCGACCGGTTCTCCTCGCCCTACGCCGGGGAGTCGGCGCTGATCGTGGCCGGTGCGGAGTACAGCGGGGCGGAGGTCGTGGAGAAGGCCGTCGCCGACGCCCCCGCGCTGGATCTGACGGGTCCCGGTTCGCGGCTGCTGTCGGGGCTGCCGTACGACACCTGGGAGGGGCTGAGCGCGGGCCTGTACGCGCCGCTGGCCGGCGGTGGTTCCGTGGTGCTCTGCCGCCACCTGGACCGGCTGGACGAGGAGGCGCTGGCCAGGCGGATCGAGAGCGAGAAGGTGACGGCGGTACGCGGGCTCCCCCGCTCGGCGTAGCCCAGGGCGCCCGACCGGCCCGCGCGCCCCATCGTCGTAGGAGTACCGCCGCTCCTACCGCTTCGGGGATTGTGCGCCGTGACCGACTCCGCCCGTACGCCGCCCGGCCCCGGGGCCGGCTCGTCCGCGAGCGGGCGTGGGCTCGCCCGGCGGCGGCGCCGGCGGTGGGGCGCGGCGGCGGCGTGCGGGGCCGTGGCGCTGGCCGTGGCGGCCGCCGGGGCCGGGTGGGCGGTCTACGACAAGCTCAGTGACAACATCCGGGCCGATGACGCGGCCGCCGCGGAACTCGCCCGGCACGCGCGCGAGCGGCCCCCGGATCTGGTGCCGGACGCCCGGAACATCCTGCTGATCGGCTCCGACACCCGGACCGGCAGCGGCAACGCCCGCTACGGGCGGGACCTCGGCAGCCAGCGGTCGGACACCACGATCCTGCTGCACCTGGCCGCCGACCGGCGCAGCGCCACCGCCGTGTCCCTGCCCCGGGACCTGATGGTGCGCGTTCCCGGCTGCCCGCGGACCGACGGCAGCCGCGGCGAGCCGGTGTTCACGATGCTCAACCAGGCTTTCGAGCTGGGCGGTTCGGCCTGCACGATCCGTACCGTGGAGAAGCTGACGGGCATCCGCGTGGACCACCACGTGATCGTGGACTTCAGCGGGTTCAAGGACCTGGTGGACGCCGTCGGCGGGGTGCGGGTCTGCCTGAAGGAGCCCATCGACGACAAGGCGGCCCGGCTGCGGCTGCCCGCGGGCCCGGTCACCCTCGACGGGGAGCGGGCCCTCGGCTACGTGCGGGCCCGGGAGTCGGTGGGCGACGGCAGCGACACCGAGCGGATCCGACGGCAGCAGCGCTTCCTCGGCGCCCTCGTCACCAGGCTGCGCGGCATCGACGTACTGCTCAACCCGCTGCGGCTGTATGCCGTGTTGGACGCGGCGACCTCGTCCCTCACCACCGACCCCGGTCTGGCGGACCCGGTCGATCTGTACCGGTTGGTGCGCGCGCTGCGCGACATCCCCACCGAACACGTGCGGTTCCTGACGGTGCCGAGGGAGTCGTACGTCCGCGACGCCGATCGTGACCAACTCGTGGAGCCCGCCGCCGAGAAGCTGTTCGCCCGGCTGCGCACGGACCGGCCGGTGGCGGTCGCCGGCGATGCCCCGAAGCCTCGGCAGGGGGCGCAAAAAGGCACAAAGGGCGACCCCTCCGCGGCGCCCGTCTTCACCGGGAACACGGCCGCGGAGCACGGCTGCGGGTAAGGCATTCGCCAAGGGAGCGGACTTCCGTTCAGAAAATGAGGCGGATTGCCCAGTTGTAGGGACGACGAATTTGTCACCGGCGTCGCTTGACGCTGAACTGGGCGGATAGTGTGAGCGATCCGGTGCACGTGGCCACGAGGTCCGACCTGGGGTCGTGCACTGTTTCACCGAGACCCGAGCGCCTTTGAGGGGGAAGGCGCCGCGTGGCCCCGACGGAGGATTCGGACAACCGTGGACGCGCAAGGCCGTGGGCGGGCGGACAACATCGATCCCGCAGACCAGTGGGTGCTCAATCCGAACACCGGCGAATACGAACTGCGACTGCCCCCTTCCGGAACGCAATCGGTACCCGGTCCGCGCCGGCCGTCCACCGAGAACGGCGGCGGGCGGCGGCGCCGTAACGACATGGCGCCGGGCGAGACCCGTGAGATGAGCCAGGTGGGGGCGGAGGACGGCGCTCTCGCCGAGGGCGGCGCGCGCGCCGGTGCCGCGACCCGCGCCCGGGGCGGGACGCGCGCCTCGGACAAGGGGCGCGCCGGTGACAAGGCACGCGCCGGTGACGTCCCTCCGCCGCGCTCCTCCCGCCGCAAGGGCGCCGAGCCCGAGCCGGCGCCGGGGCGCCGCGGCCGGCGGCCGGCGAAGAAGAAGTCGAAGGTCAAGAAGGTCCTCGCGTGGACCGCGGGCGGCACCGCGTTCGTGCTGGTCGCCGCGGGCGCCGCCGGGTACCTGTACCTCAAGCACCTTGAGGGCAACATCAGTTCCACCGACGTCGGCGACGCGGGCTCCAAGGGCTTCAGCAAGGACGAGGCCTTCAACCTGCTGATCATCGGCACCGACCGGCGGACCGGCAAGGGCAACGAGGGCTACGGCGACAAGGGCAGCGTCGGGCACGCCGACACCAACATCCTGCTGCACGTCTCGAAGGACCGCAGCAACGCGACCGCGCTGAGCATCCCGCGCGACCTGATCGTGAACGTCCCGGACTGCCCGACGAAGCAGCCCGACGGCTCGACCAAGGTGGTCCCCGGCTCGGAGAACGTGCGCTTCAACACCAGCCTCGGCCAGGACGGCCGCGACCCGGGCTGCACCATGCGCACGGTCGAAGAGGTCACCGGCATACACGTGGACCACTTCATGATGGCCGACTTCAACGCGGTGAAGACACTGACCACCGCCGTGAACGGCGTCCAGGTGTGTGTCACCCACCCCGTGAGCGACCCGGACTCCCACCTCAAGCTGCCGGCGGGCAAGTCCTGGGTGCAGGGCGAGCAGGCACTCGCCTTCGTGCGCACCCGGCACAGCTTCGGCAACCACGGCGACCTCGACCGCATCAAGGTCCAGCAGCAGTTCCTGGGCTCCCTGATGCGCAAGATGTCCTCCAGCGACACGCTCACCAACCCCTCGAAGCTGATGGACCTCGCGGAGGCGGCCACCAAGGCGCTCACCGTCGACACCGGCATCGACAACATCAGCACGCTGAAGGACATGGCGCTGGAGCTGAAGAAGGTGCCGCCGAAGAACATCACCTTCACCACGGTGCCGGTGGTGGACAACCCCGCCGAGAAGGTCCCCGTGACCGTCGTCCTCAACCAGTCGGCGGCCCCCTCGGTCTTCCAGGCGATACAGAACGACGTCTCGTTCACCGACGTGAAGCGCAAGCAGAAGGCCGCCAAGGACGCCCAGAACGCCCTGCTCAAGGGCAGCAGGTCCGCGCCCGGCGACGTTCGGGTGCGCATCCTCAACGGCGGTGCCGAGACCGGCAGCGCCCAGGCGGTCCTCACCTGGCTCCAGAACACCGAGGGCGTGTCGAAGTCGGAGAACGCGGGCGACGCCCCGGCGCAGCTGACGAAGACCACCTTGGAGTACGGCCCCGAACAGGCAGACCAGGCACGCGAGTTGGCCGCGCTGATGGGGCTGCCGGGCTCGGCGCTCAAGCCGGGCAAGAGCGTCGTCAACTCCCAGGGGCTGCCCGCGATGACCCTGACCCTGAGCAAGGACTTCAAGGGCGCGGGCATCCCGCTGACCGCCCCGCAGAAGGCGCCGAAGGTCGACAAGTCAACGGCCAACGAGGTTAAGTGCGCCTCATAGGTAACCCTGCGGGCCCGTCGTGCGTCTAACCACTCGACGCGGGACGGGCCCGTCGCATGGCGCAAGGGGCGGGGAGGGCAGGGAGATTGGCGCAGAGCGAAGTGCGGGGTGACGCTGCCGAAGTGGACGACACGATGGCGCTCACACCGCGGACGGCGAGCCCGTCGGACAGTGCCGGACGGCACGGGGGCGGGCGGCGCACGGGGGGTACCGGGAAGGACCGGCCACGCCGGGGACGGCGCGCGCTGCGCTGGTCGGCGACGGTGCTGGCGGTGGTCATACTCGGGACCGCGGGCGCGGGTTACCTCTACTACCAGCACCTGAACGGCAGCATACGCAAGGGCGAGCGCAGCAGCGGTGACGCCAAGGCGCGCAGGACCGCCCCGAACGCGGCCGGACAGACCCCGGTGAACATCCTGTTGCTCGGTTCGGACAGCCGTAACTCCGCCGAGAACCTGAAGCTGGGCGGCAGCCGGAGCAGCGTCGGCGATCCCCCGCTCGCGGACGTGCAGATGCTCATCCACATATCCGCCGACCGCAAGAGCGCGGCCATGGTGAGCATCCCCCGGGACACCCGGGTCGCCATCCCCAAGTGCACGGACCCCGACACCGGCAAGGTCTATCCCCCGACGAACGACATCATCAACACCACGTTGGGCCGGGGCGGCGCCGGCTGCACGCTGGCCACCTGGGAGAACCTCACCGGGGTCTACATCGACCACTGGATGACGATCGACTTCGCGGGTGTGGTGAAGATGGCGGACGCCATCGGCGGTGTCGACGTCTGTGTGAAGCAGAACGTCTGGGACCGCCCGACCGCGGCCCAGCGCGGCGGCTCCGGGCTGAAGCTGACGGCCGGGACGCACAAGGTCAAGGGCGTGCAGGCGCTCCAGTGGCTGCGCACCCGGCACGCCTGGGGCAGCGACCTGATGCGGGCGCGCGCCCAGCACATGTACCTGAACTCCATGATCCGCACGCTCAAGTCGCAGAACGTCTTCACCGACAGCGGGCGCCTGATGGACCTGGCCGACTCGGCCGTCAACTCCCTCAAGGTCTCCGAGGAGATCGGCACGGTCAAGAAGCTCTACGACCTCGCCATGGAGATGAAGTCGGTGCCGACCAACCGCATCACCAGCGTGACGATGCCCAACCTCCCGGACCCGCGGGACCCCGACAACCACGTCGTGCCCAACCAGGCGGACGCGGACCGGCTGTTCGCGATGCTGCGCGACGACGTCCCGCTCGACAAGAACGGCGGCAAGGGGTCCTCGAAGCCGGTCGCGGACAAGCCGCAGCCGGCGCAGACGCCCTCCACCGACCCGTCCCGGCTCGGGGTGCTGGTGCGAAACGCCACCGGCTCCTCCTCGCAGGCCGCGGCGCCGGGGCGGGCCAGGACCGTCGCGCAGGCACTCGTGGCGCAGGGCTTCGGCAGGGCGACGGCCGACACCTCGGGGTCGCTGTCCGAGGACAAGACGGTCGTCGAGTACCCGAGCGCGGACCTGGAGGGCGACGCTCAGGGCGTGGCCAAGGCGCTGGGCATCCCGGCGAGCGCGGTGCGCAAGTCCACCGGGGTCTCCGGTGTCACGGTGGTGGTGGGCGCCGACTGGCGCAGCGGCACGGTCTTCCCCAAGCAGTCCAAGCCGAAGGCCGGCGACATCCCGTCCAACGCCGACGCCATCAACGGCGCGGACACGGACTGCATGGACGTGTACAAGCCGTACCAGTGGTGAGGCGGCCGGGGCACCTTCGCGGGAAGGGGCCCCGGCTCTTCGTCAGGCGCCGCGCACCGCGGGCCGGCGCGAGGCGATGACCCGCTTCGCCAGCGACCTGGGGCTGGTCAGGAAGCCCCAGCCCCAGGACATGTGCATGGTGGCCAGGGCGACGGGGATCTGGAGCCGGGCCTTGGCCGGCAGGCCCTTGCCCGCGGGGACGGAACCCGCGGCGATCGCGGCCAGGTAGCCGCCGGGGACCACCAGGGCCCAGGGGGTGACGGCCACGCCGACCACCAGGCCCGCGGCGATGGCGCACACCGCGGTCGGCGGGGCGAGGTAGCGCAGGTTGATGGAGCCGGAGTGGTAGCGGGCGACGACATGGCGCCAGCGGCCGTAGTCCTTGTACTGCTTGGCGAGGGCGCGCACCGAGGGGCGGGGGCGGTAGGAGACCTTCAGTTCCGGTGAGAACCAGATCAGGCCGCCCGCCTCGCGGATGCGGAAGTTCAGCTCCCAGTCCTGGGCGCGGATGAACTCCTCGTTGTAGCCGCCCTGTTGCTCCAGCGCCTCGCGCCGGAAGACGCCGAGGTAGACGGTCTCGGCGGGGCCGGCCTGGCCACCGGTGTGGAACGCCGCGTTGCCGACGCCGATCTTCGAGGTCATCGCGGCGGCGACCGCGTGCTCCCAGTCGTTCTCGCCCTCGGCGTGCATGATGCCGCCGACGTTCTGCGCGCCGGTCTCCTCCAGGAGCCGCACGGCGGTGGCGATGTAGTTCGGCGAGAGCATGCCGTGGCCGTCGACGCGGACCACAATCGGGTGCCGGGATGCCTTGATCGCCGCGTTCAGCGCCGCGGGGGTGCGGCCGGTCGGATTCGGGACGGTGTGCACGCGGGGGTCTTCGGCGACCAGCTCGGCGGCGATCTCGTCCGTTCGGTCCGTGGACGGACCGAGGGCGATCACGACCTCCATCTCGCCGGCGTACTCCTGCGCGAGGATCGCTTGGACGGCCCCGCGCAGATGCCGTTCCTCGTTGAGGACGGGCATGATCACGGATACGGCGGGGAACCGCACGTCGGGCTTGGCGTTCATAGGACGCTCACGTTACCGCGAACGGGGGACAGCGGTGCGCGCCGCCGGGGCCGTGACGCGGGATGGAGATCGTATCGGCCTACTGTGCTCACGGATCCCACGTACGGCCTCGTCCGGAGGTGTCCCTTGGCCAGCCCGCCCCGGTCCCCGGCGCGTCCCCAGCGCCGCCCGCAGCCGCCCCGCCGGGTACCGCCCCCACCCGAGCGACCCGTGCGGCCCGTGCGCCGACGGCGGCGCCCGCGCTGGGCCATGCGGGCGATGACCACCCTGTCGGTGGTGGTGCTCGCCTCCGCCGGCATCGGGCACGCGGTGGTCACCAGCCTGGACGCGGGCATCGCCCGGGTGGACGCCTTCAGGGACATGAAGAACCGGCCGCAGGCGGGCCACGGCATGAACATCCTGCTGGTCGGCACCGACGGCCGGGACAAGATCACCGAGCGGCAGCGGCGCGCGTTCCACCTGGGCGGACAGCCCTGCCACTGCACCGACACGATGATGATCGTGCACATCTCGGCGGACCGGGAGCGGGCCACGGTGGTGAGCCTGCCGCGCGACTCCTACGCCGAGGTGCCCGCCCACCTCGACCAGAGCACCGGCCGGCAGCTCGGCCCGCACCCGCTGAAGCTGAACGCGGCCTACGCCGAGGGCGGCCCCCAGCTGACCGTGCGCACGGTCGAGGACATGACCCGGGTGAAGATCGACCACTACCTGGAGATCGACTTCACCAGCTTCATGCGGACCGTGGACGTCCTCGGCGGGGTCCGGATCTGCACGGCGACGCCGCTGAAGGACACGTACAGCGGGCTCGACCTCGCGCCCGGCACGCACACCCTGCTGGGCGGCCAGGCGCTCCAGTACGTGCGCTCACGGCACCTGGACGGGGCGAGCGATCTGGGCCGGATGAAGCGGCAGCAGCGGTTCCTGGCCGCGCTGATCGAGAAGGCCACCTCGTCCGGGGTGCTGCTGAACCCGATGCGGTTCAGGGACGTGACCCGGGCGGTGCTGGGCTCGGTCCGTGCCGACAAGGGCTTCGGCACCGACGAGCTGCTCGACCTCGGCCGCGCGATGCGGAACTTCTCGCCTGCGTCCTCGGAGTTCACCACCGTCCCCATCGGACAGATGAACTACCAGGTCAAGGGCGTCGGCGAGACCCTGAAGTGGGACCCGGCCCGGTCCGCCCGGCTGTTCGCGGCGCTGCGCGACGACAAGCCGCTCACCGCGGCGCACCACGCCGCCGCCCCCGCCGCGGCGCCCGTCGACGTGGACCCCCGGCAGGTCCGGGTCCAGGTGGCGAACGGCACCACCACCTCGGGGCTGGCCAAGCGGATCGACACCGAGCTGGCGGCGAGCGGCTTCGCCACCACCCACCGGCCGGTGACCGCGCCCGCCCGGTCGGCGGCCACGCTCATCACCTACGACCCCCGCTGGGACCGCTCCGCCCACGCCCTGGCCGCGGCCCTGCCGGGCAGCGAGCTGCGCGCGGCGCCCGGGCAGGGGCCGGTGCTGACGGTGACCGCCGGGGCCGGCTTCCGGGGCGTGCGGGCGGTGCGCTTCGAGGACCCGGGGCGTCCGGACCAGAGGGTGGTGCGGGGCAACGAGGTGGTGTGCTCGGGCGACGCCTGACCACACCACCGGCCGCTCAGTCCTGGAGGCCCTCCGCGGCCCGCTGCTCGCGCAGCTCGCGGATGGCGCGGCGGCGGGCCAGCCGGTGGGTGCGGCGGATCTGCGCCTCCTGGTAGCGGCGGCGGTCGCGGTCGGTCTCGGGTATCACCGGCGGCACCGGGCGCGGCTTGCCGTCGGCGTCCACGGCCGCGAAGACGAGGTAGGCCGAGCCGACCTGGGTGGCCGGGGCGGACTCGTTCCAGCGCTCGGCGAGGACCCGTACGCCGACCTCCATGGAGGTCCGGCCGGTCCAGTTGACCTGCGCCTTCACATGGACCAGGTCGCCGACGCGGACCGGTTCGAGGAACGCCATCTCGTCCATGGACGCGGTGACGGCGGGACCGCCGGAGTGCCGTCCGGCGACCGCGCCCGCCGCGTCGTCCACCAGTTTCATGATCACCCCGCCGTGCACCGTGCCCAGCAGGTTGGTGTCGCTGTGCGTCATGATGTGGCTCAGCGTGGTGCGCGAGGCGGACGTGGGCTTGCCCGGGATGTCCGTTTCCACTGCTTCCGAGTCCGTGGCCTGGTCTGTCATGCGCTCTACCTTATGCCGAAGTGACATTCGCGGAATTTGTGTCAGCTTCGCAACAGCGGCGCCCTTATTTTCCGACAGCCCTTGTAAGCCGTACGGCGGCGCCCTGCACACTGGTCCGCATGAATGACTGGCCCGAGGGATGGTCCGACGACGATCGCGGCCCCCGTTACGGACGCGGCAGCTCCGGCGCACAGCCGGAGGGCGCCCGCGTGATGCGTCAGGTGCGGCGCGGCCCTGCGGCGCCGCCGCCGGGGGCCGGCGTTCCGCAGCAGCCGTCGTACGTGGACGGCGGCGGGTACGACGGCGGGTACGACAGCGGCTACAACACCGGCCAGGTCTACGGCGGCCCCGGCGGCCGCGGGCCGGGCGGCGCGCCGGGACCCGGCCCGCGCCGCGCGCCGAACTGGCGCCGGCGGATCAAGTGGACGGCGATCACGCTGGCCACCGTGGTCGTCGTCACATCGGTCGCGACCTACTTCTGGGCCGACTCCAAGCTGCGCCGTGAGGTCGACCTGTCCACGGTGATCGACCGGCCGCAGTCGGGCTCGGGCACCAACTACCTGATCGTCGGCTCGGACAGCCGCGAGGGCATGACCAAGGCGGACGAGAAGAAGCTGCACACCGGTGCCGCCGAGGGCAAGCGCACCGACTCGATGATGATCCTGCACGTCGGCGACAACGGCGACACGCTGATCTCGCTGCCGCGCGACTCGAACGTGGAGATCCCCTCGTACAAGGGCTCGACGTCCGGGAAGGTCTACCCCGCCACCGGCCGCCAGGAGAAGCTGAACGCGGCCTACGCCGAGGACGGCCCGACGCTGCTGGTGCGCACGATCGAGTACAACACCGGGCTGCACATCGACCACTACGTCGAGATCGGCTTCCAGGGCTTCGCCAACATCGTGGACGCGGTCGGCGGGGTCCAGATCGACATCGACAAGGGCTTCAAGGACAAGTGGTCCGGCGCCGACTTCCAGGCCGGCAAGCAGACCCTGAACGGGCAGCAGGCGCTCGCCTTCGTCCGCACCCGGCACGCGTTCGCCGCCTCCGACCTCCAGCGGACCAAGAACCAGCAGAAGTTCCTGGCGGCCCTGGCCCACCAGGTGGCCACGCCGTCGACGGTCCTCAACCCGTTCCGGCTCTACCCGACCATGGGCGCGGGCCTGGACTCGCTGATCGTGGACAAGGACATGTCCCTGTGGGACCTGGCCTCGATGTTCTGGGCGATGAAGGGCGTCAACGGCGGTGACGGCACCTCGCTGAACATGCCGATATCGGGCTCCGTGGGCGGCAACCTCGTCTGGGACAAGGCGAAGGTGAAGACCCTGGTGGACCAGCTGAACAACGACCAGAAGATCACCGTCACCGGCAACTAGGCACGGCGCCGGGCGGCGTCCGAGGGCACCCGGCGGGCCGCCCTCGAACGCCGCCCGGCGGTCGGCTCACATCCGGACGCCCGCCATCGCGCGGCACATCTCCGCACAGCGGCGACACGCCTGCGCGCAGCGCATCAGCTGCGGGTCGTCGGGCATGGCCATACACGCCTCGGCGCACATGTCGCACGCCTTGGCGCACATCGCGCACATCTCGCCCGACATCGGCGAGCGGCGCATCATCATGTCGGCGCACATCCTGGTCGTCTCCGAGCAGTCCATGAGCGCCCGCATGATCTGCATCTGCGCCTGCCCGCCCTGCTGCATGCAGGAGCTCATGGTCTCCTCGCAGATGCTGTGGCAGTTCATGCAGGCCTCGATGCAGTCCTGCATCTGCTTGGTCATGGCGGGCATGGTGGTTCCGGGCTGGGCCATGGCTCCTCCTCGGGAGCGGGGGGACCCGGGCTCGGGTCCCGTGTGCTTCCGTCCTACGTCGCCCGGCGCCGCCCCGCATGTGACCGACCGGTCGTAAGGCCGGGACGCGAAGAGGCCCCCGGCGGCGGCCGGGGGCCTCGGTGACGAGCCGGAGGGCCGTTACGGCAGGTTGCGCGCCATCACGATGCGCTGGACCTGATTCGTGCCCTCGTAGATCTGGGTGATCTTGGCGTCGCGCATCATGCGCTCGACCGGGTAGTCGCGGGTGTAGCCGTAGCCGCCGAGGAGCTGGACGGCGTCGGTGGTGACCTCCATGGCGACGTCGGAGGCGAAGCACTTGGCCGCGGCGCCCAGGTAGGTGAGGTCGGAGTCGCCGCGCTCGGAGGCGGCGGCGGCCTGGTAGGTCAGGGCGCGGGCCGCCGAGATCTTCATGGACATGTCCGCGAGCATGAACTGGATGCCCTGGAAGTCGGCGATCGCCTTGCCGAACTGCTTGCGCTCCTGGACGTAGCCCTTGGCGTAGTCGAGGGCGCCCTGGGCGACACCGAGCGCCTGGGCGGCGATGGTGATGCGGGTGTGGTCCAGGGTCTTCATCGCCGTGGCGAAGCCGGTGCCCTCCTCGCCGATCATGCGGTCGGCGGGGATGCGGACGTTGTCGAAGTAGACCTCACGGGTCGGCGAGCCCTTGATGCCGAGCTTCTTCTCGGGGGCGCCGAAGGAGACGCCCTCGTCGGACTTCTCGACCACGAAGGCGGAGATGCCCTTGGAGCGCTTGGCCGGGTCGGTCACCGCCATGACGGTGTAGTACTCGGAGACGCCCGCGTTGGTGATCCACCGCTTGACGCCGTTGAGGATCCAGTGGTCGCCGTCGCGGACCGCCTTGGTCTTCATGCCGGCCGCGTCCGAGCCCGCCTCCGGCTCGGAGAGGCAGTACGAGAACATCGCGTCGCCCTTGGCCAGCGGGCCCAGGTACTTCTTCTTCAGCTCCTCGGAGCCGGAGAGGATCACCGGGAGCGAGCCGAGCTTGTTCACCGCGGGGATCAGGGAGGAGGAGACGCAGGCGCGGGCCACCTCCTCGATCACGATGACCGTGGCGAGGGCGTCGGCGCCGGAGCCGCCGTACTCCTCGGGGACGTGCACGGCGTGCAGGTCGTTGGCGACCAGGGCGTCGAGGGCCTCCTGCGGGAAGCGTGCCTCCTCGTCCACCGCCGCGGCGTACGGCGCGATCTTCGCCTCGACCAGGGAGCGGACGGCGTCGCGGAGCATGTCGTGCTCCTCGGACGGGCGGTACAGGTCGAAGTCAGCCGATCCGGCCAAGGTCTCTCACGCTCCAAAGACGCAGTGATGGTGGCACATTACAGACGCTAATTACCGTTAAGTAACTCGAATTTTAGGGCTCCTGCCCCAGGTCGCCTACGTGAGCTTGGCGACAGCGGGAAAGCTGCCCGCCGAGCGGCACCGCTATGCTCGGGCCCGCACGAGACAATCCCCGAGCTGGAGTGCATCCATGAGCCTGAAGATCACAGTGATCGGCACCGGCTATCTCGGCGCCACGCACGCCGCGGCCATGGCCGAGCTGGGGTTCGAGGTACTGGGCCTGGATGTCGTGCCCGAGAAGATCGCCATGCTGGAGCGCGGCGAGACCCCGATGTACGAGCCGGGTCTCGAGGAGCTGCTGCGCCGGCACGTGGCCGGTTTCGAGGGGTCCACCGGGCGGCTGCGGTTCACCACCGACTGGGCCGAGGCCGGTGCCTTCGGCGATGTGCACTTCGTCTGTGTGAACACCCCGCAGAAGCACGGCGAGTACGCCTGTGACATGTCGTACGTCGACTCCGCCGTCGCCTCCCTCGCCCCGCATCTGCGCGGCCCGGCCCTGGTGGTCGGCAAGTCCACGGTGCCGGTGGGCTCGGCCGACCGGCTCGCCGCCTACCTCGCCGAGCACGCCCCGGCGGGCGGCGACGCCGAGCTGGCCTGGAACCCGGAGTTCCTGCGCGAGGGCTTCGCCGTCGAGGACACCCTGCACCCGGACCGGATCGTGGTGGGCGTGCGCAGCGAGCGCGCGGAGAAGCTGCTGCGCGAGGTGTACGCGACGCCGGTGGAGGAGGGCACCCCCTTCGTCGTCACCGACTTCCCCACCGCCGAACTGGTGAAGACCGCCGCGAACTCCTTCCTCGCCACCAAGATCTCCTTCATCAACGCGATGGCGGAGGTCTGCGAGGCGGCCGGCGGCGACGTGGCCAAGCTGGCGGAGGCCATCGGCCACGACGACCGGATCGGGCGCAAGTTCCTGCGCGCCGGGATCGGCTTCGGCGGCGGCTGCCTGCCCAAGGACATCCGGGCGTTCATGGCCCGCGCCGGCGAGCTGGGCGCGGACCAGGCGCTGACCTTCCTGCGGGAGATCGACTCCATCAACATGCGCCGGCGCGGCCAGATGGTGGAGATGGCCCGGGAGGCGCTGGGCGGCGGCTCCTTCCTCGGCAAGCGGGTGGCCGTGCTCGGTGCCACCTTCAAGCCCGACTCGGACGACGTCCGTGACTCGCCCGCGCTGAACGTGGCCGGCCAGATACACCTCCAGGGCGGCCAGGTGACCGTGTACGACCCGAAGGGCATGGACAACGCCCGCAAGGTCTTCCCCACCCTGGGCTACGCCGGCTCGGCGCTGGAGGCCGTGCGCGGCGCCGACGTCGTGCTGCACCTGACCGAGTGGCGGGAGTTCCGCGAGCTGGACCCGGCCGCGCTGGGCGAGGTGGTGTCGGACCGAGTGGTCCTGGACGGGCGCAACACCCTCGACCCGGAGCTGTGGCGCCGGGCGGGCTGGACGTACCGGGCGATGGGCCGCCCGACCGCCTGACCGGCGAAGACGACATACCGGGGCGGCGCCGGTTCGGCCGAGGCTCAGTCGGCCGAACCGGTGCCGCCCCGCATTTTGCCCCAGCTCCCTGTGGGCCGGTCAGGCCCCCTTGGCCCGGTAGCGCCGCATCTTGGCGCGCGCCCCGCAGACCCGCATCGAGCACCAGCGGCCCCGCCCGGCGGGGCTGCGGTCGTAGTACGCCCAGTGGCAGGTCTCGGCCTCGCACGCCTTCAGCCGCATCCAGGTGCCGGCCACCAGCGCCCCGGCGACGGCCGCGGCGATCCGGGACGGCAGCGGGGCGTCCGCGCCCGGGGCGAGGGCCGCCGAGCCGTCCTGGGCGTCGACGGCGACGTACAGCGGCGCGCGGGCCAGCAGGTCGCCGAGCGGGGTGACCGACCGGTGCGGTGGATGCCCGGCGTGGGCGAGCAGCGCGGCCCGCAGCGACTCCCGCAGCTCCCGTGCCTCGGCCAGGCCGTCCTCGGCGATCCCGAAGCGCTCGCGCCCCTGCGGAGTGTCCAGCGCGTCGACGCCGCTCTCCAGGTCCACGGTGTTGACCAGGGACTCGACCAGGGCAAGGCCGCCGGGAGCCGCCGATCTGTCATTCATGGTTGCGACGTTACCGCCAGTCCGGGAGCATGGGGTAACCGTTACCGGTTACCCGCCTCTACAGGTAACAGAAGGAGGTCGTCATGGCTCTCGCCAAGCTCGGTGTGGTGGTCCTGGACTGTCCCGATCCCGGCGCGCTGGCCCGCTTCTACGCCGAGGTGCTCGGCGGCACGGTGGGGCGCGAGGAGGACGACTGGGTGGAACTGCCGGTGCCCGGCGGGCAGACGCTGGCCTTCCAGCGGGCCGCCGGGCACACCCCGCCGCAGTGGCCCTCCGAGGAGCGCTCGCAGCAGTTCCACCTGGACCTGGACGTGCCGGACCTGGACGCGGCGGAGGAAGGGGTCCTCAAGCTGGGGGCGAAGCCCCTGGACACCGACGACCGCTCCCGCTCCTTCCGGGTGTACGCCGATCCGGCGGGACACCCGTTCTGTCTCTGCGCCTGCTGAACCGTCCTCCAGGAGGAGAACATGGCGTCCGTCGCCCGTTTCCGCAACATCGTGCTCGACTGCCGTGACCCGCATGCCCTGGCCGCCTTCTACGCGGCGGTGGCCGGGGGCACCCCGCAGGCGGAGTCCGACGACTGGGTGGTACTCCAGATCCCGGACGGCCCCCGGCTGGGCTTCCAGCTCGCCCCGGACCACACGCCGCCGCAGTGGCCCCGCGCCGACCACAACGGCCAGCAGCTGCACCTCGACTTCGACGCCGGCAGCACCTGGGCGGAGATCGACGCCGCCCACGAGAAGGTCCTGGCGCTCGGCGCCCGCCCGCTGGACCTGGAGGACCGGGAGAAGAAGGACTTCCAGGTGTACGCCGACCCGGCCGGGCATCCGTTCTGCCTGTGCCGGATCGAGCACGCCTAGCGGCCGCGCGCGCCAGCCGGGGAGAAGACGGAAAAAGGCGGGGCGGCCGTACCGGCCGCCCCGCCTTGTCGCCGCACGTCAGCCGTCGAGCGACTCGATCGTGGCGTGGGACGGGCCGCGCCGCGACTGGAGGTCGCGGGCGACGTCCTCCGCCGCGCCCAGCACCCGCACCGCGTTCTGCCAGGTGAGCTTGGCCAGGTCCGCCCTGGACCAGCCGCGCTCCAGCAGCTCCGCGAGGAGGTTCGGGTAGCCGGAGACGTCGTCGAGGCCGTCCGGGGTGAAGGCCGTGCCGTCGTAGTCGCCGCCGATGCCGAGGTGGTCGATGCCGGCGACCTCGCGCATGTGGTCCAGGTGGTCGGCGACCACCGACACCGTGGCGACGGGGCGCGGGGTGCGCTCCTCGAAGGCGCGGTGGATCCTCATCGCCTCGGCGCTGGTGTCCAGGTGGTGCAGGCCGTGGGCGCGCATGTTCTCGTCGGCCGCGGCCGTCCAGTCCACGGCCGCCTGGAGCACGAACTTCGGCACGAACGTCACCATCGCCATGCCGCCGTTGGCGGGCAGCCGCTCCAGCACGTCGTCCGGGATGTTGCGGGGGTGGTCGCAGACCGCGCGGGCGGAGGAGTGCGAGAAGATCACCGGCGCGGAGGTCGCGTCCAGCGCGTCGCGCATGGTCGAGGGCGCCACGTGCGAGAGGTCGACCAACATGCCGATCCGGTTCATCTCGCGCACGACCTCGCGGCCGAACGCGGTCAGGCCGTTCGCCTTCGGCGTGTCGGTCGCCGAATCCGCCCAGTCCACATTGGAGTTGTGGGTGAGGGTCAGGTAGCGCACGCCGAGCGCGTGCAGACCGCGCAGGGTGCCGAGGGAGTTGGCGATGGAGTGCCCGCCCTCGGCGCCCATCAGGGAGGCGATACGGCCCTCGCCGCGCGCCGCCTCCATGTCGGCGGCGGTCAGCGCGGGCGCCAGGTCCGCCTGGTAGCGGTCCAGCAACTGCCGTACGCAGTCGATCTGTTCCAGCGTCGCGGCGACCGGGTCCGGCTGCTCGGCCGGGACGTAGACCGACCAGTACTGGGCACCGACACCGCCCGCGCGCAGCCGCGGGATGTCGGTGTGCAGGTGCTCGTGCTGGTGCCCGGCGATGTCGAGCCGGTCCAGGTCGTACCCCGACTTCTCGCGCAGCGCCCACGGCAGGTCGTTGTGGCCGTCGACCACCGGGAACTCGCGCAGCAGGGCGCGGGCCTCGTCCAGGTTCGCCACGCCGCTCACTTCCCGAACCCGAAGCCGCCGGCGCCCTCGACCTTGGCGCGCAGCCGCTTGCCCTTCTCGGTGGCCTGCTCGTTGAGGTCGTGCTGGAAGTCGCGCATGCGGTGCAGCAGGTCCTCGTCGTGCGCGGCGAGCATCCGGGCCGCGAGCAGTCCGGCGTTGCGGGCACCGGCCACGGAGACCGTGGCGACCGGGACGCCGGCCGGCATCTGCACGATCGACAGCAGGGAGTCCATGCCGTCGAGGTACTTCAGCGGCACCGGCACGCCGATGACCGGCAGCGGGGTGACCGAGGCCAGCATGCCCGGCAGATGGGCGGCGCCCCCGGCCCCGGCGATGATCGCCTTGAGCCCGCGGTCGGCTGCCTGCTCGCCGTACGTGATCATCTCGCGGGGCATCCGGTGCGCCGAGACGACGTCGACCTCGTACGCGATCTCGAACTCGTCCAGGGCCTTGGCGGCGGCCTCCATGACGGGCCAGTCGGAGTCCGACCCCATGACGATGCCGACCAGCGGGGAGGACGGGAGGGCAGGGCTCATTCGGTGATGGTGCCTCTCAGGTAGCCGGCTGCGTGACGGGCGCGCTCCAGCACGTCGTCCAGGTCGTCGCCGTAGGTGTTGACGTGTCCGACCTTGCGGCCGGGCTTCACGTCCTTGCCGTACATGTGGATCTTGAGCTTGGGGTCGCGGGCCATGCAGTGCAAGTACGCGGAGTACATGTCCGGGTAGTCGCCGCCCAGCACGTTGACCATCACCGTCCACGGGGCGCGCGGGCGCGGGTCGCCGAGCGGCAGGTCGAGGACGGCGCGGACGTGGTTGGCGAACTGCGAGGTGATCGCGCCGTCCATGGACCAGTGGCCGGAGTTGTGCGGGCGCATCGCCAGCTCGTTGACGAGGATGCGGCCGTCGCGGGTCTGGAACAGCTCGACGGCGAGGTGCCCGACGACGCCCAGCTCCTTGGCGATGGTGAGGGCCATCTGCTCGGCCTCCAGGGCCAGCTCCTCGTCCAGGTCGGGGGCCGGGGCGATCACCGTGTCGCACACCCCGTTCACCTGCTGGGACTCCACCACCGGGTAGGCGACGGCCTGGCCGTGCGGGGAGCGGACGACGTTGGCGGCCAGCTCGCGGACGTAGTCGACCTTCTCCTCGGCGAGGACCGGGACGCCCGCCCGGAACGGCTCGGCGGCCTCCTCGGGGGTCTCCACCACCCAGACGCCCTTGCCGTCGTAGCCGCCGCGGACGGTCTTCAGGACGACGGGGAAGCCGTCGCCCTCGCCCGCGAACCGCACCACGTCCTCCGGATCGGCGACGATCCGGTGCCGTGGGCACGGGATGCCGATCGCGTCGAGCCGCGCCCGCATCACGCCCTTGTCCTGGGCGTGCACCAGCGCGTCGGGCCCCGGGCGCACGGGGATGCCGTCCGCCTCCAGGGCCCTGAGGTGCTCGGTGGGTACGTGTTCGTGATCGAAGGTGATCACGTCGCATCCGCGCGCGAACTCGCGCAGCGTGTCGAGATCGCGATAGTCGCCGATGACGACATCGCCCACGACCTGCGCCGCGGAATCCTGGGGAGTGTCACTGAGGAGCTTGAACCTGATGCCCAACGGGATGCCCGCTTCGTGCGTCATACGCGCGAGCTGCCCCCCGCCGACCATGCCGACTACCGGGAACGTCACACCTACAGCGTATCGGCCACGGCAAGGCGGCCGGATGCCGTCCCTCCGCACTCGGTCGGCTCCCGGGCCCTTACCGGTCCGTCTCCGGTGCGTTCCGGGCTCTTACCCATCGCTTTCCGGTCTCTTTCCGACCTGTTTCCCCGCCCTGGCCTCGTCCTCAGGCGTTGGGCCGTTTGCGCCGATAGCATGGCGGGGTTGACGAAACCTACCGACGGGAGCTGCAACGCCATGGAACAGCGTTCCTCGGGGCTGCAACGGCTCGTGGGCGAGGTGGCCAAGTTCGGCGCCGTCGGCGGCGCCGGAGTCCTGGTCAATCTGGGCGTTTTCAACCTGGTCCGGCATATGTCCGACCTTCCGGTGGTGCGCGCCAGCATCATCGCGACCGTGGTCGCCATCGCGTTCAACTACGTCGGCTTCCGCTACTGGACGTACCGGGACCGTGACCGCAGCGGCCGGACCAAGGAACTCACGCTCTTCCTGTTCTTCAGCGCGATCGGTCTGGTGATCGAGAACGGCGTGCTCTTCCTGGCCACCTACGGCCTCCACTGGGACACCCCGCTGGAGAGCAACGTCTTCAAGTTCCTCGGCATCGGCATCGCCACCCTGTTCCGGTTCTGGTCGTACCGCACCTGGGTGTTCCGCGCGCTGCCCGCGCAGGAGGCGGAGTCGATCCTGGCGGCCGAGTCCCGCCGGGCGCCCGCCGGGCCCGAGCCGAAGACCCAGCGGGTCCCGTAGCCGCGGGCGCGGCTCAGCGGACGGTCGGGTACGCCTCGTCGTCCGCCCGGTGCGCCGGGGGCGTGCGGGACAGGAACAGGCCGAACACCGGCGGCTGGGACTGGAGCAGCTCCAGCCGGCCGCCGTCGGCCTCGGCGAGGTCCCGGGCGACGGCGAGGCCGATGCCCGTGGAGTTGCGGCCGCTGATGGTCCGCTCGAAGATCCGCGCCCCCAGGTCGGCCGGCACCCCGGGCCCCTCGTCCGTCACCTCGACCACGGCCTGGTTGCCGGTGACCCGGGTACGCAGGGCGACGGTGCCGCCACCGTGCATCAGCGAGTTCTCGATCAGCGCGGCCAGCACCTGGGCGACCGCGCCCGGCGTGCCCACGGCCTGGAGGTGCCGCTTGCCGGAGGAGACGATGGCCCGGCCCACGCCGCGGTAGGCGGGCCGCCACTCGGCGAGCTGCTGCTGGATGACCTCGTCCAGGTCGAAGGTGACGGCGGAGCCGGTACGGGGGTCGCGGGAGTTCGTCAGCAGCCGCTCGACCACGTCGGTCAGCCGCTCGACCTGGGTGAGCGCGACGTTCGCCTCCTCCTTCACGATGTCCGGGTCATCGGTGAGGGTGATCTCCTCCAGCCGCATCGACAGCGCGGTGAGCGGGGTGCGCAGCTGGTGGGAGGCGTCGGCGGCCAGCCGCCGCTCGGCGGTCAGCATGCGGGCGATCCGCTCGGCGGAGGAGTCCAGCACATCGGCGACCCGGTCCAGCTCGGGCACGCCGTACCGCTTGTGCCGCGGGCGCGGGTCGCCGGAGCCCAGCCGTTCGGCGGTCTCGGCGAGGTCGGTCAGCGGGGAGGCGAGCCGGTTGGCCTGCCGTACCGCGAGCAGGACCGCGGCGACCACCGCGAGCAGCGCCACCAGACCGATGATCAGCAGGGTGCGGCCGACCTCGCGGGTCACCGCGGAGCGCGGCTCCTGCACGGTGACCGTCTCGCCCTCCTCGCCGTGCTGCGTGGCGTGGATGACGTCGCCCACGGGCCGGGTGCCGATCTCGATCGGCGGCCGGCCGGGCACGCGGATCACCGCGTACTGGTCCTTGCTGACCGGGTTGCGCAGCGCGTCGGTGTCGACGTGCTCCGAGGCCAGGATCCGGCTGTCCACGATGCTGGCCAGCCGCACCGCCTCGGACTCCACCCGCTCCTGGGCGCTGTTGCTGATCGTGCGGCTCTCGACGATCACCAGGGAGACGCCGAAGACGGCGATCACCACGAGGACGACGGCGAGGGTGGACTGGATGAGACGTCGACGCATGTTCCGTTACCTGGAGTGACCGCCGGCCCCGGTGCGGGGCTCAGCTCTTCTCGAAGCGGAAGCCCACGCCTCGGACCGTGGCGATGTAGCGGGGGTTGGCCGCGTCGTCGCCGAGCTTCTTGCGCAGCCAGGAGATGTGCATGTCGAGGGTCTTGGTGGACGACCACCAGGTGGTGTCCCAGACCTCGCGCATCAGCTGGTCGCGCGTGACCACCCGGCCGGCGTCCCGCACCAGGACGCGCAGCAGGTCGAACTCCTTGGCGGTGAGCTGGAGTTCCTCGTCGCCCATCCACGCGCGGTGCGACTCGACGTCGATGCGCACGCCGTGCGTGGCCGGCGGCTGCTGAGGCTCGGCGGCACCGCGCCGCAGCAGCGCCCGTACGCGGGCGAGCAGTTCGGCGAGCCGGAAGGGCTTGGTGACGTAGTCGTCGGCGCCCGCGTCCAGACCGACGACGGTGTCCACCTCGTCGGCCCGCGCGGTAAGGATGAGGATCGGCACGGTGTGGCCGTCGGAGCGCAGCCGGCGGGCGACCTCCAGGCCGTCCATGCCGGGCAGGCCCAGGTCCAGTACGACCAGGTCGACACCGCCCTGCATTCCGGCGTCGAGCGCGGTGGGTCCGTCCTCGCGCACCTCGACCTCGTAACCTTCCCGGCGCAGGGCGCGGGCCAGCGGCTCCGAGATGGACGCGTCGTCCTCGGCGAGCAGTACACGGGTCATGAGGTGATGGTAGACCGCCCGCGTGCGGTGCTGGGGTGTGATCGGTTCCAGGGATTCTTACCTGGGGTGCCCGGTGGTACGGACCATCACCTGTGGGATGCGATCGTAGAAGGGACCTTCGAATTCGGTCGCGTGGTTCCACCGACACCTGTGATCCGCGTCTCAAGTCCTTCCATATCCGGCAGTGTCCTGACGTAGAGTGACGTGAACGCCTGTAGTACATCCGGAGACCTTCGGCGGGCTTGTCGCTGAAGGTCTTTGTTGTGTGCGGGCCGGTCGGGCACCGACCGGCCTTGAAAGGAATGACCTCTGGCCGGGCTCCGAACGCACCGTCGCGTCACGGAGCGTGGATCCCGGTGGTCGCCGTCCACCACTCCGTGATCCGGAGTGGACTCCCCCCGGGCGTTGGGGGCGGGCGGCCGACCCTGCCGGTGCCGGCCGACACCCCCCACCGGGCGCGCAACGCTCCACCGCGCGTCCCGACCAGCAAGGAACGACCATGGCGTCCAGCCTGACGAAGGACTCGGTCCACCCGGGCACCCCCGGCACCGAGAAGACCTTCTTCGGCCACCCCCGCGGCCTGGCCACCCTCTTCATGACCGAGATGTGGGAGCGCTTCTCCTACTACGGCATGAGGGCCCTGCTCCCGCTGTACCTGGTGGCTCCGGGTGGCCTGCACCTGAGTGCGGGCACGGCGACGGCGATCTACGCCGTCTACCTGTCGCTCGTGTACCTGCTCGCGCTGCCCGGCGGCTGGGTCGCCGACCGGCTCCTCGGCCCCCGCAAGACGGTCGCGGCCGCCGGTCTGATCATCATGCTGGGCCATCTGTGCCTGGCCCTGCCGGCCGCCGCGAGCTTCTTCGTCGGCCTGGTGCTGGTCGCCATCGGTTCCGGCCTGCTCAAGGCCAACATCTCGACCATGGTCGGCCACCTGTACGACGGCCCGAACGACGGACGCCGCGACGGTGGCTTCACCCTCTTCTACATCGGCATCAACCTGGGCGCCTTCGTCGCACCGCTGGTCATCGGCACCATCGGTGAGAACGTCAACTGGCACCTCGGCTTCGCGCTGGCCGCGCTCGGCATGGCGCTGGGCCTGGTCCAGTACCTGCTCGGCGGCCGTCACCTGAGCGAGCAGAGCAAGGTCGTCCCGACGCCGATGACGGCCCAGGAGAAGTCCGCCACCCTGCGCAAGGGCCTGATCTGGCTCGTCATCGCCGCGGTCTTCTACGGCATCGTCGGCTTCACCGGCCACTTCACCCTCAACTGGGCGCTGATCCCGCTGACCCTCATCGGCCTGATCGTGCCGATCCTGGTCATCGCGCGCATCCTGCGGGACAAGGACCTCGACGGCGAGGAGCGCACGAAGGTCCGGGCGTACATCTGGTTCTTCGTCGCCGCCGCGGTCTTCTGGATGATCTACGACCAGGGTGGTTCGACCCTGTCGCTGTTCGCGTCCGACTCGGCCAAGAACACGATCCTCGGCTGGAACTTCCCGGTCTCCTGGTACCAGTCGGTCAACCCGGTCATGATCATGGCCCTGGCGCCGGTCTTCGCCTGGCTCTGGCTCGCGCTGAACCGGCGCGGCAAGGAGCCGAGCACGATCGTGAAGTTCTCCTCCGGCCTGGTCCTGGTCGGCGCGTCCTTCTTCGTCTTCCTCGCCCCGCTGTCCATCGCGCAGGACGGTCACAAGGCCGCCGCGCTGTGGCTGGTCGGCATCTACTTCCTGCAGACCGTCGGTGAGCTGACGCTGTCGCCGGTGGGTCTGTCCGTGACGACGAAGATGGCGCCGAAGAAGTACGCCTCGCAGATGATGGGCGTCTGGTTCCTCGCGGTCACCGCGGGCGACTCCGTGACCGCGCTGCTGTCCAACCCGGCGGTCGGCGGGGTCAACCTCGACAAGAAGGGCTTCGTGGCCCTGGAGGCGGTGCTGGCCGTCGTCGCCGGTGTGGCGGTGTGGATGTACCGCAACAAGGTGAAGAAGATGATGGGCGACGTGCGCTAGCCGCCATGTCCTCGACGGAGAGGGCCGCCGCACCCACCCGGGTGCGGCGGCCCTCTCCGCTTTTCACGGGCACCGCGGGCACTGCCGGAGGTGGCGATGTCGGCCGGGGCGCGGGCCGCCGGAGCGGCCCGGGGGCAGCAGGGAGCCGGCCCCGGCGCCTCCTGACGGCACATCAGATCTGCCGTCGGGGCACGCCCGGGGTCACGAGGGGGAAGACGCGTCGCGGGGGAAGTCGGGTCGGTCCGGGGCGGGAGCCGGTGACGTGGCGGGCCCGGCTCAGGCCGGGGCGCCCAGCTCCGCCCACACCGTCTTGCCGGGCCGTCCGGGGCTGCGCAGGACACCCCAGTCCAGGCACAGGCGCTGGACGATGAACATGCCGTGGCCGCCGGGACGTCCGGCGCGGTGCGGGTTGCGGGGGGCCGGCTGGCCGGTGCCGCGGTCGCTGACCTCCAGACGGATCACCTTGTTGTCGCAGGTGAGGACCAGCTCGTCGGGGCCCTCGGCGTGCAGACAGGCGTTGGTGACGAGTTCGGAGACCACGAGCAGGACGTCCTCGGCCGCGGCACGCCGGTCGGCGGCCGCGGCGGGCAGCCAGCCCCAGGCGTACAGCGCCTGCCGGGTGAAGTCGCGGGCGAGCGGCACGACGCCGCTCTCCCCCCGCAGCTCCAGCCTGCGGACCTGCCGCCCGGACGACGCCCCGGCGACGCCGGCGTCGGCCCCGGACGGCGGCACGGACGACACGGTCGCGCCCATGACGGAGGGCGCGCCGGACGGCGTGTCCTCCTCGGACGCCCCGGAAGCGCCGCTCGGCTCCGGGCCGCGGTCGCCCGGCGAGTAGGGCCGGGTGGTGCTCATCAGCGCTTCACCTCACCGAATCACCAGTTCACGATTGAAAAGTCCGGCACCGCCCGGTACCGGCCGGTCCGTCCGCCGTCGGCACCAGCGCCCGGCCGTACGTCCCGTCATCCGCACATCAGTCCCGTCCGCCCGTCGTCCACCTTCCGTGCCCGTGTGCCCGGCCGTGGCCGCGACAGGCCGACGATCCGCCGATCGCCGTCCGTCCGCCGTACGGGCCGTCGCCCGCACGCGCCGTCCGGCCGCCGGTTCGCGGTCGTCCGGGCAGGTTCCTGCCCGATCGGGGCCGTCGCACACCCGCGGATGCGTCACACCCGCGGGGCGGTGACGGCGACCCGGCGGCCGGTGGTCGTCAGCACTTCTCCTGCCCGACCCGGGCGCCGGAACACCACCGTCTTGTGTGGGATCGGCGAGATGTCTGGGGTTCATGAGAAGTGGATGGTCAGCAGCCATACCGGTACACCCGGCCACGCGGAGGACGCGGGCTCAGTCGGCGCCGCCGCCCTCCCCGGCCAGCGCGTCCGCCACGGAGTCGTGGACGGTGAAGACCGCCTCGGCCCCGGTGATCTCGAACACGCGGGCGACGACGGGCTGCATTCCGGCCAGGTGGACCCCGCCACCGGCGGCCTCCGCCTTGAGCCGGGCCCCGAGCAGGACGTTGAGCCCCGTGGAGTCGCAGAAGTCGAGGCGCGAGCAGTCCACCACGAGCCGTGAGAATCCCTTGCCGAGGAGGTCGTCGAGGGGCTCGCGCAGCAGATCGGCGGTGTGGTGGTCGAGCTCACCCGCCGGTGTGACAACGGCGCTGGCGCCCTCTTCACGCACCTCCACCAGAAGCCGGCCCGACTGTGCGCTGCCGACCGTCCCGTGGTCCATGCCGTCTCTCTCCCGAGGTCGTGGCTGCTGATGCCCTCGAACATTACGCCTTCCCAGGGCACTCCGACACCCGAACAACCTCACATAACCGGACATAGGCAAACAGAACGCACTTGCGATCGCTTCGGGAAAGCCGATAGGGCTAGTAAGGACACCTACCCCTACACGCCGGCTTTGGAGGCGCCGCACTCCGCAGTGCACGCAACGGCTTCGGCAGCCTGATGCCGAGAACGATGGAGGACACCCATGTCACCCCGGCTCGACGCCTCGCCTACCCCGACCGCGACGTCGACACCCCCACCGGAACAACTGGACCATCCCATCGATCTCCACGACCCCTTCGAGGGGCTCCCGGAGATCCCCCCTTACGACGAGGTCGGTCCCGTCGACGCACGGGCCCTGTCCAAGACCCTCTTCGAGCGTCTGGAGACGCTGGAGGAAGGGACGCACGAGTACGCGTACGTCCGCAACACCCTCGTCGAGCTGAACCTCGCGCTGGTCAAGTTCGCCGCCTCCCGCTTCCGCTCCCGCAGCGAGCCGATGGAGGACATCATCCAGGTCGGCACCATCGGCCTGATCAAGGCGATCGACCGCTTCGAGCTCGCGCGCGGCGTCGAGTTCCCCACCTTCGCGATGCCAACCATCATCGGCGAGATCAAGCGCTTCTTCCGCGACACCTCGTGGTCCGTGCGCGTGCCGCGCCGGCTGCAGGAGCTGCGCCTGGACCTGGCGAAGGCCGGGGACGAGCTGGCCCAGCAGCTGGACCGCGCGCCGACCGTCGCGGAGCTGGCCGAGCGCCTCGGCATCACCAACGAGGAGGTGGTCGAGGGCATGGCGGCCTCGAACGCCTACACCGCCTCCTCGCTGGACGCCCAGCCCGAGGAGGACGAGACCGAGGGCGCGCTCGCGGACCGCATCGGGTACGAGGACCACGGGATCGAGGGGATCGAGTACATCGAGTCCCTCAAGCCCCTGATCGCCGGGCTGCCCGCGCGCGACCGCAAGATCCTCTCGCTGCGCTTCGTGGCCAACATGACCCAGTCGGAGATCGGCGAGGAGCTCGGCATCTCCCAGATGCACGTGTCCCGGCTGCTGTCCCGCACGCTGGTACGGCTGCGCAAGGGACTGACGGTGGAGGAGTGACCTCCCGGACCACGGTCCCGCAGCAGCACACACGGCCGAAGCGGCCCGGTCTCCTGGACCGGGCCGCTTCGGCGTGTACGGGTGCGGCCGGGGTCCGGCCGCCGGCTCAGACCACGCGGACGCCGGCCCGCCACACCCCGCTGACCAGCGGCACGCCCGGCCGGTAGGCGAGGTGGACGTGGCTGGGGGCGTCGAGGAGCGTCAGATCGGCGCGGGCGCCGGGGGCGAGGCGGCCGACGTCGGTGCGGCGCAGGGCCGCGGCGCCGCCCGCCGTGGCCGACCAGACCGCCTCGTCCGGGGTCATCCCCATGTCGCGGACGGCCAGGGCGATGCAGAACGGCACGGAGGAGGTGAAGGAGGAGCCCGGGTTGCAGTCCGTGGACAGGGCGACGGTCACCCCCGCGTCCAGCAGCCGGCGGGCGTCCGGCCACGCGGCGCGGGTGGAGAACTCGGCGCCGGGCAGCAGTGTGGCCACCGTGCCGCCGCTCGCCAGGGCGTCGACGTCCGCGTCGGTGAGGTGGGTGCAGTGGTCGGCGCTGGCCGCGTCCAGCTCGACGGCGAGCTGCACGCCGGGGCCGTAGGACAGCTGGTTGGCGTGGATGCGCGGGTGCAGGCCCTTCGCCTTGCCGGCGGTGAGGATCGCGCGGGCCTGGTCGCCGTCGAAGGCGCCCTTCTCGCAGAAGACGTCGATCCAGCGGGCGTGCGGCGCGCAGGCGTCCAGCATCTCGCCGGTGACCAGGGCGACGTAGGCCGCGGGGTCGTCGGCGTAGTCGGGGGAGACGATGTGCGCGCCGAGGTACGTCACCTCGTCGGTGTGCCTCGCGGCCAGGCGCAGGGCGCGGGCCTCGTCCTCGACGGTCAGGCCGTAGCCGGACTTGGTCTCGAAGGTGGTGGTGCCCTGGCGCAGCGCCTCGGCCAGGTAGTGGGTGAGGTTGGCCTCCAGCTCCGCGTCGCTCGCGGCCCGGGTGGCGGCGACGGTGGTGCGGATGCCGCCCGCCGAGTAGGAGCGGCCGGACATCCGGGCGTTGAACTCCTGGGTGCGGTCCCCGGCGAAGACCAGGTGGGAGTGCGAGTCCACGAAGCCGGGCAGCACCGCCCTGCCGCCCGCGTCGACCCGGTTGTCAGTGGCGGGTGCTTTCCTTG
Source organism: Streptomyces misionensis (assembly GCF_900104815.1). Lineage (NCBI taxonomy): Bacteria > Bacillati > Actinomycetota > Actinomycetes > Kitasatosporales > Streptomycetaceae > Streptomyces > Streptomyces misionensis. The sequence continues at coordinate 3,354,504 of NZ_FNTD01000004.1, forward strand.
ACTCACCGGTCCACGCGACGCGGTCGCCGTCGATGACGACGGCCGCGTCCTGGATCAGACCGAGAGGGGAGTTGTCACCGAGGGAGGGGTCGTTGGTGACCAGTGCGGCGATGTTGGTGATGACGGTGCTGCTGCTCATGGTGTCCTCGTGGGTGGGTGTCAGGAGCGGAGGGCCTCGACCGCCCGCGCGAGGGCCTGCGGTACGTCCGGGACGCGCGTGTGCGCCCCGTCGCGTACGACGTGCCGGCCGCCCACGACCGTATGCCGTACGTCCGCCGCGCCCGCCGCGAATACGGCCGTCTCGGCGCCCAGCCGCGGCGCGGGGCCCGCTGTTCTGACCGAGTCCAGGGCGATCGTCGTCAGGTCGGCGAGCGCGCCCGGCGCGATGGCGCCGGCCTCGTGCCAGCCGAGGGCGGCGTGGCCGTCGGCGGTGGCGGCCCGCAGCAGGGCGGCGACCGTCCAGTGGCCCCGGGTGCGGGTGCGCAGCCGCTCGTTCAGCTCCATCGCGCGCGCCTCTTCGAGCAGGTCGATGACGGCGTGGCTGTCGGAGCCGAGGGAGAGCGGGGAGCCGGCCCGTTGCAGGGCGACGGCCGGGCCGATGCCGTCGGCCAGGTCCCGCTCGGTCGTCGGGCACATGCAGGTGCCGGTCGCCGAGCCGCCGAGCAGCGCGATGTCCTCGTCGGTGAGGTGCGTGTTGTGCACCCCGGTGGTGCGCGGCCCGAGGACGCCGTGGTCGGCGAGCAGCCGGGTGGGCGTGCGGCCGTGCGCGGCGAGGCAGGCGTCGTTCTCGGCGGTCTGCTCCGACAGGTGCACGTGCAGGGGCGCCCGCCGCTCCTCCGCCCAGCGGGCCACGGTCGCCAACTGGCCCGCTGGCACGGCCCGCACCGAGTGGATCGCCGCCCCGATCCGTGCGTGATCCCGTTCCTTGAGAACCGAACAGCGTTCCGCCCACGCCTCCGCGGTGCCGTCGGAGAACCGCAGCTGGTGCGTGTTGGGCGCCTCGCCGAAGCCCGCGGAGAGATAGCAGGTGTCGAGGAGGGTGATCCGGATGCCGGCCTCGGCGGCGGCCGCGATCAGCGCCTCGCCCATGGCGTTGGGGTCGGCGTAGGGGGTGCCGCCGGGGGCGTGGTGCACGTAGTGGAACTCGCCGACACAGGTGATGCCGGCCAGCGCCATCTCGGCGTACACCGCGCGGGCGAGCGCGTGGTAGCGCTCCGGGGTGAGCCGGTCGGCGACGGAGTACATCACCTCGCGCCAGGTCCAGAAGGTGCCGGAGCCGACCTGGACGGTGCCGCGCAGCGCCCGGTGGAAGGCGTGGCTGTGCGCGTTGGCCAGGCCCGGCAGGGTGAGCCCGCGCAGCACCTCGGCGCCGGGCGGCGGGGCGGGCGTCCCGGTGCGCACGGCACCGATCCGCCCGCCGTCGGTCTCGACCAGGACCCCCGGCTCGACACGGTCGCCGAGCCAGGCGTGTTCCAGCCAGTAGGTCGCCTTGGTCACCTGCAGGCCAGCCCTTCCAGTACGTCGGCGAGCGCGCCCACCCCGGCCACGCAGTCGTCCTCGGCCGCGAACTCGGCCGGGGAGTGCGAGACACCGGTGGGGTTGCGCACGAACAGCATGGCGGTGGGGATGCTCCCCGAGAGGATTCCGGCGTCGTGTCCCGCGCCGGTGCCGAGGACGGGCACCGTCAGCTCGGTGTCCCGGCCCAGGATGCGGCCCAGCTCGTCGCGCAGCGCGTGGTCGAACTCCACGACGGGCGTGAAGGACTCCCGTACGACGTCCAGGTCCACGCCGTGCGCGTCCGCGTACTCCCGGGCCGCCTTCTCGATGCCGGAGACCACCGTGTCCAGGGTCTCCTGGTCGGCGGCGCGGGAGTCGAGCCAGCCGCGCACCCGCGAGGGGATCGCGTTGACGCCGTTGGGGTCCACCGCGATCTTGCCGAAGGTGGCGACGGCACCGGCGAGTTCGGCCTCGCGCCGCGCGGCGAGCACGGTCTCGGCGTACGACAGCATCGGGTCGCGGCGGTCGGCCAGCCGGGTGGTGCCCGCGTGGTTGGCCTCGCCCCGGAAGTCGAACCGCCAGCGGCCGTGCGGCCAGATGGCGCTGGCGATGCCGACCCGGTCGCCGGACAGGTCCAGCGCGCGGCCCTGTTCGACGTGGAGTTCCACGAACGCGCCGATCCGGGCGAGGCGTTCCGGGTCCGGGCCGATGGCCTCGGGGTCGTACCCGGCGGCCGCCATGGCCCGGGGCAGGGTGATCCCGTCCCCGTCGGTGAGCCGGTGCGCGTCCTCCACCGTCAGCGCGCCGGCGGTCAGCCGCGATCCGACACAGGCCAGCCCGAACCGGGCGCCCTCCTCGTCGCCGAAGTTGACGATGGCGAGCGGCCGGGTGAACCGCACTCCCCTGCCGAGCAGTTCGTCCAGGGCGGCGAAGGAGGACACGACCCCGAGGGGCCCGTCGAAGGCCCCTCCGTCCGGCACGGAGTCCAGGTGCGACCCGGTGACCACGGCGTCCCCGGCGGCCGGGTCCCCCAGCCAGGCCCACTGGTTGCCGTTCCGGTCCACCTCGTGGACCAGGCCGCGGTCCTCGGCCTGCTGCCTGAACCAGGCCCGGCATTCGGCGTCGGGCCCGGTCCAGGCGTAGCGGCGGTATCCGCCGGAGCCGGCGTCGCGCCCGATGGGGAGCAGCTCGGCCCACATCTCGTGGAACGAGGCACCGCGGACCGGCCTCGGGCGGGCGGGCGCGGCCGCACCCGCACCCGCCCCCGGCGACGGGGTCCCGGCCCCCGCCGCACCGTCGCCGTGCCCGCCCGGAGTGCGGCTCACGCGTCGCCACCCTCGCGCATCGGCACCCGGGCCCCCCGCTCCTGGGCGACGGACTCGGCGATGTCGTACCCGGCGTCCACGTGCCGGATGACGCCCATGCCGGGGTCGTTGGTGAGCACGCGCCGGATCTTCTCGCCGCCGAGCCTGGTGCCGTCGGCGACGGTGACCTGGCCGGCGTGGATGGAGCGGCCCATGCCCACGCCGCCACCGTGGTGGATGGACACCCAGGAGGCGCCCGAGGCCACGTTGACCATGGCGTTCAGCAGCGGCCAGTCGGCGATCGCGTCGGACCCGTCGAGCATCGCCTCGGTCTCGCGGTACGGCGAGGCGACGGAGCCGCAGTCGAGGTGGTCGCGGCCGATGGCGAGCGGCGCGGCCAGCTCGCCGGAGGCCACCATGTCGTTGAACCGCTCGCCGGCCTTGTCCCGCTCGCCGTAGCCGAGCCAGCAGATGCGGGCGGGCAGGCCCTGGAAGTGCACGCGCTCGCCGGCCATCTTGATCCAGCGGGCGAGGGACTCGTTCTCCGGGAAGAGGTCGAGGATCGCCTTGTCGGTCTTGGCGATGTCCGCCGGGTCGCCGGACAGCGCGGCCCAGCGGAAGGGGCCCTTGCCCTCGCAGAACAGCGGCCGGATGTAGGCGGGCACGAAGCCGGGGAAGGCGAAGGCGCGGTCGTACCCGGCGAGCTGGGCCTCGCCGCGGATCGAGTTGCCGTAGTCGAAGACCTCGGCGCCCGCGTCCAGGAAGCCGACCATCGCCTCGACGTGCCTGGCCATGGACTCGCGGGCCCGGGTGGTGAACCCGGCCGGGTCCTTCGCCGCGGCGTCGGCCATGTCCTCGAAGGCGACGCCGACCGGCAGGTAGGACAGCGGGTCGTGGGCCGAGGTCTGGTCGGTGACGATGTCGATGGGCGCGTTCATCGCCAGCAGCTGCGGGACCAGCTCGGCCGCGTTGCCGAGGACGCCGATGGACAGCGGGCGGCGCGCGTCCCGGGCCTCCGTGGCGAGCTGGAGCGCGTGGTCGAGGCTGTCGGCCCGGACGTCCAGGTAGCGGTGCTCGATGCGGCGGTCGATGGCGCGCGGGTCGCAGTCGATGCAGATGGCGACGCCGTCGTTCATGGTGACGGCGAGCGGCTGGGCGCCGCCCATGCCGCCGAGGCCGGCGGTGAGGGTGATGGTCCCGGCGAGGGTGCCGCCGAACTTCTTCGCGGCGACGGCGGCGAAGGTCTCGTAGGTGCCCTGGAGGATGCCCTGGGTGCCGATGTAGATCCAGGAGCCGGCGGTCATCTGGCCGTACATGGTCAGGCCGAGGGCCTCCAGTCGGCGGAACTCCTCCCAGTTGGCCCAGTCGCCGACCAGGTTGGAGTTGGCGATGAGGACGCGCGGGGCCCACTCGTGGGTCTGCATCACGCCGACCGGGCGGCCGGACTGGACCAGCATGGTCTCGTCCTGCTTGAGCGTGCGCAGCGTGCGCACCATCGCGTCGAAGGAGCGCCAGTCACGGGCGGCCTTGCCGGTGCCGCCGTAGACGACGAGCTTGTCGGGGTGCTCGGCCACCTCGGGGTCGAGGTTGTTCTGGAGCATGCGCAGGGCGGCCTCCTGCTGCCAGCCCAGGGCGCTGAGTTCCGTGCCGCGCGGTGCTCGTACGGGGCGGGGTCCCGACATCTCTGCCTCCTGCTGTTGCTACGTCTATTCACATCCTGGCCGCCTGAATAGAACTAGTCAATACATCGGGGCGTCCCCATCCGTGCGTCCCGGGTGTTTGGCTGGAACCACCTGACGGCCGACAGGAGGGAGACGCGGTGAACCACGAGGTCGTGGACGAGGTGACGGCCGAGGCCGAGGCCGAGGCGGGGCAGCGGGCCGCGCGGCGGGACGACGCGGTGCGGGCCGCGGTGGCGCAGGGCCTGCTGGGGCCGGACGCGGCGGTGGTGGGGCTGCTCGACGTCACCGGCATCCGGGAGTCGGCGGCGGCGCTGCGGGCGGCGTTCGAGGCGGTGCTGGCGCCGGGCACCCCGGTGCTGCACGCGTTCGCCGTGAAGGCGACCCCGCTGGTGCCGGTGCTGCGGCTGCTGCACGAGGCGGGCATCGGCGCCGAGGTGGCGAGCCCCGGCGAGCTGGCCCTCGCCCGCGCGGCCGGCGTGCCGGTGGCGCACACGGTGCTGGACTCACCGGCCAAGACCCCGGCGGAGCTGCGCGAGGCGCTGGCGCTCGGCATCGCGGTGAACGCGGACAACCCGCAGGAGCTGGCCCGGCTGGACGCCCTGGTGGGCCGCGCGCCCACCCGTTCCCCGCTGGGCATCCGGGTCAATCCGCAGATCGGCGGCGGCAGCATCGGGGCGACGTCCACGGCGACCGAGACCTCGAAGTTCGGGGTGGCGCTGCGCGACGAGGGGGCGCGCGAGTGGGTCGTACAGGCGTACGCGCAGCGGCCGTGGCTGACCCGGCTGCACGCGCACACCGGCTCACAGGGGATTCCGCTGGCGCTGCTGGCGCAGGGCGTGGCGGAGACCTTCGCGCTGGCCGAGGAGATCAACGCGCGGGTGGGGCGGCGGCAGGTCGACACGCTGGACATCGGCGGCGGGCTGCCGGTGAACTTCGCGGGCGAGGCGACGGCGCCGACGTACGCGCAGTACGCGCGGCTGCTGGCCGAGCAGGTGCCGGGGCTGCGCGCGGGGCGCTACGGACTGGTGACCGAGTTCGGGCGGTCGCTGCTGGCCAAGCACGGCACGGTGGTGGCGCGGGTGGAGTACGCCAAGCGCTCGGGCGGGCGGCGGATCGCGGTGACGCACGCGGGCGTGCAGGTGGCGACGCGGACGGTGTACGCGCCGGGGGCGTGGCCGCTGCGGCTGGCCGCGTACGACGCGGAAGGCCGGCCGAAGCCGGGGCCCGAGGTGGTGCAGGACGTGGCGGGACCGGCCTGCTTCTCGGGCGACCTGCTGGCCGAGGGGCGCGCGTTGCCCCCGCTGGAGCAGGGCGACTACGCGGCGGCGCTGGACACGGGCGCGTACTACTTCGCGCACCACTACGCCTACAACTCCCTGGCCCGGCCCGGGATCTACGGCTTCGTGCCGGACGGCGCGGGCGGCGTCGCCTTCGCCACCGTGCGGGAGCCGCAGACGGTCGCGGAGGTGGTCGCGGAGTCCGGAGGGGCGCACGCGTCCGCGCTCGCCGCCCTCCGAGCGCCCGAGCGCCGTTGACGCGACCCCGCCGGCCTCGAACAAGTGGATCAACTCCGGTGACACAGGGGTCGGTTGGCCAACACTAGTACGCCGGACGCATGTTCCACTGGAAAATGCCAAACGGCTCACCCCTCCCCCACACGTTGCGTAGTGTCGGGGTCACTCAGCCGGAGTCCCAGGCGGGAGGGGAGCCACGCGGTGCCCGGAATCGACGAGTGCCTGCTGGAAGCGATGCGATTGCCCGGTGCCCGGGGTGCCGCGCTGGTGGACTGGACGAGCGGACTCGCGCTCGGCACCGTCGGCGAGGCACCCGGCGGGGACCACGAGGCGGCCGCCGCCGAGGCCGCCGAACTGGCCCGGATCGCCGCCGAGCACGGCACCTTCACCGCCCGCGGCGAGGACCGGCCGCCCGTGGAGGACGTGATCGTCAGCAACGCCGACAGCTACCACCTGCTGCGGTTCGTGGACACGTCGTTCGACAGCAGCGTGTTCCTGCACCTGTGGCTGGGGCGCGCGGAGGGCAATCTCGCGCTCGCCCGGATCCGGCTCGGCGAGATGGCCGCCCGCCTGGTGCTGGGATGACCATGGTCCGTACACCGCCGCTGCCGGTGCGGGACAAGTCGGCCCCGCGCGCCCTGTCCCCGATGCTGACCCGGCTGGCCGAGGAGCGGGCCACCGGGATCCTGGTCCGCGAGTACGGCGCCCTGCATCTCGCCGAGGGCCGGGTGGTGTACGCCGAGAGCCCCCTCGCCCCCGGGCTCGACGTGCTCCTCACGGCCCACGGCACCCTGGCGGCCGCCGCCTGGCAGCGGGCCGCCGCCGCGGCCGAGGGCCCGCTGCACGCGGCCGAACTCCTACTGGAGTCCGGGTTGTTACCCGCGGGCGCGCTGGAGCTGTGCCATCTGGACGCGCTGTACGACGCCGGGTACTTCGCCCTGGCGCCGAGCAGCACACCGGGCAGGTTCCGCTACGACGGCGCGCCCCGCACCGGCCCGCTGCCCTCGGTCCCGGTGGTCGCGCTGGAACACGAGACCCTGCGGCGCCGGCTGCAACTGCACCGCCTGTGGCCCGACCCGGCCGCCGACACCGCGCCCCTGATCCGCGCGGACCCCGGCCCCCGGACGGCCGGCCCGACCCCCACCGCCGTCCCGGCCCCCAACGGCCCCCGGGCGGCCGGACCCTCCCGCGCCGCCCCCGTCACCCCCCGCCAACGCGCCGTCCTGGACCGCGTGGACGGCACCCGTACGGCCACCGACATCGCCCGGGAGCTGGGCCGGCAGGCGTTCCACACGCTGGTCGACGTCCGCCGGCTGGCGGCGGCCGGGCACCTCGCACCCGTACCGGCGGCGCCCGGGGCGGCACCCGGGCAGGTCCGGGACCTGCCGCCGCCCCCGCTCGTCCCCCCGGTCACCGACCCCGACATCGCGCTGCTGAAGAGGCTCAGGGATGCGCTGGAGGCGCTTTGAACGGCCACGCCCCGCCGAGAGGAGAGAGCTGATGGTGTCCGAGGACGACCTGCGCACCGTCCTGGAGGAGCTGCACCGGCTGCGCACCCGGGTGCCCCAGCTGACCGGGGCGCTCGCGGCGGGCGTCGACGGCCTCGTCGTCGCCCACGACACGCCCGGTGTCGATCCGGACGGCCTCGCGGCGCTCACCGCGGCCGCGCTCGGGGTCTCCGTGCGGGTCGCCGACGCCACCGGCAACGGCGGCCTGCGGGAGCTGCTGGTGCGCGGCGAGCGCGGCTACGTCGCCACCTACGCGGCCGGCCGCAGCGCCGTACTGACCCTGCTCGCCCAGGACCGGGTCAACGTCGGCCGGCTGCACCTGGAGGGCCGCCGCTCGGGTGCCCTCATCGGCGAACTGCTGGACGCCGCCGAGGCCGCCGCCCAAGCCGCCCCCGCGCGCCGGTCCGCGACTCCCGCGCCCGCGCGCACCCGGACCACGCGCACGCCGCGCACCACCACCGCACGCACCACAACCGACAGTTGAGAGGACCCGACATGGCCAACACCGAGACCGCCCTCAAAGAGGCGCTGACCTCGATCGAGGGCGCCACCGGCGTCGCGCTCGTCGACTACACCAGCGGGATGGCGCTGGGCACGATGGGCGGCAGCAAGACCTTCGACCTGAACGTGGCCGCGGCCGGCAACACCGATGTGATCCGCGCCAAGATGCGCACGATGGAGATGCTGGGCATCAACAGCGAGATCGAGGACATCCTCATCACGCTCAGCGACCAGTACCACCTCATCCGCCTGCTCAAGGGGCGCGGCGGCAACGGCCTGTTCCTCTACCTGGTCCTGGACTCCGCCCGGGCCAACCTGGCGATGGCCCGCCACCAGCTGAAGCGGATCGAGGAGGACCTGGAGGTCTGACCCCCGCTCAGACGAGGGCCGCGGTACGGCGGCGGGCCCCGCCGGGGGCCGCGTCGCCGGCCGCGACGCCCGTGCCGCGCAGGCCCTTGACGGCCTTGCCGGCCGGGCCGCCGCCGCGCCGGTCGAGCCAGTCGACGCGCACCCAGAGCAGGGTGTCCAGGGCCTGTTCGCGCCGGCCGAGCCAGGCGGCCTTCAGCCGCAGCCCGGTGCCGCACCCGGCCAGCAGCAGTCCGCCGGCCACCGGCACGGCGAAGGCCGAGCCGAGCGCGACGGCCCAGGCCAGCAGCAGCCACCAGCGGTGCCCGCGACGCCAGGCGCGCACCGTCACCGCCCGGTCCTGGAGGACGTCGTACCTGCCCGCGCGGGCCACCGAGCGAACGAGGACGGCGTACCGCCCGCGGCGGGCCAGCGAGACCACCGCGGCGCCGACGACGAACAGCGCGGCCCCGGCGAACACACCGATCCGGCGCCCCGTCATTCCCTGTGGTGCGGCGCCGATCGCCGCGGCGGCCACACCGAGCCACCAGAGCGGAGCGGCCCCCGCCCGTACGACGACGGCCACCCGGGCCAGTCCCTGTCCACCGCGTCCTTCGCGTCCCGCGCGCGCCACGTCGGCCTCCCGTGTCACGTGTCTCCACAGTCGGCCGGGACCTTAGCGCGCGAACGTGAGACGGAGCTGAGAGGACGCGGCCGCGTGCCGCCCCGGCGGCCGGGTCACTCCACGAAGAGTCCCCGCGCGGCGGCCTTGGCGTCGAACTCCTCCAGGCGGGCCTGCGCGTCCGGCAGATCGTCGCAGACCGCCTCCAGCAGCACCCGGCCCAGCAGCATCGGCGCGCACGCGGTGTCGAAGGCCAGCCCGGTGCCGACGGCGGCGGGCAGCAGCAGGTCGGAGTGCTTGGCGACGGGCGCGAACGCGGAGTCGGCGACCGTGACGACGGTCAGGCCGACCTCCTGGGCGTAGGCGAGGGTGTCGACCACCTCGCGCGGGTGCCGGGGCAGCGCGAAGCACAGCAGCGCGCTGGCGCCCGCGCGGACGGCGGCGTCGATGCGGTCCTGGATCATCGTGCCGCCCTCCTCCAGCAGCCGGACGTCCGGGTGGACCTTGGCGGCGAAGTAGGCGAACCCGTACGCCTGGGAGGCGGCGGCGCGCAGCCCGAGCACCGGCAGCGGGCGGGAGGCGGCGAGGACGCGGCCGGCCTCCCGCACCGGACGCGGGTCGGCGAGCAGGTCCGCGAGATGCCGCAGGTTCTCGATCTCGGCCTCGACGGCCAGTTGGTACTCGTTGTGCGCGCCGTTCTCGGGGGCGGGCTCGGCGGGCACCACCTCGCGCAGGTGCTTGCGCAGCGCGGGATACCCGTCGAACCCGAGGGCCACCGCGAACCGCGTCACCGACGGCTGGCTGACCCCGGCCAGTTCGGCCAGCTCCACGCTGGACAGGAAGGGCACGTCGGCGGCGCGCCGCACCATGCTGTGCGCGATGCGGCGCTGGGTCGGCGTGAGCCGGTGGCCCTCGAAGAGCGCCTGCAACCGGTTGGCCGGGCTGTCGGTCACGCTCATGTGTACTCCCCCTCGGATGTCCTCGACGCCCCGGGAGAGTACAGCGCCGAGGCCGTGCCGAACACGGGCTGATATTCAGGAAAGGTTGCGCTGTATACCTTTATACAACGCGACCCGGGGCCCGCGCTCCACCCCGGAGTCTCAATCCACCCCCGGCCGCTCCGCCGGGAAGGCGTGCGCGCGGGCGGTGAGCACGACGGTCAGCACGGGGGCCAGCAGGATCAGCACGGTCCACGGGAAGGACCCGGCGCCGAAGGCCCGCAGCAGCAGGCCGCCGGCCGCGCCGCCCGCGGCCATGGCCGAGTTCCAGGTGGTGACCAGCAGGGCCTGGCCCCGGTCGCCGCCCGCGTCGGTGACCGCGGTCTGGAGCAGGGCGGACAGGCCGCCCCAGCCCAGGCCCCACAGCACCATGGCGCCGTAGACCGCCACCGCGCTTGCGGCCAGTGCCGCCAGCAGACCGGCCGCCACCAGGAACAGGGCGGCGCTGGCGATGGTCAGGGCGCGCAGCCGGCGGTCGACCAGGGCGCCGGTGACCAGGATGCTCACCACCGAGGCGACGCCGAAGACCAGCAGGACGAGGTCCCGGGAGCCGCCCATGCCGTGCCGGTCCAGGAACGCGGCGATGTAGGTGTAGAGGATGTTGTGCGCCAGCACGTACGCGGCCACCACGAACAGCACCGGGACCACGCCCGGGAGCCTGAGCGCCCCGCGCACCGGCGGCCGCTCGCCGGGCCGCCGCCCGGGGAAGTCCGGCACCGAGCGGGCGATCCAGCCGAGCAGCAGCAGCGAGACCAGGGCCACCAGGCCGAAGGTGGGCCGCCAGCCCAGCAGTCCGCCCAGGAAGGTGCCGATCGGGATGCCCAGGGAGAGGGCGAGCGGGACGCCGGCCATGGTGATCGCGATGGCCCGACCCACCAGCCGCGGCGGCGCCAGCCGGCGCGCGTAGCCGACGAGTTCGGCCCACACCACGGCCGCGGCGACCCCGGCGGCCAGCCGGACGGCCATGGTCAGCAGGTAGTCCGCGGACAGCGCGGTGACGGCGTTGGCGACGGCGAACGTCAGGACCGCGAGCAGCATCAGCCGCTTGCGGCGCCAGCCCGCCGTGGCCAGGGAGACGGGGATCGCCGACAGGCCCGTGGCGATCGCGTAGACCGTCAGCGTCTGGCCCGCCGCGGCCTCGCCGACGGAGAGGTCGCGGGCCATCTCCGGCAGCACGCCGGCGGGCAGGGCCTCGGTGAGGATGCTCAGGAAAGCGGCCGTGCACAGGGCCAGGAGCGGGGAGACGGGCAGTGCGGCGGCCCGCGCGACGGGCGCGCCGGTGCGTGGTGATGCCTGGGAGGTCGTCATGCCTGTAGCGTTGAACCCTCACATTTATGTGAAGGTCAAGTCGACTCGGGGAGGCGTCTCATGCGCATCGGGGAACTGGCCGAACGCACCGGCACACCACGCCGGATGCTGCGCTACTACGAGGAGCAGGGACTGCTCGTGCCGGACCGCTCGGCCAACGGCTACCGGGACTATCCCGAGCGCAGCGTGGACCGGGTGCTGCAGATCCGGGGGCTGCTCGACTCCGGGCTGCCGACCCGCGTCATCAAGCAGATCCTGCCCTGCCTGAAGCAGCCCCGGGCCATCCACGTCACGGACGCGACCCCCGAGACGATGGCGACGCTGGAGCGCGAGCTGGACCGGATGAGCCGGCGCATCGAGTGCCTGGTCCGCAGCCGGGACGCCATCTCCGAGTACGTCGCGGCGGTCCGCCGCGGCGGCGTGCGGGGCGTGCCGGAGCCCGCGTGCGAGGCCGTTCAAGAGGCGGTATCGGGGCAGCGATGACCCGGCGAGGAAACACCCAAGCGTCGTTAAACCGCCACCCAGAGTGATGGAGCGGGCGCCTACGGTGAGCGCTACTGGCACGACACCGAGGAAGCGTCATGGCCACCCCCCACCGGACCTTACGGACGCCGGCCGCGCCCGCTCCCCGTCCCCCCTGCCCCTCGCCGTCCGTGCCGCCCGGCACCGGCGAGCCGCCGCGCACCGCCGCCGCCGTGCTGGACGAACTCCTCGCCGGCAACGCCCGCTACGCCGGCGGCCGTCCACGCCGCTGCGGCCGCCCGGCCGGGCGCGTTCCGTGCGCGGTGGTCGTCGGCTGTGTGGACGCCCCGGTCCCGCCGGAGCTGGTCTTCGACCAGCCGCTCGGCGAGCTGCTGGTCAGCCGTACGGCCGGGCAGGTGCTGGACGAGGCCGTGCTCGGCGCTGTCCAGTACGGCGTGCAGGAGCTGGGCGCCCCGCTCGTACTGGTGCTCGGGCACGACCGCTGCGCCGCCGTGGCCGCCACGCTGGAGCGGCTGCGCACCGGGGCCCCGGTGCCGGACCATCTGGAACTGCTGGTGGACGAGATCGCCCCGGCCGCCCGCCGCACCCGGGGCCGGCCCGGCGACTGGGCCGAGCACACCCTGCGCGCCCACACGGCCTGGGTGCGCGACGCGATCCGCGCCGATCCCGCCTTCGCCGCCGCCCATGTGGCGGCCGCCCGCCTCGACGCCGCTTCGGGGCTGGTGTCCCTGTTGCCCTAAGGGTTCCCGGGGTGGTCCCCACCACCCCGAGAGGGGGGCTTTCCCCAGTGCGCCGGGGCCTTGCGGCTCCCTAGGGTGGGGCCATGAGCGCACGTGACCCGCAGGACGCCGATCTCCGGAGCGACGCCGAGCTGCGGAAGGACCTCGACGCCACCGTCCGGGCCCGCAGGGACCTGGGCGACGACTACGACTCCGCCCTGGTCGAGTCCTTCCTGGAGAAGGTCGAGCAGCGGCTGGACGGCGCGGTGGACCGACGGGTGCGGCGGCAGCTGGCCGAGCAGCAGATGGCGGCCGCGCGCGGCGACCGGCGGCCCAGGACGGCCGCCGACTCCTGGGGCGAACGCTACGGCTTCGCCCTGCTCACCCTGGTCCTCGCCATCCCGCTGTCCGCGATCGGCGCCGCCCTGGCGGGACTCGCCGGGATGGTCGTCACCTGGATAGGCATCGTCGGCGTCAACGTGGCGCAGGCGGTACGGCTCAACCCTGAGCTGCTCCGGGGACGCGGGCGCTCGGGAACGGCCGACTGAGCCGACCGGTCCACGCGCCGCGGAAGAAGTGGCGCGGGGACCGCCGCACCCCCGTTACCGGGGGGCGGGACGACGGCGGTCCCCGCGAGGGACGCGGGCCGGGTCAGGCCCGGCTGCGTCCAAGGGCGTCCATGGAGGTCCGGGAGCCGCTCCGGAGGTCCTGACGCCGTTCGCGCGCCGGCCGGTACGGGGGACTCACCGGGGTGCGATGCCCGGGAGGTGTCCTTCCGTCCTGCCGACACCCACCAATGTGCCGTACGCGTGTTAAGCGGGTGCTGCGTACACATGACGCCCTCGTACCAGTTCCGCGGCGGTTGGAGCGGCCGTGGTCACCCGGAGTTCGCCGTGGTCACGGCTGACTCGCCCTGCCGCCGGGTCACAGGGTCAGCCGGTCGGCCGCCGCCTGGACGGCCATGTCCTCGGGGTCGACGTACTGCCATTCGCACCGTCCGGGGTGTCCCTTGAAGAGGGTGCAGCCCGTGGCCAGGGGGTTCGGCCTGTTCATGCAGCACTCGATGTCTTCGAGCCACTGCCCGGGCGCCCCGGCGCGCCAGCACACGAAGACGTCGGAGTCCGGGGCCATGCTCGCGCCGGTACGGAGGAACGCCACGTGGCGTTCGTGGGGTACGTCTTCGAGCATGCACCGGAACGACGGGGACGACGCCCAGTCGACGTCCGCACGCGGGGACGGAATCTGCTCCGCGAGGGCGCGGACACCGTCGTCCAAGCCGGTCGTGGCCTTGCATCGGAACATCGCGGACTCCCAGGCGAGATGCAACGGTGGGTATCTCATGGCACGGCGGGACGCTGGTCCCACTGCCGGTTGAACTGGTCGACGTAGGCCCGCACGAACGCGCAGCAGTCCTCGCAGGCGTAGGCCGGCGCCCGCTGCTTGTCGTGCTCGACCGGACCGATCCAGAAGACGTACTTGGGGTGGCGGCAGAGGAGGCAGAAGCCCCGCACCAACGGCCGGGACCTCATGGGCGCCTGCGCTTGCGATGCCTCGGGCACTCGCACGGCGGCCAAGCGCTGGAGAATTCCGGCCGCTTGAGGGGCGTCACCTCGTGCCGTGCCCGCACGAGGTGCCGGTTCCCCCGGCGGTCCAACCGGTACACCGCGAGCGTCATCGTCAAGGCCGGATCACCCTCGCCTTGATCCCGGCCTCGATCGTCAGGATCAGCTCGTCCACGTGGTCCAGCCCCAGGCCGTGCCGGAAGGCGAGGCGCGGCCCCCAGGGCGTCTGGATGACGTCCACGTCAACCAGCCATCCGGCCTCCTGGAAGGCGAGCTTCAGCCTGACCAGCATGTCGTCCGGGTCCCGCGCACGCGTCATGTCCCTACCTCGCCACTCCTCTGTGTAGCGGAATCACTACCGAGCGGCTTCAGAGTTGCCTAGACTCGGGGATCCTTCAATGGGCCAGATAGGAAGGGCGAGTTGGGGCGAGATGGTCAACCGCAGAGAGCTGGACCCGGAGGCCAGTCCCGCAGCAGCGTTCGGCGCGCGTATGCGCAGGTTGCGTGAGGGGCAGAGGTGGACCCAAGAGGAGCTGGCAGAGAAGCTGGGATATTCCAGCCAGCATGTCTCGGCTGTTGAAACTGCACGTGAACCGCCAACTCTTCGGTTTTCGAGGAGGCTTGACCAGGTGTTCGGTCTCGCCAGCTCGACCGAGACGTTGGAGCGGGAGTGGCGCGAGATGCGACACAGCGCGCTACTGGAGGGATTCCCCGAGTACGTCAAGTACGAGGGTCAGGCAGCAGAGATCCGGCTGTTTGAGATCGGCATCATCCCTGGACTGCTACAAACCCCGGAGTACGCCCGCGCGGTGGCGGAAGGCGATGTGCGGCGTGGGGCCATCACACCCGAACAAGCCGATGAACGGATTGCGTTCTTAGCGCATCGACAAGCAGCGCTGGTGCGCCCCCGGCCACCCATGGTGCTGGTGGTGATGGACGAAAGCTGTCTCCGCCATACAGTCGGCGGGATGGAGGTGATGGATCGGCAGCTCCAGCAACTCGTCGAAGTCGCCTCCCACCCGAACTGGGTCATCCATGTGTCTCCTTTTGGGATAGGAGCGCGGCGATCGTTCAACCTGCCGATGAATCTACTGACGCTGCCGGACATGTCCGTGGTCGCGTACGCGGAATCCCAGTTGCGGGGGCACGTGGAGCGCGAAACGGCAGCCGTGCTGCCCCTGTTGACGGCCTACCATCAGTTGCAGGCCGAAGCTCTGCCCCAGGCGGCATCGGTGGCCATGATCAACGAGGTACGAAAGGGCACCCCGTGACGACCGTCTCCCCCCGCTGGTTCACCTCCTCCTACAGCAGCAACGGCGGCAACTGCGTCGAGGTCGCCACCAACGTGCCCGACACCATCCCCGTCCGCGACACCAAGGACCGCGACGCCGGCACGCTGACCTTCCGCCCCGACTCCTGGTCCGCCTTCGTACAGTTCGCCGCGCGAAAGGCAACCCCGTGACGACCGACTCCCCCCGCTGGCTCACGTCTTCTCACAGCGACAACGGCGGCAACTGCGTCGAGGTCGCCACCAACGTGCCCGACACCATCCCCGTCCGCGACACCAAGGACCGCGACGCCGGCACGCTGACCTTCCGCCCCGACTCCTGGTCCGCCTTCGTCCAGTTCGCCGCGCGAAAGGCAACCCCGTGACGACCGACTCCCCCCGCTGGTTCACGTCCTCCTACAGCAACAACGGCGGCAACTGCGTGGAGGTCGCCACCAACGTCCCCGGCACCGTCCCCGTCCGCGACACCAAGGACCGCGACGCCGGCACCCTCACCTTCCGCGCCGGCTCCTGGTCCGCGTTCGTCCGGTTCGCCTCTCACCAGAGCGTCTGAACGCACCAGGCACGAAAAAGCGGGCCCCCTCCCGTCCGGGAAGGGGCCCGTCTTGGTCGGACTACTTGGCGCCGCCCTTGGCCAGGAAGGCCAGCAGGTCCTGGCGGCTGACCACGCCCTTCGGCTTGCCCTCGACGAGGACGATCGCCGCGTCCGCCGCGCCCAGCACCTGCATCAGGTCGCCGACCGGCTCACCGGAGCCGACCTGCGGCAGCGGGGCCGACATGTGCTTCTCCAGCGGGTCCTCCAGGGAGGCGCGCTGGGAGAACAGGGCGTCGAGCAGCTCGCGCTCCACGACCGAGCCGACGACCTCGGCGGCCATCACGTCCGGGTGACCGGCGCCCGGCTTGACGACGGGCATCTGGGAGACGCCGTACTCGCGCAGCACCTCGATGGCCTGGCCGACGGTCTCCTCCGGGTGCATGTGCACGAGGGACGGGATCGTGGCGCCCGCCTTGTCGTTCAGCACGTCGGCGACGCGGGCGCTCGGGCCCTCGTCCTCCAGGAAGCCGTAGTCGGCCATCCACTCGTCGTTGAAGATCTTCGAGAGGTAGCCGCGGCCGCTGTCCGGCAGCAGCACCACGACCACGTCGTCCGGGCCGAGCCGCTCGGCGACCCGCAGCGCGGCGACCACGGCCATGCCGCAGGAGCCGCCCACCAGCAGGCCCTCCTCCTTGGCGAGGCGGCGGGTCATCTGGAAGGCGTCCTTGTCGGAGACGGCCACGATCTCGTCGGCGACGGTGCGGTCGTAGGCGGTCGGCCAGAAGTCCTCACCGACGCCCTCGATCAGGTACGGGCGCCCCGAGCCGCCCGAGTACACCGAGCCCTCGGGGTCGGCGCCGATCACCTTCACCTTGCCCTGGCTGGCGTCCTTCAGATAGCGGCCGGTGCCGGAGATGGTGCCGCCGGTGCCGACGCCCGCCACGAAGTGGGTGATCTTGCCCTCGGTCTGGTCCCACAGCTCCGGACCCGTGGAGTGGTAGTGCGACAGCGGGTTGTTCGGGTTGGAGTACTGGTCGGGCTTCCAGGCGCCCGGGGTCTCGCGCACCAGCCGGTCGGAGACGTTGTAGTACGAGTCCGGGTGCTCGGGGTCGACCGCGGTCGGGCAGACGACGACCTCGGCGCCGTAGGCACGCAGCACGTTGATCTTGTCGGTGCTCACCTTGTCGGGGCACACGAAGATGCACTTGTAGCCCTTCTGCTGGGCCACGATCGCCAGGCCCACCCCGGTGTTGCCGCTGGTCGGCTCCACGATGGTGCCGCCCGGCTTGAGCTCCCCGCTCTCCTCGGCGGCCTCGATCATGCGCAGGGCGATGCGGTCCTTCACGGAACCGCCCGGGTTGAAGTACTCCACCTTGGCCAGGACGGTCGCCTGGATGCCCTTGGTCACGTTGTTGAGCTTCACCAGCGGGGTGTCGCCGACGAGGCTGATCATCGAGTCGTGGAATCGCACCGTTGTCTCCGGTCGCTGCAAAAAAGTGTGGTCCTAGTGGTGCCGCCAGCCTAAGGCCAGGCGCCCGGCTCGCGCGGTCGTTCACTCACCGTCGAGATTGGCGCACGCCCTGTACGGGGCAAGGAGTGGGTGGAGGGCGAGGAGGAGGTGGCGGCGGCGCATGACGAGCATGTCGAGGGCGCGGGTGGCCCGGCGGATCGCGGCCGGGGCGGCGTACGGCGGGGGCGGGGCCGGACTGGTCGGGGCGGCGGCCGTCGGACTGGTCCTCGCGGAGGTACGGCTGGCCCGGCGCCATGTGGGCAACGGCAGCGGCGGACGGGTGCCGGTGGCGGACGGGGTGTACGGCCACTCCTACGACGCGGGCGGTGATCCGCCGCTGCGGCTGGTGATGCTCGGCGACTCCACGGCCGCCGGGCAGGGCGTGCACCGGGCGGGCCAGACGCCGGGCGCGCTGCTGGCCTCGGGGCTCGCGGCGGTGGCCGAACACCCGGTGGAGCTGTGGAACGTCGCGCTGCCGGGCGCCCAGTCCGACGATCTGGACCGGCAGGTGGCCCTGGTGCTGTCCTCGCAGCGGCCCGCGCCGGACGTCTGCGTGATCATGATCGGCGCCAACGACGTGACGCACCGGATGCCGTTCACGCGTTCGGTGCGGTACCTGTCGGCGGCGGTGCGGCGGCTGCGCACGGCCGGTGCGGAGGTGGTGGTCGGCACCTGTCCCGACCTCGGCACGATCGAGCCGGTGCAGCAGCCGCTGCGCTGGCTGGCCCGGCGGGCGTCCCGGCAGCTGGCGGCGGCGCAGACGATCGGGGTGGTGGAGCAGGGGGGCTGCACCGTGTCCCTGGGCGATCTGCTGGGGCCCGAGTTCGCGGCGAACCCGCGGGAGCTGTTCGGGCCGGACAACTTCCACCCCTCGGCCGAGGGCTACGCCACGGCGGCGATGGCGGTCCTGCCCACGGTGTGCGCGGCGCTGGGCCTGTGGCCGACCGAGGAGGAGCGGCCGGACGTGATGCGCCGCGAGGGGTTCCTGCCGGTGGCCCGGGCCGCGGCGGAGGCGGCGTCCGAGGCCGGCACGGAGGTCACGGCGGCGATGCCGACGGGCCCGCGCGGACCCTGGGCGCTCCTCAAGCGCCGGCGCCGCCGCCGCGTCCCGGAGGCCGAACCGGTGACCCCGTCGACCTGACCGGCGTACCGGAGTCCGCGCGGCCGTGCTGCACTGGAAGGGCCGGGGACACCCGAGCGACCGGCCCGACCAAGCAAGCGCTTAGAAAACTGCGGCCAGTGTCACACCGCAACCCCGGTGACCTGGTTCATACGTGCGGGTAACTTCCAAACCGGTCCTGCCCGAAACCCCGTTCACTGGAGCCGTGATGCCCGAAGCCGTCATCGTCTCGACCGCCCGCTCCCCCATCGGCCGCGCCGGCAAGGGGTCCCTCAAGGACCTGCGCCCCGACGACCTCACCGCCACGATCATCCAGGCCGCCCTCGCGAAGATCCCCGAGCTGGACCCGAGGGACATCGACGACCTGATGCTCGGCTGCGGTCTGCCCGGCGGCGAGCAGGGCCACAACCTCGGCCGCATCGTCGCCGTGCAGATGGGCATGGACCACCTGCCCGGCTGCACCATCACCCGTTACTGCTCCTCCTCCCTCCAGACCTCCCGGATGGCCCTGCACGCCATCAAGGCCGGCGAGGGCGACGTCTTCATCTCGGCCGGTGTCGAGACGGTCTCCCGCTTCGCCAAGGGCAGCTCCGACGGCCTGCCCGACACGCACAACCCGCTGTTCGCCGAGGCCGAGGCCCGCACCGCCGCGGTCGCCCAGCAGGAGGGCACCACCTGGCACGACCCGCGCGAGGACGGGCTGATCCCCGACGCCTACATCGCGATGGGCCAGACCGCCGAGAACCTGGCGCGCTGGAAGGGCATCACCCGCCAGGAGATGGACGAGTTCGGCGTCCGCTCGCAGAACCTCGCCGAGCAGGCCATCAAGGACGGCTTCTGGGAGCGCGAGATCACCCCGGTGACGCTCCCCGACGGCACCGTCGTCAGCAAGGACGACGGCCCGCGCGCCGGCGTCACCATGGAGGGCGTCGCCGGGCTGAAGCCGGTCTTCCGCCCCGACGGCCTGGTCACCGCCGGCAACTGCTGCCCGCTCAACGACGGCGCCGCCGCCCTCGTGATCATGAGCGACACCAAGGCCCGCGAGCTGGGCCTGACCCCGCTCGCCCGCATCGTCTCCACCGGCGTCTCCGCCCTCTCCCCCGAGATCATGGGCCTCGGCCCGGTCGAGGCCAGCAAGCAGGCGCTGCGCCGGGCCGGACTGACCGTGGACGACATCGACCTGGTCGAGATCAACGAGGCGTTCGCCGCCCAGGTGATCCCCTCCTACCGGGAGCTCGGCATCGACCTGGACAAGCTGAACGTCAACGGCGGCGCCATCGCCGTCGGCCACCCCTTCGGCATGACCGGCGCCCGGATCACCGGCACGCTGATCAACTCCCTCCAGTGGCACGACAAGCAGTTCGGCCTGGAGACGATGTGCGTCGGCGGCGGCCAGGGCATGGCCATGGTCATCGAGCGCCTCAGCTGACCGGAGCCGCCCGCGCGGCCAACCGTCCGTAGCGAATCGGGCACTTCACGTCAGGGATCGGCCCAGAACCCCGGAAACCGCCGGGTTCTGGGCCTTTCTGTGATCCAATCTCCCCCAGGATGTGACCTATCTCCCCCGCCCCGGGCATCGGCGCAGGTCAGCACGGACCGGCACACCGTCCGACGCGCCCGCGAACCCAAAGAACTGTCCGTTTCGTGACGTTACGCACTGACAGCTGGATAGTCCGCCCTTCAAGCTGATGTAGGAAGTCGGGGGTCGACTTTGAACCTGGGAGTACGTCAGTGAGCGCCATGCCCATCGCCCTGCTGCTCACCACGGCCGCCACGGGCGCCGTGGGCGTCGCCGTCCTGCGCACCGTGCTGAAGCTGCGCAGGCAGCTCACGCAGTTGCAGGCCCAGCTCGCGGAGAACCAGTCAGCCGCCATGCACGCGCTGCTGCCGCATGCCCGCAGCCACGCCGACACCGACCGGATACGCGCGGCCGTGGCCGAGGCGCTCGCCGAGGAGCGGGAGCGGGAGCTGGCCGAGGCGCGTGCCTTCTGGGCCGCGCAGGAGGCACGCGACGCCTCCGACGCGCCCTCGGTGCTCGGCCTGCCCGACCACGAGCCGTTCCTGCCCCGGGAGTCCGACTTCGCCGGCCTGGAGCCGGTGGCGGAGCCGACCGCGGACACCGACGAGTTCGCCGGGGAGTCCCCCGAGCTGGCCGCGGCCCGCCGCCGGCACCCCTCGCACCCGGACTTCGTCCCGGAGCGGTCGGCCGCGGCCGACCACGAGCGCACGGCCGCCACGCTGGAGCAGCTGGCCGCCGAGCGGATCGAGCTGTCCGACGTCCGCCCCGGCCCGCTGGGCACCCTCGACGTCTACGTCTTCGCCGACGGCACCACGCTGTGCATGACCCCGGGTCACCGCGAGACGGCCGAACGGCTGGCGCGGGCCGTGGAGGCGGGCGACGCCCCCTGTCTGCTCGGCGGTTCGGGCATCTCCGGCGCCTACACCCTCACCTTCGCCTGCGGCGCGGAGACGATCTACATCCTGGCGGACCGCGTCATCGCGTCCCTGTAGGCCGCGGCGGGTCCGCGGGGCGGGGCCCCGGGCCCCGGCTCAGACCCCCGCCCGGCCCCGGGCCTCCTCCACCAGCCGGACCGCCTCGCCGACCTCGTCGTCACTCTTCAGCACCAGCGCCAAGTCGTGGGCCGCGACCAGGATCTGATCGGCCGCCGCGAACATCCCCGCGTCCGGCATCTCCCGGGGCTCGCTCCCCGGTTCCTCGACGGCCTGCGCCCGCCGGGCCAGTTCCCTGGCCAGCGCCAGCGCCTCCGCGGCGGCGCCGCGCTGGAGCCTGCTCTGGGGTGCCGCGCGCAACCGGTCGGCGAAGTGATCCACTGCTTGGTTCAGGGGCGTCGTATCAACCACGCGCCGAGCGTAACGCTCCGCACTGTTGCCAAGAGGCGAACGCTCGGGCACGGTGCAGTGAAGGACCGGCTCACAGCCCCTTTGCTTTCGGAGGTGCCGATGTCCCAACCGTTCTCCGACGAGACCCACCGCAATCTGCTCGCCCGCATCCCGCACTGCACCGGCCGCGAGGTCTCCGACTGGCTGCGCACCGTCGAGGAAGGCCCCGCCCTGGTCCGCTTCGAGGAGAAGGTCGGCTGGCTCCGCCAGGAGTACGACCTGGCCTACGGCCACGCGAAGGCCATCGTGCACGAGTACGACCTGCGCCGGGCGGCCCGCAAGCTGCGCTGAGGCACCCACCGACGGCAAAGGGCCCCGGGCGTGCGCCCGGGGCCCCTCTCACCAGCGCGGTGCGCGCTAGTCGTTGTTGGTGAAGATCGCCACCAGCCGCAGCATCTCCAGGTAGATCCAGACCAGGGTGACGGTGAGACCGAACGCCGCGAGCCAGGACTCGTTGCGCGGGGCGCCGTAGGCGATGCCGTCCTGGATCTGCTTGAAGTCGAGCGTCAGGAAGAACGCGCCGAGCAGGATCGCGATGATGCCGACGACCGCGCCGAGCGGGCCGAAGCTGCGCAGGCCGCCGTCCTCGGCGACGCCGAACACGACCAGCAGCAGGTTGACCGCCATGACGACCAGGAAGGCCATCGCGATGGCGAGGCCGATGCGGGCGTAACGGGCCGTGACCCGGATCCAGCCCGCCTTGTAGACAAGCAGGGTGGCGCCGGAGACCGCCATGGTGCCGAGCACCGCCTGGAAGGGGGCGCCCTGCCAGCGGCTGTTGTACATCTCGCTGATGACGCCGAGGAAGATGCCCTCGAAGGCCGCGTAGCCGAGGATCAGCGCGGGGGCCGGGGTGCGCTTGAAGTTCTGGACCATCGCCAGGACGAACGCGATCAGCGCGGAGCCGACGGCCAGGCCGTAGCTCGTGGGCGAGATCGGCAGCAGCGCCCAGGCGAGGACGGCACCCACCACGACGGTGCCGAGCGTCATGGCCGAGCGGACGACGACGTCGTCCATCGTCATCCGGCCGGTACCGGCCGGGGCCTGCGGCGGGGCGCCGTACTCGGCGTCGGACGGCGCGTGGCCGGCCGGCATGTACGGGTCCTGCGCGTACGGGTTCTGCGCGTACGGGTTCTGCGCGTACGGGTTGGCCCCTGCGTACCCGGCCTGCGCTGCGGTGTTGAAGCCGGCGTAGCCGTTGTCGCGGCTGAACCCCCGTCGCGAGAAGACCGGGTTGCTGCTCCTCATCTCACTCCTCCATGGCTGCCGTGCGCAGCCTTGGCTCAAGCGTAATGGATTGGCAAAAGATCGATCATGCTACCTGAGGAGGATCTTTCCCCTGCCGTGTCGGTCCACACGCTACGCGGAGGAGAGCGCCCCGGCCATGGGTGATCGCCTTCCCTGACGAACTCGCCACCGACCGAGCGCGAAGAAGTGAGTGGTGCCCGGAGCCGGACTTGAACCGGCACGCCCGCGAAGGGGCAGCGAGGTTTAAGCTCGCCGTGTCTGCATTCCACCATCCGGGCAGGCCATGGGCTCCGCTTCGAGGTCCGAGCCTATCGGGACGCATCCCCCGGACAGCGGAGTGGCGGGCCGATGTTGTCTTATTTTATTGACGTCTGAGGGTGCATCAGACCACGGAACCGGTCGTCCGCACTTGCCAGTAGCGTGACGTGACGCACGTGCACCTGTACGTGAAATGACGGAATTTCACCGCCCGAAGAAGGGCGCCCCACCTGTTCTGGAGACCGCCCGGACACGGCGGACCGGACGGCGGCGGCCCCGGCGGCTCAGGGCCGGGGTCCTCCCCAGGTATGACACGGCGCCCACGTGGTCCGACCCCAGTCGCCCCCGGGAACCGGAACAGCGGCTGACTCCCCGGGCCCTGCGGGACGGGACGATGGAGCAGTCCCCATGAACACGTCGTCCCGAGGAGCACCGTCCCGTGACCACCACACCCACCGCACGCACGGCCACCGCCGTGGCCGCACGCGCCACGGAGCTGTCGAAGATCTACGGGCAGGGTGAGACCCGGGTGGTCGCCCTGGACAAGGTCTCCGTCGACTTCGGGCAGGCCGAGTTCACCGCGATCATGGGCCCGTCCGGCTCCGGCAAGTCCACGCTGATGCACTGTGTGGCCGGCCTGGACACCTTCTCCTCCGGTTCCGTGCGGATCGGCGAGACCGAGCTGGGCTCGCTCAAGGACAAGCAGCTCACCAAGTTGCGCCGGGACAAGATCGGCTTCATCTTCCAGGCCTTCAACCTGCTGCCGACGCTGACCGCGCTGGAGAACATCACGCTGCCGATGGACATCGCGGGCCGCAAGCCCGACAAGGCGTGGCTGGACCAGGTCATCGAGATGGTGGGACTGTCCGGGCGGCTCGGCCACCGGCCCTCCCAGCTGTCCGGCGGCCAGCAGCAGCGCGTCGCCGTGGCCCGCGCCCTCGCCTCCAAGCCGGAGATCATCTTCGGTGACGAACCGACCGGCAACCTGGACTCGCGCTCCGGCGCCGAGGTCCTCGGCTTCCTGCGCAACTCCGTGCGCGAGCTGGGCCAGACGGTGGTCATGGTGACCCACGACCCGGTGGCCGCGGCCTACGCGGACCGCGTGATCTTCCTCGCCGACGGACGGATCGTGGACGAGATGTACGGCCCGACCGCCGAGTCCGTGCTCGACACCATGAAGCAGTTCGACGCGAAGGGCCGTACCAGCTGATGTTCCGCACCGCCCTGCGCAACGTCCTCGCGCACAAGGCCCGGCTGCTGATGACGGTGCTCGCCGTCATGCTCGGCGTGGCCTTCGTCTCCGGGACCCTCGTCTTCACCAACACCGTCTCCGACGCCTTCCAGAACAGCTCCGCCAAGGGCTTCGACCAGGTCGACGTCGCCGTACAGCCCAAGTACCAGGACTCCAAGGGCGACAAGGTCGGCACAATGCCGGACCTCACCCAGGCCATGCTCGACACGGCCGGCAAGGTCCCCGGCGCCGCCTCCGCCACCGGCGTCGTCGGCGGCTTCACCGCCGTCGCCGACAAGCACGGCAAGCTCGTCGGCGGCGACTGGCAGTCCCGCGGCGGGAACTACTGGGGGGCCGAGGACGCCCGCTACCCGCTGATCGCCGGGCACGCCCCGCACGGCAGGAACGAGGTGCTGCTCGACTCCAAGTCCGCCGAGCGGGCCGGCTACAAGGTCGGCGACACCGTGCGGCTCTCGGTCGACGGGCCCGTGCTCACCCCGACCATCGCCGGCATCTTCACCACCGACGACGGCAACGTGACCGCGGGCGGCAGCCTCGCGCTGTTCGACACGCCCACCGCGCAGGCGCTGTTCGGCAAGAACGGCACCTACGACGAGATCGACGTCAAGGCGAAGCCCGGCACCGGCCAGGCGGCGCTCAAGGCGCAGCTGGACCGGGCGCTGCCCGCCCACCAGGTGAAGACCACCACCGGCAAGAAGCTCGCCGACGACCAGGCGAAGGCGATCGCCGACGGCATGAGCAGCATGAAGACGGGCCTGCTGGTGTTCGCGGGCATCGCCCTGTTCGTCGGCACCTTCATCATCGCCAACACCTTCACCATGCTGGTCGCCCAGCGCACCAAGGAACTGGCCCTGCTGCGCGCGGTCGGCGCCTCCCGCCGCCAGGTCACCCGCTCGGTGCTGATCGAGGCGTTCGTGGTCGGCGCGGTCGCCGGCACGGCCGGTCTGCTCGCCGGCATCGGGATCGGCGCGGGCCTGCGCGCCCTGGTCGGCTCCTTCGGCGGGAGCATGCCCGACGGACCGCTGGTGATCAGCCCCGGTACGGTGGCCGCCGCCCTCGTGGTCGGCGTCGTCATCACCATGCTGGCCGCCTGGCTGCCCGCCCGCCGGGCCGCGAAGATCCCGCCGGTGGCGGCGATGAACAGCGTGCACGCCAAGGCGACCACCAAGTCGCTGGTGCTGCGCAACACGATCGGCGCGCTGTTCACGGCGGCCGGTGTGACGGTGATCCTCGCCGCCACCACGATGGACGGCGACTCCGGCCAGGCCCCGATGGGGCTCGGCGCCGTACTGCTGATCATCGGTGTGTTCGTGCTGACGCCGCTGCTGTCCCGTCCGCTGATCGCGGCCGCCGCCCCGCTGATGCGCGCGTTCGGCATCGCGGGCAAGCTGGCCCGCCAGAACTCGGTGCGCAACCCGCGCCGTACGGCGGCCACCGCCTCGGCGCTGATGATCGGCCTGACCCTGATCACCGGCATGACGGTGATGGCGGGCAGCCTCCAGCACGCGATCGACAAGATGGCCGCCTCGGCGATCCGCGCCGACTACGTCGTCTCGATGGCCAACGGCTCCCCGCTCTCCCCCGGCGTGGCGAAGAAGCTCGCCGCCACCGACGGGGTGACCGCCAGCAGCCCGCTGCGCAACGCCGAGTCCCGCATCGACGGCAAGACCGAGTTCCTGACCGGTGTCGACGGCGCGTCCATCGCGAAGCTGACGGACCTGAAGGTGGACCAGGGCAGCTTCACGGTGAGCGGCACGCGGATCGTCGTGGACAAGGAGCGGGCCAAGGAGTACGGCTGGACGCCCGGTTCGCGGCTGACCGCCCACTTCGAGGACGGCAAGGCCCAGTCCCTGACCGTCGCCGGGATCTACGACGGCAACGACATGATCCGCGGCATCATGCTCGACGACGCGGTGCTCACCCCGCACCTGAGCCACCCCGCCGACATGCAGGTCATGGTCAAGACGGCCGACGGCGCGTCCACCGCGACCAAGGACCGGCTGGCGAAGGCCCTGGGCACCAACCCGGCGATCAAGATCCAGGACAAGAAGGACCTGTCCGACGACATCGCGCAGGTCTTCACCATGATGCTGAACATGGTCTACGGCCTGCTCGGCATGGCGGTGATCGTCGCGGTGCTCGGCGTCGTCAACACCCTGGCGATGTCGGTGTTCGAGCGCTCCCAGGAGATCGGCATGCTCCGCGCGATCGGCCTGGACCGCAGGGGCATCAAGCGGATGGTCCGCCTGGAGTCCCTGGTGATCTCCCTCTTCGGCGGCGTGCTCGGTATCGGTCTGGGCGTGTTCTTCGGCTGGGCGGCCGGTCAGCTGGTGGGCACCAAGATGCCGACGTACGAACTGGTCCTGCCCTGGGGCCGGCTGGTGGTCTTCCTGGTGCTCGCGGGCGTGGTCGGCGTGCTGGCCGCGCTGTGGCCGGCCCGCCGCGCGGCCCGGCTGAACGTGCTGGCGGCCATCAAGGCCGAGTAACCGGGCGGTCGTACGACACCGGAAAGGGGCCCCGCGTTCGCGTTCGCGGGGCCCCTTCGCCGTGCCGGGCGGTTCAGCCCTGCCAGGTGCGGGTGCGCGGCGGGAGCCCGGAGGCGCCCGACTCGGGGGTGCGGACCGCGAGGACCTGGTTGACGCCGATGCGGTTGTGTTCGAAGGCGAGCGCGGAGGCGGCCATGTAGAGCCGCCAGACCCGGGCCCGGCCGGGGCTGGTCAGGCGCACGGCGCGGTCCCAGTCGGCCTCCAGGTTGGCCACCCACTGGCGCAGCGTGCGGGCGTAGTGCTCGCGCAGGGCGTGTACGTCGCGCACCTCGAACCCGGCGCGCTCCAGCTGGGTGACCGTGGTGCCGATGGGGGCGAGTTCGCCGTCCGGGAAGACGTAGGCGTCGATGAACTCGTCCACGTTGTAGGCGGATTCGTCGCGCTGCGGGCGGCGGGCGATCTGGTGGTTGAGCAGCCGGCCGCCGGGCGTGAGCAGGTCGTACAGCCGGCGGGCGTACTCCAGGTAGCGTTCGGCGCCGACGTGCTCGGCCATGCCGATGGAGGAGATCGCGTCGAAGGGGCCGTCGGTGACGTCCCGGTAGTCCTGGACCCTGATCTCCACCCGGTCGGTCAGTCCCTCGTCGGCGACGCGCTTGCGGGCGTACGCGGCCTGCTCCTGAGAGAGGGTGACCCCGACGACGCTCACCCCGTGCTCCCGGGCCGCGTGCAGGGCCATGGAGCCCCAGCCGCAGCCGACGTCCAGCAGCCGCTGGCCCTCCTTCAGGCCGAGCTTGCGGCAGACCAGTTCGAGCTTGTCGCGCTGGGCGTCCTCCAGGGTGGCGTCCTTCCCGAAGGACTCCCAGTAGGCGCAGGAGTACACCATCGAGGGGCCGAGGACCAGCTCGTAGAAGTCGTTGCCAACGTCGTAGTGGTGGCTGATGGCCCGCTTGTCGCTGCCGCGGGTGTGCAGATGGCGGCGTCTGCGGACCTCCTCGCGCGGCGGCGCGGGCGGGATCGGCGGTCCGGCGAGCTTGACCAGCTCGCGGGCGGCGGCGCGGGCGGCGGGGTCGCGCACGGCCTGGAGGAGGGTGCGGCCGTCCTCCCCGCGCTCCCAGATCAGCGCGGCCATGCCGTCCAGCGCCGTGTACAGGTCGCCCTCGATGTCCAGGTCCCCGGCGACCCAGGCGCGGGCCAGGCCCAACTCGCCCGGCTTGAACAGGATGCGGCGCAGGGCGCGCCGGTTGCGCACGACGAGCGTGGGAGCACCGGGCGGCCCGGCCTGTGATCCGTCCCAGGCCCGCAGCCGTACCGGGAGCGGGGCCCCCAGCATCTGCTCGGCAAGACTGTTCAGCCGCGACGCGGCGTCGGCCATGACGCACACCTCCAAGACGACGATCCCGGATGCCGGTTACCACGTAAACACCGTCGGTCGTCTTGCACAGTCCCGCAATGGAGTTACGAGTGGGCAAAAAGTTGCAGTGGCCACCCAGATGGGCCCCCGGGAACGCCGAAAGACCTCCCGCACCACGGATGGCGGGAGGTCTTTCGAACGGTACGGCGAGTGCCTCGGGTCAGGAAGCCTTGGCCTCGGTCTTCGCGGCGGCGACCGGCGCGGGCTTGGCGGCCTCGTAGAACTCCTCGCGGGGGTTCTCCATGGCGCCCAGGGACACGACCTCGCGCTTGAGGAACATGCCGAGCGTCCAGTCGGCGAAGATGCGGATCTTGCGGTTCCAGGTCGGCATGGCCAGACCGTGGTAGCCGCGGTGCATGTACCAGGCGAGGCGGCCCTTGAGCTTGATCTTCATCTTGCCCATGACGATCATCGCCACGCCCTTGTGCAGGCCGAGACCGGCGACCGCACCCTTGTTGGCGTGCTCGTACTCCTTCTGCGGGAAGCCCCGCATGCCGGAGACCACGTTGTCGCCGAGGACCTTGGCCTGGCGCAGCGCGTGCTGGGCGTTCGGCGGGCACCAGGCGTTCTCGTTGCCCGCCTTGCGGCCGACGAGGTCCGGGACCTGGGCGTTGTCGCCGGCGGCCCAGATGTAGTCCGTGCCCTGCACCTGGAGGGTGGCGGCGGTGTCCACGTGGCCGCGCGGACCGAGCGGGAGACCGAAGCGGGCGAGGGCCGGGTTCGGCTTGACGCCGGCCGTCCACACGATGGTGTTGGAGTCGACCTCCAGGCCGTTCTTCAGCACCACGTGGCCGTCGACGCAGGAGTCCATGGAGGTGGAGAGGTAGATCTCCACGCCACGGCTCTCCAGGTGCTCCTTGCCGTACTGGCCGAGCTTGGGGCCGACCTCGGGAAGGATCTTGTCGGCGGCGTCGACGAGGATGAACCGCATGTCCTCGCGGGAGACGTTGCGGTAGTACTTGGCGGCGTCCCGGGCCATGTCCTCGACCTCGCCGATGGTCTCCGCACCCGCGAAGCCACCGCCGATGAAGACGAAGGTGAGCGCCTTGCGGCGGATCTCCTCGTCGGTCGTGGAGTCGGCCTTGTCCAGCTGCTCCAGGACGTGGTTGCGCAGGCCGATGGACTCCTCGATGCCCTTCATGCCGATGCCCTGCTCGGCGAGGCCGGGGATCGGGAAGGTGCGGGAGACCGCGCCCATGGCGATGACCAGGTAGTCGAACGGCAGCTCGTACGCCTCGCCCACCAGCGGGGCGATCGTGGCGACCTTGCGGTCCTGGTCGATGGTGGTGACCCGGCCGGTGAGGATCTCCGCCTTCGGGAGCACGCGTCGCAGCGGGACGACGACGTGGCGAGGGGAGATGCTGCCGGCGGCGGCTTCGGGGAGGAAGGGCTGGTAGGTCATGTACGACCGGGGGTCGACGACCGTGACGGTCGCCTCGCCGTAGCGCATCTTCTTGAGGATGCGCCGAGCTGCGTACAGGCCTACGTACCCACCGCCTACTACGAGGATCCTGGGACGCTCCGTGGTGCTCATGGCATCGAGTATCCACCCGCCCCAGGGGGGTGGCTCGTGCGCCCCTTCACAAGCTTCTGGAGGGGCTGTGTTAAACTCCGCGACCCGCGTGACGCAGGTCATGCCGACCCGGGGGAACCGCGCGGCGGTTCGTACCGTTGTCAAGGCCGTGTGAGCTGCCCGTCCGGGTCCGCGAGGTGATCGCGGAGACTCCGCAGCGGCCTCTGGAACACCCCCTTCCGGCCATCTTCGCGCGCGTCATCTGAACATGTTCAAACGGGTTTTGACCCCCCGGAAGGGCCAACAGGCCCCCTTCGGACACCGGTCAGGACCCATTTCCTTGTGAAGAACTTCACGAAGGTTTCCGCCGGGATGCCGACGAGGGGCCCGCAAGGACCCCTCGAAGCCGCTCAAACGTTATCCGACCTGCTCAGCCGGATGCTACTCGCCAGTAGCAAAGTGGTCTACGCCACCGACCACGCGATGCCGTCGAGGATGTCGTGCTCCGACACGACGACCTCCTGGGCACCGATGCGCTCCATGATCGCCAGGAGGACGAGGGAGCCCGCGCCGATGACGTCGACGCGGCCCGGGTGCATGGACGGGATGGTGGCGCGTTCGGCGTGGGTGGAGTGCAGGAGGCGGTCGGTGATCTCGCGGACCCGGGCGAGGGAGACGCGGGAGTGGTGGATGCGCGCTGAGTCGTACTCGGGCAGGTCCTGCGCGATCGCCGAGACGGTGGTGACCGAGCCGGCCAGGCCCACCAGGGTGCGCGCCTCGCGCAGCGGCACCGTCCGCTCCGCGAGGTCCAGGGCGGCCTCGATGTCGGCCCTTATCGCGGCGATCTGCTCCTCGGTGGGCGGGTCGGAGACCTCGCCGCCGTGCACCAGGTGCCGTTCCGTCATCCGCACACAGCCCACGTCCACCGAGCGCGCGGCCCGCACACGGTCCTCGCCGACGACGAACTCGGTGGAGCCGCCGCCGATGTCCACCACCAGATAGGGCCGGGCGAGGTCCTCGCGGCCGGTCAGCTCCTTGGTCGCGCCGGTGAAGGAGAACTCGGCCTCCTGGTCGCCGGTGATGACCTCCGGCTCCACGCCGAGGATGTCCAGCACCCCGCGCACGAACTCGTCGCGGTTCTCTGCGTCGCGGGAGGCGGAGGTGGCGACGAAGCGCAGCCGCTCGGCGCCGTGCCCCTTGATGATCTCCGCGTAGTCGCGGCAGGCGGCGAAGGTGCGCTCCAGCGCCTCGGGGGCGAGCCGGCCCGTGCGGTCGACGCCCTGGCCGAGCCGTACGATCGTCATCCGGCGGTCCAGGTCGACCAGTTGGCCGGTCGCCGGGTCCGCGTCCGCGACCAGCAGCCGGATGGAGTTCGTACCGCAGTCGACGGCGGCGACACGGGTCACTGCGCTTCCCCCTTCGGTTCCTGCTCGAACGTCACGCACGCGCCCTTTTGCCACCACTCGGGCAGCATCGCGAGCGCCTCGTCGCCGAGCGGGTTGACGCCCGGTCCCGCGGCCAGCGAGTGGGCGACCAGGACGTGCAGGCACTTCACCCGGTCCGGCATGCCGCCGGCGCTCGGGAAGTCCCGCAGGACCTCGATCTCGTCCCGGCGCCGGATGTAGTCCTCGTGCGCGGCCCGGTAGGCGGCGGCCAGCTCCGGGTCGCTCTGGAGGCGCTCGGTCATCTCCTTCATCACGCCGTTCGCCTCCAGCGTGCCGATGGCCGAGGCGGCCTTGGGGCACGTCAGGTAGTACAGCGTCGGGAAGGGCGTGCCGTCGGGCAGGCGGGGCGCCGTCTCCACGACGTCCGGCTGGCCGCACGGGCAGCGGTGTGCGATGGCCCGCAGGCCCCGCGGGGGTCGGCCCAGCTGCTGCTTGAACGCCTCGACGTCCGCGTCGGTGGGCTCGGTGCGCGGAGTGGGCGGC
Organism: Streptomyces misionensis; assembly: GCF_900104815.1. Lineage (NCBI taxonomy): Bacteria > Bacillati > Actinomycetota > Actinomycetes > Kitasatosporales > Streptomycetaceae > Streptomyces > Streptomyces misionensis. The sequence continues at coordinate 3,385,997 of NZ_FNTD01000004.1, forward strand.
GGAGGGGTATCCATGACTGCTTTCAGACTGGCTTTCTGTGGGTCACCGGCACGGGGCCGGTCACTGGTCGGAGGCGTCGGACTTGTCGACCCCGTCCCAGATGTTGGTGTACCAGGGCCGGTGGGCGGCCCTCAGGTCGGCGCGGGACTGCCGGGCCGCGCCCGGATCGATGACCACGTACCCGGTCTCGCCGGGCTTCACATAGTGCAGCCGCTTGCGGATCTGCTGCTCGGCGTAGGCGTCGTCCTGCCAGCGGGCCTTGAGGTCGCGCAGCTGTTCGACGCGTTGGCGGGCCTCGGTCTCCTGCCGCTGGAGATCGGAGATCTGGGCGCGCTGGGAGACGTACTGCCGCATCGGGTAGGCCAGGGCGACGACCAGCGAGCACAGCACCAGCGCGAGCAGCGCCGCCCGGCCGGTCAGCCGCGAGCGGCGGGCCTGCCGTTTGGTCTGCGAGCGGTAGACCCGGGCCGCCGTCTGCTCGCCCAGCAGCCGCAGTCTGGTCGTGGTGGAGAAACGGTCCCGGTCCTTGACGGCCATGTCGGCTCTCCGCCTCCCCTTTCACACGTGCGTACGTCCCCGGACACGGTACGGGACCGGGTACGGGGACGTACGTACGACTGGCCAAGTCCCGGCCCGGAGCGGGTCGGGACCGGCCGGGTGGCTCAGCCCTTGAAGCGCGGGAAGGCGCTGCGGCCGGCGTACACCGCGGCGTCGTCCAGGATCTCCTCGATGCGCAGCAGCTGGTTGTACTTGGCGACGCGCTCGGAGCGGGCCGGGGCGCCGGTCTTGATCTGGCCGCAGTTGGTGGCGACGGCCAGGTCGGCGATGGTGACGTCCTCGGTCTCGCCGGAGCGGTGCGACATCATGCACTTGAAGCCGTTGCGCTGGGCCAGCTCGACGGCGTCCAGGGTCTCGGTCAGCGAGCCGATCTGGTTGACCTTGACCAGCAGGGCGTTGGCGGTGCCCTCCTCGATGCCGCGGGCGAGGCGCTCGGGGTTGGTGACGAACAGGTCGTCGCCGACCAGCTGGACCTTGTCGCCGAGCTTGTCGGTGATGACCTTCCAGCCGGCCCAGTCGTCCTCGAACAGCGGGTCCTCGATGGAGACCAGCGGGTAGGCCGCCACCAGCTCCTCGTAGTACTCCGTCATCTCGGCGGCGGAGCGCTCCTTGCCCTCGAAGAGGTACTTGCCGTCCTTGTAGAACTCGGAGGCGGCGACGTCGAGCGCGAGGGCGATCTGCTCGCCGGGGGCGTAGCCGGCCTCCTTGATGGCCTCCAGGATGAGGTCCAGGGCCTCGCGGTTGGAGCCCAGGTTCGGCGCGAAGCCGCCCTCGTCGCCGAGGCCGGTGGCCAGGCCCTTGTTCTTCAGGACCTTCTTCAGGGTGTGGTAGACCTCGGCACCCCAGCGCAGCGCCTCGGAGAAGGACTCCGCGCCGATCGGGGCGATCATGAACTCCTGGATGTCCACGTTGGAGTCGGCGTGCGAGCCGCCGTTCAGGATGTTCATCATCGGCACCGGCAGCAGGTGCGCGTTGGGGCCGCCCAGGTAGCGGAAGAGCGGCAGGTCGGACGCCTCGGAGGCGGCGTGCGCGACGGCCAGGGAGACGCCGAGGATGGCGTTGGCGCCGAGCGAGCCCTTGTTGTCGGTGGCGTCCAGGTCGAACATGGCCTGGTCGATCAGTCGCTGCTCGGTGGCGTCGTAGCCGACCAGCTCCGGGCCGATCTGCTCGATGACGGCGAGGACGGCCTTCTCGACGCCCTTGCCCTGGTAACGGTTGGGGTCACCGTCGCGCAGCTCGATGGCCTCGAAGGCGCCGGTGGAGGCGCCGGACGGGACGGCGGCACGGCCGGTGCTGCCGTCGTCGAGGCCGACCTCGACCTCGACCGTGGGGTTGCCTCGGGAGTCCAGGATTTCCCGGGCTACGACGACGTCGATGGACGGCACGAGCATCTCCTTCTTGGATGTGACGCTGGAAGTGCGGGGCGGTCTGCCTTACGGCTGTGCCTTGCGACTAGAGCCTAACCGTCCAGGGGTCGTCGGCCACCGACCGACCGTCCCGTGGACGGGAGGGACATGCAGACGGTACCCATTGTTCACCCGCGGAACAAAGGGGCTCCCGGATGAGACCCGGCTGAAGAGTGGGGAAACGAATGACCCCGCCCCGGCGCGTACGGGGGAGAACGCGCCGGGGCGGGGAGCCCGTGGGGACGGGGGCGGGCCTTGGGGGCGGGTCCGCCGGGCGGGGCCGTCAGCCGCCGGGGGTCACTTCAGGTGCAGCTGCTGGCCCGGGTAGATGAGGTCGGCGTTGTCGACGATGTCCTTGTTCAGCTCGAACAGCTTGTGCCAGCCGCCGGCCACGTGGTGCCCGGCCGCGATGGAGCTGAGGGTGTCGCCGGTGACGACCTTGTACTCGCCGTCGCCCTTCTTGACCTTCTTGCCGGTCGGGGTGGTGACGGTCTTGCCCGCGCCGCTCGCCGAGGAGCCGGTGGAGCCGGTGGAGCCGCCCGTGGACTTGCTCGTGGTGGACGGGGCCGTGCGCTGGGTGGAGCGGGTGGCGGCCTGCTCGTCGCCGGAGCGGGTGGAGGTGCCCGTGTGCGACGAGGAGGAGCCGGAGGCGGAGCCGTTGTACGGGGTGCTCGACAGGCCCGTGCCGCAGACCGGCCAGGCGCCCTTGCCCTGCGCGGCCAGGACCTTCTCGGCGACGGCTATCTGCTGCGCCTTGCCGGCCTTGTCGGCGGTGGGGGCGTAGGCGGTGCCGCCGTACGCGGCCCAGGTGGAGGCGGAGAACTGCAGACCGCCGTAGTAGCCGTTGCCGGTGTTGATGGACCAGTTGCCGCCGGACTCGCACTGGGCGACCGCGTCCCACTGGGAGGCGGTGGCGGCGGAGGCGTTGCCGGCCGCCATCAGCGGGGCGGCGACGGCGGCACCGGTGACACCGGCGAGCGTGACGGCGCGGACGGCCTTGGACGGACGACGGTGCTTGCCCTTGCCGGAAAACAGCATGGAACGATCCCCTCACCGACGCCTGCGAGGTGAGCTGTCGGGTTCGGGCCGGTTGAGTTGCCCGGCCACCCCTCCCGTGGGAGGCGTGGCTTCACCCCAAGCCGGTCCGGCATCAACTGCCGGGCCCGGCACTTACCTTGGGTCCCCCGCTCCTGCCTGCGGCGCTTGACGCGACGACTGTTCCCGGGCAACCGCTGGCAGGATTAGGCGTTGCGGCCGCCGGGGCTCGTGGTGACGAGCGGTCCCGACCGTAGCCACGTGATCCGCGGAATTTCAAAGACGATCAGGGCTTCTGAGACTCATCCCACACTTTCGCCAAACCGGACATTTGACGATCAAGTGGGGTGTCAACTCGCCCTAGCCGGCGTCCGTTTCGTCACCGACTTTCAGGGTCTGACCGGCGGTGATGTGATTCGGGTCGGCGCCCACGACCTTCTTGTTCACGGCGTAGAGCGCGTGCCATCCGCCGTGCACGTCAAGGGAGTCGGCGATGGCGCTCAGCGAGTCGCCCTCGCGGACGGTGTACGTGCCCGGTTCGCGGGACGCGTGCCGCCCGGAGTCGGAGCCGTCCTGTCCGGTCGCCGTGCCTTCGTCCGCGGTGCCGCCGCGGTGCCGTCCGCCGCCGAGGGCTCCGGTGTCGACCAGGTTCCAAGAGCCGACGTCCTGGCGGGAATTGTCCGGGTCGCCGGCGGTCGGGGCGGGCGTGACCGTGCCTGCGGGCGCCGAGGGGGCGGTGGGGTCCTGGGCGGGGCCGCCGCCGGTCTCGTCGGCGCCGCCGGAGCCGTGGGAGGCGCCCGGGTGCGGGGCCGCGTGCTTGCCGGTGTGCTTGCCGGTGCCCGAGCCGGAGGACGGGGCGGTGGACGGGTCGGTGGAGGAGGCGCTGCCGGTGCCGTCGTGGGTGCCGCCGCCGGAACCCTTCCCGGTTCCGCTCGGGGTGGTGTCCTGGCCGCCGCTCTGGGTGCCGGAGGGGGTCGACGCGTCGGGCAGGCCGGAGGGGTCGGTCGTGCCGTCGTCCTGGCCCTTGCCGCCGACGCCCGGATCGACGTCCACCGAGCCGGAGTTGGGGGTCAGCCCGGACAGCAGGGCGCAGGTGGCCCAGGGCAGCGTGCCCTTGTCGGCGAGGATCTTCTCGGCCACGGCGATCTGCTGCGAGCGGCTGGCCTGGTCGGCGCTGGAGGCGTACTGGGTGCCGCCGTAGTGGATCCAGTCGTCCTGGGATATCTGGAGGCCGCCGTAGTAGCCGTTGCCGGTGTCGGCGCTCCAGGAGCCGCCGCTCTCGCAACCGGCCACCTTGTCCCAGGTGGTGCCGTCGGCCGCGTGGGCGCTCGCGGCGCCGAGCAGCGGGATGGCGATGGCGGAGCCGGTCACGCCGGCCGCGACGAGGAGGGCCGGAGCCTGACGGGGGCGGCGGTGACGACCGTTCCCGGAGATCATGCGGAAGCCTTTCGTGCGACTGCGGGGGCCGGCGCGGCGGGTGGTGCCGGTCCGCCACGCTGAGGGGTGAACGTAGCCGCACTCGATCACTTGTCACAAGTTCATGCCGCGCGGATCACGCGAAGATCACAGCGTGGAAGGTTTGCCCTCCGCTCCGTCACACATCCTTCCACCAGCGCGGAACGGGTCACTCCGTTTCCTGGTCCGAACTACCGGTCGCCCGGCGGGGTGAACTCCACGGGCAGGGTGCGCAGACCGCGCATGATGAGCCCGCCGCGCCAGCGCAGCTCGGCCGGGTCGGCGGCCAGCCGCAGGTCGGGCAGCCGGGTGAAGAGGGTGGCCAGCGCGCTCTGGCCCTCCAGGCGGGCGAGCGGGGCGCCGAGGCAGTAGTGGATGCCGTGGCCGTAGCCGAGGTGCTGGTTGTCCCGGCGGCCGAGGTCCAGTACGTCCGGGTCGGCGAACCGCTCCGGGTCCCGGTCGGCGGCGGCCAGGACGACGAGCACCGGGTCGCCGGGCTCGATCCGCTGCCCGCCGATGGTGAGCGGTTCGGTGGCGAACCGCCAGGTGGCCAGCTCCACCGGGCCGTCGTAGCGCAGCAGTTCCTCCACCCCGGTGGCCAGCAGCTCGTCATCGCCGCGGGCGAGGGCGTCCTGGAGGCGGTCGCGCTGATCGGGGTGGGTGAGCAGGGCGTAGGTGCCGTTGCCGATGAGATTGACGGTGGTCTCGAAACCGGCGAAGAGAAGGATGAAGGCCATCGCCGCGACCTCGTTCTCGGTGAGGTGCTCACCGTGGTCGGAGGCGCGGATGAGGGCGGAGATCAGGTCCTCGCCGGGCGCGGGCTCGGCGGGCAGCGCCTCGCGCTTCTTGTGGATCAGCTCGGCGAGGTAGCCGCGCATCTTCTTCACCGACCGCGCCACCCCGCCCCGCGGCCCGCCGCCGTGCCGGATCATCATGCCCGCCCAGTCCCGGAAGTCGTCCTGGTCCTCGCGCGGGACGCCGAGCAGGTCGCAGATGGCGTAGATGGGGAGCGGGAAGGCGAACTCGTGGATGAGGTCGGCGCTGCCGGCTTGCGCGAACCGGTCGATGAGCCGGTCGGTCAGCTCCTGCACCCGGGGGGCGAACTCGGCGACGCGGCGGGGCGTGAACGCCTTGCTGACCAGCCGGCGCAGCCGGGTGTGGTCCGGCGGGTCGATGTTCAGCAGGTGCGTCATCAGCTCGGCCTTGCGCTCGCCCGGGATGCCGGTCTTGCCCTTGGCGTGCTCGGGCTCGTCGTGATGGGCCGGGTTCTTGCTCAGCCGCTGGTCCGCCAGCGCCTGCCGGGCGTCCGCGTACCGGGTGACCAGCCAGGCCTCGACCCCGCTGGGCAGCCGCGTCCGGCGCACCGGCGCGTGCTCGCGCAGCCAGGCGTACGCGGGGTAGGGGTCGGCGGCGAACTCCCAGGTGAAGAGCTCGGGGGCGGCGGGAACGGTGTCGTCGGGGCGAAGCTGGTCGGTCACTCCTCGACGGTATCCGGCCCGCCCGGGCGGCGTGCCACCGCCGGCCCGGGGCCCCGCCTCCGCCGGTGTCCGCGCTTGGCGGGAGCGGCCGGCCCGGCCGGAGCGCTCAGGACAGGTCCTCGCCCTCCCGCGGGTCCACTCCCTCGGCCCTCCGTATCGCGTCCCGGTAGGTGCGGGCCGCCGCGCGCAGGGCCGTCTCCGGGTCGGTGCCGGCGGACTCGGCGCGGGCGGCGAGGGCCAGCAGCTCGTAGCCGACGCCCTCGCCCTGGGGCAGGGGGACGTCCAGCCCGGCGGTACGGGCGCGGGAGGCCAGCTTGGCGGCGAGGGCCAGGCCGGGCTGGCCGAGGGGGATGCCCTCGGTGACCGAGGTGCGCCGCTTCTCCTCCGCCTTGGTGCGCAGCCAGTGCGCCTTTACCTCCTCCGGGGTCTCGGCCGTCTCCTCGCCGAAGACGTGCGGATGGCGGTGGATCAGCTTGGCGACGATGCCGCCCGCCACGTCGTCGATCGAGAACGGCGCCTCGGGGTGCTCCTCGGCGATCCGGGCGTGGAAGACGACCTGGAGGAGGACGTCGCCCAGCTCCTCGCGCAGCTCCTCGCGGTCGCCCGCCTCGATCGCCTCGACCAGTTCGTACGCCTCCTCGATGCCGTACTTGGCCAGGCCCTCGTGGGTCTGCCGGGAGGACCAGGGGCACTCGGCCCGGATGCGGTCCATGACCTGGACGAGGTCCAGCAGCCGGGCGCCGGGCAGGTCGTAGGAGGCGGGCAGCAGCTCCAGCTCCGGCATGCGGATCCGGCCGGTGCCGGCCAGCCGGGCCAGTCCGTCGGTGAGCGCGGGCTCGCCCTCCCCCGTCGCCACGACCACCACGGTCCGCCCGCCGGCGCAGGCGTCGACCAGCTCCTGCGCCGTGGGCGCCGCCTCGGCCACCGCTATGCCGGCCTCCCGCAGGTACGGCAGCTGCGGGTGGGCACCGTCCGCGCACAGCACGGCGTCGGCGGCGCGCAGGGCCTGCCAGGCGGGCCAGGACAGCAGGCCGGGGGCGACACGGTGGCTGGTGGTGAGCAGGACGATGCGGCCGGGGGCGGGACTCGATGCGTTCACGCTCCGAACGTAACCCACGGCGGCGACGAGCGGATTCGGTTGTCCACAGGGCCGCGGGGGTCGTGTGATCGTATGCCCGCAGCCTGGGGACCGACCCGTCCTACGCGGTCACCGGCGCGCCTCCCGAGGGCGCCGTCACCTCCCGCACCCAGGGCGTCTTCGCGTCCGCCCGGCCGCTCTTCTGCACGTCCCAGGTGCCGTAGCGCGGGTTGATGTCGATGTGCAGCTCCTCGGAGGCCCGCGAGAGGGCCTTCCAGAAGGCGGGCTGGGAGGTGTCGGTGCCGAGCCGGGCGGCGACCTTCTGCGCCTCCAGCTGGAGGCGCAGGTTGTCGTCCAGGTACGCGGGGGCGATGCCGTACTTCTGGAGCCAGGCGGTCCGCAGGCCCTTGGCTCCGCCCGCCTGCTGCTCCAGGCTGGCGCGCAGCTGCTGGGTGTCCTTGCGGGTGACCGTGACGCCCTGGTCCTGGGCCGCCCGGTGGATCACCCGGTCGAGGACCATGTTGTGCAGGGTGTCGCGGGTGAGGCTGCTGGTCTCGGCGAGCACCTGCTGGTACTGGGCCGGGTCGGACACCGCGGCCCGCTGGGCCGCGCGGACCTCGTCGACCCGGTTCTGCAACTGCGCGACGGTGATCCGCTGCCCTCCCACCACGGCCGCCGCGCCCGGGTGGGCGTCGCTTCCGCAGGCGGTCAGCAGGGGGGCCGCGGCGGCGATCGCGGCGGTGAGGACGAGCGCGGTGCGACGGCGGCGGTGCAAGGAAACCTCCAAGGGAGATTGCACGACAGGTGCGGCGCGCCAGCGCCTCCGCCAGGGGTGGTGGCCGGGCGACGGGCGGGCGCACAAAGTCTTGCGGTGATCGATGGTAGGCAGCGGCACTGCCGCGGCCAACCCATTCGACCAACGATTCACCGCGACTTCGGGTACCGTCGCGCCGCCGCGGCCTCAGCCCGTGATGGCCACCGGCGCGTCCCACGCGTCGCGGTCCACGGTGAGCGTGACGCCGCCGTGCGTCTCCTTGCTGTTCACCATGTACTGGTGGGCGCGGCTGTGCCCGGTGAACTGCGTGGCGCCCCACGGCCAGTCCGCGGTGGTGGTGTTCTGCTTGTCCCACAGCGCGTACCAGAGGTTGCCCGGCAGGTCCGTCTTGTCGGTCGCGGTGGCGATCGCCTTGGCGCTGGAGCTGGTGAAGCCGTAGTAGCCGGCCCGGTACGTCTTGGCGCGGAGCTGCTTGTCGAAGGCGCGCACATAGGTCAGCACGGCGGTGTTGCACGCCTTGTTCGTGACGTCGTACGCCTCCATGTCGAGGTAGATCGCGCTGCCCGCCTTCATGCCGAGGGCGGCGGCCTTCGCGACGGCGTCGGTGGCGTCCTGGGTGCCGAGGGCGGCGGCGTTGGAGCTGGTCATCTTCTCCGGGTTGGCGCCGGACTGGCAGGGCGGCTGGGCGCCGACGTAGAGGGGGATGAGCTTCCAGCCGAGGGAGCTGACCGACTTGACCCAGGAGGCGGTGAGGTTGGGCTGGGCGCAGCCGCGGTTCTTGCCGCCCACGTAGACGGCGGCGGCGCCGTAGAAGCCGGTGTGCCAGGCCTTCATGGCGGACAGCGAGGGCGCGGTGCAGGTGTCGAACGCCCGCCCGGTGAACGTCTTCTGCGCGGGCCAGGTGGTGGCCGCCATGGAGGTCTGCGCGGCGAGGCCGGCGCCCGCGACCACGACGACACCCGCCGCCGACCAGGCGATGTATCTGCGCTTCTTCGACTGCCGGTGTCCGGCCATGGTTCCCACCCCTGATGGTTTTCGGTGTGTCGTTCGATGTCTGTACGGCTGGATGAATCTAGCCGCGCACCTGTCCCAGCCAGTGCAGGGTGCGGCGGATCTCGACGGCCATCGGGTGGCCGGGGCCGCCGAGGCGTTCCACGTCCAGCACCAGGCGGGCGAGGGTGTCGTGGGCGGCGGCCCGGTCGCCGAGCGCGAGCAGCAGGTGGCCGATGTGCCGGCGGACCTCGTGGGCCTGCTGCGGATCGCCGAAGGCGTACTGGTTCTCGTAGTACGGCAGCAGGGCGCGGTACTCGGCGAGCGCCGCGGCGGGTTCCCCCAGCTGTTCGAGGCACTGGGCGGCGTCGTACCGGAAGCGCAGCGAGGCGGGGTCGGCCTGGCCCGCCTCGGCGGCGCGTTCGTCGGCGAGCCGGCGCAGTTCGGGCAGCGCGCGCCGGTACTGGCCGTCGTCCATGAGGGTCGCCGCGTACTGCTTGCGCAGGGTGCGGACGACCGGGGAGTGCTCGCCGTGCTGTTCGGCCGCAGCGGGCAGGATCGCGCCCAGGATGTCGACGGCCTGGGTGATGCGGCCCTCTCCGAGCAGCCGTTTGACCTCGTCGACGGCGGCGGCGACATCCGGTTTCCCGGTCGCCGCGGAGGCCGGGGCGGCGGGGGCGGGCTGGGGCGCGGGCGTGCGGGCGCGGTCCGGCCAGGGGGCGTGCGGACGCACGAAGGGGCGCGTGGGGTCCAGGGGCGCACCGGTGGGGGTGCCGCGCGTGGGCAGCAGGGGCGCCAGGTGCTCGTAGACCTCCTGCGCGGAGGCCGGCCGGTGCTGCGGGTCCTTGGCGAGCAGCCGCAGCACCAGGGTCTCCAGCGCCTCCGGGACCTCGGGGCGGATCCGACGCACGGGCAGCGGGGGCTCGTACAGGTGCCGGTGCAGCACGCCGAGCGCGGTGGACCCGCGGAACGGCACGTCGCCGCTGAGCAGTTCGTGCAGCAGCACCCCGAGCGCGTACAGGTCGGTGTACGGACCGACCGCGCCGCCCATCGCCTGCTCGGGCGCCATGTAGGCGGGCGAGCCGATCGGGGACCCGGTGTGCGTGAGGCGGGTGGTGTCGGTGTCCATGACGGAGGCCACGCCCAGGTCCAGCACGGTGACCAGGCCGTCCTGCTTCACCATCACATTGCGCGGCTTGAGGTCGCGGTGGACGATCGGCACGGCGTGCACGGCGCTGAGCACGGCGCACAATTGCGCGGCCACCGCGACCGCCCACGGCCAGGGGTACGGGTCGTGCTCGGCGAGGTGGTCGGCGAGGTCGGCGCCGTCGACGTACTGCATGACGAGGAACAGCTCCTCGCCCTCGCTGCCCGCGTCGTGCACGGTGACCAGGCCGGGGTGGTCGACCTGTGCGGTCACCCGGCACTCGCGCTCGAACCGGCGGCGCAGTTCGTCGGCCTCCTGGCCCGCCACCTTGTCGGGGCGCAGCAGCTTCACGGCCACGCGCCGGTCGAGCCGCCGGTCGTAGGCCGTCCACACCTGGCCCATGCCGCCCTGGCCGATGAGGGTGGACAGTTCGTACCGGCCGGCGACGAGGCGTCCGGTCGCCACGGTCACCTTCCGCCCTCGTGCTGCCCGTCCTGCTTGCGCAGGTAGTCGCTCAGGTCGTCCAGCTCGGCGCGCACCTGGTCGATGCGGGCGGGCGCCGGGCGGTGCGGGAGCGGGGGCCCGGGTACCGGGGTGTGCGGCGACACCGGCGGGGCGGCGGGGGCGCCGGGCACCACGGGCGCGGCGTAGGGGGCCGCGGGGCCCGGGTAGCCGTAGGCCGGGGCGCCCCGCGCGGGCGACTGCTGCGCCGGTATGCCCCGCTGGGCGCGGAACGCCTGGTTCCGCCGGGCGTAGTGGCGTATCTCCGCGACCAGGTAGTACACGGTCGCCGCCACCAGGGTGCCCAGCAGCAGGTACAGGCCCGTGTAGCCGCGCGCGGTGGTGATGTCGTCGCCGGGCTCGCTGCCCACCAGCACCAGGCTGAGGCCGTCGAGCAGCAGCGCCCCCACGAACAGGGCCCAGTCCAGGGACCTGCGGGTGACGGCGGCCAGCCGCAGCGGCATCACCCAGGCCAGGAAGCCCAGGCTGAGGATGCCGACCGCGACGAACAGCACGCGCAGCAGGACCAGCACCGCGGGGTGCGGCGGCCGCTGCGCCGGCGGTCCGTAGCCGTGGCCTTGCATGACTGCTCCTGATTGCCTGAAGTGGGCGTGCGGGTCGAGCATATGGCCCGGCGCCGACAACGTGTCCGGGGTCTACCGAACCGTTGTCAGGGGTCAGTCCGGGGCGACGGTGCCGTCGGTGAGGCCGTCGTACATCCCGCGCATCAGCTGCTCCCCGAGCCGGCTCGTGTGCCGCAGCGCCCGTTCGAACTCGTCCAGGGCGCGGAACCGGGCGCCGTAGCGCCGCTGTTCGTCCAGCGGCAGCCGGGGCAGCTGGAGCCGGCGCACGTCCAGCCGGGTCGCGGTGGAGGCGTAGCTGCTGGCCTGCCGGTTGTTGGCGGTGCCGCGCAGGAAGCCGGCCAGGAACCAGGGGTCGAGCGCCGTGCGGTCGGGGCGCAGCAGCACGAGGTTGCGCCCCAGGACGGCACCGGCCGCCTCCTCCTCGATCACGCGGGCCACCGAGCCGCCGCCGAGCACCGGTACGACGACGTCGCCCGGCTCGGTCAGCACGGCCTCCTCGTCGCTCTCGGGCAGCGCCCCCGAGGGCGCCGTTCCGGCGAGCACGTCCGCGTCGGTGAGCACCGGCAGCCGCGCATGGCCGCCGTTCCCGCCGGTGCGCAGCACCAGCGCGCCGCCGCGCGCCAGTTCGCCGACGGTGGTGAGCGGCCTGCGCACCGGCGGGGCCGTCGCGGCGGGCGGCGGGGTGAGCTCGACGGTCCGGCGCAGGGTCTCGCCGAGGCGTTCGCGCACCACCGCGAGCTGTTCCGCGCCGTCGGCCGCGGCGGGCGGCGGCAGATGGCGGGCGGGCGCCAGGTCGACGTCGTCGTCGAGGAGTTCGATGACCGGCACCGAACGGGCGAGCCCCGGCCGCTCCACCGGCCCGTCCGCGCGCCCGAAGGCCCGCCAGGCGTCCAGCACGGCCTCGCGCACCGCCGTCCAGTCCGGCCCGCCGCGGCCCTCCCCGGCGAACCTGCCGGTGTCCATGAGCAGCACCTCGGGCGAGACCGGGGTCCGCTCGGGCCGGCGCAGCACCCACACGTGCAGCGGGATGTTGTACGGCGGCGCCGCCCCGACCGGCAGCGCCAGCACCGCCCGCAGCGCGCCCCGGCGCAGCAGGTCGGCGCGGATGCGGCGCCCGGAGCGGCGGGAGGCGGCGGCCGGGGGCATCAGCAGCACCGCCGTGCCGCCGTCGGCGAGCCGGGCCAGGGCGTGCTGCACCCAGGCCAGCTCGGACTCGGTGCGCGCCGGGAAGCCGTACTCCCAGCGGGGGTCGTAGGCGAGTTCGTCGTGGCCCCAGTTGCGCTCGTTGAACGGCGGGTGGCACAGCACGGCGTCGGCGCGCAGTTCCGGGAAGGCGTCGGCGCGCAGGGTGTCCCCGGCGGTGGTGTGCACGCCGGCGCGCGAGTGCAGCGCGAGGCGCAGCGCGGTGAGCGCGGCGAGGTCGGGGGCGCTGTCCTGGGCGTACAGCTCCTGGTCGGGGCGGGTGTCGACGGCGCGCAGCAGGGCGCCGGTGCCGCAGGCGGGGTCCAGGACACGGCGGGCCGGGCCGGCCAGGTCGGCCATGAGGGCGGCGAGTTCGGCGGGGGTGAGCGTGTACTGGCGGGGGTTGGCGTCCAGGTGCCGGCCCAGCAGGAACTCGAAGGTCTGCCGCGCTCCGGCCTCGGCGGCCAGCTCGGCCACGCCGCGCAGGAGGGGCACCGAGGGCAGGAACGCGAGCGGGGCGTGCGCGCCGGGTGCCGCCGCCGCGTCGTTCACCCCCGGTGTGGCCGCCGCGCTGTTCACAGCCGCGGGCACCGGCGCACCGCCCGCTCCCCGGGTGCCGTCCGGGGTGTTCACAGCGGACGGCGAGCCCGCCGCCGCGCCGCCGGGCAGGGCCAGGGCGAGGGGGCCGACGAGGCGCGGGGGCAGCACCTGCTCCAGCGCGCCCGGCAGCAGCCGGGCCAGGTGCTCGTCCGAACCGGCGCTCGCCGCGAGCCAGACGGTGGGGCGTTCGTGGATCAGCAGCAGTGCGCAGCCGGCGTGCACCAGGGCCGTGAGCGGGCCCTCCGGGTGGCCGGCGAGTTGCTGCCAGACCCTTTCCCGCAACGGGACTTCGGCGAGTTTCCCCTGCTTGCGCAGCCATGTCTCGACCTCGGCGAGCGCGAAGGAGGGGCTGGACTCGGTGCCGCCGACCGGCTTGGGGAAATCGGCGTGTCTGCGGCGCCAGTTGCTGACGGCGGCCCGGCCCACCCCGGCGAGCCGCGCGATACCGGCGGCGGTCACCTCTGTCGCTCGGTCCTGCACCGGCCGCTCCCCTCGTCTGGTCCGGCGCCGAGCATACCGGCGTACACAAGATCCACCTATTCACGCCGTGGCCATCTCCCGCCACACTGAACCATGTTGACTCGGTTCACAAGCTCTGCTCTTATTGACCCAGCGAACGAGCGGCCACCGGAGGGGGAGGCCGCCGCTCCGGGGAGGGATAGCGCCATGGGCATGAAGGCCAGGCTCACGCTGAGCGCCGTCGTGGGGGTGGCGGTCATCGGCACCATGTCGGCGCACGCCGACCGCGTCGCCCCTGACGGCGGCCACGGCGGCGCCACGGGTCCGTCACCGGCCACCGGGCTCACGCCGCACGACACGGAGCAGCCGGCCGGCCGCACGACGGCCCCCGAGAAGCCCTGAGCCTCCCGAACCCGCTCCGCCCACCCACGCGTTCCGGCTCCCCGCCGGGCGCGGTACGGCTCCCCGCCGTACGCACGTCTCCGTTCCACCAGCCCTGAAGGACTGTCATGCGTCTCTCGTCCCGCGCCGCCTCCCTGCTCGCCGTCGCGGCGGCCCTGCCCCTGGCCCTCACCGCCTGCTCCTCCGGCTCCTCGGACACCGGTTCCGCCGCGAGCACCAAGCCGGCCAAGGCGAAGGACCCCAACGCCGGCCTCGCCACCGGGACGCAGCTGAAGAAGGCGCTGGCGCCCGCGTCGGCCTTCCCGGCCGGCTTCGCCCTCCAGGCCGACAACTCGGCGGACAGCGGCTCCCAGTTCCTCGCCCCGGAGGCCAAGAGCACCGCGAAGACCGACTGCACCCGGCTGCTGGGCACCTCCTGGATCCAGGCGACCGGCTACAAGGGCGGGGTGTCGTTCGCGCAGAACGACTACGCCGTCAAGGACCAGACGCAGGACCTGGCCCAGGAGATCGACGAGTTCCAGGGCACCACCGCGGCGGACGTGATGAAGGAGTTCGCGTCCGTCGCCACCACGTGCGCCGCCTTCACGGACAGCGACACGCACGCCACGGTGAAGGTCACCGGCAAGTCCACCGCCGGGCTCGGCGACGAGGCCTACACGCTGACCCTGACGAGCGGCACCTGGCAGAACGGCACCACGCTCATCGCGGCCCGCTCCGGCGGCGCCGTGGTCACCGTGATGTCCACCGCCGGCAGCGACAACGGCGCTGCCAGCGCCAAGAAGCTGACGACGACGGTCCTTTCCCGGCTGAAGTAGGACCCGGGGCCGCCGCGCGGCGCGAGACCGCCGCCTTCCGCGCGGCCTCGCGCCGACCGGCCCCGCCCGCCGCGCCGGACACCGGGGCCGCCGGCGGGAGCCGGTCGGGACCGTCGGCGCGGCAGGTGGTGTCCCTCCGGTGCGCGCAGCGGTTCGGCGCGGCGCCGGCCCGGGTGGACGCCGATGTCCCGGCCATGACAGCACTGCGTACCCTGCTGCTCCGCGCCGGGCCCGACGGCCCGCGGACAGCTTCTCCGGCCGCCTCCCCGGCCGGACCCATCCAGAAGGACCCGGTATGAATCCCCTGATCGGCATCGCCGGCACCGCCGCCCTCGGCTATGCGGCCGTCACCATTCCGCGCAACGCCCGCAAGGCACGCGCCCGCCGGGCCAGGAAGCCGGTCACCATCGACGCCGCCGCGTACGGGCTGGTGCCCGGCGACCGGCTCGACGCCCGGTACGCGGGCCCCGACCCCGAGGCCGACGCGGTGGCGGCGGCCGCGCTCGCCGGTGACTGGCGGCGGGCCGCCGCCTACCTCGCGGACGCGGGCCGCGACTGGGACCTGCGCTGGTACCGGACCGGCATCCTCGTGCACGCCGCCGCCGAGGACGACACCTGGGTCAAGGCATGGAGAACCGAGCGCCCCGACGATCCGTCCGCCGCGCTCGTGCATGCCGACGCGCTCGTCACGCTGGCGGGCAAGGTCCGCGGCGGCAAGCTGGCAAAGCACACCACGGCCGAGCAGTTCGAGGGCTTCCACCGGCTGCTGGCCGAGGCGCTGCCCGCCTGCCGGGAGGCCGCGCTGATGGCGCCCGAGGACCCCTGCCCCTGGATCGCGCAGATCACCATCGCGCTCGGACTCGGCTGGTCCCACGAGGACTTCCGGGCGTTGTGGGCCGAGATCACCGCACGCGACCCGCACCACTTCGGCGCCCACACCGCCGCCCTGCAGTACTGGTGCGCCAAGTGGCGCGGCTCGCACGAGCTGATGTACGCGTTCGCCGAGCAGGCCGCGGCCGCCGCCCCGCCGGACAGCCTGCTGCCCGTGCTGCGCCTGTACGCGGTGTACGAGCACGCGGTGCGCGAACCCGCGGAGCCGGTCTACGCCCAGCCGTTCATCGACTCGGCCATCGACGCCACCCTGGACGCCGTGGACCGGGTGCCCGCCGGGCACCACCGGCTGCCGGTGGTCCGGCACCTGCTGGCGAAGCTGCTGTTCCAGAAGAAGCGGTACGCGGAGGCGGTGGAGCAGTTCCGGGCGATCGGCGGCTACGTCGGCGCCGTGCCGTGGACGTACTCCGGCGACCCGGTGAAGGCGTTCGTCCACGCGCGCACCAACACCTTCCTCTCCTGGGAGAAGGCGGGCCGCCCCGCGCCCGCGCCCCGCGGGCACCACGCCGGCCACTGACCGGCACCGGCCGCGGGGTCCGGCGGCCTCGCCGGGCCCGACGGTCCAGCGGGGTCGACGGCCCAGCGGGGTCAGCGGGCCGTGAAGCGCGAAGGGGCCTCGGTCGGGTTGCCGCCGGAGGGGAGCTTCTGGTCCGGGCAGCCGGCCAGCACCTTCTTCATCGCGGCCTTCTCGGCGGAGGTCACCCACAGGCCGTACTTCTTCTTCACCGCCACCTGCGTGGCCACATAGGTGCAGCGGTAGGCGGTGTCCGGCGGGAGCCAGGTGGCCGCGTCACCGTCGCCCTTGCCGCGGTTGGCGCTCGCGTCGACCGCGATGAGGTTGAGCGGGTCGTTGGCCAGCGCGATGCGCTTGCTCGCGTCCCAGTACTTGGCGCCCTTCTGCCAGGCGTCCGACAGGGCGACGACATGGTCGATGTCGACCTGGCTGCGCCCGCGCCGGTAGGTGATCTCCTTGCCGGAGTAGGGGTCGGGGTCCAGCAGGCCGTAGGTGACCTTGCAGGTGCCGCCGGTGAACTTCACGTCCTTCAGGTCCCGCTTGAGGATGTCGTCCCGCGTGTCGCAGGCGTTGGAGTCCGTGTCCGCCCAGGCGCTGCCGAACCGGTCGCGGGAGTAACCGGTCTTCGGGGCACGGCCCTTGACGGGCAGCGCGTCGGCCGCGGTCAGCACCGCGCCCCCGCCGCCCTTCTCCTCGGGCCCCGCGGCCCCCGTGCTCTGCCCGGACTTGCAGCCGGCCACCGCGGCCAGTACGACCACCGCACCGACCGCACCGCTCTTCAGACGCGTCACCCTGCGCCCCCCTCGCTCGCCCTGATCCGTCCCCGGATGCGGGGCGGATCGTTCCGCCACCACGTTAACTGCCCGTTTCCGGGCACCAGATGGGCCGCAAAGGGAGGATTCAGGGGCAAGTGCGGCGTGGAGCGGGGCATTTGGCGCTCAGGGGGCGGCGCACGGCCGCGGAGGCCGTGCGCCGGATCACATCCTCCGGCCGCCGAAAGCGGCGCGGATCACGCGCCCAGGATCGAGGCGAGGAACTCCCCCACCCAGGCCAGCAGTTCGCGGCCGACCAGCGGCTTGCCGCCCACCTTCGCGGTCTTCGGGCGGGGCACCAGCACCTGGTGCACGGCCGGCTTGATGACCGTGCCGGGGTAGAGCCGCTTGAGGCGCAGCTCCTGCGACTCGCGCAACTCCACCGGCGCGAAGCGGATGTTGGTGCCCTGGAGGACGATCTCGCCGACGCCGCAGGCCCGCGCGAGCATCCGCAGCCCGGCCACCAGCAGCAGGTTCTCCACCGGTTCGGGCAACTTGCCGTAGCGGTCGGCGAGTTCCTCGCGGACGGCCTTGATGTCCTCCTCGGAGTTGGCGGAGGCGATGGCGCGGTAGGCCTGGAGGCGCAGCCGCTCGCCGGGCGCGTAGTCGTGCGGGACGTGCGCGTCGACCGGCAGCTCGATCTTGACCTCCAGCGGGGCCTCTTCCACCCCTGCCTCGCCGGCTTCCAGCTGCCGCCGGTAGTCCGCCACCGCCTCGCCGACCATGCGGACGTACAGGTCGAAGCCGACGCCCGCGATGTGCCCGGACTGCTCGCCGCCGAGCAGGTTGCCCGCGCCGCGGATCTCCAGGTCCTTCATGGCCACGTACATGCCCGCGCCCATCTCGGTGTGCTGGGCGATGGTCGCCAGGCGCTCGTGGGCGGTCTCGGTGAGCGGCTTCTCCGGCGGGTAGAGGAAGTAGGCGTAACCGCGCTCCCGGCCGCGGCCCACGCGCCCGCGCAGCTGGTGCAGCTGGGAGAGGCCGAAGGTGTCGCCGCGCTCCACGATCAGGGTGTTGGCGTTGGAGATGTCGATGCCGGACTCCACGATGGTGGTGGAGACCAGCACGTCGAACTTCTTCTCCCAGAAGTCGACCACGACCTGTTCCAGCGCCGCCTCCGACATCTGGCCGTGCGCGGTGGCGATGCGTGCCTCGGGGACGATGTCGCGCAGCCGGGCCGCCGCACGGTCGATGGACTCGACCCGGTTGTGGATGTAGAAGACCTGTCCCTCGCGCAGCAGCTCGCGGCGGACGGCCGCGCCGATCTGCTTCTCCTCGTACGGCCCGACGAAGGTGAGCACCGGGTGGCGCTCCTCCGGCGGCGTGGTGATGGTGGACATCTCGCGGATGCCGGTCACCGCCATCTCCAGGGTGCGCGGGATGGGCGTGGCCGACATGGTGAGCACGTCGACGTTGGCGCGCAGCTTCTTCAGCTGCTCCTTGTGCTCGACGCCGAAGCGCTGCTCCTCGTCGACGATGACCAGGCCGAGGTCCTTGAACTTGGTCTCCGAGGAGAACAGCCGGTGGGTGCCGATCACGACGTCCACCGAGCCCTCGCGCAGGCCCTCCAGGACGGCCTTGGCCTCGGTGTCGGTCTGGAACCGGGACAGCGCCCGCACGTTCACCGGGAACTGCGCGTACCGCTCGGAGAACGTCCCGAAGTGCTGCTGCACCAGCAGCGTCGTCGGCACGAGGACCGCGACCTGCTTGCCGTCCTGTACGGCCTTGAAGGCGGCGCGCACCGCGATCTCGGTCTTGCCGTAGCCGACGTCGCCGCAGATCAGGCGGTCCATCGGGACCGACTTCTCCATGTCGTCCTTGACCTCGGCGATGGTGGTGAGCTGGTCCGGGGTCTCCGCGTAGGGGAAGGCGTCCTCCAGCTCGCGCTGCCAGGGCGTGTCGGCGCCGAAGGCGTGGCCGGGGGCGGCCATGCGGGCGCTGTAGAGCTTGATCAGGTCGGCGGCGATCTCCTTGACCGCCTTCTTGGCGCGCGCCTTGGTCTTCGTCCAGTCCGCGCCGCCCAGGCGGTGCAGGGTGGGCGCCTCGCCGCCGACGTACTTGGTGATCTGCTCCAGCTGGTCGGTGGGGATGTAGAGGCGGTCGCCGGGCTGGCCGCGCTTGGCGGGGGCGTACTCCACCACCAGGTACTCGCGGGTGGCGCCCTGCACGGTGCGCTGCACCATCTCGATGTAGCGGCCCACGCCGTGCTGTTCGTGGACGATGTAGTCGCCCGCCTCCAGGGTGAGCGGGTCGATGGTCTTGCGGCGGCGGGCCGGCATCCGGGCGCCGTCACGGCTCGCGGTGCGCTGCCCGGACAGGTCGGTCTCGGTGAGCACGACGAGCTTGAGCCCCGGGTCGACGAAGCCGTACTCGATGGAGCCGCAGGAGACGTGCACGACGGACGGGCTCAGCTCGCCGAGGTCGGCGTCCATGCGGGCCGCGATGCCCTCGTTGCCGAGCACTTCGACGGTGCGGGCGGCCGGGCCGTGGCCCTCGGTGACGAACACCGCGCGCCAGCCGTCGGCGAGCCAGCCCTTGGTGTCGGCGAGGGCTCTGGCGGTGTCGCCGCGGTAGGTGTCGGGCGCGTGCATGCCCAGCTTCAGGGTGTCCGCGTCGAGCTCTTCACCGGCCGCGAAGGGGGACACCGACCACCACATCATGTCCAGCTCGCGCGCCCGGTCGCGGACGTCGGCGATGGACCACAGGGAGGCCGCGTCGACGTCGATCGGGGCCTCGCCGCCACCGGCGGTGGCCGCCCACGACGCCTGGAGGAACTCCTGGCTGGTGGCCACCAGGTCGGCGGCGCGGGTGCGGACCCGCTCGGGGTCGCAGACCACGGCCATCGAGCCCTGGGGCAGCACGTCGAGCAGCAGCTCCATGTCGTCCACCAGGACCGGGGCGAGGGACTCCATGCCCTCGACCGCGATGCCCTCGGCGATCTTGTTCAGGAGTTCGCCCAGCTCGGGGTGTTCCTCGGCGAGGGTCCGCGCGCGTTCGCGCACCTCGTCGGTGAGCAGCAGCTCGCGGCAGGGCGCCGCCCACAGGCCGTGTTCGGCGATCTCCAGGGAGCGCTGGTCGGCGACCTTGAAGTAGCGGATCTCCTCGACGTCGTCGCCCCAGAACTCGATGCGCAGGGGGTGTTCCTCGGTGGGCGGGAACACGTCCAGGATGCCGCCGCGCACGGCGAACTCGCCGCGCTTCTCGACCAGCTCGACCCGCGCGTAGGCGGCGGCCGCGAGGGCCTCCACCACGTCGTTCAGATCGGCGTTCTGACCGGTGCGCAGGGACACGGGCTCCAGGTCGCCCAGGCCCTTGACCTGCGGCTGGAGCACGGATCGCACGGGTGCCACGACGACGGAGACCGGGCCGGTCTCGGGATCGTCGGCCCGGGGGTGGGCGAGGCGGCGCAGCACGGCGAGGCGCCGGCCGACGGTGTCGCTGCGGGGGCTCAGGCGCTCGTGCGGCAGCGTCTCCCAGGAGGGGTACTCCACGATGCCCTCCGGCGGCAGCAGCGAGCGCAGCGCCGCCGCCAGGTCCTCCGCCTCGCGGCCGGTCGCCGTGACCGCGAGCACGGTGCGGCCGGTCTCGCGGGCCAGGGCGGCGACCGAGAGGGGGCGGGCCGCCGGGGGACCGACGAGGTCGACGTGCATGCGGTTGCCGTCCGCGGCCGCCGTGATCGCTTCCGCGAGGGCGGGGTCCTTGACGACGGCGTCGAGCAGACCGTGCAGGCTCATGGGGCTTTCCGTCCAGGGGTGGGCAACGAGTGTCCAGCGTACGACGCCGCCGTGGCGGCCGTCGGAGCCTGTGGACAACCGGGGCCTTCGCCCCCCCGGCCGCCGACGGGCCCCGGGACGGCGGAAACCCGGTGCCGGAAAGCCCCTCGGGACTTCCCGGCACCGGGTGCACCCCCGCAACCCCCGTGTGCGGCGGACCTGGCGACCGGCCGGCGGCCGGTGCGCGGCTAATCCGTGGCGATGGCGTTCAGCACGTTCATCCGGCCCGCCCGGAAGGCGGGGATCAGGGCGGCGAACAGGCCCACGAAGGCGGAGCCGACGAAGACCGCGGTGATCGTCGGCCAGGGGATGTCCAGGACCTTCAGGCCCTGGAGGGCGAGGAGCTTCTGGGCGGTCGCGCCCCAGCCCATGCCGAGGCCGAGGCCGAGCAGGGCGCCGAAGACGGCGATCACCACGGACTCCAGGCGGATCATGCGGCGCAGCTGGCGGCGGGAGAGACCGATGGCCCGCATCAGGCCGATCTCCCGGGTCCGCTCCACCACCGACAGGGCCAGGGTGTTCACCACACCGAGGACCGCGACGATGATCGCGAGGGCCAGCAGGCCGTAGATCATGTTGAGCAGTTGGCCGATCTGGTCCTTCAGCGCCTTCTTGAAGTCGGTCTGGTCGCGCACGTTCAGCGCCGGGTCGGCGTGCACGGTCCGCTTCAGCGACGCGTAGGCGGCGGCCTGCTGCCCGTCCTTGGCGGTGGCGAACACGAGCTGGTCCAGCGGCATCCGGTCGGCCGGTACGTACTTCGCGACGGTGGGGATGGCCGCGTACATCGCGCCCTTGTCGATCACGACCTCGTCGCTGGTGATGGCGCGGACCGTGAGCCGGGCGGCGCTGCCGCCCTTGAAGGCGACCGTGACCGTGGAACCGACCTTGATGCCGTGTTCCTTGGCGAAGCCCTCGAAGACGGACATGGAGTCCGGCCGGTAGGCGTCGGCGAGGTCGCCGGCGACCGTCTTGGTGCGCACGTCCTCGGCATAGGTGGCGTCGGCCGCGTTGATCGTCCCGTTCTTGACGACCTTGCCGTCCGGAGTGGTCAGGGTCGCGTCGAGGATCTTGTACTCGGTGACCCGCTCCAGGCCGGGCGTGGCCTTGATCTCCCGCACCATCTGCGGCTTGACGAAGGCGAACTCCTGGTCGCCCTGGACGATGAAGTCCGTGCCGACGGTCTTGTCCAGCTGGTCGGTGGCGGAGGCCACCATGGAGGAGCCGACCACCGAGAGGCAGGCCACCAGGGCGAGGCCGATCATCAGGGCGGCGCCGGTGGCACCGGTGCGGCGCGGATTGCGCAGCGCGTTGCGCTCGGCCATCCGCCCGACCGGCCCGAAGACCCGCAGCAGCACCACGCCGAGGACCCGGACCAGGCCGGCCGCGAGCAGCGGGCCGACAACCACGAACCCGACCAGGGTGCACAGCACGCCCAGGCCCAGCCAGCCCGAGCCGGTCTTGGCCTGGTCGGCGGTGGCGGCGACGTACAGGCAGGCCACACCCGCGCCGGTGAGCAGCAGGCCGAGGACGGCGCGCACGGCACCGGCCTTGGCGTCGGCCGGGGAACCGGCGTCGCGCAGCGCGGCCATCGGGGAGACCTTGCCGGCCCGCCGGGCGGGCAGGTAGGCCGCCAGCACGGTGACCACGACGCCCAGCAGCAGACCGAGCGCGGGCGTGGTCCAGGCGACGGTCAGGTCGTCCGTGGACAGCTCCATGCCCATGCCGCTCATCAGCTTCATCAGGCCGACCGCGATGCCGACGCCCGCGCCGACGCCGAGCACCGAGCCGATCAGGCCGAGCAGCAGCGCCTCGATCAGCACGGAGCGGTTGACCTGCTTGCGCGAGGAGCCGATGGCGCGCATCAGGCCGATCTCCCGGGTGCGCTGGGCGACCAGCATGGAGAAGGTGTTGATGATCAGGAAGATGCCGACCAGGAAGGCGATCCCGGCGAAGCCGAGCATCGCGTACTTCATGACGTTCAGGAAGCTCTCGACGCTCTTCTGGTTGGCGTCGGCGACCTCCTTGGCGGTGCGCACCTTGTAGCCGTGGCCGAGCGCGGCCGCGACGTCCTTCTTCAGCCGGTCGTCCGGCACGCCCTTGGCGGCGGTGACATTGACGTCGGTGTAGACGCCGGTGCGGCCGATCAGGGTCTGCTGGGCGGTCTTGGTGTCCAGGTAGAAGACGGCCGCCCCGGGGTTGGTCACCTGGAAGGCGGCGATGCCGCTCACGCGGGCGTGGTGCGTGCCGAGGACCGAGATCATGCCGATGTCGTCGCCGAGCTTCAGGTGGTGCTTGTCGGCGGTGTCCTTGTCCACCATCACCTGGTCCGGGCCCTTGGGCGCCGCACCGGTGGTGATCTTCATGGTGCGGGCGTCGTTGCCGTTCCAGCTGCCGACGATGGTGGGCCCGCCGCTGCTCGGCGACAGCTTGTCCTTCTTGCCGTCGATCACGGTCACCGAGGTGGAGAACACCGTGCCCTCGGCCGAACGCACGCCCTCGACGCCCCGGACGGTGCCGAGGACGGAGGCCGGCATGACCGGCGGCTTGCCGGTGCGGGAGGTCGTCTGCCCGGTGTCGGAGGCACCGCCGGCGCTGACCGTGACGTCCGAGGAGGTCGCCTGGAACAGCTTGTCGAAGGTGGTGTTCATGGTGTCGGTGAACACCAGGGTGCCGCACACGAAGGCGACCGACAGCAGGACCGCGACCGCCGAGAGCGCCATGCGGCCCTTGTGCGCGAAGAAGTTGCGCAGGGAGGTCTTCAGGACGGTCATGACGTACGGCCCCGGGAGTCGAAGTCCTTCATGCGGTCCAGGACCTGCTCGGCCGTCGGCTGGTGCATCTCGTCCACGATGCGGCCGTCGGCCAGGTACAGCACACGGTCCGCGTAGGAGGCGGCGACGGGGTCGTGGGTGACCATCACGATGGTCTGGCCCAGCTCGTCCACCGAGCGGCGCAGGAAGCCCAGCACCTCGGCGCCGGCGCGGGAGTCGAGGTTGCCGGTCGGCTCGTCACCGAAGATGATCTCCGGACGGGCGGCGAGCGCGCGGGCCACGGCGACGCGCTGCTGCTGGCCGCCGGAGAGCTGGGTCGGCCGGTGCTTGAGCCGGCCGGCGAGGCCGACGGTCTCCACGACCCGGTCCAGCCACGCCCGGTCGGGCTTGCGGCCGGCTATGTCCATGGGCAGCGTGATGTTCTCGAGGGCGTTGAGCGTCGGCAGCAGGTTGAACGCCTGGAAGATGAAGCCGATCCGGTCCCGGCGCAGCTGGGTGAGCTTCTTGTCCTTCAGGCCGGTGATCTCGGTGTCGTCCAGGAAGATCTGACCGCCCGTCACCGTGTCCAGGCCCGCGAGGCAGTGCATCAGTGTGGACTTGCCGGAGCCCGAGGGCCCCATGATCGCGGTGAAGCGGCCTCTGGCGATGTCCACGTCGACGTGGTCCAGGGCGACGACACGGGTCTCGCCGGACCCGTACGCCTTCACGACCTGCCGCGCCCGCGCGGCAACGGCCGTACGCTCTCCAGTGCCCCCGTGCCTGGGAATTGTCACAGCCGATGTCACGGTATTTCTCCTATGTCGGTCGGCAAGTTCGCGTGCCGCCCCGGTTCCGAGGCGTGTGTGTTCTGGGTACGTCGACGAGTCTCGCGGTTCGGCGGGTCGCACGCGCTGGTGCGAAGCCCCGTCTTCACGAGGGGGAAAACCCCACCCTCCCGGTCGTGCCAGCCGCCCCCCAGCGGCGTAAAGCCAGGTTAAGGACCACCCCGGCGCCGTCTCGTCCTCCGCCGGGACGAACCCGCCCCGAGCCGTTCTCCGGAGGACCCCCTAGGGGAACTCCACCGCCGCGTGGAGCCGGGACCGGGGCCGTCTCCACCCCCGGAGTACCACTGGCCGGGGTGCTCCTGGCCGCTGGCGGCTAGTCCAGGGCCGCCCGGCCCGTCAGCATCATCAGCTTGCTGCGGACGTGGTCCATGTGGGCCTGCACGTCGTCCCAGGCCTCGCTGTGCGCACGCAGCACCCGTTCCGTCTCCTGGGCGATGCGGCCGGCCCGGGCGCCGGCGTCGGCGACGATGCCGGCCGCGCGCGTACGGGCCTCCTCCTCGCAGCGGCGGGCGTACTCCCCGGCCTCGGCCAGCGCCCGTTCGGCGGCGGCCACTTCGGCCTCGGCGCGGGCCTCCAGTCCGGCGTGCCGGGCGTCCAGGGCGGCCACCCGTTCGGCCTCCTCGCGCTCGATCCCGGCCAGGCGCTCGGCCTGCTGCCGGGTCTGCTCGGCCAGCAGCGCGGCGGTGTGCCGCCGCGCCTCGCGCAGCGCCGCCAGGGACGCGCCGCGCCCGTCCTTCACCGCCCGGCGGGCATCGACGCGGATGGCGTCGGCCTCGGCACGCGCGGCGTCGAGGAGGCCGCGGGCGTGCTCGTCGGCCTCCGCGCGCAGCGCGTGCGCCGACTCCCCCGCCACCCGGCGCACTTCCTCGGCGTCCGCCTCGGCCCGCGCGACCCACTCCCGCGCCTCGCACCGCGCGCGCTCGCGCAGCTGCTCCGCCTCCTCCAGCGCGAGCCGGTACAGATTCCGCGCGCCCTCCGCGAGCGTCTCGTACTCCTGCGGCGCCAGGCGCGCGACGACCTCCCGCAGCCGCGCGAGGTCCGCCGCCATGTCCTTGGCCAGCACGGTCAGCCGCGCGGCGCGTTCCCACGCGGCGTCCCGGCCCTCGGACAGCGCCTCCAGGTACGCGTCGACCTGGTCGGGGCGGTAGCCACGCCCCCGGACGGTCGTGAAGCCGCCCGGCGGCATCCATGCGCTGCTCACCCTGGGAACCCCTCTCCGGCGGACCGACCGACAGGACGACTTCGCGCACATCGTGACGGATCCGGCGGAAGTGTTCATAACGCGACACTCCGCAGCCACGTCACGGGCGCGACATCGCCCGTCCCGGCCCAGGGGCTCCCGACCGGCGGCTACCGGTTCTCCCGCGCACCCCCCTCCGCGCCGCACACCGGCGTCCTCGTACGGTCCCGCACTACAGCAGGCCGTCCCACATCTGCTCCAGCAGCACCGACCACCAGCTCTCCGGCGAACCGAGCGCCGCCGGGTCGAGCGCGGCCAGCTGCGCCTGGAAGTCGACGGTCCAGCGGCCCGCCTGCTCCTGGTTCAGCCCGTACCGCAGCCGCCACATGCGGCCCAGCAGCGCCAGACAGCGCACGAACTCCGGCAGCCCGGTGTTCACGAACTGCGGCGGCACCGGCGCACCGCCCGGCCCGGCCTCCACCGGCACCGCCACGATGTGCGCCGTCCCGTACTGCACACAGAGCGCCTTGCCGAAGTCCGTGCCCATCACCAGGTACGACCCCGCGTCCGGCGCCGGCCGCACCCCGCGCTCGGCCGCCAGCTCCGCCAGCGTCGGCACCGGCCGGCCCGGCTGCGCCTGCGCCCAGAAGAACGGGCCCATGTCCAACGGCAGTCCGGCCACCACCAGGGTGTGCGCCACGACCGGCGGCACCCCCTGCCGGGACACCGCCTGCTGCTCGAACCGGAAGACCCCCGGCCCGAACGCCGCCGCCAGCTCCTGCGCCACGCCCTCCGGCGGCACCGGGGGCGCCACCTGCACCGGCGGCAACGGCGCACGCACCGGCGCGGGGCGCGCGGGGCCGTCCGCCACCTGGTGCAACTCGCCCTGGTGGGCCAGCAGTTGCTGCATGCCCTCCTGACGGCTCGCATGGTCCGTGCCGTACGGCGCGATGCTCGTGATCCGCGCCTGCGGCCACTGCTCCCGGATCATCCGCGCGCAGTAGGCACCCGGCAGCTCGCAGGACTCCAGCTCCGTGTGCAGCTCCAGCACCTGGTCCGGCGGCACGTTCATCGAGCGCAGCTCGTGGAAGATCTGCCACTCCGGATGCGGCGTACCCGGCGCGGACCGCCGGATCAGCTGCTGCTCCGAACCGTCCTGCGCCCGGTAGCGCAGGACGGCCTGGTAGCCCGGACCCACCGTCGGCTGCCCGGCGGGCGGCTGCGGATACCCGTACGCCGGCGGCTGCCCCGGCAGACGGCCACCCGGAGGCGGCACGGCGCCCGGGGGCATCGGCGGCGGCGGACCGGGGACACCGGGTGCGCCGGACGGCCCCGGCGGCATGCCCGGCGCACCGGACCCGGGGGGCGGCGGAGGCATGCCGGGACCGCCCGGGGCAGGCGCGGCCAGCATGGTCTCCGCGTGGTGCACGGCACCGGGAGGCTGCGGCGCCCCGGGAGCGGGGGGCGTGCCAGGAGCCGACGGGGGCCGCGGCGCCCCCGGCACCGGAGGCGTCCCCGGAGCCGCGGGCACGCCGGGGGCACCCGGAGCACCCGAACCGCCCTGCGCACCCGGAGCACCGGGCGCGCCCGGCATCCCCGGCGCCGCCGGCGGCTTCGGGGCACCGGGACCCATCGCGGCGGGGTCGGCCAGCATCGTGGCCGCGTGGTGTACGTCGCCGGGAGGCGTCGCCGGCTGCCGGGGGGCGCCCGGCGCGTCCGGCACGCCCGGCTCCCGCTCCCCGTCCACGCCGTCCTGCCCCTCGGGCCCGAGCGCGGACACCAGACGCGTCGGCACATACCCGCCCGACGACGCGCCCGGCGCGGGCGGCGTCGGCACACTCCCCGGGCGCGCGCCCGGCGTGCCCGGGGCACCCGGCGGCGGGGGCGGCGCACCCACCCCACCGCGCCCCTTCTTCGGCGGCGGCGCGGCCTTGCTCGTCGCGGCGTCCGCGATGTCCCCGGCGTTCGGCGCGAGCGGGCGCTCGGCGGCACCCGCACCGGCCGGCGGCCGGGACGCGTCCGGGGCGCCCGGCGCCTGCGGATGACCGTACGGCGGCGGAGCACTGCCCGGCGGCACCCCCGGGCCCCCGGGAACGGGCGCGGGCGGGGTGCCGGGACCCTGCGGATAGCCGTACACCGGAGCACCCGGCGCGGGCGCACCACCCGGCGCGGGGACACCGGGCCCCGCCGGCGCCGGATAGCCGTACACCGGAGCACCCGGCGGCGGAGGCGGAGGCGGCACACTGCCCTGCGGGCCACCGGGCACGGGCGGCGGCATCGGAGCGACACTCTGCGGACCACCCGACACCGGAGGCGGCATCGGAGCCACACTCTGCGGACCACCCGACACCGGAGGCGGCATCGGAGCCACACTCTGCGGACCACCCGACACCGGAGGCGGCATCGGAGCACCACCCGGCGAAGCACCCGGCACCGGAGGCGGCGTGCTCCCCTGCGGTGCGTCCGGCACCGCCGAACCTCCCCGCGCGTCCGGCCCGTTCGAGGTGTCGAGCGCCGGGGCAAGCGCCGTACGCGGCAACTGGCTGCCACCCGCCATCAACGCCGTCTTCGCGTCCGGCGCCACGGCCGGCGGCCTCGGCGCACCGTCGTCGGCATCGCTCAGCGGCGGCGCGAACACCGTCGCGGGCAACGGCACCGAACGGTCGTCGTCCTCACCCGCGCCCCCGTTCGTGTCCGTACCCGCCCAAGGCGTCGCCCCCTCGGGCACCCCGGCCGGGGCCGAACCCCCCAAAGAACCAACGGACTCGGCAGACTCACCGGAGTCACCGGAATCGGCAAAGTCACCGGAATCCGAAGCCGCCCCCTGCGGCCGCCGCTCCCCGATCCCCAGCTTGTCCGCCGCCTCCTGCAACCACTCCGGAGGCGTCAACAGGAACGACGTCTGATTCAGATCCACCCGCGCCAGCGCCGGCGCCGGCACCGCGTCCCGCGGACCATCGGGCCCCCCGTACTCCTCCTCGTACCGGCGGATCACCTCACCCACCGGCAACGCGGGCCACAACGTCGCCTCCCCGCTGTCCCGCGCGATCACCAACCGCTGCGACCCCGCGTCCGAACGCGGCCCCTCCGCCCGGTCCTCACCCCACACCACGAAACCCAGCTCGAACTCCCGCACCCGCACCTCGCGGTGCTGGTACACGGGCACATCCCCGTTGATCCACTCCTCGGCGCGCTCCTGCGCCTGCGCGTACGTCACCATCGCCGAAAGCTCACTCCCCCACCGCGCCGGAAGACACCGGGACGACACGCGCGAAACCGCCGTCCACCATCAGGTTCGCCACCGTCTCCAACTCCGGCGGACTGCCCGCCAGACGGGACAGAAAGACATCGAAGTCCTCACCGCACGGCAGCAGCAGACGCTCCACCCGCTCGGCCGGCGGCCACGACGGATCGACGTCCCGCACATCGTCGTACGCGCAGAACCACACCGAACCCAGCCGCTCGCCCCGCACCTTCACCGCGAGCAACCCGCCCTGCACGAACGCCACCCCGAGGTAGTCCTTCGTCAGATGGTCACGCAGACACTTGTTCACATAGACCAGATCATTGACCGCGGCCTCGTCCCGCACCGTGAAGAACGGCTGGTCCAGCAACAACCCCAACTCGGCGTCCAACGCCGTACCCACCGGAGCACAACCACCCGCAGCCTTCAGGAAGTCACGGTAGGCACCCGGCAACCGGTACCCCAGATCCTCCTCGACCCCCTGCACCTGCGCCTCGGACACCGCCACACCCGACTTCGGCAGACCGAAATGCGCCGGCCGCGTCTCCTGCAACGGCCGCGTACCCCGCTTCCCGTGATCCACCGGAGCCGTCGCCACCCCACCGTGATGCCGCAGCAACGCCTTCACCTCGACCGGAACCAACTCCAGCCGCCGCGAACCCGCCACGTGATGCCACGTCCAGCCGTGCGGCGTCGCCACATCCGGCACCGTGTCCCACAACTCGTGCCCCGCCGCCGCCAACGCCGCGTTCGCCGACACATAGTCCGTCAACCGCAACTCGTCGACACCGAAACCCTCCGGCGGCTCCGCGATCTCCACCGCCACCCGCGCATACGGCGAGAAATCCGGGAAACCCCGCTCGTCCACCCGCACACCCCCCGGATGGCGCGCCGCCCGCACCGGATCCGGGAAGTGCACCACCTGCCCGGCATACGCCGCGTTCGGCGGCACGGCCCCTCCCGGCGCCTGGCGGCCGGGAGGTGCCCCCAGCCCGAGCCGACCTGTCGTCATGGCGGTTGCCCCCTGAGGCGTTCTCTTAGGCCTGAACGGCGGTGTCCATCACGGATGCCGACAGCCTAAGCGGTACCCGAACCACGGTCACCGGCCCGCCACAACCCCACACCCCCGCACCCCGACCACCTCCGTGACCAGCCGTCACCCCACCGTGACGAACCCCACCCCCCACGGGCGTGTCGCGCCGCCCCAGCTTCCACGCGACCCACGGCATTTGGCACCCTGTGTCCTTCGGGGGACACCCGGGGAGGGAAACGCCAACATGAATACCTTGCAGACCGGAGGTACCGACGTGCGCGCCGGCGACCCGCGCATCGACTGGAGCGGCACCGAGGCACCACCCGCCCCCACCCTCCGGCACCGCCGCGACGGCATCCTGCCCACCGTCGCCGCCGCCCTCTCCGTCCACGGCACCACCCTCACCTGCACCGCCGCCCGCGGCGAGGAACCCCCCACCCTGCACCCCCTCGTCCAGGACTTCCTCGACACCCTCCCCAGCGCCCAACGCGACCGCTTCACCGGCCGCTGCGCCGAAACCATCCTCATCTCCCGGCACCTCACCGCCGCCGACGCCACCCGCAGCAAACGCGCCTCCCGCAGACCCATGACCAACGGCGAAGCCCGCAAAGCCCTCAAGCACGCCAAACTCACCGCCCGCCGCATACGCGAGGACGGCGACCCGCTCCACGGCAGCTTCGCCACCCCCTGCCGCGCCTGCACCGCCCTCACCGCACACTTCGGCGTCCGCATCGTCGACCCCACCGCCGACTGACGCCCACGCACCACCCCATCCGCACGACGAACGAACGGCAGATGCACCCGGACCGCACCTCCACCACACGCTTCCCCGTCCCCGTCGACGCCAGCCTGCGCAACGCCGGCTGGGAACCCGGACGCTGGGACATAAAACAGGCCGAGATCTGGGCCGACACCCTGCGCGACCACACCTCACCCGCAGGACACCGGCACACCGTCTTCCCCGCCGCCGTCGAGGCCTGGGCCGAATTCGGCGACCTGCACATCACCCCCGGCGGCCCCGGCCGCCAGATCGCCCCCGCCACCCTCCACCTCGACCCCCTCCAGGGCCTCCACCACGCCCGCACCCTCGGCGACCTCGGCCGCGCCCTCGGTACCGAACTGTGCCCCCTCGGCACCGAGACCGACACCGCCGCCGTCCTCGCCATCGACACCCAAGGCCGCGTCTACGCCCTCGACCACACCGGCGACTGGTACATCGGCCCCGACATCGACCACGCCCTGACCACCCTCATCACCGGCATAACACCCGTACGCCTCACCGCCGGCTGACCCCCGCCACCGAGCCGCTACACCGCCGGAATCACCGCCGACACCCGGAAACCACCCGCATCCGTCGGCCCCGACACGAACACCCCGCCCAGCGCCAGCACCCGCTCCCGCATCCCCACCAGACCATTGCCACCCGACGGCAGCCCCGCCGCCGACGCCGACCCCGGCTCCGGCGGCGGCTCGTTCTCCACCTGCATCGCGATCTCCGACGCCCGATGCGCCAACCGCACATGCGTCTTCGCCCCCGCCGCATGCTTGTGCACGTTCGTCAACGCCTCCTGCACCACCCGGTACGCCGTCTGCTCCACCTCCGCCGCATACGACCGCACCTCACCCTCCACCGACAGATCCACGACCATCCCCGCCGCCGCCGACTGCCCCAGCAACTCCTCCAGCTCCGACAGACACGGCCCCTCGGCCACCTCCTCGGCCACCCGCGAAGCCGCCGCCGCGGCCGCCTCCCCCACCGCCGCCAACGGCACCCCCGCCGGCCGCCGGACCACGTCCTCCCCCGCCCGCAGCACCCCGAGCATCTCCCGCAACTCCGTCAACGCCTGCCGGCCCATGTCCCCCACCAGCGCCGCGTTGCGCACCGCCTTCTCCGGATCCTTCCGCGCCACCGCCTGCAACGCCGCCGCGTGCACCACCATCAGACTCACCCGGTGCGCCACCACGTCGTGCATCTCCCGCGCGATCCGCGTCCGCTCCTCGTTGCGCGCCCACTCGGCCCGCTCCTCCGCCCGCTCCGCGAGCAGCTGAAGCTCCCGCTCCAGACTGTCCGCCCGCTCCCGCAGACTCTCCATCAACCGGCGCCGCGCCCCCACGTACAACCCCAGCAACACCGGCGGAGCCGTCAGCCCCAGCGCCGTCGCCACCGCCGCGAACGGCACGAACCAGTCACCCAGGGTCAGATCACCGCGCGCCAGGTCCTGCCGGACCCGGACGAACGTCACCGCCGCCGTACCCGCCAGCGACATGCCCGCCAGCACCCCGATGATCCGCCGCGGCACCTCGGCCGCCGCCAGCGTGTACAGACCCACGATGCCCAGCAGGAAACCCATCTGCGCCGGGGTCACCGCGATCGCCACCAGCACCACCACGACCGGCCACCTGCGCCGCACCAGCAGCACGGCACCGGCCGCCACACCGAACAGGACCCCCGCCCAGACCGGGATCCCCGCGTCCCGGGCGAAACCCAGCCCCTCCGCACCGCACTCCGCGGCCGACGCCACGGCGAGCGCCCCGTCGAACACCGCGCTGCGCCGCCGCGGCCACCACCAAGGGCCGGTCAGCGCCCTGGAGTGGTCTTCCCCCGTCATGGTCATGCGTCCAGCCTAAGGGCGCGGAGCGGGGCTTTTCCGGTGACTTTCACCTACCTGCACACAGCACACCCCACGTCCCACCTCGCTCGAAACCTCCCCCTATCCCTCGAACTGGTGAACTCCATCCGTTCGATCCCGGAATCCCACATTCCACCCGGACGGTGTGCCTATGACACACCCCCACGGCAGACACGCCGACTTCGAGGACCTCCGGAACCGGGCGATCGCCCTGCGCCGCGCGGGCCACAGCCTCCGGCAGATCCGCGACCAGCTGAAGATCTTCAACAACGACGTCCTCAACCGCCTGGTCAAGGGCGAACCCCCACCCGCCTGGACCAAACGCCCCAACGCCAAGGACGACCTGCGGCAACGCGCCCGCGAACTACGACTCCAGGGGTGGACCTACGACCGGATCCAGGTCGAGCTGGGCTGCTCGAAGAGCTCGATCTCACTATGGGTGCGGGACCTGCCGCGGCCGGAACGGCGGTCTCCGTCCGAACAGGCACGGATGGCGGCGCGCAAGCGCTGGGAGCACGAGCTGGCGGTACGGGACGAACAGCGCCGGAAGACCAAGGCGGCCGCCGCGGACGAGATCGGCACGATGACCGACCGCGATCTGTTCCTGGCGGGCGTCGCCCTCTACTGGGCCGAGGGCTCCAAGGACAAGCCGTACGCCCGACGCGAGAACGTGCAGTTCGTCAACAGCGACCCCGGTGTGGTCCGGGTCTACCTGGCCTGGCTGGACCTGCTCGGGATCGAACGCGAGCGCCTCCGGTACCGCGTGATGATCCATGCGACGGGCGACGTCGAGGGGGCCCGGCGCCACTGGGCCGACCTCGTCCAGGCCGACCCCGCCGAGTTCCAGCGGACGACCATCAAGAAGCACAACCCGAAAACTGTCCGCAAGAACGTCGGCGAGGACTACCGGGGATGCCTCGTGATCAACGTTCTGCAAGGAGCGGAGCTGTACCGTCGCATCGAAGGCTGGTGGTACGGCATAGTAGGGGCTGTCACTGCGACCGATCTTCCAAATCGGACATAGCGGTAATCCCGGGTCGTCTAAGGGCAAGACGTCAGATTTTGGTTCTGATCATGGGGGTTCGAGTCCTCCCCCGGGAGCACATCCTCGGTTCGGGTCCTGACCGGCGAACGCCCCGTCAGGGCCCGCACTCATACCCCCCGAAACCCGCCCCGGTATCCTGCGGCTGTTCCCCACCCATTCAGAGCCGAAGGGCAACCCTGTGAGTGCCATCCGCCCGGCAGCCGTCGTCGTTCTCGCAGCGGGTGAGGGCACCCGTATGAAGTCGGCCACACCCAAGGTGCTGCACCAGATCTGCGGCCGCTCCCTCGTGGGCCATGTGCTCGCCGCCGCCCGCGAGTTGCAGCCCGAGAACCTGGTCGTCGTCGTCGGCCACGCCCGTGAGCAGGTCACCGCGCACCTGACGGAGATCGACCCCGCCGTCCGCACCGCCGTGCAGGAGCAGCAGAACGGCACCGGACACGCCGTGCGGATGGGTCTCGAGGAACTCGGGGGCGCCGTCGCCGGCACCGTGGTCGTCGTCTGCGGGGACACCCCGCTGCTGACCGCCGAGACGCTGCGGCGGCTCGCCGAGACGCACCACGCCGACGGCAACGCCGTGACCGTGCTGACCGCCGAGGTCCCGGACGCGACCGGGTACGGCCGGATCGTGCGGGACGAGGCGTCGGGCGCGGTGACGGCGATCGTGGAGCACAAGGACGCGAGCGAGGCCCAGCGGGCGATCCGGGAGATCAACAGCGGGGTGTTCGCGTTCGACGGCCGGCTGCTGGCGGACGCGCTGACGAAGGTGCGCAAGAACAACAGCCAAGGTGAGGAGTACCTCACGGACGTGCTGGGCATCCTGCGCGAGGCCGGGCACCGGGTCGGTGCCTCGGTGGCCGGTGATCACCGGGAGATCGCGGGGATCAACAACCGGGTGCAGCTGGCCGAGGCGCGCCGGATCCTCAACGACCGGTTGCTGACGCGGGCGATGCTGGACGGGGTCACCGTCGTGGACCCGGCCACCACGTGGGTGGACGTGACCGTGACCTTCGAGCGGGACGCGGTGGTGCATCCGGGTACGCAGCTGACGGGTGCCACGCATCTGGCGGAGGGTGCGGAGGTCGGGCCCAACACCCGGTTGAAGGACACCAAGGTGGGTGCCGGGGCGCGGGTGGACAACACCGTGTCGGACGGGGCCGTGGTGGGTGCCGGGGCGAGTGTGGGGCCGTACGCGTATCTGCGGCCTGGGACGCGGCTGGGTGCCAAGGGCAAGA
The DNA here is from genome assembly GCF_900104815.1 of Streptomyces misionensis. Taxonomy (NCBI): domain Bacteria; kingdom Bacillati; phylum Actinomycetota; class Actinomycetes; order Kitasatosporales; family Streptomycetaceae; genus Streptomyces; species Streptomyces misionensis. Next base: position 3,420,411 of record NZ_FNTD01000004.1, read on the forward strand.
TCGGGACGTACGTCGAGACGAAGAACGCGCGGATCGGTGAGGGCACGAAGGTGCCGCACCTGTCGTACGTGGGTGACGCGACGATCGGTGAGTACACCAACATCGGTGCGGCGAGCGTGTTCGTGAACTACGACGGTCAGGACAAGCATCACACGACGATCGGGTCGCATTGCCGGACGGGTTCGGACAACATGTTTGTGGCGCCTGTCACGGTCGGGGACGGTGCCTACACGGCCGCGGGTTCCGTGATCACGAAGGACGTGCCGCCCGGTTCGCTGGCCGTGGCCCGTGGTCAGCAGCGGAATATCGAGGGTTGGGTGGCTCGGAAGCGGCCGGGGAGCGCGGCGGCGAAGGCGGCCGAGGAGGCGTCCCGGCCGCGCGGGAACGAGGACTGACCGGAAACGAGTGCGTCAAACTCGGCGTACCGTGATAAGTGCACATCCGCGCAGGTGCATCCACACCCCTACCAGCTGATTCGGCCTCTCACGCTCGGACGGGAGGTCGTTCGAGCAGCCGCCTGGCTGAGACAACCTCTGAGGAGACAGTGCTGTGACCGGGATCAAGACGACCGGCGAGAAGAAGATGATGTTCTTCTCCGGCCGCGCCCACCCCGAGCTTGCCGAGGAGGTCGCCCAGCAGCTGGGTGTCGGGGTCGTCCCGACGAAGGCCTTCGATTTCGCCAACGGTGAGATCTACGTTCGTTACCAGGAGTCGGCCCGTGGTGCGGACTGCTTCCTGATCCAGAGCCACACGGCTCCGATCAACAAGTGGATCATGGAGCAGCTGATCATGATCGACGCGCTGAAGCGTGCGTCGGCTCGTTCGATCACGGTGATCGTGCCGTTCTACGGTTACGCGCGGCAGGACAAGAAGCACCGGGGTCGTGAACCGATTTCGGCGCGTCTGATCGCGGATCTGATGAAGACGGCGGGTGCCGACCGGATTCTGACCGTGGATCTGCACACGGACCAGATCCAGGGCTTCTTCGACGGTCCGGTGGATCACCTCTTCGCGCTGCCGCTGCTGGCGGACTACGTGGGCGAGCAGGTGGACCGGAACAAGCTGACGGTGGTCTCGCCGGACGCGGGCCGGGTGCGGGTGGCGGACCGGTGGTGTGACCGGCTGGGTGCGCCGCTGGCGATCGTGCACAAGCGGCGTGACAAGGACGTGGCGAACCAGGTGACCGTCCACGAGGTCGTGGGTGAGGTCAAGGGCCGGGTGTGTGTCCTGGTGGACGACATGATCGACACGGGTGGCACGATCTGTGCGGCGGCCGACGCGTTGTTCGCGCACGGTGCGGAGGACGTCATCGTGACGGCGACGCACGGTGTGCTGTCGGGTCCGGCGGCGGACCGGCTGAAGAACTCGCGGGTGAGCGAGTTCGTGTTCACGAACACGCTGCCGACGCCGGCGGAGCTGGGCCGGGATCTGGACAAGATCACGGTGCTGTCGATCGCTCCGACGATCGCGAGCGCGGTGCGTGAGGTGTTCGAGGACGGTTCGGTGACCAGCCTCTTCGACGAGCAGTGAGGTTTCTTCAGGCCGGCCGTCCCGGCTAGCCGAAGATCCTTTTGGGTACGGCCTCCCGGTCCGAGTAAACTGCACGAGTTGCTCGGCGAGGGAGGCCGTACTTCTGTGTACGGCGGTCCGTTATCGACGCGCTCTTCGTAGCAGGCCGTTCGTGGCCGGGTGACCACGTCCGTTCCGAGTTACTACGAGGAGTGATCCACATGTCCGAGGTGAAGATCGCCGCCGAGTCCCGCGCCGAGTTCGGCAAGGGTGCGGCCCGCCGCATCCGCCGTGAGAACAAGGTTCCGGGTGTTCTGTACGGCCACGGCACCGAGCCGCTGCACCTGACCCTGCCGGGCCACGAGCTGCTGCTGGCGCTGCGTACGCCGAACGTCCTGATCTCGCTGGACATCGACGGCAAGACCAACGAGCTGGCCATCCCGAAGGCCGTGCAGCGTGACCCGCTGAAGGGCTTCCTGGAGCACGTCGACCTGCTGCTGGTCAAGCGTGGCGAGAAGGTCACGGTCGAGATTCCGGTGCACACCGAGGGCGAGCTGGCCCCGGGTGGCAACCTGCTGGAGCACGTCCTGGCCGCGCTGCCGGTCGAGGCCGAGGCCACCCACATCCCGGAGTCGGTCACCGTCTCCATCGAGGGTCTGGAGGCCGGTGCCTCCGTCCACGCCAAGGACATCACGCTGCCGAGCGGCATCTCCCTGGCCGTCGAGGAGGACGCGGTCGTGCTCCAGGTCCTGCAGGCGCAGGCCGAGGAGCCCGCGGGTGAAGAGGCCGCCGAGGGCGAAGAGGCCGCGGAGGCCTGAGCCTGACCGGCGGTTGCGCCGTGCCGGAGCCGGGCCCTCGTCGGTAGGTGCCCGGTGCCGTCGGCCGTAACAGCACTGCTGTCCACAGCGGTACACAGCCGCTGCTTCCTCGGGAGGCAGCGGCTGTCGCGCATTTCGAGGAGACATGGACGTGACCACTCCGACCAGTGGCCCCTGGTTGATCGTCGGGCTCGGCAATCCCGGGCCGGAGTACGCCATGAACCGGCACAATGTCGGCTTCATGGTGGCGGATCTGCTCGCGGAGCGGATCGGGGGGAAGTTCAAGCGGGCGGGCAAGGCGCAGGCGCAGGTGCTGGAGGGGCGGATCGGTCCGGCGGGGCCGGCGAACCGCCGGGTGATCCTGGCGAAGCCGATGTCCTTCATGAACCTGTCCGGTGGCCCGGTGAACGCGCTGAAGGACTTCTACAAGGTGCCGGTGGCGAACATCGTCGCGGTGCACGACGAGCTGGACATCGACTACGGGACGCTGCGGCTGAAGCTGGGCGGCGGGGACAACGGGCACAACGGTCTGAAGTCGATGACGAAGGCGATGGGCGCGGACTACCACCGGGTGCGGTTCGGGATCGGCCGGCCGCCGGGTCGTATGCAGGTGGCGGACTTCGTGCTGAAGGACTTCTCCTCGACCGAGCGCAAGGAGCTGGACTACTTCGTGGACCGGGCGGCGGACGCGGTGGAGTGTCTGGTGACGGAGGGGCTGGAGCGGGCGCAGAGCGCGTACAACTCCTGAGCACAACTCAGGACTTGTCCGTCCTTGGCGGTCGGGCGAGTTGACCGGTCGTGCGGGTATGGCCAATGATCCCGGCCATGCCTGCCATCGCCACCCGTTCCGCTGTCCAGGCGTCCGTGTCCGCGTTGCGGTTCGGGCGGGTCGCGGCGATGGGCGCGCTCGCCGCGCTGATCGTGTTCGCGGGGCTGTGGGGCTCCTGGGGGAGCGCGCAGCACGTGCTGCTGACCAAGGGGCGGGAGCAGGGCACGGTGAGGGTGGTGGCCTGTGCGGGCGGTGTCTGCGGCGGGCCGTTCACACCGACGTCGGCGGGGGCGCGGGCCCGGGCGCGGGTGGAGATCCCGGAGTCGGTGGCGGTGCGCAAGGGGCGGACGTACGCGGTGGTGCTGAAGCCGGGTACGGCGCAGGCGCTGCGTTCGGGGTGGGCGGGGATCCTGTACGCGTGGGTGCCGCTCGGCGGGGCGCTGCTGCTGGCGTCGGTGGTGGTCGCGGGCGGGATGCGGCTGACGCGGGTGGCGTGGGTGCTGGGTCTGTCGGGGCTCGGGCTGCTGACGGCGGCGTTCGTCGCGGTGCGGTGAGGAAAGCGGAAAGAGGGTGCCCCCGGGTCGCAGGACCTCGGGGGCACCCTCTTTTTCCGTGGGTCGGTTCAGCCGGTGTTGCGCAGGCCGGCGGCCACGCCGTTGACGGTGAGGAGCAGGGCGCGGGCGAGCAGCGGGTCGGGTTCGCCGCCGGCCGCGGCCTCGTCGCGCTGGCGCTTGAGGAGGGCGACCTGGAGGTAGGAGATGGGGTCGAGGTAGGCGTCGCGGATGGCGAAGGTCTGCTTCAGGACGGGCTGGGCGTCGAGGAGTTCGTCCTCGCCGGTGACGCGCAGGACTTCGCTGACGGTGAGTTCGTGTTCGGCGCGGATGGTGTCGAACACGTGCTTGAGCTCGTCGGGCACGAGGGTGTCGACGTAGTGCCGGGCGATTCTGAGGTCGGTCTTGGCGAGGGTCATCTCCACGTTGGAGATGAAGTTGCGGAAGAAGTGCCACTGTTCGTGCATCTCGGCGAGGACGGTGTCCAGGCCGGCTTCGCGCAGGGCCTTGAGGCCGGAGCCGACGCCGAACCAGCCGGGGACGATCTGCCGGGACTGGGTCCAGCCGAACACCCACGGGATGGCGCGCAGGCCGTCGAGGGAGACGCCGGAGCCGGGGCGGCGGGAGGGCCGTGAGCCGAGGTGCAGGTCGGCGAGCTGGTCGACCGGCGTGGAGGCGAGGAAGTACGTCGGCAGGTCGGGGTCCTCGACGAGCCTGCGGTAGGCGGCGTGGGCGGCGTCGGAGACGACGTCCATGGCGGCGTCCCAGCGGGCGCGGGCCTCGTCGGACTGGCGGGGGGCGGTGTGCAGGGCGGAGGCCTGGAGGGTGGCGGCGACGGTGAGTTCCAGGTTCTCCCGGGCGAGGGAGGGGATCAGGTACTTGTCGGAGATGACCTCGCCCTGTTCGGTGACCTTGATCTCGCCTTCCAGGGTGCCCCAGGGCTGGGCGAGGATGGCGTCGTGGGAGGGGCCGCCGCCGCGGCCGACGGTGCCGCCGCGGCCGTGGAAGAGGCGCAGGCGTACGCCGTAGCGGTGGGCGACGTCGCGCAGCCGGCGCTGGGCGCGGTGGATCTCCCACTGGCTGGTGGTGATGCCGCCGAACTTGGAGGAGTCGGAGTAGCCGAGCATGACCTCCTGGACGTCGCCGCGCAGCGCGACCAGGCGCCGGTAGGACGGGTCGGAGAGCATGTCCTCCAGGATGGTGTCGGCGGCGCGCAGTTCGTCGGTGGTCTCCAGGAGGGGGACGATGCCGATCTTGGCCCAGCCGGCGTGCAGGTCGACGAGGCCGGCCTCGCGGGCGAGGACGGCGGCGGCGAAGACGTCGTCGGCGCCCTGGCACATGGAGATGATGTAGGACTCGACGACCTCGGGGCCGAAGACGTCGAGGGCCTTCTTGACGGTTTCGAAGACGCCGAGGGTCTTGGCGCCGGCGGCGTCGACGGGGGCCGGGGTGGGGGCGAGGGGCCGGCGGCTGCGCAGTTCCTTGGCGAGGAGCTTGGTGCGGTACTCGCGCGGCATGTCGGCGTAGCGCCAGGATTCCTCGCCGAGCCGGTCGAAGAGCTGGCCGAGGGCGTGGTGGTGGGCGTCGGCGTGTTCGCGGACGTCCATGGTGGCGAGCTGGAGGCCGAAGGCGGCAAGGGTGCGGATGGTGCGGCCGAGGCGGCCGTCGGCGAAGAGGCCGCCGCGGTGCTGCCGCAGGGAGGCCTGGATGATCCGCAGGTCGGCGAGGAGTTCGCCGGTGCCGAGGTAGTCGCGGCCGTCCTCGTGGGGGGTGCCCTTGGCGAGGCGCTGCTTGGTGTTCTCCAGCTTCTGCCGGATGCAGGTGGCCTTGAGGCGGTAGGGCTCTTCGGCGTTGAGGCGCTTGTAGCGGGGGCTGATCTCGGGCAGCCGGTCGAGGTCGGCGCGCAGGGAGTCGAGGAGTTCCTCGGTGGCTCCGGTGTAGCGGATGGAGTTGGAGAGCAGTCCGCGCAGTTCGTCGATCATCTCCAGGGCGTCGTTGATGCCGTGTTCGTGCTGGAGGATGAGGACGTCCCAGGTGACCTGGGGGGTGACGTTGGGGTTGCCGTCGCGGTCGCCGCCGATCCAGGTGCCGAAGCTGAGGGGGCGGGTGTCGTCGGGGAGGCGGACGCCGACGCGTTCGAGTTCCGCGGTGAGGTCCTCCAGGACGTCGCCGACGGCGCCGGCGTGCAGCTCGTCCAGGTAGTAGATGGCGTTGCGGGCCTCGTCGGCGGGTTCGGGCCGGACGACGCGCAGCTCGTCCGTCTGCCAGACCAGGTCGATGTTCTCGGCGAGGCGGACGTCGGTGCGGCGGCGGTCGGACTCCAGGACGGGGGTGTCCAGGAGTGCGGCGATGCGCCGCAGCTTGTTGAGGACGGAACGGCGTGCGGCCTCGGTGGGGTGTGCGGTGAAGACGGGCCGCACGTTGAGGTTCTGGACGGTGGTCCGCAGGTGTTCGGGGTCGGCGTCCTTGAGGCGGTCGGCCGTTCGGGCGATGAGGCCGCCTTCGGCGGCGCGCCGGGCGCGCAGCTCGCGGCCGCGGTGCACCTGTTCGGTGACGTTGGCGAGGTGGAAGTAGGTGGAGAAGGCGCGTACGAGCTTGGCCGCGGTCTCCAGTTCGGTGCCGCGCAGCAGCTCGGCGGCGGCCTCGCCGTCCTCACGGGTGAGGCGGCGGACCTTCTCGACCAGTTCGAGGAGTTCGGGGCCTTCCTGCCGTACGAGGGTCTCTCCGAGGAGATCACCCAGGCGGCGGATGTCGGCGCGCAGTTCGCTGCCGGTCGTGGTGGTCTGGTCGTCGGCACTGCTCACAGGTGCGGCTCCTTGCAGTGTTGAAGCGTCTCGGGGAGGTACCCGGCCGTCTGCCGCGCGGCCTGGTGCCGCATACGGGCCGGAGCGTCCGGGAAGGAAACTTCAGCGGACCGCGCTGTCCGACCGATTCCAAGGATAGGTGTCGATGGGGACGCGCAGACGCTCGGGCTCTTGCCGCCGCTCGACACGCTGCCATACTTACGTCGCCGTAGGTTACGGAACCGTAGGGAGCACGCCCGGTTCCGGCGGCCCGGCATCCACCCCCGACCCTCGACCCCACAGGGGACGCGCATGACCTCACACTCCGATGTGATCGACGAGGCCCGGAAGGCCCCCGAGACCCTGATTTCCTCCGCCACGCTGGGCGGTGAGAAGAAGCGTTCGATCGAGCAGATCACGCTGCTGCTCTTCATCACCCTGCCGTTCCTGGCGCTGGTGGCCGCCGTGCCGCTGGCCTGGGGCTGGGGGGTGAGCTGGCTCGATCTGGGCCTGCTGGTGTTCTTCTACTTCCTGGGGTGCCACGGCATCACGATCGGTTTCCACCGGTATTTCACCCACGGTTCGTTCAAGGCGAAGCGGCCGCTGCGGATCGCGCTGGCGATCATGGGGTCGCTGGCGGTCGAGGGCCCGCTGGTGCGCTGGGTGGCCGATCACCGCAAGCACCACAAGTTCTCCGACGCGGAGGGTGACCCGCACTCGCCGTGGAAGTACGGCGAGACGGTTCCGGCGCTGATGAAGGGCCTGTGGTGGGCGCACATCGGCTGGATGTTCGACGAGGAGCAGACCCCGCAGGAGAAGTACGCGCCGGATCTGATCAAGGACCCGGCGCTGCGGGCGATCTCCCGCCAGTTCGTGCTGTGGACGGCGGTGTCGCTGCTGGCGCCCGCGCTGATCGGCGGGCTGGTGACCATGTCCTGGCAGGGCGCCGTGACCGCGTTCTTCTGGGGTTCACTCGTCCGGGTTGCGCTGCTGCACCATGTGACCTGGTCGATCAACTCGATCTGTCACGCGGTGGGCCGGCGGCCGTTCAAGTCGCGCGACCGTTCGGGCAACGTGTGGTGGCTGGCGGTGCTGTCGTGCGGTGAGTCCTGGCACAACCTGCACCATGCCGACCCGACGTCGGCGCGGCACGGGGTGATGCGCGGGCAGATCGACTCCTCGGCCCGGTTCATCCGGATCTTCGAGCAACTGGGCTGGGCGTACGACGTGCGCTGGCCGTCACGCTCGCGTATCGATTCGCGTCGCGACGACGCGGATGGCGGCTCCCGGCGCCGGAGGCAGGCCGCCGAGGCGGCATGATTGACGCCGTGGCGACCGATTCCAGCAGCAATCCAGGAAATGACAAGCAGCGGCGGACCCGCCGGACCCGTATGACCGGTGCCGAGCGCCGCCAGCAGTTGCTGGAGATCGGTCGCACGCTCTTCGCGGCGAAGGGTTTCGAGGGCACGTCGGTGGAGGAGATCGCGGCGAAGGCCGGGGTGTCCAAGCCGGTGGTGTACGAACACTTCGGCGGCAAGGAGGGGCTGTACGCGGTGGTGGTCGACCGCGAGATGCGGCGGCTGCTGGAGATGGTGACCGGTTCGCTCACGGCGGGCCATCCGCGGGAGCTGTGCGAGCAGGCGGCGTTCGCGCTGCTCGACTACATCGAGGAGTACACGGACGGTTTCCGCATCCTGGTGCGGGACTCGCCGATCCCGCAGTCGACCGGGTCGTTCGCGTCGCTGATCTCCGACATCGCCACGCAGGTGGAGGACATCCTGGGCCGCGAGTTCAAGTCCCGCGGCTTTGATCCCAAGCTGGCCCCGCTGTACGCGCAGGCGCTGGTGGGCATGGTCGCCCTGACCGGGCAGTGGTGGCTGGACGTGCGCCGCCCGAAGAAGGCGGAGGTCGCCGCGCACCTGGTGAACCTGGCGTGGCACGGCCTGGACGGCCTGGAGCAGCGGCCGCGGCTGATAGGTCACCGCAAGGCGTAGGCCGCGAGGCGGTGCGACGCCGGCCCCGTCTGCCGCGTGGGTGACCGCCGTCCGTCCGCGTCCGGCGGGCGGTGGCCGGTCACCGCGGCTGGAGGAATTCCAGGCGGTTGCCGACGGGGTCTCGCGAGGAGAAGCGCCGGTGGCCGGGGAGGCCGTCGTCCCAGGTCACGGGCGCGCCATGGGCGGCGAGCCGGGCCGCCCAGGCGTCGATGCCGTGGACCCGCAGGCCCGGGTGGGCCTTGTCCGCGGGGCGGAAGCCGGGGTCGATGCCGAGGTGGAGCCGGACCGTGCCGGACTCGAACCAGCAGCCGCCGCGGGCCGCGAGGGCGGGCGGCTTGGGCACCTCGGTCAGGCCGAGGACGCCGGTGTAGTAGGCCCGCAGGGCGTCCTCGGAGCCGGGCGGTGCCGCCAGTTGCACGTGGTCGAGCGCGACGAGCACCGTCACTCTCCCTTGACCGCGACGGCGAACAGGCGGCGGAAGGGCAGCACCGTGCCGTAGGGGGCGCTCGGGTAGGCCGCGCGCAGCAGGTCCCGGTACTCGGCCAGGAACGCCTCCCGCGCCTCGGGGTCGTCGCCGAGGGCGGTCAGCGCGGGCCGCAGGCCGGTGCCCTTCACCCAGTCGAGGACGGGGTCCTCGCCCTCCAGGACGTGCAGGTAGGTGGTCTGCCAGACGTCGGGGGCGAGGCCGAGGCGGGCGAGCCGGTCCAGGTAGGCCTCCGGGGTGTGCACGGAGTCGGTGCGGCGCAGCAGGCCGGCGAGGCGGTCCCGCCAGCGCGGGGTGCCGGCCAGTTCGCGCATGAGGGCGTGCAGCGGGGCGTCGACGTTGTCCGGCACCTGGAAGGCGAAGACCGCGCCGGGCCGCAGCGCGGCGGTCCAGTCGGCGAAGCGGTCGAGGTGGCCCGGCACCCACTGCAAGGTGGCGTTGCTGACGATCAGGTCGTACGGCTCCTCGGGCGTCCACGCCCGCGCGTCGGCGTGGGCGAAGTCCAGGCGGCCGCCGCCGGCCGTGGGGCCCTCGTGCTCGGTGTGGGCGCGGTCCAGCATCTCGGGCGAGTTGTCGTAGCCGGTGATGTGCGCGGTGGGCCAGCGGTCGGCGAGCGTCGCGGTGACGTTGCCGGGGCCGCAGCCGAGGTCGGCGATGCGGGGCCGGTCGCCGGGCAGGGCGGGGACGCGGGCGAGGAGGTCGGCGAAGGGGCGGGCGCGGTGCCCGGCGTGGCGGAGGTACTGCGCGGGGTCCCAGATCGGTGTCGTCATGTGATCCACCTTCCCGTGCAATTCATCTTGATGTCAAGATACTTGAGAGAAAGAGACTCGATGCCAAGAGACTTCACATCGACACAACCACTACACTGATCTCATGGAGGACGAGGTCGATCGGCTGGTCGCAGCGTGGCGCCGGGAGCGCCCGGACCTCGACGTGGAGCCGCTGGAAGTGCTCAGCCGGGTGAGCCGGCTCGCCCGGCACCTGGACCGCGCCCGCCGGCTCGCGTTCGCCGAGCACCAGCTGGAGCCCTGGGAGTTCGACGTGCTGACCGCGCTGCGGCGCGCGGGCACGCCGTACCAGCTCTCCCCCGGCCAGCTGCTGACCCAGACCCTCGTCACCTCCGGCACCATGACCAACCGGATCGACCGGCTGGCGAAGAAGGGCCTGGTCGAGCGGCTGCCCGATCCGAGCGACCGGCGGGGCGTGCTGGTGCGGCTGACCGACACCGGCCGCGACCGCGCGGACGAGTCGCTCGCGGGACTGCTGGAGCAGGAGCGGGCCATCCTCGGCGAGCTGTCGCGGGCGCAGCGGGCGGAACTGGCCGGTCTGCTACGCCAGCTGACCGCCCCGTTCGACAACATCCCCGGTTAGGTCCACCGGTCCCACCCCGGCCCGGCGGGCCAGGGCGACGGCGGCCAGCGTGGAGTGGACGCCCAGCTTGCCCAGGACGTTCTGCATATGGGTGCGCACGGTGTGCGGGGACAGGTACAGCCGCTCGGCGACGGCCTTGCGGCCCAGACCGGCGACCATGCACCGCAGCACCTCCCGCTCCCTGGGGGTGAGGGACTCCACCAGGCGTTCGCTCTCGCTGCGGTGCTTGCGTGCGGCGGTCAGCTCCTTGAGGACGCCGGTCAGCAGGGCGGGCGGCAGATGCGTCTCACCGCGCAGCACGCCCCGGATCACCGCGAGCAGCCGCGACAGCGAGCAGTCCTTGGCGACCCAGCCGGAGGCGCCGGCCCCCAGGGCGAGGGCGGCGCGGCGGGGGTCGTCCTTCTCCGCGAGGACGACGGTGCGCACGGCGGGGTGGGCGGTGCGCACCCCGGCGACCAGGGAGATGCCGTCGACCAAGCCGTCCTCGTCCGCCGCCCGCACGGACACCGTGGGACGCCCGACGGCGGGCCGGCCGCCCAGGTCGGCGTCGACGAGCAGGACGTCGTAGCGGCGGCCCTCGGCGGCCGCCCGCTCCAGGCAGCGCAGCGCGGCCGGGCCGCTGCCGGCGGCGAAGACCTCGACGTCGGGCTCGGCGGCCAGGGCGGCGGCGAGCGACTCGGCGAAGATGCGGTGGTCGTCCACGACCAGGACTCGGATACGAACCACTGAACCCCCTGAACGGCGCCGGCCCCCACCGGCGCTGTATCTCAGCGTACGGATACCGGCACGCAGCGGAAGGAGATTTACAGAACTGGCCGTCGGGCGCGTTTATGGTGTGCCGCATGTTTCGTATTGAGGCGGAAGTCGACAAGGCACGACGCGATCTGCTCCATGCCCGACTGCGGGACACCAACACGGCGGCGTCCCCGGTCCTCGCGGCCCTGCGCAACACCCCCGCCGAACGCGAGTACCCGCTCCACGTCTGGGCGCTGGACCCCTCAGGCGCGCTGGCGGGCGGGCTGGTGGGCCACACCTGGACCACCTGGCTGCACGTCGCCCTCCTCTGGGTCGACGCCCGCCACCGCGGCACGGGCCTGGGCACCCACCTCCTCACCCAGGCCGAGCACCTCGCCGCCGACCGCGGCTGCACGGCCTCCCGCCTGGAGACCTGGGACTTCCAGGCCCCGGGGTTCTACGGCAGGAACGGCTACGAGGTGGTCTGCGCGATCCCCGACTACCCGCCGGGCGTCACCGAGTACACGCTGGTGAAGCGCCTGGTCTGACGGCGGCCCGCCCCGGGCCCGCGCCCCGCGGCGGCCCTCACAGCAGCCGGCGCGCTCCCGCCGACGGCACCGCCTCGAACACCCGCGGGGAGGTGAACTCCGCCGCGGTGAACGCCTCTTCCAGGGCCTTGGTCAGGGAGGGGACCTCCGCGGAACCGGTGAGGACGACGGCCGAGCCGCCGAAGCCGCCGCCGGTCATCCGGGCGCCCAGCGCGCCGTGCGCGAGGGCGGTGTCCACGACCAGGTCCAGCTCCGGGCAGGAGACGCGGAAGTCGTCGCGCAGGGAGACGTGGCCCTCGGTGAGGACCGGCCCGATGGCGCGGGTGTCACCGGACCGGAGCAGGGCGATCGTGCGTTCCACCCGGTGGTTCTCCGTCACCACGTGCCGGACCAGGCGGCGGACCTCCTCCTCGTCGCCCAGCCGCGCGAGCGCCGCGTCCAGGCCGTCGTAGGGGATGTCGCGCAGGGCGTCCACGCCCAAGAGGGCCGCGCCCTTCTCGCAGCCGGCCCGGCGCCTGCCGTACTCGCCGCCGCTGTGGGCGTGCTTGACCTGGGTGTCGACCACCAGCAGGCGCAGGCCCTCGGCCGCGAGGTCGAAGGGGATCTGCCGCTGGGACAGGTCCCGGGTGTCGAGGAAGAGGGCGTTGCCCTGCTCGCAGCACGCGGACGCGGTCTGGTCCATGATGCCGGTCGGCGCGCCGACGTAGACGTTCTCCGCGCGCTGGCACAGGCGGGCCAGCCGCCAGCGCGGCAGGCCGAGCCCGTGCAGATCGTTCAGCGCGAGGGCGGTCACCACCTCCAGGGCGGCGGAGGAGGACAGGCCCGCGCCCGCGGGGACGGTCGAGGACAGGTGGACGTCCGCGCCGGTCAGCTCGTGGCCGGCCTCGCGCAGCGCCCAGACGACACCGGCCGGGTACGCCGTCCACTCGCCGTCGGTGCCGGGGGCGAGCGCGTCCAGGCGCAGTTCGGCGACGCCGCCTTCCATGTCCGCCGAGTGCAGGCGCAGCAGGCCGTCGTCCCGGCGGGAGACCGCCGCGACCGCCTGGTGCGGCAGTGCGAACGGCATGACGAAGCCGTCGTTGTAGTCGGTGTGCTCGCCGATCAGGTTGACCCTGCCCGGCGCCGCCCACACCCCCTCCGGGCGCGCCCCGTACAGCTCGGTGAAGCGCTCGGCGACCTGCTCTGCCCCCACTAGTCCTCCTTCGAGAGGTGCTGCGCGAACTCCCAGGCGTCCGCGACGATGCCCGCGAGATCCGCGCGGGTCGGGTTCCAGCCCAGTTTCTCGCGGGCGGTGTCCGCGGCGGCGACCAGGACCGCCGGGTCGCCGCCGCGGCGCGGGGCGATCACCTCGGGGATCGGGTGCCCGGTGACCTCGCGGACGGTCTCGATGACCTGGCGGACCGAGAAGCCGTTGCCGTTGCCCAGGTTGCAGATCAGGTGCTCGCCCGGCCGGGCCGCCGTCAGCGCCAGCAGATGGGCCTCGGCCAGGTCCGCGACGTGGATGTAGTCGCGGACGCAGGTGCCGTCGGGGGTGGGGTAGTCGTCGCCGTACACCGAGATGGCGTCGCGGCGGCCCTGGGCGACCTGGAGGACCAGCGGGATCAGGTGCGACTCGGGGTCGTGCCGCTCGCCGTGGACGCCGTAGGCCCCGGCCACGTTGAAGTAGCGCAGGGAGACCGCCGCCAGGCCGTGGGCGTTCGCCTCGCTGGTGATCATGTGGTCGACGGCGAGCTTGGAGGCCCCGTAGGGGTTGGTGGGCCGGGTCGGGGCGGTCTCGGTGATCGGGACCTGGTCGGGCTCGCCGTAGGTGGCGGCCGTGGAGGAGAAGACCAGGGTGCGCACGCCCGCCTCGCGCATCGCGCCGAGCAGGGCCATGCTGCCGGCGACGTTGTTGTCCCAGTACTTCTCCGGCTTCACCACGGACTCGCCGACCTGGGAGGACGCGGCGAAGTGCAGCACGCCGTCGTAGGAGGGGTCGAGCCACTTGGCGGCGTCGCGGATGTCGCCCTCGACGAAGGCGGCGCCGGCCGGGACTCCGGCGCGGAAGCCGGTGGAGAGGTTGTCGAGGACGGTGACCTCGTGCCCGGCCTCCAGCAGATGCCGGGCCACCACGCCGCCGACGTAACCCGCGCCACCCGTCACCAGGTACTTCATGAAGTCGCTACCTCTCGCAGTCGCTCGGCCGCGCGTTCCGGCGGCACATCGTTGATGAACACGCTCATGCCGGACTCGGAACCCGCGAGGAACTTCAGCTTGCCGGAAGTGCGGCGGATGGTGAAAAGCTCGAGGTGGAGCGCGAAATCGTCCCGCGTCACCCCGTCGAAGCCGGGCAGCTCCCCGAACGGGGCCTGGTGCCAGGCGGAGATGTACGGCGTCGGCGGCTCCCCCTCGCCGAAGATGCGGTCGAAGCGCCGCAGCAGCTCCAGGTAGACGTGCGGGAACTCCGCGCGGGCCGCCTCGCCCAGCGCGGTGAGGTCGGGGACCCGGCGCTTGGGGTACAGGTGGACCTCGTAGGGCCAGTGCGCCGCGTACGGCACGAAGGCGGCCCAGTGCTCGCCGTCGAGGACGACCCGCTCGCCGGCGAGTTCCCGCCGCAGTACGGCGTCGAACAGGTTCTCCCCGTCGTTCGCCTCCCGGTGGGCGGCGAGCGAGCGGAGCATCAGCGCGGTGCGGGGGGTGGTGAAGGGGTAGGCGTAGATCTGTCCGTGCGGGTGGCCGAGCGTCACGCCGATCTCGGCGCCCCGGTTCTCGAAGCAGAACACCTGCTCCACGGAGGGCAGCCGGGACAGTTCCGCGGTGCGGTCGGTCCACGCGTCCAGCACCAGGCGCGCCTGCTCGGGGGTCAGATCGGCGAAGGACGCGTCGTGGTCGGAGGTGAAGCAGACGACCTCGCAGCGCCCGGAGTCACCGGCGAGGGAGGGGAAGCGGTTCTCGAAGACGACCACGTCGTAGGAGGAGTCCGGGACCTCGCTGAGCCGCTCGCCCCGGGTCGGGCACAGCGGGCACTGGTCGGCCGGCGGGTGGTAGGTGCGGCCCTGACGGTGGGAGGCGACGGCGACCCGGTCGCCGAGCAGCGGGTCGCGGCGGATCTCCGAGGTGGTGGCCGTGCGGTCCAGGGGGCGTCGGTCGACCGCGTCGCGCACGCCGTCGTCCCGCAGGTCGTAGTAGATCAGTTCGCGACCGTCGGCCAGCCGGGTCGGGGTCTTCTTCACGCTGGACTCCTTGGTCAGCCCACTCATCCCTCAACACAATCAAACATAACAGACCACAACCCGACACAGAATCAGTTCATCACAATCAAACAAAGATCATCACCAGAAGTGTTCATTTTCTAAACACAGGGGCGTAGGTTCCGCTCTGATCAGTTCGCGCAACGAAGCGAGTTCACATGGAAACCCCCACATACGCGCATACGTATCTGGCGGCGGCCGGGCTACGGCTCCCCACCAACTGGCTTGACTACACGATCCTGGGCATCTACTTCGTCGTCGTGCTCGGGATCGGCTTCGCCGCCCGCCGGTCGGTGAAGACCAGCCTGGACTTCTTCCTCTCCGGACGCTCGCTGCCCGCCTGGATCACCGGCCTCGCCTTCATCTCGGCGAACCTGGCGGCCACCGAGATCCTCGGCATGGCCGCCAACAGCGCCCAGTACGGCGCCTACACCGTGCACTGGTACTGGATCGGCGCCATCCCCGCCATGGTCTTCCTGGGCCTGGTGATGATGCCCTTCTACTACGGCAGCAAGGTCCGCTCGGTCCCCGAGTTCCTGCTGCTGCGCTTCGACAAGGCAGCCCACCTGCTCAGTTCGATCCTGTTCGCGTTCGCCGCCATCCTGATCGCCGGAGTCAACCTCTACGCCCTCGCGATCGTGGTCGAGGCGCTGCTGGGCTGGCCGCAGTGGGTGGCCATCGTGGTCGCCGGCGCCTTCGTGCTGGCGTACATCACCCTGGGCGGTCTCTCCTCGGCGATCTACAACGAAGTGCTCCAGTTCTTCGTGATCCTCGCCGCGCTCATCCCCATCACGATCCTCGGCCTGCGCAAGGTCGGCGGCTGGGGCGGGCTCACCGACAAGCTCAGCGCGACCCACGGCCACAACTTCACCACCGCGTGGGGCGGCACCGGGATCGGCAGCGGCAACCCGCTCGGCGCCAACTGGCTGACCATCGTCCTCGGCCTCGGCTTCGTGCTGTCCTTCGGCTACTGGACCACCAACTTCGCCGAGGTGCAGCGCGCCCTGTCCGCGAAGAACCTCTCCGCCGGACGGCGCACCCCGCTGATCGCCGCCTACCCGAAGATCTTCATCGTCTTCCTGGTGATGATCCCGGGCCTGGTCGCCGCCGCGCTCGTGCCCAAGATCGGCACCAGCGGCTCGGGCCTGCAGTACAACGACGCCATCCCCTACCTGATGCAGGAGCTGCTGCCCAACGGCGTGCTCGGCATCGCGGTCACCGGTCTGCTCGCCGCGTTCATGGCCGGCATGGCGGCCAACGTGTCGTCCTTCAACACCGTGTTCACCACCGACATCTGGGCCAAGTACGTGGTGCGCGGTCGGGAGGACGCGTACTACGTCCGGTTCGGCCGGTGGATCACCGTGATCGGTGTCTGCGCGTCCGTGGGCACGGCGTTCCTCGCGTCGTCGTTCTCGAACATCATGTCCTACCTCCAGACGCTGTTCTCGTTCTTCAACGTGCCGATGTTCGTCGTCTTCATCATCGGCATGTTCTGGAAGCGGGCGTCGGTCAAGTCCGGCTTCTGGGGCCTGCTCGCGGGCACCGTCACCGCGATGGTCAACTACTTCGTCCTCTACAAGAAGGGGATCATCTCCATCCCCACCGACCAGGGCGCCAACTTCGTCTCGGCGATCGCGGGGTTCGTCGCCGGCGCGGTCGTGATGGTCCTGGTGTCGCTGTTCACCAAGCCCAAGCCGGCCCAGGAACTCCAGGGACTGGTCTACGGCACGCGCTCCCCCGGCATGTCCGAGCCGCCGGCGCCCGGTGACGACGCCTGGTACCGCAGGCCGGCGCTGCTGGGCTGGGGCGCGGTCGTGCTGGCCGCCGTCTGCTACATCCCGTTCTCGTTCTGACGCGGGAGGATCGAGGGAACATGTCCGAGAACCCCGAACACCACTACACCGAGGGCGATGTCGCGCGGGAGGTCTCCGAACTGGAGACCAAGTCGGCGACCGCGGCCCGCATCTTCGACCTGCGCCGCATCATCGGCGGGCTCTTCGTGGTCTACGGCGTCATCGTCACCGTCACCGGCCTGACGGACTCGCAGGCCGCGATCGACAAGGCCCAGGGCGTCAACATCAACCTGTGGACCGGGATCGGGATGCTGGTGCTGGGCGTCTTCTTCCTGGCGTGGCTGAAGCTCAGGCCGACGGCAGCGCCGCAGGAGCAGGAGGAGTAACACCGCACCGGCGCCGCCCCGCGCCCCTCACGGGGTGCGCCGGCCGCCCGCCCGGTCCAGGAGCCCGGTGCGGGCGGCCAGCGCCGCCGCCTCCAGCCGCGAGCCCACCCCCAGCTTCATCAGCACCCGCTGGACATGGGTGCGGGCCGTGCTCGGCGCTATGCGCATGCCGGAGGCGATGACCCGGGTGTCCTCGCCGTCGGCGACGCGGACGAGGACCTCCACCTCGCGCGGTGTCAGCACGCTCAGCAGCCGCTGGGCCTCGTCGTCCGGCTGGGCGGCGGGGTTCAGCAGTTCCGCGAACGCCTCCTGGAGGAGCTGGGGCGCCACCGCCGCCTCCCCCGCCCGCGCCTTCAGGAGCGCGCGCTCGACGCCCTCGATCCGCTCGTCGTGCCGTACGTACCCCGACGCCCCGGCCGCGAACGCCGCGGCGATCCCGCGCGGCGACGGCACCGGGCCGAGCACCACCACCGCCACCTGCGGCCGCTCCCGCTTGATCTTCACCACCGGGTCGAACGCGCCCGGCTCGGCCGGCGCCGCCGTACCCAGCAGGCACACCTCCGGCGCCCGCGCGATCACCAGGTCCGCGGCGCCCGCGGCGGGCGCGGCCGACGCGAGCACCCGGTGCCCGCGCAGTTTCAGCGCCGATGCCAGCGCCTCCGCGAGCAGGCGATGGTCGTCCACGACCATGAGCCGCACCGCCATAGAGCAACCCCCCAGTCCCGCCCATGGATGCCCCACTATGGACGCCCACCGGCCCGTTGGACAGAGGGCCCCCCGGCACCCCGCCCCTTCATCTCCCGGAAGCTACACGCTCGTTCGGCGCGGCGCTGCCCCTGGAGAGCAGAAGTGCCCCGGATCGATTACATCCGGGGCACCGCTCACCGCCACACCCGTTCGGGTGGTTGTCGGCGGGGGTCAGCCGTCCGTGCCGAAGGCCAGCGCCAGGTACTGCCGGTCGTCCCCCGGGTCCGCCTTGTCCACGAAGACGTCGGACATGTACAGCCGGCCGTGCCCGAAGAGGATCTCCGCGTAGTCCGGCAGCATGCTGCTCTCCGCGCGCCGCACGCTCTCCTGCGCCGGGTTCTCCAGGAGCTTGGTCTCCTTGAAGGTGGCGCCGTCGATGCTGACGACCTGTCCGCCCTTGTCGTACGGCGGCTTCTTGTAGGCGAGCAGAGCGCCGCCGTCCATGCGCAGCGGGGACAGCAGGTAGCCGTCCCCGGCCTCGGCGCGCTGGCCGGTGGGCTTGCCGGTGGCCAGGTCGAAGGCGGCGATCTCGTTGGTGGTGCTGTAGGCGCCGCTGCCGTCGTGCTCCTCGGTCGGCACGTACAGCTTGCCGTTGCCGACGGCGATCTCCTTGCAGTCCTCGATCCGGGTGATGCCGTCGCAGCGGCCGCCGTAGGTCTTGCCGGGCGCGGAGATCCGGGCGAGTAGCTTGCCGGTCTTGTTGTCGATGGAGAAGTAGTCCGAGATGCCGCTGCCGTCGCCCGCGCTGTCGCCGACGTCGGCGGCCACCACCAGCGGGTCGGTGGAGACCACCGAGGCGTACTCGATGCCCGGGTCCATCCGGTACTCGGAGATCACCTTCCCGGACTCCGGGTCGATGGTCTGGATCGACAGCCGGGTGTTGTCGGAGTCGCCGCAGCTGCGCACCGCGACCAGTTTCGCGCCGCCGCCGTAGCCCGCGTCGTAGCAGTCCTCGGCCGGCTTCGGCTGCCACAGCGGCTTGCCGGAGTCGATGTCGAAGGCGGCGCCGCCGTTGCTGTCGCCGAGCGCGACGGTGTGCTGGGCGACCGTCACGTTCTGGTAGTTGACCGGGTAGTCACCGGACTTGACGGTGCGCGTCCACAGCTGCTTGCCCGTGTCGAGGTCGATCGCGGCGATGTCGGTGCAGCCGTCGTACTTCTTGTTCGTCGGCTGGTACGTGATCGCGGTCTTGTCGTCGTCGGTCATGTGCCGGCTGGCCGCGCAGACCGGGCCGGGCAGCTTGACC
The DNA here is from genome assembly GCF_900104815.1 of Streptomyces misionensis. Taxonomy (NCBI): domain Bacteria; kingdom Bacillati; phylum Actinomycetota; class Actinomycetes; order Kitasatosporales; family Streptomycetaceae; genus Streptomyces; species Streptomyces misionensis. The sequence goes on from NZ_FNTD01000004.1 coordinate 3,439,375, forward strand.
GTCCACAGCTTGCCGCCCTTGACCGGGTCGTAGCCGACGATCTCGTTCACGCCGGTCTTGGCGTACACCTTGTCGGTCAGCCAGGAACCCGAGGTGCTGACGGTGTCCTGGACGGTGGGCGTCGGCACCTGGAAGAGGACCTTGGCCGCGGTGTTCGCCGGTGCCTTCTCACTGCCGCCGGTGGTGCCGCCGGATCCCTTGTCCCGGCCGCCGGAGGTGCCGCCGGAGGAGGCGGTGTCCTGCTTCTTGCCGTCGTCACCGGAGACGGCGTACACGATGCCGCCGACGACGATCAGCGCGATGACGACGACCGCCGCGATGACGATGTACAGCACGGTGTTGTTCCGCTTGCCGCCCGGGCCGCCCTGCGGGTGCATCGGCATGGTCGGGGGCTGGCCCGGATAGCCGTAGCCCGGCTGCGGCGGCCCCTGCGTGGGCTGGGTGGGCATGGCGTACGGGTTCTGCGGCTGCGCCCCGTACGGGGCGGCGGGCTGCTGCCCGTACGGGTTCGGGGGCGCGGCGGGGTAGCCGTAGCCCGGCTGGGGCTGCGGCGGCTGGGCGGGCCCCGGGTAGCCGTACCCGGGCTGCGGCTGCTGCGGGGGCAGGGGCGGCTGGGGCCCCGCGGGCGGCGGGGCCGGGGCGCCCTGCGGGGGCTGCGGGACCGGCGGGGCCGGGGGTGCCGGCGGGGTCGGCGGGCCGAAGCCGCCCGGCTGCGGGGGCTGGTTCGGGGGCTGGTTCGGGGGCTGGTTCGGCGGCTGGTTCGGCGGGGGCGGAGGCGGCTGGGTCATGACTCGGGTACCTCGGGGACACTCGGAAGGCCGGACGGCGGACGGAACGGGAGGCGGGCCGGGCTCAGTTGCCGAAGGCCATGATCAGCTTCTCCTTCGCCTGGTCGCTGCCGTTCAGCCGGCCGGCCGAGATGACGAACCGCCCGTCGGACCAGTCCACGACGCCGTCGTAGAAGGTGTCCTCGATCTGCGCGGTGCCCCGCGGGTTCTGCAGCAGCTTCGTGGTGGTGTGCGAGGCGCCGGTGGTCGGGATCGACACGACCTGCCCGCCCGCGTCGTACGACGGCTGCACGTACGCGATGAGCTTGCCGCCCTCGGTCCGCATCGGGGACATCGGCTCGTCCGCGGGGGACTTGGCCCGCCACTTCGCCTTGCCGTCGGCGAGGCTGATCGCCACGATCTCGTTGGCGCTCGCGGTCGTGCTCGTGGGCAGGTAGAGCGTGTCGGCGTCGGCCGCGACACCCCGGCAGCCCTGAAGATCACGGGCGAGGATCGCCCAGCCGCAGGTGGGGGCGAACTTCTCGTCCACCTTGACCTCGGAGCGGAACCTGCCGTCCTTGGTGAAGGTGGAGATGTTCCACGTCTTCTTGCTCTCGTTGGTCAGATAGACGACCAGCGGGTCCATCGAGTACACCCGGCTGGCCTGCCAGCCCTTCTTGACCGGCTGGGTCCACTTCACCTTGCCGGTGGCCGGGTCGAGTTCCTGGATCTCGTCGTGCTCGGTGCCGGTGCCGGCGCCGCAGGACGCCACCTGGACCAGCCGGCCGGAGCCGCCCGCGAAGGCGGTCGGGAAGCAGGAGTCGCCGTAGCGCTTCTTGTCGTACAGCTTCTTGCCGCTGTCGATGGCGTACGCCGTGCCCGACTCCGAGCGGCCGACCATCAACGTGCCGCCGCTGACGCTGAGTTCGATGTTGAGCGCGCTGTCGAAGAGCCCGCCGTCGGCGACCTGGCCGCTCCAGCCCTTCTTGCCGGTGCGCAGGTCGAGCTGCTGGAGCCGGTTGCACTTGGCGTTGTCGCCGGGGCCGCTCATGTACGCCACGACGACCTTGTCGTCCGCCGACTTCTGCGGGGTGACCGAGCAGATCTTCTGCGGGAGGTCGACGGGGCCCCACGGGGAGCCGCCGTTGTCCGCGTCGTACGCGAAGACCTGCTTGTACGCCGCCTTCACCACGGTGTTGCCGGCGATCCACATGCCGGGTGCGTCGGCACCCCCGCCCGGGGCGTCCGGCGCCGGCTTGTACCAGAGCACCTTGGCCTCGCCGGGCGCGCGGCCCTCGTTGAGGTTCTCCGGGTCTTCCCCGCCGGAGGTGGAGGAGGACGGCGAGGGATCACCGGACGCGGCCGGTCCGGTGCTGCCGTGTCCGGCCACGGGCTTCTTGTCACCGTCGCCGCCGCTGGTGACGGCGTAGACGGTGCCGCCTATGAGGGCCAGCGCGGCCACCGCCGCGCCGACGATCAGCGCCGTCTTCTTCCTGCCCGCGCCGCCGCCCTGCCCCGGGAAGGGGGCACCGGGAGCGGTGCCGGGGGCGCCCGGGTACGGCGGCTGCTGCGGATACCCGTAACCGGGCTGCGGCTGCTGCGCGTAGGGGCCCGGCTGCTGGGGCTGCTGCGGGTGGCCGTAGGGGCCGGGAGCCGTCGGGGCGCCGTAGGGGCCGGGAGCCGCGGGGGCACCGTAGGGGCCGGCCGTCGGGGTGCCGTAGGGGCCCGGGGCGCCGGGGGTGTTGTACGGGCCGGGTTGCTGCGGGTGGCCGTAGCCGGGCTGCGGCGGGGCCTGGGGCGGCGCGGGCGGGGCCGCGGGGGCGGCCGGCGGGGGCGCGGACGGCTTGTCGAGCATCGTCGGCGGCGGAGCGGCCGGTTGCGGCGGGGCCGGTGTGCCGCCCTGCGGAGGCTGTCCGGAAGCCCCCGGGTCTCCGGGTTCTCGCGGATCTCTCGGATCTCTCGGGTCCCGCGGTGCTCCGAAGCCGCCGTCGGGCGACTGGTCGGGCGGCTGAGTCATCAGCGCTCTTCCCCCTCGTTCACTGATTTTTAGCCACGCCCTGAGGTTCTCGACGGACCCAAGGTCGTTGTGCAGACGGTTCTCAGACGCATCTTTCTATCACCCGGTGCGGACAGCGGAACGGGCCGGATCGCTCCCTGTTCCCAAGGGAGAACCGGCCCGTGATGCCGCCGTTACGCGCCTTCACGCCCCCTTCACGGGGCGCACGCGCCACCCCCCGCACGCCGTCCGGGGCGCTGGCCGATTCACGGCGGGCGCGCTACGCGTCCTCCGCCAGTTCCAGCCAGCGCAGCTCCAGTTCCTCGCGCTCACCGGCGAGTTCCCGCAACCGGGCGTCGAGTTCGGCCACCTTCGCGAAGTCGGTGGCGTGCTCGGCGATCTGGGCGTGCAGCTTGGTCTCCTTCTCGGAGACCTTGTCCAACTGCCGCTCGATCTTCTGGAGTTCCTTCTTGGCGGCGCGCTGGTCGGCGGCGCTCTTCTCGGTGGTGGCCGGCTTGGGCGCCGAGGCGGCGCTCTGCTGGGCGACCGCCTCCTCCATCTGCCGGCGCCGCTCCAGGTACTCGTCGATGCCGCGCGGCAGCATCCGCAGGGTGCCGTCGCCGAGCAGGGCGAACACCCGGTCCGTGGTGCGCTCCACGAAGAACCGGTCGTGGGAGATGACGATCATCGAGCCGGGCCAGCCGTCGAGGACGTCCTCCAGCTGGGTCAGGGTCTCGATGTCGAGGTCGTTGGTGGGCTCGTCCAGGAAGAGCACGTTGGGCTCGTCCATCAGCAGCCGCAGCAGCTGGAGCCGGCGCCGCTCACCGCCGGAGAGGTCGCCGACCGGCGTCCACTGCTTCTCCTTGTTGAACCCGAAGGTCTCGCACAGCTGCCCGGCGGTCATCTCGCGCCCCTTGCCGAGGTCGACGCGCTCGCGGACCCGCTGCACGGCCTCCAGCACCCGCCAGGTGGGGTCGAGTTCGGCGACCTCCTGGGAGAGGTAGGCGAGCTTGACCGTCCGGCCGACGTTGATCCGGCCGCCGGCCGGCTGCTCCTCGCCCTCGCTGCGGGCGGCGGCGGCCATGGCGCGCAGCAGCGAGGTCTTGCCGGCGCCGTTGACGCCGACCAGGCCGATCCGGTCGCCGGGGCCGAGCTGCCAGGTCACGTGCTTGAGCAGCACCTTCGGCCCGGCCTGGACGGTGATGTCCTCCAGGTCGAAGACCGTCTTGCCGAGGCGGGAGGAGGCGAACTTCATCAGCTCGCTGCTGTCGCGGGGCGGCGGCACGTCGGCGATCAGCTCGTTGGCGGCCTCCACCCGGAAGCGGGGCTTGGAGGTGCGGGCGGGGGCGCCTCGGCGCAGCCAGGCCAGCTCCTTGCGGATCAGGTTCTGCCGCTTGACCTCTTCGGTGGCGGCGATCCGCTCGCGCTCGGCGCGGGCGAAGACGTAGTCGGAGTAGCCGCCCTCGTACTCGTACACGTCGCCGCGCTGCACGTCCCACATGCGGGTGCAGACCTGGTCCAGGAACCACCGGTCGTGGGTCACGCAGACCAGGGCCGAGCGGCGGTTTGGGAGGTGCCGGGCGAGCCAGGCGATGCCCTCGACGTCGAGGTGGTTGGTGGGCTCGTCCAGGACGATCAGGTCCTGTTCCTCGATGAGCAGCTTGGCCAGCGCGATCCGGCGCCGCTCGCCGCCGGACAGCGGGCCGATGACGGTGTCCAGGCCCTTGGGGAAGCCCGGCAGGTCGAGGCCGCCGAACAGGCCGGTCAGCACGTCCCGGACCTTGGCGTTGCCGGCCCACTCGTGGTCGGCCATGTCGCCGATGACCTCGTGGCGGACGGTGGCGGCGGGGTCGAGGGAGTCGTGCTGGGTGAGCACGCCGAGCCGCAGCCCGCCGGAGTGGGTGACCCGCCCGGTGTCGGCCTCCTCCAGCTTGGCGAGCATCCGGATCAGGGTGGTCTTGCCGTCGCCGTTGCGTCCGACGACCCCGATCCGGTCCCCCTCCGACACACCGAGCGAGACGCCGTCCAGCAGGGCACGGGTGCCGTAGACCTTGCTGACGTTCTCGACATTGACCAGGTTGACGGCCATTTCACTCCTGCGCACGGGGCTGTATCCACTCGCGGCTCCGCCGCGTGGGTCAGCCTTCTAGCGTAGGCCCTCCGGGGTGGATGGTGACGCGCGAGGGGATCGTCACGCTTTGTGATGATCCGATCGGGAGCGGGCGCCCGTCGCGGAGGACGCCGGCCGCGGGGGCTACAGGACCGTCGCCCCCGGCACCGGTCCCGCCGCGGTCCGGACCGTGCGGCAGGTGCCGGAGTCCCGCAGGGCCCTCGCGACCCGCTCCGCGGCCTCGGCGTCCCGGGTGAGGAACGCCGTCGTGGGACCGGAGCCGGAGACCAGGGCGGCGAGACAGCCCGCGGCGCGGCCCGCGGCCAGGGTGTCGGCGAGTTCCGGGAAGAGGGAGAGAGCGGCGGGCTGGAGGTCGTTGGAGACGGCCGCCGCCAGCGCGTCGGCGTCGCCCTTCGCCAGCGCGTCCAGCAGGTCCTGCGAGGCCACCGGCTCGGGGACCGCCCGGCCCTCGGCCAGCCGGTCGAACTCCCGGAAGACGGCCGGCGTGGACAGTCCCCGCTCGGCCATCGCGAACACCCAGTGGAAGGTGCCGCCCACCTCCAGAGCGGTCAGCCGCTCCCCGCGCCCGATGCCGAGCGCGGCCCCGCCGACCAGGCTGAACGGCACATCGCTGCCCAACTCGGCGCAGATGTCGAGCAGTTCGGCACGGGAGGCCCCGGTGCCCCACAGCGCGTCGCAGGCGAGCAGCGCGCCCGCGCCGTCCGCGCTGCCGCCCGCCATGCCGCCGGCGACCGGGATGTCCTTGGCGATGTGCACGTGCACGTTCGGCTCGATGCCCCGGCGCGCGGCGAGCGCGAGGGCCGCGCGGGCGGCGAGGTTGGTGCGGTCCAGCGGCACCTGCGCGGCGTCCGGGCCCGCGCAGCTGACGCGCAGCTCGTCGGCCGGGGTGACGGTGACCTCGTCGTACAGGCCGACGGCGAGGAAGACGTTGGCGAGGTCGTGGAACCCGTCGGGGCGGGCCGCGCCCACCGCGAGCTGGACGTTGACCTTGGCGGGGACACGGACCGTGACGCTCACTGCGCTCCTTGGGCTCGGTACGGGGTGTCGGCGCTACGCGCCCTGCTGGGCGTGCTCGGCGATGCGGGCGAACTCCTCGACCGTCAGCGACTCGCCGCGGGCCTGCGGGGAGACCCCGGCGGCGACCAGGGCGGCCTCGGCGGCGGCCGCGGAACCCGCCCAGCCGGCGAGCGCGGCCCGCAGGGTCTTGCGGCGCTGCGCGAAGGCGGCGTCGACCACCGCGAAGACCTGCCGTTTGGTGGCCGTCGTCCGGATCGGCTCGGTGCGCCGTACGAGGGAGACCAGCCCGCTGTCGACGTTCGGCGCGGGCCAGAAGACGTTGCGGCCGATGGCGCCGGCCCGCTTGACCTCGGCGTACCAGTTGGCCTTCACGGACGGCACGCCGTACACCTTCGAGCCGGGGGCGGCGGCGAGGCGGTCGGCGACCTCGGACTGCACCATCACCAGGGTGCGCTCGATGCTCGGGAAGGTGTCGAGCATGTGCAGCAGCACGGGGACGGCGACGTTGTAGGGCAGGTTCGCGACCAGGGCGGTCGGGGCGGGGCCCGGCAGCTCGGTGACGTGCATCGCGTCGGAGTGGACGAGCGCGAAGCGGTCGGCGCGGGCGGGCATGCGGGCGGCGACGGTCGCGGGGAGGGCGGCGGCGAGCACGTCGTCGATCTCGACGGCGGTGACCCGGTCGGCGGCTTCCAGCAGCGCGAGGGTGAGCGAGCCGAGCCCCGGGCCGACCTCCACGACGGTGTCGTCGGGGCGGACCCCGGCGGTGCGCACGATGCGGCGGACCGTGTTGGCGTCGATCACGAAGTTCTGGCCGCGCTGCTTGGTGGGACGGACACCGAGCGCTGCGGCGAGTTCGCGGATGTCGGCGGGGCCGAGGAGGGAGTCGGGGGCGGGGCTGCTCACGGGACAAGGGTACGGGGCCGTGGGAGGCCGCCTCGCCAGGGCGTCCCCGCACGACTCGGGCGCCCCGCGGCCCTCTCGGCCGTACGACCGCGCGCGGCTCCCCGCTCGTCCGGCCGCCGCGTCACGGCTGCCTCGCTCCCCCGCCCGTCCCGCCCCCGCTCAGCCGTGCAGCCGCTCCCCGCAGTGCGGCCAGGGACTCTCCCCCCGCCGCACGTACAGCTTCTTCGCCCGGTAGGTCTGCTCGGACTCCGGCGCGTCCTGCGGTCTGCCGGAGCCGCCGAGGGCGTGCCAGGTGTGCGTGTCGAACTGGTAGAGCCCGCCGTACGTGCCTGAGGCGTCCACCGCGTGCGGGTCGCCGCCCGACTCGCACACCGCGAGCCCGTGCCAGTTCAGCCCGTCGGCCCCCGCCGCGGAGCGCGGCAGCGCCTTCGTGCCGACGCGCACCACCTGTGCGCGCGGCCGGCGCACCACCTCGGCCGCCTCCCGGCGGGGCCGCTGGCGCACCCCGTTGACCGTGCGCAGGAGATAGGTGATCCGGCGCAGCCCGGGGTGCCCGGGACGCGCGACGACCTCGGTGCCCCGCGCCAGCGTGGGGTCGTAGGTGCGCTCGATGCGGAACGGGATCTGCTCCTCGCGCACCTCGCGGCTGCCGCTCACCCGCAGCACGGTCACCGTCTGCCCGTCCCGCGGGAAACCGTCGGCGGGAACGGAGAGGACGTCCTGGCCGCGCAGGGTGACCCCGGCCTCCCGGACCGCCTCGGCCACGGTCGCCGCGTTGGTGCGGATGGTGCGGGCGCGGCCGTCCGCCATGACCGTGAACTGCCGTTCCGTGCGTACGTCGAGCGCGAGGCCGGCGCGGCCGATGGGCTGGGAGCGCGAGGCCGACAGATACGCGCCCTCGGCGCGCACCCCCAGCTCGCGCAGTGCTCCGTCCACCGTGTGCGCCGTCGTCCACACCTCGTGCCGCCGGCCGTCCAGGGTGAGCCGCACGGGGCGGCCGTAGCGCACCGCGATCGCGTCGCCGCCGGCGAGCGGGGTGTCGGGGGAGGGCGCCACCAGATCGTGCTCGCCCACCCGCACGCCCTCCTCGGCGAGCAGCGCGTGCACGTCGTCGGCGAAGGTGTGCAGGACGCGCGGCCGGCCGTCGACACTGAGCCGGATCGCCCGGTCCTCGGCGACGAACGCGGTGGTGCCGCCGGCCAGGAACGCCACCACCAGCGCCTGCGGCAGCAGCCGTCGTACGACGGAGTCCGGGCGCTCGGCGGCCCGCGCCCGGCGCCGGCGCGCGCCGCGCCCGCCGCCCTGCGCGGGCGGCGGCCCGTATGCCGCACGGGTCGTGGACCGGTGGTTGCTGCTCACGCCGACACGCTCCAGAGGGGCCGAAAGGTCCGGATCGGGGGCAGAACCTAGCGGAGCCCCGGTCACTCTCCCAAGCGGACCGGTTACCCTGTGTCGCGAAAGGCGGACTACAGCGGGTAGTCGAAGGCGCGGGCGGTGTTCGCGTTCAGGGCCGTCGCCAGCGTGTCTTCGTCGATGCCGCGCACCGCGGCCATCGCGCGCACGGTGACCGGAACGAGGTAGGGCGCGTTGGGCCGTCCGCGGTACGGAGCCGGGGTCAGAAAGGGCGCGTCGGTCTCCACGAGGACCAGTTCCAGCGGGGCGACGGCGAGGGCGTCGCGCAGGTTCTGGGCGTTCTTGAAGGTGACGTTGCCGGCGAACGACATGTAGTAGCCCTCGCGGGCGCAGATCCCGGCCATCTCGGCGTCGCCGGAGTAGCAGTGGAAGACGGTGCGCTCGGGGGCGCCCTCCTCCTTCAGCACCCGCAGCACGTCGGCGTGGGCCTCGCGGTCGTGGATGACGAGGGCCTTGCCGTGCCGCTTGGCGATCTCGATGTGGGCGCGGAAGGACCGCTCCTGCGCCTCCTTGCCCTCGGGGCCGGTGCGGAAGTGGTCGAGGCCGGTCTCGCCGACGCCCCTGACGTGGGGCAGCGCGGCGAGCCGGTCGATCTCGGCGAGCGCCTCGTCCAGCGCGCCGAAGCCGCCCGGCTCGCGGGCCCCCTGCCGGGACCATCCGTCGGGGTCGCCGTGCACGATGCGCGGGGCCTCGTTGGGGTGCAGGGCGACGGCGGCGTGCACGCTCTCGTGCGCCCGCGCGGTCTCGGCGGCCCACCGGGAGCCGTCGACGTCACAGCCGACCTGGACGACCGTGGTCACCCCGACCGAGGCGGCCTTCGCCAGCGCCTCCGCCACCGTGCCGGACTGCATGTCGAGGTGGGTGTGGGAGTCGGCGACGGGGACCCCCAGGGGTGCGGGCAGCGGCGGTGCCGCGTTCTTGTCGCCCGATGAGCTGCGGCCGGCGTTCGAAGGCATGCCCCGATCCTACGGAAGGCGCACGCCCCCGGACCCCCGCCCCGGGCTCAGCCGGCCTTGCGCTGGAAGGGGTGCAGCAGGTCGGACAGGTGCCAGTGGTGGTCCGCGGCCCCGGCGGCCACCTCGCCCGCGGCGGGTACCGGCGGCACCTCGACGGGGCCCGCCTGCGGCGCGATGTGCGGGTGGTGCGCCTGCGCGCCGCGCACCGACGAGACCTGCCCGGCGCGCATGATGCGCACCACGTGGCCGTCGCAGTTCTGGCAGCTGGGCCGGCGCAGCGGCGACGGCACGATCCGGCCGTCGGCCACGTACACCACGAACTCCTGCCCGTCGGCGTCCGTGTGGTGCTCTATCGCGTACGACTGCTCCCAGCCGTGCCCGCACCTCATGCAGGCGAAGGAATACGACTCGTGGACGACGGCCGTGGCCGTACCGCGGAGGCCGGTCTGCCCTGCGATCTCACTCATGCCAGCTCCTCTTGTCCGCTGGACAAGCCCCCCTGTGCGGGGTCTCTTCGACCAGTGGACGCCTTCGCCGACGCGAATGCAGCAGGGCTGTCGAGTGTTGGAGGCGATTTGATCCGTCCTTGCCGAAAAGGCCCCGTCCGGGCCTTTCCGCTTTGCTTTCGGCGACAGCCCTTTACCGCCTCGTGGCCTGCTCGCTCACCAGAGAAGTCCCCTGCTCAGCGGGCACTTTTTACCTGGCGCCGCTTCCGGATCAAGCGTCCCTCAACCGGCCGAACGCTTCGCTGCGACGACCGCGTCGAAGACGACCCTCTTGGGTAGTCCCGCCTCCACCGCCACCGCCGCGATCGCCTCTTTGCGGCGTTCGCCGGCCTCCTCGCGCACCCGCACCCGGCGCACCAGTTCCTCCGCGTCCAGCTCCTGCGGGCCGGCCTCTGGAGCGCCCTCGACCACCACCGTGATCTCGCCGCGCACTCCCTGCGCCGCCCAGTCCGCCAGCTCGGCCAGCGGGCCGCGGCGGACCTCCTCGTACGTCTTGGTCAGCTCCCGGCACACCGCGGCCCGCCGCTCGGCACCGAAGACCTCCGCCATCGCGGCGAGGGTGTCGTCCAGCCGGTGCGGGGCCTCGAAGTAGACCAGCGTGCGCCGCTCGGCCGCCACCTCCCGCAGCCGGGACAGCCGCTCGCCCGCCTTGCGCGGCAGGAAGCCCTCGAAGCAGAACCGGTCCACCGGCAGACCGGACAGGGCGAGCGCGGTGAGCACGGCGGAGGGCCCGGGCACCGCGGTCACCCGGATGTCCTTCTCCACCGCGGCGGCGACCAGCCGGTACCCGGGGTCGGAGACCGACGGCATGCCGGCGTCCGTGACCAGCAGCACCCGTGCCCCGCCGAGCAGCTCCTCGACCAGCTCGGGGGTGCGCGCGGACTCGTTGCCCTCGAAGTACGACACCACCCGGCCCCGGGGCGTGACGCCGAGGGCCTGGGTGAGCCGGCGCAGCCGCCGGGTGTCCTCGGCGGCGACCACGTCCGCGCCGGACAGCTCCTCGGCCAGCCGGGGCGGCGCGTCCGCGACGTCGCCGATGGGGGTTCCTGCGAGGACAAGGGTTCCAGTCACGCCCCCATCCTCGCAGGGGTCCGGAAGCCGGAGGAAAACGACCGCTTCGCGGCCCGCGCCGCGCATGCACGGGACTCCCACAGCCCGGTTCCCTACGATGGCGCGGTGACCAGTACCGCGTCCTCCATGGACCTCCGGCAGGGCCAGGCGCCGCACGACACCCGGCCGCCGTGGCAGCAGCGGCTGCGCCGATTCGGGTACGCCCCGGCGAAGGGCGCGCCCGCGGGCGACGTACGCGACCGGCTGGTGCCGCCGTACACGCAGCCGAGTCCCCGGCTGTGGCGGTCGCTCGGCCTGCCGCCCCTGCTGGCCGAGCGGATCACCCGCTGGTCGGGCTGGGGCGGGCCGCTGCTGGTGACGCTGGTGGCGGGCCTGATGCGGTTCTGGAACCTGGGCAGTCCGCGGGCGGTGATATTCGACGAGACGTACTACGCCAAGGACGCGTGGGCGCTGGTCCACCGCGGTTTCGAGGTCAACTGGGACAAGAACGCCAACGACCTGGTCCTCCAGACGCACGGCCATCTCGCGATCCCGTCGGACGCGGCCTACGTGGTGCACCCGCCGGTCGGCAAGTACGTGATCGGGCTGGGCGAGCTGATGTTCGGCTTCGACCCGTTCGGCTGGCGGTTCATGACCGCGCTGCTCGGCACGCTGAGCGTGCTGATGCTGTGCCGGATCGGGCGCCGGATGTTCCGATCGACGTTCCTCGGCTGCCTGGCGGGCGCGCTGATGGCGGTGGACGGGCTGCACTTCGTGATGAGCCGCACCTCGCTGCTCGACGGCGTGCTGATGTTCTTCGTGCTGGCCGCGTTCGGCTGTCTGCTGCTGGACCGGGACCGGACACGGGGCAGACTGGCCGCCGCGCTGCCCGCCGACCCGGACGGCCGGGTCCGCCCGGACGAGCGGATCGGCGACACCCTCCGGCTGGGCCGGCGGCCCTGGCGCTGGGCGGCCGGGCTGATGCTGGGCCTGGCCGCGGGCACCAAGTGGAACGGCCTGTACGTCATGGTCGCGTTCTGTGTGCTGGCGGTGCTGTGGGACGTCGGCGCCCGCAAGGTGGCCGGGGCGCGCCACCCGTACCGGGCGGTCCTGAAGTACGACACCGGCATCACCTTCCTGGCGACGGTCCCGGTGGCGATCGGGGTCTACGTGCTGTCCTGGCTGGGCTGGATCCTCTCCCCCACGGACGGCAGCGGCGGCTACTTCCGCAACTGGGCGATCACCGACGGCCGGGGCGGCAGCTGGACCTTCCTGCCGGACTGGGTGCGCAGCCTGTGGCACTACGAGCACGAGGTGTACGAGTTCCACCTGCACCTGGACTCCCCGCACACCTACCAGTCCAACCCGTGGAGCTGGCTGGTGCTGGGCCGTCCGGTGTCCTACTTCTACGAGTCCCCCTCCCCCGGCGCCGACGGCTGCCCGGCCGACGCGGGCCAGAAGTGCGCCCGTGAGGTGCTGGCCCTGGGCACCCCGCTGCTGTGGTGGGCCGCCTGCGCCGCGATCGTGTACATCCTGTGGCGCTGGGCGTTCCGACGCGACTGGCGAGCCGGCGCCATCGCCTGCGGCATCGCGGCCGGTTATCTGCCCTGGTTCCTCTACCAGGAGCGGACGATCTTCTTCTTCTACGCGATCGTCTTCGTGCCGTTCCTGTGCCTGGCGGTGGCGATGCTGATCGGCGCGATCATCGGCCCACCGGGCTCCGGCGACACCCGCCGCGTGGTCGGCGCCACCTCGGCCGGCGTCCTGGTCCTGCTGATCGCCTGGAACTTCATCTACTTCTGGCCCCTGTACACCGGCACGGCGATCCCGGTCGACCAGTGGCGGGCGCGGATGTGGCTCGATACCTGGGTCTAGCCGGGCAGCTGCCTGAGAGGTGCCGGAGAGGCGCCTGACCGGCTCCGAGCCGTCACCGTCGTTGTTCCTGGCCGGCCGGTCCCATTGTCGCAACCGTGCTACGAAACGACCGGGGACGTCACCCGCCGCGATCGGGACTTTAGGGTGAGTGCCGTCGTTGGGGAGGCGAGGGGCCGCGGGGGGCCCTGGGCGAGCACGGAGGATGCAGAGGCTGTGGGGAAGAGAAGACGGGTCGCCGAGCGGCGCACGGCCGGTCCCGGTGTCGTCGGCGGGGTGGTCGCCCTGGCCGTCTGCGGCGCCGCGCTGACCGTCTACGCGGTGTACGACGGCGGTTCCGCGGCCGGCGCGTCCACCTCCACGGCCGGCGAGCGGCACATCAGGACCGGCCCGCCGAGCGCGGCCGAGGTGCACACCGTCGCCACCCGTTTCCTGGACTCCTGGCAGCAGGGCGAGGTCGCCGACGCGGCGGCCGCCACCGACGACCCGGCGGCGGCCGGCGCCCTGCTCACCGGCTACTCCAAGGACGCCCACCTCAAGGACGTCACCCTCACCCCGGGCCCGGCCGAGGGCGCCAAGGTGCCGTTCTCCGTCAAGGCGACGGTCTCGTACAAGGGCGTGGACAAGCCGCTCGCGTACGCCAGTTCGCTCACCGTCGTACGGCGGACGAGCGACGGCAAGCCGCTGGTCGGCTGGCACGCCTCCGTCGTCCATCCGGACCTGAAGGACGGCGACACGCTGGTCACCGGTCACGCGGGCACCCCGCCCGTCAAGGCCCTGGACCGCAACGGCGGCGAGCTGACGGCCGCCGCGTACCCGTCGCTGGGCACCGTTCTGGACGGGCTGCGGGAGAAGTACGGCAAGACGGCCGGCGGCACGGCGGGCGTGGAACTGCGCGTGGTGCGCGGCAAGGCGTCGCAGAAGGCCAAGCTGTCCGACAAGACGCTGGTGACGCTGAGCGAGGGCACCCCGGGCACCGTGCGGACCACGCTGAGCCCGGCGCTCCAGGCGGAGGCCGAGCGCCAGGTCGGCAAGCGGGCGCGCGCCTCCGTGGTCGTCCTGCGCCCGTCCACCGGCGAGATCCTCGCGGTCGCCAACAGCGAGCACGGCTTCAACGTCGGCTTCCAGGGCTCCCTCGCGCCCGGCTCCACGATGAAGATCGTGACGTCGACCATGCTGTTCGAGAAGAAGCTGGTCACCGCCGACGCCTCGCACCCCTGCCCCAAGACGTACAAGCTCGCGGGCTGGACGTTCCACAACGACGCCGACTCCGAGATCAAGAAGGGCACGTTCAAGGACTCCTTCGGCGCCTCCTGCAACAACGCCTTCATCGATTTCGCGCCCAAGCTGTCCGACAGCGACCTGACCGAGGAGGCCCAGCAGGTCTACGGCCTCGGCATGGACAACTGGGCCATCGGGGTGCCCTCCTTCGACGGGTCGGTCCCGGTGCAGAGCGGCGCGCAGATGGGCGCCGCGCTGATCGGCCAGGGCGGGGTGCGCATGAACCCCCTGAACATGGCCTCGGTGGCGGCCACCGTGCAGTCGGGCCGCTTCCACCAGCCGTACCTGGTCTCCCCCGAGGTCGACCACCGCACCCTGGCGACGGCCTCGCGCACCATGTCCGCGAAGACCCGGTCCCAGCTCAAGGAGGTCATGAAGTTCACGGCGGACTACGGCACGGCCGCCAAGGCGATGGCGGGTCTCGGCCCGGACTACGGCGCGAAGACGGGCTCGGCCGAGGTCGACGGGCAGAAGAAGCCGAACGGCTGGTTCACCGCGTACCGGGGCGACCTGGCGGCCGCGGGCGTGGTGCAGGCCGGCGGCCACGGCGGCGACACGGCCGGTCCGATCGTGGCGGACCTGCTGCGGATGGGCGGCTGACCGGACGGCCAGGGGGCCCTAGTTGTGCACGGGCTCGGCGGTGTAGGTCCGGCGCAGAAACCTGACCAGCGCCTTGGCGTCGAACTGGAGCACGTCGACACCGCTGTCGGAGTGGAACTCCACGACCGCCTGGACCCGGCCGCAGGGCCACACCCGGACGGCGCCGCTCTCGGCCGGCGCCCGCAGCCCGCGCTCCAGCAGGGCGCGGGAGAAGGTCCACTCGTGGGTGCCCGGAAGGCCGATCCGCACGGAGCGCGGGTCGCGGTCGGGGTCGTACCGCAGCAGTACCGGGACGGCCCCCGGGTCCTCGTCGTCCGTCACGACATGGGCGCGTGCGTACTGTTCGATCACAGACATCGGAACGCCCTTTCACACTGAGTGACCTATGCGAAAGCTGTTCATCCGCTTGCTCTCCAATGTCGCACATTTTCCCCGGGCCGCTTCCGGAGACGGCGTCGCCTCATCGGATGGGCAGGCGACGCCCTGGTACTTGCAAAAGGTTCGCAACAAGCCTCTAAAATCAAACGGTGCATGTACCTGACGGATTCATCGACGCCCCCACCTCCGCCGTCACCGGGGTGGTCGCCGCCGGCGCCCTCGCGGTGAGCCTGCGCGGTGCCCGCCGCGAACTCGGGGAGGAGAGAACGGCCCCGCTGGCCGGACTGGTGGCGGCGTTCATCTTCGCCGTCCAGATGCTCAACTTCCCCGTCGCGGCCGGCACCAGCGGCCATCTGCTGGGCGGGGCGCTCGCCGCCATCCTGGTCGGCCCGTACACCGGCGTGCTGTGCGTGTCGGTGGTGCTGCTGATGCAGGGCGTGCTGTTCGCGGACGGCGGGCTGACCGCGCTCGGCGTGAACATCACGGACATGGCGCTGGTCACCACCGTGGTGTCGTACGCCGTCTTCCGCGGCCTGCTCGCCGTGCTGCCCCGCAGGCGGCGCTCGGTGACCGTCGCCTCCTTCGCCGCCGCGCTGCTGTCGGTGCCGGCCGCCGCCGTCGCCTTCACTCTGATCTACGCGATCGGCGGCACCACCGACGTCTCCCTCGGCAAGGTCGCCACCGCGATGATCGGCGTCCACGTGCTGATCGGCATCGGCGAGGCGGTGATCACCGCGCTCACCGTCGGCGCCGTGATCGCCGTACGCCCGGACCTGGTGCACGGGGCGCGCGGGCTGCGCCGGCCGCTCCGGCTGCGGGTGAACGGCGAGCTGGTGGACGCGCCCGAGCCCGTCGCCGTGCCCGCGGCGGCGCGCACCTCGCGGCGCACGGTGTGGCTGACCGGCCTGGTCGCCTCCCTGGTGCTCGCCGGTTTCGTCAGCTTCTACGCCTCCGCCGACCCGGACGGCCTGGAGAAGGTCGCGCACGACAAGGGCATCGACACCAAGGAGAAGGAGCACGCCTCGGCCGACTCGCCGCTCGCCGACTACGGCGTCAAGGACGTCTCCGACGCGCGCCTGTCCGGCGGGCTCGCGGGCGTGATCGGCGTCGGGGTCACCGTGGTGGCGGGCAGCGCGGTGTTCTGGGCGCTGCGCCGGCGCCGCGGCGCGGACGTCTCGCCCGCCAACACCGGTCTGTGACATGGGCGCTGGACACGCGCACCGGCTCTACCGGCACGGCACCTCGCCCGTGCACGCCCTGCCGCCGCACACCAAGCTGGCCGCCGCCTTCCTCTTCGTGCTGGTCGTGGTCTCCACCCCGCGCGAGGCGATGTGGGCGTTCGCGGTGTACGCCGTGCTGCTCGCGGCGGTGGCCCGGCTCGCCCGGGTGCCCGCCGCCTTCCTGCTCAAGCGGCTGCTGATCGAGGTGCCCTTCGTCGCGTTCGCGGTGCTGATGCCGTTCGTCGCGCAGGGCGAGCGGGTGCACGTGCTCGGCCTCTCGCTGAGCGTCAACGGACTGTGGGGCGCCTGGAACGTGCTCGCCAAGGGCACCCTCGGCGTCGCCGCCTCCGTCCTCCTCGCGGCCACCACCGAGCTGCGCCAACTCCTGCTCGGCCTGGAGCGGTTGAAGCTGCCGCCGCTGCTGGTGCAGATCGCCGGCTTCATGATCCGCTACGGCGACGTCATCACCGACGAGATGCGCCGGATGCGGATCGCCCGCGCCTCACGCGGCTTCGAGGCGCGCGGCGTGCGGCACTGGGGCGTGCTCGCCAAGTCCGCCGGCGCGCTGTTCATCCGCTCCTACGAGCGCGGGGAGCGCGTCCACCTGGCCATGGTGAGCCGCGGGTACACCGGCTCGATGCCGGTCGTCGAGGAGGCGGTCGCGTCCCCGGCGCAGTGGCGCCTCGCCCTCGCGCTGCCCTGCTCGGCCCTCGTCGTCTGCCTGTTGGGATGGATCCTGTGAGTACGCCCACCGCTTCGCTGGAGGTCTCCGGCCTCGCCTTTGCCTACCCCGACGGCCACCAGGCCCTGTTCGGCGTGGACTTCACCCTCTCTCGCGGCGAACGGGTCGCGCTGCTCGGCCCCAACGGCGCCGGCAAGACCACCCTGGTGCTGCACCTCAACGGCATCCTCGGCGGCGGCACCGGCTCGGTGACCGTCGCCGGGCTGCCCGTCGGCAAACAGCACATGGCCGCCGTCCGGCAGAAGGTCGGCATCGTCTTCCAGGACCCGGACGACCAGCTGTTCATGCCGACGGTGCGCGAGGACGTGGCGTTCGGGCCGGCCGCCGCCGGGATCAGGGGCGCCGCGCTGGAGGAGCGCGTACGGCACGCCCTGGAGCGGGTCGGCATGGCGGAGTTCGCCGACCGGCCGCCGCACCACCTCTCCTTCGGGCAGCGGCGGCGCGTCGCCGTGGCCACCGTGCTCGCCATGGAGCCGGAGATCCTGGTCCTGGACGAGCCGTCCTCCAACCTCGACCCCGCCTCCCGGCGCGAGCTGGCCGACATCCTGCGCTCGCTGGACGTGACCGTCCTCATGGTCACGCACGATCTGCCGTACGCCCTGGAGCTGTGCCCGCGCTCGCTGATCCTCAGCGACGGTGTGATCGCGGCCGACGGGCCGACGGGGGACCTGCTGTCCGACGAGGAGCTGATGCGGGCGCACCGGCTGGAGCTGCCGTTCGGCTTCGACCCGCGCTCGGTGGCGCGGACCACCCGCGGGTGACAAAGACAACGATTACGGACACCGGCTCCCGCCAAGGAATCGCAGGCCCGCGCCCGCTGTTGCACCCACTGTCGCAGGCGAGCGTGGAAGGGAACCCGGAACATGGGGGCGGACGGGACGGACGTGCACGGCACGGTGGCCGAGGGCTTCGAGCCGGTCGGGGATGCCTTCGCGGCGAACTTCGCCCGGCTCGGGGAGCGCGGCGCCGCCGTCGCCGTGTACCGCGACGGGCACAAGGTGGTCGACCTGTGGGCGGGCACCAAGGACGTCGACGGGACCGCGCCCTGGCAGCACGGCACCGCCCAGATCGTGCGCTCGGCGACCAAGGGCGTCGCCGCCGCCGCGCTCCTGCTGCTGCACCAGCGCGGTGAACTGGACCTGGACGCACCGGTCGGCGCGTACTGGCCCGAGTTCAAGGCGGCGGGCAAGGAGCGCACCCGGGTACGGGACCTGCTCGCGCACCGCGCGGGCGTGCCGGTGCTGGACCGCCCGCTGACCCCGGCCGAGGCCGCCGACCCGGACCTCGGCGCGGCGGCCGTCGCCGCGCAGGCGCCGGTGTGGGAGCCGGGCACCGACCACGGCTACCACGCCCAGACCTACAGCTGGCTCACCGGGGAACTGGTGCGGCGCGTCACCGGGCGCCCGGTCGGCGAGTGGATCGCGGACGAGATCGCCCGGCCCGTCGGCGCGGACGTCTGGCTCGGGCTGCCCGAGGCGGAGCAGGGCCGGGCGGGCCGTGTCGGGGACATCGAGGCCCCGCAGGAGTCGGGCGCGCTGCGGCTGCGGCCCAAGCGGGCCGTGACCGAGGCCTGGGCCGACCCGGACTCGCTGACCCGCCGCGCCTTCGCCGCGATCACCCCGATGCCGGACGAGAACGACCCCGCCTACCGCGCCGCGTCCCTGCCCGCCTCCAACGGCATCGCCACCGCCGACGGCCTGGCCCGCGTCTACGCCTCGCTCATCGGCGACGTGGACGGCGGCACCCGTCTGTTCAGCCCCGCGACGACGGAGCTGGCCCGCGCCGAACACTCCGCGGGGCCGGACCGGGTGCTCGTGGTGAACACCCGGTTCGGCCTCGGCTACATGCTGCACGGCAGCGCCTCGCCGCTGCTGTCCCCCGGCTCCTTCGGCCACCCGGGCCGCGGCGGCAGCCTCGGCTTCGCCGACCCGGAGTCGGGCATCGCCTTCGGCTATGTCACGGGCGGCTTCCGCGCGAGCGTGACGGCGGACCCGCGGGCGCAGTCGCTGGTGCGGGCGCTGCGCACGGCGCTCGGAAGCTGACCGGGCTCACACGTGGATCGGGTGCGAGGTGCGCCCGGAATCCGCGTCGATCTCGCCGTGGGCCTTGTCCAGCAGCTCCATGGCGATCTGGTTGAGGGCCCGGGCCCCGGCGATCTCCTCGCCGACCCTGGGCTGGTCGTTGTCCACGTGGTGGCGGCTGGCGTGCCCGTGTCCCCGGATCTCGGAGCCGTCGGGCAACCGCACCAGGGCCGCCGCGCGCGTGTGCTGACCGTCCTCCTCGAACTCCAGCTCGACATGCCACCCGACAGCGGTGTGGCTCATGGTCTGCGTCTGCTGCATGGTCTGTGTCATGGCGGCCACCTCCGGGAAACACTCGTTCCGGCTGTCTCCAGGGTGCCTCCCGGCCACGGGTCGCGTCATCTCGGCGGCCCGGCTCAGTCCTCGCCGTCGAAGCTGGCGAAGTACGCGGCGGCCATGTCCTCGTCGGCGTGCCCCTGGGCGGCGGCGCGGGCGAGCCGTTCGGCGGTGGCCTCTGCCACGTCCAGCCGCACCCCGCTGCCCCGGCCCGCCGCCACGATCAGCCGGGCGTCCTTCTCGGCGGTCGTCACCGCGAACGACGGCGGGGTCAGCTCGCCGTCGAGCAGCACCCGGGACTTGGCCCGCAGGTATCCCATGTCGAGCGGGCCGCCGTCGATCAGCTCGAAGAAGTGCGCCGGGTCGACGCCGAGGCCCTTGGCGAGGGCCAGCGTCTCGCCGGTGGCCGCGGTGACCGCGAGCACCCAGCTGTTGGCGACCAGCTTCAGCCGGCTGGCGCTGCCCGCGCCGCCGTCCTCGCCGGTCCACAGGGTCTTGGCGCCCACCGCGTCGAACACCGGCCCGACCGCCGCGCGCCCCTCCTCGGGCCCGGCGGCCAGCACGGTCAGCTTCCCGGCCTCGGCGGGCTCCTTGGTGCCGAGGACGGGGGCGTCGTAGAAGAGCAGCCCGTGCTCGCGGGCGAAGGCGGCCAGGTCGGCGATCAGTTCGGTACCGGCGGTGGTGGACTGCGCCCAGGCGGTGCCCTGCCGCAGCGCCGGGGCGGCCTCGCGCATCACGTCCAGCACGGTGTTGCCGTCGTACAGCATCGTCAGGACGACATCGGCGCCCTCGACGGCCTCGGCGGGGGTGTCCGTGACCCGGGCGCCGTCGGCGGCGAGGGGTTCGGCCTTCTCCCGGGTGCGGTTCCAGGCCCGCACCTCCAGCCCGGCGCGGCACAGATTGCGGGCCATCGCCGCTCCCATGATGCCGGTGCCCAGGACGCCGACGGTCGGCTTGTCGCTCATTGACGCTCCCTGAAGTCGCTGTGTGTCTCCAGCCTGTCCCACCGCGGCGGCCGGCGCGGCGACGGGCTCTCACCCGGCGCGTACGACGGCGGCGAACGGGACGGCCGCCGTCGTACGCGGCGTCACGCCTGCTGCTCGCGCACGTCCACCAGTGTGGCCCCGGCGTGGGCGACGAGCTCCTCCGGCTCGATGGGGAAGACGGCGTACGGCGTCCCGGCGGCGGCCCACACCACGTCGTGGGCGAGCAGCGAACGGTCGGCGAGCACCCGGGTGCGGGTGCGGTGCCCGAAGGGCGGCACGCCGCCGATGGCGTACCCGGTGACCTCCCGCACCGCCTGCGCGTCGGCCCGGCCGACCTTGCGCACGCCCAGCTCCGCGCGCACCCGCTCGACGTCGACGCGGGAGGCCCCGTCCATCAGCACCAGGACCGGCACACCGTCGGCCGCGAACACCAGCGACTTGCAGATCTGGCTCAGCTCGCAGCCGACCGCCGCGGCGGCCTCCACGGCGGTCCGGGTCCCCTCCGGGAATCTCCGGGCCCGCCCGAGCACCTCGTCGAGGCCCAGTTCCCTCAGCGCCTGCGCGAAACGCGGGTGCGCTCCCGATCCGTCGGTGCCGGTGGCGGCTGTCGTCATGGGGGAACGGTAGCGAGGACGGCCGGCCGGTGCGAGGACGTCCGGACGGCGAAAAGCCGGTGAGGGTGCAGACCCCGTCCCCACGGGCACCCTCACCGGCCGCTTCGCTCAGAAGCGGTACGTCACGCGCGTACCAGCTCCCGCTCGTCCTCCGTGCCGTTGGCGGCGGCCTGCGTGCGCAGGCCCTCGCCCTCCACGTCCACGTTGGGCAGCATCCGGTCGAGCCACTTCGGCAGCCACCAGGCGTGCCTGCCGAGCAGGGCGAGCACCGCCGGAACGATCGCCATGCGGACGACGAAGGCGTCGAAGAAGACGGCGATGGCGAGGCCGAAGCCGATCATCTTGATCATGGACTCGCTGGCGCCGATGAAGCCGGAGAAGACGGCGATCATGATGACGGCCGCGGCCGTGACCACGCGGGCGCCGTGCCGGAAGCCGGTCACCACCGCCTGGCCGGGCTTCTCGCCGTGGACGTACGCCTCCCGCATCCGGGTCACGAGGAAGACCTCGTAGTCCATCGCGAGGCCGAAGACCACGCCCACCATGAAGATCGGCATCATCGACATGACCGGGCCGGTCTGCTGGACGTTCAGCAGGCCGGACAGCCAGCCCCACTGGAAGACCGCGACGACCGCGCCGAGCGCCGCGAGCACGCTGAGCAGGAAGCCGAGGGCCGCCTTCAGCGGGACGAGGACCGAGCGGAAGACCACGATCAGCAGGAGGAAGGCGAGGCCGACCACCAGGGCGAGGTACGGCAGCAGCGCGTCGTTCAGGCGCTGGGAGACGTCGATGTTCATCGCCGTCGAGCCGGTGACCAGGACCTCGGCGTCCGCCTTCGCCGCCGTGTCCGCGCCCTTGTCGCGGATCGCGTGCACCAGGTCCTCGGTGGACTTCGAGGACGGCTTGGACTTGGGGACCACGGTGATGATCGCGGTGTCGCCGGCCTTGTTGGGCGTGGCCGGGGTGACCGCGACGACGTCCTTGATGCCCTTGATCTCCTTGGCGACCTCGGTGAAGGCCGTCTGCGGGTGCGCGCTGTGCTTGGCGTCGACCACGACCATCAGGGGGCCGTTGAAGCCGGCGCCGAAGCCCTCGGACAGCAGGTCGTAGGCGCGGCGCTGGGTGGTGGAGGTGGGCTGGGAGCCGTCGTCGGGCAGGCCCAGTTCCAGGGAGGCGGCCGGGACCGCCGCCGCGCCGAGGCCGATCACACCGAGCAGGAGGACCGCGACCGGGCGGCGGACCACGAAGCGGGCCCAGCGGGTGCCCATGTTGGGGCGGTCCGGGTTCTTCGGCTTCCGGCCGCCGCCGAGCAGCCTGCTCTTCTCGCCGGCCGGCTTGACCTTGCGGCCCGCGTAGCCGAGCAGCGCCGGGATCATGGTGAGGGCGATCAGTACGGCGATGGCGACCGTGCCCGCCGCCGCGATGCCCATCTTCGTCAGCATCGGGATGTTGACGACGGACAGTCCGACCAGGGCGATGACGACGGTCAGGCCCGCGAAGACCACCGCGGAGCCGGCGGTGCCGACGGCGCGGCCCGCCGCCTCCTCGCGCTCGCGGCCCTCGGCGAGTTCCGCGCGGTAGCGGGAGACGATGAACAGGGCGTAGTCGATGCCGACGGCGAGGCCGATCATCGTCGCCAGGGTGGAGGTGGTGCTGCCCAGGTCGAGGACGTTGGCGAGCGCGGTGATCGCGGAGACGCCGATGCCGACGCCGATGATCGCGGTCAGCAGCGGCAGCCCGGCGGCGAGCAGGGAGCCGAAGGTGATGACGAGGACGACGGCGGCGATGGCGATGCCGATCACCTCGCCGGAGCCGGTCTCGGGCATGGAGTTGAGCGCGTCACCGCCGATCTCGACGGTCAGCCCCGCGTCCCGCGCGTCCTGCGCGGCCTTCGTCAGGGCGTCCCGGGAGGAGTCCTTCAGCTCCATGCCGGAGACCTTGTACTTCACCGAGGTGTAGGCGATGGAGCCGTCCCGGCTGATGGTGTGCCCGGTGTACGGGTCGGCGACGGAGGCGACCTCCGAGCCGTGTCCCAGCTCGCGCACCGTCTGCTCGACGGCGGCCTTGTTGGGCTTGTCGGTCATCTTCTCGCCGGCCGGCGCCTTGAAGACGACCCGTGCGGTGGCGCCGTCGGCGCTCATCCCGGGGAAGCGCTGTTCCAGCAGGTCGAAGGCCTTCTGGGCCTCGGTGCCGGGGATGGAGAAGGAACTGTTGCCGGCGGCCGGCGCGGAGGCGGCGCCCACCCCGGCGAGGGTGAGCAGCGCCACCCAGATCAGGGCGACGAAGTGCCGTCGCCTGAAGGCGAGTCGGCCGAGTCGGTACAGGAATGTGGCCACGGGGGCGTACTCCCGGTCAGGTCGTGGGGTTCATCAGGGCAGGGGCGATCAGCCCGACGACGTGAGCGGTGACGTCAGGTGGTGGGCTTGCCGGGGAAGGAGCGTCTAGGAGGGTCAGGCGCCGAGGGCGGGGAGGACCACGGCGTCGATGTACGAGATGAGGAAGTCCCGGGTGGGCGGCTGGTCCTCCAGCAGGGTCCGGGTGGCGAAGCCCCCGACCATCATGTGCACCATGAAGTCGATCGCCGGACAGTCCGGACGGACCTCGCCCCGGTCGATGGCCCGCTGGAGCATCCGCCGGCCGCTGACGATCTCCACGTCGACGATCTGCTCCTTGAAGGCGTCGCGCAGGTCCTCGTTGTGGTGGATCGCCATGGCGATGCCCCGCATCAGGGCGGAGTTCTGCGCCATGGTGCAGTCGTCCTCCACCGCCACGAGGGCGTGCAGGTCGCCGCGGAGGGAGCCGGTGTCGATGTCCTCCGGGTGGCCGCGCTTGGAGTGCCGCAGCGCCTTGACCACCAGCTGGGCCTTGCCGCCCCACTGGCGGTAGAGCGTGGCCTTGCTGGACCGGGTGCGGGCGGCGACGGCGTCCATGGTGAGGGCGTCGTAGCCGACCTCCCGGAGCAGGTCGAGCACGGCCTCGTACAGCTCGGCCTCGCGCTCGGGGGTGATCCGGCTGCGCCGTGCCGCCGCGACGGTCTCGGTCATGCCGCTCACCCTCCCGCTCCGGAACTTCCTTCTCGTACGTACATCTTCGGGTGTACATCGTCGTACGTGATGAAGATACCCTCCCCGTTCTGCGAAACGAAACGGTTTCGTACGTGGGGTCCGTCACGAACGTGAGGAACACATAAGAAGGCCACACAAGTTGCCCGCCTCCAGCGGGCGGAAAAGCATGGGGAGGTGAGCTATCTGCGCTTTCCCCACCTCAGCGGCGACCTGCTCTGCTTCGTGGCCGAGGACGACCTCTGGCTGGCCCCCCTCGACACCCCGGGCCGTGCCTGGCGGCTCACCGCCGACCGCACGAAGACCGGCCACCCCCGCTTCTCCCCCGACGGGAGCCGGATCGCCTACACGAACTGGCGCAGCCTGGTCCCCGAGATCCATCTCGTCGACGTCACCGGCGGCCCCACGCGGCAGCTGACGTACTGGGGCAGCACCGACACCGAGGTGTGCGGCTGGACCCCGGACGGCGACATCCTCGCGGTGGCCTCCCACGGGCAGCCCTTCTCCTACTTCACCTGGGCCTACAAGGTGACCACCGAAGGCGACCCGGGCGGCCGGCTGCCCTGGGGCCCGGTCACCGACATCCAGGTCGCCGATCTCGCGGGCGAGCGCAAGACCCTGCTGCTCACCGGCACCCCGCCGCACGAACCGGCCTCCTGGAAGCGCTACCGGGGCGGCGCCATGGGCCGGCTGTGGCTGCACGGCAGGCGGCTGCTGCCCGACATCGAGGGCCACCTGGCCAGCCCCATGTACGTCGCCGGCCGGATCGCCTTCCTCTCCGACCACGAGGGCGTCGGCAACCTCTACTCCTGCGCCTACGACGGCACCGACCTGCGCCGCCACACCGACCACGACGCCTTCTACGCCCGGCACGCCGCGAGCGACGGCACCCGGGTGGTCTACCAGTGCGCGGGCGACCTGTGGCTGGTGGACGACTTCTCCCTGAACGGAACCCCGCGCAGGCTCGACATCCGCCTCGCCGGCCCCGCCGCGGGCCGCCGCCGCTACCAGGTGCCGGCCGCGCAGAACGTGGACGGCATCTCGGTGGACGAGACCGGCCGGGCCAGCGCGGTCGTGGTGCGCGGCAGCCTGTACTGGCTCACCCACCGCGACGGCCCGGCCCGCACCATCGCCGACACCCCCGGGGTCCGGGTCCGGCTGCCGGAGATGCTCGGCTCCATGGGGCAGGTGGCCTATGTGACCGACGCCGGGGGCGCGGACGCGGTGGAGATCGCCCAGTTGCCCCGGGCCACCGGCGACCGCCCGCCGCGCCGGCTCGCCTCCGGCGCCCTCGGCCGGGTCCTGGAGATGGTGTCCGACCCGGCCGGCGAACGCCTCGCCGTCGCCTCCCACGACGGCCGCCTGCTGCTGATCGACGTGCCCGAGGAGCCGGGCGCCGGCGTCCCGGAGGCACCCGGCACCGGCGTCGGGGCGGAGACCGAGGAGGGCGCGGTCACCGAGCTGATCCGCTCCGTCAACGGACCGGTGCGCGACCTCGCCTTCTCCCCCGACGGCTCCTGGCTCACCTGGTCGCACCCCGGCATCGGCCGCTCGCTGCGCCAGATCAAGCTGGCCCGGATCAAGGACCGGCTGATCGTGGACGTCACCGACGGCCGCTTCGAGGACGAGACCCCCGTCTTCACCCGCGACGGCCGCTATCTGGCCTTCCTGTCCTGGCGCGGCTTCGACCCCGTGTACGACGTGCACACCGGCGACCTGTCCTTCCCGCTCGGCAGCCGCCCCTACCTGGTGCCGCTGTCCTCGGCGACCCCCTCCCCCTTCGCCCTCAACCCCGAGGGCCGGCCGGCGGCGGGCGGCCTCGACCCGCTGGAGGACGAGGAGACCGGCGAGGCGGGCACGGTCATGGTGGAGGTCGAGGGACTGGCCAGCCGGGTCACCCCGTTCCCGGTGATCGCCTCCAAGTACTCCTCGCTGTACCCGGTCGCGGGCGGCGGCCTGGTCTGGCTGCGCTGGCCGATCTCCGGCGCGCTCGGCGAGACCTTCGTCAACCCGGCCGACATCAGCGGCCGCCCGACGCTGGAGTACTTCAACATCACCAAGGCGAAGAAGTCCGAACTCGTCGCCCACCTCGACTGGTTCGCGGTCAGCGGCGACGGCACCCGGCTGGTCGTGGTGGACGAGGGCGAGCTGCGCGCGGTGCCCTCCACCGAGATCGGCGACGGCGACACCACCGTCTGGATCGACCTGCGCCGCATCCTGCACGAGGTGGATCCGCCCGCCGAGTGGCGGCAGTCGTACGACGAGGCCGGCCGGCTCATCCGCGCCTACTTCTGGGACCCCGGCATGAGCGGCATCGACTGGGACGCGGTGCTCGACCAGTACCGCCCGCTGGTCGAACGGGTCGCCTCCCCCGACGAGTTCGCCGACCTGCTCCGCGAGGTCCTGGGCGAACTCGGCACCTCCCACGCCTACGTCACCGCCTCCCGGCGCAACGAGGGCCCGCCCCACTACCAGCGCTGGCAGGGCCTGCTCGGCGCCAACCTGGTGCCCCGCGAGGCCGGCTGGACCATCCGCCGGATCCTGCCCGGCGACTCCTCCGACTCCAAGGCCCGCTCACCGCTGGCCGGCACCGGCATCCGCGAGGGCGCGGTGCTCACCCATGTCGACGGCCGCCCGGTCGACCCGGTCACCGGCCCCTTCCCGCTGCTGGCCGGCGCGGGCGGTACGACGGTGGAGCTGACGTTCGCCCCCGCCGAGGGCACCGGTCCGCCCCGCCGCGTCGCCATCGTCCCGCTCATCGACGACCGGCCGCTGCGCTACCAGGACTGGGTGGCCAAACGCCGGGCCGTGGTGCGCGAGTTGAGCGGCGGCAAGTGCGGCTACCTGCACATCCCCGACATGGGCGGCTCGGGCTGGGCCCAGTTCAACCGCGATCTGCGCATGGAGGTGTCCCGCCCCGCGCTGATCGTGGACGTGCGCGGCAACGCGGGCGGCCACATCAGCGAACTCGTCATCGAGAAGCTGACCCGGACCATCCTCGGCTGGGACCTGACCCGCAACGCCCAGCCGGTGTCGTACACCTCCAACGCGCCCCGGGGCCCGGTGGTGGCACTGGCCGACGAGGCGACCTCCTCCGACGGCGACATGATCACGGCCGCGTTCAAACTCCTCAAGCTGGGCCCGGTGGTGGGCCAGCGCACCTGGGGCGGCGTGGTCGGCATGACCGGCCGCCACCGCCTCGGCGACGGCACCGTCATCACCGTCCCCATGAACGCCGCCTGGTTCGACGCCTACGGCTGGTCCGTGGAGAACCACGGCGTCACCCCCGACCTGGAGATCCTGCGCACCCCCCTGGACTGGGCGGAGGGCCGGCACGCCCAGCTCGACGACGCCGTCCAACTCGCCCTCGAACTCCTGGAGTCCAACCCGGCCGCGATCCCCCCGGACTACAGCGAGGTGCCCGACCGCACCCGCCCGAAGCTCCCGCCCAGGAGGACGTGAGCGGTCCGAAGGGACCACCGACGCACGCGGGGTGCCCCCCGGAGGAAGGGCACCCC
Source organism: Streptomyces misionensis (assembly GCF_900104815.1). NCBI lineage: Bacteria > Bacillati > Actinomycetota > Actinomycetes > Kitasatosporales > Streptomycetaceae > Streptomyces > Streptomyces misionensis. The sequence goes on from NZ_FNTD01000004.1 coordinate 3,466,744, forward strand.
GCGCACCCGGCCGAAGCCGAGCGCCACGACTACGCGTCGTAGTCCTGGTCGAGCCGGTCCTGCATCTCCGTGTCGTCCATGTCCTGGCGGCCACGGTTGGGCTGCGGCTGCTGCTGGCCCCGCTGGCCGGCCCGCTCGCGCGCCTGGTCCGTCTTGCCCTTGCCCTTGTGCTGGCCGGCCTGGCCCTGCTGGTCCTTCATACCCATGGGGGTTCACTCCTGTGGTGATGAGAGTGGGGAGTCGGCCCCTTGCGGGGCCACGACCAGATTCACACGGCCGACCACGCTCCGCATGTGGATCAGTGACGGTGCGTGACGCGCGCGGCCTCGTCCGCCGCACCGCCCGCACCCACCAGCCCGGACCGCATCCCCTCCAGCCGGGGCGCGAACCGCTTCATCTCCCGCTGCCCCACCGACCCGATGAGTGCCGGGAGATACCCGCGCACGCTCTGCATCCCGCGCAGCCACCACTGCGCGTACACGTGCGAGGAGCGCCGCTCGATGCCCGCGACGATCCGGTCCACCGCGGGGCCCAGCGGATACGTCTTGTTGGACGGCCACGGCAGCCGCTGCCGCAACTCCCGCATCACGTCATCCTGGTCGGCGCCGCGCACCATGTCGGTGTCGGTCCACGACAGATAGCCGACACCGACCCGCACGCCCTGGTAGCCGACCTCGGCCCGCAGACTGTGCGCGTACGCCTCCACACCGGACTTGGAGGCGCAGTACGCCGTCATCATCGGCGCCGGCGTGATCGCGGCGAGCGAGGCGATCTGGAGGAGGTAGCCGCGGCTTTCGACCAGCACCGGCAGGAACGCACGGGCCGTCACCGCCGAGCCGATCAGATTCACCTCGATCACCCGCCGCCACGCCTCCGGATCGGAGTCGACGAACGGACCGCCCGTCGCCACACCGGCGTTGGCGACCACGATGTCGACCTTGCCAAACCGCTCCTTCACCTCCCGCGCCACCCGGCTCATCGCCTCGTGATCGGTGACGTCGGCGTACCAGTGGGCACTCTCGCTGTGCAGCCGGCCGGAGACCTCCTTGAGGACCTCCTCCTCCAGCCCGACCAGGGCCACCTTCGCGCCGCGCGCCGAGAGCTTGCGCGCCAGCAACTCGCCGACACCGCGCGCCGCTCCGGTGACGACCGCGACCTGCCCCTCCAGACCGACCCTGCTCATGCGCCCTCCTTGATCCGCGCGGGAGCGGGCTCGCCGGCCCCCGTGACATACGTGGTGACGAGTTCCCGGATACGGCCCGTGACCAGTTCGGGCTCCTCGACCGGGGTCATGTGCCCGATGCCGGGCAGTTCGGTCAGGCCGACGCAGTTCGGCAGCCCGGCGGCCATGGCGTGGGCGTGCACCGGGGGCACGAGGCGGTCGGCCGCGCCGTGCACGATCGCGGTGGGCATGCTCAACGCCCGTATGCCGTGGTCGAGATCGAGCGTGGCCAGCACCTGGGACCAGGCGTGCCGCGCGGGCGTCGGACAGGCGTGCACGATCCGGGCGCAGGCCTCCACCATCTGCGGCGTCGAACGCGTGCCCATGGTGCCGTACTTCAGGATGCGCTTGGCGACCGGGGTGACCGGCCCGAACGGGACGCGCGAGCCGAGCACGCGCCCGCTGAGCCAGGCACGCACCGGTCCCTCGCGCAGCGGCAGCACCCGGGCCTCGGCGACCAGCCGCGAGCTGCCGGTGCTGCACAGCAGGACGGCGGCGGCGTGGGCGCGCAGCCGGGGACGCTCGGCGGCGGCCATGATCGTCATGCCGCCCATGGAGTGACCGACGACCAGGGCCCGTTCGCCGTCCGCGAGCGTCGCGGCGAGCACGGCCTCCAGGTCGTCGGCGAGCGCCCGGGTGGTGCACACCGGGCTCAGCGGACTGCGCCCGTGGCCCCGCTGGTCGTACACGATCACCCGGTGGTCGGCCGCCAGGTCCCTCAGCTGCGCCGCCCAGAAGGCGGTCGAGCAGGTCCAGCCGTGCAGCAGGACGACCGGGGGGGCGTCCTGCGGACCGTGCACCTCGACGTGCAGCCGGGCGCCGTCGGTGGAGGGGACGGCGAGTTCACGGGCGGGGGCAGGCGGGGCGTACGGGCCGGAGGTGACGGCCGTGATCCGGCTCACGCGGCGACCTCGCTGTTCCGCCCGCTCTTCGAAGACCCCGCCGGCTCACCGGACTTCGCGCCCTCGGGGGTCTGCCGGGCCGCCGCGGGGCGGACCACCTCGTACTCGCCGAGGTCCACGTGCCGGGTCATCCGCCGGAACTCGCCGGTCGTACCGGGCCAGACGGTGGTGTTGCGGCCGCTCGCGTCGAGGTACCAGCTGGTGCAGCCGCCGGTGTTCCACACGGTGCGCCGCATGCGCTCCTGCACCTTGTGGTTCCAGGCCGCGACCGCCTCCGGCCGGGCGTCCAGGGCGGTGCGGCCGCCGAGCACGTCCAGCTGGCGCAGATAGTCGGCCATGTAGTTCAGCTGGGACTCGATCATCAGGATCATGGAGGAGTTCCCGAGGCCGGTGTTGGGCCCGATGACCGTCATGAAGTTCGGGAAGCCGGCGGCCGTGGCGCCGCGCAGCGCCTTCATGCCGTCCTTCCAGGACTCGGCGAGCGTGATGCCCTCCGCGCCGACCACCCGCTCGGCGATCGGCATGTCCGTGACGTGGAAGCCCGTGCCGAAGATGATCGCGTCGACCTCGGTCTCGGTGCCGTCGGCGGCGATCACCGTGGAGCCGCGGATCTCGCTGAGCCCGCTGTCGACCACGTCCACATTGGGCCTGGTCAGCGCCGGGTAGTAGGTGTTGGACAGCAGGATGCGCTTGCAGCCGATGCGGTAGTCCGGGGTGAGCTTGGCACGCAGCGCCGGGTCCTTGACGGCGCGGGCCAGATGCCGCTTGGCGAGCTGCTCGACCAAGCCGAGTTCGTCGGGGTGCTTGGTGAAGGCCTGCACCTGGAGTTCGCGGATGCCCCACAGCAGCCCGCGCCGCAGCTGGGTGGTCAGCGGCAGCGAGCGGTGCAGCCAGCGCTCGGCCGGGCTGATGGCGCGGTCCACGCGGGGCATCACCCACGGCGGGGTGCGCTGGAAGAGGGTGAGCCTGCCCACCTGGGACTGGATGGCGGGCACGATCTGGATGGCGGAGGCGCCGGTGCCGACCATGGCCACGCGCTTGCCGCGCAGGTCGTAGTCGTGGTCCCAGCGCGCGGAGTGGAACACCTTGCCGGGGAAGGAGTCCAGGCCCGGGACGTCCGGGGTCTTCGGGTCGGACAGCGGGCCGGTGGCGGAGACCACGACGTCGGCGGTCAGCGACCCGCGCGTGGTCTCGATGTGCCAGCGCAGCTCCTCGCGGTCCCAGCTCAGCAGCTTCACCTCGGAGTCGAAGCGGAGGTGCCGGCGCAGTCCGAACACGTCGGTGACGTGCTCCAGGTAGGCGCGGATGTGCCGCTGCCCGGAGAAGGTGCGGGGCCACTCGGGGTTGGGTGCGAAGGAGAAGGAGTACAGGTGGGAGGGCACGTCACAGGCGCACCCGGGGTAACTGTTGTCCCGCCAGGTGCCTCCGACGCTGCCGGCCCGTTCCAGGACGACGAAGTCGGTGATCCCCTCGCGGCGCAGCCGCACCGCGGCGCCCAGCCCGCCGAAGCCGGACCCGATCACCGCCACCCTCACATGCTCGTGCTCGGCCATCCCGAAGCCTCCACGCCTCACCTAGAAATGCTGCCAGTGAACACTGGCACGATGGGACTGTAGAACAGCTCCGTACCGAGCGGTAGGGGGCGCGGGAAGGAAAGTTACCGGCGGTACACCATAGGCTTCGGACGTGGCAGGAGACGCAGAACACCCGGAGGCACCCCGTCAGGGCCCGCGCGAGTACCGCACGGAGGAGCTGGCGCGGCTGGCCGGCATCACCGTGCGCACGCTGCGCTTCTACCGCGAGCGCAAGCTGCTGCCCCCGCCCCGCCGCGAGGGCCGCCTCGCCTGGTACGACGACCACCACCTGGCCCGGCTGCGCACCATCGGCGCACTGCTGGAACGCGGCCACACCCTGACCGGCATCGCGGAACTCGCCGAGGCCCTCGACCAGGGCCGGAACGTCGCCGACCTGCTCGGCGTGGGCACCCCGACCGAGGAGGAGCCGATCCGCCTCACCCCGGAGGAACTGGCCGCCCGCTTCGAGGGCCAGGTCACCCCGGAGAACCTGGCCGCCGCGCTGAAGGCGGGCTACCTGGGCACCGACGGCGAGGAGATCGTGCACATCAGCCGCCGGCTGCTGGACGTCTCCTCCGCCCTGGTCCGCGAGGGCATCCCGCTCGCCGAGGTCCTGGCCGCCGGCGAACGCGTCCGCGAACACGCCGAGGCCCTGGCCGACCTGTTCACCACCATGGTCCTGCGCCACGCCCCCGAAGAAGACCTGCACCGCCTGCGCCCCCTGGCCCGCAGCGTGGTCGACGCCGAACTGTCCCTGGCCCTGGACCGGAGGCTGAGCAAGCGGGACTGAACCCGGCTCAGGGGCCGTAGACCACGGTCACCGGAGCATGGTCGGACCAGCGCTCGGCGTGCGAGGCGGCGCGCTCCACCCGGGCCTTGAGGGCGCGGGCGGCGAGGCCGGGCGTGGCGCAGTGGTAGTCGATCCGCCATCCCGCGTCGTTGTCGAACGCCCGGCCCCGGTACGACCACCATGTGTAGGGGCCCTCGGTGTCCGGGTACAGGGTGCGGACGACGTCGACGTAGCCGCCGTCCGCCGGGTCGAGGACCTGGTCGAGCCAGGCGCGCTCCTCGGGGAGGAAGCCGGAGTTCTTGGTGTTGCCGCGCCAGTTCTTGAGGTCGGCCTCGCGGTGGGCGATGTTCCAGTCGCCGCAGACGAGCACCTCGCGGCCCTCGGCGGCGGCCCGCTCGCGCAGCCGCTTGAGGTGGGCGAGGAACTCTCCCATGAAGCGGACCTTCTCGTCCTGGCGCTCGGTGCCGACCTCACCGGAGGGCAGGTAGAGGGAGACCACGGTGACGCCGGGCAGGTCGGCCTCGACGTAGCGGCCGCTGCCGTCGAACTCGGCGGAGCCGAAGCCGACCCTGGTCCGGTCGGGCTCGCGCCGGGTGTAGAGCGAGACGCCCGCACGGCCCTTGGCCGCGGCCGGGGCGTGCACCACGTGCCAGCCCGCAGGCCGTCCGGCCTCCTCGGGCAGCTGGTGCGGCTCGGCGCGCACCTCCTGGAGGCAGACGACGTCCGCCTCCGTCGCGGCCAGCCACTGGACGAAGCCCTTCCTGGCGGCGGCCCGCAGCCCGTTCACGTTCACCGAGGTCACAGTCAGCACCCGGGCACGATACCGGCACACTGGACGGAGCCCTCACCACCGAGGGGTCCCTCTCGCAGGAAAGCGCGATGCCCAGCATGAACCTCCGCCGCGTCCGTTTCGACCATCCCGACGCCATCAAGCTCAACGACGTGGTCCAGGCCGAGTACGCCGAGCGCTACGGCGACGACGGCGACGCAACGGTCCTCACCCCGGAGGACTTCCTCCCGCCCCGGGGTCTGTATCTGATCGCGTACGACGAGGCCGACCGCCCGGTTGCCACCGGCGGCTGGCGCGGCCAGGACCGCAACGACGAGGGCTACGCGGACGGTGACGCCGAGCTGAAGCGGATGTTCGTGATCGAGCAGATGCGCGGCCGGGGCCTGGCCAGACGAATACTGGCCGCCCTGGAGGAGGACGCCCGCGCGGCCGGCCGCGTCCGGATGGTCCTGGAGACCGGCACCAAGCAGCCGGAGGCCGTCGCCCTGTACACCTCCAGCGGTTACGAGCCGTGCGCCAAGTTCGGCTACTACCGCTTCCACGCGGAGAGCCTCTGCTACGCCAAGCTCCTGTAGACGCGCTGAAGCCCCGGTCGGTGAGAACCGACCGGGGCTTCATGCTGCGTGGACCTGAGGGGATTTGAACCCCTGGCCCCCTCGATGCGAACGAGGTGCGCTACCGGACTGCGCCACAGGCCCTTGCAACGAGTGAAACTCTAGCATCCCGATCGGGGTGCTTGGAAATCCGTTCCCCGACTGGTCAGGGGCGGCTTTCGGAGTGTGGCGGCCGTCACTCGTTGGCGGCGCGCGGGCGGTCGCCGTCCTCGTACTGGTCGAAGAGCGGGGTGCGGCCGCGCTCGCGTGCCCGGCGCGCGGAGGCGGCGCGGCGCGCGTCGCTGCGGCCGTCGGCCGGCCGGTCCCCGGCGGCGGACGCCGGCTCGTCCTCCTCGGCGGGCGCGTGGCCCGCCTCGGCCTCCGGGGCGACGGCGCTGGAGCGGGCCGAGCTCCAGGTGTCGGGCCCGCCGAGGTCGACGCCGGAGGTGGCCCGGGGTGCGACGGGGGCGGTCACGTAGGTGGGCAGCGGCACCGGTACCGGCTCCCAGCTGTCCCCGCGTCCCGGGCGCTGCTGCCGCTCGCGCTGCTGGTCGACCCATTCGGCGTGGTCGGTCTGTTCCACGAGGGCGCGCCGGTCCGCGGCGAGCGCGAGGAGGCCGGGGTCCGTGTCGGTCCCTGTGGCTTCCTCCGGTTCGTCGGCGGCGTGGGCGGCCTCGGGCGAGGGGACCCGTCGGCGCGGCTGGCGCTCGCGCAGCCGCTGGGCGGCGACCTCGGCGCGGCGGCGGTCCATCTGGTAGGCGAAGCGGCGGCGTTCCTGGGTGCGCAGGTAGGCGATGTACGCGCTCAGGAGCACGGCGGGTACGCCGGGTGCCCAGAGGAAGGCGAGGCCGCCGACGGCGGCGACGATCGCGCCGAGGGTGAAGGCGAGGAAGAGCAGCACGGTGGTGCGCCGACGGCGCGCGAGCACTTTGGAGCGCCGGGCGCGCGCCGCGGCGGCCTGCGCCGAGGGTGTGCGTCGGGGCGCCGGTGCGTGCTGCCGGGCGGGATCCTGGTCCCGGTCCGGTTCCGCGCTCCGGGACGCCTCGGGGCCGGTGTCCAGGGGGATCTGACGGCGGGTCGGAGGCATGGCGAAGGCCCGGACGTCCACCGAGTCGGTGACGGCGTCCGGGTCGACGGCGTCCGGCTCCCCCTCCTGGGTGGAGCGCGCCCGCAGGTCCTTGGCGTACCGGCGCTCCATACCCGCCCGTCCGGACAGCAGCCGGATGGCGGTGCTGAAGCGTTCCGTCGGACGGGCCTCGTTCAGCTCGTCCTGCCTACGGAGCCACATCGGCACCAAGTAGGCGGCCCAGGCCCCGACAATGACTGCGTAGATGAGGCCGCTGCTGCTCACGCCTCACACCGTAGAGGGGTTTGGCCGAAGGGATCGGCCAATTGGGCCGGTGTGTCGCACGATCTGGCTGATATTTCCAGCATTTTTGCGACCGATGCGATCAGCGGACCGCTCGCACGAGGTAATTCAAAGCCGCAGAGACGGTCAAGCGCCGATCAATTTCGAACATATATTCAATTACTGTTCTGCGGATTCCGTTGTCCCCGCGCCGCCGAGCGCGCCCGCCGCCAGCGTCCGAGCAGCCCGTCCGGCACCTCCTCGGCGGTGAGCGCGAAGACCAGGTGGTCGCGCCAGGCGCCGTCGATGTGCAGATAACGCGGGCGCAGCCCCTCCTCGCGGAATCCGAGTTTCTCCACCACCCGCCGGCTCGGCCGGTTCTCCGGGCGAATGCACACCTCGATGCGGTGCAGCCCCACGCTGCGGAAGCAGTGGTCCACCGCCAGCGCCACGGCCGTCGGCATCACCCCGCGCCCGGCCACCGCCTCGTCCACCCAGTAGCCGATGTGCCCCGAGCACATCGATCCCCAGGTGATCCCGGCCACCGTCAACTGCCCGACGAGCCGCCCCTGGTACTCGATGACGAAGGGCAGCATCCGGCCGGCGTTGGCCTCGCGGCGCAGATGCCGGACCATCTGCCGGTAGGTCGGCCGGTGCGCGACCGGACCGCTCGGGGTGGGCGGCGGGATCGTGGCCTCCCAGGGACGCAGCCAGTCCCGGTTGCGCCGGTTCACCTCGCGCCAGGCCCCCTGGTCGCGCAGCTTTATCGGGCGGAGGACGACGTCGCCGTCCGCCAGCACGACCGGCCAGATGGAGCCGTTCAGCTCGCACCCCCACTGCTGGGTCTGGGATGGTCGCCGCCGCGGATCTGGTCGACGGCGTGGGTCAGCAGGGGCTCCAGGACGGCCAGGCCGTCCTTCACGCCGCCCGTGGAACCCGGCAGATTGACGATCAGGGTGCGCCCGGCCACCCCGGCCACGCCCCGGGAGAGCGCCGCCGTCGGCACCTTGGCGAGGCCGAAGGCCCGGATGGCCTCGGCGATGCCCGGCACCTCGTGGTCGAGCACCGCGCGGGTCGCCTCGGGGGTGCGGTCGGTCGGGGTGAGTCCGGTGCCGCCGGTGGTGACGATCGCGTCGTACCCGGCGGCCACCCCCTCGCGCAGGGCCGCCTCGACCGGTTCCCCGTCCGGGACGACCCGGGGGCCGTCCACCGTGAAGCCGAGGCGCGCGAGGCCGTCGGCGATCAGCGGGCCGCCCTTGTCCTCGTAGACCCCCGCGGCGGCCCGGTTGGAGGCGGTGACCACCAGCGCGCGGTAGCTCATGACCGGCTCCAGTCGCCCGACTTGCCGCCCGTCTTCTCCTCGACCCGTACGTCCGTGATGACCGCTCCCTTGTCGACCGCCTTGACCATGTCGATCACCGTGAGCGCGGCGACCGTCACCGCGGTGAGGGCCTCCATCTCGACGCCCGTGCGGTCCGTGGTCTTCACGGTGGCCGTGATCTCGACGGCGTCGTCCGTGACCGACAGGTCCAGTTTCACACCCGACAGCGCCAGCGGGTGGCACAGCGGGATCAGGTCCGGGGTGCGCTTGGCCCCCATGATGCCCGCGATCCGCGCGGTGGCCAGCGCGTCCCCCTTGGGCACCCCCTCGCCGCGCAGCAGCTCGACCACGCGGGGCGAGACCAGGACGCGGCCGCAGGCGCGTGCGGTGCGCGCGGTCACGTCCTTCTGGGAGACGTCGACCATGCGGGCCGCGCCGGCCGCGTCGAGGTGCGTCAGACGGTCCTGTGCGGGGGGTCGGGGGGTCTGCCCCCGGGACGGTTCGGTCATGCTGTACGGCGCTCCCGGTCCGGGCCCGTCGCCGTGCGGTGCGCGGGCCTGTTGTGCGCGACACGGTACCGCCAAGTAGCCCCGCACAGCTGACCAGGAGGCGCCTCAGCCGAGCACCACGACCTCCACCTCGGTGCCGGGCTCGACCGACTCCGTGTCCTCGGGTACGACGATCAGCGCGTCCGCCTGGGCCAGCGCCGCGACCAGATGGGAGCCCGCGCCACCCACCGGGGTCACCTCCCCGTCGGCGTACCGGCCGCGCAGGAACTGCCGGCGGCCCTTCGGGGAGCGCAGCGCCTCGTCCGCCTTCAGCGTGGCCCGTACCCGCGGCCGGTGCAGGTCGGTGAGGCCCATCAGGGCGCGGATCGCGGGGCGCACGAACAGCTCGAAGGAGACGTAGGACGACACGGGGTTGCCGGGCAGCGCCAGCAGGGGGGTGTGGTCGGGGCCGATGGCGCCGAAGCCCTGGGGCTTGCCGGGCTGCATGGCCAGCTTGCGGAACTCGATGCCGCTGCCCGCCACGTCCTCGTCGCCGATGTCCGCCAGCGCCTCCTTGACCACGTCGTACGCCCCGACGCTCACCCCGCCCGTGGTGACCAGCAGGTCGGCGCGGATCAGCTGGTCCTCGATGGTGGAGCGCAGGGTCTCGGCGTCGTCGGCGACGGCGCCCACCCGGTAGGCGATGGCGCCCGCGTCCCGCGCGGCGGCGGTGAGGGCGAAGCTGTTGGAGTCGTAGATCCGCCCGCCGCCCAGCGACTCGCCGGGCTGGACCAGTTCGCTGCCGGTGGAGACGACGACCACGCGGGGGCGGGGGCGCACCTTCACCGTGCCGCGGCCGATCGCTGCGAGCAGCGCGATCTGCGGCGGGCCGAGGATCGTACCGGCCTCCAGGGCGCGGTCCCCGGCCTTCACGTCGCTGCCCTCGGCCCGTACGTGCGCGCGCGCCGCCACGGGCCGGTGCACGCGCACCTGGCCCTCGGCGCCCTCGGGGGCGAGGCTGCGCGCCCGCATGCCGGTGGCCGGGCCCTCGCCGAGCCCGCCGTCGGTCCACTCGACGGGGACGACGGCCTCGGCGCCGGGCGGCAACGGGGCGCCGGTCATGATCCGGGCGGCCTGGCCGGGGCCGACCCGCACCGGGTCGTCCGCGCCCGCCGCGACGTCCCCGACGACCTCCAGGACGGCCGGGAACTCCTCGCCGGCCCCTTCCACGTCCGCGACCCGCACCGCGTAGCCGTCCATGGAGCTGTTGTCGAACGGCGGCAGCGACACCGGCACGGTGACGTCCTCGACCAGGACACAGCCCTGGGCGTCCAGCAGTTGGAGTTCGATGGGCTCCAGGGGGTGGACGCTGGAGAGGATGTCCTCCAGGTGCTCGTCCACCGACCACAGGTCGTCTTCGCCGGTGGGGCGGGGCGCGGCGCTGGTCAACTCTGCTGCATCTCCTCGGCTACGTAACTGCGGAGCCAGGCCCGGAAGTCGGGGCCCAGGTCTTCACGTTCGCATGCGAGTCTGACAATGGCACGCAGATAGTCGCCACGGTCGCCGGTGTCGTAACGGCGGCCCTGGAAGACGACGCCGTGCACCGGACCGCCGACCTTCTCGTCGTCGGCCAGTTGCTGGAGGGCGTCGGTCAGCTGGATCTCGCCGCCGCGGCCCGGCTCGGTCGTGCGCAGTATGTCGAAGACGTGCGGGTCGAGGACGTAGCGGCCGATGATCGCGTAGCTGGACGGGGCGTCCGCCGCGTCCGGCTTCTCCACCAGCCCGGTCACCCGGACCACGCCGTCCTCACCGGTGGCCTCCACGGCCGCGCAGCCGTACAGGTGGATCTGCTCGGGCGCGACCTCCATGAGCGCGACCACGCTGCCGCCGTGCCGCTCCTGGGTGTCGATCATGCGGCGCAGCAGGGGGTCGCGCGGGTCGATCAGGTCGTCGCCGAGGAGGACGGCGAAGGGCTCGCGGCCGACGTGCGGGGCGGCGCACAGCACGGCGTGGCCGAGGCCCTTGGGGTCGCCCTGGCGGACGTAGTGCATGGTCGCCAGGTCGCTGGACTGCCGCACCTTGGCGAGCCGTTCCGCGTCGCCCTTCTTCTCCAGGGCCGATTCCAGCTCGTAGTTGCGGTCGAAGTGGTCCTCCAGGGGACGCTTGTTGCGACCGGTGATCATGAGGACATCGTCGAGCCCCGCCGACACGGCCTCCTCGACCACGTACTGGATCGCCGGCTTGTCGACGACCGGCAGCATCTCCTTGGGAGTGGCCTTGGTGGCCGGAAGGAACCGGGTACCAAGGCCTGCCGCCGGAATGACAGCCTTGCTGATCCTGGGGTGCGACTGAGTCATGCCCGCCACCTTAACCGGTGACTTTAGGGGCAATCCGGAGATCAACTCGGACGCCCCTTCGACGACGGAAACCAGGAAGGGCACGAGAAGGACCCGTGGAACACGACGGACGCGCGGACGACTCTGACAAGCGGAAGTTGCGGCGAGACCTCCTCTCGGTGAGGAGCGGGTTGCCCGAGGATGACGTGCGGGAATCGGGCCGGGCGCTGGCCGCGCGCGCCCTGGAACTGCCCGAGCTGGCGCGGGCGCGCACGGTCGCCGCGTACGTCTCGGTGGGCTCCGAGCCCGGCACGGGCGCGCTGCTGGACGCGCTGCGCGCGCGGGGGACGCGGGTCCTGCTGCCCGTGCTGCTGCCCGACAACGATCTCGACTGGGGCGAGTACACCGGCCGGGAGTCCCTGGCGCGGGTGCAACACGGCGGGAAGATGGCCCTGTTCGAGCCGTCGGGCGCGCGGCTCGGCCCCGGGGCCGTGACGGGCGCGGACGTGGTCCTGCTCCCCGGGCTCGCGGTGGACGCGCGCGGGATGCGGCTGGGGCGCGGCGGCGGCTCCTACGACCGGGTGCTGGCCCGGCTGGAGCGCGCCGGGGCCCGTCCCCGGCTGGTGGTGCTGCTGTACGACACGGAGGTCGTCGACCGGGTCCCGGCCGAGGCGCACGACCGGCCGGTGCACGCGGTGGTGACGCCGTCCGGGGTGCGCCGCTTCGGCCGGTAGGCGGCCGGTGGACAGGGGAACGGCCCTCCACGCGTGCGCGGAGGGCCGTTCCGGGGTGATCGCGGCGGCTACGGCTGGAGGACCAGCGTGTCGCTCGTGCTCTTGTCGACCGCCTTGGCGGAGTACGACCAGGGCAGCAGCTCACCCTTGGACCACTTGTCCGTCTGGTCCGTGTAGTGGGCGCTGAAGGCGTGCCCGGAGGCGCCGGTCAGGTTGATCCACTTGGACTTGTCGAGGTCGGCGAGGTTGACCACCATCCGCATCGACGGCACCCAGACGACGTTGTAGCCGCCGGCCGCGTTCCAGCCGGTCGCGTCCACCGCGGCCTCGCCGCCGTTGAGCTTCCAGGGGCCGCGGTTGAGCAGGTACTGGAGCGCCTTCGGGCCGTCGGTGCCGAGCGTCTGGTTCTTCAGGAACAGGCGGTGCAGCCGGCCCCAGCTCCAGGTGTCGATGTCCTTGCCGAGCTTGGCGGTCAGCTCCCAGCGGGCGTCGATCATGGCGCGGGCGAAGAGCTGGTCCATGTTGGCGGCCGGCGGGCGGGTGCCCGCCTTGGGGGTCTTCCACCAGTCGCTGTCCGGCTTGTTCATCAGGTTGCGCACGACCTCGAACCAGCGGTCGCCGCCGTCCGGCTGCGCCTGGTCGTCGGCGCGCTGGCCGCACTCGCGCACCTTGGTGTCGTCGTCGACGGGACCGGTGCTGTCGATCTTGTCGACCCACAGGCACTGGCCCTTGACGCGCAGCTCCTTGGGGAGCTTGTTGCCGAAGGCGAGCTTGAGGATGTTGCGCCAGACGGCGTTGAAGTACGCGGCGGCCGCCGAGTCGGAGTCCTGGGTGTAGTCCCAGCCCTCCAGCAGCTTCTGCGCGTCGCGCACGTTCTTGTCGTCCAGGTTGATCTTCAGCAGCTTCGGCACCAGCAGCTTGGCGATCTCGCTGCTGTCGTCCAGCTGCATCTGCCGCATGTCGTCGGTGGAGATCTTGCCGCCGCCCTTGATCTTGGACTCGATCAGGTCGGTGATCCGCTGGCTGCGGGTGCCGTAGCCCCAGTCGGTGGTCAGGGTGTACGGGTACTTGTCCTTGTCGACCACGGCCTGGTTGGCGGTGACGATGTAGCCGCGCTTGGGATCGAGCTCGTACGGCAGCTCGTCCTGCTGGATGAAGCCGGTCCAGCGGTACTGCGGGTCCCAGCCCGGCGCGGGCACGGAGCCGTCGTCGGCGGCGGAGCGCGTGGGGATCTTGCCGGGCAGCGTGTAGCCGATGTGGCCGCGGGTGTCGGCGTAGACCAGGTTCTGCGAGGGGACGTCGAACTTGGCGGCCGCGGCGCGGAAGTCGGTCCAGCCGGCCGCCTTGTCGAGTGCGAACACGGCGTCCATGGAGGTGCCGGGGTCGAGCGCGGTCCACCGCAGGGCGATGCCGTAGCCGTCGCCGCGGTCCGGGGCCGCGGTGTTGACCGTGGCCTTCTTGCCGACCTGGACCAGTTCGTCGTCGCGGTCGGACAGCAGCGGCATCCCGTCCTGGGTCTGCCGCACCACGATCTTCTTCGGGGCGCCGCCGGCGACCTTGATGGTCTCCTCGCGGGTCTTGAAGGGCCGCACCTTGCCGCCGTACTGGTAGCCGCCCGCGGTGACCTTCTCCAGGTAGAGGTCGGAGACGTCCACCCCGGAGTTGGTCATGCCCCAGGCGATGTCGCCGTTGTGGCCGATGATCACACCGGGCATGCCGGCGAACGTGTAACCGGTGACGTCGTACTGGCACTTGGCCGACACGGTCCGGCAGTGCAGGCCCATCTGGTACCAGACGCCCGGCAGGGACGCCTCCAGGTGCGGGTCGTTGGCCAGCAGCGGCTTGCCGGTGATGGTGTACTTCCCGGCGACGACCCAGGAGTTGGAGCCGATGCCCTGGCCGTTCACGCCGACGGCGGTCGGGAGGTTGTCCAGGGCGTTGTAGAGGCCCCCCAGCTGGCTCGTGAGGCCCGAACCGGTGCCGGTGGAGGTTCCGGTGCCGGTCGTGCCCGTGGTGCCCGTGGACGAGCCCGTGGCGCCGGTCGTGCCGCTGCCGGTCGTGCCCGTGGTCCCCGTGCCCGTCGTACCGGTCGTGCCCGTGGTCCCCGTGCCCGCCGTGCCCGTGCCGACGGGCGTGCCCGCTCCGGCGCTCTGCTCGAAGCTCTTGGTCAGCGCGCTGTACTGGCCTTCCTGCACGATCGGCTTGTTGCGGCTGTAGGGGTAGTCCGGGTAGAGGTCCCGGATCTGCTGCGGGCCGAGCCGGCTCGTCATCAGGGCGCGGTCGATCTCGTCCTGCATGTTGCCGCGCAGGTCCCACGCCATCGCCTTCAGCCAGGAGACCGAGTCGACCGGGGTCCACTGCTCGGGCTTGTAGTCGTTGGTCAGGTTGAGGGCGGCGTACTCCAGGGAGATGTCCTTGCCGTCCTTGCCCTTCAGGTAGGCGTTGACGCCCTTGGAGTAGGCGTCCAGGTACCGCTTGGTGGCGGCCGACAGCTTGGTGTCGTACTCCTGCTTCGCCACCCGGTCCCAGCCCATGGTGCGCAGGAACTCGTCGTTCTTGACCTGGCTCTTGCCGAACATCTCCGACAGGCGCCCGGCGGTCATGTGCCGGCGCACGTCCATCTCGTAGAACCGGTCCTGCGCCTGGACGTAGCCCTGCGCCATGAACAGGTCCGCGTCCGAGGACGCGTAGATCTGCGGGATGCCGTTGGCGTCCCGCTTGACGTCGACCGGGCCCGACAGACCGTCGAGCTTGATCGTTCCGGTGGTCTGCGGCAGGGAGGCGCGCACCGTGCTGACCGACCAGTACCCGCCGTAGGCGATGCCTGCGATGACGGCCATGACCAGCAGCAGTACGAGCAGTCGGGCTCTTCGCCCCTTCTTCCTGCCGGACTTGGCGGGCGCGGCACCGGTGGTGGCGGTGTCACCCGTTGTGGCGGTGGTGTTCGGGGGCATCGCTGTCCTTGCTGTCCTAACGCGAGCGGCAGGTCGGGCTGTGACTTTGAATGAGCGCTGGAGCAACCATAGGCGCAGGACCCCGTCCGCCTTGACGCGGAGTCGGGAACGAACGCGCACGAGCGTTCGGTCATCCCTGGAGAACGTCAAGAAAGCGTCAAGAATTAGGTAAGGTAACGAAGTACTTGGATGCGGTCCGCCGCAGCCTCGGATCTTGTGTTCGCGCCGTCCGCGCGTCCCCGCGCCCGGGCCAAGGAAGGGAAGCGCCGCTGACTGTTCACCACCTCAACCAGCTCCTGCTCGTCTGCTCCCTCGTCCTGCTCGTCGCCGTCGCGGCGGTGCGGATCTCCTCGCGCAGCGGGCTCCCCAGCCTGCTCGTCTACCTGGGGATCGGCGTCGTCATGGGCCAGGACGGCCTGGGCCACATCCGCTTCGACAGCGCCGCCGTGACGCAGGTCATGGGTTACGCGGCCCTGGTCGTGATCCTCGCCGAGGGCGGTCTCGGCACGAAATGGAAGGAGATCCGGCCGGTCCTGTCGTCCGCCTCCGTCCTCGCCACCGGGGGCGTCGCGGTCAGTGTCGGGGTCACCGCGGCGGGCGCGCACTATCTGGTCGGGCTGGACTGGCGGCAGGCCCTCATCGTCGGCGCGGTGGTGTCCTCGACGGACGCGGCGGCCGTCTTCTCCGTGCTGCGCAGGATTCCGCTGCCGTCCCGGGTGACCGGCACCCTGGAGGCGGAGTCCGGCTTCAACGACGCCCCGGTGGTCATCCTGGTCGTCGCCTTCTCCACGGCCGGACCGGTCGAGCACTGGTACCTGCTGCTGGGCGAGATAGCCCTGGAGCTGGCCATAGGCGCGGCCGTCGGGCTCGCGGTGGGCTTCGCCGGCTCCTGGGGGCTCAGGCACGTGGCGCTGCCCGCCTCCGGTCTCTACCCGATCGCCGTCATGGCCATCGCCATCTCGGCGTACGCGGCCGGCGCCCTGGGGCACGGCAGCGGCTTCCTCGCGGTCTACCTGGCCTCGATGGTGCTGGGCAACGCCAAGCTCCCGCACTGGCCGGCCACCCGCGGCTTCGCCGAGGGACTCGGCTGGATCGCCCAGATCGGCATGTTCGTCCTGCTCGGCCTGCTGGTCACCCCGCACGAACTGGGCGACGACGTCGTGCCCGCCCTGGTGATCGGGCTGGTGCTGACCATGGTGGCCCGCCCGCTCAGCGTGGTGCTCAGCCTGACGCCGTTCCGGGTGCCCTGGCAGGAGCAGACCCTGATGTCCTGGGCCGGGCTGCGCGGCGCCGTGCCCATCATCCTGGCGACGATCCCCATGGTGAACGGCGTCGAGGGCAGCCGGAGCATCTTCAACATCGTCTTCGTCCTGGTCGTCGTCTACACCCTGGTGCAGGGACCGACCCTGCCCTGGCTGGCACGCAAGCTGCGGCTCGGCGAGAAGGGCGAGGCCGCCGACCTCGGCATCGAGTCGGCGCCCCTGGAGCGGCTGCGCGGGCACCTGCTGTCCGTGACCATCCCGGAGGAGTCGCGGATGCACGGCGTGGAGATCGCCGAGCTGCGGCTGCCGTCGGGTTCCGCGGTCACCCTCGTCGTCCGGGAGGGAAAATCGTTCGTTCCGCTGCCCAGCACGGTGCTGCGGCGCGGCGACGAACTCCTGGTGGTCGCCACCGACCCGGTGCGCGACGCGGCGGAGCGACGGCTGCGCGCGGTCGCCCACGGCGGCAAGCTGGCGAGCTGGCTGGGCACGGACGGGGCGGAGGCCGGCGGCTCGGGGACCGGAAAACGGTGACGCCTGTACGATGAGGGGCGCACCCTGATCGAACCAACTCTGCCTGACGCAGAGCTGGCGCGACCGTATGGCGGCCGGGACGCCCCCCACCTGTGCGTGGGCGCCGGTATCTACCGCAGTCCGCGCAAGAGGACAGCTCTCGGCGACCGGACCCGCACGGGGCCCGCGCGCTACCAGGCGGCGGAAAGGCACGGGCCGTGGTATCCACGGTCACCGACGAATCGGCGAAGACCTCGACGGCGTCCTCCCGCCCGGGATACGGACCACTGCTGCGCACCCGCGGCGCGTGGACCTTCCTGCTCCCCGGTTTCGCGGCGCGGCAGCCGTTCGCGATGCTCACCCTCTCCATCGTGCTGCTGGTGCAGCACACCACCGGCTCGTACGGCGCCGCGGGCGCCGCCGCGGCCGTCACCGGCGTCTCCATGGCGCTGTTCGCGCCCTACAGCGGGCGCCTGGCCGACCGTTACGGCCAGCGCGCCGTGCTGCTCCCCGGCGTCCTGGTGCACGCGCTGTCCGGCCTGTCCCTGACCGCGCTCGCGCTGGCGCACGCCCCTCTGTGGGCGCTCTTC
Source organism: Streptomyces misionensis (assembly GCF_900104815.1). Classification (NCBI taxonomy): domain Bacteria; kingdom Bacillati; phylum Actinomycetota; class Actinomycetes; order Kitasatosporales; family Streptomycetaceae; genus Streptomyces; species Streptomyces misionensis. The sequence goes on from NZ_FNTD01000004.1 coordinate 3,484,158, forward strand.
CTGGCGGCCGTGCCGACCGGCGCCTCGGTGCCGCAGGTCGGCCCCATGGTCCGGGCGCGCTGGGGCGTGAAGCTCCAGGGCACGCCCCTGATGGCCACCGCCGCCGCGTTCGAGTCCGTCACCGACGAGCTGACCTTCGTCTTCGGGCCCCTGCTGGCGACCGCGCTGTGCACCGCCGTCGACCCGGCGGCCGGCCTGCTCACCGAGGCCGGCCTGACCCTCGTCGGCGGTCTGCTGTTCGCCGCGCAGAAGAGCACCCAGCCGCGGGGGACCGCGCGGGACGGGCACACCCGCGAGGACCACGGCTCCGCGCTGCGCGTGCCCGGGGTGCGCGTGCTGGTCGTGACCTTCCTCGGCATCGGCTCGGTCTTCGGCGGCATGCAGGTGTCGCTGGCCGCCTTCACCCAGTCGATCGGCGAACCCGGTCTGAACGGCGTCCTGTACGGCGTGTTCGCCGCCGGCAACATGCTGTCCGGCATCGTCTGCGGCGCCATCGCCTGGAAGGCGGCCCCCCAGCGCCGCCTGGTCGTCGGCTACACGGCGCTCGCGGTGGCCGCCTCCGCGCTGTGGACGGCGCACTCCGTGCCGCTGCTCGGCGCGCTCGGCCTGCTGGTCGGCATGTGCATCGCGCCGTCGCTGATCACCGGCTACACGCTGGTCGACAAGCTGGTGCCGGCGGGCGCGCGCACGGAGGCCTTCACCTGGCTGACCGGCGCGGTGGCGCTGGGCCAGGCGGCCGCGGTCACGGTGGCCGGACAGCTGGAGGACCGGCTGTGGGACGGCTCGGGATTCCTGGTGCCGATGGGCGGCACGGTGCTCGCCCTGGTGACCCTGCTCACGCTGCGCTCACGGCTCGCCGGACGCCGGGAGAGCCAGGAGGTGGCGCGTGGCGTCGGTCACCGCACGCCGGTGACGGTGGACTGATCCCCGGGAATGCGTCACTATGGAGCGTCGTTAGCACTCATTGAGTGAGAGTGCCAGGAGGAAGACAGTGCCGACCTACCAGTACCAGTGCACCGAGTGCGGCGAGGGCCTCGAGGCGGTGCAGAAGTTCACCGACGACGCCCTGACCGAGTGCCCCAACTGTGGTGGCCGCCTGAAGAAGGTGTTCTCCGCGGTCGGCATCGTCTTCAAGGGCTCCGGCTTCTACCGCAACGATTCCCGCGGCTCCACGTCGAGCAGCAGCCCGGCGGCGAAGTCGTCCGGCTCGTCGTCGACGTCCGGCTCCTCGTCGTCCGACTCGAAGTCGCCCTCGGCGTCGTCGGCGTCCAGCTCGACCGGCACCTCCGCCGCCTGAGGCCTTCCGCTCGACGCCGGCCCCGCTGTCGCACGACGGCGGGGTCCTCGGCGTCCCCCGGCCGGGGCGCGGAAGCCGTCGCGGAACCCCCTGCTGCGCGGGCGCGCGGCCAGCTAATGTCTTGGCCATGGCGAACGCAGAGATCGGCGTAATCGGCGGCTCGGGCTTCTACTCGTTCCTCGAGGACGTGACCGAGGTCCGGGTGGACACCCCCTACGGGCCGCCCAGCGACTCCCTCTTCATCGGCGAGATCGCCGGCCGGCGGGTCGCCTTCCTGCCCCGGCACGGCCGCGGCCACCACCTGCCGCCGCACCGCATCAACTACCGCGCCAACCTGTGGGCGTTGCGCTCCCTCGGCGTGCGCCAGGTGCTCGGCCCCTCCGCGGTGGGCGGCCTGCGCCCCGAGTACGGGCCGGGCACGCTGCTGGTGCCGGACCAGTTCGTCGACCGCACCAAGTCCCGGGCGCAGTCCTACTTCGACGGACTGCCGCTGCCCGACGGCACGGTGCCGAACGTCGTGCACGTCTCCCTGGCCGACCCCTACTGCCCCACCGGGCGGGCCGTCGCGCTCAAGGCCGCCCGGGGCCGGGACTGGGAGCCGGTGGACGGCGGCACGCTGGTCGTGGTCGAGGGACCGCGCTTCTCCACGCGCGCCGAGTCGCTGTGGCACCAGGCGCAGGGCTGGTCGGTCGTGGGCATGACCGGCCACCCCGAGGCGGCCCTCGCCCGCGAACTGGAGCTGTGCTACACCTCCCTGACCCTGGTCACCGACCTCGACGCGGGCGCCGAGACCGGCGAGGGCGTCTCCCACGAGGAGGTGCTGCGGGTGTTCGCGGCCAATGTGGAGCGGCTGCGCGGGGTGCTCTTCGACGCGGTGGCCGCGCTGCCGGAGAACGGGGCGCGGGACTGCCTGTGCACGCACGCGCTCGGGGGGATGGACCCGGGCTTCGAGCTGCCGTAGCGGGAGCGGGGTGCCGTAGCGGGAGCGGGGTGCCGTAGCGGGCTGGGGGCGTGCGCGCAGGGCCAGAGCGGACCGGGGACGTCGGTGGCGTGCCGTGACCGGTGCGCGGGCGGGGGCTCCCCGCCGCGGGAGCGGAACGGCTCGTTCGGGTGGGCGAGTTGTCCACAGGCGGCCCGCGGTCCACAGGCTCCGGCGGGATTCGGCGCGAGGCGTCATCGTGGCAGCGCAAGCCGAATTCCTCGTCGCAGGCGGTGATCCCGATGCCCACGCCCCTGTCCGCCCAGCCGTCCTCCTCCCTGCCCACGCCCCTGCCGCCCTGGCCTTCCCCGTCCTGGCCTTCCCCGTCCTCGTCCCCTCTGCCTTCGCCGCCACCGCCCCCACCTCCTCCGCCCCCGTCCGCCGGGCCGTCGCCTTTTCCGCGGCTGCCGCGGCCCCTGGGCACGGACGCGCCCGCGACCTGCGAGGTGCCGCCGTTCGCCCCGGTGCGGGTGCGCGGCGGGAGGTACCGGGTGCAGCGGCTGGTACGGCACCGGGGGCGGGCGGTGGCGGCCGGCCTCGCGGTGACCGCGGCGGCCCTGGTGGCGGCGGGGCCGCGCGCTCCGGCGGGCCGCCCCGCCGCGGCGCCGCACACCGGATACGCGCGCGGACACCCGGCGGCCGCGCCGCACCGGCAGCACCCGGCGGAACTGGTGGCGGCACCCGTGCGGATCGCGGACGCGGACACGGTCCGGCTGCTGCGCCCCGGTGACCGGGTGGACGTCGTGGCCGCGCAGGACGCGGCGGCCGGGAGCGGTGCCCGGGTGCTCGCGCGCGGAGCGCGGGTGACGAGGGTGCCGCGGCCGCCGGACGGCGTGGCCGAGGGCGGCGCGCTGATCGTGCTGGCGGTGCCGCGCGCCACGGCGACGGCGCTCGTCGGTGCGGGCGCCACGGCGCGACTGGCGGTGACGCTGTGCTGAACCCGGGCGGTCCGCTGCTTGACGACTCGCCGTCAAGTCGCTCGTTCGAGGGACAGGATTGGACACGATGGCGGCACCGTGCCGTAGGTTGCGGAGCGTTTTGTTCCACAACTTGTGTACACGAGGAGCGTCCCAGAGGTGAGCGCGAAGAAGGAACCGAGCGTCTTGCAGGGCTTCAAGGCCTTCTTGATGCGCGGCAACGTCATCGACCTGGCCGTGGCGGTGGTCATCGGCGCCGCCTTCACGAACATCGTGAACGCGCTGGTGAAGGGGATCATCAACCCGCTGGTCGGTGCGATCGGCACGCAGAACCTGGACAACTACAGCACGTGCCTGAGCAGCTCGTGCCACGGGACGCACGGCATCCAGCTGATGTGGGGCTCCGTCCTCGGCGCGGCGCTGTCCTTCCTGATCACCGCGACCGTCGTGTACTTCCTGATGGTCCTGCCGATGTCGAAGTACCTGGCCCGCCAGGCGGACCGCAAGGCGGCGCGGGAGGGCACGAAGGAGATCGTCGAGGTGACCGAGCTGGAGGTCCTCAAGGAGATCCGCGACGCGCTGCTGGCCCAGCGCGCGGCGGGGCACGACGACAAACGTTAGACCGGTGTCCGCCGCCGGCTCAGATGTGGTGCGGCGGCTTCTCGTCGAGGAAGCGCTTGAGGTCGGACGCGCTGTCGCCGTCCGGCCGCTCGCCCCAGCCGCGGTCGGTGTCGTCCGAGGACTGCTGGTCCAGCGGGTCGTCGAAGACCAGCGCGGGCTTCGGGTCGCGCGGCTCGGATGCGGGGGCGTCGCTCATGCGTCCAGGGTACGACCTGCGTCCCAAAGGCCCTCCGGCCGCTTGTGCGGCCCTTCACCAGCCGGTGGCCCGGTTTTCTGATCTGCTGGGAGCCATGACGTCCAGTTCCACCCCGGCCCCCGCCTCCCCCGGCGCCCCGCACCCCTCCGCCCCCGTGAAACGGCTCACCGCGCGCGGGCGTGAGGAGGCCCACCGGGTCTCCTCCCCGCTGGAGCTCTTCTTCGACCTGTGCTTCGTCGTGGCGATCGCACAAGCGGGCGTGCAGTTGGTGCACGCCATCGGCAACGGGCACCCGGGCACCGGGGTCCTCGACTACGCCATGCTGTTCTTCGCCATCTGGTGGGCCTGGATGAACTTCTCCTGGTTCGCCTCGGCGTACGACAACGACGACGTGCCCTACCGGGTCGTCACGCTGGTGCAGATCGCCGGCGTCCTGGTGCTGGCCGCCGGTGTCTCCCAGGGCTTCCAGCGGCACGAGTTCCTGGCGGTATGGCTCGGCTACGCGATCATGCGGGTGGCGATGGCCACCCAGTGGCTGAGAGCGGCGCGCACGGCCGGGGGCACCGAGCGCCAGGCCACGCTGCGGTACGCGGGCGGCGTGCTGCTGTGCCAGGTCGGCTGGCTCGGTCTGGTCGTGCTGCCGCAGCCGGCCCGCCCCTGGGTGTTCCTGGTGATGGCGATCCTGGAGATGTGCGTGCCGCTGTTCGCCGAGCGCCACCACGAGACGTCCTGGCATCCGCACCACATCGCCGAGCGGTACGGCCTGTTCACGATCATCGTGCTCGGCGAGACGATCTCCGCGGCCACGGTCGCGGTGAAGTCGGCCGTGGACAGGCACTCCGCGCTGGGCGAGCTGGTGCCGATCGCGGGCGGCGGGCTCCTGATCGTCTTCTCCGCCTGGTGGATCTACTTCGTGGTGCCCATCCACGGCCATCTGCGCTCCAGCAAGCGGGCGTTCCTGTGGGGCTACGGCCACTACCTGATCTTCGCGTCGGCGGCGGCGATCGGCGCGGGCCTGGAGGTGTCCGTGGAGCAGGCCGTCGGCTCCTCGCACCTCTCCGCGACGGCCGCCTCGGCGGCGGTGACCCTGCCCACGGCGCTGTACCTGCTGGCCGTCTGGGCGCTGCACGCCCGGCACTTCAAGGTGGGCATCGCCCAGCAACTGGTGCTGCCGGTCGCGGCCCTGCTGGTGCTCTGCTGCACCTTCCTCGGCGACCGGGCGGTGCTCGCGGCGGGCCTGGTCTGCGCGGCGGCGGTGGCGGCCGGGGTGACGCTGACGGCGCGCACGGTGCGCGGGCAACGCGCGGCGACCGCCACGACACCGGCCGGCTGACCCCTTCGGCGGCGGCCGGGAGTGGGCCAGACTGGCCGGCATGACAGTCGACGCACTGACCGACGTCGCCGGGGTGCGGGTGGGGCACGCCACCCGCACCGGGAACGGCCGGCTCACCGGGACCACGGTCGTACTGGCCCCGGAGGGCGGCGCCGTCGCCGCCGTGGACGTACGCGGGGGCGGGCCCGGCACCAAGGAGACCGACGCCCTCGATCCGCGCAACATGGTCCAGCGGATCGACGCGATCGTGCTCACCGGGGGCAGCGCCTACGGGCTCGACGCGGCGTCCGGGGTGATGGCCTGGCTGGAGGAGCGCGGGCGGGGCGTGCCGGTGGGGACGGACCCGGCGCACGTCGTGCCGGTGGTGCCCGCCGCGTGCGTCTTCGACCTGGGGCGCGGCGGCGACTTCCGCGCCCGGCCGGACGCCGCGACGGGACGGGCCGCGGTGGAGGCGGCGGCCGCGACCGCGCCGGGCGCCCCGGTGCCGCAGGGCTGCGTGGGGGCCGGCACCGGCGCGGCGGCCGGCCCGCTCAAGGGCGGGGTGGGCACCGCGAGCACGGTGCTCGGCTCGGGGATCACGGTGGCCGCGCTGGTGGTCGCCAACGCCGCGGGCTCGGTGCTGGATCCGAGGACGGGGGTGCTGTACGGGGAGTTGTACGAGGGCCGGGTCGCCTACCCGGAGCAGCGCGTGCACGAGGCGGCGCGGCGGCGGCTGGCGGAGGCGGGGGCCGGCAGCGCGCCGCCGCCGCTGAACACGACGCTCGCGGTGGTCGCGACCGACGCGGACCTGTCCAAGGCCCAGGCCCAGAAGCTGGCGGGCACCGCCCACGACGGCATCGCCCGCGCCGTGCGCCCGGTCCATCTGCTGCACGACGGCGACACCGTCTTCGCCCTGGCCACCGGCGCCCGTCCGCTGGACACGCACCCGCGGGCCCTCAACGAACTGCTCGCCGCGGGCGCGGACCTGGTGACCCGGGCGATCGTACGGGCCGTGCGCGCGGCCGAGTCGGTGGACGGACCCGGCGGGACGTGGCCGTCGTACGGGGAGTTGTACGGGCACCCGTAGAGACCTGGTGAGGACGGGGATTGTCGCGGTTTCGTCACGTCATGCTGTTCCGGGGCGTTGCCGGGAACCTCAGCGAGGGTTTGCGCGCTCTTTATTGACGCTGGAACGGATCACTCACATCACACGAACCTGGAGCAGCCCGTGACAACGCCGGACATTACAGCGCGGCGCGCAGTGGGGGCCTGTGCCGCCCTGATGGTCGGCGCCCTCACCCTGACCGCCTGCGGCGGCAACGCCAACGCCTCCAACAGCGGCGGCAAGGACTCCCCCAAGACCTCGACGGCGAAGATAGCGATCTCGGCGAAGGACGGCGCCACGGACGCGTCCATCAACGCGACCGGCGTGAAGGTCAGCGACGGCAGGCTGACGGACGTGAAGATGACCGTGGCCGGGTCCGGGCAGACCGTGCCGGGGGCGATATCCACCGACGGCCACAGCTGGAAGCCGAAGCAGCAGCTGGAGCGCGGCACGAAGTACCAGATAGCCGCGGCCGCCAAGGACGCCGACGGGCGCCCGGCGGCGGCCAACGCCATCTTCACCACGGTGAGTTCCGCCAACAGCTTCATCGGCACCTACACGCCGGACAACGGCTCCACGGTCGGCGTGGGCATGCCGGTGTCGTTCACCTTCGACAAGTCGATCACCGACAAGAAGGCCGTGCAGTCGCACATCACGGTCAACTCCAGCAGCGGCCAGCAGGTGGTCGGGCACTGGTTCGGCGACCGCCGTCTGGACTTCCGGCCGCAGGAGTACTGGAAGGCCGGCTCCAAGGTCACGATGAACATCGACCTGGACGGCGTGCAGGGCGCCCAGGGCGTCTACGGCGTGCAGAAGAAGACCGTCTCCTTCACCGTCGGGCGCTCCCAGGTCTCCACGGTCGACGTCAACACCGAGACGATGACCGTGGTGCGGGACGGCCAGACGCTCAAGACGGTGCCGATCTCCGCGGGCAGCCCGCAGCACACCACGTACAACGGGCAGATGGTGATCTCCGAGAAGTTCACCCAGACCCGGATGAACGGCTCGACGGTCGGCTTCGGCGGGGAGTACGACATCCCGGACGTGCCGCACGCGATGCGGCTGACCACCTCGGGCACCTTCATCCACGGCAACTACTGGTACAACCGCGGCAACCCGCCCTTCGGCCGCCAGGGCACCAGCCACGGCTGCGTCGGCCTCGCGGACGTGCAGGGCGCGCAGGGCGACACCCCCGCGAAGTGGTTCTTCGACAACTCGCTCGTCGGCGACGTCGTCATCGTGAAGAACTCCCCCGACTCCACGGTCTCCCCGGACAACGGCCTCAACGGCTGGAACATGTCCTGGAGCGCCTGGACCGCCGGAAGTGCCGCCTGAGCGGCGGCTTTTGACCTCACGTGGGGCCGCGCGGGAACTTCTCGCGCGGCCCGCGCGTTTTCCCGGTGTTCGTTTTCCTCAATCCCGGGACACGATGTCCGACCGAGGGGCTACGGTATGCACCCACAAGGTGACATGCAGCAACGCCGGGAGATGCCTTGAGCGTTCCGTACGAGACGGCAGCGTACGAACCAGCCGAGTCGCCCGAGTCTCCCGAGGAGCACCTCGCGCGGCTCCTCGGCCGTGCCCTGAACTCCTTCGAGCTGCCCGACGAGGTGATCCGGCGGCTCGACTGCGCGCTGGCCCACGACAGTTCGCTGCACTCGGCGCACCACAGCGCCGGGCTGCACCGGGAGACGTACCGGCACACCTGGCTGCTCGCCGACGGTTCGGCCGTCACGCTGTGGGAGCTGGCGCACAACACCACCCCGGGCGGCGCCCCGGAGCACGAGGTGTACGCGGACGAGGAGGAGCTGGGGGCGGCCACCGCGCGCCTCGGGCTGGCGCCGGACGCCCCCGAGCTGGAGCTGCCCGCGCCGATCCGGCTGTGGGCGGTCCCCACGCCCCGGCACGTGTTCGTCTCCGGCGACTGCGCCGACCACGTCCGCCGGCTGCTGCGCCGCGCGGAGAACCCGGACCGCCCCGACGCCCGCACGGCGGCCCTGCTGGCCACGGCGACGGCCCATGAGATCACCCAGGCGTTCGGCCGCCCGGGCCGGGTGGGCCGGGCGGGGGTGAGCTACGTGCTCTACGAGCACGCGTTCCTGCTGCCGGACGGCAGCGAGGCCTCCCTGTGGGAGGTCGAGCACACGGCGACGCCGGACGGGCGCCACATGTGCGAGGTGTACACGTCGGAGGAGGCGGCCCGCTCCGCGATGGAACGGCGCGCGGCCCGACAGGGCTAGCGCGGCGGCCGGGCCGGGCGGCAGGCGGGTGCTGCGGGCCGGTCCGGAAGGCCGGGCGGGTCAGCGGTGGCCGAGCTGCCGTATCAGTCCGGCGAAGGCGTCCTGTTCGGCCGGGGTCAGCTCCACCGACTCCCGCAGGGGGCCGGTCCCCGGCTGGGCCGGGAGGAACGGCAGGCGGGGGGCCGCGAGTTCGCGCATCGCCTGTGACCGATACCGGCGCAGCAGACGCAGGACGCCGATCGCCCAGACCACACCGGCGACGGTGAGGATGGCCGCGGCTGCCAGCTGGATCGTCGAGAGATGCTCGGGCATGCCTTCCAGTACACACCACACACGGCCCTACGGCCCCGGACCGTGATGTATCTCGCAGGTGCCGTGAACAACACAGCACCGCACCAAAGGGGACGAGCGGGACGAAGCGCACGCGGGCCGGACGGCGGCCCGGCGGTGCGGCATCCTCGTACGCATGACGACCGCCACCCCGGCACGGCTGTTGCAGCTGCTCTCCCTCCTCCAGACGCCCCGCGAGTGGCCCGGCGGTGAGCTGGCGGAGCGGCTCGGGGTGTCCCGTCGTACCGTGCGGCGCGACATCGACCGACTGCGGGAGCTGGGCTACCCGGTGGAGGCGTCCAAGGGCGCGGACGGCGGGTACCGGCTGGTCGCGGGAAAGGCGATGCCGCCGCTGCTGCTGGACGACGAGGAGGCCGTCGCCATCGCGGTGGGGCTGCGGGCCGGCGCGGCGCACGCCGTGTCCGGGGTGGAAGAGGCGTCGGTACGGGCCCTCGCCAAGCTGGAGCAGGTGCTGCCGGCCCGGCTGCGCCGGCGGGTCGCCACGCTCCAGGCGGCGATCACCCCGCTGCCCGGCGAGGACGGCACGAGCATCGCGCCACAGACGCTGACCGCGCTGGCCGGGGCGGTGGCGGGCCGGGAGCGGCTGCGGTTCGCCTACCGCGACAAGGACGGCGGCGAATCCCGCCGGCTGACCGAGCCGTACCGGCTGATGTCGGCGGGGCGCCGCTGGTACCTGGTCGCCTACGACCTCGACCGCGCCGGCTGGCGCACGTTCCGGGTGGACCGGCTGAGCGAGCCGTTCGCCACCGGAGTCCGCTTCGCGGCACGGGAGTTCCCGGCCGGTGGCGCCGCCGAGTACCTGCGGCGGTCCATCCAAGGGGGCCCGGAGACCTATGCGTTCGAGGTGCGGTTCGCCGCACCGGCCGAGGAGGTCGCCGAGCGGGTCCGGGCGTGGCTGGGGACACCCGTGGACGACGGCGGGGGCGGCTGTGTCCTGCGGGGCGACGCCAGTGGCCCGGCCGAGTGGCTGGCGGTCCGGCTGGCGCTGACCGGGTACGAGTTCACGGTGCGGGCCCCGGAGGAACTGACGGCGGCGGTGAGGGAGTTGGGGGGCCGACTGAGCCGGGCGGGCGGCGGGGCCCCACAGGACGGCCCGGCCGGGCCGCACGGCCCCGGCGCGGACGTCCGGGAGGGAAGCCCCCGACCGCCCCGGCACGGGCCGGAAGGCAGGCCCTAGCGTTCCCCGTTCCAGGCGAAGGCGTCCAGGGCCCTGAGGTTGCGCAGTGCCAGGGCGGCGGGGCCGTCCGGGCCGGCGGGCGGGGACGCGGTGGCGGCCCAGGACTTCACGGCCACGCGGACGGCGCTGCCGGCCACCGCGGCGGCGAAGCGCAGATCGGGGGTGATCACCGGGACGGGCGCTTCGGCCGGCACGGACTCCTCGCCGACGGCCTCCCCCTCACCCGCAGCCGCCTCCTCACCGGTCGCCGCCTCCTCACCGGTCGCCGCTTCCCCGCCGGTTCCCGCTTCCCCGTCGGCAGCCGCCTCCCGCATCGGCTCGGCCCACGTGGGAGAGGACAGCCGTCGTGCCAGGATCTCCGCCAGCGCGTCCTCCGAGGTCTGGCCCACCTCGGCCCAGACCCTGCGCAGGGCGGGGCTGGTGTCGGTCAGCCGGATCAGGGTGCGCACCCACTCCCAGGAGGCCGCGGAGACGCCCACGCCGGGCAGGAGGGTGTGCTCGACCGCGTGCTCCAGGGCCTGCGGGACGGAGAGGCGGGCCGGGGCGGTGCGCACCGCCTCCGCCCAGCGCTGGGCACCGGCGGCGTACAGGGGCGCGACCGCCTCCTCCTTGGTGGCGAAGTAGCGGTAGAACGTGCGCGGTGCGATGCCCGCCTGGCGGGCGATGTCCTCGGCGCGGGTGGCCCGCAGGCCCTGGCGGACGAAGAGGGCGGCCGCCGCCCGCGCGATCTCCATCCGGGTCTCGGCCTTGCGGCGCTCGGTGAGGGAGGGGTACGGCGGGGTGGAGCCGGGGGTGGGACGGGGGGTGGTGCTCATCTCGGCAGGCTATGTCGGTGTGGCAGAATCTGCCATCCGGCGGTTCACCCCGGGGTTCAGGTACGGGGTGGGCCGCCGCCTGCCGTGCCCCCGGCCGTTCCGGCGCTCCCCACTGCGCCGCCTCGCGCACTCTCGCGTCCCTCGCGCCGGGCCGCTCCCCCAGCGTCACACGGACCGGCCCGCTCCCGCAGCGGAAGCCCCCGGGCGGGGGGGCGGACACGGCAGCCGTCTCCCGCCCCATGGCGCGGAAACGCCGTTACGAGCCGGTCGCCCGGTTCCCGGGGGCACCGTCACCCCGCACGGCAGCGGCGCGAACGCGCACCGCGCGCAAAAGGAGCCGGGCTCCGGCGCCCGGGGGGGGTGTGGGCGCCGGAGCCCGGCTCTGGGAAGTCCCAACGCCGGGGGGGGGATGTGCGTCGGGACGTGGCTCGCGTGGGGGCCGGCCGGGTGGTGCGTGGGGTGCGGTTCGGGCGGTGCGTCCGTGCGAAAGGTGCTCTGTGGGGAGTGCGGCCGTTCGAGAGGCCCGCTTCCGGGCCCGGAAGGGTTGTTCCCTCGGGCCCGGGAGTTGAAGCGGCGGCCGGGCGCCGTGTTTGCGCCGTCTTTCGCCACCGGGCGTACGCTGCCCCGCCCCACGGCGCGGACCGGCGCGCGGTGCTGCCGTGGGCTCAGGCGCCCGGACGGGTCACGCCGCCGCGTCGAAGCCGGTGTCGCGGGCCAGCTTCTTCAGTTCGAGCAGGGCGTGCTTCTCGATCTGGCGGATGCGCTCGCGGGTCAGGCCGTGCTCCTTGCCGACCTCGGTCAGGGTGCGCTCGCGGCCGTCCTCGATGCCGTACCGCATCTTGATGATGGACGCGGTGCGCTGGTCCAGCCGGCCGATCAGGTCGTCCAGTTCCTCGCTGCGCAGCAGGGTGAGGACGGACTGCTCGGGGCTGACCGCCGAGGTGTCCTCCAGCAGGTCGCCGAACTGGGTCTCGCCCTCGTCGTCCACCGACATGTTCAGGGAGACCGGGTCGCGGGCCCAGTCGAGGACGTCGGTGACGCGCTCGGGCGTCGAGCCCAGCTCCGCGGCGATCTCCGCGGGCTCCGGGTCGCGGCCGTGCTCCCGGTTGAACTCGCGCTGCACCCGGCGGATGCGGCCCAGCTCCTCCACCAGGTGGACGGGGAGCCGGATGGTGCGCGACTGGTCGGCTATGGAGCGGGTGATCGCCTGGCGGATCCACCAGGTGGCGTACGTGGAGAACTTGAAGCCCTTGCGGTAGTCGAACTTCTCCACGGCGCGCACCAGGCCGGCGTTGCCCTCCTGGATCAGGTCGAGCAGGGGCAGACCGCTGCGCGGGTAGCGCCGGGCGACGGCCACGACCAGGCGGAGGTTGGAGCGGATGAAGACGTCCTTGGCCCGCTCACCCGCGTCGACCAGGGCCTGGAGCTCCTCGCGGGTGGCGTCCGCGGCCGTCTCCTCGAACCCGTCGAGGACCTGCCGCGCGAACACACCCGCCTCGATGGTCTGGGACAGCTCGACCTCCTTTGCGGCGTCGAGCAGCGGCGTACGCGCGATCTCGTCGAGGTACATGCCGACCAGGTCGCGGTCCGCGATCTCGCCGCCATGAGCGCGAAGCCTGCTTGCCGAGTCGGCCGTCTCGCCGGAGGCGGACTGACGACGGGCGACGGCACGGGTTGCCATGCGTGCTCCCTTGCGATGGTGGGCTGGCGGGTGGTCCTGCTGAACGCTCGGCACTCGGGGACCTGTCCTGGACTCTCCCCTGAGTGCCCTGCATCCGATGGAAACAACGACTGGAATCCGGACAGAATTCCCAACCCGCCCACCGATTTTTCTGATCATGCAGTACCCTGTTCCGCCGCGCGCGAGGGGAGGGGACGTCCGTGTCCACAGAGGTGCAGGTCAGGCCGGGGGGCGAGGGGGACCTCGGCGCCCTCACGGAGATCTACAACCACTACGTCCGCACGACCCCCGTCACGTTCGACACCGTGGCCCTCACTCCGGGGGAGCGCCGCCCCTGGCTGCTCTCCCACCCGGAAGACGGCCCGCACCGCCTGATGGTTGCCACGGAGGCCGCACCGGACACCAGTGCCCCGCGGGTCCTCGGGTACGCCACCTCCGGCCCGCACCGCGCGCGGCCCGCCTACGCGACCTCCGTGGAGACCTCGGTGTACGTCGCCCCGGACGCGGGCCGGCGCGGCATCGGCACCCTGCTCTACGACGCCCTCTTCACGGCCCTGTCCGGCCAGGACCTGCACCGCGCCTACGCCGGGATCACCCAGCCGAACGAAGCCTCCGTGCGGCTGCACGCGCGCTTCGGCTTCCGGCCCGTCGGCACCTTCCGCGAGGTGGGCCGCAAGTTCGGCCGCTACTGGGACGTGGCCTGGTTCGAGAAGGAGCTGTAGCCGGGCCCGCCAGAGCGGCCGCCGGGGCCGGTCCGGGCCTATCCGAACTGCACCGACCGCTTGGCCAGGCCCATCCAGAAGCCGTCGATCACCGACCTGTGGGCGTCCAGCCCGCCGCCGGCGTCCGCCGCGCCCATGGTGACGAAGAGCGGGGCGAAGTGTTCGGTGCGGGGGTGCGCGTAGCGGCCGGCCGGGGCCTTGACGGAGAAGTCGAGGAGGGCGTCCCAGTCGCGGTCCGCGAGGGCGCGCCGGCCCCAGTCGTCGAACTCGGCGGACCAGGCGGGAACGCCCGGGCCGGTGTGGCGCAGGGCGGCGAGGTTGTGGGTGAAGAAGCCGGAGCCGACGATCAGCACGCCCTCGTCGCGCAGCGGGGCGAGCCTGCGGCCGGTCTCCATCAGCCGCACCGGGTCGAGGGTGGGCATGGACACCTGGAGCACGGGGATGTCGGCGTCCGGGTACATCTCGACCAGGGGGACGTAGGCGCCGTGGTCCAGGCCCCGGTCCGGGACGTCCTGGACGGGGGTGCCGGGGGCGCGCAGCAGCTTGCGCACGGACTCGGCGAGCGCGGGTGCGCCGGGGGCGGCGTACCGGACCTGGTAGTAGTGCTCGGGGAAGCCCCAGAAGTCGTACACGAGCGGGACGGTCTCGACGGCGCCGAGGGCGAGCGGCGCCTCCTCCCAGTGGGCGGAGACGACGAGGATCGCCTTCGGGCGGGGCAGCGCCGCGGCCCAGTCGGCGAGCTGGCCGGGCCACACCGGGTCGTCGGCGAGCGGCGGCGCGCCGTGGCTGAGGTACAGGGCGGGCATGCGCTCCCGGCCTGCGGCGGGGGTGGCGACGGACATGACGGCGGCTCCCGGTCGTTCCGGCGGACCATCGCTGCGATGGGCCGGACACTTCCTGAATACTTTAACTCTCAAGTTCTAGTTACCACCGTACGCCCCACTGATTCAAGTTTCAAAAAAGACCCTTCGTAAAGTGGGTGCATGAATACGGCACCGGACTCCGCCGACACGGCACACCGCTGGCTCACCGCCGAGGAACAGCGCGTCTGGCGCGCGTATCTGCACGCCACCACCCTGCTGGAGGACCACCTCGACCGGCAGTTGCAGCGTGACGCGGGCATGCCGCACGTCTACTACGGCCTCCTCGTCACCCTCGCCGAGGCGCCGCGGCGCCGGCTGCGGATGACGGAGCTGGCGATGAAGGCGAAGATCACCCGCTCCCGGCTGTCGCACGCCGTCGCCCGGCTGGAGAAGAGCGGCTGGGTACGGCGGGAGAACTGCCCCTCCGACAAGCGCGGCCAGCTGGCGGTGCTCACCGAGGAGGGCGCCGCGGTGCTCGGCCGTACCGCGCCGGGCCATGTCACCGCCGTGCGCCAGGCCCTGTTCGACCGGCTCAGCCCGGAACAGCAGAAGGCCCTCGGCGAGATCATGGAGATCGTCGCCGAGGGCCTGCAGCCGGACGAGGCGGGCGCGGACCTGCCCTGGCTGCGCTAGCTCTGCGAGGAGCGCTGGCTCACCGCCGTGTTCAGTGGGCCACCACCGGCACCGGCACCTCGTCCTCGGCGCCCGTGCCGGAGGCCACCGTGGTGGAGCCCGGACGGCCGGCGTTGACGAAGGTGAAGGCGATCAGCGCGGCGATCCCGAGGATGCCGACGGCGAAGGCGATCGCCGAG
Source organism: Streptomyces misionensis (assembly GCF_900104815.1). Lineage (NCBI taxonomy): Bacteria > Bacillati > Actinomycetota > Actinomycetes > Kitasatosporales > Streptomycetaceae > Streptomyces > Streptomyces misionensis. The sequence goes on from NZ_FNTD01000004.1 coordinate 3,499,246, forward strand.
GTGTAGCCGTGCACCATGCTCTGCAGCCCGACCAGCTGCTGCTGCGGCTTGGTGACGGCGCCGCCGATGTGGTCCTTGAAGTACGACGTCTTCGCGGACGCGGCGATCGTGTTCAGCAGGGCGGTGCCGATCGCGCCGCCCACCTGCTGCGAGGTGTTGACCATCGCGGAGGCGACACCGGCGTCCCGGGGCTCGACGCCCTGGGTGGCCAGGGACATGGCCGGCATGAAGGCCGTGCCCATGCCGAGGCCGAGCAGCACCATCGCGGGCAGCAGCAGGGTGACGTACGAGGAGCCGATCTCCAGCTGGGTCAGCAGCAGCATGCCGAGGCCGGCCACCAGGAAGCCGGGGCCCATCAGCAGCCGGGCCCGGACCCGGGTCATCAGCCGGGTGCCGATCTGGGTGGAGCCGGTGATCATGCCGGCCACCATCGGCAGGAACGCGAAGCCCGTCTTGACCGGCGTGTAGCCCTTCACGATCTGCAGGTAGTAGGTCAGGAAGAGGAACAGGCCGAACATGCCGATGATGGCGAGGCCGAGGGAGAGGTAGATGCCGCCGCGGTTGCGGTCGCGGACCACGCGCAGCGGCAGCAGCGGGGCCTTGACCCGCGACTCGACCAGCACGAACGCCAGCAGCAGCACCACGGACGCGACGAACATGGACACGGTCACGGCGTCGCCCCAGCCGTCGGACTCGGCGCGCGTGAAGCCGTAGACCAGCGCGACCAGGCCGAGGGTGGACAGGACCACGCCGGGGATGTCGAGCGGGGAGCGGTTGCGGCCGCCCTCCGGCTCCCGGATGACGAGGGTGGCGCCGAGCGCGGCGACGATGGCGAACGGCACGTTGACGAAGAACGTCCAGCGCCAGTCCAGGTACTCGGTGAGGAAACCGCCGAGGATCAGGCCGACGGCACCGCCGCCGCCCGCGATGGCGCCGTAGATGCCGAACGCCTTGGCACGCTCCCGGGCGTCCGTGAACATCACGGCCAGCAGGGACAGCGCGGCCGGGGCCAGCAGCGCGCCGAAGACGCCCTGGAGGGCACGGGCGCCGAACATCATCGGGCCGGAGGTGGCCAGACCGCCGAGCGCGGAGGCGAGGGCGAAACCGACCAGACCGGTGAGGAAGGCTCGCCGGCGGCCCCACTTGTCGGCGATCCGGCCGCCGAAGAGCAGCAGACCGCCGAAGGCGAGCGCGTAGGCCGTGACGACCCACTGCCGGTTGCCGTCGGATATGCCGAGGTCCTTCTGGGCCGACGGCAGGGCGATGTTCACGATGGTGGAGTCGAGGACGACCATCAGCTGGGCGAGCGCGATGAAGACGAGCGCCTTCCAGCGGTTGGCGTCACCGCTGCGCGCGATGAGGCCGGGAGCCTTGACGGCTTCGGACATGGGGGTACCCACTTCGGGACTTCGAGACGACGGACTTCAGGACGTCGTGACGGAAAAATGACGAGAAATCGACAGAGAACGGAAGGTGTCGGGACAGTGAACGAACGTCGGATCGCGCGGAGCTACGCGGTCGGGCAGGACTGACGCAGCTCCTCGACGGTGACGGCATGGCCCGGCAGGGCCGAGCGAGCGGGGGCCCGCAGGCCGTCGAGGAAGATCTGGAGGTGCCGGTGGACGAACCGGTCGCCGCGCAGGCAGTCCGTGCCGGCCGGGGGCCGGCTCAGCTGGGCGACGGCGACCAGCAGATCGAAGGCGCCCACGTCGGACCGGAGTTGGCCGGCCGCCACCGCTCGGCCCATGACCTCCTCCACGAGGCTTTCGACACGCTCGCGGGAGGCCTCCAGGTCGGGGTGGTGACGGTCGAAGGTGCTGGAGACCATCGGACACAGGGCACTGATCCGCTCGTCGGCGGCGGTGTGCACGAAGTGCTCCAGCGCGGTGAAGGCGTCCCCGGTCTCCGCCAGGGCGCACTCGGCCGCCTCGGCCGTGCGGTCCATCACGGAGCAGACGACCTCGCGGACGAGGGCGTCGCGGTCGGGGAAGTTGCGGTACAGCGTGGCGTTGCCGACGCCGGCCCGGCGGGCGATCTCGTCCAGCGGCACATCGGGGCCGTGCTCGACGAACATCTCCCGGGCGGCGGTGACGATCCGCTCGCGGTTGCGCAGGGCGTCGGCGCGGGGCCGGGTCACCTTGCGCGGCGCGGAACGGGTCGCGGTCGTCACGGCGTACTCCTCGGATGTCGAAGTTCTTCGGGCCGGCCGATCCGGGGACGCGCTCCCCGTTTCGGGCGGACACACTTCCAAACGGGGAGAGGGTCCCCACTTATTTCCGGCCCCGGAAAGAAAGCGTGTGACCTGGAACACGCTCTTGTGGCCCCGTGATTCACCCCGTCGTGTACCCCGCTTCCCACGATCGGTCCCGCCCTTCGCACGATCGGTCTCGCCCAGCGCGCGCCCGCCGGGTCACCGACACAGGGTGATCGCAAGGGCGCAGCCGGAGTCCGGGGGCTGCCGTGGAGCGAAGGGGTCCATGCATGCAGCCGCAGTCGTCCCGCCGCATACCCGACCCGGACCCGGCCGGCATAGGCACGCGCCGCATACGCTCGCGCCGGACGGCCGCCCTCGCCGCGGTGACCGCGCTGACCCTCGCGATCAGCACCTCGGCCGGGACCGCCCGCCTCACGGCGCCCTCCGCCGCCGGGCCGATCGGCCTGGCCCGCTCCTCCGCCTTCTCGCCCTGCATGATCCACGGCGGCCCGGACGTGCAGATGTCCGAGGGCGTGCCCACCCGGCACGGCTACGCCCGCTCCACGGGCACCGTGCACGCCCTGACCCTGATGGTCGACTTCTCCGACGCCCCCGGGCCGGGCAGCGCGATGGACCGCTTCCACGAGTTCTTCCCGCGCACCGAGGACTGGTTCCGCACCTCCTCCTACGGCCGCCTGGACTACCGGGCCGAGACGCCGGTCACCGGCTGGCTGCGGATGCCGAAGCCGTTCGCCTCGTACGGCATAGAGCGCGGCGCGCCCTTCGAGCCGGGCTACCGGCAGCTGGTGCAGGACATCGTCGCCGCGGCCGATCCCAAGGTCGACTTCCGCTCGTACGACCTGCTCAACGTGCTGATCACCCCGAACGCCGGCCCGCCCGCGCTGGACACGGTGCTGTCGGTGACCTTCGCGGGGAACGGGGACGCTCCGGTGGCCGACGGGGTGCCGGTCTCCAACGCCTCCTTCATCTACTCCCGCCAGGACGACGGCTCCGGCTCCTTCCCGCGCACCGGCTTCCGGGTGCTGCCGCACGAGAACGGCCACACCTTCGGCCTGCCCGACCTGTACACCCAGGACGGCGGGGGCTCGGTGGGGCACTGGAGCATCATGAGCGAGGACTGGGGCGCCAACAACGACATGCTCGGCTGGGACAAGTGGAAGCTGGGCTGGCTGGACGGCACCCAGGTGGGCTGCGCCGCCCGGCCGGGCAGCGTCGAGTACTCCCTGACCCCGCTCCACCGGGCGGGCGGCGGCAAGCTGGTGATCATCCCGGTCGACGGCCACACCGCCTACGCCCTGGAGGTGCGCGCCCAGGGCGGCAACGACGAGGTGGTCTGCTGTCCCGGCGTCCTCGTCTACAAGGTGGACGCCACGGTCGACACCGGCCGCGGCCCGGTCACCGTCTACGACTCGCACCGCGAGACCGGCGGCTGCACCCGCAGCCCCAACGTCCAGGCCGAACTCTCCGACGCCCCCTTCACCCCCGGCGAGACCTTCAAGGACCCGCGCCACGGGATCGAGGTGCGGGTGACGGGCGTGGACGACGACGGCGACTACCGGGTCCGGGTCACCCGCACCTGACCCCGTCCGCCGCCCGGCGGGAGGTCAGACGGCGAGCGTGGCGGCCACGATCTCCTCGATCCGCTCCACGATGTCGGCCCGTCCGTCGAGGATCCACGAGATGTGCTGGGCGCCGAAGACCGCGGAGACGAGCACGCGGGCGAGCGCCTGCGGCGGGCGGCCGTCCCGGGCGTCCTCCAGCAGCCAGCGGGCCAGGATGTCGGTGTACTCGTGATAGGGCACCGGCAGCGCGGAGCCGATCTGCGAGTGCTCGATCTGGAGCCGGGCGCCCGCCTGGATGACCACGTCGTCCCGGAAGGCGACCGCGGTGCGCATCAGGAACTCCACGACCCGTTCGCGCGGCGGCAGACCGAGGGACTCGGTCGCCTCGGCCAGCTCCCGCAGCTTGGCGTAGAAGCCCTGCGAGACGGCCGCGGCCAGCTCCTCCTTGCCGGAGTAGTGGAAGTAGACCGCGCCCTTGGTCATCCCGGCGTACTCGGCGATGTCCAGCACGGTCACATCGGGGAACCCGCCGTCGGCGAAGGCCCGCGCGGCGGCCTGGAGCACCAGCTCCCGGGTGCGCAGCGCCCGCTCCTGGCGGGGGCGGCCCCGCACGGCGGCAGCCGCGGTCCGCCGGGAACCGGCCACCGTGTCGTCCGTGCCCATCGCTGCCTCGCTTCCTGTGCGGGCGCAACCCGCGAGAGATAAGAAGACCTTCTTGACGGTATTTTATCCGTGGACCGGCGCCGAAACCATGACCGAAAACGCATCTCAAAAAATTCATGTGCGTAGGTATATTTCGGCGGGCGGTGCCCGTCCGCGCCGCTCCACGTCTCTCCCACGGTCCAAGGAGTCGGTACGTGCACGCTCTCGCCCTGGCTGACCGAACCCCGACCACGACCCGGCAGCACGCCACGCTCCGCCCCGCCGAGGTCGCCCACGCCGCCGCGGTGTCCGCCCGGTACGCCCGACAGGCCGACGAACAAGGCGGGTTGAGCGACGCGACGCTCGCCGCGCTGGACGTGGCCGGCTTCGCCCGGCACTTCTCCCCCGGCCGCCCGGACGGCGCCCACGGCACCTTCACCGAACTGTTCGACGCGGCCGTCGCCGTCGCCGAGGGCTGCCCCTCCGCTGCCTGGTGCGGCACCCTGTGGGCGGTCCACGCCCGCTACGCGGCCCGCCTGCCCGAAGAGGGCCGGGCCGAGATCTGGGCCCGCTCCCCCGGCACCAGGATCGCGGCGGCGATCCTGCCCCCGGCGGGCCGCGCCGAGCGCGCTCCGGGCGGCTGGCGGCTGACCGGCCGCTGGTCGATGGCGAGCGGCGCCGAGTGGTCCGACTGGCTGCTGCTGGCCGCCCCGGCCGGTGAACAGCCCGGCGCCGTACGGGCCTTCGCCGTGCCCCGTACGGCCGTCACCGTGCACGACACCTGGGACGGCACCGGGCTCAGGGCCACCGGCAGCCACGCCGTCAGCGTGCGGGAGGTCCTGGTACCCGAGCACCGCACGGCGCCGTTCGCCGCGCTGCTCGCCGGCTCGCCGGATCCGGGCCCCCGCTGCCACACCGTCCCGGCCCACCTGCCGGGCCCGCTGCTGTTCGCGGCGCCGGCCCTCGGCGCCGCCCGGCACGCCCTCGCCGCCTTCACCGAGCGGATGCCCGCGGCCTCCCCGGCCGACGGCGGAGCGGCCGACGCGCTCGCCCGCTCCGCCACGGAGATCGACTCCGTCGCGTTGCTGTGGCGCCGGGCCATCGGCCGGGCGGACGCGGGTCCCACCGACGCGGCGGCCGTCGCCCGCAACCGCCGGGACGCCGCCTACGGGGTGGAGACGCTGGTCACCGCCGTCGACCGGCTGCTGCGGGCCGGGGGCGGCGCGACCCGGGGCGGCACCGACCCCCTCCAGCGCTGCTGGCGGGACGTGCACACGGTCGCCGCGCACGGCGCCCTGCGCACTGGTGCCGCCGCGCAGGCCTATGCGGCGGTGACGGTGGGATGAGCGACGCGCGACCGGCCTATCTGGTCTTCAGCGACGTGGACGAGACGCTCATCAACGCCAAGAGCATGCTCGACTTCCTGGACGACTACTTCCCGGACCGCTACGGCCGCCGGGGCGCCCTGAAGGCCGCGCGGGTCCGTGCCGACCTGGCCCGCCTCCTGGCCCGGGGCGCCTCCCGGGCCGAGGCCAACCACCGCTTCTACCGGGCCTGGCGGGGCGAACCGGCCGCGGCGGTGCACGCCCGGGCGGCGCGGTGGTTCGCCGCCCGGGCGGCCGGCCCCGGCTTCTACGTCGAGCCGACGCTGGCCGCCCTGCGCGACCACGTGCGGCGCGGCGCGGACGTGGTGCTGGTCTCCGGCTCCTTCCCGGCCGTGCTCGCCCCGCTGGCCGAGCGGGTGGGCGCCCGCCGGGTGCTGTGCAGTACGCCCCGGGTGCACCGGGGCGTCTACACCGGCGCGCTCCTCGGCGGGCCCATGATCGGCGAGGCCAAGCGCGGGGCCGTCCGCGCGCTGCTGGCCGAGTACCCGGAGGTCCGCCCGGCCCACTGCTACGCCTACGGCGACCACGTCTCGGACCTGCCGATGCTGACGGAGGTGGGCCACCCGGTGCAGGTGGGCGACGACCCGGCGCTGCGCGCCCGCCTGACCGCCGCCTAGGAGGCGGGACCCCCGGGCCGCGCGGCCGGGTCCCGTCCCGTCAGCCGGGCGATCGCCGCGAGCGGGATGTGCATCCAGTCGGGGCGGTTGCGGCGTTCGTAGGCCGTCTCGTAGACCGCCTTGTCCAGGGTGTAGGCGCGCAGCAGCGCCTCCTGGGCGTGCGGGTCGGTGCCCGAGGTGTCGGCGTAGCCCCGGCAGAAGGCGCCGCGGCTCGCCCGCGCCCAGCCGGGGGCGGCGCCGTGGGCGGCCGCGTAGTCGAAGGAGCGCAGCATGCCGGCCACGTCGCGCAGCGGCGAGTGGCGTTCGGCCCGCAGGGACATCGCACAGGACGGCTCGCCCTCGAAGTCGATCACCGTCCAGCGGGTGCCGGTGCACAGCAGCTGCCCGAGGTGCAGATCGCCGTGGACCCGCTGGACGGTGGGCCCGGGCGGCAGGTCCGCGAGGTCCGCGTAGGCCGCGCGCAGGTCCTCGGCGTACGGCGCCAGTTCGGGCACGTGCGCAAGGGCCTGCTCCAGCCGGGTGCGGAAGGCCTCGCCCAGCTCCGTGCGGTGCTCCTCGTCCATCGGGCGGGAGCCGAGCCGCGCGGCCAGGTCCCGGTGCACCGCGGCCACCGCGCCGCCCATGGCGTACGCCTGCTCCGCGAAGTCCCGGCCCTCGCGCACGGCGGCCAGGGCGCGCGTCCAGCCGTCGGCGGCGCCGGGCAGGAAGCCCTGGACCACGGCGAGCGTGACCGGGCCGTCGGACAGTTCGGTCTCGACCGCGCCGTACAGCGGTGCGGTGTGCGGGTTGCCGGCGGCCCGCAGGGCGCGGGTCAGCTCCAGCTCGGGGTTGGTGCCGGTGTGCAGCTGGCGGAAGACCTTCAGCACGTAGCGCTCGTCGGCGACCACCGAGGTGTTGCTCTGCTCCACGCCGAGCGGCCGGCAGCCGGCCACCCGGCCGGGCGGCGGCCACGCGGCGCAGTGCGGCTCGCTGCGGAAGGCGAGCCGGGGATGCTCGCGCTCCCCGGCCACCAGGTGCAGCAGCTCCCGTACGAGCGTTTTGTCGCTCATGCCCTCGATGACGCTCTCGTCGTCCTGTACGGCGATGACGTGCCCGCCGTCCGGCGGCCGCGGCGCCGGGTGGACGGCGATGGGCACCTGGTAGAGCTGTCCGGGTCCGCCGTCGGCGTACTCCGCCTCCACCAGCAGGATCATCCCGTGCGAGGTGACCGCGCCGACCTCCGCGACGCGGGCCGTGCGCAGCGGCCGGTCCTTGCCGGCGTACCAGCGCTGGCCGGGCAGCCAGGCGGTGAGCGCCCGTTCCAGGCGCGCGGTGTCGATCGGGGGTGCGTCCGCGAGGGCGGCGTCGCTCACACCGGCCTCCGGTCCTCGTCGGGGCAGATGCAGAACCAGTAGAAGCCGTGCCCGCCGATGCTCAGCCGGTAGGGCGCGGACCCGATGACGGGGTAGCGGGCGCCGCCGCGCACCTCGACGGGGGTGATGCCCGCGTAGCCGCGCAGGTCGAGTTCGACGGGCTGCGGGTGGCGGGAGAGGTTGTTCACGCACAGCACCTGGGAGCGGGTGCCGTCGGGGGCCGTGTAGTGGCGGACGAACGCGAAGACGGCCGGGTTGTCGGCCTCGATCTCGGCGAACTCGCCGAGCCCGAAGGCGGCGTGCCGACGGCGGCCGGCGAGCATCTCCCGGGTCCAGTGCAGCAGCGAGGAGGGGGCCTCCAGCTGGCTCTCGACGTTGATGGTCTGGTAGCCGTACACCGGGTCCATGACCGCGGGCAGGGTCAGCCGGCCCGGGTCGGCCGTGGAGAACCCGGCGTTGCGGTCCGGGGTCCACTGCATCGGGGTGCGCACGCTGTCGCGGTCGCCGAGCCAGATGTTGTCGCCCATGCCGATCTCGTCGCCGTAGTAGAGGATCGGCGAGCCCGGCAGGGACAGCAGCAGCGCGGTGAACAGCTCCATCTGCTTGCGGTCGTTGTCGAGCAGCGGGGCGAGCCGGCGCCGGATGCCGATGTTGGCGCGCATCCGCGGGTCCTTGGCGTACTCCGCGTACATGTAGTCGCGTTCCTCGTCGGTGACCATCTCCAGGGTCAGCTCGTCGTGGTTGCGCAGGAAGATGCCCCACTGGCAGCCGGAGGGGATCTTGGGCGTGGAAGCGAGGATCTCCGAGACCGGGTAGCGCGAGCCCTGCCGCACCGCCATGAACAGGCGCGGCATCAGCGGGAAGTGGAAGGCCATGTGGCACTCGTCGCCGCCGCGCTCGTAGTCGCCGAAGTAGTCGACGACGTCCTCCGGCCACTGGTTGGCCTCCGCCAGCAGCACCCGGCCGGGGTACTCGGTGTCCACGAGGTGCCGGGCCCGCTTGAGGAAGGCGTGGGTGGCGGGCAGGTTCTCGCAGTTGGTGCCCTCCTGCGCGTACAGGTACGGCACCGCGTCCAGCCGGAACCCGTCGACGCCGAGGTCGAGCCAGTGGCGCAGGTGGCCGAGCATCTCCTCCTGCACCCGCGGGTTCTCGTAGTTGAGGTCCGGCTGGTGGGAGAAGAAGCGGTGGAAGTAGTACTGGCCGCGCACCGGGTCGTACGCCCAGTTGGACGTCTCGGTGTCGACGAAGATGATCCGGGCGTCCGGGTAGCCCTTGTCGTCGTCGGCCCACATGTAGTAGTCCCCGTAGGGCCCTTCGGGGTCCCTGCGCGACTCCTGGAACCACGGGTGCTGGTCGCTGGTGTGGTTCATGACCATGTCGATGATGACGCGGATGCCGCGGGCGTGCGCCTCCTGGAGGAGTTCCCGGAAGTCCTCGACGGTGCCGAACTCCGGCAGCACCTCGCGGTAGCCGGAGACGTCGTAACCGCCGTCCTTCAGCGGCGACTTGAAGAAGGGCGGCAGCCACAGGCAGTCCACGCCGAGCCACTGGAGGTAGTCCAGCTTGGCCCGCAGGCCCCGGATGTCGCCGACGCCGTCGCCGTCGCTGTCGTGGAAGGAGCGGACGAGCACCTCGTAGAAGACGGCCCGCTTGAACCAGTCGGGGGTGTGGTCGATGGTCACTTCTGGCTCCAGGTGAGGATGCGGGCGGGGGTCGAGAGGGGATCGGTGGTGACGGAGAACCGCGGGGTGAGGATGAGGCGTTCGCCCGTGACGGCGTCGGTGACCGGTCCGTCGGGGAGCCGCGGGCCCTCGGCGCCGAGGGTCACCGTCCCCTTCTCGGGGGCGTCCGGTGTCAGGCCGACCACGCACAGCACGGTGTCGCCGGTGGCCGGGTCGGTCTTGGAGTAGGCGATGAGGGCGTCGTTGTCCGTGGCGTGGAAGCGCAGGGTGCGCAACTGCTGGAGCGCGGGATGGGCGCGGCGCACGGAGTTGAGGAGGGTGAGCCACGGCTCCAGGGAGCGGCCGGCGGCCCGGGCTGCGGCCCAGTCGCGGGGACGCAGCTCGTACTTCTCCGAGCGGGCGTACTCCTCGCAGTCCCCGGTGGCGCGCAGCGGCTCGCCCTCGTACAGCTCGTACCCCGCGTACACGCCCCAGGACGGTGACAGCGTCGCGGCGAGCGCGGCCCGCACGGCGAACGCGCCGGGCTCCCCGGTCTGCAGGTGCACGGGCAGGATGTCCGGGGTGTTCACGAAGAAGTTGGGGCGCAGGAAGTCGCTGTCGGCGACCAGTTCCTCAAGGTATTCGGTGAGTTCCTGCTTTGTCTCGCGCCAGGTGAAGTAGGTGTACGACTGGGCGAATCCGCGGCGGGCCAGACCCTTGAGAACGGCCGGCCGGGTGAATGCCTCGGCGAGGAAGAAGACATCGGGGAATTCCCGGCCGATCTCGTCGATGAGACGGCTCCAGAACGCCACCGGTTTCGTGTGCGGATTGTCGACGCGGAAGATGCGCACACCGCGGTCGATCCACAGCCTTACGATGCGCAGGATTTCGGCGTAGAGGGATTCCGGGGCGTTGTCGAAGTCGAGGGGATAGATGTCTTGGTACTTCTTCGGCGGGTTCTCGGCATAGGCGATCGAACCGTCCGGGCGGTGGCTGAACCACTCCGGGTGCTCGGTCACCCAGGGGTGGTCGGGCGCGCACTGGAGCGCCAGGTCGAGCGCGACCTCCAGGCCGTGCGCGCGGGCCCGGGCGACGAAGTGGACGAAGTCCTCGACCGTGCCGAGGTCCGGGTGGACCGCGTCGTGGCCGCCGTCGGCGGAGCCGACCGCCCACGGTGAGCCGACGTCCCCGGGCGCGGCGGTCAGCGCGTTGTCGCGGCCCTTGCGGTGGACGGTGCCGATGGGGTGCACGGGCGGCAGATAGACCACGTCGAACCCCATGGCGGCGATCCTGGGCAGTTCCCGGACGGCGGTGCGCAGGGTGCCGTGCACGGGGGTGCCGTCGGCGCGCCGGCCGCCGGTGGAGCGCGGGAAGAACTCGTACCAACTGCCGTAGCGCGCACGTGGCCGGTCCACCCGCAGCCGCTGCACGGGCCCGTGCGTGACCAGTTCGCGCGGCGCGGCCCCGGCCATCGCCGCCTGCACGGAGCCGGACAGCGCGGCCTCGGCGCGCGCGGCGGGCGGGCGTCCGGCGGAACGCAGCGCGGCGGCGGCCGAGCGCAGCAGCCGGGCCGGGCCGGCCGGCTCCCCGGGCCGCTCGGCGCCGTCGCCCGCCGGGCCCGCGGCGCGGTCCAGCAGCCGGGCGCCCTCCTCCAGTTCGTTGTCCAGGTCGGTCAGGCCCGCGTCCAGCTTGGCGCGCAGCCCCGCGGTCCAGGTGGCCCACGGATCGCGCCACGCCACGACCTGGAAGGTCCAGGGGCCCGGCGCATCGGCCGCCACCGTCGCCGTCCACAGGTCCAGTCCCGGGTCCGCGAGACGCAGCGGCACCGTGCGCGGCGGTCCCGAAGGGCCGCGCAGCACCACCTCCGCCCCGAGGGCCCCGTGCCCCTCGTGCCACACCGTGGCCCGCACCGACACCGGTTCGCCCGTCACGGCCTTGGCGGGGAACGCCCCGCGGCCGACCGCCGGCCGTACGTCCTCGATTGCTATTCGACCGTCCAACGCTTCCTCCAGATGTGCGTCGGCAACTGCGGAATGAAGCGTTGCCCGGCGGTAATTCGGCCGACAAGGATTTCCTCGGCACCGCCCGCCGCAGAGGAAAGTTGGACGAGTCGCGGACCGGCCCCCACCAGGGCGGGCGGCTCGTCTACTGAGGCAAGTCCGCACAGTTGCCCGGCACCGGTCCGGGAGCGTTGCCGGGCCACTCGGCGTACGGCTTCACTGATCGATGTCACACCACGTCAGACGCACGGCAACCTTTTCCGAAGGAGAATTCCGTGTCCAAACGCATCCTCGTGGTGCTCTCCGAATACGGGTACTGGGGCGAGGAACTCGTCGGCCCGCTGGAGGCCTTCGACGCCCGCGGTTACCGCACCACGTTCATGACGCCCACCGGAAAGCGGGCACACGCGCTGCCGCCGAGCCTGGACTCCGAGTACGTCGACCCGCCGCTCGGCCGCTCGGTCACCACCCGGGACATGGCCCGCAAGGCGCGTGCCGTGGACGACTCCGACCGGCTCGACAACCCGCTGAGCCTGGCCGACCTGATCCCGGAGCGGCCCTACGACAGCGCCCTCAACCACCTGCGGGAGCTGGAGGAGTACCACCGCCGGCTGGCCTCCGCCACCGACGAGCTGGTCTCGGACTTCGACGCCCTGGTCATCGTCGGCGGCAGTGGTCCCATCGTGGACCTGGCCAACAACGAGCGGCTGCACGAGGTGGTGCTCGCCTTCGTCGCCGCCGACAAGCCGGTGCTGGCCGAGTGCTACGGCGTGGCGACCCTGGCCTTCGCCCGCGACTGGGAGTCCCGCCGCAGCCTGCTGTGGGGCAAGCACGTCACCGGCCACCCCAAGGAGTACGACTACAAGGACGGCACCGGCTTCCTCGGCGTCGAGTTCAACATGGGCCCGCCGCCGTACCCGCTGGAGTACATCCTGCGCGACGCCACCGGCCCGGACGGCGCCTTCCACGGCAACGTGGGCAAGGAGACCTCGGTGATCGTGGACTTCCCGTTCATCACCGCCCGGTCCACCCCGGACTCCTCGCTCTCCGGCGAACTCCTGGTCAAGGTCCTGGAGGAGGACCTGCGCCGCTACGGCTGGTAGCGCCCCGGCGTCCGCGCCCGGCCACATCCGCGTCCGGGGACGGGTCCCGCGGTGCTCCCGTCCCCGGACGCGAAGTCCCACCCCCCTGCACGAAGATCCCTCTCCCTCCCCTTGCAGAGGAGCCTCCTCATGCCCGCAAGGCCAGGCAAGGCCGCCCTGTTCGAGCAGCTCGCGGCCGACGGCATCACCCACATGTTCGGCAACCCCGGCACGGTCGAACAGGGTTTCCTCGACCTCACGGACTCCAGTGCCACCGAGTACGTACTCACCCTGCACGAGGGCGTCGCGGTCGCCATGGCCGACGGCTACGCCCGCGCCGCGCAGCGCCCGGCCGTGGTCCAGCTGCACAGCGGGGTGGGCCTCGGCAACGGCATCGGCCTGCTCTACCAGGCCAAGAGGGGCGGCTCCCCGCTGGTCACGCTGGTGGGCGAGGCCGGCGTGCGCTACGACGCGATGGACGCGCAGATGGCCGCCGACCTCGTCGCGATGGCGGAGCCGGTCACCAAGTACGCCACCCGCGTGGTGGACCCCGGCTCGGTGCTCCGGGTGCTGCGCCGGGCCGTGAAGATCGCCATGACCCCGCCGCGCGGACCGGTCCTGGTGGTGCTGCCGGCCGATGTGCTGGACCAGATCACCACCGAGGACGCGGTGCCCACGGTGGTGCCCTCCACCCGCACCGCGGCCGAACCGTCCGAGGTCGCGCGGGCCGCACAGCTGCTGCGGGAGGGCGAGCACCCGCTGATCCTGATGGGCGACGGCGTCGCCGCGTCCGGAGCGCAGCGCGAACTGACCGACGTGGCCGAGCTGCTGGGCGCCCCGGTGTGGGGGGTGAACCACTCCGAGGTGAACATGGACACCACGCACCCGCTGTACGCGGGCCAGCTGGGCCACATGTTCGGCGAGGACAGCGCGGCCGTCGTGCGGGACGCCGACAGCGTGCTGATCGTGGGCACGTACGTGTTCCCCGAGGTGTTCCCTCGGCTGGACAACCCCTTCCGCAAGGACGCCCGGATCGTGCACGTCGACCTGGACTCCTACGAGATCGCCAAGAACCATCCCGTCGACCTGGGCCTGGCGGCCGACCCGAAGCCCACGCTGGCGGCGCTCGCCGCCGAGCTGCGCGCCCGCGGCGCGGTGCCGGCGGCGGTCCCGCCCCGGCCGGCCCCGGCCGCGGCGCCGGACACGCCGATGGAGCACTTCGCCCGCGAACTGGCGCGGCAGGCGCCGGAGCACCTCGCCTACTTCGACGAGGCGCTGACCGCCTCGGGTCCGCTGGCGCGGCACCTGCCGCCCCGGGTGCCCGGCCGGTTCCTCCAGACCCGCGGCGGCTCGCTCGGCGTCGGCATCCCCGGCGCGCTGGGCATGAAGCTGGCCCGCCCGGACCTGAAGGTGATCGGCTTCACCGGCGACGGCGGCAGCATGTACACCATCCAGGCGCTGTGGACGGCGGCCCGCCACCGCATCGGCGCGGGCTTCGTGATCTGCAACAACCGCCGCTACCGGCTCCTCGACCTGAACATCGAGCAGTACTGGCGCGAGCAGGGCCTCGAACCGCACGCCCATCCGGCGGCGTTCGACCTGTCCCACCCCGACATCCGCTTCGCCGACCTGGCCCGCTCCCTCGGTGTCGAGGGCATGCGGGTGGAGCGGCCCGAGCAGGTCGAGTGCGCGGTGCGCCGCCTGCTCACCCACGACGGGCCGTTCCTGGTGGACCTGATCACCGAGTAGCTCTCCAGCCCTTTCGAGAAGAACCGGGACATCGCATGGGAACCGTCATACCCCTCAAGACCGGAAGGCTCTCCGGCAAGCGCATCGGCATCCTGCTGGAGGCCGACTACGTCGAGGACGAACTCGCCTACTACCAGCGGCGCTTCGCGGAGGAGGGCGCCGAGGTGAGCCTGCTCACCCGGCTGTGGGGGCAGCCCTCGCTCACCTTCGCCGGCCACGAGTACCAGGCGCCGCTGACCGTCGACGGCGACCTGGAGGAGCTTGACTACCACGAACTGCTGCACTTCGCCGCGCTGATCGTGCCCTCGGGCGGGGTCGCCGACCGGCTGCGCTACAGCGAGGACGTCGACGCCGTACCGCCCGCGCTGGAGCTGATGCGCCGCGCCTTCCGGCTGCCGTCACTGGTGAAGGCGTTCTCCTGCCACGGGCTGCAACTGCTGTCGGCTGCACCGGAGTTGATCCGGGGCCGTCCGGTCACCTGCCACAACAACATCGTCGCGGACGTCCGCAACATGGGCGGGATCTACGTCAACCAGGACGTCGCCGTCGACCGCGACCTGATCAGCACCCGCACGGTCGACCACTGCCACCTGCTGGCCCGGACCGTGATCGAACGGCTGTCCCTGCCCAGCGACGTCATCGCCGCCTGAGGCCGGCACCGGACCCCGCAGCAGACCCAGGAGGCCGCCATGCCCGCCGAAGTGCCCTTCTCCTTCTCCGACACCACCGCCGGCTATGTCACCGGGCGCCAGGGCGGACGTCGGTTCACCGTCAAGACCCTCGACGACCGCGAGGTCGCCGTCCACCTCACCGACACCACGTCCGCGCAGCTGCTGCGCAATCTGCAGGAGCCGTACCACGACGTCACCGGCCGCATCGACGAGCTGCTGGTGCCCGGCGCGTTCGTCTTCTCCTACGGTCCCGTCTACCCCGACCCGGACGGCCTGTACTTCCAGGCGGACAAGCTCGTCTTCACCGCCGAGACCCCCGCCGGACACCCCTACGAGGAGGCCGGCTGGTGGACCGAGCAGCTGCGCCGGCTCGCCCGGTTCTACCGCCGGTCCCAGTTCGGTGACGGGCCCGTCGACTTCGCCGACTACCGCACCGAGATCCGCGCCAGCGGCCACAAGACCGAGCAGCACACCCAGGAGACCGACACCATCTCCCGCCTCGTCTACGGCATGGCGAGCGCCTACGCGCTCACCGGCGACGAGGACTTCCTGGAGGTCGCCGAGCGCGGTTCGCAGTACCTGCACGACCACATGCTCTTCCGCGACGAGGCGGAGAACCTCGTGTACTGGTACCACGGCGTCGACGTCTCCGGGACCCGCGAACGCAAGCTGTTCGCCTCGGAGTTCGGCGACGACTACCGGGCCATCCCCGCCTACGAGCAGATCTACGCGCTGGTCGGGCTCGCCCAGACGTACCGGCTCACCGGCAACCCGGTGATCCGCCGGGACATGGAGGACACCGTCGCCCTGTTCGAACGGTTCTTCCGGGACCGGCGGCTGGGCGGCTACTACTCGCACATCGACCCGGTGTCGCTGAGCCCGCACGACGACGCCCTCGGCCCCAACCACTCGCGCAAGAACTGGAACTCGGTCGGCGACCACGCCCCCGCCTATCTGATCAACCTCTACCTGGCGACCGGCGACGAGCGCTTCCGGCGGATGCTGGAGCACACCTTCGACATGATCGTCACGTACATGCCGGACCGCACGCCCGGCGGCAGCCCCTTCGTCAACGAGCGCTTCCACGCGGACTGGACACCCGACCACACCTGGGGCTGGCAGCAGAACCGGGCGGTCGTCGGGCACAACCTGAAGATCGCCTGGAACCTGACCCGGATGGCGGGCACCCTGCCCAAGCGGGAGTACCGGCAGCTGGCCGACCAGCTCGCCCGGAGCATGCCCGCGGTGGGCCGCGACGGACAGCGCGGCGGCTGGTACGACGTGCTCCAGCGGGAGGCGGAGAACGGCCGGCACGCCTTCGTCTGGCACGACCGCAAGACCTGGTGGCAGCAGGAGCAGGCGATCCTCGCCTACCTGATCCTGGCGGGGCACACCGGCGACGAGGAGTTCCTGCGGCACGCCCGGGAGGCCTCCGCCTTCTACAACGCCTTCTTCCTCGACCACGACGAGGGCGGGGTGCACTTCACGGTGCTGGCGCAGGGACTGCCCTTCGCGGTCGGCAACGAGCGGCTCAAGGGCAGCCACGCGATGGCCATGTACCACAAGGCCGAGCTGTGCTACCTCGCCGAGGTCTACCTGCGGCTGCTGATCCACCGCGAGCCGCTGGACCTGTGGTTCGCGCCGCGCCCGGACGCCGACTTCGACGGCGGACTGCTGCGGGTGGCTCCGGACATCCTGCCGCCCGGCCGGGTCGTCCTGGACCACGTCACCGTGGACGGCGCGCCCCACGCCGACTTCGACGCGGAGGCGATGACCGTCCGGCTGCCGAGGAGCGAGCACCGGCTCCGGGTGAAGGCCCGGCTGACGCCCGTGGAGCGCACGTGACCGGGACGGACGTGCCGGACACGGGCCGGACCGGCGCGGACGTGACGGCGGCGGGCGTGACGGCGGCGGGCGTGCACCCGGCCGCGCTGCGCCTGTCGGTGCTGCCCGGTGATCCGCTGCGCTTCGGCGCACGGGTCACCGGCCGCGGGGTCACCTTCACCGTGTACGGCGCGGACGCCGACCGCATGTGGCTGGTGCTGCTGGACGCGGGCACGGGCACGCCGCTGGCCGAGGTGCCCTTCCCGGAGGCGTTCCGGTGCGGGCACGTGTTCACCATGACCGTCGCCGGTCTCGACCCGGCCGCCGTGCACTACGCCTACCGCTCGGAGTCCGCGGCCGGCGGGCTGCCCGAGGGCTGGGCGAAGGGGCCGCTGCTGCTCGACCCGTACGCGGTCTCCCTGGCCGGCGGCGAGACATGGGGGCGGCGCCCGGCGTACCGGTGCCGGATCGCCGCGGACGACGGCTTCGACTGGCAGGGCGTGACCCGGCCGCGCATCCCGCGCGAGGAACTGGTCGTCTACGAGCTGCACGTGCGCGGCTTCACCCGGCACCCCTCGTCGGGGGTCGCGCACCCGGGCACGTACGCCGGCCTGGCCGAGAAGATCCCCTACCTGCGGGAGCTGGGCGTCAACTGCGTCGAGCTGATGCCGGTGTTCGAGTTCGACGACACCGACAACCCGTTCAGCGACCCCGCCACGGGCCGGCCGCTGCCGAACTACTGGGGCTACCACCCGGTGTCGTTCTTCGCGCCGAAGGCCGCCTACGCCGCCGACCGGTACGGGGACGGCCCGGCGCGGGAGCTGAAGACGCTGGTGCGGGAGCTGCACCGGGCGGGCATCGAGGTGATCCTCGACGTGGTCTACAACCACACCGGCGAGGGCGGCCGGCAGGGGCCCGTGCTGGGCTGGCGCGGCCTGGACGAGGACGCCGCGTACGTGCGCGCCGCCGACGGCGCCTACGCCAACCTGACCGGGACCGGCAACACGGTCAACGCCAACCATCCGCGCACCCGCCGGATGATCCTGGACAGCCTGCGGCACTGGGCGAGCGAGTACCGCGTGGACGGCTTCCGCTTCGACATGGCCCCGATCCTGGCGCGCGGCCCGGGCGGCGCCCCGCTGGACGTGCCGCCGCTGCTGGAGGCGATCGCCGCCGACCCGGTGCTGGCCGACCGGAAGCTGATCGCCGAGCCGTTCGACGCGGCCGGGCTGGACCTGCTGGGCCGCTTCCCGCGCTGGGGCCGCTGGATGGAGTGGAACACCCGCTTCCAGCACACGGTGCGGCGCGCCCTGGCCGGACGCCCCGAGGCCGTCGGCGACCTGGCGGAACGGCTGGCCGGCTCGCCCGACCTGTACGCCGGGTACGGCACGGCCGCGAGCGTCAACCTCGTCGCCTGCCACGACGGCCTGCCGCTGGCCGACTGGACGGCCTACGAGCGGCGGCACAACGAGGCCAACGGGCAGGGCAACACCGACGGCCCGCCCGACGACTCCGCGTTCAACGCCGGGCACGAGGGCCCCACCGACGACCCGGCCGTGCGCGCGCTGCGGGACCGACTGGTGCGCGGGGCGCTGCTGCTGCTCCTCACCGCGCAGGGGGTGCCCATGCTGCTCGCGGGCGACGAGTGCGGACGCACCCAGCGCGGCAACAACAACGCCTACTGCCAGGACAACGAGGTCAGCTGGCTCGACTGGGCGGCCGCCGCGCGGCACACCGGCCTGACCGGCCTCGTCCGGGCGGCGCTGGCCTTCCGCCGCGCGCACCCGGCGCTGACCCGGCCGGACCATCCGCGCCGCCGCTTCGGCACCACCCGCGACGGAGTGGTCGTCCACCTCGCCCACGCGCCCGGCGACCACGTCCTGGTCGCCGTCAACTGCCGTGCCCAGGACGGCAAGGCGGAGCTGCCGGACGCCCCCGAGGGCACCCGGTGGCACCTGTTCGCCGACACCGGGCTGCCTCCGGGGCGGGAGCTCGCCCCCGCTCCCGGCCCCGTCGGGGACCGGCTGCCGCTGGCCGCGCACGCGGTCGCCGTACTCGCGGCCCGGCCCCTCTCCTCATCGACCGATCTCACGGAAAGGTACTGACATGGCGTTCGACGCCTATCTCGGCTACAGCGGCTCCACCGTCACCGTGCACCTGAGCGGTGACCTCGCCGACCGGCACGTGCCGTCCCTGCGCCGGCTGATCGACCAGGCGCTCCAGCGGCCGGTGAGCGTGCTGGTGCTGCGGATGCGGGAGCTGACCTCGCTGTCCCCGGGCGGGGTGCGCTGCCTGGCGTTCGCGCAGCAGCGGATGGCGCGCGGCGCGGAGATCGTGCTGGACGGGGCGAGCGAGGACGTGCTGCGCGTGCTGCGGGCGGGCGGCTTCGACCGGGCCGTCACGGTCACGGAGGAACTGCCCGACTTCGACGAGCGGGCCGCCGCATGAGGGCCGTGCTGATGGCGGGCGGCCAGGGCTCCCGGCTGCGCCCGCTGACCGAGCACCTGCCGAAGCCGCTGCTGCCGGTGGGCGGGCGCCCGATCATGGAGCACGTGCTGCGCCTGCTGCGCCGGCACGGCATCGAGGAGACCGTGGTCACCGTCCACTACCTGGCCGAGCTGATCGAGCGGGAGTACGGCGACGGCACCCGGCTCGGGATGTCGCTGTCCTACGTCCACGAGGACCGGCCACTGGGCACCGCGGGCAGCGTCAAGGCCGCCGAGGGGCTGCTGGGCGGGGAGCCGTTCCTGGTGATCTCCGGGGACGCCCTGACCGACGTCGACCTGACCGAGCTGGTGCGGCGGCACCACGAGCGGCGGGCGCTGGTCACGGTGTGCCTGACCGAGGTGGCCGACCCGAGCCAGTTCGGCATCGCCACGCTCGGCCCGGACGGGCGCGTCGAGCGGTTCCTGGAGAAGCCGGGGCCGGGCGAGGCGTTCTCCCGCACCGCGAGCACCGGCATCTACGTGATGCAGCCGGAGGTCCTGCGGTACGTGAGCGGGACCGGGCCGGCCGACTGGGCCCGGGACGTCTTCCCGCGGCTGCTCGCCGAGGGCCTCCCGGTGTACGGCCATGTCGCGGAGGGCTACTGGGAGGACGTCGGCACGCACGCGGCGTACGCCCGGGCGCAGCAGGACGTGGCCCGCGGCCTGGTGGACGTCGGCGACGCCGAGCCCGTGGCCGCCTGATCCCCGTCCGCCGCGGACGACAGGGGAGACCGGAACCGTCCCGGTCTCCCCTTCGTCGTGCGTCCGCGCCGCCGCTACAGGTCCGCGACCCGCGCGGCCACCTCGGCGAGGCGTGCGCGCGCCGCCGGGTCCTGCACGTCCGGCAGCGAGGTGACGACGTACTCGGCGCCCTGCGCGGCCAGGTCGGCGCAGCGGCGGACCGCGCGCTCCACCGAACCGTCCTCGCCCGACACCGGCAGCCGGCTGAGCACCGACTTGGTGAGCGAGCCGAAGTCCCGGCCCTCCTTCTCGCACAGCTCGCGCAGCAGCCGCAGCTTGTCCGGCAGGTCCGGCCCGTCGGGCAGGTTGCAGGCGTCGGCGTACCGGGCCACCAGCGGCAGCGTGCGCCGCTCCCCTCCCCCGCCGACCAGGATCCGCGGATGCGGACGGCTCAGCGGGGCGGGCGAGTTGAGGGGCCGCTCCAGGTGGTGGCGCTCGCTGCGGTAGGGGCCGGTGTCGCCGGACCACATGTGGTGGGCGATCCGCAGTGTGTCCTCCAGCTCGGCGAACCGCTCCCTCAGCGCCGGGAAGGGCAGGCCGAGGCCGCGGGCCTCCTCCTCGAACCAGCCGGCGCCCACGCCGAGCCAGGCGCGGCCCCCGGAGAGCACGTCGAGGGTGGTGACCGTCTTCACCAGCACGGCCGGACGGCGGTGCGTGACGCCCGTGACGAGGGTGCCGAGGGTGATCCGCCGGGTGACCGCGGCGGCGTAGGCCAGCAGCGAGTAGGCCTCCGGCATCTCCAGCTCGGGCGGGCCGTTGAGGCCGATCTGGAAGAAGTGGTCCATGACCCACAGCCCGGCGATGCCGCCCTCGTCGGCGTCCCGGGCGATGTCCGAGAAGGTCTCCGCGAGCTTCTCCGGCCCGCCGGGCCAGGTGAAGCGGGAGACGGTCAGTCCGATGCGCACGCGGTGGTGCTCCTTTCCGTTGGGTGCCGGCACGCGGGGCGCCGGCGCATGCCAAGAGCCGGTGCGGGGCCCTGGTGGGCTCCGCACCGGCGGGTGGTCCGGCCGCTGTGGTGGATCACAGGCCGGGCGACCCCGGCATGGGGGTGATCTTGTCGACGCTGTACTCCCGGATCTTGGGCCGGCCGTTCTCCAGCACCACGGTCCAGGTCTGGTCGGCGTCGAAGCCCTTCCACACGCTGTGCGCGGCCGGCGGGTTCCAGGTCTTCGTCTGCCAGTTGACGGTCAGCGAGATCTCGGCCTCGGTCGCCGAGATCCGCCGCACCTCCGTGCGGGTCAGCTCGTGGGTCTCGTCGAAGAACAGGTTGAGGACGTTGTCGTACCAGGTGCGGAAGTCGTCCAGGTTGCGCACGGTGATCTCCGGGAAGACCATGCGCAGCCCCTGCGAGGCCAGGAAGGGCGTGACCTCCTCCAGCGTGTCGTGCCGGTCGAGGGCGCGGAACCACTCGGTGGCGACGTCGATCACGTCCTGCGCGGTGAGTTCGGTCTTCTCCTGTGCCACGGTCATCTGAATTCTCCTCGGGATGTGTCCGGTGAGTTTCTTTCCGGGATTTCAGTGGAAGAGCCGGGAATCCGGTTCGAAGCCCTGCGACCGGCAGTAGCGCACGTACTGGTCGAGGTAGTAGTAGCAGTCGTGCTGGTCGATCAGCTGGTCCTTGTCGTCGAGGAAGCGCATGACGCCGTTCATGATGAAGAGCGTCGTCATTCCCTCCGGGTCGTCCGTGGTGAGCGTGTGGACGTCGCCCGGCGGCTCGAAGACGAAGGTGCCGGGCCGCGCCACCCAGTCGTGCTCCGGGTAGTACCAGGAGCCCTGCAAGGTGTACGCGGACACCGGGCCGGTGTGCTGGTGGCGGCTGATGACGCCGGCGCCCTTGACCCGGGTGATGACCACCCACATGCCGGTGCTCAGGTCGAACCGGAGCGGCTTCCAGGACGCCCGCTCGTCGAAGGGGACCCAGGTCTGGTCCTCCTCGGCGATGGCGATGTCCGGCGGGCCGAACTCCTTGATGGTTTCCAGAATGTTCTCCGGAACGGCGGCGACGTGCATCCGGATCCCCTTTCCATAAAGGCGGGCTGACGAACTCCATAAAACTCCGGACGCGCGGGCCGCGCCATCATTCTCCGTTTCCCCGAGGAGACTTGGGGCAGTCGGCAAAGAATTCCCGGAAAAGCTCCGGGAATTCTCGCCGACCGCCCCGCCCGCTCAGTTCGCCGCGGCCTGCTGCCGGGGCCGCAGCCACCACAGCAGCGCCCCGGAGACCAGTGCGAGGGCGCACAGCAGCCACAGGGTGTCCTGGAACGCGGAGCCGTAGGTGCCGTCGCTGCGCAGGGCGTTGAAGATGCCGCCGACGACGGTGTAGCCGAGGGCGTTGGCGATCTGCGTGGCGGTGAGCAGTCCGCCGGAGGCCGCGCCGGCGTCCTCCTGGGCCACCCCGCCGAGCACGAGGCCGATCAGCGAGGGCGCGATCAGGCCCTGCCCCAGACCGCACAGCAGCAGCCCCGGAGTGACCAGTGCCGCCTGGTGGGCGGCCGAGCCGGAGCCCACGGGCAGCCGGACCAGCACCAGGCCCGCGGCCATCACCACGGCGGCCAGCACGAGCACCGCGCTGCCCCAGCGCGCCACCAGCTTCTTGCCCTGCAACGAGGCCAGCGCGAAGGCCGCGCCCAGCGGCAGGAACACCACACCGGAGGCCAGCGGGGACAGCTTCAGACCGTCCTGGAGGAAGTAGGACAGGATCAGGAACAGGCCGGCGTTGCCGCTGTAGAACACCAGCGCCGTCGGCAGGCCCTTGGCGAAGCCGGGGT
The DNA here is from genome assembly GCF_900104815.1 of Streptomyces misionensis. Taxonomy (NCBI): domain Bacteria; kingdom Bacillati; phylum Actinomycetota; class Actinomycetes; order Kitasatosporales; family Streptomycetaceae; genus Streptomyces; species Streptomyces misionensis. Next base: position 3,522,001 of record NZ_FNTD01000004.1, read on the forward strand.
GCCCGAACAGCCGCGGCGGCAGCAGCGCGTGCCCGGCGTCCGAGACCCGGGCGATGCGCCGCTCCCACAGCATGAACAGCGCGAAGCACACCACGGCCCCGGCCAGCGCGCCCCAGCCCCAGGCCGGCCAGCCGTTGTCGGCGCCGACGACCAGCGGCCACAGCAACAGCAGCAGGGCGGCGGCGAGCAGCAGGACGCCGAGGTAGTCGATGCGGGCCCGGCTGCTGCCGCGCACCTCGCGCACCGAGGCGGCGGCGCCGAGCGCGGCGATCACGGTGACCGGCACGTTCACCAGGAACACGGAGCGCCAGTCCCAGCCGGCCAGGTCCAGCTTGATCAGCGCACCGCCGACGATCTGGCCCGCGATGGAGCCGAGGCCGATCGTGGCGCCGTACAGGCCGAGCGCCTTGGCGCGTTCCTCGGCCGGGAAGACCACCTGGAGGATGGCGAGCACCTGCGGCAGCATCAGCGCCGCGGCCAGGCCCTGGACGACGCGGAACGCGATGAGCGCGGCAGCACTGGGCGCCACCGCGCACAGGAGCGAGGTGGCGCCGAAGGCGATGAGCCCGATGAGGAACACCCGGCGGCGTCCCAGGGCGTCGCCGATGCGCCCGCCGGTGACCAGACCCACCGCGTACGCCAGGACGTACCCGGCGACGACGAACTGGATCTGGCTGAAGGAGGCGCCGAGCGAGGACTGGATGGACGGCGCCGCCACGTTCACGATGAACACGTCGAGCATGCCCATGAACGTGGCGAGCAGCAGCATCCCGAGGGCCAGCCACCGCTTGGGATCGGGCAGTTGCCCGCCGCCGGACTCACCGGCGGCGGGCACGGACCGTTGGGTGGAGTCGGTCGTACTCATGGATTCCTCTCTGGAACACGGGGCCGCACCTCGGCCCGGGGCCGCGGCACGGCCGGTGCGGTGGCCGGGGACCGGCCGAACTTGCGCATCGCCGGGATCTCCACGGCCCGGTACAGCAGCCAGGAGCCCAGCAGGGCGAGTGCGAACGCGGCGGCGGTGAGGGCGAGCGCCTGCGGCAGCGCCCAGCCGCGCCCGTACCCGAGCAGGTGGTGTCCGTAGATGAGCACCAGGCGGTGCACCATGTAGAACGCGAAGGAGACCTCGCCCAGCCAGACGAAGGTCCGCCCGGACAGCGCGCTGCCGCGCCCGTCGGCGTCGCGGCGGGCGAGCGCGCCGATCAGCAGCGTCAGCGGGATGACGGTGGCGGCGGCCTGCGCGTACAGCACGGGCAGGTGCAGCGCGAGCACGTACCCGGCGGCGAGCAGCGGCAGCGCGGCGCTCGCCGGGACGCGCACCCAGCGGCCGGCCATGACGAGCCGGGCCGCGGCCATGCCGAGCAGGAACTCCACTGAGCGCGTGAGGGGGAAGGCGTAGACGAACCAGTACCGCGCCTCGCCGATGGGCGCGAACGGCAGCTGCGGCCGCTCGGGCAGCAGCCCGGCCAGCGCCGGCAGCAGCAGGACGACGGCGGTGCAGACGCCCACGACCGCCCACAGCCGGCGGCTGTCCAGGCGCAGCAGGGCGCGGTGCAGCAGCGGGAAGGACAGGTAGAACAGCAGCTCGCAGGAGAGCGACCAGCTGACCGGGTTGCCGGTCATGAAGATGCGCGCGTCCGGCGACCAGCTCTGCAGCAGGAGCAGGTTGGGCAGCCAGGAGGAGGGGTCGGTGAGCGCGGGGGGCGCCTGGTAGGCGCTGACGACGACGCCGGTGCTCCAGGTGACGACGGCGACCAGGACGAAGGTGGCCAGGTGGTTGGGGTAGATCTTGGCGACGCGGCGGCGCCAGAAGGTGCGCGCGCGCTGGCCGGGCCGGGCCGACCAGGTCAGCACGAAGCCGCTGAGCACGAAGAAGAAGGAGACGCCGACGGCTCCGGCGGCCGACGCCCAGTACCGCAGGGCCTTGTCGACGCCGGGATCGGCGAAGACACCCTCACGTGAGAGGTGGTAGGCGAAGACGCCGAGGGCCGCCAGAAAGCGGGCGCCGGTGAGCGAGGGCAGCCGGGACTGACCCGCTGCCGCGGGTGGTCGCTCGGTGCCGGCCTTCTCGAGCATGGGAACCCCTTCGGGTGAGGCGGACTGGTGTCCGGCGGTCGAGGTGGAGGGGTGGTGCTGAGGGGTGGGTCTGTCGCGGTGCTGGGGGGGCGGCGTCCGTGCCCGGCCACGTGACGTCCGCAACCGAGAAAACGCCCGCGGGGCACGGTTCACCAAGCCGGCCCGGGCAATCCGATGCGACTGGTCCAAGTCCCGTCAGTGACCCCGGGGTTGGGGCGTGCGGGGGCCGGTTCGGGCGCCCCGTGGTGAGGTGATCGGGCGTACGCCCCGACCGAACACGACACCGACGCGGAGGGCTCATGTCGAACAAGCGGACGCTGCACCCGGAGTCCGAACACCCCGGTGCCGCCGAGCAGGCGCTGCACCGGGCGGTGCGGGAGGGCGACCTGCCCGGCGCCGCGGACGCGCTGTACGCCGGCGCGGATCCGAACGCCCGGGACCCGCTGGGCTACCCCGCCCTGAGCCGGGCGGCGGCGCTGGGCCGGACCCAGCTGACCGAGCTGCTGCTGACCGCGGGCGCGGACCCGCTGCTGCCGGACGTCCGAATGGGAACCTCCCCGCTGCACAAGGCGGCGCAGGGCGGCTGCGTCGACGTCGTGCGGCTGCTGCTGGACCACGGGGCGTTCGTGGACGCGCAGGCGCCGACCACCGGGCACACGCCGTTGATCGACGCGGTCTGGTACAAGCATCCGCCGGTCGTGGAGCTGCTGCTGGCCCGGGGCGCGAACCCCGATGTGCGGGCGCACGCCGGGTACCGGGCGGACGAGCTGGGCCCGCTGGTGTGCGAGGAGGACCAGTCGGTGTACGTCCGCCTGATCGAGGCGGCCCGGGCCCGCCGCGCGCGGGCGGCCGGGGCCGCGCTGCGGCTGGCGGCGCTGTCCGGGGACGCGGCCGGGGTCCGCGCGGCGCTCGCCGCGGGCGCCGACGCCGACGTGAAGGCGCCCGACGGCCACACCGCGCTGCTCGACGCCTCCCGCGAGGGGCACCTCGCGGTGGTGGCGGCGCTGCTCGCGCACGGCGCCGACCCGACGGTGGTCGACCACCTGATGAAGGCGACGCCCGCGCACAAGGCGGCGTACATGGGCCGCCCCGAGGTGATGCGGGAACTGGTCGAGGACGGCCGGGTGGAGCTGGACGCCCAGGGCCCCTACAACGGCTACACCGCGCTGCACGACGCCGTGTGGCACGGCCACACCGAGACGGTCCGCGTGCTCCTGGAGGCGGGCGTGCGCACCGACCTGGCCGGCTGGGACGGGCTGACTCCGCTCGGCATGGCCCGCCGGTACGGCTACGACGACATCGTGGCGCTGCTGGAGAAGGCCGAGCGGGCTCCCGAGGGGGCGTAGGGCCCGGTCGGCCGCGGGGAACTGCCCAAGTCGCGGCGGGAGCGGGCACCTCCCTTGTTTAATTCCAACAAGACGGTATGTTTTTTGGGGCTCCCGCACCCTTCGACTCCGGCCCCCGGGCCGCCTGACGACTTACGGAGTCACGCATGGCGAAGCAGCCACGTGCCCTGCGTACCTATGAACAGGTCCTGAACGCCGCCGCGCAGGAGTTCGCACAACACGGGTACGCGGAAGCCAATCTCCAGCGCATCGCCGAGCGCACCGGAATGACCAAGGGAGCCCTCTACGGCCACTTCCCCTCGAAGCGGGCGCTCGCGACGGCGCTCGTGGACCATCTGGAGGCGGCCACCGACCACTTGCTCGGCGGCGCCTGCGCGGAGTGCGGCCCGCCGCTGGACCGGCTGCGGTCCCTGCTGCTGGCGCTGGCCGTGCGCATCCGCCGTGACGTGCGCATGAGGGCGGCCCTGCGCCTGGTGACCGAGACCGCCCAGGGCGCCGCCAAGCCGCCCCGGCTGATGGACGGTGTGCACGAGCGCGCCCTGGAACTGGTGCTCAGCGCCCAGCAGGCCGGTCAGGTGGACCCCGCCCTGCCGCCGGAGCCGGTGGCCGATCTCGTCGTGGTGGTGCTGTTCGGCGCCCACTGCACGGACTACGCCCGCGACGGCGGGGACCTGCCGACCCGGCTCGGCGTCCTGTGGGACATCCTCGTCCGCGCCCTGCCGCCCACGCGAACGGCGGCGTAGGGCACGGGGGTTGGCGTGGCACCCCGGGGCGGGCCGGTATCCGGAGACGAGACGGCACCCGGAAGCGGGCCGGCGCCCGACCGGCCAGGAGGGCGCGGGCCGGGAAGGTCGGCGAGGCCCGGCTCCGGAGAGGACCGCACACCGCGGCCGGCGCGACCCCGCGCGACCCCGCGCGGCCCGTCGCGACCGGTCTGGCCGGCGGCAGCCGAGCCCCTCGGGGCGCGCCGGCCGAACCCCTCCGCGACCCCGGCCGAACTCCCTCAAGGAGCCGCCTCCGAACGCCTGTCAGGGCGCGCCCGCCCGGCCCGGTGCCGCGCCGGGCGGCACCGGGCCGGGAGCGGTTCAGACGAGTTGCAGCACCGGCTCGGCGGCGCGCGCGGCCACCCGCGCCGGGGCCCAGTTCAACACCGCCTCGGCGATGCGCCGTTCACCCTGGACGGCGCTGACGACGAGTTCGCGGGTGCCGTCGTTCGCGGACTCGGCCCGCGTCACGGACAGCCGGGTCGGCATGTCCAGCTCACCGAAGGCCAGGCAGTCCACCCGCGCGCCGACGAGGCCGTAGAGCGTGTCGTCCGGGGCGCCCCGCCCGCGCTCGTGGACGTAGAGGTGCCCGAGCTGGCGGAAGCCCTCCAGCATCACGGCCTGCGGGATGTGATCGGTGGGGTGGTCGAACAGGATCGCGTGGTTCAGATCGAGTCTCAGCCACCATTCACCGGGGCCGCCCCCGGGCGCGAGCACGCAGTCCTTGGCGCGCAGCCGGCCCACGCGGTGCGGCATCAGCCGCGCCGCCTCCGGCTGCCCGGACGGCCCGGCCGCGGGCCGCTCCACCCGGCGGCGCAGCAGCTGGTACCGCCGTTCGTCCACCACACAGGCCTCGATGTGGCCGCGCCCGCACCGCACGCCGTCCACCGACAGCGCCATCTCCAGCCGTACGTCGTACCGCTTGGGTGCCCGGCTGCCGTCGTAGTCCCAGGTGGTCTCCAGGACCACCGGGACGGGCGCGCCCTTGACCCGCAGCGGCTCCCGGTCCCAGATCTCGAAGCCGGTGTTCTGGCCGACGAAACGGTGGCCGAGCGGTATGCCGAGCCGGCCGTGCCCCACGTACAGCAGGGTCTGGCGGATGGACTCGGCGAACAGCAGCGGATCGCTGGTGCCGTCCGCGTCGGGGTGGTACAGCGCGTGGTCCCGGGGCCACTGGGCGGCGACCAGGAGACGGTCGGGCCCGTCCGCGGCCGCGTCGGTGAGGAAGACTTCGGCGACGGAGGCGCGGTGGACGAGGGTGCGTGGGATAGCCTGTGCGTAGTGGAGTGCCTGCGTGGACGCGACGGCCCCTGCGGAAAAGGCCGAGGTGGCCGTCAAGGGACTTGCTGTCGCGGACGTACGCTGGCGCATCATGGTCCCCCTGGAAGAAGAAGGTTGACTCCGAGAAGCCCGAAGGCACAGATCAACTTCGCTGAAGAAAATATACCGTTGAGAAGGTATTTAGCAAGCAGTCGTTTCCCGGAGTCGCCGTCTCCCCAGGCAGGAGGGGGTGAGAGGACTCTCGGAGAGCGCCCCGAGGACGAAGGACGCACATGACGAAGGACCAGGCACCCCCGCTTCCCGCCACCCGCAGGACCGGCACCCGCCGCCAGGAGCCCCGCCTCAAGCAGGACCGGGCCGTTCGCACCCGGAACACGATCCTGAAGGCGGCGGCCGAGGTCTTCGCGCAGCGGGACTACCCGTCCGTGACGATCCTGGACATCGCCGAACAGGCCGGCGTGACCAAGGGCGCCGTCTACTTCCACTTCGCCAACAAGGAGGCCGTCGCGGTCTCCGTGGCCGAGCAGTTCTACACCGCGCTCCTCGCGTCCGTGCGCCCGGTGCTCGACACCGACGCGACCCCGGCGCGCAAGGTCGTGGAACTGCTGCGGCACACCGCCCGCTCCTTCCACGAGGACCCGCTCACCCAGGCCGGCAGCCGACTGCAGATCCAGCAGTGGGCGATCGAGTCCGAACTGCCCACGCCCTACGTCGGTTTCACCCAGGTGCTGGCCGAACTGCTGACGGAGTGCCGCACCAACGGCGCGCTGCCGCCGGAGGCCGACCCCGAGGCGCTGGCCCGTGTGCTGCGCTCCGCGCTCTTCGGTGCGCAGCACATCTCCGGCGTACAGCACGGCTGGTCGGACATCGTGGAGCGGACGGAGGAGATCATCCAGGCACTGCCCGTCCTGGCTCCGGCCGCACGCGACTGACCCCCCGCCGGCCCGCCGCACCCACCGGTCCATCGGCCCCACGAACCGTCACGCCAGCCTGCGGCCGTCGGCCGCCGCGGGCTCCACGATGTCCGCGGGCTCGACGATGTCCGCGGGCACCCCGCCGAGGCGGTGCAGGGCGTACGCCGCGGTGACCATCGTCATGTGGTGGTGCCAGCCCGGGAAGGACCGGCCCTCGAAGTCCAGCAGCCCGAAGTCCCGCTCCAGGGACTTCAACGAGGCCTGCGTGCGCACCGAGTGCCGTACCAGGGAGAGGATCTCGTCGGCGCGTCTGTCCGTCGGCGCGGTCAGCCAGAAGCGGATCGGCCGGCGCTCGGCGGCCGACCACTGGGTCAGCAGGCGGTACACCGGCTGCGGCGCGGTGCGCCCCGGCTCGGGCGGCACGGGCAGCCGCACCAGCCCGGAATGGACCACGAGGTGGCGCACCGGGCCGTCCGTCCGGCCCGCCGAGATCACCCGCGGCGGCCGGGCGCGCTCGCCCCGCCCGGCGTACTCGCCGACGGGCAGTGGCCGGGGCTGTTCGGTGCCGCGCGCCGCGGCGGGCGCGGCGGGGAGCACGGCCTGGCTCGGGTGCAGCTCGACCACGAAGTCCAGGCCGCGCGCGGCGAGTCCGGCCACCAGGGGGCCCGCCTCCGGGGTGCAGCGCAGGTCGGCGACGACCGGCGCGGGCGGTGTGAGACCGGTCCCGGCGAGCGCGTCGACCATGCCGAGCACATGCCGGCTCACCGGCTCGGCCGCCGCGGACAGCGGCAGCCGGGCCCGGGAACGCAACCGCTCGTCGCCGCACCAGCGGTCGTCCAGCAGCAGCCGCCAGTCGACCGGCACGCTCATGTCGCCCGAGGACAGGAACAGCCCGATCCCCAGCTGGCAGTTGACGGTCCGGCCGGCCTCCGGCACGAACCGGCGGTGGACGCCCACCGAGTGCTCGCCGCGCTTGGGGATCACCGCGATACCGGTCGCCCAGGCCGCCACCGGCATCCGGGCCACCACCTGGGCGGCGATCGCGCGCCGCGCCGGATCCCACGGCCAGGGGCTGGAGTTGATGAACTGCTGGAGCGACTGGGCCGCCGTCGCCGACCGGGGCACGGTCAGGGCGAGGTTGCGGATGGATTTCTTGCCCCGGGTGGTGAGCAGGCCGGCGAGGTAGACCTCGGCCCAGCGGCGCTGGTCGGCCCGTGGCAGATGAGCGAAGACCTCCTCGGTGAAGTCCGCGACCGTGAGCGGGCGGCCCGGCCCGTGCGGCGCACCCGGGAGCCGAGCCGTCCACACGGACGACGGTGGCACTGACACGGTGTGGTGCAGGTGCTCGTCAAGCACGTCCCCTCCAGGTCAGCTTGCTGGACGCCGGTTGCTCTGTGGTGCGTCATCGCAGGAGCGAAGACATCCAAAAAATAATACCCTCAAGAACGAATTAAAAGTGCGCACCGCGGCTCCGCGAGACTCTGCTATCTCCCGACTCTGGGCACGGGAATGCCCGTTCGACTGGGACGGCGAGGAGGACAGACCGCATGCTCACGTGCGGGTGCGCGGCCCCGCGCGCGGAACACCGGTCCCACGACGGGGCGCGTACCGTCGCGGCCCGGCAGACGGACTGCCCGGCCCCCAGGGAGGTGTGCCGTGAGCGTCACCGTGCACGTGTGGTTCGACTACATCTGCCCGTTCAGCCTGATCGCGCGGAAACTGCTGGCCGAGGCCGTGGCCGGGCGCGACGTCACCTGCGTCTGGCATCCGTTCGAGACCAACCCGCACTGCGTCGAGGAGGCCGGGGAGTACCCGCCGGGCGCCTGGAACCGGCTGGTCACACCGCTCGCCGCCCGCTACGAGGTGCCGCTCGCCGGAGCGCCGCAGAACCCGCTGCGCCGGGCGCGCCTGGCCTTCGTCGGCTACCAGTACGCGCTGGACTGCGGGGCGGGACAGGCCTACAACGACCGGCTGTTCACCGCGTACTACTACCAGTGGCGGGACATCTCCGACCCGGTCGAACTGACCCGCCTGGCCGCCGACGCCGGCCTGGACCCCGGCCGCTTCCGCGACGCCGTCCTCTCCCCGCGCTACACCCGCCGCCACCTCGACGCCCTGGACCACGCCCGCGACCGGGAGGCCATCACCAGCGTCCCGGTGATCTCCGTCGCGGGCGAACGCCTGGACGGCTTCCACGGCGTCCCGGAACCGGCCCTGCTGACGAAGGCGCTGGACGAGGCGGCGGGCTAGACCGGCGGGCCGGGGCCACGGCGGCACGCTCCCCGGGCTCCGGGGACCCCGGCCCCGTCACCGATCCCGGCCGCGCCGCTCGCGGCGGCCGGGATCGACGCAGGGCGGTGGCGCGGGAAGGGGAGACGGCGCGGATCGTCCTCCCCGGGGGCGCCGGCAGGGACCCCGCACGAAGCACCGCCCCGAATCCTCCCGGTCCGTCCCCACGACCGCACTCCCCCTCCGCCCCGACGATCCCTACCGCAAAGTCATCCGCTCACCCACGCGAGAGGCCCCCGCACAGCACCGCGGAGACCCATCCGAACCACACGCCGCCCCGGCCGTCACGACTTGCCCCAGTTGGCCAGGTAGGCCGCAACCGGCCCGAACGACTCCTGGTACGGGACCCGCCGTACCGACACTGGTGGCGGCCGCCGGCGCGCCGGGTGCCGCCGGCGGCCGCCGAGGACACGACGGCGGCCGTCGTGGCCGGGTCCGCGCGGACCACGGTCGCACGCCGCCCCGGCCGTACGGAGGAGACAGTCATGAACGGGTTCGGCACGCTGGTGGTGTGGGCACACCCGGACCGGGACGGCGCCGGCGAGGGCGAGCAGCCCTCACGCGTCGGCGCGGCCCTGGCACGGGCGGCGCGGGACGTACCCGGCGTCCGGGTGCACGACCTGTACCGCGCCCATCCCGACGGCGTCATCGACGTACCGGCCGAACAGCGGCTGCTCACCGCGCACCGGCGGATCGTCCTCCAGTTCCCGTTCTACTGGTACTCGGTCCCGCCGCTGCTCAAGCGCTGGCTGGACGACGTCCTGGAACACGGCTTCGCCTACGGCAGCGAGGGCACCGCGCTGCGGGGCCGCACCCTTCAGGTGGTGACGACGACGGGCGGCCCCGCCTCCTCGTACGGCCCCGAGGGCTACAACCGCTTCACCATCCGGGAACTGCTGCGCCCACTGGAGGCGACGGCCAACCTGTGCGGCATGGACTTCCCCCCGCCCTTCGTGGTCCACGGCACCCGCACCCTCACCGACGCCGACGTGGCGGCCGAGGCCGCCCGCTACCGAACCCTGCTGGCGTCCCCCGCCCTGCCCACCGCGGCCTGACAGCCGACCCGCACCCCACGCCGATCCGCTACCCTGTCATGGACCGCCACCCCGGTGGCGTTCCCCGCCCTCACGGGATCTCTGGAAACTTCGGTCGTCGCAGCTCAGGCCTGATGCCATGTGACGCCTCCAAACGCTGCAGCCGCGTCCCGCTCGGCGCGGCCCCAGCCCCTCGTTTCGGACGTCAAGCCCAACGTACTGTTGTCCACCAGTTGTTAGATACGTTCTGCCGCCGCGCTCTGGTCATCCACGAACAGGCCGTGCGCCTCGTACTGGCCAACCGCGCATCGGCCCGCGTCGCGGTCTAGCCCGAGTCAACGTTGCCGCTGCTGCCGGGGTTTTGGGTCGTAGTCGCCCCGCTCATCTCCTCACCTGGCGAGCGCCAGCACGTCCGGGTGGATCTCGCTGTAGGCCAGGCGGGAATGGTCGTCGACAGCGGAGTGGACATAGTCGAAGCCCACGTTGCTGCGTCGGGCCCGGCCGGCCTGGCGGCCCAGGACCTTGTGGCCGCCGCCATCGGGGATGCGGCCGAGCTTTTTGACCTCCACGTGGACCAGCTCGCCGGGCCGGTCGCGTTCGTAGCGGCGGATGACCTGGCCGGTGGGCCGGTCCAGGTGGGCCGGCCGGTTCAGGCCGTGACGGACCAGGATGCGGTGGGTGGTCGAGGCGGGCAGGCCCAGGATCGGGCCGAGGCGGGCCGGTCCGAGTTTGCGTATCCGCCGCTGCTGGCACACCTGCGCCTCCACCGTCGGCGCAGTGCGGTGCGGTGTCGTCAGGGGGCGGCTGGAACGGTCGTGCAGGCCGGCCTCGCCCTCCGTCCGCCAGCGACAAAGCCACTTGTGGGCGGTTGCGCGGGAGATGCCCATCTCGGCCGCAACATGCGCGACAGGGCGGCCGGCGCCGACACGCTCGACAAGCAGTCGCCTGCCGCGAACAGTGCCTTGGCCTGAAGTCACGCCTGACAGAAGGGTGTTACTTCTGCATTACCCCGACATGGGTCTCACTTGAACTTGCCGCCCTAGTGTCGGAAGCCGCAGCTGCGAACGAGGCAGGGGTATCCATGGGCGATGGCAAGGTCCCCGGCAAGGTACTGGACATCAAGACCGCCGACATCAAGGCGGCGGCACCTGCCTTCCAGCAGGGCGCCATTGACCTGAGCAAGGCCCTGACCACGCTCATTCAGACCCTGGACGGCCTGGGCGAGCCCTGGGGCCACGACAAGCAGGGAAACCAGTTCGGTGGCGTCTACAAGCCGCACCAGAAGAAGATCGAGGGCGCGGCGGGCATCCTGGTGCTCGGCCTGACGAGCATTCACGAGGCCATGACCGACATGGCGGACGGCCACGTGGACAACGACGAACTCATCGCCGGCATGTTCACGGAAGTGAAGACCGACAAGCCGAGTGACGGTGCCGGTGAGCATTGAGGACAAGGCCCGCCACATCCTTCTCGACCTGGGCTTGTGGTGGCCGGAGGCCGACTCGGGCAAGCTTCGGGACGCCGCGAAAGCCTGGCGTGCGTTCGCCGACTCCGTGGACGACGTCCGTTCCCCGGTGCACCGCAGCGCGTCCGGCATCATCCACAACAACACGGGTGAGTCGATCGAGGCGTTCCGTAAGTTCTGGGGCCGCTACGCCACCGGCGAGAGCGGCGGCTGGCTGAGCGATCTCGCCAAGTCCTCGCGGGATATGGCGGGTGCGCTGGACAAGTTCGCCGACGCCATCGACGACGCGATCAACAAGCTCTGGACGCGGATCGCCATCGACGCGGCCGTGATCGCGGGTGGTGTGGCTTTGGCCATCATGACCGCGGGCATCGCCTCGGGCACGGCGGCAGCGGCGGCGGACGCGGTCATCGAGTTCGGCGCCACGGTGGGTGTCGGGGTCTCCGCCGTGGTGGCCGACATCGTCGCAGGCGCCTTCGTCGGCGTCGCGTTCGGCGGGGTCGAATCGGTCACGGTGGACCTCGCTGTCGCTCAGCCGCTGCAGATGGCCACGGGGCTGCAGCACGGCTTCAGCCTGGACGAGGTCAACCAGGCCGCCAAGGACGGCATGATCTTCGGCGGCGCGCTCGGAGCGGGCGGCGGCCTGCTCAAGGCGAGCATGGAGGGCGGCCTCACCGACACCACCCCCCTGCTGCTGCGCCCGCCGTCGCTGCGCCCGGACCTGGTCGACCTGGGCCCTGCGGCCCGCAACGCCGAACGCACCCCTTGCGTGGGCGAGCCGATCGACGTGGCGACCGGCGCCATGCTGATGACCCAGACGGACCTCGCCCTGCCGGGCACCCTGCCGCTGGAGTTCACCCGCACCCACCTGTCCTCCTACCGGGGCGGCGTCTGCTTCGGCCCGACCTGGATCTCCACCCTGGACGAGTGCCTCCAGATCGACGGCGAGGGCGTCGTCTTCGCCGCGGCCGACGGCATGCGCCTGGTCTACCCGGTACCGGAGCCGGGCGTGCCGACCATGCCGGTGAAGGGCCCGCGCTGGCCGCTGGAGTGGGACGGCAAACCGGACGGCGCGATGACCGTCACCGACCCGTCGACGGGAGTGACCCGCACCTTCGCAGCCCCCGTCCCCTCACCATCCTTCGGCGTCTTCCACCTGGCACTGGACTCCTGGAGCGACCGCAACGGCAACCGCATCGACGTCGAACGCGACGACGAGGGCATCCCGTTCGGCATCCGCCACTCCGGCGGCTACTACGTCGCCGTCGACACCCAGGGCCCCCGCATCACCGCCCTGCGCCTCCTGGACGAGCCCCCTTCCCGCTACCGCCCGGGCACCACGACCGACGAGGGCACGGTCGTCATGCGCTACGGCTACGACACCACCGGCAACCTCACCGAGGTCATCAACTCCAGCGGCGAACCCCTGCGCTTCACCTACGACACCGAGGGACGCGTCACCCGCTGGACCGACCGCAACGGAACCTGGTTCGGTTACGTCTACGACGACCGCGGCCGGGTCACCCGCACCGAGGGCATCGACGGCATCCTGTCCGGCGCCCTGACCTACGACGACACCGCACGCACGACGACGTACACGGACTCTCAGGGGCACGTCTCAGTCCACCGGTACAACACCGAGGGCCTGGTGGTGGAAGAGACGGACCCGCTCGGGCACGTCACCCGCACGGAGTGGGACGAGTACGGCGCCCACCCGGTCGCGGTGACCGATCCGCTGGGCCACACCACGCGGTACACCTACGACGACGCCGGCAACCTCACCGGCCTCGTTCTCCCCGACGGCACAGCGGCCCAGGCGGAGTACAACGCGCTCGGCCTCCCGACCAAGGTGGTCGAGCCGGGCGGGGCAGTCTGGCGGCACACCTACGACGAGCGGGGCAACCGGTTGGCGACCGTCGACCCGCTCGGTGCCGAGACACGGTACGCGTACGACGATGCGGGCCGTCCTACGGCGATCACGAACGCGTTGGGCAATACCCGGACCACCGCCTGCAACTCCGCCGGGCTCCCTATAGCGGTTACCGACGAACTCGGACACACCACCACATTTCATCGGGACAACTTCGGGCGCATCACCACAGTCACCGACCCGCTCGGCCATGTGACGCGGATGGGCTGGACCATCGAGGGCAAACCCGCCTGGCGTGGACTCCCCGACGGCGCTCGGGAGGAGTGGACCTGGGATGGCGAGGGCAACCTCCTCACCCACACCGACCCTGCGGGAAACACCACTCAACACACTCCAGGCCCGTTCGACGTCCCCGCTAGCCGCACCGATCCCGACGGCGCCCACTACGAATTCGTCTACGACACCGAACTACGGCTCACAACCGTCACCAATCCCCTGGGACAAAGCTGGATCTACACCTACGATGCAGCGGGCCGCCTGACCGCAGAGACCGATTTCAACGGCCGCAGCATCACCTACGCTCACGATGCAGCAGGCCGCCTCACCACCCGTACCAACGGCGCGAACGAGGCCCTCTTCTACACCCGGGACGCCCTGGGGCGAGTCATTGAACAGCGCACCGAGACCGGTGACATCACCACGTACGCCTACAACCCCAGAGGCCATCTGAGCCGTGCCGTCAACGCGGACGCCGAAGTCGTACTGGTTTACGACGCATTGGGCCGCTTGCTGTCCGACAGAGTCAATGGCCGCACCATGGTCTACGCCTACGACGCCCTAGGTGTGCTGTTCGGACAGGTTGGTGACGCGGCTGGCTGGTGGGTGGCCGCCGATGCCGGTGTGGGGTCGGTGGTAGTTGTACCAGTCCAGCCAGTCGGGGAACGCCGCTTGTCGTTCGGTGTCTGAGGTGTAGGGCCGGATGTAGGCCCATTCGTCGAGCAGGGTGCGGTGGAAGCGTTCGACCTTGCCATTGGTCTGGGGCCGCCAGGGCCTGGTCCAGCGGGGGCTGATGCCCAGGTCGCGGCAAGTCTGGCGCCAGGTGTTCTTGGTGTAGGCCCAGGCGTTGTCGGTCAGGACCCGCTCGACGATGACGCCTTGCCGGGCGAACCAGGCAGTTGCTCGTCGTAGGAAGCCGGCGCAGGTGGTGGCGGTCTCGTCGGGCAGGTCTTCGGTGTAGGCGAGGCGGGTGTGGTCGTCCAGGGCGGTGTGCAGGTAGGCGTAGCCGACTCCGGTGCGGTTGCGTCGGCCTTCGGCACGGCCCTGGGTGCGGTGCCCGCCGCCTTCTGGGATGCGGCCGAGCTTCTTGACGTCGATGTGGATGAGTTCGCCGGGCCGGGCGCGTTCGTAGCGGCGGACGGGTTCGCCGGTGGCCCGGTCGCAGGCGGCCAGGGCAGGCAGGCCGTGGCGGACGAGGATGCGGTGGACGGTGGATGCGGCGATGCCGGTGCGGGCGGCGAGTCGCAGCGGGCCGATCCGGTGCTCGCGCCGCAGCCGCAGAACCTGTGCCTCGACGGCAGCCGGGGTGCGGCGGGGTTGATGGTGCGGGCGGCTGGAGCGGTCGTGCATGCCCGCCTCGCCCAGCTGCCGGTAGCGGCTGGCCCAGCGTGCGGCTGTGGTGTGGCTGACCTGGAAGCGTTCCGCGGCCCGGCGCAGCGGCCAGCCGTCGTCCACGACACACCGGGCCAGACGCAGCCTCCCAGTCGGCGTCAGCGGGGCGTTACGGTGGGACACGAGGGCCTCCTGGCGGTCGGCGGTAGATGTCGCAATCCACACCGAACCCAGAAGGCCCTCACCTGTTCAAGCACCCAGCACGCGTGTCACCAACGTCCCGGGACAGCACACCTAGGACAACGCACCCACCGCGTCACGCCCACCGGCCTCGCCTCCGACTGGACGTACGACCCAGCGGGCCACCTCACCGGATTCGAGTCGGAACATGGTTCGCTGTCCTTCACTTATGACGCTACAGGACGCGAGACCCAGCGCCGCATCGGTGACGGCGTGGTCCTCAACCAGACATGGGATGTCAACGACCGCCTCACCACCCAGGCCCTGAGCTCCCCGCCCTCGGCCCGGCACGCGGAAGTTCTTCTCCAGCACCGCAGCTACGCCTATCGCCCTGACGGCTACATCACCGAGATCCGCGAACTCACCTCTGGGACCCGTCGCTTCGACCTTGATGCCGTCGGCCGGACCACCGCAGTCCGTGCACTCGGCTGGTCAGAGGCTTACGCATACGACAACACGGGCAACCTCACGTACGCCACGGGTCCAGGCCGCCCAGAAGCTGGCGAGCGCTCCTTCACAGGCACGCTCCTGCGCACTGCGGGTCGCACCACATACGAATACGATCCCCAGGGGCGCCTGGTCCGCAAGACACGCAAACTACTCAACGGCCAGACTCGCACCTGGTCTTATACCTGGAACGCTGAAGACCGCCTCACCGCAGTAGTCACTCCAGACGAGGAGCGCTGGCACTACACCTACGACCCACTCGGGCGCCGTATCTCCAAGCGCCGCGAGGCCACCGACGGTCGCGCAACTTCAGTAACTTATTTCAGCTGGGACGACACCCGTCTCGCAGAGCAGACCGGGGCGGATGGGCGGGCCACCACCTGGGCCTATGCGCCAGGTACTCACCGACCTCTCGCCCAGACCGATCACTGGTATCGCACGCGCACTCCGGAGATGTCCTTCCTGGTTCAGCTCGCCGAGGAGACGAACGCGGATCGCACCACAAGCTTCCACGCGGTCCTCACCGATTTCGTAGGTACTCCTACCGAACTGGTCACCACTGATGGCGAAGTGACATGGCAGCGCCGCACTACGCTATGGGGAACCGAGTTCCCCGTAGGGCCAGAGGACTGGACAGCCGTGGAGTGCCCGCTCCGCTTCCCTGGACAGTACGCCGATGCAGAAACCGGCCTGAACTACAACCACTTCCGTTATTACGACCCCGAGACCGCCCGATACATCAGTCCCGACCCCCTGGGCCTAGAACCCGCTCCCAACCATCACGCGTATGTGACATCGCCTCTGTCGATATCAGACCCGCTCGGGCTGACACCCTGCGGCATAGCATCAGTGACGGGCCCTGCTGGGGAAACACTGCCTCTCCCTAAGGGGGCGGCTGGTACGCCAGTCGCGACAGGGAAGGGCTGGGCTTACGATATTCCCGCTGGCACCAAGGGGATCGATCCCCGGGTTACGCAAGTTCGGGTAATGGATCCGGTAACAACAGGAAAGTATCAGTACCCCAACGGATACGTGGTCTACATGAACAAGGCAGGGCAGTCAGTTAACCCCCTAACCGGTCAGACAGTCAGCAAAGCCGACCCCTACAACCATATCCCGATTCCATGATTTCAGTGAACAGTCTCGTTACAGCGAGGCACGAACTCCCGAATTCCATCGAGGTGGCCGATCCTGACCCCTTGAGGGAGATCGACACCCTGCAAGAAGCCCAACTGCTCGACTCCCGAGTGTGTCAGCTGACCTCGACGGCTGCACTTCTCTTCGAACTACGCACCTCGTTGCAATTCGACGTCGGAAACGCGGCACTACTTGTCGTGCGAGGACTGAGATCTTTCGAATGGAGGTCTTCGACTGCACAGGTACCCCTCATGGCCCTGACAGTAGTATCCAGCCTGCCCGATCGGGCTGCCGATTCATTTCGCGAGAGGTTCGATCTCTTCCCCGACGCACAACTCAATCTTGCGGGTACGCAGGCAGAATTCTATGTTCTCGAAGTGGACGGGATCAGTGACATTCCACCTGACTACTCGGGCATGACTCGTGAGCACATCGAACGGGAATTGCCCTCGTGGTCCTCCAGGTGTAGTCCGCTTCAGGTGTCGAGCGTGTAGTCCCGACGCGGGGGGGGCGGTTGACCTCGTCGTTGCTCGAAGACGCCTGCACTCACCCCTGGCCGAGGTTGACAGCGCCTCGCCCTGGGTGAATCGACGTCAGCCTGCCTTCACCTTTGGAAGGTGGCCCTCTGTCCATATCCGCGCTGAGCCGGCTCATGGGCTTTGCTCACCCGGACGGCGAGTCATTGTCAGCGGACGGAGCGCTCGCCAATCAGGCGGCTGCAACGCCCGCGCACGAGCGGCGCGGCCACGGTCAGCGTCGCACCGTCGACGAGCTGGCGCGGCATGCGCCGATCTCAGCTGACCAGAGCGGGTCCCTGGAAGTATCGCTATGAAGCCATCGGATGCACCCATGACATCCACGCGATCTTACGAGCGCCTAATCACAGCGAAAGGGAAAATCTATACACGCAGATACCCGTCCGGAAGATCGAGTACGCAACCGACGACGCCCTGCACATCTAGATCGAATACTCCCGGTCCAAGATCGCCGCAACCCTCCGCGTCATCTACCTGACACGGTAGCGTCCAGGCCGTTCGGTGCACGTCACCGCACGACACGCTCCGTCGGCCGGTTCAGGGGCTCGGGCCGCGTGGACGGGGCCACACAACAGCAGGGCATGACGTCTCGATCTGCTGCCGCACCCGCTAGACTGTCCGCGGTGCACCACTTGAGTGGGGCACCTGAGGATGCCGGGGACCCCGAAGGATAGAGATCCGTCCGATATTGGTGGATTTCAAAGCCTTCGCCCACACATCCCCGCCTTCGTGGGGCTTGATCGAAACTCTCAGAGCGCAGGTCAGAGAGGGCGGCCCCTCCGCCCTCAAAACGCGCTTCGAGTGAACTGGGAACGCTGTCAGTATCGCCGCAGGTCACGGCCTGTCAGCTCTCCTCACCCTCACACCTCTTGGGCGCGAATCGGCGCGACGGTTGAGTCTTCCGTTTCACGCCTCTCGCTTTCATCCACTCCGGCGCTCATCAGGGGCGTCGAGGTGGCCATTGCCGGACTCTCAAGGCATGAGACGTATCGCAACCCGCCGACACAGCCACTGCTCACAAGAAGTTGCCGTCGTTGACGAGCGGGAGCGTGTCTTGCTCAGACGCTCGCCCGGTGAGAGGGCGTGGAAGCCATTGAGGGCGACAGTGGTCCGCCTCCAACCGACCGGTTTCTCCCTCATTCGAATCCAGGACCCCCTGTTCAGTCACTGGTACTTGGCTACGGTTCCCGTGGTCGGCAAGTACACACCCCCTGTGACCGCACCGACGCAGGTCGCCACCAGGCACATTTTCGCCGTTCGTCGGGGCCAAATGAGAAACCTCACCCTTCGTCCTTGCGCGAGCACGTCACCAGATGCCGTGTATGCCTGGCACCCCCTGACCGAGATCGAGGGTGACCTGCATGTGCACCCGCACGAGCTCGGCCCATTTCTGCGGGGCTATCTGGAGGGGTGGATCCCCGATGGCGTCATCACCCTCACGGAATGAACGACTCACAGTCCTGCCCATGGGTAGGGCAGCCGGAACTCACGAGCAGCTCGACATGATCCGCATGCGGCCACCCTCGGCATCCTCACAGAGCTCGGCTACCTCGTCGAGCCAGACCCGTCAGGGCGCACGGGGATGCTGATCATCCGGACTGGCCAGGCGACCACCGCTGTCGGCCTCGCTGCGGACCTCCAACGAACCCTGGCCAAACGCACAGAGCCTCTCGCCAACGGCCAGCAACCGTCTCCATAAAGCGGCAACAAGAATGCCGACGTCACAGCCCCCCCCATGATCTAAACTGGTGTGTACTTGCACCAACACGAGGCGTGTGTCGACTCAACCGGCACGGAGGGACGGGCCCCATGGCGACGTGGGATCATTTCGGCATGCCCCGGAGCAACAACGACCAACTGCCGGCGACGTACATCGCCTCCGGCGAGTGGCCGTACGCCCGGCTCGTCGAGAGCGCCCCCGTCAGCGCGCACTATGGCCAGGCCTTCGCACGTAACCTGGCGACGGCCATGGCGGCCTCCGAGATCGGCCTGCGGACGCTCGGCGACAAGGCAGGCGTCTCCCACGCCACGATCAGCCGACTGCTCCGGGGGATGGTCCTGCCAGACCTGGGGACCCTGGCGCGCCTGGAAGTGGCGCTGGGCAAGAGCTTGTGGCCCGGGCCAGCCGCTTGGACGGAAAGAGATCACAGGTTCTGAGCAGCCGCTCAGAACTGGTTAGGGCCCGAGGTACCCGACAGTGTGACAGGGCGCCGATCAACGGCGGACACCGATCCAGTACGGCTGGAGGTTGCGTGGCCGTCGTCAAGCGACGGGTGCGTACCGCGGTGATCGGCCACGCCGATCCCAAACTCCGCGTGGCCTTTCGATGGAAGCGACAGAGCTCGACGACTTCCGGGCGCCCGCTGCCGAGAGCCGGCGGGCATGGTCGTTCTCGCCCAACCATGTCCGCGCTGCCATCGACTTGTCCCAAACTGTGTCTAGTGCAAGGCGGGGCCCAGGGGAGGGAGACCGAGCGTGGCAAGAACGGCGCCTGCCGGACCGACGGAGGTTCTCAAGTACCTACATGAGTATCTCGATGAGCACTTTCGGACACTGCACACACATCGCCAGGCACTACAGCCAGCAGCGCCCGTCTTCGCCCTGGAACACGAACTCAACCAGGATGACCTTGAGTTGCTTTCGAGTGCGGTGTGCGGGGCTGTCGTAGAAGGATTCGACATTCGACACCGTACTTGGTGGTTGCCGTTCGTAGTGCACGCTGCTGAGATCGGGTATCTCTATACCGGAGACGAGTACTGGCCCCTGTTCTCCCAGAAGACACCGGGCTGGGAACGTGGCCCGCAGTGGAAAATAGACAATAACCGTAAATATATTAAGCAGTGGTATAAACGGTTTGCGGCCGAGTACGGTGGGATTGAACCCAAGGGGGCTTTTGCTAAGAACTTCAGCATCATCGCATGGCCAATCACACATGCTATCATGCCAGCTGACCTACAACGCCAGATGGCACAGCTTCTATACGAGGCGCGCGCAATACTTACACCGGCCATGCTTGATGACCCACGCGTTCTGGGGGCCAGCCTGGCATCACGCACGGGCGGGTACAGTGATCGCTTTCAAAAATTCTGCTCGAATCAAATTCTGCTCGGCCATATTTCCGCAGCTCTACTATCAGGCGACGGCGAGGAATCTCCGTACCTGGCGCAATCGGCACTCATTCGTCTACTTGACGACCTAACAGAAGAGCATGATTCACGAAACTGGCTGTACCAGGCTAGGCGCTCGGCGCACACAGTCCGCTCTAGCGGATTTCTTCCGACGAGTACGAGCTCGGGGCCTGCGCAGCGAGGACAGCCTCTACCGACTGTCTCCAATCCGAAACTCCTCTTGCGTCAAGAAGCCAACGGATGGTGCCCCTATTTGAGCCTACCCGACCTCACGATTCTTCAAGCAGAAAATATACAGGTCGGCGAGGAACTTCGGACACGGCGCCCAAAAATCGAGGGACGTCACCAACCACTTCCCCGCGGGAAACTGCTGTACCCGGGCAGAGTACAGCTAACCGCGTGGCCTCGGCCGGGCACGCCCATCATTCAATTGGAGCAGGGATCCACACAAGTCAATGAGCTGATAGCCGAGCGCTGCATCATCACCAGGGGACCCTGGTGGCTCTTCCGGAAGCAACCCGGAGGTCTGGCTATCGAAATCAAAGGTGGAGTTGTCCGGCCAGGTCATGACTATTGCCTGGTCGGCCGCGCCGGCCTTCCCCCCCTGGATCTACCTTGGGTATCTGAAACATTCATTCTTGCTGATGGAGTGAATGCTTTCGATTTAAAGGTGCCCCACACCCTTAGCGAAGCGGAGGTCACTCAGCTCACAGCAGTGGGCCTGTCAGTGGTGTCGAACGTGTCCATCCACCCTGTGGGTCTTACTCCGGCTTCCTGGGATGGGGAAGGAGTTGCCGAGTGGATGGCCGGGGAACCAGCACTCCTCATGGTGAAGTCTACTCAAGCGACAGAGAAATGTTCAGTAAGGATAGACGGCGGACTGCCTTCACTGCTCGAATGGCCTGCAGGTAGCCAAGAACTAGTATTCGCTCTAGAGAACCTTCCTGTGGGCACGCACGAAGTACATGTTGCACTCCTAACCAGGAATGCAGGCAGACCCTTTGTGAGCGGTTCACTTATCGTCACTATTCGCGATCCTCACCCAAGCTTGGAGGAAAACACTGAGGGGGCAGGCATCCGGCTGTTCGCCACTCCAGCCCGCCCGAAGCTAACCGAGATTTGGGAGGGCCGGGCAAGCCTGTCGGTAGACGGTCCTGTGGGGACGAGGGCTGATCTGAGTATTGTGCTGCGCGACGAATCCGACAAGGAGCTGGTTCGCCAGCGTCATCCAATCTCTCTTCCCTTTCTCGACAACGCATGGACGAGGTTGGCAGCCCAGGAGTTCCGCAAGGGAAAGCTACAGAGTGTTTACAATGTAGCCGAGTCATGCGAGATATCGGTTTCCCGCAACGGAGTCGGCTTCGCGTCTCTCAGATGTGAACGTGGATTTCATCCGCTCCGTTGGATTCTCACTAAGCAGCGCAACGGTGGGTACACCGCACGCCTAATAGACCGTACAGACGGCGACTGCACTCAGGTGCTCCTCTTCTCTGTGGAGAATCCTCTGCTCGGTGAGCAGCAAGATGCCCGACGGCCGATTACCGTCCCAGCGAGTGGTGGCATGCTTCGAGCCACTTCCGGCCACGCGACCGCAGCCATCATCCTGCCTCCTGACCCAAATTGGCTGCGTCAGAGGCCGAACGACCGGCCAAAAATCTGCTGCACAGGCACTCCCATGTCCGACGTGCTCGAACTAATCCGTGGGCACCACCAATGGCAGGATGCTGATCTGTCAGCCGATCCCTTCTCCTACCGCCAGCGGCAGCTGGTGCTCGATGCGATTACAGCGGCCCTCGTGTCCCTCACGGCCGGGAACAGATGGTCTCATTTGGAGCGCAGACATGGTCGCCTTAGTGCGCATAGAAGGCCAGACATGTTGGATGAAATGCAGAAGCTCGTCGGCGAGGCTCAGGCACAACGTGCTGTAGCCCGCTACATCGCTGACCATCTCTGGCAGTGGGCGGATTCGCTGCCTGCATTGCGGGAGGGTCTGAGCGAGGCGATCAGTCCCATCGCGTCAGACACTGGTATCGGCGACCCGCGTGTTGCAGCGGAATTCCTACTGCTTCTTGCGAGCACACCGGGGTCTCTGGAGAGTTGGGACGAGAACGAGCGAGATAAAATGCTGAGATGTGTGCTGATATCACCCGTCCTTATTCGTGCGGCTCGATTCGCGGTAATGGGTACTGAGGATCTTCGAGAGGTATCAGAGCGTTCGATTGCCGGAGGAATCCGATGAAAGTAACGGCGCTCAGTAAGCAGGAGGCAGCACATCGAACAATCCGTGCACTCTGGTTGGATGAGACGACAACTGATGCGTTCTCTGCCGAGGCGCTCTCCGCTTTGCTCCGCCGTGCAGCCTCTTTCCTGTGTCCGTCGACTCCGCGCCGCCTTGTAGATTCAGTAATTGAGGCTCTCAGTCCACTGGACGAATCAAGTTTGGTCACGCGTCCCCAAGTGGCAGCACAGCTGGACCTTTTGGTATCGATTGGTGACCTGATCGAACTTCCTCACCGAGGTGATCGTAAGGGGCGTCAGATTTACCTGGCTCCGCCTTCATTCGTGGAGAAGGCGCTCGGGCGGTACCTCTTGCTCGGTGTGCGGCCCAACGGCGCACCACTCGTAAACGAGTCGCTGGGCGCAGGAATCCAGTATGAGGGCCA
Organism: Streptomyces misionensis; assembly: GCF_900104815.1. NCBI lineage: Bacteria > Bacillati > Actinomycetota > Actinomycetes > Kitasatosporales > Streptomycetaceae > Streptomyces > Streptomyces misionensis. Next base: position 3,544,799 of record NZ_FNTD01000004.1, read on the forward strand.
CACCAGGTCTCTCAAGCTCGACGCTCAGCTCGCCCCGGGGCGTTTGCGCGCCGCCGGCCTGCATGAGATACCTCTTGATCACTGGCTCAAGCGACCTAGAATGGATCAGGCAGCCGCGGTCGTTACTGTGATGCGTCATCGCTTGGACGGTGCCGGTGAGTCTGGAGAGATCGACGGTCTCAAGATCATCGATACGGCGGCTTCCGTCCTCTACTACCGAGGTCGCTGGCGACAGCTCGCGAGCAGTGACTCGGGAGATTTCGTTGCCCGCCGATCTCAGGCTTACGGTGCTGACTTGTGGTGTTTTGTGCGCGTGGAGCATGGAGTCCCTCGCGCACTGGTGGATCTTCCAGTTGATGACCTCGATGCGGCAGGCTGCGACGAGGCGTGGCGCACACAGGCAGCCATCGATGCCTTGGCGGGCACACCGCAAGTCATGTACATAAGACCGGCTCCGGGGACGTCCGGCGACCGATGTCTGGACCTGTTCAGCCCCGTGCCCGGGTGGGCGCAGCGCTACCTCGAGCTTGTGGGTATCCCTGTCCCGCAGGCAAGAGGAGCACTCGTCTCTTACCGCGTACCGATGTCGGCGATCGGCCCAGTGCGGGCGTTCTTCACTGACATGCTATGGATGCACGTCAGAGAAGAGGGAGGGGTGGCGTAACAGTGGAAGCGCCAACGATCGCGGAGACGATCAGCAAGATCCAGACAGCCCTTCGGGACTACATCGAGGCGACCTATCACATCGGGCATCCCACCGTGCTCGACCAGCGTCGCGAACTGCTCGAGCAGGAAGGCGTGCTGTTCCAAGCCCCCTTCATCGAGAGCACCCCTCGCTACCAGACGGACCGCGGCTTCGGTGATCTGGACCTCGACGAAGCCGTGCGAGAGATGCTCAGCAGCCTGTCGGCACATGCGGCCGGCTCGAAGAGCCTGCTGTACGACCCGCCCTATACCCACCAGGCTGAGGCACTAGAGTCGACCGCTCGCGATGGCCTGAGTCTGGCCGTCACGACCGGTACAGGTTCGGGCAAGACTGAGTCGTTCCTCCTGCCGATGCTGGCCAAACTCGCGGCAGAGGCCGCACACAAGCCTGAGTCCTTCAAGGTTCCGGCTGTGAGGGCACTAATCCTCTACCCAATGAACGCGCTAGTGAACGACCAGTTGGGCCGTCTTCGCCTCCTACTGAGCGACCCACGCGTCACTGCCAGGTTTAGCGAGTGGGCCGGCCGCCCGGCACGCTTCGCCCGCTACACCAGCCGAACGTTGTACCCAGGCGTGCGCAAGGCCAAGAAGGACCAGACGCGCCTTCGGTCCATCGAGGACTTCTACGTCAACCTGATCGACCTGGCGAACGACTCCTCATCGCCACAGCGTGGGGAGGCAGATGCTCTCATCAAGGAGCTGGAGGCACGAGGCAAGTGGCCAGCTAAGCCGAATCTGAAGGCGTGGTACGGCAAGAGCGGTTCCCGGTGGAAGAACAGTGCTGGCGAGTTTATCCGTGCCGTTACCCGTCCCGAAGACCCGGAGCTTCTGACACGCCATGAAGTGCTGGAAGAGCCTCCAGACGTCCTGATCACCAACTACTCGATGCTCGAGTACATGCTCATGCGTCCGCTTGAGCGGCCCGTATTCGATGCGACACGGGACTGGTTGGCGAACAACCCCGACGAGAAGTTTCTTCTGATCATCGATGAAGCTCACATGTACCGGGGCGCCGCCGGCGCCGAGGTGGCACTCCTGCTCCGTCGTCTACGCGCGAGGCTCGGTATCCCCGCAGAGCAGCTGCAGGTGATCTGCACAAGTGCCAGCTTCACGAGCCCCCGGTATGCGCGTCAGTTCGCAGCACAGTTGAGCGGCAAGTCCGAGGCCGACTTCAAGAGCATCGAAGGCAAGCTTGCCCTTCGGGCAGGCGCCAGCACAGGAAGCCTGCAGGATTCACAGGTCCTAGCTGCCGTACCAATGCACGAATTCTATGAGGGTGAAGGGAACGAGGCCCGCATCGCTGCTGTACAAGACCTGCTGGACTACCGTGCGGTCGACCTGAGGCCGGGCGCCACGGTTGGCGAGTTGCTATACGAGGCGCTCGACGCCTTCGGTCCAATGAATCTTCTCGTCAACGAGACAATGAAGCAGGCACAGCCCGTCAGCGACCTGGGCACACTCATCTTCCCAAACGTGGACCAAGTTCTCGCTGACAGAGCCGTTTCTGCTCTCGTTGCACTCGGTAGCGCTGCACGACGGTCGGTGGACGGTGCAGGGCTGCTGCCGTGCCGCGTGCATGCGTTTTTCCGCGGTCTCCCCGGGCTGTGGGCATGTCTCGACCCTGACTGCCCGGAGGTCGACCGAGAGGTGTACCCAGAGCCAGGTCCGGTGGGCCGACTCTACGCTCAGCCCAGAGCAACCTGTGACTGCGGAGCCAGGGTTTTTGAGCTGTACACGTGCCGACATTGTGGCTCCTCCTACGCGCGGGCCTATACCGACGACCTCGTCAACCCCTCGCACTTGTGGAACGAGCCGGGAGGAGCCTTCCAGTCTGCTTCCGGCCTCATCCCGGAACTGCAGCCCCTTGACCTGCTACTCGAAGAGCCCTACGAGAAGAGCGTCGAACTCGCCGACCTCGACCTGGTCACCGGCAGACTCAACCCAGAGAAGGTACTCGATCGTCGCGTGCGTAGCGTGTTTCTGCCCGGACTCCGGAGCGGGGAACCAATCGCCGGCGAAGATGACGGCGACGAGGCCGAGGCGGACGGGCAGTTCAAGCCTTGCGGTGTCTGCGGTCGGCGCGCAGGCTACGGGCGCTCGTCAGTACAAGATCATCAAACGAAGGGTGACCAACCCTTTCAAGCCTTGGTGACCCGTCAACTCGAAGTGCAACCACCAGGCGCGCAGCCGAACACCGAGTTCGCGCCATTGCGTGGGCGTAAGGTACTCGCTTTTTCTGACTCCCGACAGGTCGCCGCCCGGCTCGCTCCGAACCTGCAGAGTTACTCGATGCGCGACGCCATGCGGCCCCTAATCCTGCACGGGTGGCAAGAGCTGGAAAAGACGATGCTCGAGCCCATGCTGTCCTTGAACCATCTATATCTGGCAGTCATGGTTGGCGCCCGCCAATTGTCGGTCCGGCTTCGCCCCGAACTGCGCCCTTCTGAGTCACTTCACGTCCTGGACAGGGTCGAAGCAGCCATCGAGAAGGGCGCACTCAAGGGCAACCCCGGCGAGCTCATGCAGTTGTTCAGCATTACCGATCCGCCACCGCATGCGCTGATGCGGACGATGTACGCGACGCTCACGGACAAATACCTCGGCCTCGCATCCCTCGGCCTCGCATCCCTACGGGAGCCCCGAGCCAGGACTGCTGATTTGCTCGCAACGCTCCCCGGCATCAACAGCGTGGCGACCAGCGAGGAATCCAAGCTAGCGCTGATGCGCATGTGGCTCATGCAATGGACGGCCCCCGGCATCTGGTTCCCGTCGATGACCGATGGAGACTGGTGGAAGACGGAAGGTGGCGTCCATCCGCACACGGGTAAATTCCAATCGATTGACCAATGGCTCCACTCCAAGGCAGCGAAGAAGCAGTTCAATGACACATGGCTGCCTACACTGCTTCAGGAGTTCTGCGAGGCAGTGGCTGGGAAATATCGACTGTCAGCCTCGAAGGTCTACTTGGATCTCGGAAGGGTTTGGGGATATTGTGAACGCTGTCGTTTCACCCAGCGACCGTTCCCCGGTTCTTCCCGGTGCGTCAACTGCCGAGACGACCAAGTACGTACGCTAGACCCCGACACGGACCCGGTGTTTCAAGCCCGTAAAGGGTACTACCGCGCCAGCGCCACACGAGCTCTACGGGACAGTCCCGAGTCTCCGATGAGCATCATCGCCGCTGAGCATACGGCGCAGCTCAATGCCGCGGCACAGTCAGACGCCGTGTTCTCCAAAGCAGAAGAACATGAGCTGCTGTTCCAAGACGTCGACCTCGGTCTGCCCGGATCCGGAGATCGCAAGAAACCCGCTGCCATCGATGTTCTGTCTTGCACGACCACTATGGAAGTGGGCATCGACATCGGAAATCTGTCCGGTGTCGCTCTACGTAACATGCCACCTTCGCGCGCGAACTATCAGCAACGCGCAGGTCGGGCCGGTCGGCGGGGCAATGCAGTCGCCACTGTGCTGGCCTTTGGAAGCGCTGACACCCACGACGATCATTACTTCCGTCAGCCGGAACTGATGATCCGCGGTGCGGTCGATGACCCAGTACTGACGATGGACAACGAGGAGATCACACGACGTCACGTTATCGCGTACCTGCTGCAGCGCTACCACCAGGACCGTCTTCCTGACATCGACCCCGACGAGCAGCCACAGCTTTTCGAGGTACTGGGACAGATCACGGACTTCACCGGAACAAATTCACCGCTGAACAGGTCCGACCTAGAAGAGTGGTTGAAGTCTCATGAAGACTCTCTTCGGCAAGACATTGCGGCATGGCTCCCCGACCAGCTCGGCCAGAACGGTCACCACTCCGTCCTGGAAGACTTCGTCACAAGGACTCTCGACGAGATCGACAAGGCCCTTGATCTCGATGCCAGCGGGCACCCTGTGACGGCCTCCGATAGTGACGCGTCATCGGAATCTGCTGAGGACGATATGGAGGACCCAGCCGAGGATCCGGAGGAGCCAAATGCCAGGCGGACCCAGAAGAACCTGCTCGATCGACTTCTATACAAAGGAGTGCTGCCGCGTTACGCGTTCCCGACGGACGTCGTATCGTTCTACGTCTTTGACATCGATCGGTCGACGCGTTTCAAGCCTGAGTTCCATTATGCGCCCAGTCAGGGTCTTGCGGTAGCGCTCAGCCAGTACGCACCCGGCAAGGTGGTGTGGATCGATAACAAAGAATGGACCTCCGAGGCCATCTATGCGCCAGTCCAAGAAACGCGTCACCAAGCTTGGCGGGACAAGCTGCTCTACTTCGAGTGCCAGGTGTGCCATTACGCCAACTACTATTCGTACAGCGAGGCCGCGCCTGGGGATGAGCGCAACTGTCCGGCCTGTCGTGCCGAAGGCAAGTTCGGCAAGGCTAAGAACTGGATGCGCCCGCCGGGGTTCGCGCACCCGGCCAGGAAAGATCCCGGCACCAGTGCCGACAAGGCGCCGGCTCGCAGTTACGCCACGCGAGCCAAGCTCATGGCATCCGGGCCGACCGAGGAGAGCGCCTGGCAGCGCGTCACGAACCGGCTTGAGCAGACGTATCGTCGCGAGACACTGCTGGTGACGAACACCGGTCCCCGCAGCGAGGGGTACACCTACTGCACGCTCTGCGGGCTCATTGAGCCGACAGCCTCGGCCACAGGCGTGGTGAGCGGGACGCACAAGAAGCCTTACCCCGATGAAAAAGAACCGAACTGTCCCGGCCATCGCTCGACCCGTGGACTGGTGCTCGGTACCGACTTCATCTCCGACGTACTCCTAGTCCGTTTCAAGGTGGACTCGCCCATCACCCTCAAGCCGGACTACCTATCGACACACATCGCGCTGCGCACAATTGCTGAGGCCCTGACGATTGCTGCGACAAGGAAGCTAGGAATCGAGGCCACGGAGTTGCAAGCGGAATACCGTCCTGCGCTAACACCTCTTGGCGGCGAAGGTCGGGAAGCCGACATCTACATGTACGACACCCTCGCTGGCGGTGCCGGCTTCACCCGCCGGGTCAACGACCACGGTATGGAGATCTTTAGGCAAACGCTGAAGCTTCTCGAAGACTGCCCAGCGAACTGCCATGAGTCCTGCTACCGCTGTCTGCGCAGCTTCCGCAATCGGTTCGAACACAACCTCCTTGACCGCCACGTCGGGGCCAGTCTCCTGCGCTATCTGATCGACGACACGCCACCTGCCCTTGACGAAGCACGACTCGCGCGGTCGACCGACAAGCTCTTCGAGGATCTCGATAGCCGAGAGCTCGGTATCACGTTCAAGCGAAACGTCAAAACCGACGTCGAAGGTGTCGGGCCGGTCACTGCGCCCATCTTGGCTAGGGAGAGTGACCGTCAATGGATCATCGGTGTTCACAGCCCTCTGACTCCGGGTGTAGCACCGAACGACCGGTTGCAGCATGTCCAGGCAAGTTCCGGGAAGAGCAAAGTTTCGGTCCATCTGGTTGACGATTTGGTGATTTCCCAGAACTTGCCATTCGCGACCCAAACCGTTCTGAAGACTCTGACATGAGCCAGAACAGGACGCAAGTGACGACATTGAGGCTTGGGGTTGACCGGATTAGCCTCCATTGCCTCTCCTGCTCGCACGGCAAGGGTATATAGCCCACCGGGCGGCGGCCCGCATATTGCTATGCGGGCCGCCGCCCGTGCTGAAATAACGAAGAAGCCTAGCGTCACTCTACACAAAGATAGACGGAAGCACCACAAGTAAGAACCTTCTACCCTGAGCGTTACCCCTTCCTTTGTGAATCGCTAGGGCAATCGATGAAAGATACCAAAGGGGCAGAATGGCCGAAGGTGGCACTGGTGAGGAGATGGGCGAACAAGACCTTGCGGAGGGTCAGATACCCATCACGGCACTACAGGAGCACTTCAGCGTGTCGTTCACGCGGATGATTGCTTATGCGGCTGGATGCTCTATAAAAACTCACGAGACCGATTTTGAGGGCGTTGACATCACTATTGTTTCTTCGACGGAGTACCGCGGTTTCTATGGGCCGCAGTTCGAGCTTCAATTGAAGTGCACCTACCAAGAGAGCTTGCTTAAAGATGACAGCATGACATGGAAAATGAAGGCAAAACCGTTTCGAAAACTAACTCGCGCGAAGCGGTATATCCCCGCCTACCTTGGTGTCCTCCTTATTCCACGCGAGCCGGAACCCTGGCTTCACATAAATGAATACGGCTTGTATACGCGTAGCCGCATGTTCTGGGAGTCTGCGGATAACCTTAGATACGACGGCCCGATCAATGATTACCACACGGTACATCTACCACGCCGGAACCTTTTCACGGGTGAGCAGCTTCTGGGCATCATGAAGTCAATCGGCGATGCAGAGAGGGGCCTGAGGTGAGCCGAGCGGTGTTTGACAGCTACCGTGAAATTGCATCCGCGCTGACTCCTCCTGCGGTCTCTCAGTTCCTGGCTTATCACGACTGGGAGCTGGAACAGAAGCAGCCGCAGGTTCGCGAGGTTTGGCGCTACCGGTCAGGCTCATTGGCCACCGCGCCCCGTGTCATGGTCCCGCTAGCCACAGATTACGCAGATTTCACACCACGCTTCGCGGACGCGTTGGAGTCACTCGGGCATATTCACGACTGGGATGCCGGGCAACTACTGGAACACATCATCGCCACACGAGCGGACTTGTTCTTTGTCCGTCTCGATCAAGAAATGATCGACGGGACAATCCCTTTCCAGCAGGCCGAAAAGACGCTACAAGCGGTCCTCAAGTTGATGAAGTCAGCAGCGACTACTGCAGCCGATCCCAATCATCCAAACAAGGGACGGAGGCCGACAGCGGTCAACGAGTTCCTGGAAGAGGATGCAAGACTGGGGCACACGAAGCGTGGAAGTTTTGTCTTCACTGTAGTATCCCGTCTAGGCGAGGCTAATCCGCAGCCAGCCCATGGCCACGAACAACCTGCTATGCCTTTTCCACGTCAAGTCATGGAGACATTGGCCAGAGGCCTTGAGACCACAAAACGTCTGACACAGTCCTGGGACGAAGAGGTTTTCTCATCTCCAAGCAGCCTAGGGCTTAGTGCGGGGCTAGTGGAGTCGCTCGAAGAGATGTCCCAGTCACAGCGCCTTCGCTCACTGGACTTGTCTTTCGAGTGGGCAGCGGCTGAGCGCAGGCCAGACGTTGGCCTAGCAACGATTACGCTAGACCGACAAACGATTGTTGAGCTTCCACGTGTTCGGGAGCAACTCATACGAAGGGAAGATCCCGTCCGGCGAGAAAGGCTAGTCGGTCTCGTTAAGTCGCTTATACGGGAAGGCTCGACGCCCAATGGCGAAGAGGCAGGAACAGCCATTATCGTGGCGGAGGTAAAACGAAGGACTTTGCGAGTTCATGTTCCACTGACAGGAGCGGATCACAGCTGGGCGATCATGGCCTATGAACGCCAACTTCCCTTTACGGTGACGGGCGACCTGTCCTACGAGCGCCGCACTTGGCGCCTAAGCGGCCGTATCGAGGTCGACTCGAGCTTCCTACGCCACTTTACAGGTTCAGAAAATTCCGACTCGGGCAGTTCCTAAGAGCTCGTAACACGATCTTGTGGATGTGTGCTGGCCGACCGTGACCAGCACGACGATTCTGCTGTTCGTGAGGTGTGGGGAACCGGCCGTGGATCGTGGAAAACGACTTGTGGGCGCTGATCGAGCCGCTGCTGCCGCCCTGGCCGCAGAAGGCGCCCGGCCCGAAGCCGGTGGACGACCGGCTGTGCCTGCAGGGCATCCTGTACGTGCTCTACAACGACGTCAGCTGGCAACTGCTGCCATTGGAGCTGGGGTTCGGCTCCGGCCAGACCTGCTGGCGCCGACTGGGCCGGTGGCATGAGGCCGGCGTCTTCGACCAGTTGCACCGTCTCCTGCTCGCCGAGCTGCACGCAGCCGACGAGCTGGACTGGTCCCGGGCCTGCGTGGATGCCTCCCACATCCGCGCGAAAAAGGGGGCGAAGCAACCGGCCCGTCACCGGTCGACCGCGGGAAGAGGGGCAGTAAGCACCGTCTGATCTGCGACGGCAGAGGCACCCCGTTCAAGGTCATCACCACCGCGGCCAACGTCAACGACGTCACACAGACGCTGGCCCTGGTCGACGGCATCCCGCCGGTGGCCGGCAAGCCCGGCCGCCCGCGGCGCCGGCCGGACGCCGTGCTCGGCGACAAGGGCTACGACAGCAACTCCAACCGCCGTGAACTCGCAGGCGCCGGATCCTGCCGGTGATCTCCCGCAAGGGCGCCCCGAACATCCACGGCCTGGGAAAGCTCCGCTACGTCGTCGAGCAGACCTTCTCGCTCCTGCACCACTTCAAGCGCCTGGCCGTCTGCTGGGAACGACGCCTCGAACTGCACGACGCCCTCGTCTCCCTGGCCTGCGGCCTCATCTGCTGGAGACGCCTCAAGCCCGACCATGATCGTGTTACTAGCTCTAAGGAGCGGCACTTCGTCGGCACCCTACAGCGGATGAAGCAGTGGCGCCCATTCGCCTGCCGGGTATGCGCTGGGACGACATCGAGGCGAGCAGTTGTCGGGCTTTGGACGCGATCGCAGCCGCCCTAAGCTGACATTTATGACGCCTGTGCCGCCCCTCATGCCCCGCACTCGACGAAGGGACATCTCCCGGCTACGTGAACATGGGCAGCATTCCTTGGTCGATCGGCGGCATCCCGTCTCCAGTAGACAACGGTACCCGTGCACCATGCCGGACTGGGCGGACCAGCCGATGGGAACGCATGGACTCAAGGACATCCTGGCGTGCGGCCCTCTGCCGACACCAGCGTTCAAGCCACCAGTTGGCGACCCTGTCGTCTGCTTCAGGCAGATCGGGATTGAGTAGGTACTCCGGCTCCTCAACGATGCCGAGTGAGTAGTCCCGCAGGTTTTCGACCAACGGAACGCCGTAGAGGATGCGTTCGCGGCCATGCCTGAGCAGTTCGTTGGCGGGCCACCCAAGTGCGGCGATACCTAGCCTCACCTTCCGTAGACGGGGGCTGACTCCTTCACCGAACAGATTGTTGACTCGTACGAGCGATCCGCGTAGGGCCGAGAGTCGAACAAGGGCTTCGACGGTCTCACCGGAGAAGTGAGAGGTTCCAAAGGAGCGTGACCGTCCAAGTTCGTGGAATCCCATCCGGGCGCTGCTCTTTCCTCCCATCACTTCAGCCGGCCAGAACAACCGGTTGTACTGGCTTGAACCAGTTCCATAGAGCGACGTCGTTCCGATGAAAGAAAGGCGAGGCTCGCGCAGGATTGGCCGGCCGGCCATCGCAGAGGCGATCTCACTGGGGCGTGCGTACTTCTCGCGGTAAGCAGTCAGCACCCTCGGTGAGACGGCCAGAGCCCCCACGAGCTTGCCTGCCACCAGCGCGTTATAAGGTGCCACGGCGCCGCAGACGGTGAGGTCGGCGATGACGGTACCGACCCGCTCTCCGCGTGCGCGGCGTACCACGCGACGCATCTGTGCCCGCGCCTTGGAGTCCGAGAAAGCTTTGGTAAGTCCTTCGGCCGTGGGTGGAGAGAGATAGGCTCCCAAGAGGGTGACTATCTCCAGAGTCTCGGCGAGCGCCGCTGAACGCTTACTGCGAAACAGATCTGTCGTGGCCCGATCTACCCACGCATCACGTTCAATGTTGCGGACCTCGCGGATTGTGCTCGCCTGGTGGTGGCGCTGGCGGTGCCGTTCAGCGTCAGCCCGCAGTCGGGCGATCACTTCCGAGGTAGGCGCCGTCAGGTCGGTCGGTTGAAGGATCCCGTCGCGGAGCAGATCATCAACGTAGATCTCCTCCTGCTGAATCTTGATCCGTCGGGCCAGCCAATGGGCGATGTCAGCAGTGGGCTCAGCTCGCACTTGTTCAAGAAACTGATCAGTTTCCCAGCCCATCCAGCGGTCGCGCTCGGCGATCTGGACAACCGGACTGGAGATCGCCGCCAGCCCAATGACGGTGTGGAATGCAGTGGCCGCGTCCCGGATCAAGATTGGCATCGAGCGGCCGGGCACGGTTGCGTAGGCGTTAGACCAGGTGTGACGGAAGTAACGCCATATGTCATGCAGTTTGAACCCCGTCAGCTCGCAGGTCGAGCTGTCGACAATCTGAACGTACGGTCTGATGACGTCTGTGGATGCACCGGCAGTCTCTAGTGCGTCCGCCAGCTCCCGGCCGTCGCGCATTAGGTCGAAGATAGAGACCAGTCGACCGCCGTACTGATGAGTGCGCTCCATACTCTCGACGAAGCGCCGAACGCTGCTCTGCCTGAGTTGCTCGTCCCGACGCAGATGCTCTTGGCGGCGGACCCGGGCTTTCTCCGCCTGTCGGTCACCACTCGCCAACGGGGGCGTGAAGACATGCCCGGACTTACCAGTCTGGATCGTCCAGCCCTGATCTACCAGATCGATGGCGGTATGAGCAGCTGCCGCAAGCAGCGGCTGCTCATACAGGTTCCTGATCTTGGCTGCCTGAATCCAGTGAGCGTGAGTGTTCACATCCGTGCAACCGGGGGGAGTGCTCGCTAGCAGGGTGCAGAGACGAGCGAATGCCTGCTTCTCCTGGCGGGAAGCGTCGGCGGGGAGGCTGAGGGTAACCGGCTTGGCCTCTTCTTTCATGACTTCTGAAGCATCCGTCCGTAGGTTTTGCTCCATACTCGCAGGAGGTCGTCGCAGTCGTGACCATCGCGGACTAGGAGGGTCGTGGTGCGGGCAAAGGATAGGAGGAACAGTTCAAGTGCAGTGCGTAGATCTCTACCCGCCTCGTCGCTCAGTGCCTGCAGGGGTCGGTACAACGCTGCGAAGGCTGGATGATCAACGTTCAGTGTGACGTCGAGCGTGCGCCGCTTCAGGACCGACGTGAACATCGTCTCGATCGGCAGTTGCTCGGACCCGATTCGATAGCTCAGAGCGCCCGAGCTCCTTCCGGTCGACCGGATAACGGGCAGGTCGGCGTCCACGGCCTCCGCTATACGGCACGATGTTTCTGTTGCCGCTAGGAACTTGACCTCCTCAAAGGCTTGGCGTACGCGCGAGTTCAGCAGCCGAGCGATCGACTCCAGCTCGGGCCCAAGAGCCTCTTGAAGTTCCCGAGACGGCCGAATGCCCTGTTTGTTCACCGTGATCCCGAAGTGCTCATCAAGGATGGGATCGAAGTCGATCTCACATCGCCACCAGTCATCGTAATTTTCCTTGCGCTTCGCCCCCATGAGATGCCAGCCACTCGCGATCTCACGGCCGGCACGCAGGATGGATACGCCGGCTCCGCCGACGATGCCCATGCGCCGTTTGGTCACATTGTCCAGGTGATGCCATTGCTGAACCGGAAGCATCGCGAACCGGACCGTGACGAAGGCGGTCTTGCCCGATGAGGTGGCAAGTTCATAGCGGATTGACTCGAAAGCCAGCCGTGCACTACGGCCCTCGATCCTGGTTGTAAGGAGCATGGGATCGACTGAGTCGACTTGCTTCCCGTTGATGGTCAAGACAAGTTCGCCGCTGCTCAGAAAGCGTCGGTACAGGCGTCCGAGGTCACGACGCAGGGCCCGCTCCAGCCAGGCGAGGCGGCGATACTCGATGCGGTCGCAGTTTCGCCAGACCACCCGGCACCCCGAGCCTGCAGTACTGCCAGGTTGGCGGCGCGCACGAAGGTCAACTGGGGCCCCGGCAGCGACAGCATCAACGTCCAAAGAGACCTGGTGCGCGCTCCGGCCGTTCTGCCAAGAGATCACCTCGATCCGTCGAGCCTGGCTAAGCGATGCGGCAGGCAGTCCCATGCCGAAGCGACCGAACGATTTCCGCTCGTCGAAGCGTGACGAACCACCGAAGCGGAGGCACGCCTCAATCTCGGAACGCGACATCCCGTGACCGTTGTCCTCGACAGAGATCTCCGGATCATCGTCTGCTTTGGTCCGCACGACCGTGATCGCGACCTCGGTTGCTGCCGCCTGGAGGGAGTTGTCGATGAGTTCTGCGAGAGCGGTCGAGAGGCTGACGTAGCCCGACTCCCGGATCGCTCGGATGAAGTTGGAGGAGACCAGGAGGTCATCCTTCCGGTGCGTCTGCTGGCCCATCGCCACTCCCATGACTTGCCCGTATCTCTGCGTCGAGAGTAGCTGCATCGACGCGGCCCTGGGAAGTAGATCATTTTTGGTGCGGCAGGGGTCAGGCGGGCCTGGTCGTGATCGTCACCGTGATCCGCTTGGTCTTGGCTGGTTCGATCAAGTCCAGGCCCGTCCCATCCACCATCAGAAGACGGACGGTAGGGCGATTGGCCCCGGCGGCGAACCGATAGGGCTCGGCGGACTCAAGAAGGATCACCCGACCGGTGCGCTGCAGATCGAACGAGATGACATGGCTCGTCGTGTCGACGCGAAGGATGCGATCGACGACATCTGCCGCGGTCACCACCTCCCCCGCTAGCGCCTCTGGAGGTGGCGAAAGCGTCTTCAGCGAGTTGATGCCGAGCACCTGGAGTGCGGCGATCTTCTGCCCCGTGAGGGGTTCCAGCAGAGACTCGATCTCTGCTGCTGACTGGATGGTACCCATGCGAGCATGATGACTGATGGAAGAGCAAGGCAGGCACCGGGTCGACCGGCTGCTTCCTCCGTGAGTGTGGTGCGGAACGTCTCCGTGAGGGAAATTCGCAGTTTCACGATGGTTCGCTGGGCGACCGCTGAGCCGCGCGGTGCTGGACGCCGTCCGGCCGGTCCCGGGCCCTCGGGCCGGTGCCCGGGTCGAGTGGGAGATCTTATAGAGACGGATCCGATCCAAGCCCTGGAGTCGCTCCCTGCGGAGGAGACGGAGGGAGCCAAGGACGAGAGCACGGCGGGCGAACCGGCAACCTCCCAGAGGCGTTGGCCGCACTCCACAGCTTGCCCCGCCTCCGCCCGGCGAGCCACAGGCTCCACGACGGTATAGAAGCTGCCCGAGCGCGCCTCCGGCCGAGGGGACCGGACGAAGCAGATCCCGAAGCTCCCCTGTGACGCAGCCCCGGAGGCCATCTCAAGGAGGAACCGCCGGGCCGCTTCCTCCTACAGTTCCTCCTCTGTGACAGCGTCGGCCCACGGCAACTTGCAGAAGTCACTGATCATTCGGTCCTGAGCAGGGTGGCGTGGCAGCAGCCCAGCCCAGCATGCAAGGGGCTTCCACGAAGCCTGGTCCTCCCGGGTGAGATGACCAGTGCCTGTAGTCATGGGCGACTTTAGCCATCGCGCTCCGTCGCGGGTTGCGCTGAGCTCCGGACGGGCCCAGTGCAACCGGCTGGAGCATGGAGATGCCGGCGGCAATGAACTCACTCAGCAGAGCGCACGGTCGGTGGGAAGCCCGCTTGGGGCGTTGAGCGCTGCGCTCCCCAGTCCACGGCAGGCGCTCCTCTGGGCGGGCTGCCTTCCCCATTCCCCCAGGTGAGTCGCTACCTACGGGCACCACAGTGGGTAACTGCGCACCTCATGACCTCAGGCGCTTCAACCATGTTGGAGACAACGTGAGTTGTTGTTGTCTATGCTGTCGCCGCGGATCATGAGAACCGCGCCAACCGGTATGCGACATGGGGGAGACGCGCAGTGCACGACATCAGCGCGTCTACCCGTAGCTTCCTCTCCGACCTGAGCAGCAGCACGGAAGAGCTGAAGCGCGAGATCGAAGCCGCTCGTCGTGAACGCGAGGAGATTGCCGCGCGGATCGCGACGCTCGAGATGCGTCTGGCGGAGAACACCGCGACTCTGCGCGCCATGCAGGCTTACGCCAGTGAGGCCGACGGGACACGCAACGACGAGGAGAAAGCCCGTACGGCTGCGTCCGCATCGGACCAGAGCAGCCTGACGATCGAGGAGTGCATCCTCCACGTTCTGTGCGGACGGGGAGGTCTGCTCCCGCTGGAGATCACGCGCAAGGCGGAGGCGATGGGCGTGACGAGTTCCGCCTCCAGCATCCGCGCCCGGCTGACCAAGCTGCACAAGGAAGGCACCGTGGTTCGCGACAGCCAGTCCCGGTACTGGCTCGCTGCTGCGGGAACGGAGGCCACCAGGGACGGATAAGGACTCACGCAAGCAGATCGGCCGCCGCAAGTGTCGAGCCCACGGCGGCCGTTGGCGCATCCCTGCAAATAAGGACTCACGCACCGGTGGCCAGCTTAGGCCATGCGGTCCGTTCAGCGTGAGCCCTTCCGGAAACCGCCGATCTCTTCGGCGACGAACGGACCAAGGACCCACGAAATGAAAGCCTCCTCGTCCGGCACGGCCGGACGCTCCCGCCACCGGGGCACCTCCCACTACGCCACGGCCGACACGGCGTCCAGCACGGGTGGCAAGACGGTCTCCTACCGCATGCCACCCGTCACCATCTCCGCCGACCGGCAGATGGATCTCCTCGCCGCCGCCGTCACCACCTGCGCGACAGGGCGGTCCGCCGCCAAGATCCGCGACCTCGTCCGCGAGACTGGCCTCAACCGCGATGTCACTGCGTCCCTGCGTTTCCTGACTGACACCGGACTGCTGACCTCCGGCCCGGCCGGTTGGACCCCGACCGTTGCCGGGGCCCGCGTCGGCCGGACATGGCCCACCGACAGGGAAGCGACACGCACCCTGTTCGGGGAAGTCTGGCGCGACTCCTGGGTGTATCAGTTGCTGGTCGCCTCCGTCCCCGCGGAGACCTCGCTCAGCACCGAGGATGTCGCCAAGGCGATGCGGCCCTACCCCACGTCCCGGCTGACCCCATGGGTCCACTTGGTGGACTGGCTGGAACTCGCCCGCTACATGGAGCGGGCCGACGATGGAACTCTGCGCCTGTCCAACACTGTGGACAGGGACACCCGCCACTCACGTCCGAGCGACCCCGAACCGCCAGAGCCCAGCGCCGCCACCGAACCCGGTCCACAGCTCGGCCTGGTGCTGCCGTTGAGCATGAAACAGTTGGAACAGTTGAACGCGGAGGACTACGGCGCCGTCATGCGATCACTCGCCACGATCTACGACGTCCTGTCCCGCCAGCGGGCCTGACCACGGAGTTTTCGCGCCGGCGGCTGGCCGCCGGCGTCACCTCTTTGCGCGCCAGCGCTTGCACGGACGTCTTCACCTTTCCACAGTGGTGTGAACTTGCACCATCTTGGGGAGGTTCGCCATGCCAGTGCCGCGCGCGCCACTACCTGACCGAGCCCTGCCCGACGACACCCGCACGCCCGCATGCCCCGCTGCGGACACGACGTTGGAGCATGCCGTCGCGCAGGCCGTCACCCATTGGAACGAGATGACTTCCCAGGGACAGATGTCTCCCCAGACCCATCGAGCCTTCCAGCAACTGCTGGAGCGATACGTGCGCTACAGCCAAAACCGCGGCGTAACCCTCCTCGCCGAGGCGACAGCCGACATCGCAGAGGACTTCGTCTACGCCCAGGGCCGCACCCGTCACGGCCGGATCGGCGATTGCGCCAACGCCACCCTCCACCAACGCCGCGCCGTGCTGCGCTCCTTCTACCGCACCCTGTACGACCTCGGCCTCAGCAAGGCTGACCCCACCCGCGGCATCTGCCTCCCCGAACGCACCCGCACCCGAGTCCGCCCCCTGGAGGAGGACGAGGCCATCGCTCTGCGCCAGGCCGCGGAGTACGTTACTAGGCCCAGCCGGCACGCAGCCGCAGCCGCCTTGGCGCTGTCCGGCGGACACACAGGGGAGATTGGTCACATCCGCGTCCGCGACCTCGACGAACAGGCTGCCGTTGTCTGGATGCACGGCTCCACGCGAACTGACCCCCGCTGGTGCCCTCTCGATCCCTGGGCCCTGCGCGTCCTGAAGGCCAGGTCCGCCTTCGTCACCCGGCAGCAGTTGCGCGCCGAAGCAGCACCAGACGCCCGGCTCGCCGTCTCCTCGGCTCCGGCACCGGACGAACAGTTGCAGGCAAGGGCCTGCGTCGCCCTGGCCGATCTCCTCCGCCGAATCGGCCTGAATGCCGACCCGCACGTCAAGCCGGCCTCACTGACCGTGTACGCGGCGATGCGCCTCTACGCCGAGACCCGGAACATCGAGGACGTTGCCCGGCGGCTCGGGCTCCGCTCCCTCGACCGCGCCGCCGATCTGATCGGCCTCGACTGGACGACCCGTGGGCCGGAAGCGGGACCCGAGCATGCCTGATGACATCTTCCAGGACGCCCTCCCGCCGGCCCAGCGCACACCGCGCAAGCGTGCTTTCACCGAACGAGACCGCCGCACGGTCCACGAGCGCCTCACCGACTGCGCCCACAACCCCGACCTGTATGACCTTGCCGAAGCTCTCCCGCCACCCGGCAGGGTCGGCCGGCGCCGCGCCTACCCCGATGTTGCGTTCCTGTTCTTCCTCGCCGCTCGCAGCGTCCTCGCCTCCGCGCGCCGCACCGCCGCACACCTAGAAGACCCTGAGATATGGAAGATCTTCCGGGAAGGAGTACGCAGTGAACTCGGCGCCGAAGCCGCCCTGCTCCTCCCCGAGACCGGACCGACCCGCTCCCAGTGGCTGCACGCTCAGCGCCGCCTGCGGGACCACGCGGACGACCTGTGGGACCTGTACCGCATACTCGCACTGGACCAGGCACTTGAGCAGGGAATTTTCCCAAAAGACGAAACTCGCTCTTGGAGCAACCCAGGGCGCCACCAGCTCATAGCCGCCGACGGAACGGTCCTCAAATCCCCAACCCTCGCCCGGGCCCACCGCAGCATTGACATGAGAACCGGAGAAATCCGCTACCACCGCATCGACCCCGCATCCACCCCACAGCGAGAGGGAGGTGGAAACGAAGCATACGGCCCCAAATACGTATTCTTCTCCGCACGGAAAGACGAAAACTATCTCTCCCAAGTCTTCCTTGACTCCCGCTACGTGCCCCATCAGCACCCAGGTGGGGAAGCCGCCATCGCCGTCGACGGCATCCTCGACATTATGGGCAGAGCCCCCGGATGTATGGGCGTCCTCTACGACGGCGCCTTCCAGGGCACCCACCGAGACGCCATCGCCCGGCGCGGCGGCCTCGTAATCAACAAACAGCACAAAGGAAACGAACCGCAATTCTACGAGACGCTCCGGCCGGGACGCTGCATTCATGAATTGTGGGCCGCTAACGGCCGTATCGCGGAAAAGGTGTCCTTCGCCGACGGTACGACGGAACTGGTCCCGGTGCCAATCAGAAGACTGGAAAGACGAGGCACCCGCACCTACCGCTGGTACCACGTCCTGGAAATCCCCTGCCGCCGTGGGTCCCATATCCGCCGCCTCGCCGTCGGCACCACCAGCCGTGCCGGTGAACGCCCGCCCGGCGAAAGCGACGAGGAACGCGGATTCCACCGCGCCGAGCACCTGATCCCCGAGTTCACCCGCACTCACCAACTCGTCTACCCCTACCGCAGCGACGCCGAGTCGGGTCACTCGCAACTCGACGCCTCACTGTGGAACGGGCGCCTGATCTCCTACGGCGTCGAGGCGCAGAAGCTACTCACCCTCGGCTTCGTCCTCGCCCAGAACTCAACCAGCCGCGCCCTCCACGACGAAGTGTCACCCTTGCTGAGCCCCACCGCCTGACCACCCGACCACCAACCCGCCCACACCAGCACCCGCCCGAGCCTCGATCCGGTACCCTGTGGATCGAGCGCCCCGGCGGGCGCTGCGGCATGACACCAGGCCCAGCCTGCCACGCCGCAGCGGTCGCCCCCAGGACGCCCAGGGCTTGACAGACAGACCTGGTCAGGTGTGGTCTCACCACATTCCGAGCAAGGTTTCAATCAAGCCCCGCCTTCGTAGCTCAGGGGATAGAGCACCGCTCTCCTAAAGCGGGTGTCGCAGGTTCGAATCCTGCCGGGGGCACCAGCGCAAAGGCCCCGGACCGACCTTGGTCCGGAGCCTTTGGCATCTACCTCCGACAACAATGGGGTCGGTCACAGACGGCCTAAGCTGCATGGGTCGTCGATGTCCGCACATCAGCAAGACTCACGATCAGGGACCGCCAGGGCGAACGGCACGTCGTTGTCATCACGCCATCCAAGCGCCATGAAGTGGTCGCGTAGAGAAGCATCGGCTGCGGCCAGGGCCGCCCATGGGCCATCGCTGCTCTGCGCTCCACGAGACGGTCAGCATCGCGCAAGCGCACTTCCTCGACGATGTCGTCGCGGCTCGCCTGGGTGTGGAGGGCAACCCATGGGGTGACCGCGTCTGGGCTGACGTCATCGAGCCGCACCTGAGGTCCAGCGCTGAAGTCCGCCGCACCACAGGCGCACCAGACCGAAGCTGACCGGCACGCGTTGCCTCTCACTGCCGCGTGAGAACCTCCGGCTATGAGCTATGACTTGGCCGTGTGGGAGGGCGACCACCCGGTTGACGACAAGGACGCCAGGCGGACTTTCAGGGTCCTCTGTGACCGCTACGTCAACACGGAGGTAGAGCACCCGCCAACTGAACGCATAGCGGCCTACGTCGCTGCGCTCCTGGAGCGGTGGTGCGACTTGACTGAGGACGTGGACGAGACCTCCCCTTGGTCGACTGGACCCTTGATCGGAGAGGCCAGCGGCCCGTTCGTCTACTTCCCGATGCAGTGGAGCAGAGCCGAGGAGGCATCCGCCTATGCGGCGACCCTTGCGGACTCCATGGGGCTTGTCTGCTTCGACCCTCAACAGAACCGGCTCAGGCCGTGAAGCCGAGGAAGCGCCGCCGTCTCGACTTCCGTCTTGTTCGCCGCGTCCCCGGCCCTTCAGCCGAGACCCTCAAGCCATCCCCGCGTCAGTGACCAGCCAGCCAGAACACAGGTGACGCCCTGCACGTGGCCCAGTGGGGCACCAACAGACTTGGGAAGCGCGCGCCTGCCCATGCCCATGCGAAAGAGGTTGTGCGCGGCCGGCGCTGGCAGGTTGCCTCCTGGCCATCGACAAAGCCCGACCGTCGGATAGGTCCCGGACGAATCTCCGGGCCGCCCCCGGACAGATCGGGGATGCTGCCATTCCCTTCAGAGCTGGAACCCCCGGAAGCCGACCGCGCACTTGAGACCATAGGCGCAGGCACTGACAACGGGCCGCCATCGCCGTACTCGCTACTGCCATCCCTGGTCAGCGAAGACACGATCGGAGAGTGTGGGGGCATGCTGTTGCCGCTCGCCCATGGAAAGACCGAGCTCATCGAGGTCGTACGCATCACCGACCCCGTCAGACATCTCGGTTCGGAGGACCTGGCCGGCGACACTGCCGCGATCTGGGAGGGAGACCAAGCCCAGCAAGTCCTGTCCCTGATCGCCGACCTACCTGGAAGTGAGCTGTACCGCTGCTTCCTCCCGGGCTGGGGGATCCGGGCGCACAGCTCCACCGATCAGCTCTTCGAGATCGCCTTCTGCTTCCGCTGTCACGGTGCCCGTATCTGGGGGCCGGGTCTTCCTGTCGAACAACGAGGTCAGACCTTCGACGCAGAGAGCCCTGCCGCAGTGGAACTGCTCCACCTATTCCGTTCCTGTCTGCCGGACTGAGGTCTCAGCAGCGCACCTCATCCCACAGCAGATCGGCCACCCCCGCCATGCTGCCTGGCACCTCGACCCAGCGCACCGCCGTTCCCCTGCCCGAAAGCATAGGGGCCCCGGCATCATCCCAACGCTGCACCAACACAGTTGACAAGTGTGCAGGGCGACAGCTGCATACTCCCTCGCCGGTTGGCCGCAGTCCCCGTATGGTCACGCAGTCGGAACGAGTCACTGAAGCACGGCACGAGCGGGCCGGGATCAGGGGGACTGTGAGCAGGAGACGCTACGTGGCCCGGGGTGTGCCAGGTGGATATCGGATCTGGGACAACCGAGGACGTCGATGGTGGGGTGATCTCTACGAGTTGTGTCCTGACGACCTCGTGACTGAACTCAACGGCCATGCGGACCAAGCCCGGATCACTGCCCTCATGAAGCGCTACAGGGCGCAGAGGCGATAGGTGCCGTCGAAGTGGGGGCGACGCATACCCGCATCACAAGAGGGCCCGGCCGGCGTGGTTGGCAGCATTCCCGCAGGACGAGGAGCGCGAGGGCGACCGGTAGCCGACCGCCTAACGCCGCGCATCCGGTGTCGTCGGGCGGGTGGATGCGCCGACGACGCCGTAGGCGCGGTCGGCGATGGTGAACTCTCCCAGCGGGGTCATTCCGAAGCCGTCCACGTGGACCTTCCACGATGTCCGGTTGGCCAGTTCGATGAAGGCGACCATCACATCGGCTCGCCCCGAGGCTGCCTGGAGTGCCGTGTCGAACAGTCCCCGGGCCACTCCCTGCCCGCGGTAGTCGGTGGCGACCACCACGGGGCCGTAGAGCAGGAAGGGGGTGGAGCGGAGCGGGCGCCCCTGCCATTCCAGCGAGTCCTGCGCGGCCAGCAGTGCCCGGATCGGCGGGGGCGGGCTGGGCAGGTTCTCCGGGGAGGCCAGCCCGAGCAGGCCGGCCAGGCGTCCGCCGTCGTCCGCGACGAGCAGGCTGCCGTCCTCGGCCATCGAGCGCAGCGCGTCGGCATCGAGGCCCCCCTGTACAAAGCCCTGCGTCTCCCGCTCTCGCTCCGTGAGGGCGTCATGGTGATGGGCCGCGAAGAGTTCGGCCATGGCCGGGGCATCGGCCGCAACGGCACGTCGGTAGTCCATGTCATCGATCCTGCCGGGTGCCGCGGCCCTTGCGCAGCCCCGGGCTCGCTCTACGGCGGCTCACGCGCGGGGTGCCGATCGATGAGCGGCCACAACCGGCCGAAAGTACAAACGGCGGGCAGCGGGCAGCAGACGGTGCCGCTCGGGCCCGTTGTCCACAGGGGTGTGGACAACTTCGCGGAGTGTCGCCCGGCGGGCAGGCGGCGGTCGTCACTCGCGGCCGCGGACCACGGCGACCGGGCAGTGCGCGTGCTGGAGCAGGGCCTGGCTGACCGAGCCGAGCAGCAGGCCGCCGAAGCCGCCGCGGCCGCGCGCGCCGGCCACGACCAGCTGCGCGTCGCGGCTCGCCTCGATCAGCGCCGGGCGGATCCGGGACCGCACCAGGCGCTGTTCCACCGCGACCCGGGGGTAGCGCGTGCGCCACGGGGACAGGGTCTCGTCCAGCAGCCGCTGCTCCTCCTCGCGGAGCCGGTCGACGTCGACCACGATCCGCAGCTGGTCGTCCGGCCCCTCGGGCACCCGCTCGCTCCAGGCGTTCCACACGTGCAGGGCCAGCAGGTCCGCGCCGCGCACCGACGCCTCGGCGAAGGCGAACTCGACGGCGCGTTCGCCCGCCGGCGAGCCGTCCACCGCCAGCAACACCGGACCGGCCGGGTCCGGTCTGCCCCGCACCACCAGCACCGGGCAACGGCCGTAGGCGGCCAGATGTACGGCGGTGGAGCCGAGGAGCAGGCCGCCGAACCCGCCCAGCCCGCGGCTGCCCACCACGACGAGCGAGGCGGTACGGGACTCGATCTCCAGCACCACCACCGGTTCGCCGACGGTGACCTCTCGGTGGATGTCGGTGTCCGGCGCGATCCGGTGCGCCCGTAGTTCGGCCTCGACCAGCGTGCCGTCCACCAGCTCGCGCACCCCCGCCTCGGCCCGGTTCCAGGTCGGCCCACCGTGCGGGGGATGGATCGACGACCACCCGAAGGCATGCACCAGCCGCAGCCCGACCCCGCTCAGCGCCGCCTCGTGCGCCGCCGTCTCGACCGCCTCCAGGCTGGACGGTGAACCATCGACCCCCACGACGACCGGTTTCGCCATACCGCGCCTCCTCACCATGTCGGCCCGACCGCATGGCACCAGTCCATCGTCCGGCACCGGGCCGCGCGGCGCAGCGGACCGGGGGCAGTGCCGAACACGGACACGCGCACCTTCCTCGCGGAGCGTGTTTGCCGCCCGCGCGAGCGGCAACGCGAAGTCCATGAGCCAAGCGAAGAGCGGCACGAATCGAGATTCCGCAAACAACGGGAGTACGTCCGCCAAGGCCCGGCAGGCCACGGCCAAGGTGACCGCCCCCGCGTCGCAGGCGGCGGACAAGGCGGCCGAGAAGTCCGGTGACGTGGCGTCGGCGGCTCGTGGCGCGGGCGAGCGCACGGCCGAGGCGGGCAGCGCGGTGGTACGGGGCACGGCCGAGCGGGTCCAGGCCGGCCGCCAGGCCGTCGTCGCCGCCTCGGGGCAGGCCGTGACCCTCGCCCGGACGGCATGGACGGTGATCGCCCAGCGCAAGCTGCTCGCCGCCGGGGTGGGTGCGGGCCTGTCCGCGCTGGGTGCCACGTCGTACCTGGCGGGTCACCGTGCGGGGCGCCGCACGCACGGCCCGATCACCCGTCTGACCGGCGGGCGGATCTGAGAGGCCGGGCGTACGGACGGCGCGCCCGCCCTGTGGGGGCGGGCGCGCCGGAGTCCGTCAGAAGCGGGGGAACTGGCAGCTGACCCAGACGCGCACCTCGGCGTCGGTGGTGCCGGGGTTGCTGAACAGCACCTCGGACGGCCGCTGGTACCAGGGGAAGAGGTTGGTGCCGGTCTCGTGGACGCCCGAGTTCGGGTCGCGGGCGGCTCCGCCGATGGCGGCCATGCCTTCCGGCCAGGGGCACGTCGGCACCTGGACCGCGTAGTTGTCCGCCCCCGCGGGGACGGTGGCGAAGTTCTCGAAGACCTCGTAGTAGGGCAGTGAGCCCGGTCCGGGAGGGCCGGGCTCGCCCTGTGGTCCGGGAGGACCGGGTTCACCCTGCGGGCCCGGGTCGCCCTGCTCGCCCCGCTCGCCCTGAGGGCCGGGGACACCCTGCTCGCCCCGCTCACCTTGAGGACCGGGAAAACCCTGCTCGCCCTGCGGGCCGGCGGGGCCCGGCAGGCCCTGCTCGCCCTGCGGGCCGGCGGGGCCGGGAAGGCCCTGCTCGCCCTGGGGGCCCGTGGGTCCGGCCGGGCCTGCCGGTCCCGCCGGGCCTGCCGGCCCTGCGGGGCCGGGCGGGCCGGGGGGACCGGGCGTGCCACCGCCCCCGGTTCCGCCCCCCGTTCCGCCACCGTGGCCGTAGCCGTTGCCGTAGCCGCCGTTGCCGCTGCCTCCGTGACCCCCGGGCCTGTAGCCGCCGGTTCCGTGGCCGCCGCCGGGCTTGCCGGCCGCGGCGGCCGGTGCGGCCGGTGTGGCGGCGGAGGCGGCCGGTGCGGCGGCGGAGGCGGTCTCGGCCGTCGCGAGGGTGGTGAGGGCGGCGAGCAGGACCGGGGCCGCCACGCTCAGGGCCAGGGCACCGCGCCCGCGCCGGGGGATCCGCCCGGTTTGCCTTGTCATATGTGCTCCTCTCACGGCGCACAGAATGCACTAAAGGCGGATCAAAATGGGCAAGGCTTGGCACAACACCGCATAATATGCGGCGGCCGAGTGAGCGGAGGGGACGGTCGAGCCCCGGTGAAGGTGGTCACCGTCCGAGCGTCACGGAAGGCACCCACCCCTCGCGGCCCATCGGAAGCCATATGAAGTCAGCCCCAAGCTCCCGGAGTTGAGTACCCGTCAGTACCGGCGCTGCGTGGCGGGCCGCTGCTCTATGATGTTGCGATTTCCATGCTCGAGACACAGGGGGAGCCATGTTCGAGTCGGCCGAGGTCGTCGGTGCCGAGCGGAACGCCGGTATGGAGGGGCTCGACGTACTGGTGTCGCTCGACGGCACCCAACCCGCCCCCGGCTCGGGTGACATGGGCATCTTCGGCAACCGGGGCGAGGACACCTCGGTCCGGCGGATCCCCACCACGGTCCTGCGCGAGAACCTCCAGCGCACGGTGGACGCCCTGCAAGAGGTGCTCGCCAACCTCACCGTGCCCGAGAACGGCATGCGGCTCCAGCAGGCACAGGTCTCCTTCGAGATCACCGCGACCGGGGGCATCGCCGTCGTGGGAACCTCGGCGCAGGTCGGCGCCAAGGGCGCGATCACGCTGACCTTCGGCTCCTGACCCTCCGGAGAGCGCGATGAACGGCTCGTACCGTGCCTTGCTGATCGGGGTGCCGGCCTACCGCGACCCCGGCATCACCGATCTGCCCTTCGTCAAGGACGACATGGCGGAACTGGCGGAGGCGCTGGGCCCCGTCGGGTACCAGGTACACGTACACGACGTCGACGAGACCGACCGGGAGAGCATCGACGACGCCGTCGAGGCGTTCTTCCAGAGCGCCGCCGAGGGCCAGACGCTTCTGCTCTACCTCAGCGGTCACGGAATCCACCACGGCGGCAAGGACTACCTCGTCCCCAAGGGAGCGCGGCTGGCGTCCCACGACTTCCGCGGCAAGTGCCTCTCGCTCGACTTCAGCCACTACGTCGAACGCAGCCACGCGGGTGACGTGATCGTGTTCGTCGACGCCTGCCGCGAGGGGGTCGACCAGGGCGCGATGTCGGTCGGCAACACCGTCGGCTGGTCCAACATGCGGGTCAGACGGGTCGGCGAGCGCCACTACTGCCATGTGTACGCCTGCTCGCCGGGGGAGCGCGCCCACTACACCCGTGCGGGCAACAGCACCTTCAGCGTCTTCTCCCGGGCCCTCAGCACCGTGGTGGCGGAGGAGGCGGGCCCGAGCACGCTGCGCGAGCTCAGGGACCGGTTGCAGAGCGCGACGGACACACTGACGGCCGAGCACGGGCTGTTCCGCCAGCAGATCAGGGTGCGCACCGAGACGGAGACCGACGACTTCGTGGTCTTCGTCCGCCCCGACCGCACCGCCCACGGGGCCGCGGGCGAGCACGGCTGGGTGAAGGCGGCCCGCAAGCATCCCGCGTGGCACCAGGTCGGCGACGCCGACGGGGCCGAGGCCATGCACGCGGCCGCCATGGCACTCGTCGCCAGGATCGCCCGGCAGTCGGACCGGGACGAGGCCCTGCTGGCCGAGGACCCCTGGCGGCCGGCCGGCTTCGCCGAGCGGATGGCCGGTGGGGTGGGCTGGCTGCTGACGAAGGTCATCAATCCGGAGAAACTGGCCCTGTCCCCGGCCGAGGCCGTTCTGCTGGTCACCGTGCCCTATCTCTACGTGGCCTGCGCGAACCGCGCCGCGGTGCGGGCGCTGGAGGTCGGACCGACGAACCTCGGCCATGTCACCCATCCGAGCGCGGCCCGCGCGAGCTACGAGCAGTTCCTCCACAACCGGCAGCGGCTGACGCGTCGCGCCGTCCTCGCGGCCCGGCCGCCCGGCGGGGACGACCATGCGGCCGGCATCGCCTGGTGGCTGTTCCGCCGCTGGCTGACCCGCAAGCCCGGCGGATTCGAGGACGAGCTGCTGAACAGCCTGATCGGCCCGGTCGAGAACCTGCTGGAGGACGTCCCGGCCGACGACGACCGCGCGCTGATCGCCGAGCTGTTCGAGCTGGGCACCCTGCCGATGCTGCTGCGCTCGCTGCGCACCTCCTTCGACTCCACCACCATCCGGCCCAGGCGTCAGCTGGCCGGCGGCGCCGAGGTGGAACAGCAGGTCCGGGAGCAGTTGCTGGTCGTCCTGCTGACGGTGGCGCACCATCTGGCGATCGACCCGATCCTGCTGCCGGACGTCGTCGTGGAACACCTGGGCATCAGCTACTCGGTGGACATGGAGGAACTCCACCGGACCCTCAGGTCGGCGCGCTGGCACCAGCACGGCCGCACCCGGGTGCTCAACGCGGACTGCCACCATCCGGCGATCGGCCTGGCCCTGCGCCAGCAGGCCGCCGCCCTGGACGCGCTGCTCGGCGCGGTCGACATCCAGGCCGGCGGCGAACCCCAGCTGGAGCCGCTCCAGGACCTGCCCGCGCACGCCACCGCCGACCAGGTGCGGCCGGCCGTCGACGCCGCGGGAAAGCCCGCGTACGAGTCGACCGATCTGCGCTTCCGGCTCGCCGACGACCGCATCCAGGAACTGCTCATGGGCGAGCAGTTGTACGGCGATCCGGCGCTGGCGGTCCGGGAGCTGTACCAGAACGCCCTGGACGCCTGCCGCTACCGGCAGGCCCGCACCGCGTATCTGCGGCGGCGCCACCCCGAGCTGCCCGACTGGTCGGGGCGCATCACGTTCAGACAGGGTGTCGACGGCAGCGGGCGCGCGTACATCGAGTGCACGGACAACGGCATCGGGATGGGGGAACGCGAGCTGCGGGAGGTCTTCTCGCATGCCGGCATGAGCTTCGCCGACCTCCCCGAGTACCTCGACGAACAGGCCGAGTGGCGCAAGGCGGGCATCGAGATCCACCCCAACAGCCGGTTCGGCATCGGCGTGCTCAGCTACTTCATGATCGCCGACGACATCTCGGTGACCACCTGCCGCATGGACTGCGAGGGTCACCCCGGCCGGCGCCTCCAGGTGGACATCGCCGGACCGGGGTCCCTCTTCCGCATCCGGGACCTGGGACGGGGGCACGAGGCGCAGACGACCGTACGTCTGTACCTCCGCCCCTCCGCCACGGCGCCGTCGTGCACCGATCTGCTGCGGCGGCTGCTGTGGATCTCCGAGTACTCGGTGGTCGCCGAGGACGCGGAGACCCGGTACGAGTGGGAGCCGGACGTGCTGTCGCCGGTGGCGCCGCTGGGCGGCGACGATCCGCACGACGGCGACGCGTCGCGCTCCCGGGACGCCGTGGTGGACGCCGCGAGCCGTCCGGACGTGTGGTGGACGAACACACATGGCGGTGTCCTCGCGGACGGGGTGTGGATCGGTGTTCCGCTGTTCGGAGCCGTGGTCAACCTCACCGGGAAGCAGACGCCGAAGCTGACCGTCGACCGCAGACGCGCGCTGAGCGACGACACGGCGTATGTCATGCGACGCCTGACGGAGGAGATCCCGGCGCTGCTGCGGCCGGGGGGCACGGTCTTCGGTCACGACTGGTTGTCGGAGCTGGTCGGCCACCATCCCGCGCTTGCGGACGCGATCGCACAGGCCGCGGTGGCGTGCCGGTACGCCCCGTGGGAGATAGGCGGGCAGGAGCTGGACATCACCGCGGTGGGGTGCTTCCCGCCGGACCCGAAGATCATGTCCGGCGCCATCTGGACGGAACGCGCCGTCGCGAATGTGCCGCGTTCCGTCGTCGAGTGGCGGGTCGGGGCCTGGGCCGCGGCGGGGGCGTTTCCCGGGGTGACGCCCACGGCCCCGGAGCCGGTGGTGCGCGCGAGGCCCACGGACACCGGTCTGCTGAGGCTCTCGGACGCCTCGGACGGCGGGGCACGCTTCGCAAGTGTGCGCTACTCGGCGGAGTGGCTCGATTCCGGAACACCCGTGCCCCTCGGGCATGTGCTGGAGTTCGCGCGCGTCGTGGGATGCCGTCCGCGCGAGGCGGCGGACAGGCTCGTGGAACTTGGCCTCCGGCTGCCCTCCGGTGTCGTGCTGCCCGACGAAGTCCTGACATCCGATCTGCTCATCCTCAGCCGCGATGTCGATGGGGAGCCGCCGTGGCTGGGGGCCGACCCGGTTCCCCTCGGGCATGTGGTGGCGGTGGCCGAGCGGACCAAGCGCCGCCCCGCCCAGGTCGCGGCCAGGCTCACGGAACTCGGGCTGCGGCTCGCCGACGGAGGCGTGCTGCCCGAGACCGCCGAAGCCGGTGACTCCCAGCTCCTCGACGACGCGCATACCCCGGGAAAGCCGCCGTGGCTGGGTCCGGGCGACCAGGTGCCCCTGGGACGCGTGCTGTCCGTGGCACAGACATGGGGGCGCCGGCCCGCGGACGTGGTGGCCAGGCTCGCGGAACTCGGGCTGCGCCTTCAGGACGGGGTCGTGCCGCCCGAGTCCGTGGAGCCGGAAGACCTGGTCGTCCTGCGTCGCGGCGGCCACCCGAACGCCCCCAGGTGGTGGGACGGCAGCACGTCGGTACCCCTGGCGCACGTGCTCCTGGCCGCCCACACCCACGCCCTGGGGTGGACCACGCGGGAGGTGGCGGCCAGGCTGGTGCGGCTCGGCCTGCGTCTGCACGAGGGTGCCGTGGTGCCCGAGATCGTGGACCCCGGAGATCTCGACCTGCTCGACATCGACGGTTCCACCCGGGCGAGGGAATGGGTGAACCTCGCCGAGCCGGTTCCACCGGGGCATGTGCTGGCGGTGTCCGAGCGGACGAGGCGTCCTCCGGCGGAGGTCCTGGCCAGGCTCGGAGAACTCGGGCTGCGCCTTCCGGAGGGCATCACGCTGCCCGACGACATCGAGTCCGACGATCTCTTGATCCTCAGCGTCAGGTTCGACCGGGACCCGCCGTGGCTCGACGGCACCGGGCCGGTGGCGCTGGGGCACGTGCTGGCGGCGGCCGAGCGGGTCAAGCGACGCCCCCGGGAAGTGGTGGCCCGGCTCGCCCGGTTCGGTCTGCAACTCGCCGCGGGCACGGTGGTGCCCGAGGCCGTCGGAGTGGACGATTCGGCCATCCTCAGTCGCGACGTCGACCGGGTGGCGCCCTGGCTGGACGACGCCGAACCGGTGCCGCTGAGCCATGTGCTCGAAGCGGCCGACCAGTTGCGTCGTCGCCCCGCGCAGGTGACGTCCCGGTTCGAGGCACTCGGCCTGCGGGTGGCGGACGGCACGGACCCGCTCGCCCAGATCGAGTACGAGGACCTGCGGATCCTCAGGGACAACGAAGAGGGGTACCGGTGGCTGGACGACGAGACGTCGGTCGACCTGTACCGCGTCTTCCAGACCGCCGTCCTCAACGAACGCCCCCTGCCCGAGGTCGCCCACCGCTTCCGCGAACTCGGGCTCCCCTTGGCCGGGGACGCGGTCTACGACCGCGACCAGTGACCCTCAGTACCGCTCCGCCTTCGCCACCACCGCCGTCAGCCGTGGCTCCGGGGGCTGGTGGCTGATGGCGTAGGGGTGGACCGTCTGGCCGGCGCGGACGTTCTCCGCGCCGACGTAGCGGGTCTCCACGACCTTGCCCTGCGCGTCGCGGAAGTCGATCTGGACGGCGAAGTTCGCGGTGTGGTCCGAGGAGTTGTGGATGTTGACGTGGGCGGCCTGGAGGTCGCCGACCTGGGAGCGGGGGATGCCGCTGAGGGAGACGTCGGAGGCGGCGTTGCCCCGGCCCTGTACCTTCGCGAGCCGCTGGTGTGCCTTCTGGTTCGCCTGTTCGGTGCGGGCGGCGACCGAGGCCTCGAACTCGTCGGCCCGTGCCGACGCGGAGGCGGCCGCGGCCGAGGCCGACGCGCGGGCCGAGGCGATGGCGGAGGAGGCGGCCGAGGACAGCGGGGAGGGCGGGGTGCCCGTGAAGGACTCGGTGGCGGGGGCCGTGGGGCGGGGGGTGAAGGTCGCGCCGCCGCCCTGGTTGTTGCCGCCGCCACAGGCCGCCAGCGTCAGGGTGCCCGCGGTGGCCAGTACCGCCGCGGCAGCGCTCGCGCCCCGGTACCGCAGCCGTCGTCCGCCCCTCGGCACGCCGCTACCCATGGCATCCGTTCCCTTCCGCCAACCCGTCGATGTCCGGTTGATCCGTGATCGCCTCACTATCGGCAGGTTCATGCTGCCCCACGTGGTCCGCTCCCGCGACCGGGGCGGGGAGGGCGGGGGACCGGACGGGGACGGCGCCGCCCCTGTGTATTTGCACCGCCGTCGGCCCCGCGTTGGAATCGAATGTGAGGCTTTTCGGGAGCGGTGCCGTGTCCGGGAGCCGGCCCGCTCCGGGGTCCGAGGCCGGACGGAAGGGGCTGCGCGGAAACTCCCTGGGGATGTTCTCCTCGGTCGCCATGGCGCTGGCGTCGGCCGGACCGGCGTACAGCCTCGCGGCCACGCTGGGGATCATCGTGGCGAGGGTCGGGCCGCAGGCGCCGGTCGTGACCATGCTGGCGTTCGTGCCGATGCTGCTGATCGCGTACGCCTTCCGGGAGCTGAACGCCGGCAACGCGGACTGCGGCACCACCTTCACCTGGGCGACCAGGGCCTTCGGGCCGCGCACCGGGTGGATGGGCGGGTGGGGGCTGATCGTCGCCAACATCATCGTCATGGCGAACCTGGCCACGGTCGCCGGTGCCTACGGATACCGGCTGGTGGGCCTGCGGGAACTCGGCGCGAGCCGGCTGTGGGTCACCGTCGCCGGGATCGTGTGGATCGGTGTGCTCACCGGGATCTGCTACGTCGGCATCCACGTCTCCGCCGTCGTACAGCGCTGGCTGCTGTGCCTGGAGGTCGCCGTGCTGCTGCTGTTCGCCGTCGCCGCACTGGTGCGGGTGTACGGTGATCCGCCGCCGACCGCGATCCATGTCTCCGCCTCCTGGTTCAACCCCTTCGAGGTGTCCTCCGCCCGCGCCCTGACCTCGGGGCTGCTCGCGGGCGTCTTCATCTACTGGGGCTGGGACACCGCCGTGTCGGTCAACGAGGAGACCGTGGACAGCACCCGCGTCCCCGGGCGCGCCGCGGTCCTGTCCCCCATGCTGCTGCTGGTCCTGTACGGGCTGGTCGCCACCTCGGCGCAGGCGTTCGCGGGCGTCGGTTCCACCGGCATCGGGCTCGGCAACGCGGACCGTTCGGACGATGTGCTCTCGGGGCTCGGCGAGGCCGTCTTCGGCAGTCACGACGCGGGGCTGCTGCTGGCCCGGCTGCTGATTTTGATGGTGCTGACCTCGGCGCTGGCCTCCGCACAGACCACCATCCTGCCGATGGCCAGGACCGTTTTCTCGATGGCGGTGCACAAGGCGGTGCCGGCCCGGTTCGCGCGGGTGCACCGCCGGTTCCTCACCCCCACCTGGGCCACGCTCGGCATGGGCGCCGCCTCCGTCGCGCTGCTGGTGCTGCTGACGTCGTTCAGTCACCACGTGCTCGCCGACACGGTCGACTCGGTGGGCCTCGCGATCGCGTTCCAGTACGGGCTGACCGGGTTCGCCTGCCTCTGGCACCACCGCAAGGTCCTCACCCGCAGCCCCCGGGACCTGATCTGCAAGGGCCTGATGCCGGGGCTCGGCGGGCTGATCATGGCCGCGCTGTTCCTGTACGCCGCCTTCGGCGTGTACGCCCGGCCGGGATACGGCGCCGGCACCGTCGACCTGCCGCTGATCGGGCCGACCGGCGGGGTGACCGTCCTCGGGCTCGGCGCGCTGCTGGTCGGCTTCCTGCTGCTGCCGGTGGTCACCCGGGGCCACAGCGCAGCCCTCAAGCTCCAGCGCAGCCTGCTGCCGGGCAGGCTGCTGCCGCAGACGGGCTGCGACACGGCGAGCCGCTATCTGCCCGCCGACAACGGCTCGGGGGTGGGCGGCGACTGGTACGACGTGATCCCGCTGTCCGGCGCCCGGGTGGGGCTGGTCGTCGGGGACGTGCTCGGGCACGGGCTGCCCGCCGCCGCCACCATGGGCCGGCTGCGCACCGGCCTGCGGGTCCTCGCCCGGCTCGACCTGTCCCCGGACGAGGTCCTCACCCGGCTGGACGACCTCGCCGAGCAGAGCGCACGCGAACGCGCCCCCGCGCCGGGGCACGTCCCGGGCCGCACCCCGCCGCCCGCCGACGAGTCCATGGTGACCTGCCTGTACGCGGTGTACGACCCCGTCTCCGGCTGGTGCAGCATGGCGCGGGCGGGCGGTCCGCCGCCGGTGGCCGTGGACGGGGACACGGGGGTGGCCCGGGGCCTCGACGTGCCGCCGGGGCCGCCGCTCGGCGTCGGCGGCCTGCCGTACCGGACCACCGAGCTGCGGCTCGCCCCGGGCACCCTGCTGGCCCTGTACACCGGCGGCCTGCTCCAGGCGGCCGACCGGCAGGACGCGGGGGTACGGCGGCTCGCCGACGTCCTCGCCGACCGGCGGGTGCCGCTGGACCAGTTGTGCGAGCGGGCGGTGGGCGCCCTGCTGCCGGGGGCGGTGGACGAGGACGCGACGCTGCTCCTGGCCCGTACCCGGCTGCTCGACCGCACCCGGCTCGCCCAGTGGGAGCCGGCCGCCGATCCCGCCGCGGTGGCCGCGCTGCGCGGCAGTGTGAGCAAGCAGCTGGACGACTGGGGCCTGGCCGAGCTGGCGTTCACCACCGAGCTCATCGTCAGCGAACTCGTCACCAACGCCATCCGTTACGTCGGCGGCCCCATCCAGGTGCGCCTGATCCGCGACCGCACCCTGACCTGCGAGGTCTCCGACACCGGGCACACCACCCCGAACCTGCGGCACGCGGCGAGCGACGACGAGGGGGGCCGGGGGCTGTACATCATCGCCCAGATGACCCACCGCTGGGGCACCCGCTACACGCCCACCGGCAAGGTCATCTGGGCCGAGCAGTCGCTGCCGCCGCCCGCATAGGCGCGTCCAGGCGGGTACGGCGGCCCGCCGCGGCCAGCGCCAGTGTCACGCACACCGAGCCCGCCGCCATCACCGCCATCCCGGTGGCGGGCGAGGTCAGCTGCGCCACCGCGCCGGCCAGGGCCGCGCTCACGCCCTGCATGGTCAGCATCCCGGAGGAGTGCAGCCCGAGTGCCTGCCCGGCGAGTTCGCCCGGGGTCAGCTCCATCAGCAGCTCCTGCTGCACGAGGCTCGCGCCGAAGCCGACGGAGGCGATGGTCACGCACACCGCCGCGACCGGCGGCGAGGGGTGCGCGCCGAACGCCAGGTACGGCACCGCGAGGACGAGCAGCAGCGGCGTGGCGAGCCCGCGCCGCACCCGGGGCGGCAGCAGCCGGCCCACCGTCACGTCCCCGGCGAACATCCCGAACGCCCCGCAGGCGAACAGGGTCCCGGCGGCGTGCGGGGCGTACGACACGTACAGGGACTCGCAGCCGACCACCAGGCCGTTGGGAATCCACAGGCCCAGATAGG
Organism: Streptomyces misionensis; assembly: GCF_900104815.1. NCBI lineage: Bacteria > Bacillati > Actinomycetota > Actinomycetes > Kitasatosporales > Streptomycetaceae > Streptomyces > Streptomyces misionensis. The sequence goes on from NZ_FNTD01000004.1 coordinate 3,578,131, forward strand.
TGAGGCGGCGCGAACGGGACGACCACAGCTCGGTGTTGGCGCGCCAGGTGGCCGCGGCGGACGGGCGGCCCGCGGTGCGGGGCGGGCGGGCGGAGAGGCCGAGGCGCTGGACGGCCGCCGCCGCCAGGTACAGGGCCGCCGACAGGAGGAGGCACACGCGGGGCGAAAGCGCGGCCAGCAGCGCGCCGCCGGTGGCGAACCCGGCGATCTGCGTCAGGCCGCCCATCATGTTGAACAGCGAACGCCCGGGCAGATAGCCGTCCTTGGTGAGGATCTCGTTGAGCAGTCCCCAGCGGACCCCGCCGCCCAGCGAGGCCACCAGGCCCAGCACCAGCAGCAGCGCGAAGACCGCGCCGACCGGCAGTCCCGGCAGCGCCTGGAGCGCCGTGCCGGCCGCGAAGACGAGCGCGATCGCCGACAGGGCCGTACGCGGCGGCAGCCGGTCGGCGCCGGACAACAGGACGGTGGCGCCGAGGACTTGGGCGAGCGAGGGGCCGAACATGCTCACCGCCGACAGCAGCGGGGAGCCGGTGGCCCGGTAGACGAGGGTGCCGAGGGCGAGCCCGCCGACGGTCTGGGCGGCAGTCTGCGCGGCCGTACCGAGGAAGAGCGGGGTGAACTCCGGGGTGCGGAACAGGGATCTGTAGCTGGGCATACCGGGAGTCTCGGGCGGGCGGGCGCGGGCCGGTTAGTGTTTCGCGGCAGCGCGAAAGGCCGACGACAGGCACCGGGGGGGACCGTGGGCTGGTGGCAACTCAACGCGGACACGCTCGCGCGCAGCAGGTTCGTCATCTCGCCGCTCGCGGAGACGTTCGCGCGGCTGAAGCTGCTGCACGCGGGCGACGCGGCTCATCCCGGGGAGCGGGAGTGGCTGCGCGAGCACCTGCCCGGCTACCGCGCCCTGCTGGCGGCCGAGCCGGTGACGGGCCGGCTGGTGCGGGCGGGGCTGGGCCGGGAGTGGATCGCGGACTTCCTGACGCCGACGCCGCGCGCGGGCGAGGAGTTCGCGCGCGAGGTGGCCCGGGTGCGTTCGGTCGCGCCGGAGCTGGCCCGGGCGCATCTGCGGACCGCCCTCGCCGGGCCGCTGCCCGCCGCGCTGGACCGCGACGACCTGCCCGAGCGGGCGGCCGCCCTGCTGGAGTGGGTGTGGGAGGAGACCGTACGGCCGTGCTGGGCGCGGCAGCGGCGGGTGCTGGAGGCGGACGTGCTGGCGCGGACGGCGCAGGCCGGCCGGGCCGGCTGGGCGAGCGTGCTGGACTCGCTGCGGCCGGGCCGCACCCGGTGGCTCGGGCAGAACCGGTTCCAGATCAATCCGCACGAATACCCGCCCCGCGAGATATCCGGCGCCGAGATGGTCTTCGTCCCGGTGACCCCGCAGCGGCACGGCTGGGTGTCCTGGGACGACGGCGAGCGGTACGCGGTGATCTACCCCTGCGCCGGGGTGCTCGCCGGCACCGGCGACCGGGCCGTCCCGGCGGGCCTCGGCGCGCTCCTCGGGCCGGCCCGCGCGGGCGTCCTGGTGCTCCTCGACTCCCCGCTGACCACCACCCAGCTGACGGCGTTGACCGGGCAGGGGCTGGGCTCGGTGGGCCGCCATCTGAAGGTGCTGCGCGAGGCGGGGCTGGTGACGCGGCGGCGGGCCGGGCGGGCGGTGCTGTACGGCCGTACGGCGGCGGGGGACGTGCTGGTGGACGCCGCCGCTTCGGGCGCGGGGCGCATACCATCACGCCCATGACGACTGCTGACCACACCGTGCTCGATGTCGAGATCGGCGCCCTCACCGGCGGCGCCGCGAACCTGCCGCAGTACGCGGGCAAGGCCGTGCTGATCGTGAACGTGGCCTCCAAGTGCGGCCTGACCCCGCAGTACACCGGCCTGGAGAAGCTCCAGGAGCGGTACGCCGAACGCGGCTTCACCGTGCTCGGCGTGCCGTGCAACCAGTTCCTCGGGCAGGAGCCCGGCACGGCCGAGGAGATCGCCGAGTTCTGTTCGGCGACGTACGGCGTGACCTTCCCGCTCACCGAGAAGGTGGAGGTGAACGGCGAGGGCCGGCACCCGCTGTACCAGCGCCTCGTCGGCTTCGCGGACGCCGAGGGCCACAGCGGCGACATCCGCTGGAACTTCGAGAAGTTCCTGATCGGCCGGGACGGCGAGGTCGTCGCCCGGTTCTCGCCGCAGACCGAGCCGGAGTCGGCGGAGGTCGTCGCCGCGATCGAGGCGCAGCTCGGCTGACCGCCCCTTGACCTTGCCCCTGGGGCAGGGCGGAGCGTCCCTGTCGCCGGGCGGGAAGGAACCCGCCCGGCGACGGAGGATGACACGGTGCACGAGGAACCGCTCACCATCGGTGCGTTCGCCGCGCGGGCCCGGCTGTCCGCGAAGGCCCTGCGGCTGTACGACCGGCTCGGTCTGCTCGCCCCGGCGTACGTCGACGAGGCGAGCGGCTACCGCTACTACCGCGCCGACCAGGTCGAACGCGCGCGGCTGGTAGCCCTGTTGCGGCAGCTGGACATGCCGCTGGCCCGGATCGCCGAGGTGGTCGGGGCCGAGGGCGCCGAGGCGGCCGGGCTGCTGGCCGCCTACTGGGCGGACGTGGAGTCCCGGGTGGCCGGGCAGCGGACCCTCGTCGAGTACCTCCGTGGACGACTGTCGGGGAGGAGCTCCGAGATGTACGGGAAGTTCGTGATCGAGACGGTGGACGTGCCGGCGCAGGTGGTGATCACCGAGACGCGGCACACGCTGGCGGACGAGCTGCCGGCCTGGATCGGCGCCTCGCTGGGCCGGCTGGAGGCGGCCGCCCGGGAGTGCGGGGGTGTCGCCGGGGCGCCGTTCGTCGTCTACCACGCCGAGGTGTCGATGGAGAGCGACGGGCCCGCCGAGACCTGTGTGCCGGTGGCCGACGAGGCGGCGGCGCGGGCCTGGGTGGAGCGGCGGGGCCGGGCCCGGGAGACCCGGGTGCGGGTGGAGCCGGCGGCCCGGCTGGCGTACACCCGGATCACCAAGGCGCAGGTGGCGCATCCGCAGATCCTCGCCGCGTTCGAGGCGGTCGAGGAGTGGCTGGCCCGGGAGGGCCTGGAGACGGCCGGCTCCTGCCGCGAGGTCTACTTCGCGGACTGGGCGGCGGCGGGACCCGAGGACCCGGTGTGTGACGTGGCGTTCCCGGTGCGGGCCCGCTGAGCCGGAGCACGAGCGAGCCCTCTCGGCAAGGACGGCGACTGGTCGAGAGGGCTCTTGGGTGGTGCATGTGCGGTTGTCGTGCTCGGCAGCGAGGGTCAGGGGCGAGCCCCTTACGCCTTCACCGAGGCCACGAAGGCGTTCCACGCGTCGGCGGGGAAGGCCAGGACCGGGCCCTCGGTGACCTTGGAGTCGCGGACGGCGAGCTCGGCCGTGGCGGGCGACTTGACCTCCACGCAGGCGCCGTTGCCCGCGGAGTAGGAGGACTTCATCCACGTCTCGGAAGCGCCCTGAATCAATGCCATGTCCACTCCTGTGTGCGAGTTGCGTAGTGCGGTTCGCGCCAACCGCGATGACCGATTGGCGTGATCGACGCTACCGGGCAACTCCCGGGACGGGAGGGGCCGTTCACTCGACCGGATGGCATATTCCAGTGCTTCCTTCCACACAGGCGCACTCACCGTGTAGGATCACGCGCCCTCCGTGGCGGGGGCTACTGCGCGTACTCCTTCGCCATCCTGTCGATGAGCTGCCGGGACGCCTCCACGTTGAGGGACTGCGCCCGCAGGTGCTCGTACATCACCGCGTACTTCTGCACGTCCTGCGCCTTCTCCAGATAGAGGTCGCTGGTGACGCCCTCCAGGTAGACCCCGCTGGAGTCGGCCGTGTCGGTGAACTCCAAGATCGCGTACTGGCCGTTGAGTCCCGGGTGGGCGCCCACCTCGAACGGCAGCACCTGCACGGTGACATGGGGCAGGTCCGCCAGTTCCAGCAGCCGCTCCAGCTGTTCGCGCATCACCAGCCTGCTGCCGACGACCCGGTGCAGCGCCGCCTCGTCCAGCACCACCCACAGGCGCAGCGGGTTGGCGGGGTCCTTGATCCGGTCCTGGCGGCGCATGCGCACCCGGACGCGCTTCTCGATCTCCGCGCTCGACGTCTCCGGCAGCGCGCCGCGCACCAGCGCCTCGGCGTAGGCCGGGGTCTGCAACAGGCCGGTCACGATCTGGGGTTCGTAGACCCGCAGCGACTCGGCGTCGGTCTCCAGGCCGATGTAGACGCTGTACGGGATGTCCCCGAAGGTGTGCCACCAGCCCTGCTGCCGGGAGTCCCGGGCCATCTCCATCAGCGAGTCGACGATCCGCTGGTCCTCGACCTCGTAGACCCCGCACAGATCGCGCACGTCGCGCTGGCTGATGCTGCGGCGGCCGTTCTCCAGGCGGCTGATCTTCGACTGCGACACGAGCAGGCGCTCGGCGACCTCCTCGGCCGTCATGCCCTTCTGCTCGCGCAGTCTGCGCAGCTCCTGGCCCAGCCGGCGCCGCCTGACGGTGGGATTGACATTGGACGCCACAGGACGTGCACCTCCGGCTGCTGCCTGTACTGACACTTTCCGTATCTGCTGCTGAGCAGATTGCCACCAACGCGCTTGCCATCGCTGGGAAATGCTGGATATGCGGCACGTGTACGCGTCGGTTCGGGCGTCAGTTCGCGAGGTGCGCCGGGGACGGGATCGCGGCCGGGCGGGGGACGGGACCACAGGGGTCCCGCCACCCCGCCCGGCCGGGCGGCTCCCGAACCGGGTTCGTGGGCGCGGGCGTTACGGCCTCAGTGCGCCACGGCGCGCGCCATGGAACCGTGGCGCGGCTGCATCGGCACCCCGTGCGCGGGTTCGGGCGCGGAGCGGGCACCGGGCGCGGCCGGCCGGCCCGGTGCGACCGGGCCGCGGCGCGGCGGCGCGGCCGCGCCGTTCTGCACGTCCATCACGGCGTGCGCGACGAGCCCGCCCATCGGGTCGTGCCGGATCAGGTCCCGCAGCCGGGAGCGGGACGATCGGCCCTCGTTCCCCGGGTACAGGTGCTTGCCCAGCCCGACGGCGTGCGCCAGGGCGGCGAGCGCCGCGGTCCGCGGGTCCGGCGGTACGCCGGTGCGGATCGCGGAGTCCAGCCGGGCACGGATCTCCCGGCTGATGGCGGTGTCGGTCGCCTGGTACCGCGTCGTCGGCAGCACCCCGCACATCTGGCCGGGCACGGCGGCGACCATGCCGCACCGCTCCAGGTGCGAGAGGTACGTCTGGCGCAGCCCCAGCCGGGGCCCGCCGATCCAGTGGACGGCGCGTACCGGAGCGCCGCGCCTTCGCAGCAACTCCAACGCGCAGTCCAGAGTTGGATCTCCTGTCGGCCGTGGCACCACCACGGCGATACGATCCCCGTCTGGGGCTATCCGTCCGGCCAGCGCCAGCTCCACTAGCTGTGCACCGGCCAGACCGAGGTCGAGCGACTGCGGCTGCGCAGTGGTACCCGTGGCCGGGTCCAGTGCCAGCAGCAGAAGCTCCTCCGGAAGTGTTCTGCGGCTCCTGCCCATCCATGCCTCCCCGCGTGGATGAATGACAGGGTGACCCCTCTCACATTGGTCTGTCGAGGGTGCGTGACCGGTTCGTGAGGGAACCGGTAGGTATGTCGTTCTCGTCTACCACAGGGGCCAAGCCCTCACACAGGACACTGGTACATGGTTCGGACAGGGCGCGCGCGTAGGCGTGCGGCGCATGGAGGAGGCATCGGTGGCGGGCGAGTCCCCCGACAGGTCGAAGCAGCGTCAGTCGTCGGCAGGAGCGACGTCGGGGAGCGCGGGTTCGGTTCCCGAGGCGCGTGATCCGCGCCTCGCGGTCGCCCGGGAAGCCGGAGAAGCCCGAGAAAAGGATTCCTCGAACGGCAGCGCGGACACCGCGACGAAGATCCTCTCGGTCCGCGCCGCCGAGCCGCTCGAAGAGGACACCGCGCTGAACCGCGCGGTCTCCTCGTGGGTCCGGGACGCGGACGGGGCCGGGGAGGACGCGGGCGCGGGCGCGCAGGGCGCGGACGAGGCGGAAGCGTCCGGGAAGGACGCGGACGAGGCTGCCGCCAAGGACGCGGACGAGGCCGCGGAGGACGGGAAGGGGTCCGGGAAGGACACCGACGGGCCCCAGGAAGCCGAGGGTGCGGCGCAGGCGGGCGCCGGGGCCGAGGACGACGACGCGGAGGCGGACGCCGGCCAGAAGGGCGCGACGGCTCCGAGTGCCGGGGCCGCGAAGGACGCTGACGCCGCGTCGGAGGAGGACGCGGGCGACGAGTCCGGCGCGGAGGCCGAGGCCGGGGCCGAGGCGGAGTCCAAGGACGCGACGGACTCGAAGGACGCGAAGGACCCGAAGGACGCGAAGGACGCGAAGGACGCGAAGCCCGTCGGTGGCCAGGAGGCCGAGCACGGCGACGGGAAGGCGGCAGAGGCGGACGCGGCGGGCACTGCCGAGGACGACGACGCGGACGTGAAGGCGAGCACCGACGCCGACGCCGACGCCGACGCGAAGAACGACGCCGCGAAGGCCGGCGCGGACGCGGACACCGCCGCCGACACCAAGAGCGGCGCCAAGAGCGGCGCCCAGGACGACGACGCGGACGCGGGCGCCGAGGCGAGCCCCGCCGAGGCCGAGGACGACGCCGACTCCGACGGTGACGGCGACGACGACGGCGGCAAGGAGCCGCAGAAGCCGGCCGCGGGCGGTGCGGGCGCGAAGCAGGCCGAGGCCGCCGCCAAGGCCGCGCCCGCCCCCGCCGCGGGCGTCGACCAGCCGACCACCGCCTTCAAGGCCGTCAAGCCGAAGCCGGGCCAGGTCGACCAGCCCACCACCATGCTCAAGGTCGGCGGCAAGGACCGGCCCGCCGAGACCGACGCCGAGCGCACCAGCAAGTTCGTCGCGCTGAGGGACGACGTCAAGGCGAAGGCGAAGCCCGCCGACGAGAAGACCACCGCCGTCCCCCAGGTCGGCCCCGAGCGCACCACCCAGCAGCCGCTGCCCCCGAAGCCGCCGCTGGACCTCCTCGCCGAGCTGACCAACACGCCGCCGCCTCCGGAGACCCCGGTCCGCACCCTCCTGCGGAGGGTCAAGATCTGGACCCCGCTGGTGCTGCTGCTGGTGATCATCTTCGCGGTCGTACAGACCCTGCGCCCGCTCCCGTCCCCGACCCTCGCGCTCACCGGGAAGGACAGCTACACCTTCGACGGCGGCCGGGTGAACCTGCCGTGGCCGAACGAGGGCCAGGGCTGGATGGACGTGGACGGCCTCGGCACCATGGGCGACTTCGGCAAGCAGACGCCCGTCGCCATCGGCTCGGTCGCCAAGACCATGACCGCGTACATCATCCTGCGCGACCACCCGCTCAAGCCGGGCCAGGAGGGCCCGAAGATCAAGGTGGACCCGACGGCGGAGAAGGAGGGCGGCTACAACAAGAGCGGCGAGTCCACCCTCAACACCGTCAAGGCCGGTGACTCCCTCACCGAGAAGCAGGCCCTGTCGGCCGTCATGATCCCCTCCGCCAACAACATCGCCCGGCTGCTGGCCCGCTGGGACGCGGGCTCGGAGGCGGCGTTCGTGAAGAAGATGAACGCCACCGCCAAGGAGCTGGGGATGACCGGTACGACGTACACCGACCCCTCGGGCCTGAAGGAGACCACCGTCTCCACCGCCCACGACCAGGTGCGGCTCGGCCGCGCGGTGGTCAAGCAGCCGGCCCTGGTCGCCATCACCAGCGCCGCCAGCTGGACCGACCCGACCGGTCACAACTGGCCGAACTACAACTCGCTGCCCTACTGGGTCGGCGCGATCGGCATCAAGACCGGCACCACCACCGCGGCCGGCGGCAACCTGCTGTTCGCCGCCCGCAAGAAGGTCGGCGGGCAGACGGTCACCGTCGTCGGCGCGATCCTCGGCCAGCACAAGCCCTCGATCCTGGACACGGTCAACGAGGTCAGCAAGACGGCGCTGCTGGGCGCCGAGCACGCGCTGACCTCGGCGCAGATCCTGAAGAAGGGCGACGTGGTCGGCTACGTGGACGACCGGCTCGGCGGCCACACCCCGATCGTGGTCACCCGGGACGTCACCGCGGTCGGCTGGTCCGGCCTGAAGGTCAACCTGTCCTTCAGCTCCGGCACCGTCCCGCACACGGCGAAGGCCGGCACCGAGGTCGGCACGCTCACCGTGGGCGACGGCACGACGGCCGGGGTGAAGGTCCCGGTGGCCCTCGCCCGGGACCTGACCGAGCCGGGCTTCGGCGCGAAGCTCACCCGTCTGAGCTGAGCACGCCACCGCACCACCCCACAACCCGCCCACGCACCCCGTCACGGCGCCCCACCCGGGAGCCCCGTGGCGGGGTGCGTGCTAGCGTCACGAATCGGGGCAGGTCGCCGGTTCCCGGGACAGGGCCGCGAACTGGACGAGAAGCGGCCGGGGACACCGAAGGAAACGGCCGAGAACAGAAGACGGGACACGGGGAGTGCCTTCAGGTGGCCACTGCGGAGCCGACACGCGCCGACGACGCCGAACCGGGCCCGGGATCCGGCCCACGAATACGCCTGTCCACGCCTGACGCGGACACCGGCGCGCACAGACGTGACCGGGCGCGGGACCGCACCGGAGCGGACGCCCGTGCCGGAGCGGACGGCGGCACGGGCCCCGGCACGGGCAAGGACGGCGGTACGGGCGCGGACGGCGGCGCCGGAGCGCCCTCGAACGGCGCCACCCGGCCGGGGAGCGCCCTCGCGCGCCTCCTCGCACCCCTGGACCCCCTGCGCGCCCGTATGCTGCGCCACCCGGTCCTGTGGGTCACCGCGCTCGCGGGCGTCCTGCACATCGTCTGGTTCTTCACGTTCGCGAACAGCGGCGGCGATCTCGCGGCGCAGGACGCCTGGGCGGAGTTCGTCGGCCGGCACCCGGACTCGGCGTACAACCTCGCCTGGTACGGGGGCATGCACCCGGTGTCGTACAGCGTGGTCTCGCCGTACCTGATGGCCGTCCTCGGCGTCCGTACGACGATGATGATCTCCGGGACGGTGTCGGCGGGCCTGCTGACGCTGATCCTGATCCGCAGCCGGGCGGTGCGGAACCCGCTGTGGGCCTCGCTCGCCGGGGTCTTCGCGCTGCTGTGCAACGCGATGTCGGGCCGGGTGACGTTCGGGCTCGGCACGATGTTCGCGCTCGGCGCGGTGGCGGCCGTGTTCTGCTGGCCGTACCGGTGGCGGCACAAACGCTGGGCGAAGGCCGCGGTGGCCGCCCCGCTGGCCGGCCTGTCCACCATGGCCTCGCCGGTCTCCGGCCTGTTCGTCGGCCTGGTCGCGGTCGCGCTGTTCCTCCAGAAGCGGCGGCCTGGCGCGTGGGCGCTGGGGCTCGCTCCCGCGGCGGTGGTGGCCGCGTCGTACTTCCTCTTCCCCTTCTCCGGCACCCAGCCGATGACCATCGGCTCGGTGAGCCTGCCGCTGCTGTACGGCCTGCTGTGCCTGTTCCTGGTGCCGCGGAAGTGGATCACCGTCCGGCTGACGGCGGCCGTCTACAGCGTCTCGGTCGTGGCGGTGTGGGTGGTCAGCTCGCAGATCGGCTCGAACATCTCGCGGCTGCCGATGCTGTTCGCGGGTGCGACGCTGATCGCGGCGCTGCCGTTCACGGTGCCGAGGTCGCGCAAGTGGTACGCGACCGTGGTGGCCTTCCTCGGCTTCGTCGGCTGGATCGGCTACAAGTCGGTGGACGACATGATCCACACGACCCCGGCCGCGTCCTGGGCCCACGAGCTGGCCCCGCTGGTCAACCAACTCCAGAAGGTCGGCGCCGAGCGGGGCCGCGTCGAGGTGGTCCCGGCGCGCTCGCACCGCGAGGCCTCCGCGCTCGCGCCGTACGTCAACCTGGCGCGCGGCTGGAACCGGCAGGCCGACATGGAGCGCAACCCGCTCTTCTACGACGACACCCTCAACTCGGCGAACTACCACGAGTGGCTCCAGCGGTGGGCCGTGCACTTCGTGGTGCTGCCCCGGGACAACCCGGACGGCGACGGCGGCGAGCGCGAGCGGGAGCTGCTGCGGCGCGGGATGCCGTATCTGACGCAGATCTGGGGCGACGCCAACTGGCAGCTGTTCCGGGTGACCGACCCGACGCCGCTGGCCGAGCCGAACGCGGTGGTGGACCGGGCCGAGCAGGGCGAGATGACGCTGGAGGTGCGCGAGGCCGGGCGGATCCTGATCCGGATCCCCTACTCGCCCTGGCTCAGCGTGGTCGACGCCCACGGCAAGAGCCTGAAGGCCCCGCAGGCGGTCCCCTCGGCGCCGGGCGCGGAGAAGAAGTACCGCAACGTCAACGGCTGTCTGATGGAGACCCCCGAGGACGCCAACGGCGACAAGTGGACCATGCTGATCGCCCCGCACCCGGGCACGTACCACCTGGCGGCCCCGTACCAGCTGCCACGCGGCACGCCGTGCCCCGATGCCCTGAAGTGACGCGGGCCGCCGGGGCTATCGCGGGTACCGCGCGAGCCACCCCGGCGACGACCCGGCGGGCCCGTGCAGGGCGGGTCCCTGGGTCATCTCCATGGCGAAGTCGTCGGCGAGTTCGAGGAGCGTGGGGCGGCCCTCCAGCTCGGCGAGCCAGGCCGGGGGGAGGGCGGTCTCGCCGTGCAGGGCGCCGAGGAGGCCGCCGGTGAGGGCGCCGGCCGCGGCGGAGGGGCCGCTCTGGTTGACCGCGAGGCACAGGCCGTGCCGTACGTCCTCGCCGACCAGGGCGCAGTAGACGGCGGCCGCGAGCAGCCCGTCCGCGGTGCCCTCGCCCGTCAGCTCCTCCACCCGCGCCGGGTTCGGCATCCCCTGCCGCACCGTGCCGAGCGCGTGCTGGAGGGCGTCGGAGACCGGCTGGTGGCCGGGGCGGACGGCGAGCAGGGCGAGGGCCTGCTGGACGGCGCCGTCCAGGCTCTCGCCGCGGGCGAGGCCGTGCACGATCACGGCGTACGCGCCCGCGGACAGACAGGCGACGGGGTGGCCGTGGGTCTGCGCCGCGCACTCCACGGCGAGCTGGACGACGAGTTGGGGCTCCCAGCCGACCAGCAGCCCGAAGGGCGCCGAGCGGGCCACGGCCTCCGGCCCCTGCGCACCGGGGTTCTTGGGCCGCTCCAGCGTGCCCATCCGGTCGTCGCCGAAGCCGATGAGCAGCGGCCGGGTCGGCCCGCGGCGGGCGTACAGCCACTCCTCGCGCGCCAGCCAGCCGTCCTCCTCGCGACGCTCGTCGGGGCCCCAGTCCCGCTGGGTGGCGGCCCAGCGCAGATACGCGCGGTGCAGATCGGTCGGCGGGTGCCAGGCGCCGGTGTCGCGGCGCACCTGGGCCCGGATCAGGCCGTCCACGGTGAACAGGGTCAGCTGGGTGTGGTGGGTGACCGTACCGCGCCGGCCGTGCCCCACGGTGAGGTCGAGCAGGCCCTCAGGGCCGTGCGCGGCGCGGATCTCCTCCAGCGTGAGCGTGTCGACGGGACCGCCCAGCGCGTCGCCCACCGCGGCGCCCAGCAGGGTGCCGCGCACCCGGCTGCGGAAGTCCTGCTGCTCGGCGCGGCCCCAGACGGCACCGGTCGTCGTCGCCACCCAGACCCTCCTCCGGCACCGCCCGCCCGTACGACGGTGGCACTCTAATCGACCGGGTACGGCCCGCTCAGCGACTCAAAGCGACCCTCACGGGTCATTCACGCCCGTCGATGACCGCTTCCACCCCGTCCAGAATCCGATCGAGCCCGAATTCGAGCGGATCGATGCCGTCCGGCTGGAACGCACCCTCGGCGATCACCTTGGTGAGGGCCGGGAACCGGTCGGCGTGGCGGGCGAGGAGGCCGACGGAGAGGCGGTCCCACTCGGCGTCCTGCTCCGCCTCGTAGTCGCCGCGCTGCTGCGCGACATTGCGGACGAGCCCGATCAGCAGCAGGAAGGTGTGGTGCCGCCGGATGCCGTCAAGCCCGGTCGGCTCCAGTACGGCGAGTGCCGCGTCCAGCCAGCCCAGCTGGCCGGGGCCGAGGAGCCGGCGGCGCATCGCGGTGGCGGCGAGCAGCCAGGGATGGGCGTCGTAGACGCGCGCGCACTGGCGGGTCCACTCCCGGACGCCGGCCCGCCAGTCCCCCTCCCGGACCCCCGACAGATCGGGCCCCTCCCCCAGCACCGACTCCACCATCAGCTCGACCAGTTCGGTCTTGCCGGGGACGTACCGGTACAGGGCCATGGCGGAGACGCCGAACCCGGCGGCGACCCTGTTCATGGAGACGGCGTCCAGCCCCTCGCGATCGGCCAGTTCGGCCGCGGCGGCGGCGATGCGCCGCGGGTTCAGCTTCGGCTTCGGCCCGCGGGTGGGCTGCTCCTGCTCGCCCCACAGCAGCGCGAGCGTCACCCGGGGGTCGCGCTCCCCGTCCGGCTGCTCCTTGCTCCGTACGACCACGAAACCCTCCGCATCCCTTGCCCGCCAAGGCGGTTGACCCCGCCCGCCAACTGTATATACCGTAAACCCACCGCAACAGCTGATGGCATAAACAGTTTAGGGGGAACACTGTGCTGCTGACCTATCGCGCCCTCAGGCGCCGCGCCCTCGCCAAGACCCTGCGCATCACCACCCCGCACGGCATCGACGAATCCTCGTTCGTCCCCATCGGCGGCATCGACCAGTGGGTCTCGGTCCGCGGCGAGGACCGGTCCAACCCGGTGATCCTGGAGATCCACGGCGGCCCCGGCGCCTCCAACCTGATCCACATCCCGCGCACCCGCGCCTGGGAACGCCACTTCACGATCGTCCGCTGGGACATGCGCGGCGCCGGCAAGACCTTCTCGGCCCACGGCCCGTCAGGCCAGGGCGAGTTGACCCTGTCCCGCCTCTACGCGGACGCCCTCGAACTCACCGACCACATCCGCGCCCGCCTCGGCGTGCCGAAGGTGCTGCTGCTCGCCAACAGCTTCGGCACCGTCACCGGCCTCCGCCTGGCCCGGGACCACCCCGAGCGCTACTCGGCGTACGTCGGCACGGACCAGAACATCATCGCGGGCGGCCGGGACAGTTCCGCCTACGACGCCCTGCTCACCCGCCTGCGCCGGTCGGGCAGGCGCAAGCCGCTGTCCCGGCTCACCGCGCTCGGCCCGGACCGCACCACCTGGTCCCCCGAGGAGTGGTCCCGCTACGCGAAGACCGTGGTCACGACCGACCCGCTGACCTACGACACCATGAAGACGGTCGTCGTCCGCTCCCTCTGGTTCTCCCCCCTCCACACCCTGCGCGACCTGCGCGCCTACCTGAAGGGCATGACCTTCTCCGAACAACTCGGCCCGCAGGCCATGCCGTTGGACGAATACGCCGAGGGCACCGCGTTCGACCTCCCCGTCTTCCTCTTCCAGGGCGCCGACGACGTCCTCACCCCACCGGCCCCGGCCCGCCGCTTCCACGACGCCCTCACCGCCCCGGTCAAGGACTTCGCCCTCATCCCCGATGCCTCCCACTTCGCCTCCTTCCGCCACCCGGACCACTTCCTCGACCTGCTGCTGACGAGGGTGCGGCCGGTGGTGACGGGGGAAGCCGGAAGCGTGGGGGCCGTCGGCCACGGGCGAAGGTGAGCGGTACGGCGACGGCCACTACAGACGCGCCCTCATGCTCTCGCAGACCCCGTGCACGTCCTTGATCTCGAAGTCGCCGTCCGTGCCGCGCAGTACGCCGCGGTAACGGCCGAAGAGCTGGTAGTAGTCGATGGCGAAGAGGCCGAGGTCGTGTTTCACCGACTTGCGGCCCTCCGGCTGGAAGACGACGTCGAGGCGGCCGTCCCGGGAGGTGATGTGCCAGGCGGCCGACGAGTCGGTGGAGTCGGGCCGGAAGGACACGTCGCCGAGGGGTTCGCACCGGCCCGGTGTCCACAGGGCGGACTCCTCGGGCTCACCGGGCAGTTCCGGCCGGGCCGCGAAGTTGGCCCCGACCGGGCCGGCGTCGGTGGGGGTCGCGAAGGTGCCCCAGAGCCATCGGGTCCGGTACGGCAGCAGTGAGCGGTGCTCGTCGAGTACCGCCAGGTCGCGGGCCGGGTCGAAGACGATCTGCGCGTCCCCGACGCGCAGGACGCCGCGGGCGGGGAACGCGGCCTTGTACGTGTACATGCTGCCGCCCGGCAGCCGGGAGCTCACCGAGAGCGGTGCCGTGGCCGCCCCGGCGTCGAGTTCCAGTTCGCCGCGGATGGCAGGGGCCTTCGGTGTCGCTGCGATGTCCACCTCGATCCGGTGCCGCGCGGACGGCGCGTGGAAGGCGTAGACGATCCGGTAGCCGTCCCGTTCGAAACGGCAGACGCCGTCCAGGAGTTCGGCGGGCAGCGTCGGGCTGCCGCCCGGCGCGTTGGCCGCGTGCTGGTGGAGCACTCCGCCCGCCCGGTCGTAGGCGTAGATCTCGGAGCCGGCGAGGTAGTGCGCGTCCTGGACGATCAGGGAGGAGTACCAGTCGGGATGCAGCAGCGTGAAGCCGACCCATTCCTTGAGCCGCAGGCGCTTCAGGCGGCGGGTGAGACCCGTGTACGCGGCGAGCGGGTCGGCGACGACGGGCCGCTTTGGCAGGCGGCCCCAGCGGCGGACACCGTCCTCGACGAGACGGTGGGGGCTGGACATGCCGGGTAGTTTGCCGAGGGCGTGGTCAGGGGTCAACCGTCGGGCGGCGGCGGGTCACCCGGCTCCATTCTGGCTCAATGCGTATAGGAGAGCGTCGAGTTCGTCGGGGAGAATCCAGCCATGATCACCACTGACAACACCCGGCACTCCGGCCTCAGACTGGCGGCCGGTGTACTCACCGGGATACTCGCGCTCTACATCACCCTCGTCGCGTTCGGCAACATCACGGACTTCGGGACGAACCAGCAGTTCGTGCGGCATGTGCTGGCGATGGATTCGACGTTCAAGGACCACGATCTGATGTGGCGCGCGATCACCAGCAGCGCGCTCCAGGACACCGCGTACGTCCTGATCATCGCGTGGGAGACGGTGGCCGCGCTGGTCCTGATCTGGGGGACGTACCTGTGGGCGGCGCGGCGCGACGACGCGTTCGCGCGGCGCATCTCGACGTACGGGCTGCTGATGCTGCTGCTGCTCTTCGGCGCCGGGTTCATCGCGATCGGCGGCGAGTGGTTCGCGATGTGGCAGGCGAAGGCGTGGAACGGGGAGGATTCCGCCACCCGCGTCTTCCTGCTCAGCGGGGTGGCGTTGATCGTCAACCATCTGCCGGGCGGGAAGGAGTCCGCCGCCTGACCGGCTACTTGACGACCGTCACGCTCGTGCCCTGATCCCCGAAGGCCCACAGGGCGGCGCCGTCCTCCTTGTGCATGCGGATGCCGCCCAGCTTCTGGCCGTTGGCCGGGGGCGGCGAGGCGCCGTCCAGGGCGTTGGAGAAGGCTATGTTCACGCCCTCCACCTTGGTGAAGTACATGACGTGCTCGATCTGGACGCCGTCCGAGCCCTTGATGGACTGGGTGCGCAGTGTGATCGAGTAGCGGCCGGGC
This sequence comes from Streptomyces misionensis, assembly GCF_900104815.1. Classification (NCBI taxonomy): domain Bacteria; kingdom Bacillati; phylum Actinomycetota; class Actinomycetes; order Kitasatosporales; family Streptomycetaceae; genus Streptomyces; species Streptomyces misionensis. The sequence continues at coordinate 3,593,628 of NZ_FNTD01000004.1, forward strand.
TCGGGGTTCACCGTGCCCGGCCACACCGCGAAGCTGCGGCCCGCCCTGCCGGTCGCGTCGACCAGCCACACCCGCTTCTCCGTGAGCGAGTACACGATCCGGCGGCCCTGCCCCGACTCGTCCGGCAGCGCGGGCGGGCCCGCCGGAGGCTTCGGCTTGGCCGAGCCGTGGGTGCTCGCCGACGCCGTGGTGCTCGGCTTGACGGTCGCGGCCGTGGGGTGCGGCCCGTGGTCCGCCTGTACGGCGAGCGCGACGACGGCCACGGTCGCCCCCACCGTCAGACCGGTGACCCAGGCCCAGGAGGGCAGTCGGGCAGCCACGGGTACGCATCTCCTCCGCTATGGGTCCCCCACTCGGACCGGGGGTCGGATCATCGTACTCAGTCCGCCCCCGGCCGAGTACCGGCAGCTCAGTCGAGCACCGGCAGCAGCTCCGGGAGGTGGCCGTCGGAGGCCGCCGCCGCGCGTCGGCGCTCCTCGGGCACCTCGCCGTAGAGCGTGTCGCGGGGCTTCGCCGGGCGGCCGGCCGCCTCGGCCACGGCCACCAGGTCACGGACCGACTTGTACGAGCCGTACGACGAGCCCGCCATCCGCGAGATCGTCTCCTCCATCAGGGTGCCGCCCAGGTCGTTGGCGCCGGAGCGGAGCATCTCCGCCGCCCCCTCGGTGCCCAGTTTCACCCAGCTTGTCTGGATGTTGGGGATCCAGGGGTGCAGCAGCAGGCGAGCCATGGCCGTGACCGCCCGGTTGTCGCGGGTGGTCGGGCCGGGGCGGGCGATGCCGGCCAGGTAGACGGGCGCGTTGGTGTGGATGAAGGGCAGGGTGACGAACTCGGTGAAGCCGCCGGTCTCCCGCTGGATGCCGGCCAGGGTGCGCAGGTGGCCGAGCCAGTGCCGGGGCTGGTCGACATGGCCGTACATCATCGTGGAGGAGGAACGGATGCCCAGTTCGTGGGCGGTCTTCACGACCTCGATCCAGGTGGCCGTCGGCAGCTTGCCCTTGGTGAGGACCCAGCGGACCTCGTCGTCCAGGATCTCGGCGGCGGTGCCGGGGATGGTGTCCAGACCCGCCTCCTTGGCCGCCGTCAGCCACTCCCGGACGGACATGCCGGTGCGGGTGGCGCCGTTCACGACCTCCATCGGGGAGAAGGCGTGCACATGCATGCCGGGGACGCGCTCCTTGACCGCCTTCGCGATGTCGAAGTACGCCGTACCGGGCAGGTCGGGGTGGATGCCGCCCTGCATGCACACCTCGACCGCGCCGACGTCCCACGCCTGCTGGGCGCGGTCGGCCACCTGCTCCAGGGAGAGGGTGTAGGCGTCGGCGTCGGTGCGGCGCTGCGCGAAGGCGCAGAAGCGGCAGCCGGTGTAGCAGACGTTGGTGAAGTTGATGTTGCGGGTGACGATGTACGTCACGTCGTCGCCGACCGCCGACCTGCGCACGTCGTCGGCGATCCGGCACAGCGCGTCCAGCGCCCGCCCGTCCGCGTGCAGCAGCGCCAGCGCCTCGGCGTCGGTCAGCCGGGTCGGGTCGTCGGCGGCCGTGCGCAGCGCCTGCCGCACGTCGGTGTCGATGCGCTCCGGCGCCATGCCGGGGGCCGCCGCCTCGCGCAGCGCCTCCCAGTCGCCGTACACCTCGTCGTAGTCCTCGCGGCGGTCGGCCGTCCGGCCCTCGGTGTCGATGGTGCGGTGCAGATCGGTACGGCCCGTGGGCGTGAAGGTGTCCTCCGGCTCCTGCCACGGCAGCCCCGCGGGCAGCGCGTCGGGGAGGGCGAGCCCGGTCTCCGGGTCGGCCAGCGCGGCGACGTGCGGGCGCAGCCGCGGGTCCAGCCAGGGCTCGCCGCGCCGGACGAACTCCGGGTAGACGCAGAGGCGTTCGCGCAGTTCGAAGCCGGCCGCCCGGGAGCGCTCGGCCAGCTCCTCGATCTGCGGCCAGGGGCGCTCGGGGTTGACGTGGTCGATGGTCAGCGGGGAGACCCCGCCCCAGTCGTCGATGCCGGCGCCGATCAGCCGCTCGTACTCGGAGTCGACCAGGTTCGGCGGGGCCTGGAGACAGGCAGCGGGGCCCATGATGTGCCGGGCGACGGCCACCGTGGCGACCAGCTCGTCCAGTTCGGCGTCCGGCATGCCGCGCATCGCCGTGTCCGGCTTGGCGCGGAAGTTCTGGATGATCAGTTCCTGGATGCCGTGGTAGGCGCGGGAGACCTTGCGCAGCGCGAAGAGCGACTCCGCGCGCTCCTCGTACGTCTCCCCGATGCCGATCAGCAGCCCGGAGGTGAAGGGCACCGACGAGCGGCCCGCGTCCTCCAGGACCCGCAGCCGTACGGCCGGTTCCTTGTCGGGGGAGCCGTGGTGCGGGCCGCCGGGCTCGGACCACAGGCGGGTCGCGGTGGTCTCCAGCATCATGCCCATGCTCGGCGCGACCGGCTTCAGCCGCTGGAAGTCGGTCCAGCTCATGACGCCCGGATTGAGGTGGGGCAGCAGTCCGGTCTCCTCCAGGATGCGGATGGAGATGGCGCGGACGTAGGCGATGGTGTCGTCGTAGCCGTGCGCGTCCAGCCACTCGCGCGCCTCCGGCCAGCGGTCCTCCGGCTTGTCGCCGAGGGTGATCAGGGCTTCCTTGCAGCCGAGGGCCGCGCCCTTGCGGGCGATGTCCAGCACCTCGTCCGGGGACATGAACATGCCGTGCCCGGCGCGGCGCAGCTTGCCGGGGACGGTGACGAAGGTGCAGTAGTGGCACTTGTCCCGGCACAGCCGGGTGAGGGGGATGAAGACGCTCTTCGAGTACGTGATGACACCGGGCCGGCCCGCTTGTTCGAGCCCCGCGTCGCGCACCCGGGCGGCGGACGCGGCGAGGTCGGTCAGCGCCTCGCCGCGCGCCTGGAGCAGCACCGCCGCCTCGGCGACGTCGAGGGCGACGCCGTCCCGGGCGCGTTTGAGGGCGCGACGCATGGAGTTCTCGGTGGGGCCGGTTCCGGAGGTCGCGGAAGTCGTCATATCTCCACGATACGTTCGCGGTGATCACCGGTGGCCGGGGCTACAGGAAGCTCGCGTGCTCGTCCAGCGTCCGCAGCACCTCCCGCTCCCCCGCCGACGGCAGTTGCGCCACCACCTCGCGGACGCCCAGTGAGGCGAACCGCTCCAGTTTGCCCGCGGTCGGCAGGACGGCGTACGGCACGACCTGGAGGGCGGCCGGGTCGCGGCCCGCGTCGGCCCAGACGGCGCGCAGCCGCGGCAGGGCCTCGGCCAGGCCCCGGCCGCCGATGGGCAGCCAGCCGTCGGCGTACTCGGCGAGCTGCGCGAACACCGTGGCCGAGGGCACCCCGCCGAGCAGGGTGCGCGGGCCGGTGACCGGTCCGCGCGGCGGCTGGGCCGGCTTGGGGTGGGCGAAGCTGGCGCGCACGCTCCCGTACGTCCCCCGGTACGCCGTCGGCTCCCGCTCCCACAGCGCCCGCATCAGCGCCAGCCGGTCGCGGACCAGCTCCCTGCGGGTGCGCCACTCGACGCCGTGGTCCGCCGCCTCCTCCACGTTCCAGCCGTAGCCGAGGCCGAGGGTGAAGCGGCCGCCGCAGAGGTGGTCCAGGGTGGCGATCCGCTTGGCCAGCGCGATCGGATCGTGCTGGGCGAGAAGCGTGACCCCGGTGCCGAGGCCGAGCCGCTCGGTGACGGCGGCGGCCTGGGCGAGCGCGACGAAGGGGTCGAGGGTACGGCCGTAGGCGCGCGGCAGCTCGCCGCCGGAGGGGTTGGGGGTGGTGCGCTCCACGGGGATGTGGGTGTGCTCGGGGAGGTAGAGGCCGGCGAACCCGCGCTGTTCGAGTTCGCGGGCGAGTCGGACCGGGGTGACGGTCTCGTCGGTGAGGAAGATCGTGACGGAGAGGCGCATGTCCCATCCGTACCGAGCCGGGACTGCTGCCAACCCCCTTGTTTTCCAACGCAGTTCACCAGTGGACCGGAGAATGGGCGCCATGTGTGACGACACGCACGATCAGGCCCGGGGGCTCGGCAGGCGCGCGTTGTTCGTGACGGGTGCCGCCGCTGCCCTTACGTTGGGACCCGTGAGCTTCGCAGCGGCGGACGGCGGGCGCCAGGAGACCCGGACGGTACGCGGCACCCTGCCGCCCGGCTCCCCCGACTACGTGTACGTGCCGGTGGAAGTCCCCGCCGGAGTACGCGAGTTCAAGGTCTCCTACACCTACGACAGACCCTCGGTCCCGGCCGGCACCCCGGGCAACGCGCTCGACATCGGCCTCTTCGACCAGCACGGCACCGAGCTGGGCGGCCGGGGCTTCAGGGGCTGGTCGGGCGGCGCCCGCACGGAGTTCTTCGTGCGCGCCGACGACGCGACCCCCGGCTACCTCCCCGGCCCGGTGCGCGAGGGCACCTGGCACATCGCGCTCGGCCCCTACACGGTGGCGCCCCAGGGGCTGTCGTACGAGCTGACGATCACGCTGGCCTACGGCGAGCCCGGCACGACCCCCCGGCCGGTGTACCCGCCCTCCCGGGCGCGGGGCCGGGGCCGGGACTGGTACCGGGGCGACTGCCACCTGCACTCCTGGTACTCCGACGGCCGCCGGACCCCGGCCGAGATCGCGGCCCTCGCGCGCGCCGCGGGCCTGGACTTCATCAACTCCTCCGACCACAACACGCACTCGGCCCACCCGCACTGGGCGGACCAGGCGGGCGACGACCTGCTGATCATGCTCGGCGAGGAGATCACCACCCGCAACGGGCACGTGCTCGCGCTCGGTACCGACCCCGGCACGTTCGTCGACTGGCGCTACCGGGCCCGGGACAACCGCTGGGCCCGCTTCGCCCGTGACATCCGCCGCGCCGGCGGCCTGGTGGTGCCCGCGCACCCGCACGCCACCTGCGTCGGCTGCGGCTGGAAGTTCGGCTTCGCCGAGGCGGACGCCGTGGAGGTGTGGAACGGCCCGTACACGCCGGACGACGAGGTGACGCTGGCGGAGTGGGACAACCAGCTGGTCGCCTCGGTGCGCGCGGGCCGGGACTGGCTCCCGGCGATGGGCAACAGCGACGCCCACCGCGACCCGGACTCGGTCGGCCTGCCCCAGACGGTCGTGCTCGCCGACGACCTGACCCGCGAGGCCGTCCAGGAGGGCATCCGGGCGGGCCGCTCCTACGTGGCCGAGTCCCGGCACGTCACCGTCTCCCTCACGGCGACGGGCGGCCGCGGTCTGCGGGCCGGCCTCGGCGAGCGCCTGCCGGTGCCCGCCGACACCCCGGTCACCGTCCGCCTCGACGTCTCCGGCGCACCCCGCTGCTCGCTGCGCCTCGTCACCGACCAGGGCACCCTCTTCACCAGCGATCCCCTGCCGGTGTCGGGCACGGGCTCGGTGGAGTGGCGCACCACGCCCGCCTACGCGGCCTACGTGCGCGCCGAGGTCCGCCACGAGACGGCGCTCGGCCCGGTGCCGGGGGCGCTGGCGGCGTTCACGAATCCGATCTTCCTGGGCGAGGGCGGCGGGCGGCCCGGCGCAGGCCGATGATCTCGGCGACCGCGGCCAGCCAGCGGGCGGCCCAGGACTCGGCCTCCGGGCCGGTCGCGGTCCCCGCGGCCCCGGCCAGCCACTCCCGCACCAGGCGGGCCGCCTCCGGGTCCGGCAACGGCTCGGGCAGCGCGGCGGCGTAGGCGAGGCCGCCGGAGCGGACGATCTCGGCGAGGAACACCAGCGAGCGCGGCGGCACCCCGAGCCGGTCGAGGGCGACCGCGGCGGCGATGGCCCCGTCGCCGAACAGCGTCGCCCGCAGGGCCTCCTGGTCCAGGCCGTAGCGCAGCAGCACGGCGACGTCGGTCGCGGCCAGGACCTCGTCGTCGGTGCGGCTTTCGGGTGTCGGGGACATGGGGCCTCGGTTCCGGTCCGGGTGGTCCGGGTCAGCGGACGGTGACGGTGAAGACGTAGTAGCCGGCCTGGGCGCGCGGGCGGGCGGTCAGGGTGGGGTAGGGCGACGGGGAGGCGGACGGGGCGCCGCTGGGCGACAAAGTGGAGCGGTCGTCCGGGCCGGGGCCGGTGCAGGTGTACAGGGGGCAGTAGAGGAGGCGTACCGAGGTCCTGCCCTCGGCGCGGGCGGTGAAGTCGAAGGACTGGGTGCCGCTCGTGCTGCCGATGACGTCGCTGTCGCCGCCCGAGGCGCGCGTGCCCCGGTAGGTCAGCACGGCCGCGTCCGGTTCCGGGCGGGCGAGGTACCAGTGCCGGCCGAGGGTCGCGGCCGACGGGACGGTGAGGGTGAACTCCCCGCCCGGTGCCACGGTGACGGCCGGGTGGTCGAGGCCGTACCGGGCGGCCTCGGAACTCGCGGTGGGCTCGCGGGTGGGCTGGGTGGTGGCCGGCGGGCTGGGCGTGGCGACCGAGCCGGTGCCGCCGTCCCCGCCGCCGCAGCCGGTGAGGGCGAGCAGCAGGGTGGCGGCCGTGCCGAGGAGCGGTACACGTGCTGTCGTCGGTCGCAATGTTCTCAGTCCTGTGGCAGATGGACGGCGTAGGCGTCGGGAAATCGGTTGTCGCCGGCCTTCGCCATGCCGCCGTTGACGAAGTCGTCCTCGCTCACCCATGTGGTCTGGCCCCACGGGTTGTAGATCTCCAGCTTGTCGCCCTCCTGGCCGACGATCATCATGGAGTGGCCGTTCCATGTGCCGTCCGGCTCCCGCCCCTGGGCGTCGAAGGGCACCGGCTTGCCCTCCGCCACCGACTTCTCGATCCGCGGCAGGATGTCGCGCCGGGAGGCCGTGTCCCCGACCTGGTGCAGCGTGTAGGAGCTTCCGGTCTCCGGACTGATCTCCTTGTTGGAGATGTCGGTCTGGCCCTTCAGGCTCATGCCGTTCCAGTTGGGGTCGCCGTGACCCTCGACGTGCATCCGGTGCTGTTCGGCGACCAGGCGCTGCCGGAAGGCCGCCGGGTCGTCCTCCTGTCCGCCGGGGCCGCCGGTGAGCGACAGGGCGTAGACGGGATCGACCAGGGCGCGTGCGGCGACCGTGGTGGAGGCGACGCAGGTGCCGTCCTGGCCGTCGCCGCCCTGCGCCCACTGCTGTCCGTCGAAGCTCTGCAGTTGCGTGTTCATGTTGGAGCCTCTGACCGGGTCCGTCCCCTCGTCCTTCATGCTCCCCGCCGGGTTGACGATCGGCGTCAAGTGCCGCTGCAGCCACGCCGCGTCCTTGCCGTGGATCTTGCCGGCGAACGTCTGGACGTCGTCCACGTCGTGGCCCGCGGCGAGGGCCTTCATCAGGTACGCCTTCTCCTGCGGGGTCTTCGCGTCCGCCAGCAGCCGGTCCATGCGGGCCCGGTCGGCCGCCGACAGGCGGTCCATGGCCCGGCCGGAGCGCTCCAGGTCGTTGGCCGTGAGGATCTCGTTGAGGTCGGCCGGGCCGGACGCGCCGCCTGCGTCGGCGAGCATCAGCCGGTCCACCGCGGTCAGTCCGCCGGTGTGCAGCTTGCCCGCGCGGGCCTCGGCGGCCCACTTGTTCAGGTCGCGGACCGCGGCGCGCACCGCGTCGTCCGCGGTCACGGCCGCCCGGTGCATCAGGTCGGCCCCGTCCGCGGCGAGGGCCCGGCCCGCGGTGAGGGCGGCCTCGCGCTCCTCCTCGGTCTCCAGCAGGCGGGTCAGGTCGAAGAAGTCGTCCCGCGGGCCGAGCCGCTGCTGGGCCTGGTGCATCTTGGCGCGGCCGTCGGCGTCCTGCCGGCGGGCGGTGCCGAGCGAGTCGGCCAGCGCGTGCAGCGCCTTGGCGCCGCCCTGGAACGCCTCGGCCATCCGCGTCGCGTCGCGGGCCACGGCGGCCACCGCAGCGGAGGCGAGGACCCTGGTGTCGCCGACCCAGACCTCGGGCAGGCCCTTCCTGGCCACCTTGTCCGCCCGGTCGTGCACGTCACCGGCCTGGTCGACCTGGTCGCGGTAGACCTTGCCGAGCGCTTCGAGGGTGGCCGTGTCGCCGACCGGCGCGTGCACGAGGAGGGCGGCGTCGATCTGGTCCAGCAGGTCGTCCTTGCTCGCGGCCTTGGCGATGCTCGTACACAGTCCGGCCAGCCAGGAGCGGCGGCCGGACGGGGTGCCGAGCGGAGCGAGGAAGTCGGCGGGCATGCCCAGGATTCCGGTCACCGGGCCGCCCTCAGTAGCCCGTCAGGGCCGACGGACGGCCGACGGTCACGCTCGCGGCGCGCTCCGCCGCCGTGTGGTCGCCGCCGTGGTACGCCCGCTTGGCCAGCCGTACCTTGTCGGCCAGTTCGCGCAGCGCGGACTCCAGCGTGGCGGCCTCGTCCAGCCAGGCCGCGGCGAACGCGTCGAACGCCGCGGCGGCTTCGGGCCCGCCGAGGGTGTCCTGGGTGTAGCACATGGCGGGCTGGACGGCCCGGTGGATGCGCCCGGCCTCGTCGCCCGCGTCGTCCAGCGCGCCCGCCTGCCCGGACATGCCGGATCTGACCGTGTAGCCGTCCGAAGACGCGCCCATCCCGCTCCCCCGTTGCGAAGACCCTGATCGCGGGGGAGGCTAACACGCGGCGGCCACACGGCAGTCGGGCCGCCACCGGGGCGTCACGGGCCCCGCACGGGGCCGACACACCGGCGTCGCCCGGACGACCGCCGGGAACAGGAGGAGGACGCGGATGCCAGGAACCGCGGGACGCAAGCAGCGCCTCGTCACCCGCTTCCAGCGGTACGTCGCCAACCCGGTCAACCGGCGGCTGCCGTTCCAGACGCTGCTGGAGACCACCGGGCGGGTCTCCGGGAAGCCCCGGCGGACACCGGTCGGAGGACGGCGGGTCGGGGGGTCGTTCTGGCTGGTCTCCGAGTACGGGTACGGGTCGCAGTACGTCCGGAACATCCAGGCCGACCCCCGGGTGCGGGTGCGCGTCGGCGGGCGCTGGCACCGGGGCGTCGCCCGGCTGCTGCCCGACGACGACCCCCGCGCCCGGCTGCGTTCCCTGCCCCGGTTCAACAGCGCGGCGGTGCGGGCGTTCGGCACGGATCTGCTGACCGTGCGGGTGGATCTGGAGGACTGATCACCAGGCCGGGCGATGACCTGCGCCTCGCCGTACGCGCACAGGGCGCGCACGCCCACCGGGACGCCGTCTGACACACCGTCAACCGCCCGGCGGGGTCACGCGCGTGCGAAGAGCGTGTGAGAGGTTTGTGGACTGCCGTGCGGCGGCCTGTGATCGGCGTCTCCCACGGCTGACGCAACCACCCGGAACAAGGCAAACTGACGGGGTTGTCTGTGATGCCGAGGGGGCGAACGCATGGACGGTCGGCCGCGAGTACCCGAGCAGCGGCGACCCGGCTCCGCGACAGGTGCGGAGCCGGTGGCGCTGAGGTTCGGCGTGCTCGGTCCGGTGCGGGCCTGGCGCGGTGAGGAAGCCCTGAGCACGGGCTCCCCCCAGCAGCGGGCCCTGCTGGCCGCCCTGCTGCTGCGCGAGGGCCGTACGGCCACGGCGGCGGAGCTGATCGACGCGCTGTGGGGCCCCGAACCGCCGTCCCAGGCGCTGGCTGCGGTCCGCACGTACGCGTCCCGGCTGCGCAAGGTGCTGGGCTCCGGCGTCCTGGTCACCGAGTCCGGCGGTTACGCGGTGCGCGGGCTCGGCGAGGGCGCGCTGGACCTCGTACGGGCGCAGGACCTCGGCGCGGAGGCGGAGAAGGCGCGCGGCACCGGCGATCTCGCCCGGGCCCGTGCCCTGCTCAACGAGGCGCTGGACCTGTGGGACGGCGAGCCCCTCGCGGGCGTGCCCGGCCCCTACGCCGAGACGCAGCGCGTCCGCCTGGAGGAGTGGCGGCTCGGACTGCTGGAGTCCCGCCTGGACATGGACCTGGAGCAGGGCTGCCACGCGGAGGCGGTCTCCGAGCTGACCGCGCTCACCGCCGCGCACCCCCTGCGGGAGCGGCTGCGCGAGCTGCTGATGCTGGCGCTGTACCGCAGCGGCCGGCAGGCCGAGGCGCTGGCGGTGTACGCCGACACGCGCCGCCTGCTCGCCGAGGAACTGGGCGTGGACCCGCGCCCCGGACTGCGCGAGCTCCAGCAGCGCATCCTCCAGGCCGACCCGGCGCTCGCGGAGCCCTCCGCGCCGGTCGCCGAGCCGCCCGCGGCGCCCGTGCGCCCGGCCCAACTCCCTGCCTCGGTCCCGGACTTCACCGGCCGGGCCGCCTTCGTGGACGAGCTGAGCGCGGTGCTGGCGTCGGCCACCGAGACGGAGGGCAGCGTCATGGCGGTCTCCGCGATGGCCGGCATCGGCGGCGTCGGCAAGACCACGCTCGCGGTGCACGTGGCCCACCGGGCCCGCTCCTCCTTCCCGGACGGGCAGCTCTACGTCGACCTCCAGGGCGCCGGCCACCGCCCGGCGGAACCGGAGACCGTCCTCGGCTCCTTCCTGCGCGCGCTGGGCACGGCGGACTCCGCGATCCCGGACTCGCTGGAGGAACGCGCGGCCCTCTACCGCTCGGTGCTGGACGGCCGCCGCGTCCTGGTCCTCCTGGACAACGCCAAGGACGCGGCACAGGTGCGCCCGCTGCTGCCCGGCACGGAGGGCTGCGCGGCCCTCGTGACGTCCCGGATGCGGATGGTGGGGCTGGCCGGGGCGCACCTGGTCGACCTGGACGTCATGTCCCCCGACGAGGCGCTGGCCCTGTTCACCCGGATCGTCGGCGCGGAGCGGGTGACGCCCGAGCGGGAGGCCGCCCTCGACGTGGTCGCCGCCTGCGGTTTCCTCCCCCTCGCCATCCGCATCGCCGCGTCCCGCCTCGCGGCCCGGCGCACCTGGACGGTCTCGGTCCTCGCCGCCAAGCTCGCCGACGAGCGCCGCCGGCTGGACGAGTTGCAGGCCGGGGACCTGGCGGTGAAGGCCACCTTCGAACTCGGCTACGGCCAGCTCGACCCGGCCCAGGCCCGTGCCTTCCGCCTGCTGGGCCTGGCCGACGGCCCCGACATCTCCCTGCCGGCCGCGGCCGCGGTCCTGGACCTGCCGCCGGAGGACACGGAAGACCTCCTGGAGTCCCTGGTCGACACCTCCCTCCTGGAATCCGCCGCCCCCGGCCGCTACCGCTTCCACGACCTGGTCCGCCTCTACGCCCGCGCGTGCGCCGAACGCGACGAGCAGCCGGCGAGCGGGAGGGGGGCGGCGATGTCGCGGTTGCTGGACTTCTATCTGGCGACGGCGGCGCAGGTGTACGCGATGGAGCGGCCCGGGGACCGGGTGGTGGACCACCTGCGGCCGACGGAGTACCCCGGACTGCGGTTCCGGGACCGGCACCAGGCGCAGGACTGGCTGTACGCCGAGGCGGTCTCGCTGCTGGCGTGCGTGCGCCAGTTCGCGCGGGCGGACACCCTGCCGCGCGCCATCGACCTGCTGTGGACCGCCGTCGACCTGACCGAGTCCGGCGCCAACTCACGGGAGTACGACGCCGCCGCCCTCGCTCTGCTCGACGCGGCCCGGGCGAGCGGGGACGGCGCCGCGCAGGTGCGGGCGTCGGTCGTCCTGGCCAACGCGCACCAGCTGTCCGGCCGGTTCACGGAGGCCGACGAGTCGGCGCAGGAGTCACTGCGCCTCGGTGCCTCCTGCAGCGACCCGCTGGCCCGCTGCTGGGCAGCCAACATCCGTGGCGCCATGGCCTTTTACCGCCGTCGGTACGACGACGCGGAAACGCACCTCAAGCAGGCGCTCACGGACTTCCGGAACTGTGAGGACCGCGCCGGTGAGGCCAGCGTCCTGTGCAACCTCTCCCGCATCCACGTGGTGACCGGCCGGCCCCAGAGCGCGGTGGAACTGGCCCAGCAGGGCGTCGACATGTACGAGGCCCTGGGCCATGCCGTCAAGAGTGCCAACGGCCGCTACGCCCTCGGCATGGCCCTCACCCAGAACGGCCGCCACCTGGAGGCCGCCGAGCGGCTGCAGGAAGCACTGGAGGTCTTCCGGGAGAGCCGCCAGCGGCTGTGGGAGGGCATGACGCTGTTCCGGCTCGCGGAACTCGACCTCACGGCCGAGCGGCCCGCCCAGGCCTCGGCCAACGCCGAAGCCGCGCTGACCGTCCTGCGGGGGATCGGCGGCGAGTGGCGACGGGGCAACGTACTCACCGTGCTGGGCCGGGCACTTGACGGTATAGGGCAGTCGGGGCGCGCCCGGGTGTGCTGGCAGGAGGCCCTGTCCATCCACGAGTCGCTCGGTACGCCGGAGGCCGACTCGGTCCGGTCGCTGCTGGAAGGAACGACGGTGGCGTGAGCCGGGGCCGTCCGGCCGGGGCGTTCATCGTTCGTTTATCGCCCTGCGGCACTCTCGTTCTGTCGATCCGTCGCGTCGGGGGGCAGGCGGACCGCCGGTGAGATCGCCCACAGGACCGATCTAGGGTTGGGCGATCAGTGAGCTCGTCCGGCCGTTGTTTCAACGGGGGACGGCCGGGCGAGCTCCGCAAAACGAGTCCAGCACCACTGGGGAGGAAGCACCATGAGCGACGCCACGAAGGACGAGAACACCGTCGCCCCGGACGGGAACGTCCACATCACGGACGCCAAGGACAACACCGCGGTCCCGGCCGGCAACGTCCACATCACCGACGCCAAGGCCAACACCATGACTCCGGCCGGCAACGTCCACATCACCGACGCCGAGAACGACGGCACCTTCAGCCCGGACAACGTGCACATCACGTCCGAGCCGGCCTGACGACAGACCACGGGGGGACCGGCCCGACGGGGGCCGCACAGGGGGATCGGCCGCGGCGGCGCGGAGGGGGAGCCGTCGCGGCCGACGTGTGTCGCGCCCCGCTACGCCTCAGTCCGCGGGATACGCGTCCGGCTGGGCCTCGCAGTGGTCGAGTGCGTGGAGGTCGGCGTCCTCGCCGAAGGGGACCTCGACGGTCTTCGTGCCCCGCGCGGGGACCGGGACGTCCGTGCTGCCGAAGGAGATCGTGAGGTCGTCGTCGGCCACGAAGTTCACCCGCGCCGTGAAGGTGTCCTCGTGGTCGGTCGGGTTGGTGACCTCGACCGTCGCATAGGGCTTCTTCGCGGTGGCGCAGCTCACCAGTTCCACCATGCCGTACCCGAGCACCGCGTTGGTGCTCGCGTCGGGCGTCGGCGTCGCGTCGGCGCCCGTTCCGCTGCCGTCATCCCCGGCGCCGAAGTCCTCATCGTCGTCGTCGTAGTCGGACTGGTCCCCGTCGTGGTCCTGGCGCGAGCTGCTGCACCCGCCGCCGCCACCGCCCGAGTGGTCGCCGTGACCGTAGTTGTGGCCGGTGTAGTGCCCCCCTCGGGAGAAACCGGTGAGGCCGAGGACCACGAAGGCGACCACGGCCGTGAACTTCAGGGTGCGCGTCCGTGCAGGCATGGGCATGCCGGCCACCTTATCCAGCGGCGTTCACCGCGTGGCGGGGTTCCGGCACCCCGGGTAGCGTCGGCCCTGGGACGGCCGCCGTCCGGAGCCCTTCCGTGACAACCGGTGCGACGGCCGTCGCACGACCCGCCGTCACGCCGTACGAGCCGTCCCCGTGCCCTTCTCCGCGTCCAGCGCGTACACGCAGCGGTCCTTGCTGCACGCGTACACCACCCCGTCCTTGACCACCGGGGAGCCGGTGATCTCGCCGCCGGTGGCCAGCTTCCAGCGCAGCCGGCCGTCGTCGGCCTTGAGGGTGTAGAGCAGGTGGTCGGTGGAGCCGAAGTGGATCCGGCCCTCCGCCACCGCCGGGGCGCCCACCACGTCGCCGCCCGCCTGGAAGCGCCACTTGGGGGTGCCGGTGACCGCGTCCAGGGTGTAGAGGCCCTTGCCGCTGCCGACGTGCACGTGCCCGGCGGCCACCAGGACCGGTTCGACGGAGGTACGGGCCTCGGTCGCGATGCGCCAGCGGTCGCGGCCGTCGGCGGCGTCGAGTGCGTAGACCGTGCCGAGGTAGTCGGCGAGGTAGACGCCGCCGCCGGTGACGGCCGGTCCGGGGGCGAAGGCGGGCGGGCTGAGGAAGACCGCGGGGGCCTCGAAGTGCCAGCGCACCCGGCCGCCGGCCGCCTCGACGGCGAGGACGCGGCTGCCCGCGGCGATGTAGACGTGGCCGTCGGGGGCCGGGGTCAGCCGCACCGGGACGCCGCCGCAGGAGGCCGCGTCGCCGATCGGGTACGACCAGCGCTCCTCGCCGGTACGGGCGTCCAGGGCGCGCAGCCGGGCGTCCTGCCAGACGTAGACCGTGCCGTCGTGGACGAGCGGGCCGGCCTCCGGGGACTCGAAGTCGGTCTGGCAGCCGGCGATCTCCCAGAGCTTCTGCCCGGTCGCCGCCTCCCATGCCTGGACGCCGCCGCCCCGGGTGCCGGTGACGACGGTGCCGCGGTCGGCCCTGAGCGAGTACACCCAGGCGTCCGTGGACAGCCGCCACAGATCGGTGCCGCCCCGGGCGTCCAGCGCGAACAGGGTGGGGCCGTCGGAGGCGTGCACCCGGCCGTCCGCGACCGCCATGGACCAGGCCACGTCCCGCGTCTTGAACCGGCGCCGGCCGGTGGCCACGTCGAGGGCGTGCACCTCGAAGGAGGTGACGTAGACGAGGTCGCCGTCGACGGACGGGGTGCCCCAGACGTCGTTGGACATCCGGAACCGCCAGGGGCGCCAGCCGCTCGGCTCCGGGGGGCCGGGCGGGGCGGCCGGCACGGCGGGGTCGGCGCCGGCCGGTCCGGGGCGCGGGCGGGTCCAGTTGGCGACCAGTCCGGCCTCCGGCGGGGGCGCCTTGACGGCGGCGGCGCGGGCGTCGGCGACCCGGGGGCCGGGGCCGATCGGCACCGGGGCGCCGGCCAGCCGCACCGGACCGGTGTCGGGGGCGGCGGCCGGGGCGGCGAAGGAGGCGGGGCCCTGGGCCGGCGCGACGGAGGGGGCCGGGGGGACCGGGGGGTCGTACGGGGGCGGCGGCGGAACGGTCGGGCGGACGGCGGCGCGCGGCCCGGCGCCGGTCGTCGCCGGGGCGGGCTTGGCGGCGGGGCGTCCGCCGCGGCGCGCCTCGATCAGGGCCACGGCCTTCTCGGGCAGCCAGGCGGAGGCGGTGCCGCTGTCGTCGGAACCGGAGCCGTACAGATGGGGTGCGAGCTGGGCCTGGAGATCCGCCGGGGTGGGCCGGGCGGACGCGTCCATCTGCATGCACAGCTCGATGAGCGGGCGCAGCTCGTCGGGCAGACCGGTGAGGTCCGGGCCCTCGCGCAGCAGCATGAAGACGGTCTCGACCGGGTTGGCGCCGTGGAAGGGCGGGTGGCCCGTGGCCGCGAAGACCAGCATGGAGCCGAGGGAGAAGACGTCGCTGGCGCCGGTGACGCTGCGGGAGTCCTTGGCCTGCTCGGGGGACATGTAGGCGGGGGTGCCGACGGCGACGTTCGTCATCGTCAGACGGGTGTTCGAGACGCCGGAGGCGATGCCGAAGTCGATCACCCGGGGGCCGTCCTCGACCACCAGCACGTTGGACGGCTTGAGGTCGCGGTGGACCAGCCCGGCGCCGTGGATCGACTGGAGGGCCTCGGCGACGCCCGCGGCGAGCCAGCGCACGGCCTGCGCCGGCAGCGGCCCGCAGTCGTTCACTATCTCCTCGAGGGAGGGCGCGGGGACGTACGCGGTGGCCAGCCAGGGCACCGCGGCGCGCGGATCGGCGTCGACCACGGCCGCCGTGTAGAAGCCGGAGACCGCGCGGGCCGCCTCCACCTCACGGGTGAAGCGGACCCGGAAGAGCTGGTCCTCGGCCAGCTCGGTGCGCACCGTCTTGATCGCCACCCGCCGGCCGGACGCCGAGCGCGCGAGATAGACCAGCCCCATGCCGCCGGCACCCAGCCGGCCCAGCACCTCGAACGGCCCGATCCGCCGCGGATCGTGCTGCGTCAGCTGATCCACTTGCCTGCCACCTCCCCGTACTGGCCGTGCCACCCCATTGGTACGCGACCGCAGCGCAGCGTCTCACCACCGCACCGCCACGGCGGTCGCACCCCGATTCTTCCTGGCCGGACGGCCGGTTGCGAACCCGGCGACAAATCGGGATGTCTCCTTTCCATCACGGACACTCCAGGATCATTTCCGGAGCAACCGGCTCCGCTCACCGTCGCAGCAGCGCGAACGACGCCCCTTGATTGTCGGTGACGACGGCCACCCGCCCGTACGACGTCTCGAACGGCGCCGCCTGCACCCGGCCGCCGAGCCGCCGTACGGCGGCGAGCGCGTCGTCGAGGCCGGTGACCCGGAAGTGGGTGAGGACGTGCGGGGGCATCTCGGCGGGGAAGACGTCGGTGACGTCGGCGCGGCCGAAGTCGGGCTCGGCGCCGGGGGCGAACAGGGCGTGGTGGAAGAGGCCGCCGTAGAAGGTGTTGGCGCCGGTGGTGTCGCGGGTGTACAGCTCGGCCCAGGCGAAGGTGCCCGGCTCGTGGCGGCGGCCGAAGCCGGGGTGCCGGCGGGCCTGCCAGAGCCCGAACACCGCGCCCTCGGGGTCGGCGGCGAGCGCGGCCCGGCCGAGGTCGCCCACCGGGTAGGGGGCCACGACCAGTTGCCCGCCGGCCGCGACGATCCGCCGGCCGAGGGTCTGGGCGTCCGGGGTGGCGAAGTAGACCGTCCACACGGTGGGCATCCGCCCGTCCGTCTTGCGCTCCAGCGCGGCGACCGGCTCCCCGCCGAGCCGCGCCCACACCGAGCCGCCGTGCCCCTCCTCGAAGCTCCATCCGAACAGCTCCCCGTAGAAGCGCTTGCCCGCTTCGAGGTCCGGCAGCTGGGCCTCGATCCAGCAGGGGGTGCCCTCCCGGTAGGGGGCCGGGGCGGCCGGCTGCGCGGCGGGCGGCGGCTGCCGGGGGCCGGTGCCCGCGCGCGGGATCTCCTCCGTGTCGGGCCGCGGCATCTCCTGGGTGTCGGCGAGCCGGTCCCCTTCCGCGGACTCTTCGGAAGAAGGGGCCCCTGCGGTGGGTGCCCCGGGCGACTTCCCGGTGTCCGGCTCCTGGCGTCCCGCCTCCGGTCCGGGGTGCTCCCGGCCCTTTGGTACGCCGCTGTGACCCCCGTGTGGCTCTTCGTTCGCGGATGCCCTGTTTTCGGCCATGTCGTCAAAGTAACCGGGCGGCGCGCACCGCGCAGACCAGGCACAGCGCCCCCGATACACCCGTGCACCCCATTTGCACTCGGCCGAATCGCGCTCCCAGCCCCCCTCGGTAAGCTGACGGCATGACAGGACAAGTGCGTACCGTCGACGGCCGCGTGGCCGGTCGGCGTGGGCAGGCGACCCGGCAGAAGCTGCTCGACTGCCTCAGCGAGATGCTCAGCTCCTCCCCGTACCGGGACGTCAAGGTCATCGATGTCGCTCGGAAGGCGGGCACTTCGCCCGCGACCTTCTACCAGTACTTCCCGGACGTCGAGGGCGCCGTCCTGGAGATCGCCGAGCAAATGGCGGCCGAGGGCGCCGGATTGACCGAGCTGCTCGAAGGGCGGTCCTGGGCCGGCAGGTCCGGATGGCAGACCTCGCAGGAACTCGTGGACGGCTTCCTGGACTTCTGGAAGAAGCACGACGCGATCCTGCGCGTGGTCGACCTCGGCGCCGCCGAAGGGGACAAACGGTTCTACAAGATCCGCATGAAGATCCTCAACTCGGTGAACAGCTCCCTCGCGGACTCGATCACGGAGCTCCAGACCAAGGGCCGCGTCGACAAGGACGTGAACCCCGCGGCGGTGGCCGGTTCGCTCGTCGCGATGCTCGCCGCGGTGGCCGCCCACCAGAAGGGCTTCTCCTCCTGGGGCGTGAAGCAGGCCGAACTCAAGCCCAATCTCGCCCTGTTGGTCCACCTGGGCGTGACCGGCCGCAAGCCCTCGAAATAGCCCGCTCCTCTTCCCCTCGGTAGGTACCGGTACGTTCCCTTATCTCCTGCACTGCACCAAGTCCTGTCTCGCGGGCGGTGGTTCACCTCGGGTGAGCCGCCGCCCGCCGTGCTTGCCGCAGGCGTCAGGAGGGCAGCGGACGGTCCCGTACGACGTGCTTCATCACCAGCGTGGAGGTCAGCCGCTGCACGCCCGGCAGGGTCGCGAGCCGGTCGTCGTACAGCCGCTGGAAGGCGGCGAGGTCGGCCGTGGCGACCCGCAGCAGGTAGTCCGGTTCGCCGAACAGCCGCTGGGCGTCCAGGACGTGGTCGAGTTCGCCGACGGCCCGCTCGAACTCGGCGATGGTGGCGCGGTCCTCCTGGCGCATGGACACGAAGACCAACGCCTCGAAGTTCAGCCCGAGCGCCGTCGCGTCCACCACCGCCCGGTAGCCCTGGATGGCACCGGAACGCTCCAGCTCACGCAGCCGCCGGTGGCAGGGCGAGACGCTGAGCCGCACCCGCGCGGCCAGCTCGGTCACGGTCAGCCGCCCGTCCTGTTGCAGCTCGGCAAGGATCTTCCGGTCCACGTCGTCCATGAAGAAGATTCTTGCTCGCGATGGCGGATCAAGGGCAATTTTCAGGAACACTTTCGGGCCGATCGCGCCTAATGTCCCCTTCATGGACTCGGGACTGCTCTTCTCCTTCCTCGTCGTGGACCTGCTGCTGGTGTGCGTGCCGGGCGCCGACTGGGCGTACGTCATCGCGACCGCCCTGCGCGGCGCCCGGGTGCCGCGCGCGGTGGCGGGCCTGGTCTGCGGATACGCGCTGCACACGGCCCTGGCGACGGCCGGTCTCGCGGTCCTGGTGGCGAGTTCGCCGACGCTGCTGACGGCGCTGACGGTGGCGGGCGCGGGCTATCTGCTCTGGCTG
Source organism: Streptomyces misionensis (assembly GCF_900104815.1). Taxonomy (NCBI): domain Bacteria; kingdom Bacillati; phylum Actinomycetota; class Actinomycetes; order Kitasatosporales; family Streptomycetaceae; genus Streptomyces; species Streptomyces misionensis. The sequence goes on from NZ_FNTD01000004.1 coordinate 3,612,320, forward strand.
GGCTGGGGCGTGCTGCGCCGCCCGGCGACCCCGGCGGCGGGCGCGGCGGCGCCGGCCGAGGGGCGGCCCTTTCTGCGCGGGGCCACGATCAGCGGCCTGAACCCGAAGGGTCTGCTGCTCTACCTCTCCGTGCTGCCCCAGTTCCTCACCCTGCGCGGCGCCCATCTGCCCGTCCCCGCGCAGACGGCGACGCTCGGCGTGCTGCACATGGCGTGCTGCGCGGTCGTCTACCTCGCCGTGGGTGCGCTCGCCCGCGTCCTGCTCGCCGCCCGCCCGGCGGCGGCCCGCGCGGTCGCCCGCACCTCGGGGGCGGCCATGCTGGGCATCGGCGCGCTCCTCCTGGTGGAGCGGCTGGCGACCCTCTAGGGGAGAGCGCTCGGGGGCTGTGTCGCGTCTCAGGGGGACGGTGGCGCCCGGCCGGGCGGGGACGCGTGCTCCGGGCCGGCTGTGAGCGCGGCGGCACGGATGTGACGATGGGGGAATGGGAACTGATCTCCCGGCGCTGCTGAGGTCGCTGCGGGTGTGGGACGCGGGCACGACGACGCTGCCCGCCTTCGACCCCGAGACCGCCCCGCCCACCCCGCTGCCGCTGTTCACCGACTGGTTCGCGCAGGCCGTGACGGCGGGACAGCCGGAGCCGCACACCATGTCGCTGGCCACGGTGGACGAGGAGGGGCGGCCGGACGTGCGGATCGTGATGCTGCACGGCGCCGACCCGGACGGCTGGTCCTTCGCCACGCACGCCACCAGCCGCAAGGGCCGGGCGCTGGAGGCGCGCCCGTACGCCGCCCTGGCCTTCTACTGGCCGGTGCTGGGCCGGCAGGTGCGGGTGCGCGGGCCGGTGGCGCCCGCGCCGTACGAGGAGAGCCAGGCGGATCTGCACGCCCGGTCGACGGGCGCGCTGGCGGCGGCCCTGACCGGGCGGCAGAGCGAGGAGCTGGCCTCGGCGGACGAGCTGCGCGACGCCTCGGCCGCCGCGTGGACCAGGGCCCGGGAGAACCCGTCCGAGCCCGCCCCCACCTGGACCCTCTACCGTCTGCGCCCGGACACCGTCGAGTTCTTCCAGGGCGCCGCCGACCGCGCGCACATCCGCCTGGAGTACCGCAGCACGGGGTTCGGCTGGAGCAGGGCGCTGCTGTGGCCGTAGGGCCTCTCGTTTGGATCTTGCCGGGCTCGCGGGCCCTGGCACCGCGCCCTGATCCGGCCCGATCCAAACGAAAGACCCTAGGGGAACGCCCCTGCGGCCGGCCCGTTCACGCCCCGAAGCCCCACACCGTGAAGTCCGCGACCTCGCGGTAGCCGAGCCGCTGGTAGAGGGCGTTGCTGGTGGGGTTCGCCAGGTCGGTGAAGAGGAGCACCTCGGCGGCCCCGGCGGCCCGCGCGGCCCGGCTCACCTCGGCGGTGACCGCCCCGGCGTATCCGCGTCCGCGCAGCCCGGGCGGGGTGTAGACGGGGGCGACGCGCACCTGCCCGGCGATCTCCCGGGTCGCCCCGGCCATCGCGAGCGGCGTGCCGTCGGCGGCCTCCCACAGGGTGACACCGCCGTAGGAGAGGCGGCCGTCGGCCCACGCCCCCGCGTCCCGGCCCGCGCCCTCGCCGATGGCCCGCGCGAACTCCCCGTACCAGCGGATCAGCAGGTCCCGGTCCGCGGGTCCGGCGACCCTCGGGCGGCCGCGCGGCGCGGGGCTCGGCGGGGTCGGTTCCCCGAGGCGGTACAGCCGTTCGCGACGGCGCACCCGCGCGGTGACGCCGGTCCGCCGCTGCCACGCCCGGGCGAACTCCGCCGCCGAGTCCCGCTCGGCGCACGCCTCCGGGAGCCGGTGGCCGAGGCCGGCCAGTCGCTCGGCCAGCGCGTCGGCCTGCCGGGCGGTGACCGGGGTGAGGTAGAGGCCGGAGGGCGGCGTCCAAAACAGTGCCGCGACCACCGTGCCGTCCGCCGCCGTCAGGGTGCCGAAGAGGGGTGCGTCGGCGCCGTGGAAGCGCTGCCCGTGTCTGCGGAGCGTGTCGGTCACCGTCAGCGGCACGGTGTGCAACGCGGGGCGGGAGCGCAGGAATCCGCCCGCACGGGCGAGAAAGTCGTCGAGGTCGTCGGTCAGTTGCCAGGACTCGGGGTGCATGGCCCCATGCTCGGCGCAACCGGCCGACAGGAGAACCGGACAACCCCGCTCGCTCCATCCGGTCGACGGACCAGCAGGGTTGACGTCTCGTCAGAGCCCGTCGCCCGCCGACCGCTTGCACACCATCCGCATACACTGCGCGCACACCCGTGATCAATCCGCAACCAATTCCGGTCTTGACCGAGACCCATCAACCGGACGTCTGATTACGCTCCCGCTCATGACCGACTCCCGCCCCGCCCCCACACCTCCCTCCCCGGCCCCCGCCGACCGCCCGGTGTACGTCATAGGTGCCGGTCCGGGCGGTCTGGCCGCCGCGTACGCGCTGCGGGAGCACGGCGTACGGGCGGTCGTCCTGGAGAAGTCCGACCGGGTCGCCGCCTCCTGGCGGGGCCACTACGACCGGCTCCGGCTGCACACCACCCGCCGGCTGTCCGCCCTGCCCGGCCTGCGCATCCCCCGCCGGTTCGGCCGCTGGGTCGCCCGCGACGACGTGGTGCGCTACCTGGAGAAGTACGCGGAGCACCACGAACTGGAGATCGTCACCGGGGTGACCGTGCACCGGATCGAGCGCACCGGGGACGGCACCGGCTGGCTGCTGCGCGCCTCCGGCGGCCGCGAGCTGACCGGCGCCGCGGTGGTCGTCGCCACCGGCTACAACCACACCCCGCGCGTCCCCGACTGGCCGGGCCGGGAGGCGTACGAGGGGGAGTTCCTGCACGCGGGCGCCTACCGCGACGCGAAGCCGTACGCCGGGCGGGACGTGCTGGTCGTCGGCGTCGGCAACACCGGGGCCGAGATAGCCGTGGACCTGGTGGAGGGCGGCGCCGCGCGGGTGCGGCTCGCGGTGCGCACCGTGCCGCACATCGTGCGCCGCTCCACCCTGGGCTGGCCCGCGCAGTACTCGGCCGTGCTGGTACGGCGGCTGCCGGTACGCCTCGTGGACCTGCTCGCCCGGCAGCAGGCCCGGTTGCTGCCGGACCTGTCCGCGCGCGGGCTGCCCCGCCCGGACACCGGGCTGTACAGCAGGGTGCGGCAGGGCGCGATCCCGGTGCAGGACGTCGGCCTGGTGGACGCGGTGCGCCGGGGGAAGGTGGAGGTGGTGGCGGCCGTGGAGGCGTTCGAGGACGGCAAGGTGGTCCTCGCCGACGGCACCCGGATCGCGCCGGACGCGGTGATCGCGGCGACCGGGTACACACGGGGGCTCGAAGGGCTCGTGGGGCACCTGGGGGTGCTGGACGAGCGCGGGCGGCCCGTGGTGCGCGGCGGCCGGACGCCCGCGCGCGCACCGGGCCTGTACTTCACCGGGTTCACCAACCCGATCAGCGGGATGCTGCGCGAGCTGGCGCGGGACGCGGGACGGATCGCGAAGGCGGTGGCCCGGTCGCGCACCCGCTCCTGACCGCACCGCGACGCCGAGGCCGGGCGGCCGCCGGTCAGAGGGCCGGCAGCGGTGCGGGTCTCCTGCGGATGACGAGCGACATCAGCGCCGCCGCGGCGCACAGCGTGCCGGAGGCGTACCAGACGAGGTCGTAGGAGCCGAAGGCGTCGCGGGCGACACCGCCGAGGTAGGCGACGACGGCCGCGCCGACCTGGTGGGAGGCGAGCACCCAGCCGAAGACGATGGCGCTGTCCTCGCCGTACCGCTCCCGGCACAGGGCGAGGGTGGGCGGGACGGTGGCCACCCAGTCGAGGCCGTAGAAGACGATGAAGAAGATCATCGGCGGGTGCACCGAGGGGGCCAGCAGCATCGGCAGGAAGACGAGGGAGAGGCCGCGCAGGGCGTAGTAGAGCGCCAGCAGGCGGCGGGGCTCGAAGCGGTCGGTGAACCAGCCGGAGGCGATGGTGCCGACGACGTCGAACACGCCGACCACCGCGAGCAGCGAGGCCGCCGTGGTCACCGGCATGCCGTGGTCGTGCTCGGCGGGCACGAAGTGGGTCTGCACCAGGCCGTTGGTGGAGGCGCCGCAGATCGCGAAGGTGCCGGCGAGCAGCCAGAAGGTGCCGGTGCGCGCCGCGGTGTACAGGACCCCGAGGGTGCGGCGGGCGGCGCCGGTGACGGCGGGCGGCCTGGGTATGAACTCCGGGGCGCCGTACGGCTTCTGGCCGACGTCGGCGGGGTGGTCGCGCAGCAGCAGCCAGACGAGCGGGACCACCGCGAGGGCGGCGAGGGCGACCGTCACGGCGGCGGGGCGCCAGCCGTGGTGCTCGGCCATCCAGGACAGCAGCGGCAGGAAGACCAGCTGGCCGGAGGCGGACGCGGCGGTCAGGATGCCGCTGACCAGGCCGCGCCGCTCGGTGAACCAGCGGTTGGTGACCGTCGCGGCGAACGCCAGCGCCATCGACCCCGTGCCGAGCCCGACCAGCAGCCCCCAGCACAGCCACAGCTGCCAGGCGGCCGTCATCCACACGGTCAGGCCGGAGCCCAGGCTGATCACGAGCAGCGCGAGGGCGACGACCCGCCGGATGCCGAAGCGGTCCATCAGCGCGGCCGCGAAGGGCGCGGTGAGGCCGTAGAGCGCGAGGTTGAGGGAGACGGCCGCGCCGATCGTGCCGCGCGACCAGCCGAACTCCTGGTGCAGCGGGTCGATCAGCAGTCCGGGCAGGGAGCGGAAGGCGGCCGCGCCGGTGATCGTGACGAAGGTGACGGCGGCGACGAACCAGGCGCGGTGCACCCTCGGGCGGGTCCGGCGTTCCGGCTCGGGTGGGACGGGGGCGGCGGGCGCGCCGGGGGCCGCGGCCGGGTCGGCGACTGTGGCCGCGTCTCGGTTTGTCTGAGTCACGTCGTAAAGCCTCGGGTCCGGGCTCCCGCGCATCGAGTGGCCCGAAGGACAGCCTTCGCTAGGATCGGGCCATGGCCGCATCCGAGACGTTCCGCGCGCACCGGGTCGCCGTCCTCGCCCTGGACGGCCTGCTCCCCTTCGAACTGGGCATCCCGCACCGCTTCTTCGGCCGCGCCCGGGACGAGCGGGGCCGGCCCCTGTACGAGGTCTTCACCTGCTCGGTGCGGCCGCCGGGCGAGGTGGAGACGGACGCCGACTTCAGCATCCACGCGCCGTACGGCCCGGAGGCGCTGGCCCGCGCCGACACGGTGATCTTCCCCGCGTCGTACGAACTCGGCCCGCTCTACGAGGAGGGCCGGCTGACCGGGGAACTGGCCGCCGCGCTCGCCCAGATCCGGCCCGGCACCCGGCTCGCCTCCATCTGCACGGGCGTGTACGTCCTCGCCGCCGCCGGCCGCCTCGACGGCCGCCCGGCGACCACCCACTGGGCCGACGCCGACCGCTTCCAGCGGATGTTCCCGCGGGTCAAGGTGGACGCGGACGTGCTGTTCGTCGACGACGGGGACGTGCTGACCTCGGCCGGGGTGGCCGCCGGGATCGACCTGTGCCTGCACATGATCCGCCGCGACTTCGGCACCGCGGTCGCCAACGACGTGGCCCGGCGCACGGTCGTCCCCCCGTACCGCGACGGCGGCCAGGCCCAGTACATAGAGCGCCCGCTGCCCGAGCCGCAGCTCGCCACCACGGCCGCCGCGCGCGCCTGGGCGCTGCGCCGGCTGCACGAGCCGATCCAGCTGCGCGACCTGGCCGGGCAGCAGGCCATGTCGGTGCGCACCTTCACCCGTCGTTTCCGCGAGGAGGTCGGGATCAGCCCGGGGCAGTGGCTCACCCGCCAACGGGTCGAGCGGGCACGGCAGTTGCTGGAGTCCACCGACCTGTCCATGGACCAGGTGGCGCAGGAGTCGGGCTTCGGTACGGCCCAGTCGATGCGGCAGCACCTCCAGCAGGCGCTCGGGGTCACGCCGACGGCCTACCGGCGGACGTTCCGGACGCTCGCGACCCGGTAGCCGCCCACCCGAGTGCTCCGGGGCCGGAACCGGAAGCCGGAGGGGTTGTCCACAGCCTGTGGAGAAAGCGGGCGGTGCGCGTTCCCTCTCGCCTGCGACGCCCGAGCCGTTCGCCGGGACGACGGGATCGCCGACGGCACCGGTCGCGGCCTTCCGACGCGTCCCGGCCCGGCGGCGCTCCGGCCGTCCCTCGCCGCACGCGCACACCGCCGTCCGGCGAGGCACCCCGGCACCGCCTCAAGGCCGGCGCATCCGCGCGGCCGGCGGGGTCACACCGCTTCGAAGGCGAAGTCCTCGTAGCCGGTCGGCCCGCCGCCGTACGCCACCGCGGCGCTCCCGTCGCTCTGCCCGCAGCGGTCCACCTCGCACCAGATGCTCTTGCCGGCGCCCTCACGGCTCCAGCCCCAGCGGTCGGCGAGGCAGTCCACGAGGGCGAGGCCCCGGCCACCGGTGGCGTCCTGGCCGACGCAGCGCGGCACGGGGGCGCGCGAGCACGTGTCGGTGACCTCCACCCGCACGGTCGGCGAGGGGGCGGCGACGGTGCGCGCGCCCGGCAGCGACAGCCGCAGCACCGCCGGACGGCCGGTGTGCACCACGGCGTTGGTGACCAGCTCGGACACGAGCAGGACGAGGGTCTCGGCCAGCGGCTCGTCGGCCGCTATGCCCAGCCCGTCGAGCCGCGACCGGGCCCACTTCCTGGCGCGCCCCACTTCCGCGGGGTCGGGCCGGATCTCCAGCTGCACTTGAAGCACCTGCACCGCTCACACCATCCGAACCGGCGATACCACGGCCCCGCGCCATCGAACCGTCCCGGCGTCAGCCGTGACGACGATCACGAGGGCCACGATCGTAGCCATTTTCTGCATGGCCTGGACAACAGCCCGAGCAAGGGTCACGGAACGTGATTTCCTTGCAGCACAGCATGGTTGACGTACAGTCACCCCAACAAGCGCTTCGGGCATATTCCCTCGCGAAGGAGTACGCGTAGGGCATACTGTGCGACGCTCACGCCGGGGAGTCGAACAGGCGGGGGCCGCGGCCCGGTCCGCCCCGCGAGAAGCGGCGCGCACCGCGTTTCCCGGCGCCGCCCCAGGGGCACCGCCGGCACCGCCCGCGCTCGCTGCCACTCGCATCCCACACAAGGTACCGGAGCACCAGCCGACTGCGGGCCGTGACGAGCCCCCGTCCAGGACACAACCCGATATCAACGCTCTGTGATTTCGGGGCGCCACGATCCGCGACATCTTGGGCCAATGCTTTGGTCGCGTGGCCGCTCCGGGCGGGCGCCGGGCCGGTCACGGGAGCGGGGCGGCCGCGGGCGACTCCTCACTCTCCGTGCCCCCGTCGCCGTGCCGGGACCGCGCGTGGCACGGACCGTGCTTGCGTGGAGGCGGACCGGGGAGCGGTGGGACCGCCCCGCTCACATCCGGCTCAGCGACGCCGTCGCGAAGAGCACGTCCCTGATCGCCTCGCGGTCGCCCAGCTGGCCGGCGGCGGCTTCCTCGGGAGAGAGGTGGCCGGCGGCCAGGTGGCAGAACTCGACGCCGTCCAGGGCGACATGGGCGACCTCGTGGTCGGCGGAGCCCGCCGCGGCCGGGGAGTCGAGGGGGATCAGCCACTCGCCGCCCGCGGCACCCTCGATCTCCAGGCGCAGGCTGCGGCCCGGGGCGCCGGCGGGGACCAGGTGGCGGGCGCCGCCGGGCGGGGCGGACAGGCCGGCCCGGCGGCGTTCGGCGAGGGCGCCCGGCAGCAGGCGGGCGGCCAGGTCGATCATCTTGTGCAGATGGCGCGGGGCCGGGGGCCGGTACGGGTAGTCCACCGCGACCGCGATGTCCTCCGCGTGCACCCAGCAGCCGAAGGCGCGCTCCAGCATCGCGTCGTGCAACGGGAGTTCGAAGTCGCCGTAGGACACGGTGAGTCCGCCCGCGCTGCCGCCGGTGAAGGAGACCGTCCGCACGAGGCCGTGGCTCTGCTCCCGCCAGGGCTCCCGCACCGCGCGGGTCGGCGGGCAGGGGGCGGCGCGCCAGAACGCCTCCGTGCGCGCGGCCGGGCCCGCCGGGCTCGCGAGGTCCGCCAGCGGGTCCTCCAGGCCGAGCGCCGCCGCGATCAGTCCGTCCACCGACAGCAGGTGCGCGATCACCCCGGCGACGGTCGTACGACGGCCCGCCTGGGTGTCGTCCTCGAACCAGCGCAGCCGCACCGGAGCGTGCCACTCCGCGTCCCCGAAGTCCTGGAGCAGCGCGTCCAGGCGGGCGGTCTCCGCGTCGTACGGCGCCGCCCACTCCGGCACCGGGATGCGCGGCGGGCGGCGGTCCAGGCAGGAGCGCAGGACGCGGGTGCGCAGCGCCGGGTCCAGGTCGAGGGTCTCGGGCTGGTGCAGCAGACCGACGGCCTCGCGCAGCCGGCGGGCCTCGTCGGCGCAGCCGCCGCAGTCGCCCAGGTGGTGCTCCACGGCCGCGGTCTCCGCCGTCGAGCAGGCGGCCAGCGCCCACGCGCCGAGCAGCGACTTCAGCACGTCGTGCGGCAGGTCCGGCGGCGGCACCTCGCCGGGGCCGGGGCGTCCGGTGGGCGCGCACCCGCCGTCCTCGACGGCGGTGCGGGGCATCGGTATCCGCCGCTCGTGCGGCTCGCCGAGGTCCGCCCGGTAGTCCTCCGCGCCGCTCACACCGCACCGCCGTGGCCCGGAGGGGTGCCCGTGTCGTGGGCCGTGGCGAGGAGCTGGAGGCCGAGGCGGAGCCGGCGGCGGGCCTCGTCCTCGGTGACGCCGAGGTCGGCCGCCGTCTGGCGGTAGTCGCGGCGCTGGAAGTAGGCCAGTTCGAGGGCGCGGCGCAGCGGCAGGGGCATGGAGTGGACGATGTAGTCGGCGCGGGCGGCCACGGAGGCGTGGCGCACCTTGTGTTCCAGCTCCTCGTGCGCCGGCGGCTCGCCGGGGTCCCGGTCGGCCTCCTGCCGGCGTCCCTCCTCGCGGTCCCGCAGCCGCTGGACGGCGAGCCGGTGGGTGACGTCCGCGATCCAGGTGCGCAGCGGGCTCTGCCGGGGGTCGTAGGTCTCGGGGTGCTCCCAGATGTGCGCGAAGACCTCGCGGGTGACGCCGTCGGCGGCCTTGTCGTCGCCGAGGACGCGGTGGGCCAGGCTGTGCACCAGGGAGGCGAACCGGTCGTAGACCTCGCCCAGCGCGGCCGCCTCGCCCCGGGCGAGCCGCTGCTGCATCTTCCGGTCCCAGCGCGGTGGTGCGTCCTTCGTGGCCATGGGGTCCCCTCCCCTCGCCCGTCGTCCGGCCTGCCGGACCTGTGCGGCCGTCGTCCCGAATGTAGTCGGCACGATGCACGACGCATGCTTCTTTGTGCCAAAGTGCGCCCCCCGGCGCGCCGCAGGTGATAGTGCCCCCTTCACATTTCCTTCACACGCGACTCCTGCATATTTGATCAAAGTAGATCGGTAGTGACCGGAACAAGCCCCTAAGTGATCGTGTGCTGTTTACCGCATTGAGTTTCAGGGAAACGCGGCTGGGCAGCCGCGCGGAATGAAACGTAGGAACTGCTTCCGTTTCCGGGCTGTTCCGGGAGAACCGGCGAGCGGAGGGGCTGGGCCGTGGCATTCAATGTGACCGGCGTCGAAGCAGGCGAATGGGCCGTGCTCCACGTGCGCGGCGAGCTGGACCTCATGACGTCGCCGGTGCTGCGCCAACGGGTGCACGACGTGGTGGCCGACGGCCACCACAGCCTCGTCGTGGACCTCTCCGACGTCTTCTTCTGCGACTCCAGCGGGGTCGGCGTGCTGGTCGCCGCCCGCCGGCTGATCCGCTCCTGTCAGGGCCGGCTGCGGCTGATCCTGCCCGACCGGGGCGCCGAAGACGGCTCGCACGTCAACCGCGTCCTCGGCGCGCTCGGCGTGCGCCGCCTCTTCGACGTCCACCCGGACCTCGACTCCGCCACGACGGAGGAGGCGGGGCCCCTTTCCGCGTGACCCCCGAACCCGAACCCGTGTGGGCCCGTGAATCCGCTCACGCGCCGGATTTTGCGACAAGACCACACTCTTGGCGCCGAATTCCCCCGGACTTGGCATAACCATCGGTTTTCCGTCACCTTGCCGTCACCCACGTCGTACGCTCCGTGGATCACCCCCCACGCACACGTAAGGCGGCCCGAACGACATGGTCAGCACCGAGTACGAGCGCCGGATCGCAGCCCGGTTCGCCACCTTCGACCAGGACGGCAACGGCTTCATCGCCCGCGAGGACTTCAACGCGGTGGCCAAGGCGCTGCTGGCCGAGTTCGCCGTGCCCGCCCGCTCCGTGAAGGGTCAGGCGCTGTACGCCGGCGCCGAGGCGTTCTGGCAGGGCATGGCCGGGATCGCGGACCGTGACGGCGACCAGCGCATCACCCGGCAGGAGTTCGTCAGCGGCGCGGTCAAGCGGCTGCGCGACAACCCCGAGCGGTTCGCCGAGATCGCCCGTCCCTTCCTGCACGCGGCCCTGGCCGTCGCGGACGCCGACGGGGACGGCCGGGTCACGGTCGCGGAGGCCGTGCGCGTGCTGCGGGTGTGCCAGGTGCCGGAGGAGATCGCCGGTCCCGTCGCCGCCGCGCTGGACGCGGACGGGGACGGGGGGATCGGCGAGCGGGACGTCGTACCCGCGTTCGCGCGCTACTTCACCATCGCCGAGCAGTGAGCCGGGGCGGGCGGCCTTAACGCTCAGGCGAAGACGACCGTGCGCCGCCCGTTCAGCAGGATCCTGCGCTCCGCGTGCCACTTCACCGCGCGGGCCAGCGCCTGGCACTCCACGTCCCGGCCGATGGCCACCAGCTGGTCCGGGGTGACGTCGTGGCGGACGCGCTCGACCTCCTGCTCGATGATCGGCCCCTCGTCGAGGTCCGCCGTCACGTAGTGCGCGGTGGCACCGATCAGCTTGACGCCGCGGGCGTGCGCCTGGTGGTACGGCTTGGCGCCCTTGAAGCTCGGCAGGAAGGAGTGGTGGATGTTGATGATCCGGCCGCTGAGCCGCTTGCACAGGTCGTCCGAGAGGACCTGCATGTACCGGGCGAGGACCACCAGCTCGACCCGCTCGTCGCGGACGATGTCGAGCAGCTTCGTCTCGCCCTCGGCCTTGGTGTCCTTGGTGACCGGAATGTGGTGGAAGGGGATGTTGTAGGAGCCGACCAGCTCCTCGAACTCGGTGTGGTTGGAGACCACGCCGACGATCTCCACCGGCAGCGCGCCGCTGCGCGCCCGGAACAGCAGGTCGTTCAGGCAGTGCCCGAACTTGCTCACCATCAGCAGCACGCGCATCTTCGCGTCGGCCCGGTGGATCTGCCAGTCCATGTGGAAGGAGTCGCCGACCGCGGCGAAGCTCGCGCGCAGCTTGTCCACGGTGACCGGCGCCTCGGCCGTGAAGTGGACGCGCATGAAGAACAGGCCCGTGTCGTGGTCCCCGAACTGCTGGCTGTCCTCGATGTTGCAACCGGTCATGAACAGATAGCTGGACACCGCGTGCACGATGCCCTGCTTGTCCGGGCAGGACAGGGTGAGGACGTACTGGTCGGCCGGGGCGACGGGCGCGGGCTGCTCATTCATGCACCAAAGAATCCCACACCGCCCCCCGGCCGCGGGCCGACGTCCGCTAAGCGGACCTGGTCATGATCCGCAGCACTTCGAGGCTCTTCGGCGGAGCGTCCGGATCCTCGCCGTCGCTCGCCGCGAGCCGTATGTGGGCGTCCCGCGCCGCGCGCACCGCCTCCGGCCAGCCCTGGTGGTCGAGGTAGGCGGCGACCGGGGCGTCCGGGCCGACCTGGTGCATGATCCGCAGCACCCGCAGCACGGCGGTGTCGACGAGCGCCGCCTCCTGCGAGTCCCGGAAGATGGTGCCGACGTACTTCTCCGCGGACCAGTTGTCCAGCCAGGTGTCCTCCACCAGCCGGTACACGGCGTCGGTGACGTCGCCGTAGCCGTCCACGCCGGCCAGCCAGACGTCCCGCTGGAAGACGGGGTCGGAGAGCATGTGCAGTGCGGAACGCACATGTGTGCGCCAGCGCCACCACGGCATGTCGTTCAGGGGCATGCCGCCCATGGTGGAGGAGCGACGGCCGCGACGGGAAGAGTTCTCCGAACCTTGCACGGTCACCGATCGTACGTTCCTCGCGCCCGGAGTTTCAGCGGCCCCTGTAATTCACCCCGGCGTCACCTTCCGTCGACCGTGGATCACTCCCGGGTTAGCGGTGTGAGGGAATCGTGCGGGTCCATGACCGGCAGGCCCCGCACCACCAGCACGTCCCCCTCCCCCACCACCCCGTCCTCCCGCCCCGGCAGGGCCGCCGCCCTGTCCCTGGGCGCGATGGCCCTGTGCGCGTCGCTCACCGCCGGCTGCGGGGTGCTGCCCTCGGTCACGGGCGACGCCGGGGACACCGTCAAGGTCATGACCTGGGCACCGCAGGACACCGGCGCCACCAACAAGCCGGGCATGCCCGCGATGGCCCTCGCCTACGCCAGGTGGATCAACTCCCACGGCGGCCTGAACGGCCGCAAGCTGGAGGTCCTGACCTGCAACGACCACAACGACAGCGTGGCCGCCGCCAAGTGCGCCCGGCGCGCGGCGGCCGAGAACGTGGTCGCGGTCGTCGGCTCCTACAGCCAGTTCGGCGACTCCTTCCTCGCCCCGCTGGAGAGCGCCGGCATCCCCTACATCGGCGGCTACGGCGTCACCGACGACGAGTTCACCGGCCCGATGTCGTACCCGGTCAACGGCGGGCAGCCCGCCCTGCTCGCCGGTCTCGGCCGGGCGCTCGGCACGAGCTGCGGCCGGGTCGCCCTGGTCCGGCCGGACAGCATCGCCGGCGACCAGCTGCCCGCCATGCTCGACTCGGGGCTGAAGGCGGCCGGCCATCCCGAGGCGGGCGACCAGCTGGTCGCCGAGGACCTCACCGGGTACGACGACCAGTCCGGCCGGGCGCTGCGGTTCGCGAGCGGCGACACGCCGCGCAAGGGCTGTGTGGTGCCCGCGCTCGGGGACCGCACGGACACCTTCATGGACTCCTTCCGCCGGGTCCGCGAGGACTTCCCGGCGGTGCGCCTGGGCACCGTGCTGGGCAGCGTCGACCAGACGATGATCAACTCCACCGGCGGGGCGTCGGGGCCGTACGAGGGGGCGTACGTCACCGGCTGGTACCCGCCTGCCTCCGACCCGCGCTGGAAGCCGATGAAGCGGGTGATCAGCGAGGAGGCCTTCGACGACAACCGCATCGATCCCGGGGACGCCGGGGTGCAGACCACCTGGATCGCCTACACCGTGTTCAAGGCCGTCCTGGACAAGATCGGCGGCGGCGAGGTGAGCGCCGACTCCGTGCGCAAGACCCTGGACGGCGGTCTGCGGGTCTCCACCGGGGGGCTCACCCCCACCCTGAACTGGCCCTACGAGGGCAAGCTGGCCTCGGTCGGCTTCCCGCGGATGGTCAACGCCGACGTCACCCTCCAGGTGGTGCGCGGCGGCGAGCTGGTCGCGGCCGGCAAGAGCGTCGGCGGGATCGACGGCACCACGGACATGACCGGCACCCTGGAGAACGCGGACGTGCGCTGACGCACGCCCGCGTGCCCGGCCGGCTCAGAGCTGGGTCGGCTGGCGCTGGGTCAGGCCGTACTTCTGGGCGATGGCGTTCCACAGCGCCGCCGCCTTGGTCTTCTGCTGGCTGGCGGTGCCGCTCGCGCGGTTGCCGGCCTGCGCCTCGTCGGTGACCTTGGCGTGGCCCTTGTGGCAGGTCCGCTTGCCGCCGCCCTTGACCTGGTCGGCCCAGGCCGCGTAGTGGTTGTCGGCCGACGCCGACGCCTGCCAGGCCTTGGTGAGGGCGTCCGTCAGGGCGGCGTTGTCCGGCAGCTTGTCCACGCTGAGCTTGCCGAGCCGGGTGACCAGCTGGCCGCGCTGCCCGGCCGCGCCGCGCAGCGAGGAGGCGGCCTGGTCCAGGCTCGCGCACTGCTTGACGTCGGCCACCGACTTGATCACCGCGGCCCGGCTGCTGCCGCTGTCGGCGAGCAGCTTGTCCAGCTCGACCGCCTGCGCCCGCGCCGGATCGACGGCCGGCGCCGAACTCTGCGGGGCCGCGGAGGTGGCGGCGACCGTCTTGTTGTCGTCCGTGCTGTCCGAGCCGCCGCCGCTGCTGAGCAGCGCGCCCGCGCCCACGCCGACCACGACGATGCCGACGCCGACGGCCGCGATCAGCGGCACCTTCGACGGCTTGCGCCGCGGCCGCTCGTCCTGTCCGTCCTCGCGCCCGGGCCGGGCGGAGTACGCCGTCTGGGGCGAGGCGTAGGGCGGCGGGTAGGCGTCCGGCTGCTCGACCCGCGGCAGCTGCGCGGTGGCCCCGGCCGGGCCGTCCCCGCCGGCCGGGCCGTTGCGGAAGAGGTTGTCGAACTCGGCGGGCGGCTGCCGGTCCCCGCCCTGGCCCTGGCCCGGTGCCTGGCCCGGCGCCCGGCCCTGCTCCTGGTACGGCGGGATGTACTGGGTGGCCTCGGCGTCCGGCGACGGCCGCTTGTCCGTCAGGCCCAGGTAGCGGGTCTCCTCGCCGGCCGACTGGGGCGGCAGCGCGCCCCCGGTCACCGGCGGTATGTACTGCGTGGCGCCCTCGTCGGCGGGGGCCGCGGGCACCGGCGGCAGGTACTGGGTGGCGCCGTCGGCCATCGGGGGCAGGGCGCCGGGGGCCTGGTGGCCGCCCTGCGCGGCGGGCGGCAGCGGCGCCGCGGCCTGGCCGGGCGCCGGGTACTGCGGCTGCTGGGGCTGGTGCTGCTGGTGGTACGGGTCCGGGGCGCCGTACCCCGGCTGCCCGCCGCCGTACGACGGGGCCGGCGCGCCCTCCGGGGGCAGCGGTCCGGCGCCGGCCGGGGGCTGCTGCGCCGGGGCGCCGTGGTCGGTCCACTGCTGGGCGGCCGCCGGGGGCCAGCCCTGGCCCGGCTGTCCCGCCTGGGGCGCCTGCTGCCCGGGCCCCCAGGATCCGCCCCAGGCCTGGCCGCCGGCGGGCGTGGCGTGCGTGCCCGGAAGCAGGGGCTCTCCTCCGTCGGAGGGCAGCACGATGCCTTCGTGCGCGGGCTGCGCCGAGAGCTCCTCGCCCTGTCCACTCTGCGTCACCGGGACTCCTACCAATGGGGGACCTTGTGAATCGTCGGCTCACGCTACCGGGTCCCCGGAGCCGGGTGCCACGCCGCTCAGTCCGCTTCCTCCCCTTCTGCCACGGCAGTAACGGAACCGTCCCGCGCGACGCTGTATATGACCCCGGTCGTACTCCCGGGTGGCGTTCGCCACACGTTCACCCGGGCGCGGGGCCGGTGTTCACGCGGCCTGCTGGAGTTCGAGGCGCGCCCCGAACTCCCTCACCACCGCCTCGTCCCGGAAGGGTTCGAGCCGCTGCTGGAGGTCGTCCAGGTACTCCGCGCCCCGGTTGGAGCGCAGCGTCTCCAGCAGTTCCACCGCCTTCATGCCGGTGGCGCAGGCCTGTTCGACCTCCCGCTGCTGCACCTGGGCGGTGGCGAGCAGCACATAGCCGATCGCGCGCCTGCGGGCCCGGGACTCGGGGTGTCCGGCCAGCGACTGCTCGGCACAGCGCGCGGCCTGCTCGGCCTGCCCGAGATCGCGGTGGCAGTGCGCCAACTCGTCGGCCAGGTAGGCCTCGTCGAAGTGCCGGATCCACACCGGGTCGTCCCCGGAGCCGGCGTCGCACCGCTCCATCGACGCGATGGCCCGCCCGGTGGCGGCGTCCGCGGCGCGCGCGTCACCGAGCAGGGCGTGCCCGCGGGCCTCGGCCGCGTGGAACATCGCCTCCACGCGCGGCGTCACCTGCCCGCGCGCCCCCTCCTGCGCGGCCCGCGCCAACTGGGCGATCTCCCGCGGGTTGCCGAGCTGCGCGGCGAGGTGGCTCATGGACGCGGCGAGCACGTAACCGCCGTACCCGCGGTCCCCGGCGGCCTGCGCGAGCCGCAGCGACTGGATGTAGTACCGCTGGGCCAGGCCGGGTTGACCGGTGTCCACGGCCATGTATCCGGCCAGCTCGGTCAACCGGGCGACGGCGGCGAAGAGTTCGCGTCCGGTCGACTCCCGGTAGGAGCCGGCGAGCAGTCCGGAGACCACGCTGTTGAGGTAGTGCACCAGGACCGGGCGCACATGTCCGCTGCCGAACTGGTGGTCCAGGTCGGTCAGCGCCTGTGTCATGGACCGCACGGCGGCCACGTCGGCCTGGCCCACGCGCGGGCCCGCCTGCCGGGCCACCTGGGCGTCCGGCGCGGAGATCAGCCAGTCGCGGCTGGGCTCGACCAACGCGGAGGCGGCGACGGAGGACCCGGAGAGGAAGTCCCGGCGTCCCACGTCGCTGCGCCACAGCTCGCAGACCTGCTCGATGGCGCCCAGCACCGTCGGCGAGAACTGGAGGCCGACCCCCGAGGCGAGGTTCTTGCCGTTGGCCATGCCGATCTCGTCGATCGTGACCGTGCGGCCGAGCTTGCGGCCGAGTGCCTCCGCGATGATCGCCGGGGCGCGGCCCCGGGGCTGCTGGCCGCGCAGCCAGCGGGCGACGGACGTCTTGTCGTAGCGCAGGTCGAGGCCGTGCTCGGCGCCGCACATGTTGACCCGCCGGGCCAGCCCGGCGTTGGAGCACCCCGCTTCCTGGATGAGTGCCTGCAACCGTTCGTTCGGCTGCCTCGCCACGAGAGGCCTTGCGGCCATGTGCTACCCCCTGCGAACCCCTGGAGCGTGACCATTTCGGAAAGATCACTGCCCAGCTGACATACCGTCAATGCGTGACATGTGCGGTTTGCCGGGTACCGGCTGATGCCAACCCCACCCCTGGCTACCCAACTCACGCCCTGCCCCCTACCACGCGCCCCCGCGGATGCACCCATGCGCCCGGCCGGGGAAGCGGTGCTCCTCCCCCGCCGGGGCAGGGGCCGTAACTCCAGGTGGACGCGGGAGTTGAGTGGAGCGTGGAAGAGACGATCGCGGCCGCCGAAGACAGTCAGATTGCCGGGCAGATTCCGCAGCAGCGCGGGGAATCACCGCAGGAAGCCGCCGTGCGGTACGCGGAGGAGCGGCACTGGGACGTGTTCCCGGGCACCTGGCTGGAGCCCGTCGCCGGCATGCCGCGGTGCTCGTGCGGCGACGCCTCCTGCCCTGCGCCGGGTGCGCACCCCGCGCGCCCCGACTGGGCGACCCAGGCGACCGGCAGCGCGACCGTCGTGCGCCGGCTGTGGCAGAAGCAGCCGACGGCCTCCGTGCTGCTGCCGACGGGCCGCACCTTCGACGCGCTGTCCGTGCCGGAGAGCGCGGGCTTCCTGGCGCTGGCCCGGATGGAGCGGATGGCGCTCACGCTGGGTCCGGTCGCCCTCTCCCCCGACCGGCGGATGCAGTTCTTCGTACTGCCGGGCGGCTCGCTGAAGGTGCCGGAACTGGTGCGCAAGCTGGGGTGGGCGCCGGCGTCGCTGGACCTGGTGACGCTGGGCGAGGGAGCGTACCTGGCCGCGCCGCCGACGCGGGTCGGGGCGCGAGGCGCGGTGCAGTGGGCGCGGCGGCCGACCCCGGCCAACCGGTGGCTGCCGGACGCGGAGGAGCTGATCTCGGCGCTGGCGTACGCCTGCGGCCGGGACCGCTGACCCACGGCCCGCACGCGTCTTCCACCGGGCCGCTCCCCCGGCCCGCGGGCGTGCCTAACCTTCAGGCATGACCAATGCGGCGGTTTGCATACGGGGGCTCTGGAAGCGGTTCGGGCAGCAGGTGGCTGTCGGGGGGATCGATCTGGAGCTGCCGGCGGGGAAGTTCATCGGGCTGGTCGGGCCGAACGGGGCCGGCAAGACCACGACGCTGTCCATGGTGACCGGGCTGCTGCGGCCCGACGAGGGCACCGTGGAGGTCGTCGGGCACGACGTGTGGCGCGACCCGGTGGCGGTGAAGGCGCGGATCGGGGTGCTGCCCGAGGGGCTGCGGCTGTTCGAGCGGCTGTCGGGGCGCGAACTGCTCGGCTACACCGGCAGGTTGCGCGGGCTCCCGGGCGCCGAGGTGGACAAGCGGGCCACCCAGCTGCTGGACGTGCTCGACCTGGCCGGCTCCCAGCACAAGCTGGTGGTCGACTACTCGACCGGCATGCGCAAGAAGATCGGCCTCGCGGCGGCCCTGCTGCACAATCCCGAAGTGCTGTTCCTGGACGAGCCGTTCGAGGGCGTCGACCCGGTGTCCGCGCAGACCATCCGGGGCGTCCTGGAGCGGTACACGGCCTCCGGTGCCACCGTCGTCTTCTCCTCCCACGTGATGGAGCTGGTCGAGTCGCTGTGCGACTGGGTCGCGGTCATGGCGGCCGGCCGCATCCGCGCCACCGGCCCGCTCGCCGAGGTGCGCGGCGCGCACCCCCGGCTCCAGGACGCGTTCCTGGAGCTGGTCGGGGCGAACGGCCGGGACGCCGGGTCCGAGCTGGACTGGCTGGGCGGCGGGGCGGGCCGATGACCGACCTCACCACCACCGTCGTACGCCTCAAGCTGTCCCTGCTGCGGGGCGGGCTGCGGCAGTCGAAGGGCCGGCGCGACGCGTTCATCACCTCCACCGTCTTCGCGCTGCTGTTCGCCCTGGCGCAGCTGCTGGGCATGATCGTGCTGCGCGGCCAGCCGCACGGGTACACGGTCTCCGTGGTCGGCACCGGGGTGCTGGCGCTGGGCTGGGCGTTCCTGCCGCTGTTCTTCCCGACCGGCGACGAGACGCTGGACCCGACGCGGCTGGTGATGCTGCCGCTGCGGCCCGGTCCGCTGGTGCGCTCGCTGCTCGTGGCCTCCCTGGTCGGCATCGGCCCGCTGGTCAGCGTGCTGCTGCTGGCCGGGTGCGTGCTGGTGCCGGCGCGGGGCGCGGCGGGGTGGGCCGTCGCGGTCCTCGCCCTCGTCCTCGCGCTGCTGGTGTGCGTGGCGCTGGCCCGGACCGTGGCCGTCGCCAACGTGCGGCTGCTCACCAGCAGGAGGGGCCGCGATCTGGCCGTGCTCAGCGGCCTGGTGATCGCCATCGGCACCCAGCTGGTCAACTTCGGTGCCCGCAGCCTCGGTTCGGGCGGTCTGGGGCGGCTGCGGCCGGTCGCGGACGTGCTGTCCTGGGTGCCGCCCGCGTCGGCGGTGGCGGCGGTGCGCACGGCGAGCGAGGGGTCGTACGGCGTCGCGGCCGCCCAACTGGCGGTCACGGCGGCCGGGTTGGTGGTGCTGGTCGCGGTGTGGGCGCGGAGCCTGACCAAGCTGATGACCGCGCCGGACGGTTCCACGCTCCAGGCCGCCGACGACGCCCGCGCCGCACGGCACCGCGGCCGGGGGCTCGCGCGGCTGCTGCCCGGCGGGCGCACCGGCGCGGTCATGGAGCGCACCCTGCGCTACATCTGGCGCGATCCGAAGACCAAGGCCGCCTGGGTGACCTCGCTGGCGGTCGGGCTGCTCCTCCCGGTCTTCTACGCGATCCAGCACACCGGCTCGGTCTACTTCGCGTGCTTCGCCGCCGGGATGCTGGGCCTCCAGATGAACAACCAGTTCGGGCAGGACACCTCGGCCTTCTGGATGGTCGCCCAGACCATCCGCTCGCCCCGGGACGCGTACGAGGAGCTGCGCGGCCGGGCCCTCGCCCTGCTGCTGATCACGCTGCCGCACGCCACCCTCGTCACCGTGCTGACCGTCGCCCTGATGGACGCCTGGGCCATGCTGCCGCGGGTGCTGGGGCTGTCCCTCGCGCTGCTCGGGGCGATGCTGGCGACCGGGGCGTACGCCTCGGCGCGGTTCCCGTACTCCATCCCGCAGGAGGGCCACCGCAACGTCGCCCCCGGGCAGGCGGGCATCGCCTGGATCGCGATCTTCGGCGGCATGGCCTGCTCCGCCGTGCTCTGCTCCCCCGTCATCGCGCTCGTGCTGTGGCTGGGCGGCGGCGGGCTGTCCTGGCTGCTGCTGCCGGCCGGCGCGGTGTACGGCGCCGGGCTCGCCCTGCTCGGGCTGCGGCTGGCCGCCCCGCGCACCGCGGCCCGGCTGCCGGAGATCCTGACCGCGGTCGGCAAGGGGTGATCAGCCGCCGGCCGCCCGGTCGCCCGTGATCCGGTCCAGGAAGGGCTCGACCGCCGAGTGCCATGCCTCCGGGTGGGCGTAGTGGGCGTAGTGGCCCGCGTCGGGTATCTCGGCGTACGCGCCCTGGGGCAGCACGCGGACCATCTCCTGGGCCTCGGCCCGGCCCAGCTCGCCGTCGAGCCCGCGCAGGATCAGCGCGGGGCAGTGGACCAGGGCCAGGTCGTCCCAGTGGGCGTCGTACACCCAGGTCTCCCGGGAGCGGAGCATCTGCTCGGGTTCGAAGACCGGCCGCCAGCCGTCCTCGCCCTCCCGCATCACCTCGGCGTAGAACGCCCCGCGGGCCGGGTCGGGGCGCTCCACCCGGGGGTCGTCCTCGCCGAACCACCGGCGGACGTCGGCCAGGGTGGCGAAGGGGACGGGCCAGGACCGCAGCCACTGCGCCCACTCGCGCTGCGAGGCCGCACCGAGCGCGGCGGCCCGCATGTCACAGCTGACCAGGCCGCGCACCAGCTCGGGGCGTTCGGCGGCCAGCTGCCAGGCGGTCAGGGCGCCCATGCCGTGCCCGACGACGAGGGTGGGGCCGAGGCCGAGCTGCTCGATGGCGGCCGCCGCGTCCTCCACGTGGGCGGCCCGGCTGTGGGCGGCGGCCTGCGGGGGCTTCTCGCTGTGGCCGTGGCCGCGCTGGTCGAGGGCCACGGTGCGGTACCGCCCGGCGAGCCGGCGGGCGGCGGCGGCCCAGTGGGAGGCGCGGCCGGTGAGTCCGTGCAGGAAGAGCACGCCGGGAGCCGCCCGCAGGGGTTCGGTCTCCTTGGGCGGGTCGGCGTACTCCCACGCCGCCAGGCGCACGCCGCCCGCTCCCGTCACATCGATACGCCGTGCCATGGGCCTGGCACCCCCAGCTTCGCCCGCGGTGTCCGATTCCCCCGTGTGATCACGCAGACTATCGAATAAGTATTCGAAAATGCTGCCCCTGCGGACAACACCCCTCCTTCGAGTGACATGCCGTGAGGCATGATCGCCGCCACCGAGGGGATCTTTCAGGCGGGAGGCGGACCGCTCGGGGAAAAACGGTCCGAGGGGGACTGACCCTGAGAGCTCGGGGCTCCGGGTCAGCAATGGGGAGGACAGGCCCCGGCGCCGTCAGGCGCCGGGGCCCTTCCCTTCTCAGCGCTTGGCGACGAACACATGGGAGGCGATGTCCGCCTCCAGCTCGGCGGCCTCGCCGCCGCTGCCCACCAGCACGCCACCGGCCGACTCGGTCACGCTCACCACCGAGCCGGGCTGCACCCCGGCCCGCCGCAGCGTGTACATCAGCTGGGCGTCCATCTGGATGGGCTCGCCGATGCGGCGCACGACGACAGTCTTGCCGTCCGTGCCCGCGTCCAGGTCGGCCAGCGAGACCATGCTCTCGTCCAGGAACGGGTCGGCGCCGTCCTTCTCGCCCAGCTCCTCCAGGCCCGGGATCGGGTTGCCGTACGGCGACTCGGTCGGGTGCCGCAGCAGCTCCATGACGCGGCGCTCCACGGCCTCGCTCATCACGTGCTCCCAGCGGCAGGCCTCCGCGTGCACCTGCTCCCACTCCAGGCCGATCACATCGACCAGCAGGCACTCGGCCAGCCGGTGCTTGCGCATCACACGCGTGGCCAGCCTGCGGCCCTCGTCGGTCAGCTCCAGATGGCGGTCGCTGGCCACGGAGACCAGGCCGTCACGCTCCATCCGCGCCACCGTCTGGCTCACCGTCGGCCCGCTCTGGTCCAGCCGCTCCGCGATGCGGGCGCGCATGGGGACGACGCCTTCCTCCTCCAGTTCGAGGATGGTGCGGAGATACATCTCCGTGGTGTCGATCAGTCCGGACATACGTGCCCCTCGATTACCTCTGCCGGCACCCGGCGCGTGCGCTGGCCCTGGCACCAATTCTGCCGGATCCCACTGACAAGCGGGCGGCAGCGGGGACAACGGGCGGGTTCGGGCGGGCGGGCGAACGACCGGGTGCGGGCGCGCCGCGGGCGGCCGGGCCCGCACCCGGTCGTTCGCGGACCGGCACCGCCCCGCGAGCGCCGTCCGGCCCGCGGCGCCGCGACCGCACGCGGCGAACCGCGTCGCCGTATTGACACCGCACTGGTCCAGACCGCACGGTGATCCGCGACACAGACGCTGCGAAGGGGCACCGCATGAGCGACGGCACGCCTGCCGACCTGTTCTTCGACGCCGCCATCAACCTCCTGCAACGGCTCCGCGAGGAGGAGGCCGGGGCGATCGGGGCCGCCGCCGCGCTGCTCGCCGACACCGTCGCGGACGGCGGCCGCCTGTTCGCCTTCGGCGCCGGCCACTCCTCGCTCGCGGCCCAGGACGTCGTCTACCGGGCCGGCGGCCTCGCGCTGATGAACCTGCTCGCCGTGCCCGGCGTCGTGGGCGTGGACGTCACCCCCGCCACCCTCGGCTCCGCCCTGGAGCGCGTCGACGGCCTCGCGAGCGCCGTCCTCGACACCTCCCCGCTCCGCGCGGGCGACGCCCTCGTGATCATCTCCCTGTCGGGCCGCAACGCCCTGCCCGTGGAGATGGCCCAGCGCGCCCGCGCCCTCGGCGTCAAGGTGATCGCCGTGACCTCGGTCGCCTACGCGGCGCAGACGACGTCCCGGCACTCCTCCGGCACCTTCCTGAAGGACCACTGCGACCTGGTCCTCGACTCCAAGATCGCGGTCGGCGACGCGGAACTCACCCTCGACACCATCCCGGCCCCCTTCGCCCCCGCCTCCACCGTGGTCACCACGGCCCTGATGCAGGCCGTCATGGCCACCACCGCCGCCCTCCTCGCCGACCGCGGCATCGAGCCGCCGCTGCTGCGCTCCGGCAACGTGGACGGCGGCCACGACTGGAACAACCGGGTGATGGACCGGTACGGCGACCGGATCTTCTACCGCCGCTGACCGCCGGCGCCGGCCGCGCGGCCCGCGCCTACCGCTCCCCCGCCAGGTCCAGCGCCGCCGCTATCCGCAGCGCCACGTCCTCGGCGTAGGCCGCGTCGGAGCGCTCGAAGGGGGTACGGGCGGCGCCGCGCAAGAAGGTCACGACCCCCAGGGTGCGGCCCCGGCTGCGCAGCACCGCGCACAGCGCGTGCACCGCGTCGCCGGGCCACTGCCGGCGCAGCGCCCACTCCCGGGCCAGCTCGGCCGGCACCGACCCGGCCTCCGCCCGCACGCACCCGGTGCGCTCCACGCAGCTCAGCGCCGGATGCCCCGGCTCGTAGCGCACGGGCAGCCCGGCGGCCCCGGTGAGCACACAGGGCCCCGGCGCCCCGGCGGGCGTGGCGGCGAGCCGGACCAGCCGGACCGCCCCGCCGGCGCCGGCGGTCGGCGCCACCCGGTCGATCAGCGCGTGGTCGGCGAACCCGGCGAGGGCGAAGTCGAGGTGGACGGTGGCCGCCTCCAGCGGGTCCTCGCACTCGGCGGCGGCACGGCCCGCGCGGTGCAGCTGGTTGGTGCGGAACCGCAGCAGCGCCGCCTCCTGCTCGCCCCGCTTGGCCTCGGTGATGTCCCGGAAGAGCCAGCCCACCCCGAGCGGCACCGGCTCCTCGGCGAGCGGCGAGGTCAGCGGCAGGAAGGCGTTGCGCCAGCACCGCCGCCGCTCCTCCCCGCCCTTCGCGGTGCGCAGGGTCACCCACATCTCGGCGGGCGCGGGCGGCGCGCCCTCGGCGAGGACATGGGTGAGCGCGGCCTCCAGCTCCTCCACCCCCTGCGCGAACAGCTCGCCCAGCGGCCGCCCGAGCGCGGAGGTGCGCCCGATGCCCAGGGCCCGCGCGGCGTGCGCGTTGACCACGGCCGGCCGCAGATCGGCGTCGACCAGCACCACGCCCCACTCGGCGTCCTCGAACAGGGCCTCGCTGAGCGCGATCGACCGCTCCAGGTCGATCTGCGCGTGCACCTCGCTGAAGGCGCAGTACACCCCGGCGGGCTCCCCGTCGGGGCCCCGTACGGCGGCGGACTGGGTGCGCACCAGGACCCGCCCGCCGTCCTTGGTCAGCAGCGCGAACTCGTGCACCTGCCGCCCGGGGGCCCGCATCGCCGACAGCAGCCGGGCCTGCACCTCCTGCGCGTCGGCGCTGCGCACGGCCCATCCGGCGAAGCCGTGCCGGCCGACGGCCTCGGCGGCGCTCCAGCCGAGGATCCGCTCGGCCTCGCGGTTCCAGTGGGTGACGACGCCCTCCGCGTCGAAGGCGCACAGGGCCGCGTCCATGCCGTCGAGCAGCGCGGCAAGCAGATCGGACCCACCGGGCTCGCCCGACTCGCCGGGCTCGTCCGGCCCCAGCTCATCGGTGGCCCCACTCCGCCGGGAAGCACTCACCTGGACCCCCTGGACGCCGCATCGGCGCACGTGAAGACGCCTGTTCCGCTCACTGCCCCTCATTCAACTCGAACGTGACGCAGCCCACATCCTGTTCCCTCAAGATGGAGGGAATCAATTCCCCGCTTCCGCGGCCCGAAGCCGCAGGTCGACCCAGACCGCCGGGTCCCCGTCCAGCGTGTACCGGTCGGTCTCGGCGAAGCCGCGCAGCCGGGCGAACCGCAGCCCGTCCGTGTTCGCCGCCAGCACGCAGGTCTCGACGGCCACCGCCCCGAGCGCCCGCGCGTGCTCCAGCGCCTCCGCGTAGACCGCCGTGCCGAACCCACGCCCCCGGAACTCCGGCAGCACCCGGGCGATCACGGTGGCGACCCGCTCCGCCCCCACCGGGGGCCGCACGGTCGAACAGCCCACCAGCTCGCTGCCCAGGTAGGCGTTGGCCAGCCGGTTGCGCGCCCGCCGCCCGCGGGCGTCCGCCAGGGACATCGCGGCGGGCGGTACCACCACGTTGTGCACGTGCCGCCACTGCTCCAGCATGCCGTCGTCCTCGACCGGCGCCATCCGAAGATCCATGCGCGGACGCTACCGAAAAAAAGCGGTTGAGTCCGGGGCGGACGGTTCCTAAGGTGTGGAGCACACGAGAAGGGAGGTGGTTCGGCAGATGTATGAGAACCGGACGCGTGAGGTGGCTGCGGGCTAGCGGCTCGTCACCACACTCTGTGCGGTGCCGGACCAGCACGTGAACGACGCGTGCAGCCGGCCCAATCCCAAGCAGTCACCCGACCCGCGGGCTGCCGGTACGTCCGGCCGGCTCCTCCCCGGAGGAACCCAGCCCGCGGGTCGTCTGCGTCTCCCGGCCCCTCAGGGGCTGAGGCGGTCGACCCCCCAGGTGCCGTCCGGGCGGGCGGTGTAGCGCAGCCGGTCGTGGAGCCGGTTCTCCCGGCCCTGCCAGAACTCGACCGTCTCCGGGATGATCCGGAAGCCGCCCCAGTGCGGTGGCACCGGGACCTGTTCGCCCTCGGGGTAGCGCGCCGCCAACTCCGCGTAGGCCGCGTCCAGTTCGGCGCGCGAGGCGATCACCGAGGACTGGGCGCTGGCCCAGGCGCCCAGCTGGGAGCCGTGCGGGCGGCTGCGGAAGTACGCGGTGGTCTCCTCTCGCCCGGTGCGCCGGACCGGGCCGGCGACGATGACCTGCCGGGCCAGCGGATGCCAGGGGAAGAGCAGCGAGACGCGCGGGTTCGCCGTCAGATCGCGGCCCTTGCGGGAGTCGTAGTTGGTGTAGAAGACGAAGCCCTCGGTGTCGAACCTCTTCATCAGGACCGTGCGTGAGCTGGGGCGCCCCTCGGCGTCCGCGGTGGAGACGACCATGGCGTTGGGCTCGTAGAGCGTGCCGTGCAGGGCCGCTCGGGCCGCGTCCTCGAACCAGCGTGCGAACTGGTCCATGGGGTGGGTGGCGAGGTCCTGTTCGGTGAGTCCTTCGGCCCGGTACTGCTTGCGCATGGCGGCGGGATCGAGGACGGGATCCAGGAGTGGTTCGCGGTCGGTCACGCGGTCATCTTGCCGTATCTCCCGACCGTGGCACTGAGTGTCGTCAAGTCTCCCCAAGCGTGGCACGCGGGGTTATCGTGCTGGTTCCGAGCCGCGCCCGACCCATCACGAGGAGCCGCTGATGTCCGAGTTCGTACCCGGGCTCGAAGGAGTCGTAGCGTTCGAGACGGAGATCGCCGAGCCGGACAAGGAGGGCGGCGCCCTGCGCTACCGGGGCGTCGACATCGAGGACCTGGTCGGCCACGTCTCCTTCGGCAACGTGTGGGGG
Organism: Streptomyces misionensis; assembly: GCF_900104815.1. Lineage (NCBI taxonomy): Bacteria > Bacillati > Actinomycetota > Actinomycetes > Kitasatosporales > Streptomycetaceae > Streptomyces > Streptomyces misionensis. The sequence continues at coordinate 3,638,475 of NZ_FNTD01000004.1, forward strand.
CTGCTGGTCGACGGCGCCTTCAACCCCGGCCTGCCGCCCGCCGAGCCGTTCCCCATCCCGGTGCACTCCGGCGACATCCGCGTGGACGTCCAGTCGGCGCTGGCCATGCTCGCCCCCGTGTGGGGCCTGAAGCCGCTGCTCGACATCGACGCGGAGCAGGCGCGCGAGGATCTGGCGCGGGCCGCGGTCATGGCGCTGTCCTACGTCGCCCAGTCCGCGCGCGGGCAGGGGCTGGCGATGGTGCCGCAGCGGGAGATCGACAAGGCGAAGACGGTCGTGGAGCGGTTCATGATCCGCTGGCGGGGCGAGCCGGACCCCCGGCACGTCGCCGCGGTCGACGCGTACTGGACCTCCGCCGCGGAGCACGGCATGAACGCGTCCACCTTCACCGCCCGGGTCATCGCCTCCACCGGCGCGGACGTCGCCGCCGCCCTGTCCGGCGCCGTCGGCGCCATGTCCGGCCCGCTGCACGGCGGCGCGCCGTCCCGGGTGCTGGGGATGATCGAGGAGATCGAGCGCACCGGGGACGCGGCGGGTTACGTCAAGCGGGCCCTGGACCGGGGCGAGCGGCTGATGGGCTTCGGGCACCGCGTCTACCGGGCCGAGGACCCGCGGGCGCGCGTCCTGCGGCGCACGGCGCGGGAGCTGGGGGCGCCGCGGTTCGAGGTGGCGGAGGCGCTGGAGAAGGCCGCGCTGGAGGAGCTGCACAACCGCCGGCCCGACCGGGTGCTGGCCACGAACGTGGAGTTCTGGGCGGCGATCATGCTGGACTTCGCCGAGGTGCCGGCGCACATGTTCACCTCGATGTTCACCTGTGCCCGAACGGCGGGGTGGTCGGCGCACATCCTGGAGCAGAAGCGGACCGGCCGCCTGGTGCGGCCTTCGGCGCGGTACGTGGGACCGGGGGCGCGCCGTCCGCAGGACATCGAGGGGTACGCGGACATCGCCCGCTGAGCGGGCCGCCCGGGGCGCGGACCGGTGGTGGCCGCCCGCGCCCCTCGGGGGACCGGTCAGGCCGGGGTCAGCAGGGCGGAGTGGTGCCGCTCGGCCACCAGCGGATGCGCCCGCAGCTTGCCCTTGAGTTCGTTGTAGCCGTACTCGGCGAACAGCGGGTTCGTCGGGTCGGTGGTGACGCCGGGGGCCTCGGGCGCGTGGGGGAAGGGCAGGGGGGCGACCCTGGCGTCCAGGCGGGGGTTGTAGAAGAACGGCACGGAGAAGCGCTCCGTCGCTCCGGGCGGGCTGACCACGCGGTGGTTGGTGGCGAGGAGGTAGCCGTTGGTGGCGACCTCCAGCAGCTCGCCGAGGTTGACGACGAACGCGTCCTCGATGGGCGGTACGTCGTGGAAGCGGCCGTCCTCGCGCTGCACCTGGAGGCCGCCGACGGTGTCCTGGAGGAGCAGGGTGAGGAAGCCGTAGTCCTTGTGCGCGCCGACGCCCTGGTCGGTGCCGTCGCCCGCGCTGCCGGGGTAGCGGACCAGCTTGAGCTGCGGGTGGGCCCCGTCGCCGAAGACCGGGTCGTAGAAGTCGGCCGGGGCGCCGATGGCGGTCAGCAGTTCGTGCAGCAGCCGCCGGGCGACCGCGCCGAGCCGGTCGATCCAGGCGAGGGCCGCGGTGCGCAGCTCGGGCAGCGCGGCGGGCCACTGGTTGGGGCCCTGGAGCCACCAGTACGGCGGCTCGCCGGGACCGGGGACGCGGGCGGGGCGTTCGGCGCCTATGTCGAGCTGGTCGCGCCAGTCGCGGGCGCCGCCGGTGCGCTCGTCGCCGGTGCGCGTGTAGCCGCGGAAGTGCGGGGAGTTGACGTTGTCCAGGGCCAGCCGATCGGCCTCGGGGAGGGCGAAGAAGGCGCGCATGGCGGTGAGCAGCGCGTCCTTCTCGGCGGCCGGCACGCCATGCCCGACCAGCTGGAAGAAGCCGACGTCGTGCGCGGCGGCGTGCAGCCGGTCGTGCAGCAGGGCCCGCTCCCGGGGGCCGCGATCCGCGGCCGAGAGGTCGATCACGGGCAGTTGGTCGTACGTCGCGGTGGTCGCGTGGTGCGAAGTCATGGTGTGTCCGCAGGGTGTACGGGGCACGGTTCGGCCGCGTCAGGGTAGGCGGCCCCGCGTGCCGGACAAGGGAGTGGTGCAGGAGGATTCGGGGCTGGTCAGGCGCGGTGGCGCCGACAGCCCGTGCTCGTGACGCGCACGTAGTCCACGTGGCGGCGGCGAACGAGCATCAAAAGCATGCGCACAGCGTACTGCGCGCACCGGAATCCGCGTGTGTCCCGGCTCACTGGCTCACCGCTCACCGCTCACCGCTCAGAGGTTGCCCCACACCAGCACCGTGCGGTGGCCGCCCAGCGCCCCGGCGACCGTCGCACGGAAGTCGTCGGTGAACTCCGACGGCCCCCGCCGACAACGGCCGGTGCCGCCGCTTGCACGCCTCAGCCGAGCGCGCCGTCGACCAGCCGCGCCCACTGCGCCACCACCCGCTCCCGGCGCGCCGTGTCGTCGGTGAGGACGTTGGCGAGGCCGAGGCCGCGGGCCATGTCGAGCAGGCCCTGGACGGTTTCGCGGACGCCGGGGCGGGACTCGTCGGCACCGAGGAGGTCGACCGCGATGCGGTGCGTCTCGCGGCCGACGCGGGCCTCCAACTCGGTGACCCGCCCGCGTAGTTGCTCCTCGTTGGAGGCGGCCACCCACAGCTGGAGGGCGGCCCGGAAGAGGGGGCCGGTGTAGAGGTCGACCAGGGCGCTGACGACGGCCCGCCGGTCGCCCGCCGCGCCCTCGGGGAACAGGGCGCGCAGCGCGCTGGAGCGTTCCTCGGCGACGTACTCGACGGCCGCGGTGAACAGGTCCTCGCGGGTGGGGAAGTGGTGCTGGGCGGCGCCCCGGGAGACCCCGGCGCGTTCGGCGACGACGGCGACGGTCGAGCCCGCCCAGCCGTGTTCGGCGAGGCAGGCGACGGCTGCCTCCAGGAGCCGCTGCCGGGTGACCCGGCTGCGGTCCTGCTTGGGCAGACGGTCGCGGTCGGCCGTCGTCCTCATCTGGTCACACCACCCATGCCGGATCCCGTTTCTCCAGGAAGGCCGTCATCCCCTCCCGCGCCTGGCCGGAGGCGAACAGCCGGGCCGAGAGCGCGGTCAGCTCCGCCGCGTCCCGGTCGAACGTCTCCAGCACCCTAGCCGTGAGCAGCCGTTTCGTCTCCGCCAGGGCCTCGGGCGCGGAGCGGCGCAGCCCGTCCAGGATGGGGGCCAGGGCCTCGTCCACGTCGTCCGCCGCGGCGGTGAGCAGCCCGGTGCGCACCGCCTCGTCGGACCCGAAGCGCTCCCCGGTGAGGTAGTGGCGGGCGAGGGCGCGCGGGTCGGCGCGCGGCAACAGGGGCAGCGAGATCACCGCCGGGGCCACGCCGATGCGGACCTCGGTGAAGGCGAAGGTGGCGGCGCGGGAGGCGATGGCCATGTCGCAGGCGGCCAGCAGTCCGAGGCCGCCCGCCCGGACGTGTCCGGTGACCCGGGCGACCACCGGTTTGGGCAGTTCGACCAGTTGCCGCAGCAGCCCGACCAGCGCCCGCGGCGGCGGTGGCTCGCGCAGGTCGGCGCCGGCCGAGAAGGTGTTGCCGGTGTGGGTGAGGACGACGGCCCGTACGCCCGGGTCCTCGCCGCAGTCGGCCAGCGCGTCGGCGAGCGCGGCGACGAGGCTCGCGGACAGCGCGTTGCGCCGGTCGGCGGCGTCCAGGCTGAGGGTCTCGACGCCGCGGGTCCGCGCGCGTCCGATCGGTACGGTCATGCCTGCTCCCTGAGCTGTCGACGCGGGATCTTTCCAGAGGCGGCGCGCGGCACCGGGCGGCCCGCGGCTCAGTACGACTTGGGCAGACCCAGGGTCTGGTGGGAGACGTAGTTGAGGATCATCTCCCGGCTGACCGGGGCGATACGGGCCACGCGCGCGGCCGTTATCAGCGAGGCGAGCCCGAACTCGCGGGTGAGCCCGTTGCCGCCGAGGGTGTGCACGGCCTGGTCGACGGCCCGCACACAGGCCTCCCCGGCCGCGTACTTGGCCATGTTGGCGGCCTCGCCCGCGCCGATGTCGTCGCCCGCGTCGTACAGGTGGGCCGCCTTCTGCATCATCAGCCGGGCCGTCTCCAGCTCGATGTGCGCCTGCGCGAGGGGGTGGGCGATGGCCTGGTGGGCGCCGATGGGCGTCTTCCAGACGGTGCGGTCGCGGGCGTACTCGACGGCCCTGGCGAGGGCGTACCGGCCCATTCCGACGGCGAACGCGGCCGTCATGACGCGCTCCGGGTTGAGCCCGGCGAACAGCTGGAGCAGCCCCGCGTCCTCGTCGCCCACGAGCGCGTCGGCGGGCAGCCGTACGTCGTCCAGCACCAGCTCGAACTGCTTCTCCGCGGCGCTCAGTTCCATGTCGATCGGCCGCTTCTGGAAGCCGGGCGCGTCCGTCGGCACGATGAACAGGCAGGGCTTGAGCCGTCCGGTGCGGGCGTCCTCGGTGCGGCCGACGATCAGCACCGCGTCGGCCATGTCCACCCCGGAGATGAAGACCTTGCGGCCGGTGAGCAGCCAGTCGGTGCCGTCGCGGCGGGCCGTGGTGGTGATGCGGTGGCTGTTGGAGCCGGCGTCGGGCTCCGTGATGCCGAAGGCCATCAGCCGGGAGCCGTCGGCGAGCCCCGGCAGCCAGTCCCGCTTCTGCGCCTCGGTGCCGAAGCGGGAGATCACGGTGCCGCAGATGGCGGGGGAGACGACGAGCATGAGCAGCGGCGATCCCGCGGCGCCCAGTTCCTCGAGCACGATGGCGAGTTCGGTGATGCCGCCGCCCCCGCCGCCGTAGGCCTCCGGCAGGTTGACGCCGAGGTAGCCGAGCCTGCCGGCCTCGGACCAGAGTTCGGTGAGGGGCTTGCCCGCGGCGACGGTGCGGGTGAGGTAGTCGCGGCCGTAGCGGGTGCCGAGGGCGGACACCGCCGATCGGAGTGCCTTGTGCTCTTCGGATTCGATGAGGGTGGTCATGCGATTCCTCCGCGTGCGGGTGGTGGGTGGTTGCTCGCGCGGTGCGTCGCGCCGCTTACTCCGGCCGCACCACCGCCAGCAGCAGGCCGGGCTCCACCTGCTGTCCCGGCTCGGCGTGCAGCGCGGCGAGGACGCCCGCGGCGGGGGCCGAGATCTGGTGCTGCATCTTCATCGCCTCCAGCCAGATCAGGGGCTGGCCGGCCGCCACGGCCGCCCCCTCCGCCAGGCCCTCGGCGATGCGTACGACCGTGCCGGGCATGGGGGCGAGCAGGGAGCCCGGGGCGAGCTGGGCGGCCGGGTCGGGGAACCGCGGCAGCGCCGTCAGCCGGGTGCCGTCGACGTACACCTGGTCCCCGTACCGGGCCACCTCGAACGTCCGCCGCACGCCGTCCACTTCGAGGACGACCGTGCTCGCGTCGACGCGCACGATCCGCACCCCGTCGGCGGCCGGGCCGCGTCTCGTGTGCCGGTAGCGGACCTCCACCTCCTGGCCCGCCACCTCGTACCGCTTGCTCTGCGGCCGGGCGGGCAGGTTGCGCCAGCCGCCGAAGCGGGAGCGGCCGTGGGCGTCGGCGAGGGCGGCGGCGAGCGGGGCGTGCGGGTCGGGGGCGGGCGCGGTGAGTGCGGGAAGGTGGCGGTCGTAGAAGCCGGTGTCCATGCGGCCGCCGGTGAACTCCTCGTGCCGCAGGGAGCGCACGAGCAGATCGCGGTTGGTGACCGGGCCGTGCAGCACCGCCGCCTCCAGCGCGCCCGCGAGCCGCCGGATCGCCTCCGCCCTGGTGGGGGCGTGGGCGACGGCCTTGGCCAGCATCGGGTCGTAGTGGACGCCGATGGTGTCGCCGTCGGTGTAGCCGGTGTCGAGGCGGACGCCCGGCGGCACGGCGATGCGGTGCAGGGTGCCGGTCTGCGGGGCCCAGTCGCGGGCGGGGTCCTCGGCGTAGAGGCGGGCCTCGATCGCGTGCCCGCGCGGGCGGGGCGGGTCCTTCTCCAGGGCGCGGCCCTCGGCGATCCGGATCTGCTCGGCGACCAGGTCGATCCCGAACACCGCCTCGGTCACCGGGTGTTCGACCTGGAGGCGGGTGTTCATCTCCAGGAAGTGCGCGCGGCCGTCGGCGACCAGGAACTCGACGGTGCCGGCGCCGACGTAGGAGACGGAGCGGGCGGCGCGCACGGCCAGCGCGCGCAGCTCGTTCGCGAGCCGGTCGGGCAGCCCGGGCGCCGGGGCCTCCTCGACGACCTTCTGGTGGCGGCGCTGGAGGGAGCAGTCGCGGGTGCCGAGCGGCCACACGGTGCCATGGGTGTCGGCGAGGATCTGCACCTCGATGTGGCGGCCGTGCTCGATGTACGGCTCCACGAAGACCTCGCCGTCCCCGAACGCGCTCGCGGCCTCCGCGCGCGCCCCCTCCAGAGCGGCGGGCAGCTCGTCCAGGCGGCGCACGACGCGCATTCCGCGCCCCCCACCGCCCGCCGCCGCCTTCACCAGCACCGGGAGGTCCCCCTGGGTGACCTCCCCCAGGGGTTCCAGGCCCATCAGCCGCTTGGCGCGCGTCTTGGACGCCATGGCCTCGATGGCCTCCGGGGACGGCCCGATCCAGGTCAGGCCGGCGGCCAGGACGTCGCGGGCGAAGCCGGGGTGCTCGGAGAGGAAGCCGTAGCCGGGGTGCACGGCGTCCGCGCCGGCCGCCAGGGCGGCCCGCACGATGAGGTCGCCGCGCAGATAGGTGTCGGCGGGCGCCGCGCCCGGCAGCCGCACCGCCGTGTCCGCCAGCCGGGTGTGCAGGGCGTGCTCGTCGGCGTCCGAGAACACGGCGACCGTACGAATGCCGAGGCCGGCGCAGGTGCGGAAGATCCGGCAGGCGATCTCGCCCCGGTTGGCGACCAGCAGAGTCTGGATCATGGACCTCACATCCGGAAGACGCCGAAGCCACCGCGCGCGCCCTCGTAGGGGGCGGTGTGGATGGCGGAGAGGCACAGGCCGAGGACGGTGCGGGTGTCGCGCGGGTCGATGACGCCGTCGTCGTACAGCCGCCCGGACAGGAACAGGGGCAGCGACTCGGACTCGATCTGCTGCTCCACCATGGCGCGCAGGGCCGCGTCCGCGTCCTCGTCGTACGGCTGCCCCTTCGCCGCCGCCGACTGCCGGGCGACGATCGACAGCACGCCCGCCAGCTGCTGCGGCCCCATGACGGCGGACTTGGCGCTGGGCCAGGCGAACAGGAAGCGCGGGTCGTAGGCGCGGCCGCACATGCCGTAGTGCCCGGCGCCGTAGGACGCGCCCATGAGCACGGACAGGTGCGGAACGCGGCTGTTGCTGACCGCGTTGATCATCATGGCGCCGTGTTTGACGATGCCGCCCTGCTCGTACTCCCTGCCGACCATGTAGCCGGTGGTGTTGTGCAGGAACAGCAGCGGGATGTCCCGCTGGTTGGCGAGCTGGATGAACTGGGCGGCCTTCTGCGACTCCTCGCTGAACAGGACGCCCTGGGCGTTGGCGAGGATGCCGACGGGGTAGCCGTGCAGGGCCGCCCAGCCGGTCACCAGGCTGGTGCCGTACAGCGGTTTGAACTCGTCGAAGTCGGAGGCGTCCACGATCCGGGCGACGACCTCGCGCGGGTCGAAGGGTGTCCTGAGGTCGCCGGGGACGATGCCCAGCAGTTCCTCGGGGTCGTGCTCGGGCGGCTCGGCGGGTCCCGGATCGCCGTACGCCTTGCGGTGGTTGAGCCGGGCCACCACCCGCCGCGCCTGCCGCAGGGCGTCCGCCTCGTCCACGGCGAAGTAGTCGGCGAGCCCGGAGCGGCGGGCGTGCATCTCGGCGCCGCCGAGGGACTCGTCGTCGCTCTCCTCCCCGGTGGCCATCCTCACCAGCGGCGGCCCGCCGAGGAACACCTTGGCCCGCTCCTTGACCATGATCACGTGGTCGGACATGCCGGGGACGTAGGCGCCCCCGGCGGTGGAGTTGCCGAAGACGACGGCCACGGTCGGGATTCCGGCGGCGGACAGCCGGGTGAGGTCCCGGAACAGGGCGCCGCCCGGGATGAAGATCTCCTTCTGCGACGGCAGGTCGGCGCCGCCGGACTCCACCAGGCTGATGCAGGGCAGCCGGTTGGCGAGGGCGATGTCGTTGGCGCGCAGGGCCTTCTTCAGGGTCCACGGGTTGCTGGCGCCGCCGCGCACGGTCGGGTCGTTGGCGGTGATCAGGCACTCCACGCCCTCGACCACCCCGATCCCGGTGACGAGCGAGGCGCCGACGGTGTACTCGCTCCCCCAGGCGGCCAGCGGCGACAGCTCCAGGAACGGCGTGTCCGGGTCGAGCAGCAGCTCGATCCGCTCCCGGGCGAGCAGCTTCCCCCGGTCGCGGTGCCGTCGCACGTACTTCTCGCCGCCGCCCGCGAGCGCCTTGGCGTGCTCGCCCTCCAGCTCGGCGAGCTTGGCGAGCATGGCCTCGCGGTTGGCCCGGTAGGCGGGGCCGGCCGGGTCCAGGGCCGAGGTCAGGACGGTCACAGCAGCACCTCCGGGATGTCCAGCCGGCGGGAGCGCAGCCATTCGCCGAGCGCCTTGGCCTGCGGATCGAAGCGGTGCCGGGAGGCGACACCGGCGCCGAGGATGCCCTCGACGACGAAGTTCAGGGCCCGCAGACGGGGCAGCACGTGCCGGGTGACCGGCAGTTCGCGGCTCTCCGGGACCAGCTCCCGGAACCTCTCGACGGTCAGCTCGTGGGCGAGCCACCGCCATGCCTCGTCGGTACGGACCCACACCCCCACGTTGGCGTCGCCGCCCTTGTCCCCGCTGCGGGCCCCGGCGACGGCCCCCAGGGGTGCGCGCCGGGCCGGGCCGGGCGGGAGGGGCTCGGGCGGCGGCGGGGGCGGCACGGCCTCAAGGGGCCGGGTCCCGGGCGGCGGTGCGACGGTCCGGACCCGCCCGCCCGGACCGGGCAGGACGGCCGTGTGGGTCACGGCGTCCCGGGGCACGTACACGTCCTCGAAGATCCCGTAGGGCTCCCCCTTGCCGGGCGGGGCCGCCACGTGGAACCCGGGATAGCTGGCCAGCGCCAGCTCCACCGCCGCCCCGCTCAGCGCCCGCCCCACGACCCGCTGGTCCGGGTCCCGTACGACGAGCCGCAGCAGGGCGCTGGCGGTCTCCTCGGTGCCGGCGTCCGGCCGGTCGGTGCGCACCAGTTCCCAGCGGACCTCGGCGGGCGGCGAGACGGCCAGGTGGTCCGTCAGCTGGCCGCGCACCAGCTCGGCCTTGGCCTCGATGTCGAGGCCGGTGAGGACGAAGACGACCTCGTTGCGGAAGCCGCCGAGCCGGTTGACCCCGACCTTGAGCGTCGGCGGCGGCGCCTCCCCGCGCACCCCCTCGATCCGCACCCGGTCCGGTCCGTCCTGGCGCAGCCGGACGCTGTCCAGCCGGGCGGTGACATCGGGCCCCGCGTACCGGGCGCCCCCGGTCTCGTAGAGCAGTTGGGCGGTGACCGTGCCCACGTCCACGAAACCGCCGGTGCCGGGGTGCTTGGTGATGACGCTGCTGCCGTCCGCGTGGATCTCGGCGAGCGGGAAGCCGGGCCGCCGCACGTCCCCCTCCCGGAAGAACGCGTAGTTCCCGCCGGTCGCCTGCGTCCCGCACTCCAGGACGTGCCCGGCGACGACGGCCCCGGCCAGTTCGTCGTACTGCCCCGGCCCCCAGCCGAAGTGGGCGGCGGCGGGCCCGGTGACGAGGGCCGCGTCGGTCACCCGCCCGGTGACCACGACGTCCGCGCCGGCCCGCAGGCACTCGGCGATCCCGAACCCGCCGAGGTAGGCGTGGGCGGCGAGGGCGCCGGGGTGGGCGGCGGTCAGATCGTCGCCGGTCACCTGGGCGACGCGCAGGGGGATGCCGAGCTTGCGCGCCAACTCCTCTATGCGCTCGGCGAGTCCGGCCGGGTTGAGGCCGCCCGCGTTGGTGACGATGCGCACCCCGCGCTCCCGGGCGAGGCCGAGGCAGTCCTCCAGCCGGCGCAGGAAGGTGCGGGCGTACCCGGCCGAGGGGTCCTTCAGCCGGTCGCGGGCGAGGATCAGCATGGTGAGTTCGGCGAGGTAGTCGCCGGTGAGGACGTCGAGTTCGCCGCCGGTGAGCATCTCGCGCAGGGCGTCGGACCGGTCGCCGTAGAAGCCGGAGAAGTTGCCTATGCGCAAGGGGTTCACCGGGCGGCTCCCTTCGGCGGGCGGCCGCTGCCGGGCGGTCCCGCGAAGGCCTGGGCGATGTCCAGCCAGCGGTCCGCGTCCGGGCCCTCGGCGGTCAGCGCGAGGTCGTCGCGGTGCGCACGCCGGGTGACGAGGAGGCAGAAGTCGAGGGCGGGGCCGGTGACGCGCTGGGCGGCGTCCTCGGGGCCGTACGTCCACACCTCCCCGGACGGCGCGGTGAGCCGGACGTGGAACTCCTCGGCGGGCGGGGTGAGCCGGTGCACGCCGTAGGCGAAGTCCCTGGTCCGCACGCCGAGCCGGACGATGTGCCGGATGCGGTCGGTGGGGGCGGGGGTGACACCGAGCGCCTCGGCGACGTCCAGGCCGTGGGCCCAGGTCTCCATCAGGCGGGCGGTGGCCATGGAGGCGGCGGCCATGGGCGGCCCGAACCAGGGGAACCGGGCACCGGGGGCGGCGGCGCGCAGGGCCCGGTCGAGGGCGTCGCGCCCCGTCCGCCAGGTCGCCAGGAGTTCCCCGGACGGCAGTCCGGCCCCCTCCTGCGCGCCCTCGTCCACGAAGGAGTCGATCGCGGCGAGCGCCTTCTTGGCCAGGGCCTGGAAGGCGTCGGCGTCGGTGACGGCGGCCAGCGCCGCGCGGTCGGTCCAGGCGAGGTGGGCGATCTGGTGGGCGACGGTCCAGTGGGGCGCGGGAGTGGGGAGCGCCCACTGCCCGGGCGTCAACCGGGCCACCAGCCGGTCCAGTCGGGCACTCTCGGCACGCAGGTCGTCGATGACGGGCGTCGGGTCGGCCATGGGGGGAGCATGGCAGCGCCCCGGGAAACAATCAAGCGTGCTTGCATGATTTTTCGAGGGCCCGCGGGCGCGGGGCCGGTGGCCGGTCGTTCAGGACAGCAGGGCGGCCAGGGTCTCGGTGAACGAGTGCGCGGAGTGGTCGGCGTGCTCCCGGATCCGCGCGGCCACGGCGGCGGCGCCCCCGCCCTCCACGAGGCGGACGATCCGGTCGGCCCGGCGCGCGTGCCCCTCGGGGCTGTCCGGGACGGTGGTGAGGTAGAAGTCGGCGGCGTCGTACGCCATGTGGAAGACGTGCTTCTTCACATCGCTGAGGGTCAGGTAGTCGTCGTCGGTCGTCGGCACCGGCTCGGGGGCGCCGACACAGACCACCGGGGTGCCGGCGCCCCACGCGTTGACGGCGAGGTGGTAGGTGTCGGTGACGACGAGGCGGTAGCGGGGCAGCACGCCGATCAGGTCGCCGACGGTGGGGTCACCGGGGCGCCGCGCGATGTGCTCGGCCCGCGGGGGGACGTCCCGGTCGAACCACGGGACCCATTCCAGGGGCGCGCCGAACCGCTCGGCGAGCCCCTGGCAGAAGCCGGGCAGCCAGTCGGGGATCTCGGTCCGGGCGCCGAGGAACACCCCGATGGCGCCGCCCTGCGGGAGGTCCTGGGACCAGGGCGTGACCGGGAGGTGGCCGAGATCGCCGGGGCGGTTCAGCAGGGCGGCGTCGGAGCCGAAGTGGTCCGTCGTACGGTCCCCGCGCAGCTGCGCGAGCTTGGCCGCGGACAGGGGGTCGCGCACCCAGACCCGGCGGCTGCGCGTCATCAGCCGCGTGAACAGCGGGCCGTACTCCTTGTCCTCGTAGTCGGACTGCGTGTTGTGCAGGATCGTCCCGCCGTAGCTGAGGGTGCGCGAGAGCAGTTCGTCGGGCTGGTCGGCCAGCAGCAGCGTCCGGTTGAGCAGGGCCCGGGCGGCGCCCCGGTCCTCGGCGAAACCGAAGTCGAGCAGCCGGTTGGTGGCGTCCTGGGCGAGGTAGTGCCGGGCGTGCAGGAAGTCGCCCCAGAACACCACGGCGTCGTGCTCGCGCAGGTCGTCGACCTCGTCGATCAGCGACCGGAACCGGAACGGGAACGCGTGCCCGCGCGCCCCCGGCCGCAGCGCCACGGTCTCCGGCGCGTGCAGCGTGTACCAGTTCGCCTCGATCCCGCCCCCCATCCGCCGCCGCATGGTCTCGAAGGCCAGGTCGACGGTCAGCATTCCGGTGTTGCGGTAGCCGATGTTGGGCGCGGTGATGACGGCGACACGTGCCATGCGTTCGTTTCCCCTACCTGTAACCGCCGCCCCTGGGCGCGACGCGGACGCTCTGTGCCAACGTACACATCCGCGCCCCCGGTTGAACGGCCAGGTCACCGCCCCTTCCGGACAATTTCCGGGCGCCCCGGGCTCACGCCTCCGGGGCCGGGGGCGGCGTCCTGACGCGGGAGACCTGGGTGCGGACCGCGCCGATGCTGGCCGCGATGACCAGGGCGATCGCGGCGGCCTCGGCGGCCGAGAGGGCCTGGCCGAGGATGAGGAAACCGGCGGCGGCGGCGAGGGCGGGTTCCAGGCTCATCAGGATGGCGAAGGTGGCGGCGGGCAGGCGGCGCAGGGCCAGCAGTTCGAGGGTGTAGGGCAGGACCGAGGAGAGCAGGGCCACCGCCGAGCCGAGGCCCAGGGTCGTGGGGTCGAACAGACGGCTGCCGGACGTGGCGATGCCCAGCGGCAGGATCAGCAGGGCCGCGACCGCCATGGCCAGTGCCAGGCCGTCCGCCTGCGGGAAGCGGCGTCCCGTGCGGGCGCTGAAGACGATGTACCCCGCCCACATCGCACCCGCGGCCAGCGCGAAGACCACGCCCACCGGGTCCACGCCGCCGAAGCCCCCGCCGCCCAGCAGGAACACACCGCCCAGCGCCAGGGCCGCCCACAGCGCGTTGATCGCGCGGCGGGAGGTCAGCACGGAGAGGGTCAGCGGGCCGAGCACCTCGAGGGTGACGGCGGCGCCGAGCGGGATGCGCGCCACGGCCTCGTAGAAGAGGCCGTTCATGCCGCCCATGACGACACCGAAGGCGATCACCGTGCCCCAGTCGGCGCGCGAGTGGCCGCGCAGCCGGGGGCGGCAGACCAGGAGGAGGACCACGGCCGCCGCGCACAGCCGGAGGGTCACCACGCCGAGCGCGCCGGCCCTCGGCATCAGGGTCACCGCGAGGGCGCCGCCGAACTGCACCGAGACGCAGCCGGCCAGCACCAGCCCGACCGGGCCGAGCGAGCCGAGACGGCCCGGGGCCCGCGGGGGCACGGGCGTCTTCGCGGACGACGCGGAGGGGGCGCTGGGGGTGTTGACGGTGCTCACGGCGGTCCTGGTGCTCGGATCAGATCATGTACAGCTCCCTGTACTACCGAGTCCAGGGTAGTAGACCTCCGTCAGGGGTGTGAACCGGCCATGGGCCTGTCCTGGATGGTGAGATGGGCTCTTCTCGCATGCCGGGCCACCTTCCCGGCGGTCCTCTTCAGCGGCGCGTCATATACATGTCCAGCGCCTTGTGCAGCAGCCGGTTCAGCGGGAAGTCCCACTCGCCCACGTACTCCGCGGCCCCGCCGCCCGCGCCCACCTTGAAGCGGAGCAGGCCGAGGAGGTGGTTGGACTCCTCTAGGGTGTCGGTGATGCCCCGGAAGTCGTAGACGTGGGCGCCCAGCTCATGGGCGTCGCACATCATCCGCCACTGCATCGCGTTGTTGGGCTGCACCTCGCGCTTGCGGCTGGTGGAGGCGCCGTAGGAGTACCAGACGTGGCCGCCGACGACCAGCATCGTGGCCGCGGCGAGCACCTCGCCGTCGTGGTGGGCGAGGTACAGCCGCATCCGGTCGGGGTCCTCGGTGGTGAGCGCCGTCCACATGCGCTGGAAGTACGACAGCGGGCGCGGGACGAAGCGGTCCCGCTCCGCGGTCTCCGCGTAGAGGCCGTGGAAGACCGGCAGGTCGTCGTAACCGCCCCGGACGACCTTCACCCCGGCCTTCTCGGCCTTCTTGATGTTGCGCCGCCACTGCTGGTTGAGCCCGCGGTGGATGTCCTCCAGCGACCGCCCGGCGAACGGGACCTGGCAGACGTAGCGGGGCTGGCCCGCGGCGAAGCCGTCCTCGCCGCCGGGCTCGGTCTGCCGCCAGCCCATCCGGCGCAGCCGGTCGACGAGGGCGAGCGCGGCCGGCTCCTGCGAGGTCGGCGGCACGTCCCGCAGCCGGTGCGCCCCCGGGTCGGCGATGGCGGCCTTGACCGCGTCCGGACTCCACCGCCGCACGACCACCGGCGGCCCCATCTTCACCGAGAAGGCGCCCCGGCGCTTGAGGTGGGCCAGCATCGGCTCCAGCAGCCGCTCCAGGTCGGGCGTGTCCCAGTCGATGACCGGGCCCTCGGGCAGATAGGCCAGGTACCGCTTCAGCTTGGGCAGCGGTCTGAGCAGCACCAGCCCCACCCCGACGAGCCGCCCGTCCGCCTCGAACCAGCCCAGGCTCTCCGCCTGCCAGTCGCGCTTCACGTCTCCCCAGGACGGCAGCTGGAGATGGCTGGCCGAGGGGCGGGCCGCCACGAAGGCGAGGTGTTCGGCCCGGGTGACCGGACGGACGGTGACGCTCATGGACGTGGCTCCTTCACGGTGCGCGGATCACCTCAACCTATGGAAACAGCGTCCGGCTGCCGGGCCGTCACTTCCCTTCCCCCTCGCGCCTCGTGTCGTCGTCCAGCGCCTCGGCCAGCACCTCCGCCAGGTGCCGGCCGCGGGTCCCGGCCAGTTGCTCCAGCTGGGTGCGGCAGGAGAAGCCGTCGGCCAGGATCACGGTGTCCTCGGACGCCTCGCGTATCGAGGGCAGCAGCTGGTCCTCCGCGCAGGCCCGGGAGACCTCGAAGTGGCCCTTCCGGAAGCCGAAGTCGCCCGCCAGTCCGCAGCAGCCGCCGGAGAGTTCACCGGTCAGGCCCGCGGCGGCGCGCAGGCCGCGGTCCGGGGTGTCGCCGAGGACCGCGTGCTGATGGCAGTGGGTCTGACCGGCGACGGGGCGGTCGACGGCGGGCGGGGTCCAGTGCGGCGCGTGCTGCTCCAGCACCTCGGCGAAGGTGCGCACGGCCGAGGCGAGCCGGGGGGCGCGCGGGTCGTCGTGCAGGAGTTCCGGGAGGTCGGTGCGCAGGGCCGCCGCACAGCTGGGTTCCAGGACGACGACCGGCACGCCCGCCGCCAGCACCGGCTCCATCAGGTCCAGCGTGCGCCGCAGCACGGTGCGGGCGCGGTCGAGCTGGCCGGTGGAGAGGTAGGTCAGACCGCAGCAGACCCGGGCCCGGCGGACGGTGAGCAGGGCGGCGGCCGAGACGGGCCGGCCGCCGCGGGCGATGCCTCCCCGGCCGGGCAGCAGCGTCGGCGGCAGGGCCACCCTGAGCCCGGCGGCCTCCAGGACCCGGACGGCGGCCCGGCCGACCGAGGGGGACAGGTGCTCGGTGAAGGTGTCCGGCCAGAGCACCACCAGGTCACCGGACCGGGAGACGGGTCCGCGGCGCCGCCACCAGCCGGTGAAGGTCCGCGACGCGAGGCGGGGCAGCCGGCGCTCGGGGGCGATGCCGCCGAGCCGTTTCGCGGCGGCGGCCAGGGGCGGGACGGAGGCCAGCGCGTTGAGCAGGGGGGCCGTGCGGGTGCGGGCGACCCAGCGCAGCCACTCGGGCAGCCGGCCCATGCTGTGGTGGGCGGCGGGGCGCCGGCGGCCCGCGTAGTGGTGGTGCAGGAACTCGGCCTTGTAGGTGGCCATGTCGACGCCGACCGGGCAGTCCGTGCGGCAGCCCTTGCAGGAGAGGCAGAGGTCGAGGGCGTCGCGGACCTCGGTGGAGCGCCAGCCGTCGGTGACCAGTTCCCCCGCCAGCATCTCGTGCAGCAGCCGGGCGCGGCCCCGGGTGGAGTGCTCCTCCTCGCCGGTCGCGCGGAAGGACGGGCACATCACGGCGGGTCCCGCCGCCGTGGCCGTACGGCACTTGGCGACGCCGACGCAGCGGCGGACGGCCGCACGGAAGTCGCCGCCGTCGGCCGGGTAGCCGAAGGCCACCTCGACGGGTTCCCTCGGCAGCACCGAGAAGCGCAGGCCGGCGTCCAGCGGGGCGGGGCGGACCAGCATGCCGGGGTTGAGCAGGTCGTCGGGGTCCCAGACGGCCTTGGCGCGCTCGAAGAGCCGGACGGTCTCGGCGCCGTACATGCGCGGCAGCAGTTCGGCGCGGGCCTGGCCGTCGCCGTGCTCCCCGGACAGCGAACCGCCGTGGGCCACCACCAGGTCGGCCAGTTCCTCCGAGAAGCGCCGGAAGCGGCCGATGCCGGGGGCGGTGAGCAGGTCGAAGTCGATGCGGACGTGGATACAGCCGTCGCCGAAGTGGCCGTACGGGGTGCCGCGCAGGCCGTGGGACGTCAGCAGGGCGCGGAAGTCGCGCAGATAGGCGCCGAGCCGGGCGGGCGGCACCGCGCAGTCCTCCCAGCCGGGCCAGGCCTCGGAGCCGTCCGGCATCCGTGTCGCCGTGCCGCTCGCGTCCTCGCGGATGCGCCACAGGGTCCGCTGGGCGGCGGGGTCGGTCACCACGAGGGAGTCGACCACGTCGGCCGCGCGGACGATCGCCTCCGCGCGGGCCCGGGCCTCCGCCCGGGACGCGCCGCCCGTCTCAACGAAGAGCCAGGCGCCGCCCCGGGGCAGTCCCGCGCCCGACGGCACCAGGTCGGCGGCCATGCCCTCCACGGTGAGCGGGCCGTGGGGCAGCAGGCCGGCGGCGGCCTCGGCGGCGGCCCCCTCGTCGCCGTACCCCAGCACCGCCAGGGCGTGGGCGCGGGGTGCCTCGACCAGGCGGACGACCGCCTCGGTGAGGATGCCGAGGGTGCCCTCGGAACCGCAGAAGGAACGGGCCACGTCGGCGCCCTTCTCGGGGAGCAGCGCGTCCAGCGCGTACCCGGAGATGCGCCGGGGCAGGTCGGGGAAGCCGGTGCGCAGCCGGGCGAACTCGCCCCGCGCCAGCTCGCGCAGCCCCTCGGGGGCGCCCGCCCAGTCCCGGCCGAGCCGCAGCCGCCGGCCGCGCGCGGTGAGGACGGACAGCTCCCGCACGTTGTCCGCGGTGGTTCCCCAGGCGACCGAGTGGGAGCCGCAGGAGTTGTTGCCGATCATCCCGCCGAGGGTGCAGCGGCTGTGGGTGGAGGGGTCGGGACCGAAGCGCAGGCCGTGCGGGGCGGCGGCACGCTGGAGGCGGTCGAGGACGAGGCCGGGCT
This sequence comes from Streptomyces misionensis, assembly GCF_900104815.1. NCBI lineage: Bacteria > Bacillati > Actinomycetota > Actinomycetes > Kitasatosporales > Streptomycetaceae > Streptomyces > Streptomyces misionensis. The sequence goes on from NZ_FNTD01000004.1 coordinate 3,655,729, forward strand.
GCACGACGGCGGTGCGGGTGCCCGGGTCCAGCTCCAGCAGGCCGTTCATATGGCGGGTGAAATCCAGTACGACGCCTGTACCGGTCGCCTGACCGGCGATCGACGTACCTCCGCCGCGGGCCACCACCGGCACGCCGCGCGCCCGGCACACGCCGAGGACCGCCGCCACGTCGTCCGCGTCCCGGGGGGCCACCACTCCCGCCGGGACGCGCCGGTAGTTGGACGCGTCCATCGTCACGAGCGCCCGGGCGGTGGCGTCGAAGCCGACCTCGCCCCGGACGCACCCGCGCAGTTCCGCTTCGAGACCCGAGTGATCCGTCATGCGTCCAGGATGCATCCGATCACCGACCGTCACCGGAAGTTGTCCACAGGCTCGGCCTGATCGTCGTACGACCCGACAAGTCCGTGTCCTGGTGATCTCGTCTCATCCGACGGACACGGTTCCGTCCCGTTTCGCCCAGCCGATACCCTCCGAGACGTGGCCGACATCCAGATTCCCGCTGACATCAAGCCCGCCGACGGACGCTTCGGTGCGGGCCCCTCCAAGGTGCGGACCGAGGCGCTGGACGCCCTCGCCGCCACCGGAAGCTCCCTGCTCGGCACCTCCCACCGCCAGGCGCCCGTGAAGAACCTGGTGGGGAAGGTCCGCGAGGGGATCTCCGAGCTGTTCTCCCTGCCCGAGGGCTACGAGGTGATCCTCGGCAACGGCGGCTCCACCGCCTTCTGGGACATCGCCACCCACGGACTGATCGACAACAAGTCCCAGCACCTCAACTTCGGCGAGTTCTCCTCCAAGTTCGCCAAGGCGGCCAAGCTCGCGCCCTGGCTCGCCGAGCCGACCGTGATCGCCGCCGACCCCGGCACGCACCCGGAGCCCAGCGCCGAGGCGGGCGTCGACGTCTACGCCTTCACCCACAACGAGACCTCCACCGGTGTCGCCATGCCCATCCGCCGGGTGACCGGCGCCGACGAGGGCTCCCTCGTCCTGGTCGACGCCACCTCCGGCGCGGGCGGCCTGCCGGTGGACGTCACCGAGACCGACGTCTACTACTTCGCCCCGCAGAAGTCCTTCGCCTCCGACGGCGGCCTGTGGATCGGCGTCTTCTCCCCCGCCGCGATCGAGCGCGCCGAACGCGTCCACGCGTCCGGCCGGCACATCCCCGAGTTCTTCTCGCTGCCCACGGCGATCGACAACTCCCGCAAGAACCAGACGTACAACACCCCGGCCCTCGCCACGCTCTTCCTGCTGAACCAGCAGCTGGAATGGCTCAACGGCCAGGGCGGCCTGGACTGGGCGACGGCCCGTACGAAGGACTCCGCCACCCGCCTCTACAACTGGGCCGAGGAGTCGAAGTACGCGACCCCGTTCGTCACCGACCCGGCCAAGCGGTCCCAGGTCATCGGCACGATCGACTTCTCCGACGAGATCGACGCCGCCGCCGTGGCCAAGGTGCTGCGCGCGAACGGCATCGTGGACACCGAGCCCTACCGCAAGCTCGGCCGCAACCAGCTGCGCATCGCCATGTTCCCGGCGATCGACCCGGCGGACGTCGAGGCACTGACCAAGTGCGTCGACTACGTGATCGAGAAGCTCTGACCTCTCGGCACGCCGACGAAGGGCGCCCGCTACGGCTGGGCGCCCTTTGCCTTACGGGCCCCCGATTCCCCCGACCTCCCAGCACCTTTCCCTCACCTCCCGCGGCGCCGCCGCCTTCCCGCCGCGACCAGGGCCACCAGTACGACGGCGATCGCGGCCGCGCCGAGGGGGAGGCTCTTGTTTCCGGGGGTGTGGGTGCCGGACGAGCCGTTGCCCGTCGACGGGGAGCCGCCGCCGGGGCGGTCGGGGGCGTCCTTGGCGACCACCGCGCTGTCGGCGCCCTCGCTGCTGTACAGCAGCTTCGTGCCGTCGTCGGAGTAGGTGACGCCCTCGCCCTGGCCCTGGAGGGGGACGTCGAGGGTGCCGGCACGTTTGATGTGGCCGTCGTTCCAGGCGTAGTAGATGCCGCCGAGGTAGCCGCGCACGGCGAGCTGCCGGCCGTCGGGGGAGAACGCCGCGTCGGTGGCCCACAGGTCGATCGGGGCGATGGGCTTGAAGACGTTGCTGCCCGTGGTGGACAGGGTGGCCGGGCCCTCGTAGAGGTGGCCGCCGTTCTCCTTCTTGTCGATGATGTAGACGCGCCCGGTCTTCGGGTGCACGACCATCGACTCGGCGTTGCGCGGCCCGTCGGCGTACTTCACCACGTACTGCGTGGCCGTGATCGTCTGGTCCTCGAGCACCTTCGGCTCCGGCAGCCGGTAGATCCAGACATAGGGCCAGCGCCCGTCGAAGTTGTCGCCGATGTCCCCGACGTAGATCTCGTCGTGCGGCCCGATGGAGATCGCCTCGACGTCGCGCGGGGAGCCGACGCCCCGCAGTGTCACGCGGGCCACGGTCCGCCCGGTCCGGCTGTCGACGGCGTAGATGTACGGCCCGTCGCCGCTGTCGTTGTGCGTCCAGTAGATGCCGGGGTGCAGACGGGAGGCGGCGAGCCCGCTGGACTCGGCGATCCTCGGGTCCTTGAGGGTGAACCCCTGGTCGCCGGCCCCCTCGGCGGCGGAGGCGGGCAACGCGCAGGCGCCGGCCAGCAGGACGGCGGCGAGCAGGGCGAACGGTCGGCGCATGGGCCAAGACTGCCATTCCCGCCGGGCGTTCGGCCCTCCGCCCGGGCCGCCCGCGCCCGCACGTGGCGGGCCTCACACGGCCCCGCATCCCACCCCGCGGCCGTGATCGTCCATGATGAGCGGATGCTCAGGTTCATGCCCGTGGGCGACTCCATGACGATCGGGAGCGCGGGCGAACACACATGGCGTCACCGGCTGTGGCAGCTCCTTCGCCGTACGCACGACCCCGACGTCACGCTCGTCGGCCCGCGCGAGACGCTGTACGACAAGCAGTCCGGCGAGCCGACGTCCCTCGACTACGCCGACCCCGATTTCCCCCGCGCCCACCTCGCGGGCTGGGGCGAGGGCTGGCTGCACATGGCCCCGCTGATCGGCGGGGCGGTCCGGGAGTGCCGGCCGGACGTCCTGCTCGTCTCGCTCGGCCTGATAGACCTCGGCTTCTACACCAACGCCGAGCAGACCGCCGAGAACGTCCGGGCCTTCATCGCCGCCGCCCGGGACGCCGACCCGCGCGTCCGCATGGTGCTGTTGCCGGTGATCCCCAACGTCCGCGCCGAGACGGACGCCCCCTTCGCCGAGCAGGTGGACCTCTTCAACGTCCTCCTCGCCAAGGCGGCCGCCGACCTGGACGAGCCCCGGTCGCCGATCCTGCTGGCGTCCCGGCCCGCCGCGTACGACATCCACGTCGACACCTACGACGGCACCCACCCCAACGCCAGCGGCGAGCAGCGGATCGCGGAGGCGTTCGCCGGGGCGATGCGGGAGGCGTGGGGGATCGGGCAGACGTAGGACCGACGTCGACACGACCACCACCGCGCTCGGTCTCCTCGTCAAGACCACGCACTTCCCCCGCGAACAACCACCCGCCCTTGCCTGGAGCGCACTCCAAGCCGTTGGCTTGGTGACCATGAAGTACACGCAGCTTGGACGCACCGGACTCAAGGTCAGCCGACTGGTTCTCGGGACGATGAACTTCGGGCCGCAGACGGACGAAGCCGACAGCCACGCGATCATGGACGCGGCACTGGACGCGGGCATCAACTTCTTCGACACCGCCAACGTCTACGGCTGGGGCGAGAACAAGGGGCGCACCGAGACCATCATCGGCAACTGGTTCGCCAAGGGCGGCGACCGCCGCGACAAGGTCGTCCTCGCCACCAAGGTCTACGGCAACATGGCCGGCGACGGCGAGGCCTGGCCCAACCACGACAAGCTCTCCGCGCTGAACATCCGGCGCGCGGTGGACGCCAGCCTGAAGCGGTTGCAGACCGACCACATCGACCTCTACCAGTTCCACCACGTCGACCGGAACACCCCCTTCGACGAGATCTGGCAGGCGATCGACACCCTCGTCCAGCAGGGCAAGATCCTCTACGCCGGTTCCTCCAACTTCCCCGGCTACAAGATCGCCCAGGCCAACGAGACCGCCGCCCGCCGCGGCGGCACCATCGGCCTCGTCAGCGAGCAGTGCCTGTACAACCTCGCCGAGCGCCGCGCCGAGATGGAGGTCATCCCGGCCGCGCAGGAGTACGGCCTCGGGGTCATCCCCTGGTCCCCGTTGCACGGCGGAGTGCTCGGCGGTGTGATCAAGAAGGAGGTGCAGGGCGGGCGCCGCGCCTCCGGCCGCGCCGCCGACACCCTCGCCGACCCCGCGGCCCGCGCGCGGATCCAGTCCTACGAGGACCTGCTCGACAAGCACGGCGTGGAGCCCGGCGAGGCCGCGCTGGCCTGGCTGCTCACCCGTCCCGGGGTCACGGGCCCGATCGTCGGCCCGCGCACGGCCGAGCAGCTGGAGTCGGCGCTGCGCGCGGTGGAGCTGGAGCTGAGCGGAGAACTCCTCGCCGGCCTGGACGAGATCTTCCCGGGCCCGGGCCCGTCCCCGGAGGCCTTCGCCTGGTGACACCGGGCGGGCGGGCGAACGCCCGCGAGGGGCGGGGAACCGCGCGGTCGGCCACGACCGGCCGCGGCCGGTGCGGGCCGCGGTTCCCCGGCCCCTACCGCACCGCCGCCGCCACGGCAACGACCACCAACATCAGCACAAGCGCACCGGCCATGATCCGGTTCCGGGTTTTCGGGTCCACGCATCGAGCCTAACCGGACGCCCCGCACTCCCAGCGCCCGACCGCCTCGTACCGCGGCTGCTCGCCCCGCTCCCCCGACGTCGGCAGGTTGCTGCGCACCAGCGCCAGCTCGGTCACGGTCCAGCTCCGGCCCGCGAACGCGCGCAGCAGCTCGACGTACGGCCGTACGTCCACCGCCTCGCGGCCGCGGGCCAGCGTCAGGTGGGCCTGGTAGCGGCGGTGCTCCCCCATCGGCACCCCGGCCTTGCGGCCCGCCGCCTCCGCCCGGTCGGCGAGCAGACGCAGCGCGGCCACGTCGCCCGAGGCCCCGGCCCACAGGGCGCGGCCGTGACCGAACTGGCCGCCGCCGGCCAGGGCCAGCCGGAAGGGGGCGGTGCGGTGGGCCGCGCGGGCGAGGCGGTCCGACAGACCGGGCAGGACGTCGTCGGCGACCTCGCCGTAGAAGGCGAGGGTGAAGTGCCAGCCGGGGCGGCCCGTCCAGCGCAGCCCGTCGGCGCCCGGCAGCCGCCGCAACCGGTCGACCTCGACGGCGAGTTCGGCGGCGATCTCCTGCGGCGGCAGTACGGCGGCGAAGAGTCTCATGCCCCCACCATCCCAGAGACATCCCGGCGGCGACCCCGATGTGTCCCGCAGCCGCCCCCGAGACACCCCCGACGCGTCCACCGGGGCATCCCCGAGACATCCCGGAGAGATCGCGGACCGCACATCGCGTCCCGGGCGCGTGGGCAGGATCACCGCCATGACGCTCACCATCCGCGAAGGCGGCCCCGACGACGCTCCCCTGATCCTCGGCCTGCTGGACGGCGCCGTGCGGTGGCTGGTGGCCGAGGGCCGTACCGGGCAGTGGGGCACCAGAGCCTGGTCGGCGAATCCCCGGGCCGTGGCACAGGTGCACCGGTACGCCACCGCGGGCACGCCGTACATCGCCGAGTCGGACGGAATGCCGGCCGCCACCCTGACGCTCACCGACGCGCCCGGCTCCTATGTGGAGCCCGCCGGCGAGCCCGAGCGGTACATCCATCTGCTCGCCGCCGACCCCCGGTTCAAGGGGCGGGGCGCCGGTGCCGCGCTGCTCGCCCACGCGGCCGAGGTGACCCGGCGGGCGGGGATCTCGCTGCTGCGGGTGGACTGCTACGCGGGCGACGACGGCAAGCTGGTCGCCTACTACGAGCGCCAGGGGTTCGTGCGCACCGAGTCCTTCAGCCAGGACGGCTGGCCGGGGCAGGTGCTGGCCCGGAGGGTGCGGTAGCCGCACCCTCCGGGGATGGTCACACGGCCGTGGCGAGTTCCTCGCGCTTGCGCTGGACGAACCGCAGGCGCGGGTGCCCTCCGTGCCAGCCGACCGACAGCCGCAGGCCGCCGACGCGGGCGAGGATGAGGCCGATGGTGCCGGCCGCGAGGGCGGAGACGACACCGCCGAGGGCGAAGCCGGCCCGGGCGCCGTAGGTGTCGGTGATCCAGCCGATCACCGGGGCGCCGAGCGGGGTGCCGCCCATGAAGACCATCATGAACAGGGACATCACCCGGCCGCGCATGGCGGGGTCGGTGGCCATCTGCACGGTGGTGTTCGCGGTGACGTTGACCGTGAGGCCGCAGATCCCGATCGGCACCATGAGCACGGCGAACAGCCAGTACGCGGGGGCGAGGGAGGCCACGATCTCCAGCACCCCGAAGGTGAGCGCGGCGAAGATCAGCAGCCGCATCCGGGCGGAGCCGCGGCGGGCGGCCAGCAGGGCGCCGCCGAGGGAGCCCAGGGCCATCAGCGTGTTCAGCAGGCTGTAGCCGCCGGCGCCCACGTGGAACACGTTGTCGGCGAAGGCGGAGAGCCACACCGGGAAGTTGAAGCCGAAGGTGCCGATGAAGCCGACCAGGACCACGGGCCAGATCAGCTCCGGGCGGCCCGCGACGTACTGGAGGCCCTCCCGCAGCTGGCCCTTGGCCCGCGGGGTCCGCTTGACCGGGAAGAGCTCACGGGCGCGCATCAGCAGCAGGCTGGTGATCGGCGCGGCGAAGGACAGGCCGTTGGCGAGGAACGCCCAGCCGGTGCCCACACCGGTGATCATGAGGCCGGCGACGGCCGGGCCGACGAGGCGCGCGGACTGGAAGTTCGCGGAGTTCAGGCTGACCGCGTTGTGCAGCTGGTCGGGGCCGACCATCTCGGAGACGAAGGACTGCCGGGCGGGGTTGTCGACCACCGTGGCGAGCCCCACGAAGAACGCGGCGAGGTAGACGTGCCAGACCTGGACGTGACCGGTGAGCGTCAGCGCGGCGAGCGCGAGGCCGCTGAGGGCCATCGAGGACTGGGTGACCAGGAGCGCGGGGCGCTTGGGCAGCCGGTCGACCAGGACCCCGCCGTAGAGACCGAACAGGAGCATCGGCAGGAACTGCAGGGCCGTCGTGATGCCGACGGCCGCGGAGGAGCCGGTGAGACTGAGGACGAGCCAGTCCTGGGCGATGCGCTGCATCCAGGTCCCCGTGTTGGAGACGACCTGGCCGACGAAGAACAGGCGGTAGTTCCTGACCTTCAACGAGCTGAACATCGAGGACTTGCGGGCGGGGGTAGTAGGGGCGGTGGGTGCGGGGGCGGAAGGTGTTCCGGATCCCGTACTCAACAGCGTCGCCTCCTTCAGGGGCTTGCTTACAGGTGTGCGAGCTTTTCCAGCACGGGGGCGGCGGCGCGCAGCTTGGCCCACTCCTCCTCGTCGAGACCGTCGGCGAGGTTCGCCAGGAACGCGTTGCGCTTGCGGCGGCTCTCTTCGAGCATGGTCTCGGCCTGCTCGGTCTGGGTGACGACCTTCTGGCGCCGGTCCTCCGGGTGCGGCTCCAGCCGGACCAGGCCCTTGGCTTCGAGCAGCGCGACGATGCGGGTCATCGACGGCGGCTGGACGTGCTCCTTGCGGGCCAGCTCGCCCGGCGTGGCCGAGCCGCAGCGGGACAGCGTGCCGAGCACCGACATCTCGGTGGGGCTCAGCGACTCGTCGACCCGCTGGTGCTTGACCCGGCGGGACAGCCGCATCACGGCGGAGCGGAGGGCGTTCACGGCGGCAGCGTCGTCGCCATGGGTGAGGTCCGGCATGTTCTTTAGAGTAACTCATTACTCTAGCTAAAGACCAATGGGACACACCCAGGTGCCCGTGATCCCGGCCACTGAAACCCGTCGATCACCCGTATGGGTGAGCCGGTGCCGGAAAGCGACGCGCAGGGAGAGCGGCTGTGGCGACCCTCGTACCCATGGGGACCACTGTGCTGAGCCTGCGGATAGACGGGGAGCTGCTCGAACGGCTCCGGCGGCACGCGGCGAAAAGAGGAATGAGCGTGCAGGACTATGTGGTCCGCACGCTCATTCGTGACGACTTCGACCAGCGGTTCCAGACCGCCGTCGAGGAGACGGAGAAGTTCTACGGCGTCACCTGAGGACGCCGCGGAACGGGTCGGCTCAGGTCAGACCCAGGGCCGGCATCAGGTAGTAGAAGGCGAAGACCGCCGAGACGACGTACATCGGCACCGGGATCTCCCGGGCGCGGCCCGCGGCCAGGCGCAGGACCGTGAAGGTGATGAAGCCCATGCCGATGCCGTTGGTGATGGAGTAGGTGAACGGCATCATCAGCATCGTCACGAACGCCGGGATGGAGATCGTGTAGTCGGCCCAGTCGATCTCCTTGACCGAGTTCGACATGATCAGGAAGCCGACCGCGATCAGCGCCGGGGTGGCCGCCTGGGACGGCACCATCGTGGCGATCGGGGTGAGGAAGAGCGAGATGGCGAACAGACCGCCGGTGACCACGTTCGCGAGACCCGTGCGGGCGCCCTCGCCGACGCCGGCCGTGGACTCCACGAAGGCGGTGGTGGCCGAGGAGGAGCTGGCGCCGCCCGCCGCGACCGCGAGGCCGTCCACGAACAGCACCCGGTTGATGCCCGGCATGTAACCCTGGGCGTCGGTCAGCTTGGCCTCGTCACTGATGCCCATGATCGTGCCCATCGCGTCGAAGAAGCACGACAGCAGGACGGTGAAGACGAACAGGACGCCGGTCAGCACGCCGACCTTGGAGAAGCCGCCGAACAGGCTGACCTGGCCGACCAGGCCGAAGTCGGGGGTGGCGACCGGGTTGCCGGGCCACTTCGGCACCGTCAGGCCCCAGGACGGGACCTTGGCGATCAGGTTGATGACCACCGCGAGGACGGTCATGCCGACGATGGAGATCAGGATCGCACCCGGCACCTTGCGCACGATCAGCACGAAGGTGAGCAGCGCGCCCAGGACGAAGATCAGGACCGGCCAGCCGGTGAGGTGACCGCCGGTGCCGAGCTGGAGCGGGACGGTGGTCTGGGCGACGTCCGGGATACGGCTGACGAAGCCGGAGTCGACCAGGCCGATCAGCATGATGAACAGGCCGATACCGATCGAGATCGCCTTGCGCAGGCCGAACGGCACGGCGTTCATGACGCGTTCGCGCAGGCCCGTGGCGACCAGCAGCATCACCACGAAACCGGCCAGGACGACCATGCCCATCGCGTCCGGCCAGGTCATCCGGGGAGCCAGCTGGAGCGCGACGACCGAGTTCACGCCGAGGCCGGCGGCCATCGCGATCGGGACGTTGCCGATGACACCCATCAGCAGGGTGCTGAAGGCGGCCGTCAGCGCGGTCGCCGTCACCAGCTGGGCATTGTCCAGATGGTGACCGTACATGTCCTTCGCGCTGCCCAGAATGATCGGGTTCAGCACGATGATGTAGGCCATCGCGAAGAAGGTGGCCAGACCGCCCCGGAACTCCCGAGCGATGGAACTGCCGCGCTCGGAGATCTTGAAGTAGCGGTCGAGGGAGCCTCCGGCGGGCGTCGGACCGCCCGGCTTCTCGGGGGTGGGGACCTTGGCAGCTGCCGAGGTGGACATGCGGGACCTCATCACCGACAGGGTTCCCCCGAGCCCCGTTGGAGTTTCATACGATTAGAAGCGGTCAAGGACAAACGGTTTCAGTATGAACGTCTGAGTCACTAGATCGCTATCTCCGCGCGTAGATTCGGTGCGCGCCCGGTCGGACCAGGTGGCCGCCCGATCGCCTCGTAAGCTGTGCGGCATGGCCAAGTGGATCCCCCAGCACGAGGCGCCCGAGCCCCTGGAGGGGCCCGTGGTCGCCACCATCACCGGCGGCACGATCATCTGGTTCGTCCTGTTCCTCGTCCAGCTCCCCTTCTACGGCTGGTTCCAGGACCACGGCCATCTGTGGTGGCTGTGGACGTGCCTGGCCGGCGGCGGGCTCGGGCTGATCGGCATCTGGTACGTGCGCAAGCGGGACGCCGCCATCAAGAGGGCCCGTTCGGCATCGGCCGACTGACCCCGGCCCGGGGACCCGGGCCGGGTGGGCGCGCGGGCAAAGGCCACGTAACGTCGGATACATGAGCCATATAGACGCCGGCGCCGAGCTCGATCCGGTACACCCGGTGGCCCTGCCCCGGACCCGGGCCACGGGACTGACCGGCGCGGAGGTGGCGGAGCGGCGCGCGCGTGGCCGGATCAACGACGTGCCCGTGCGCAGCAGCCGCTCGTTCGGCGAGATCGTCCGGGCGAACGTCTTCACCCGGTTCAACGCGATCATCGGCGTGCTGTGGGTGATCACCCTGTTCGTCGCGCCGATCCAGGACAGCCTCTTCGGCTTCGTGATCCTCGCCAACACCGGCATCGGCATCCTCCAGGAGTGGCGGGCCAAGCAGACCCTCGACTCGCTCGCGGTGATCGGGGAGGCCCGGCCGACCGTGCGCCGGGACGGCACGGCCGCCGAGATCGCCACCGACGAGATCGTGCTGGACGACCTCATCGAGATCGGGCCCGGCGACAAGGTCGTCGTGGACGGGGTGTGCGCCGAGGCGGACGGGCTGGAGATCGACGAGTCCCTGCTCACCGGCGAGGCCGACCCGGTGGTCAAGCGCCCCGGCGATCCGGTGATGTCCGGCAGCTTCGTCGTCGCGGGCGGCGGCGCCTTCACCGCGACCAAGGTGGGCCGGGAGGCCTACGCCGTCCAGCTGGCCGAGGAGGCGTCCCGCTTCACGCTCGTCCACTCCGAGCTGCGCACCGGCATCTCCACCATCCTCAAGTACGTCACCTGGATGATGGTCCCGGCGGCGATCGGCCTGGTCGTCACCCAGCTCGTGGTGAAGAACGACGACCTCAAGGCGGCCGTGGCCCGCACCGTCGGCGGCATCGTCCCGATGGTCCCGGAGGGGCTGGTGCTGCTCACCTCGGTCGCCTTCGCGATCGGCGTCATCCGGCTCGGCCGCAAGCAGTGCCTCGTCCAGGAACTGCCGGCCATCGAGGGCCTCGCCCGCGTGGACACCGTCTGCCTGGACAAGACCGGCACCCTCACCGAGGGCGGCATGGACGTCACGGAGCTGCGCCCGCTGAACGGCGCCGACGAGGGATACGTGCGCAAGGTGCTCGGCGCGCTCGGCGAGTCCGATCCGCGGCCCAACGCCTCCCTCCAGGCGATCATCGACGCCTGTCCCGACAACGACGAGTGGCGCTGCGTCGAGTCGCTCCCCTTCTCCTCCGCCCGCAAGTACAGCGGGGCCGCGTTCAGCGAGGGCGACGGCGAGACCAGCACCTGGCTGCTCGGCGCCCCGGACGTCCTCCTCGGCGCCGGCGACCCGGCGCTGGCCGAGACCGAGCGCCTCAACGAGCAGGGGCTGCGGGTGCTGCTGCTGGCCCGGGCGCAGCGCGACCTGGACGACGCGGCGCCCGCGCGCGGCGCCCGCCCCACCGCCCTGGTCGTCCTCGAACAGCGGCTGCGGCCCGACGCGGCCGACACCCTGCGCTACTTCGCCGAGCAGCGGGTGAGGACCAAGGTCATCTCCGGGGACAACGCCGTCTCGGTCGGCGCGGTCGCGGCCAAGCTGGGCCTGGACGGTACGGCGACGGACGCGCGGCGGCTGCCGCAGGACCGGGCCGCGATGGCGGACGCGCTGGACGCGGGGACCGTCTTCGGGCGGGTCACCCCGCAGCAGAAGCGGGACATGGTGGGCGCGCTCCAGTCGCACGGGCACACGGTGGCGATGACCGGGGACGGCGTGAACGACGTGCTCGCGCTGAAGGACGCGGACATCGGCGTGGCCATGGGCTCCGGCTCGGAGGCGACCCGGGCGGTGGCGCAGATCGTGCTGCTGGACAACAGCTTCGCGAGCCTGCCGTCGGTGGTCGCCGAGGGTCGCCGGGTGATCGGCAACATCACGCGGGTGGCGACGCTGTTCCTGGTGAAGACGGTCTACTCGGTGCTGCTCGCGGTGCTGGTGGTGTGCTGGCGGGTGGAGTACCCCTTCCTGCCCCGCCATCTGACCATGCTCTCCACCCTCACCATCGGGGTCCCGGCCTTCTTCCTGGCCCTGGCGCCCAACAAGGAGCGGGCGAGACCGCACTTCGTGCACCGGGTGATGCGGTACTCGATCCCGGGCGGCGTGGTGGCCGGCGTGGCGACCTTCGTGACGTACCTGATCGCCCGGCACCACTACGCGGGCTCCGGCTCCGGGCAGCTGGAGGCGGAGACCAGCGCCGCCACGCTCACCCTGTTCCTGATCTCCATGTGGGTGCTGGCGATCATCGCCCGCCCCTACACCTGGTGGCGGGTGACGCTGGTGGCCGCGATGGCCGTGGCCTTCCTGCTGGTGCTCGTCGTACCGGCGCTCCAGGACTTCTTCGCGCTGAAGCTGGTCGGCCTCGCCATGCCGTGGACGGCGGTGGCGATCTCGGTGGTGGCGGCGGCCGCCCTGGAGTTCCTGTGGAAGTGGGTCGCCCGCCGCTTTCCCGACTAGGAGCCTAGGAGCCGCTCACTGCACGTCGACGTAGTCGCCCGCGGCGGAGACGGACGAGGTGGTGGACGTGCCCGCGAAGCTGTAGCGGTAGTAGCCGTCGGAGCCGGCCGTGACCGTGGTCTTCAGCGCGCCCGTCGAGGACGAGGTGATCGTCTTGAGGGTGGTGTAGGTGCTGGTGCCCGCCTTGCGGAACTGGAGCTTGACGGACTGGCCGGCGAAGCCGACGTAGGTGCCCTTCTGCCAGTCGGCGCGGGTCAGCTTGCCGGTGACGGTGAGCGTCTTGCCCTTCTTGACCGGCTCGGGGGTCGCGTCGGCGGTGAGCTTGGCGGCGCGGCGGACCGGGATGGTGCCCAGGTCGCTCTGCCACTTCATGCCGCCGGAGGAGTTGACGGCGAGACCGCCCTCCTTCCACGTGCCGGCCTCGGAGTTGTACAGGTCGGCGGCCGTGACGGCGATGGTGGCCGAGCAGTTCGCGGTCGTGGAGTCGACCTTGGTGCAGGTGCCCGGGTCGTCGCTGATGAACTCGTTGTCGGGGCTCTTGGCCGAGGTGCCGCGGTAGATCAGCGGACCGGTGGCGATGCCGGACAGGGAGACGGTGCTGGGGTGCGTGACGGTGTAGGTCACCTTGACCTTGACCGTGGAGGTGGCCCCGACGGTGATGGCCTTGCCGGCGTTCACCTTCATCTTCGAGAAGGTGACGTTGGGGGCCGTCGTGCCGGCCGCCTGGGCGGTGGGCACGGCGAGGGCGGAGAGCGCCAGGGCGCCGAGAACGGCGGCCGCGGTGGCACGTATGCGCATGTGCGTTCCCTCGGAGGGAGAAGTGATCGTGGAGTCGGTCGACTCGGGTGATCAGATCCACGAGACCGGGGATGAGTTGTACGGCAAGAGCGCGAACCGGCCATTCTTTGTCCGTCCGTTACCTTGCCCCGCACAGACCGAGGCCCCGGTGGCGGGGTGCGCCACCGGGGCCGGGCCGGGTCCGCTCCGGCGAGGGGTTACTTCACGTCGACGTAGTCACCCGCGGCGCTGACCGCCGGGGTGGTCGAGGTGCCCGCGAAGGAGTACCGGAAGTAGCCGTCGACCGTGGCCTTGGTCGTCGTCTTCAGGTTGCCCGTGGAGTCCGTCTTGATGGTCTTCAGGGTGGTGTAGGTGCTGGAGTTCTTCTTGCGGAACTGCAGCTTGACCGGCTGGCCGGTGTAGCCGTGGTACTTGCCGTCGTCCCAGTTGGCGCGGGACAGCTTGCCCACGACGGTGATGGTCTTGCCCTTCTTCACCGGCTCCGGGCTGGCGTTGACCGTCAGCTTGGAGTAGCGCTGGAGCTTGAAGGAGTTGGTCGGGTCCTTCACGGCCACGCCGACCTTGTCCAGGTCCGGGTCGGACGGGTTCTGGCCGTTGAAGGCGACCGCGTAGGCGGCGGCCTTCCAGCTGCCGGCGTCCTCGCTGAGCAGCTCGGCCGGGTCGATGGAGACGGTGGCCTTGCAGTTCGCGACGGTCGCGGAGGAGTCCGTGCAGGACCCGTTGGTGCTGTCGTAGAACCAGATCGAGTCCTCGAAGGAGGTCCCGCGGTACAGCTCGACGGCCGCGAAGAAGTCCTTCGCGTGGATCTTGACGTCCGTGCCGTGCGTCAGCGTGAAGGACACCGGCACCTTGACCACGTTGGTGGTGCCGACGGCGATGTTCTTGCCGTTGTTCACCTTCACGTTGGAGAAGGTGGCGTTCAGCTGGTACGGCGTGCCCGAGGCGACGGCGGCGAACGACGAACGGCCCTGGTGGGCGGTGTGGGCGACCTTGCTCACGGAGTTCTCCGCGGGCACCCGCGCCTGGTCGGCGGCGTGGGCCGCGGGCAGGGCGAGGGCGGAGAGGGCCAGGGCGCCGGAGACGGCGGCCACGGTGGCACGAATGCGCATGTGCGGTTCCCCTGCGTACGTAGTTTGAGGGAGTCGGGTGCGACTCCGACTCGTCAGACACGGCACGCAGGGGAACGGTTGTACGCAATCTGAAGAAACTGTAAGAGAGTTCTGAAGATCGACTGGAACGGGGCTCGGCGGATCAGTCGAACCAGCGGTCCCGGGCCAACTCCTCGGTGCGGGACGGGTCCTCCAGCAGGGCCGCGACCTCGAACCGGCGCGGCCACTGCCCCGCCGCCCAGGCGAGGCCCGCGGCGACCCCCTCCAGGGTGGCGGCGTGCAGCACCCCGTCGTCGGTCAGCCGCCAGTCGATCTCGACGCCGTCCACGACCAGTTCGCCGTGTTCGACGTACGTCTCGGGCGTGCGCGGCCCGAGCAGCACCCGCACCGCCCCCGGCACGTCGTGCTCGGTGCCCTCGGAGTGCACCTCGCCGGTGACGGACTCGCTCAGCCGCCGCACCTGGAGCAGCTCGGCCAACTCGGCGGCCCGGGACGGCCGTACGGGCAGCAGGGGCACGCCGGAGGTGAAGGGCAGCAGGTCCGGGGAGTCGACCACCACGGCGTCCGCGGCGTCCACGACCGTCACCCGATCGTCGAGCACGGCCCGCAACTCGTCGGGCAGTGTGACCTGTTCCGGGTCGAGTTCCGCCAACGCTCCGTACAGGCCGTGCAGTTGGGCCGCGGTGACCGGGCGGTCCGGGTCGGCGAGGCGGTCCAGCAGCTCGGCGGCGCCGCCCGGCTCGTCCAGGAGGGCGCCGACCGAGGTCCGCACCCCGAGCGCCCGCAGCACCTGCTCGTCCTCGAACCCGGTGGCGTCGGCCTCGTCGTACAGCCCGCGCAGCAGCGGGTCGCCGCCCGCGGCCCGCAGTCCGGCCGGGCGCCGCCCGTCGAGGACCGGGTGCCCGCGCAGCCACCACGCGGTGTACGACCGGACGACCTCGTGGGTGCCGTCGGGCAGCAGGACGCGCACCGGCTGGGTCAGCGCGTCCCGCAGCGGCGGCCGGGCAAGCAGGGAGAGGGCCTCGGGCCAGTGGTCGTCGGCCACCAGGTCGAGGTCGCGCACGGCGACGAGTTCGGTGGCGACCGGCGGCACCGGGCTGTCCGGGAAGCGGTCGAGGATGTCCTCGCACCACACGTCCACCGCGTCCAGCAGCCCGGCGTCGTCCGGTTCGGCGAAGTCGCCCTCGCGGGGCTCCAGTTCGTCCGGGTCGAGGACGACGTCGGTGGCGCGCACCAGGGCGAAGCCGGCGAGCACCCCGCAGGCGGTGAGCGGCTGTTCGCCCCACCGCTCGGCCAGTTCGCGGGCCACCGTGGGCAGTTCGTCCTCACGGATCACCCGGGCGAAGGGGCTGCCCGGGTACACCAGCTCGCCCGCGGGGACGAGTTCGCCGTCCTCGTCGGGCAGCGCGAGGGCGCCGAGCCAGGGCTCCTCGCCGGGCTCCAGGCCCGCGTCACGCACCAACCCGAGGACGGTGTCGGCCAGTTCCTCGGCGTCCGGGGCGTCCTCCTCCCAGGCGAGGCCGCCCTCCTCGTCCAGCGAGGCGGCGACGGCGGCCCGCACCTGCGGGGTGGTGAGCACCGCGCGCGGGGTGGCGGGCAGCGCGCCCAGCTTCTCCAGCAGGGGATGCGTGGCGTCCTCGTGGGCGACCTTCAGCCCGAGCCGGCCGAGCACGTCCACGTCGATCCGGGCGCCGTCGGGGGTGGGCAGCAGCACCTGCCGCGGGCCGATCGTCGTCCGGCCGTCGGCCAGCGGCACGGGCAGCCCGGACAGCCGGTCCGGGTCGATGCCGGCGAGGCTGTCGTAGAGCCGCCACCACCAGTCGGGGTCCTTCTCCAGGCCGGCCAGCCGGTCGATGGCGTCGGCGAGCGGGAGCCGGGCCACGCCGAGCACGCGCAGCTCGGCGCGGCGCTCCAGGCCGGCGGGCAGCAGGGTGGGCAGCACCTCGGCGAGCACCCGCACGGTGTCGGCGCCCGCGCCCTCCACGATCTCGGCGTCCCGGGGCCGCAGCGCCCCCGGCAGCTCGTCCTCGCCGTCCGCGCCGTCCGCGCCGTCCGCGCCGGGCAGCGCGGGCGGCAGGAAGGCGGTGCGCGGCAGCCGCTCCAGCAGGGCCTCGCGCAGCGCCCCGTCCAGCTCGCCCTTGCCCAGCGGCCCGGGTACGAGGTCGACGGCGCCCTCCGTCACCGGGCGCCACCCGGCGAGCAGCGCGGCGTAGGCGTCGGCCGCCCGCTGCACCAGGAAGTCGGTGAGGGGGCCGGGCGCGGTGTGCCGGCGGGTGGTGTCGAGGGGGAAGGAGGCGATGAGCAGGGCGGGGACGCCCAGGGGTTCGTCGCTGGGGGTGGGGGCGTGCACCACGGGGGCCGTGCGGGGCCGCAGCGGGCGGCCCTCGTCGTCCTCCGGGACGGCCCAGGTCACCGACCAGTGGGGGCGCAGCCGCTCCTCCACCGGCCGGTCGGCGAGGAGTGCGGGGTCGAGGGGGCCGTGGGCGGTGGTGGTCCGCCACCGGGTGGTGCCCTCGCGGGAGTCCTCGACGACGGTGACGGCGCCCTCGGTGCGGCGGCGGAGGGTGCGGGGCGCGTCGCCGTTCACCTCGACGACGACCTCCTCCAGACCGGGGAGGGTCAGCAGCAGCGCGTCGTCCACGGCGTTCAGCAGCCGCTCGGCGAGGTCGGCGGCGGCCGCGTCGCGCAGCGGCAGGATGACCGCGGTGTCGTACGGGTCGGGGGCGGTGCCCTCGGCGGCGAACGGCAGCCGCAGCAGCGGCACGTGGCCCGCGCGCCGGCGGACCTCGTCACCGAGTCCGGGGCTGTGCCGGGCGGTGTCGGCGGCCAGCTCCCGGGCCTCGTCGAGGGACCAGCGCACCCCGCCGTGCCGGCCGACGAGCGCGGGCTCGTCCGTCACCGAGAGGACGGCGGCGAAGCCGACGCCGAACCGGCCCACCGCGCCGTGCGTGGACTCGGCGTCCCGCTTGGCGGAGGCGCGCAGGGTGGCGAGGGACTCGACGCCCGCCGCGTCCAGCGGGGCACCGGTGTTGGCCGCGACCAGGACGTTGTCGCGCAGGGTGAGGCGCAGACGGCCGGGAGCCCCCGAACGCGCGGCGGCGTCGGCCGCGTTCTGCGCCAGCTCGATCACCAGGCGGTCGCGGTAGCCGCCCAGGACCAGGTCCTCCTCCGCGTTGGCGTCCTCGCGGAACCGCGCGGGGCTGGTGGCCCAGGCGTCGAGGACGCCGCGACGCAGCCGGGCCGTCCCGAAGGGATCGGCACCCTCGGCCGCCGGCCGCACGTACTTGCTGCTCACGTTCACACTCCTCGTCGACGTGAGGAAGAAGGTACAGCGCGCCGCCGACATCGGCGGTCCGCTGCGGGGCGCTTCGCGGCGGTGCCCGGGGTCAGGACACCCGCAGGCGGTAGACCTGCCGGGAGCCGCCCTCCGGGCCGGGGGCGGCCGGCTCGCCCGGGGTGAAGCCGAGGGCCGTGTAGAAGGCGCGGGCGCCGCTCGTCACCACGCCGGGGTGGTCCGGGCCGAAGGTGACGACCTCCACGGTGGCGGGGGGCCGCACGAACCGCCGCAGCGACTCGGCCAGCAGGGCGCGGCCCACGCCCGTGCCCCGGGCCCGTTCGCCGACGACCAGCCAGTGCACCTTGTGGACCGGGGCGGTACCGCCGAACAGGAGGGCGCCGAGCGGGCCGGGCCCGTCGGCGACCAGGGCCGTGGCACCGGCGATGCCCCGCCGCACGGCGTCGGTGAAGCCGGGGTCGTCCACCATCGGGCCGAACCAGTGCTCCACCTCGGCCGCCAGGGAGAGGAAGGCGGGCAGGTCGGTGTCCCGTGCGAGCCGGACCACGGTCAGGAGTGGCCCAGTTCGGCGGTCTCCTCGTCCGGCGCCTCCGGGACCGAACCGGAGTCGCGGGCCGGGTGCAGCGGGAAGGGCTCGACGCGGGTCTCGTCGACGACCGGCGGGGCGGGCTGCGGGGGCTTGGGCATGACCGCCGCCTCGGAGTGGCCGCCGCAGCCGTAGGCGAGGGAGACCACCCGGCCGTCGGCCGGGGCGAACTCGTTGGCGCAGACGCCGAAGGCCTGGCCGAGGGAGCCGCCGATGGGCGTCAGGAAGCCGCAGGTCATGCAGGTGGCCGGGGCCGCCTGGGCCATCGGCGTCTTCGGGCCGAACGCCTCCTCCCAGCGGTCGGCCGCGCTGTGCAGCCCGTACCGGGACAGGACGCGGGCCCGGCGCATGCCCAGTTCCTCGGCCACCGCGGCGATCGAGCCGCGCGAGGGAGCCGTCGGCTGGGCCGCGGGCGTGCCCGGGGTGACGTCGGCGTCCTCGGCGTCCGCCAGTTCGGCCATCTCCTCGGACATCACCGAGTTGGGCGGCGGCTGTTCCTCGCCGGTGTAGCCGGGCTCCAGGCGCAGGTCGTCCTGGTCGGTGGGGAGCAGGTCGCCGGGGCCGAGGTCGCCCGGGCGCAGCCGCTCGCTCCACGGCACCCACTCGGGCGCGAGCAGAGCGTCGGGGCCGGGCAGCAGCACCACCTCGTCCAGCGTGACGACCTTGGCGCGCGAGGCGCGGGCCACGGTGACGGCCCAGCGCCAGCCCCGGTAGCCCAGCTCCTTGCACTCGAAGAAGTGCGTGACAACACGGTCGCCCTCGGAGACGAGTCCGGTGTGCTCGCCGACCACACCGGGCGCGGCCGCCTCCTCCGCGGCGCCCCGGGCGAGGTCGACCGCCTCGGCGCACAGACGGTCGGGGGTGCGGCTTCGCGTTGTCGCTGCGCTCACAGGTATCGCTTCTCTCCTACGCCGTCTCGTCAAGGCGGCTGCCTCCGGCGGGGTTGGCCGACGGAGCGGACCTCAGGACCGCATCGACGTCTGCATCCGCGCGCTGGGCGCACCTCTGCCATCCATTCTGCGTTATGGCTGAGATACGCACGCTACACCGAACAGGATTCGTTGCCGCTCGACGGCATTCTCCCCCACCCGGCCCGCCCCTCTCGCCGGTCCGGCGGGTGCGGTTCGCCGCCATACGTGCCGTATCCGCACTATCCGGAGGGTTCTCGGGGCACTATGAACCTCGTGGCGACCGCGGACAAACGTGGGGTTCGGGGTGGCGGTGTCCGCCGGGGAGGCGGCGCCGTCCGGTCCGTCGGGCGTGCCCTGCACCTCCCCGTCACCGGTGCCGCGCGCGGCATCCGCCGGGCCACGCACGCGCACGGCGCCGGTGAGTCGGGCCTCGGCAAGCTGATCGAGCTGCACGCGGTGAACGGCGCCGGGGACGTCATGATCACCGTGGCGCTGGCGTCCACGGTGTTCTTCTCGGTGCCGACCGACGAGGCGCGCGGGCGGGTCGCGCTGTACCTGGCGATCACCATGGCGCCGTTCACCGTGCTCGCCCCGGTCATCGGCCCGCTGCTGGACCGGCTGCCGCACGGGCGGCGGGCCGCGATGGCGGCGGCCATGCTGGCGCGGGCGCTGCTCGCGCTGGTGATCTCGGGCGCGGTGGCGACCGGCAGCCTGGGCCTGTATCCCGCCGCGCTCGGCGTGCTGGTCGCCTCCAAGGCGTACGGCGTGGTGCGCAGCGCCGTCGTACCGCGGCTGCTGCCGCCCCGGTTCTCGCTGGTGAAGGCGAACTCCCGGGTGACGCTGGCCGGGCTGCTCGCCACCGGGGTGGCCGCGCCGATCGCGGCGGGGCTGCACCGGTTCGGCGACCCCTGGCCGCTGTACGGCGCCTTCCTGATCTTCGTGGGCGGTACCGCGCTGTCCTTCTCGCTGCCGCCCAAGGTGGACTCGGCGCGG
The DNA here is from genome assembly GCF_900104815.1 of Streptomyces misionensis. NCBI lineage: Bacteria > Bacillati > Actinomycetota > Actinomycetes > Kitasatosporales > Streptomycetaceae > Streptomyces > Streptomyces misionensis. Next base: position 3,675,960 of record NZ_FNTD01000004.1, read on the forward strand.
GGCGAGGACGTGGCGCTGCTCGCGGCCGGCCCGCCGCGGGAGCCGCACCGCAGGCGGCAGGGGAAGCGGCCGGTGCTGCGGGCCGTGGGGGCCACCGTGACGCACGCCCTCGCCGCCAACGCCGCCCTGCGCTGCCTGTCCGGCTTCCTGATCTTCTTCCTCGCCTTCCTGCTGCGCGAGCAGCCGATGACCGGCCAGAGCGCGGCGGTCTCGCTGGGGCTGGTGGGCGTCGCGGCCGGCACGGGCAACGCGCTGGGCACGGCGGTGGGGGCGTGGCTGAGATCACGCGCCCCGGAGATCATCATCGTGACGGTCATCGCGGTGGTCCTGGGCGCGGCGATCGTGGCCGCGCTCTTCTTCGGGGCCGTCCTGGTGACCTGTCTCGCCGCCGTCGCCGGGTTCGCGCAGGCGCTGGCCAAGCTGGCGCTGGACGCGCTGATCCAGCGGGACGTGCCGGAACTGGTGCGCAGTTCGGCGTTCGCCCGCTCGGAGACGCTGCTGCAGATGGCGTGGGTGTTCGGCGGCGCGGTCGGCATCGTGATGCCGCTCAACGGCACGGTCGGACTGCTGGTCGGCGCCGCGTTCGTGGCCGTCGGCTGGCTGAGCACGCTGCGCGGCCTGGTCCGTTCGGCGCGCCACGGCGGCCGGGCCCGGATGGCGTGAAAGCGGCGGGCGAGGTGACGGCGGGTGACGGCCCGGACACGGCCGGGTTGTCGCGGACACGACTGGCGTAACGAACCGGGCACGCCGCACCCCACGTGGCCGGACGGCTCCGGGCGCCCGATAGCCTTCGGCCATGACCACGCTGCAATCCGTTGTGCGACGCCGCCGCGCCGTCGCCGCCGCCGGCGCCGTTTCCGCCGGACTGCTCGTCCTGTCGGGCTGCTCCAAGCCGACCCCCGTCGCGTCGCTCACCGTCGGCGGGAACACGGTCCACTCCGAGGCCCTCTGCTACAACGACGGCAAGAACCTGACCGCCGCCTCGCTGAAGACCTGCGCCAAGAAGGTCGACGAGGCCAAGGCGATCTCGCTCAGCGACGTCGACACCCTGCGCATCGGCGTCGACCCGAAGATCGCGGACGCCGGGTGGGCCGTGCTGATCAACGGTCAGCCGTTCATCAACTACAACACCTCGACGTACCGCACGCTGCCGAGCGACGCGTTCTTCAACAGCCGGTACAACACCGGCGGCGACACCAACTCCGTGGTGATCCAGATGGGCTCCAAGGCGACCCAGGGCGTGTGGTCCTTCAAGGTGAAGAAGAAGGCCTGATCACCACGTCCGCACGTGTCCTCGTGGCCACTGCGGTCCCGGCCGAACGGGACGCGGTGGCACAGGCGTTCCCCGAACCGGCCCAGGAGCTGCCGCTCCCGGGCGCGGTGCTCCGCCGTACGGCCACCGCCGCCGGCTCCCCGGCCACCGCCGTGGTCGATCTGCTCGCCGCCGGGGTCGGACCGGCCCGGGCCGCCGCCTCCACCGCCGCCGCGCTGACCGCGGCCGCCCTCGACGGCGCCCCCTACGACCTGGTCGTCTCGGCCGGGATCGGCGGCGGTTTCGCGCCCGGGGCGCCGCTCGGCTCGCTCGTCGTCGCCGACGCCATCACCGTGGCCGACCTGGGCGCCGAGACCGCCGACGGCTTCGTGCCGGTCACCGAACTCGGTTTCGGGACCGTCACCCACCACCCGCCGGAATCACTCGTACGGGCCGTGGCCGAAGCCACCGGAGCCCGTACCGGCACGGCGCTGACCGTGTCCACCGTGACCGGCACCGCCGACCGCGCCGCCGCGCTGCGCGCCCGGCACCCCCGCGCGCTCGCCGAGGGCATGGAGGGCTTCGGCGTCGCCGAGGCCGCCGCCGCCCAGGGCGTGCCGGTGCTGGAGATCCGCGCGATCTCCAACCCGGTCGGCCCCCGCGACCGCGCCGCCTGGCGCATCGGCGACGCCCTCGCCGCCCTCACCGCGGCCTTCGGGAAGCTCGCGCCCGCATTGGAGAGTTGGAAACCGCATGACCAGTGAGCAGTTGCAGATCGCGTACTCGCCCTGCCCCAACGACACCTTCGTCTTCGACGCCCTCGCCCACGGCCGCGTCCCCGGCGCGCCCGCGCTGGACGTGACCTTCGCCGACATCGACATCACCAACGGCATGGCCGAGCGCGGCGAGTTCGACGTGCTGAAGGTGTCGTACGCCGTCCTGCCGTACGTCCTCGACGAGTACGCGCTGTTGCCCTGCGGCGGCGCGCTCGGCCGGGGCTGCGGGCCGCTGGTGCTCACCAAGGAGGCCGGCGCCGACCTGACGGGCCGTACGGTCGCGGTGCCCAGCGAGAAGTCGACGGCCTATCTGCTGTTCCGGCTGTGGGCGGCCGACACGGTCGGAATCGAAAGGGGCGGGCCCGCAGGGCCCTCGGTTGAGGGTGGTGGCCGACGGGCGGGCGGCGTCGGCGAGATCGTGGTCATGCCGTTCCACGAGATCATGCCGGCCGTGCGGGACGGCAAGGTGGACGCCGGGCTGGTGATCCACGAGGCCCGCTTCACCTACCAGAACTACGGGCTGCACAAGCTCGCCGACATGGGCGAGCACTGGGAGCGGACCACCGGGCTGCCGATCCCGCTGGGCGCGATCGTGGCCAAGCGGTCGCTGGGCGCGCAGGCGCTGACCCGGCTCGCCGACTCGGTGCGCGCCTCCGTGCGGGCCGCCTGGGACGACCCGGAAATCTCCCGGCCGTACGTGATGGCGCACGCCCAGGAGATGGACCCGGCCGTGGCCGACCAGCACATCGGGCTGTACGTCAACGAGTTCACCGCCGACCTCGGCGAGGACGGCTACGCGGCGATCCGCGGGCTGCTCACCCGTGCGGCGGCCGAGGGACTGGTACCGCCCCTCGGCCCGGACGCGCTCGCGTTCCCCTGACGGGAGCCGGACGGGCCGGCGTTGTCAGACGTCCAGCTGGTCGGCGACCGCGCGGAGCAGGCCGGCGATCTTCTTGCCGGAGGCCTTTTCGGGATAACGGCCCTTCTCCAGCATCGGGGTGATGTTCTCGAGGAGGGTCGTCAAATCCTGCACGATCGAGGCCAGCTCGTCGGGCTTCTTGCGCTGGGCGGCGGCCACGGAGGGCGTCGGGTCGAGCACGATCACCGAAAGCGCCTGATCGCCGCGCTGACCGGCGACCACGCCGAACTCCACGCGCTGTCCCGGCTTGAGCGCATCGACTCCGGCGGGGAGAACCGAGGAATGGACGAAGACGTCACCGCCGTCGTCGCGGGAGAGAAAGCCGAAGCCCTTCTCGCTGTTGAACCACTTGACCTTGCCGGTAGGCACGTCTGTCCTCGTCCTCGTACTCGTCGGGAAAACTGCTTCGGAAACGGCTCTTGATAGCACTAGAGCGGGTCGTCCGTGACCCGCTGCTACCAAGGCTAATGGTCTTGGACCCGGTGACAAGACGTCCCCCGGTCGTTCTCTCGCGCAGGAACTACCCTGGTCCGGTGCGTGACAAAACCCAAGCGAATTCCGCCGGGCCCGGTGACGGACTGATCCGCGCCGGTGCCATCGTGTTCTTCATCGGGGCCCTGGCCGCCCTGATCACCGTGATCCCGCTGTTCATCGGAACCAAGCCGTTTCCGACCTACATGTACGGCCTGAGCATGCTCATGGGCGTCGGTTTCCTCGTGGCCGGCGCGGGCGTGCTGCGGTCGGTCGCCGCCGGGCGGCGTCAGGCGCGGGAGGCCGCGGCCTCCCGCTGACCGTCGCGGTAGCCGGCCAGCCACCGCGGGAAGGCGGACAGGTCCGTGAGGACGACGTCCGCCCCGGCCGCGCGCAGCTCGTCCGCCGGGCAGGGGCCGGTCGCCACGGCGACCGACAGCGCGCCCGCGGTACGCGCCCCGCGCACGTCCCCGATGTGGTCGCCGACGTAGACCCCCGCGCCGTGCTCGCGCAGCGCCTCGGCCTTCTGCTCGGCCCACAGGTCGCCCACGACGACGTCCGGCTCCATGCCCAGGTGGGTCAGGTGCAGCTCGGCGTTGGGCCGGTACTTGGCGGTGACCACCATGGTCCGCCCGCCGGCCGCGCGCACCGCGGCGAGGGCCTCACGCGCGCCGGGCATGGCGGGCGTCGCCGCGATGGCTATCGACGCGTACATCTCCCGGTACAGCTCCGCCACGGCCGGCACCTCCTCGGCCGGGAACCAGTTCACCAGCTCGTCCGTCAGCGGCGGCCCGAGCCGGGTGACCGCCAGATCGGCGTCGATGTACGTCCCCGTGCGCTCCGCCAGCGCCAGGTAGCACGCGCGGATGCCCGGCCGGGAGTCGATGAGGGTCATGTCGAGGTCGAAGCCGACGGTGAGGGAGGCCATGGGGAACATGGTGCCAGGTGGCCGGGGCGCTCCCCATCCTCCGTTCCCGTGACCCGCGTCCCCCGCCGGGGCGATCAGCCGCGGCGCTGTGAGCGCCACACCAGGTACAGCGCCGAGGCGACGGCCGCGCCGCGCACCACCCACGGCCACGTCTGGGAGACGGCGTCGCCCATCTGGCCCTGGGCGATCGGGTCGCCCCAGCGGCCGCTCTGCCGTCCCCACAGCCACACCAGGCCCGCCGCGGCCGCCGTGCCGGGCAGGACCAGGACCGCCCACTTCGCCTCGGCGGGGGACAGCCGCCGCGAGGTGTAGGCGACCGCCCAGCCCGCCAGCAGCGCGAACCAGTTGCCGAGCACGGCGCCGACGACCAGCGCGGCGGCGGCCAGCAGCAGGAACGGGTTGGTCCAGCCGCCCGCGGGGCCGGGGAGCAGACGGCGGGCGGGGGCGTCCTCCGCCGGGGCGGGGGCGCGGCGCGGGAACAGGCCGAAGCGGCGGGCGGGAGCGGCCTCGGCGGCCTCCTCCCCGGGTTCCTCCTCCGCCTCCTTCTCCGGCTCGCGCGCCCGCTCCGTCTCGTGCGGGGGCCGCTTGAGCAGATCGGGGATCTCCACACCGCCGACGAAACCCGGCACCTCGTCGGTCTCCGGGAGCGCGCCACGCCCGGCGCCGGCGAAGGGGCCGTCGGCCACCCGCCACCAGTCGGGCGGCAGGGCGGTGTCCCCCAGTTCGTGCGCGGGGGCGGTGTGCGGCGGGGACGGGGCGTCCTTCGGCACGGACGGCTCCGGCGCGGCCGGGGGCTCGGTGGAGCGGGGCCGGGGCACGACCCGGCGCAGCAGCTTCGGGAGCTGCTCCTCGGCCGGCTCGGGGCGCGGCGGCCGCTCGGGGGCCGCGGGCTGGACCGGTACGGCGGCCGGCGGCCCGGCCGTCCCGGTGCCGCCGGAGCCGCCCGCGGCCCGGACCACCTCGTCCGGGGTGCCCAGCCGGTCCAGGATGCGGCGGACGGCGGCGGGACTGTCCACCGTGGCCCTCGCCCGGTCGCGGTCGATCTCGTTGCGCAGTTCCGACACCAGCCGCATCCGGGCGGACGACGGCAGCTGCCGCTGCTGCGCGATGTCCCCGACGCGGCTCAGGTACTCGTAGACGACCTTGTCGCTTTCGATGCCCACGGAATCCCTCCGGGGTGACGCCGACTGAAACCCCGTGAGGACGGTAGCGCAGAGCCTGGCCGCCCCCGCCACGGCTGAACCGCCGGGGACAACCCGCTACCGTTGGCCGGATGAGCCAAGAGGCCAACCCAGCCCCTCGGTCCCTCGCGGAGGCCCTCCGCGCCAGGGACGACGCCTCCCTGGCCGCGCTGCTGCGCAGCCGCCCGGACCTCATCACGCCCGTCCCCACCGATCTGACCCAGCTGGCCACCCGGGCCGGCACCCGGGCCTCGGTGCTGCGGGCGCTGGAGCGGCTGGACCGGTTCGCGCTCCAGACCGCACAGGCGCTGGCCGTGGCCCCGGACCCGGCCCCCTACCCCGTCCTGCTCGGGCTGATGGCCGGGGACGCCGGGGACGAGGCGGTGGCCGCCGCGCTGCCCCGCGCCCTCGGCACGCTGCGCGAACAGGCGCTGGTGTGGGGCGACGACGATCGGCTGCGCCTGGTGCGCACCGCCCGCGAACTGCTCGCGCCCTCCGCGCAGCACCCCTCGCCGACCGGTCTGGGGCCCACCGTGTCGGAGGCCACCTCGGGCATGTCTCCGGGGCGGATCCAGGAGATCGTGACCACCGCCGGGCTGGCCTCGACGCACGACTCGGTGTCGGCGGTGGCCGCGCTGACCGCCCTGTTCACCGACCGGAAGAGGATGTCCCGGCTGCTCGCCGGGGCCCCGGACGCCTCCCGGGAGGTGCTGTCCCGGCTGGTGTGGGGGCCGCCGTACGGGCAGGTCACCCCGGAACCGGCCGCCCATCTGCGCTGGCTGCTGGACCGGGGGCTGCTGCTGCCGACCGCTCCGGGCACCGTCGTACTGCCCCGCGAGGTGGCCCTGCATCTGCGCGCGGGCCGCGCCCACCGGGAGCCCGAGCCGCTGCCGCCGGCGGTGGAGCCGGCCGCCGCCCACCGTCCACAGGTTGTGGACGCGACGGCCGCCGGGCAGGCCCACACCGCCCTCGCCACCGTCGAGGAGCTGCTGACGGACTGGAACGAGGGCGGGCCCGCGGTGCTGCGGGCCGGGGGCCTGAGCGTGCGCGATCTGAAGCGGACCGCCATCGCCCTGGACGCGCCCGAGCCGGTGGCCGCGTTCTGGGTCGAACTCGCCTACGCGGCGGGCCTGTTGGCCTCCGACGGCGAGGCCGACGAACGCTATGCCGCCACCCCCTTCTACGACGAGTGGCTGGAGCGGCCCCCGGCCGAGCGCTGGGCGCGGCTCGCCCAGGCCTGGCTGACGGGCACCCGGACGTCCGGTCTGGTCGGCGGCCGGGACGCGAAGGACCGGACGCTCTCCGCGCTCGGCCCGGGCCTGGACCGCTCGGCCGCGCCCGAGGTGCGGCACCGGGTGCTGACCCTGCTGGCCGGCCTGCCCGCGGGCACCGCCCCCGACCCGGACTCGGTCCTCGCCCGGCTGCGCTGGGAACGCCCCCCGCGCGGTGCCGCGTCCACCGCCCGGACCGGCGCGGAGGGCGGCACCGAGGACCTCCGTGCCCGCCTCGCCCGCTGGACCCTCTCCGAGGCGGAACTGCTGGGGGTGACGGGCCGGGGCGCCCTGTCCGCCCATGGCCGGGCCCTGCTGGGGGCACCGGCACCGGGCGGCCCCGCCGGTCCCGCCGACGCGGGCGGCCCGTCCGGGGCGGGCGAGCCCAGCGGCCCCGGGGACAAGCTCCCCGTCCACCACCGCACGACGCCGCAGCAACCGCTGCCCGCCCTCCTCTCCCCCACCGAGCAGGCCACCGCCGCCGCGGCCGCGGCCCGCGTCCTCGCGCCGCTGCTGCCCGAGCCCCTGGACCACGTACTGCTCCAGGCGGATCTGACCGCGGTGGCGCCGGGCCCGCTGGAGCGGCCGCTCGCCGAGACGCTCGGGGTGCTCGCGGACGTGGAGTCCAAGGGCGGCGCGACCGTGTACCGGTTCACCCCGGGGTCGGTGCGGCGCGCGCTGGACGCCGGGCGGACCGCCGCCGACCTGCACGACTTCCTCACCCGGCACTCGCGCACCCCGGTCCCGCAGCCGCTCGCCTACCTGATCGACGACGTGGCCCGCAGACACGGCCATCTGCGGGTGGGCGCCGCCTCGGCGTACGTCCGCTGCGACGACGACGCCCTGCTGAACGAGATCCTCGCCGACAAGCGCGCCGCCGCCCTGCGGCTGCGCCGCCTCGCCCCCACCGTGCTGGCCGCGCAGACCGACCCGGCCGCCCTGCTGGAGGGACTGCGCGCGATGGGCTTCGCGCCCGCCGCCGAGTCCGCCGAGGGCGATGTCCTGATCGCCCGCGCGCACGCCCACCGCACCCCGCCCCGCACCGCGCCGGAACCGGTGCCGGAGGGGCCGCCGACGCCCGACGCCACCCTGCTCACGGCCGCGATCCGCGCCATCCGGGCCGGCGACCTGGCCGCCACGGCCCCCCGCAAGCCGGCCGGGGCCGACCCGGCGGCCGGCGAGCTGCCCCGCACCTCCTCCGCCGAGACCCTCGCCACCGTGCAGGCCGCGGTGCTCACCGGGGAGTCCCTGTGGATCGGCTACGTCAACGCCGAGGGCGCCGCCAGCCAGCGCGTCATCGCCCCGGTCCGGGTGGAGGGCGGCTTCGTGACCGCGTACGACCACACGGCCGACGAGGTGCGCACCTACCCGCTGCACCGCATCACGGGGGTGGCGGAGCTCGCCGGGGAGTGAGCGGGGACCCGCACCCGGGCCCGCGTGGCGCCCGCGACCCTCCGTGATCGCCGCCGGATGGGGCACACTGGACGTTTGGCCGTAGTGGGAGGCCGTAGTGGAAAGGGTGTACCGCGCGTGAATGGTCCACTGATCGTCCAGTCCGACAAGACCCTGCTCCTGGAAGTCGACCACGAGCGCGCCGACGACTGCCGCCGGGCCATCGCGCCGTTCGCCGAGCTGGAGCGGGCCCCCGAGCACATCCACACCTACCGGGTGACGCCGCTCGGCCTGTGGAACGCGCGGGCCGCGGGGCACGACGCGGAGCAGGTCGTGGACGCGCTGGTGCAGTACAGCCGCTATCCGGTGCCGCACGCGCTGCTGGTGGACATCGCCGAGACGATGGACCGCTACGGCCGCCTCACCCTCTCCAAGCACCCCGCGCACGGACTGGTCCTGACGACCACGGACCGGCCGGTGCTGGAGGAGGTGCTGAAGTCCAAGCGGATCGCCCCGCTGGTCGGTGCCCGGATCGACCCCGACACCGTGGTGGTCCACCCCTCCGAGCGCGGGCAGATCAAGCAGACGCTGCTGAAGCTCGGCTGGCCGGCCGAGGACCTCGCCGGTTACGTGGACGGCGAGGCGCACCCCATCGAGCTGCGCGAGGACGGCTGGGCGCTGCGGCCGTACCAGAGGCAGGCCGTGGAGAACTTCTGGCACGGCGGCAGCGGTGTCGTCGTGCTGCCCTGTGGCGCGGGCAAGACGCTGGTGGGCGCCGCCTCCATGGCCGAGGCGAAGTCGACCACGCTCATCCTGGTCACCAACACCGTCTCCGCCCGGCAGTGGAAGCACGAGCTGGTGAAGCGGACGTCGCTGACCGAGGACGAGATCGGCGAGTACAGCGGCACCCGCAAGGAGATCCGCCCGGTCACCATCGCGACCTACCAGGTGCTGACCACCCGGCGGAAGGGCGTCTATCCGCACTTGGAGCTGTTCGACTCCCGGGACTGGGGTCTGATCGTCTACGACGAGGTGCATCTGCTGCCGGCTCCCGTCTTCAAGTTCACCGCCGATCTCCAGGCACGGCGGCGGCTGGGGCTGACCGCCACGCTGGTGCGCGAGGACGGCCGTGAGTCGGACGTGTTCTCCCTGATCGGGCCCAAGCGGTTCGACGCGCCCTGGAAGGAGATCGAGGCGCAGGGCTACATCGCGCCCGCCGACTGCGTCGAGGTCCGGGTGAACCTGACGGAGTCCGAGCGGCTGGCGTACGCCACGGCCGAGACGGAGGAGAAGTACCGCTTCTGCGCCACCACGGACACCAAGCGGAAGGTCACGGAGGCGATCGTCCGCCGGTTCGCGGGTCAGCAGGTCCTCGTCATCGGCCAGTACATCGATCAACTCGATGAACTGGGCGAGCACTTGAACGCCCCGGTCATCAAGGGCGAGACCTCCAACGCCCAGCGCGAGAAGCTCTTCGACGCCTTCCGCGAGGGCGAGATCAACGTGCTGGTGGTGTCCAAGGTCGCCAACTTCTCCATCGACCTGCCCGAGGCCACGGTCGCCATCCAGGTGTCCGGCACCTTCGGCTCCCGCCAGGAGGAGGCCCAGCGGCTCGGCCGGGTGCTGCGGCCCAAGGCCGACGGCCACCAGGCCCACTTCTACTCGGTCGTCGCCCGCGACACCATCGACCAGGACTTCGCCGCCCACCGCCAGCGCTTCCTGGCCGAGCAGGGCTACGCCTACCGGATCATGGACGCCGACGAGCTGCTGTCGGAGACGGAGGGCTGACCGGCGCGGGGGGCGGGCGCCGTCACGCCCGGCGTATGCCCGCCTCTTCGCCGTACTCGCCGAGGATCACCACGCCGAACGCCGCCTCGGCGAACACCTTCAGGGCGCGCAGGGCGCTGCCGAGGAGGTGACGCGGGGCGCCGTCCACGGCCGTGGCCCCGGTCGGGGGCCGGGCGGAGGAGGGGGAAACGGTTGCTGCGCTCATGCCTCCATGGTGGAACCGTCCGCCTCGCGGTGGTATCGGCCCAGAGGCCCAATTCCCCGGGCCGCCGCCTACGCCCCCGGGTGGACCCCACCCCTACTTGGGCCCACCCCCATCCCCTAGGTACGGCGGCCGCGATCTCACGCACCTCTCCTTCGACGAGTCCTGGACGCCGCGGACGGCAGGGTGCTGGGGCGCACGCGGACGATGACCGTGGCGTCCGGCTCCGAGCACACCCCGCACCCGGACCCCGCGCGGATGGGGCTGAGCGTCGGCGAGGGCGAGGAAGGGTCGCCCGTGCTGTGGGGGCGCTGGGACGGGCGGCGGCTGGCCGCCGAGCGCATCGGTGTCGAGCGGATCCTCCTCGCGGCGAGCCCGTCCGGCCGGCGCCTGCCGACCGTCGACACCGGGCGGTGGTCCCTCGCCCTCCACCGGACGCAGGACGGCTCGGTGCTGCGCGAACTGGACGCCCAGGGCACCGTGCCGGGGCACCCGGGGAGCACCGGCGAGGACCGGGTCCACTGGGACCACGACGCGGCCTTCGTCGACGAGGACACCCTGATCGCCGGGACCTCCGGGTGCGACGCCCGCCACGGCGGCGCCCGCCACTGGCTGGTCGACGCGCGTGGGATGACCCTTCGCGGCGAGATCTCCTACCCCGTTCCCGTCTCCGGGCCCGCCCGCCCGGCGGGGGACGGCGCCTGGTACACGGTCTCCGGGGACGGGGCCCTGGTGCGGCTGTGGGAGCCGGACCGGGAGGACTGACGCCGGCCGGCGTCGTCCGCGGCGGCCGGCAGGCCGGCCGGACCGGCCGCGGGATATTCATTGGCGTTCGCCACGGCGCCTCACTAAAATCCTCCCCCTTGCCCGCCTCCCCTCCCCGGAGTGCCGCCGCCCGGCCGGAAACCGGACGGCACGTCGTCCCGCACGACCTCGTCACCGTCGTACCGCCCGTAGCAGGCCCACCGGAGGCACCCCCTTGTCCACGTCCGCCCACGACCAGGCCGTCGACCCCCTCTCCCGCGAGCGCTCGCACCTCGCCGAATCCCGCGCCGCCCTGCGCGCCATGCGGGAGGACGTGGAGGCGCTGGACATCCGGGACGTCACCGCCAACTGGGTCAACGCCGAAGTGCTCAGCCGCCAGATCGACGACCGCATCAAGGCGCTGGCCGACCTCAGCGACACCCCGCTGTTCTTCGGCCGGCTCGACTACCTGCACGCACCGGGGGCGGAGCAGGCCGAGGGCGCGCAGGGCGAGCAGTTCTACATCGGGCGGCGGCACGTGCACGACGCCGACGGCGACCCCATGGTCATCGACTGGCGCGCCCCGGTCTCGCAGCCGTTCTACCGGGCCTCGAAGAAGGACCCGATGGACATCGGGCTGCGCCGCCGCTTCGGCTACACCGGCGGCGACCTGACCGCGTACGAGGACGAGCGGCTGTCCGACCCCGCCGAGGCGGCCACCACCAGCAAGCTGCTCCAGCAGGAGATCGAGCGCCCGCGCGTCGGCCCGATGCGCGACATCGTCGCCACCATCCAGCCCGAGCAGGACGAGATCGTCCGCAGCGGGCTGGGCGGCACGGTCTGCGTCCAGGGCGGTCCCGGCACCGGCAAGACCGCCGTCGGCCTGCACCGCGTGGCGTACCTGCTGTACGCGCACCGGGAGCGCCTCGCCCGCACCGGCACCCTGGTCATCGGCCCGAACAAGTCGTTCCTGCACTACATCGAGCAGGTGCTGCCGGCCCTCGGCGAGCTGTCCGTGCAGCAGGCCACCGTGGACGACCTGGTGGCGCAGGTGGAGGTGCGCGGCACCGACGAGGCGGCCGCCGCGGTGGTCAAGGGCGACGCCCGGATGGCCGAGGTGCTGCGCCGGGCCCTGTACTCGTACGTGACCACGCCGACCGAGCCGGTGGTGGTCGTGCGCGGGTCGCGGCGCTGGCGGGTCCCGGCGTACGAACTGGAGGAGCTGGTCCGGCAGTTGCTGGACCGGGACATCCGGTACGGCGCCGCCCGCGAAGCCCTGCCGCAGCGGATCGCGCACGCGGTGCTGGTGCAGATGGAGCGGGCCGGCGAGGCACCGGACGACCGGGTGCAGGACGCGGTGGCGCGCAACAGCGCGGTGAAGGCGGCCGTGAAGGCGATCTGGCCGGCCGTCGACCCGGCGAAGCTGGTGCTGCGGCTGCTCTGCGAGCCGGAGTTCCTCGCCGAGCACGCCGAGGGCGTCCTGGACGAGGACGAGCAGAAGACGATCCTGTGGGCCAAGCCCGCGCGCAGCGTGAAGTCGGCCAAGTGGTCCGCCGCGGACGCGGTGCTGATCGACGAGGCGGCCGACCTGATCCAGCGCACGCACTCGCTCGGGCACGTGGTCCTGGACGAGGCGCAGGACCTCTCCCCGATGCAGTACCGCGCGGTGGGCCGCCGCTGCACCACGGGCAGCGCCACCGTGCTGGGCGACCTGGCGCAGGGCACGACGCCCTGGGCGACGCGGAGTTGGCACGAGGCGCTGGCCCACCTGGGCAAACCGGACGGCGTCATCGAGGAGTTGACGGCCGGTTTCCGTGTGCCGACCGACGTCATCACGTACGCCTCCCGGCTGCTCCCGCACATCGCGCCCGGTCTGACCCCGGTCGCCTCCGTCCGTGAGAACCCGGGCTTCTTCGAGGTCCGCCCGATCGACACCACGGACCAAGTCGTCGCGGCCTGCGAGGAGTTGCTGCGCAACGAGGGCTCGACGGGCCTGATCGCCGCCGACGCCCGGATCCCGGCGCTGGCCGAGGCGCTGACGGCGGCGGGCATCGGGTACCTGGCCCCGGGCGAGGAGACCACCCGCGAGACCCGGCTGACCCTGGTGCCGGCCTCGCTCGCCAAGGGCCTGGAGTACGACTACGTGGTGCTCGACGAACCGCAGGCCGTGGTGGACGGCGAACCGGACGAGCGGACCGGGCTGCGGCGCCTGTACGTGGCCCTCACCCGAGCGGTCTCCGGCCTGGTCGTGACCCATGCGGCACCCCTTCCGGAGCAACTCGTCTAGACCGGTACACGGCTGTTTCCTCCCACCCGTTGGTCCCCGGCCCGACTGGGTCTATCGTCGGAATCCTGAGGCCAGGGCGAGGGAGGACGGCCGGTGATGCCGCAGGACGAGGCCGTGATCGGCTGCACGGGGAAGGTCCTCATAGGAACGCGTGGCTCCGCGGGACCGGGCGAGATCCTGGTCCGGGTCAGGGGCGGTTCCGAGACGTTCCTCGCCTGGTCGGAGGAGCCCCTGCCGCCGGGCGCGACGGTGCTCGTGATCGAATCACGGGGTTCTCGCGCGGTCGGCGTCATCGAGTGGGCCGATCCATTGGACGCGCTCGGCGGCGGCGCCGCCGACGCCTGCTGAGGAGTACGAGAAAATGTTCGGATACCGCGTACCCGCGCCCGACGAGGCGATGCTGATCTCGGGCGGGCGACGGGGACTGGGGGGCGCGCCGTTCCGAGTGGTGACGGGCCACGGCAAGTTCGTGGTCCCGTTCTTCCGCAAGACCCGCTTCCTCTCCCTCGCGATGTGCGAGTCGGAGGTCACCGAGACCTGTGTGACCAAGCAGGGCATCGCCCTGCACGTGCGCGCGGTCATCGCCTTCAAGGTCGGCAACGACCACGAGAGCATCATCAACGCGGGCCAGCGCTTCCTCTCCGACCAGGACCAGATGTCGGTGCTCACCGGCCGGATCTTCGCCGGCCATCTGCGCGCGATCATCGGCTCGATGACCGTCGAGGAGATCGTCACCGAACGGCAGAAGCTGGCCGCGGAGGTGCTGGACACCTCCAAGACCGAGATGGCCAAGATCGGCCTGATCGTGGACTCGCTCCAGATCCAGTCGATCGACGACGGCGACACCGGCTACATCGACGCGATGTCCGCCCCGCACAAGGCGGCCATCCAGCGCCAGGCGCAGATCGCGCAGGCGCAGGCCACGCAGGCGGCCGTGGAGGCAGAGCAGGAGGCGGCCCGCCGGCAGGCGGAGTACGCCCGGAAGACCGCGGTCGTCAAGGCCGAGTACTCGGCCGAGGTGGACCGCGCGCAGGCGCAGGCGGCGCAGGCCGGTCCGCTGGCGCAGGCGCACGCGCAGCGGGAGGTGCTGGACGCGCAGACCGAGTTGGCCGAGCGGCAGGCGCTGCTGCGGCAGAAGCAGCTGGTGGCGGAGGTCGTGAAGCCGGCCGAGGCGGAGGCGGAGCGGGTGCGCATCCTCGCGGCGGCGGAGGCCCAGCGGATGAAGATCCAGGCGGAGGCGGCGGCCTCGTACGACCGGGTCGCGCTGGACCGGATGCTGATCGACCAGCTGCCGCAGATCGTGAAGGAGGCGGCCGGCGGTCTGTCCGGCGCCAACGTCAACGTCCTGAACGGCGCGGACGGCCTCGGCGAGATCGCGGCCGGCCTGGTCTCCCAGGGCCTGACCATCCTGGACTCGGTCCGGCAGAACCTCGGCGGCCAGGAGTCCGACGGCCGCCGCACCGAGGAGAACCGCAACAACGGACTGCTCCAGCTGCACTCGGGCAAGAACAAGAAGTCGGACGACGGCCCGGTGGACGTCGACTGACGGGCGCCCGGCGCACCCTCGCGACCGCCCCGCTCCCGTACCGGTCTCCCGGCCGGGGGGCGGGGCGGTCCCGCGTCGAGGCAGGGTTCACGCGCCGCGCCCCGGGCCATCTACCCGGTGAGGCCCTGGCCGGCCGCTCCGTCCAGGACCCGGCGCCACTCCTTGACGGACGCCTCGGACACCGGTCCGTGCCAGCCCTGGGGGCGGGCCGCGCCGCCGATGTGGAAGGCGTCGAGGCCGGCGGCGAGCAGGGGCGGGACGTGCTCCAGGCGCAGCCCGCCGCCGACGAGGATGGTCTGGTCGTAGCCGGGTTCGCCCTGGCGGCCGAACTCGGCGAGCAGGGTGGGCAGCCCCTCGTCCACGCCGGTGGCGGAGCCCGCGGTGAGGTAGGTGTCGAGGCCGGGCAGGTCGGCGAGCTGCTTGCGCAGGGCGTCGCGGTCGGCGGCGCGGTCGATGGCGCGGTGGAAGGTCCACCGGCAGCCGTCCAGCGCGGCGACGACCCGCTCCACGGCGGCCAGGTCCACTCCGCCGTCCGCGTCGAGGAAGCCGAGCACGAACTGGTCGGCGCCCACCGACCGCATCTCGTCCGCCACACGGAGCAGCCGCTCCACGGCGCCGGCCGCGAACCCGTCCGCCAGGCGGAGCATCACGCGCAGCTCGATGTCCACGGCGGCGCGGATGCCGGCGACGGTGGCGGCGGACGGGGTGAGCCCGTCGGCCGCCATCTCGGTGACCAGCTCCAGGCGATCCGCACCCCCGGCCTGGGCGGCGACCGCGTCCTCGATGTCGAGGGCGATCACCTCCAGGACTGCACGCTTGCTCATGGCACCCCATTCATCGCGGCCAAAGATCCGACTAAAGGTCTAGTCCAATTTAAGAGTACGCCGACGGGGAGGCGCCAGTACGCCACCGGGAAACCGCCCGGCCGCCGCTCAGCCGAACACGTTCAGCTCCGCCACCGTCGCCCCGGCCAGCTCGTACCCGCGGCCGTCGACCGAGCGGCCCGAGTAGAGCCGTACGAGGGTGGGGGCGTCGCCGATGTAGCGCGCGGGCGGGGCACCCGGGGCGGTGGCGCCCAGCAGCAGCGGCTCGTCCAGTTCGTCCAGGTCGGCGTGGAGGGGCACGTGGTCCAGCACACGGGTGTACCGGGCCAGCAGATCGAGGGCGTACGGCAGGCCCGCGCCCGCGTACGCGCCCGGCGCGCCGAGCACCTCCCGGACGTCCCCCGCGTGCACCCACTCGCCGAGGGCGACGGCGTCCAGGCGCCCGTCCCCCCGTGCGAGCACCGCACCGGCCTCGGTCATCCCGCGCTCCAGCTCGTCCACCACCTGGCCGTCGGTCCATGCGGCGCGCTCGGCGATGTCCCGGTCGTTGGCCTCCGGCGAGAACACCCCCTTCTCGAACCGCCGCTCCACCACCCGGCTCAGCACGGCGGAACAGTGGGCCAGCACATCCCGCACGGTCCAGCCCGGACACGCGGGCACCGGCAGGGCGAAGTCGGCGGCGGGCCGGTCACGCAGCAGCGGTATCAGGGCGTCCCGCTCGATCGTCAGCAGCCGCCCGGGCAGTTCGGGATCCCGTCCCTCACGCAGATCAGTCATGCGCCCAAGCTAGGATGCCTCCCCCCGTCCGCACCGCCCGAACGCGAGAATGGCCCCATGGCCGACCTCGACGCCCTCCGCACCCGCTTCGCCCGCGCCCTGGAGGCGGCCCGCGCCCCGGGCGGCGGGCCGGACCCCGCGCCCTACGCCGACCACCTCCTCGCCCGCTGGCAGGAGCCCCAGCGCCGCTACCACACGCTCGCGCACCTCACCGCGGTCCTCGACCACGTCGACACGCTGGCGCCGTACGCGGCCGATCCGGACGTCGTACGGCTGGCCGCCTGGTTCCACGACGCCGTCTACCTGCCGGAGCGCTCGGAGAACGAGGAGCGGTCGGCGCGGCTGGCCGAGCGGGCCCTGCCGGAGGCGGGGGTGCCGCAGGCGAAGACCGCCGAGGTGGCCCGGCTCGTCCGGCTGACCGTCACGCACGACCCGGCCGACGACGACCGCGACGGCCAGGTGCTGTGCGACGCCGACCTGGCGATCCTGGCCGCGCCCCCGTCGGCGTACGCCGTCTACACCGCCGAGGTCCGCGAGGAGTACCACTTCGTCCCCAACGACGCCTTCCACCAGGGGCGTTCCGACGTCCTGCGCCAACTCCTGGCCCTGCCACGGCTGTTCCGCACGCCGTACGGCCGGGAGCACTGGGAGGCCACGGCCCGCTACAACCTCGCCGCCGAACTGGAAATGCTCTCGCCCTGACGGTGGCCGCCACCTAGGGTGCGGCCATGCGAGCGATGAGCGGCGACCAGGTGAACGAGGCCGTGGCCGGGTGTGTGGCCGTACTGCGGGAGGCGGTGGGGCGGGACTGGCACGGCGTGCGGGCCGGGCGGGTGGAGTGGGACTGCCACACCACCGCCGTGCACGTCGCGGACGACCTCGTGGCGTACGCCGCCAACCTGGCCGGACGCGCGCGGGACGCCTACATACCCTTCGAGCTGAAGCCGGACGAGGGCACCGGCAACGCGGGCCTGCTCCAGGTCCTGGAGGCCACCGGCGCGTTGCTCGCCGCCGCCGTGGCCACCGCGCCGCCGGACGTCCGCGCCTTCCACCCCTACCCGTTCCGCGCCGCCGACCGCCACGGCTTCGCCGCGATGGGCGTCGCCGAAGTCCTGCTGCACACCCACGACATGGCCGAGGGCCTCGGTCTTGCCTACGAGCCGCCCGCCGAACTCGCTGAGTCGGTCCTGGCCACGATCTTCCCGCACGTCCAGCCCGGCCCGGAGCCCTGGCCGACCCTGCTGTGGGCGACCGGCCGCGGCGAGCTGCCCGGCCGGGACCCGGTCACCGAGTGGCGCTGGTACAACAACCTCGTCCTGGGCACCGAGCGCCTCACCCTCACCGGCGTCCGCCCGGCCGCCGCCCGCGATCTCGCCCTCGGCGGCGACGGCGGCTTCGACTGGCTCGGCGACGGCCCCGAGGAGGGCACCCGGGACGCCGCCCGGATGCTGGTGAAGGCGTACGAAGCCGGTGTCCACCGGCCCGAGTTCACCTCCTTCGTCCTCGTCCGCACCGAGGACGGCCGCGCGGTCGGCGCCCTCGGCTTCCACGGCGCCCCGGACGAGGACGGGCGGGTGGAGATCGGCTACAACCTGGTCGAGGACGCCCGCGGCCGGGGATACGCCACGGAGGCCCTGCGCGCGCTGGCCGGCTGGGCGCTGGCCCGCGACGACGTACGGACGCTGTACGCGCGGGCCCGGAAGGACAACGCCGCCTCCCAGGGCGTCCTCACCCGCGCCGGGTTCGAGCCGCTGGGCGCGCTCGACGACCGGCTCCTGGCCTACGAGCGGCACGCGTGAACGCGGGCCGGTGCGGGCCCGGGGCGCCTACGAAATCCCCCGCCGCACCAGCCCCTTGGGCCGCCGCAGCCCCGACGCCCGCAGCAGCCGCACCACTTCGCGGCTGCTGACCTCCACCGCGCCGGCCGCCACCGCGTCGGCGTACCGGTGCTCCGGCAGGTCGTAGTGGTCGCGTTCGAAGGCCCGCCGGGGCACCCCCAGCCCGTCGGCGAACAGGCGCAGTTCGTCGTACGACACATCGCTCACCAGGTGGGACCACAGGCGCCCGTGCCCCGGCCAGGTGGGCGGATCGATGTACACCGTCACGGACGCCTCACGCGGACGGCGCCCCGCCGAAGGCCGAGGCGAGCGAACCCACCGCCGCGACCTTCACGCCCGCCTTGTGGCACACCCAGTGCGGGTCGGGGCCCAGCTCCGGCTCCACGTCCAGCGCGTGCGGGTCGCCCGAGCCGCAGGCCGGACACAGCGGCCAGCGGCCGTACCGCTCCAGCAGCGCGTCCTGCACGTCCTGCGCGACCAGGCCGGCCACGTAGCGCACGCCGTCCGGCCACTGCTCGACCCACCAGCGGCGCTGCGCCACGGAGTCCTCGACCAGCGACACCACGTCCGCCTCCGCGACCCGGCCGGCGACCAGATCGGCGAGGACCAGGGCGCGGGCCGCGTGCAGGGCCTGTTCAAGGGGACTGATGGGCTCCATACGACCCATTGTGCGCACTCTTGACCCGGACACCGAACCGAAAATATCTTTCAGAGGTGACCCAGGACGTGAAGGAAAGTTTCGGCAGTCCCGTGGGCTCGCTCGCCGCCAAGGTGCGCACCCTCGCTCCGTCGATGACCCGGTCCATGCAGCGCGTCGCCGAGGCCGTCGCGAGCGACCCGGCCGGCTGCGCCGCCCTCACGGTCACCGGCCTCGCCGAACTGACCGGCACCAGCGAGGCCACGGTCGTGCGCACCGCCCGCCTGCTCGGCTACCCCGGCTACCGGGACCTGCGCCTCGCCCTCGCGGGCCTGGCCGCCCAGCAGCAGTCCGGGCGCGCGCCGGCCATCACCACCGACATCGCCGTGGACGACCCCATCGCCGACGTCGTCGCCAAGCTGGCCTACGAGGAGCAGCAGACCCTCGCCGACACCGCGGCCGGGCTCGACACCGGCCAGCTCGGCGCGGCCGTCGCCGCGCTCGCCGGCGCCCGCCGCACCGATGTGTACGGGATAGGCGCGTCCGGGCTCGTGGCCCAGGACCTCACCCAGAAGCTGCTGCGCATAGGACTCATAGCGCACGCGCACAGCGATCCGCATCTCGCGGTGACCAACGCCGTCCAGCTCCGTTCGGGTGACGTGGCGGTCGCGATCACCCACTCCGGCTCGACGGGGGACGTCATCGAGCCGCTGCGGGCCGCCTTCGAACGCGGGGCGACGACGGTGGCGATCACCGGCCGCCCCGACTCACCGGTCACCCAGTACGCCGACCACGTGCTGACCACGTCCACCTCACGGGAGACCGAGCTGCGGCCGGCCGCGATGTCCTCGCGCACCAGCCAACTGCTCGTGGTGGACTGCCTGTTCGTGGGAGTGGCCCAGCGTACGTACGAGACGGCGGCGCCCGCGCTGGCCGCGTCGTACGAGGCGCTGGCGCACCGGCACCGCTCCGCCTCCAGGTGAGCGACCGCACGGGGGAACACCAGCACGCGAACCGGCATCCGAGACCGAGAGAGCCGCTCCCATGACCACCCAAGACCTGCGCAGCCAGCTGGCCTCGCTGACCACCGAGGCCTTCCGCCCCGAACTCGCCGACATCGACCGACTGCCCACCCTCGACATCGCCCGCCTGATGAACGGCGAGGACACCGGCGTGCCCGCCGCCGTCGCCGCCCGGCTGCCGGACATCGCCGCCGCCATCGACGCCGTCGCCGAGCGGATGGCGCGCGGCGGCCGGCTGATCTACGCCGGCGCGGGGACCGCCGGGCGGCTCGGCGTCCTGGACGCCTCCGAGTGCCCGCCCACCTTCAACACCGACCCGGCCCAGGTCGTCGGCCTGATCGCGGGCGGCCCCGGGGCACTGGTCAGCTCCGTCGAGGGCGCCGAGGACTCCGCGGAGCTGGCCCGCGCCGACCTCGACGCCCTCAAGCTCACCGCCGACGACACAGTGGTGGGCGTCTCCGCCTCCGGGCGCACCCCCTACGCCGTCGGCGCCGTCGAGCACGCCCGCGCCCAGGGCGCCCTGACCATCGGCCTGGCCTGCAACGAGCACAGCGCGCTGGCGGCCGCCGCCGAGCACGGCATCGAGGTCGTGGTGGGCCCCGAGCTGATCACCGGCTCCACCCGGCTGAAGGCGGGCACGGCGCAGAAACTCGTGCTGAACATGGTGTCGACCATCACGATGATCCGGCTCGGCAAGACCTACGGGAACCTGATGGTCGACGTCCGCGCCTCCAACGCCAAGCTGCGCGCCCGCTCCCGGCGCATCGTCGCGCTGGCCACGGGCGCGGGCGACGAGGAGATCGAGCGGGCCCTGACCGAGTCCGGCGGCGAGGTCAAGAACGCGATCCTCACCCTGCTCGCCGACGTGGACGGCCCGACGGCCGCCCGCCTTCTGGAGGACTCCGGCGGCCATCTGCGCGCCGCGCTCGCCCGCGCGAGCGGCTGACCCGCACGCTCGGGGGGTGCACCAGGACCCCGCCTCCACCGCGACCGCCGTCCTCGCCCATGTCGGCGGCCCCGCCAACGTCCTCTCCGTCACGCACTGCATGACCCGGCTGCGGCTGTCCCTCGCGGACGCGGACGCCGTGGACGACGCGGGGCTGCGGGCGGTGCCCGGGGTGCTGGGGGTGGTGACGGACGGGGGCGCCTGCCAGATCGTGCTGGGTCCGGGGGTGGTGGAGGCGGTCACCGCTCAGGTGGCGGCGCGGACGGCACCGAGACCCGCGCCCGCCCGGGGGCGGGCCGGCCCGAGGGCGGCCCTGCGCCGCGTCGCCGACGTCTTCGTCCCCCTGATCCCCGCCCTGATCGGCTGCGGCGTCCTCGCGGGCCTGAACGGCGTGCTGCTGAACACCGGCCTGCTCCCCGGCCTGACCCCGGCGCTGTCCACGGTGGCCGGGGCCTTCATGGCGCTGATCGCGGTCCTCGTCGGCTACCAGACCGCCCGGGAGTTCGGCGGCACGCCGGTGCTGGGCGCGGCGGTCGCGGCGGTCGTCGTCCATCCGGGGGTGGCGAAGGTGACGGCGTTCGGGGTGCATCTGGTGCCGGGCCAGGGCGGGGTGCTGGGCGCGCTGGCGGCGGCGTTCCTGGCCACGCGGGTGGAGCGGTGGTGCCGGGGCCGCGTCCCGGACGCCCTGGACGTCCTGCTCACCCCCACGGTGACGGTCCTGGTCCCCGGCCTGGTCACGCTGTACGGCCTGATGTACGCGGCGGGCGCGGTGTCCGCCGCGATCGGCACGGCGGCGAACTGGCTCCTCGGCACCACGGGTGCCCTCGCCGGCCTCCTCCTCGGCGGCCTCTTCCTCCCCCTGGTCATGCTGGGCCTGCACCAGGCCCTGATCCCCATCCACGCCACCCTCATCGCCCAGCAGGGCTACACCGCGCTGCTGCCCCTGCTGTCCATGGCGGGCGCCGGCCAGGTCGGCGCGGCACTGGCGGTGTACGTCCGCCTGCGCCACGACGTCTCCTTGCGCACGACGATCAGATCGGCGCTTCCGGCGGGCCTGCTGGGCGTCGGCGAACCCCTGATCTACGGCGTCTCGCTGCCCCTCGGCCGGCCGTTCCTGACCGCGTGCGCGGGCGGCGCGGCGGGCGGGGCGTTCATCGGCTGCTTCGCGATGCTCGGCACCAGGGTCGGCGCGACCGCGATCGGCCCGTCCGGCTGGGCCCTCTTCCCGCTGCTCGCGGGCAACCGGGGCCCGGGCCCGACGGCGGCGGTCTACGCGGGCGGTCTGTTCACCGGCTACGCGGTCGGCTTCCTCGCGACGTACCTCTTCGGCCTGCCGGCCGCGACGAGGCGCTCAGGGGGCCTGCCACACAAGGGTGTACCGCCAGAAGAACCGCCGCCGCAGCCGGGCTCCGGGCAGCAGCCGACGGGCCTGTCCGGCAATCTCTGAGAAGGTCATCCCGGGCGGCCGGGTGGGCGCGGTCATGGCCACGGGCCGCCGGACGGCCGCCCGGCCGCGGTTCTTCACCAGACCGAACAGCGGGTTGAGCGCCAGGGAGACCACCCCCCGCACGTCCTCGTCCCGCGCACACCCCACGACGACCAGCGTCCCGCCGGGGGCCAGCTCCCGCCGGAACCGGGTGAGGGCCTCGGTGAAGGGGAGGTGGTGCAGTACGGCGACACAGGTGATGACGTCGTAGGGTCCGGGCGGCAGCCCGTCGGGGGCGGCGCCGAGGCAGTACTCGACATTGGCCACGGCCCCGCCGGACTCCCGCGCGCGCTCCAGGATCTCCGGATCGGTGTCGACCGCGGTCACCCGCTCCGCCCGCCCGGCCAGCGCCCGCGCCAGCTCCCCGGCCCCGCATCCCACGTCGAGGGCCCGCCCGAAGCGGCGCGGCAGCCGCCTCAGCAGCCAGGGGTGGAAGTGCGCGTTGTGATCCCAGGGGTAGGTGTCGTTGACCCGCCCCAGCACGTCGACCAGTCGCCTGCTCAAAGTCACCACGCCCCAGTCCACCACGGCGGGCCCCCGTCCTGGACACTGGGAGGACCCACGGAAGCCGCCTATCGACCGGGAACCGCCATGAACCACGCCCAGCTGGCCGCCCTCGGCCGGGCCCTTCGGGTGCTCGGGGAGCACGGAGAGGCGCTGGCCGCCGACACCCCCGACGGGCGGCTCCAGGAGATCAGGGCGGATCTGCGCAGGGCGCTGGATCTGCTGGAGGAGAGCGCCGGCACCAACGCGCCGGCCACCCGGTGCGCCGAGCACCCGCAGGGGCCGGTGGACGAGAGCGCGCCCGATCTGTGCCTGCTGTGCGAGACCCGGCGCCGGGCGGCCCGCCGCTCGGAGTTCCAGGGACGGCCGGGCCCGGCGCAGCCGGCGGCCTCGGCGCCCTCGCGGTACGGCGTCCGGGAGGACCGCCCGCAGCCCCAGCAGCGGTGGCTGCCGGAGCTGTGGAACGGGCAGGAGTGGCAGCTGTGCGGCACCCCCCGGCGGGACCGGCGGGAGGCCGAGGCGTATCTCGCCGCCCAGCGGCGCGGCGCGCGGCCCGCCATGGCCTACCGGCTGGTGCACGAGTTCACCGACTACGAGGTGCTGCGTGTGTGGGGGACGCCGGTGCGCGTCGACATCGAGCCGATGAACAACCTGTAGCGCCCCCGCCCGGACCGCCCCCGGCCGGGGGGCATCCGCGGCCGGGGCGTCCTTCGTCGAGGGCTTCCTCGGTTGAGGGCTTCCTCAGCTGAGCGTCTTCAGCGACGCCGCGTCGTACGGCCGCAGCTCGTCGAAGCGACCGGCGAGCACCTTGGCCGCCCACTGCGGGTCCTGGAGCAGCGCGCGGCCGACCGCGACCATGTCGAACTCGTCGGCCTCCAGCCGGTCGAGGAGGTTGTCGATGGCCTTGACCGGGGAGCCCTCGCCGCGGAAGGCGCCGGTGAAGTCGCCGTCGAGGCCGACCGAGCCGACGGTGATGGTCTGCTTGCCGGTGAGCTTCTTGGTCCAGCCCGCGAGGTTGAGGTCGGAGCCGTCGAACTCGGGGAGCCAGTAGCGGCGGGTGGAGGCGTGGAAGACGTCGACGCCGGCCGCGGCGAGCGGGGTCAGGACGGCCTCCAGCTCCTCCGGGGTCTCGGCCAGGCGGGCGTCGTAGTTGTCGGACTTCCACTGCGAGTAGCGGAAGATCACCGGGAACTCCGGGGAGACCGCCTCGCGCACGGCGGACACGATCTCCGCCGCGAACCTGGTGCGGGCGACCGGGTCGCCGCCGTACGCGTCGGTGCGGCGGTTGGTGCGCTCCCACAGGAACTGGTCGATGAGGTAGCCGTGGGCGCCGTGCAGCTCGACGCCGTCGAAGCCGATGCGCTCGGCGGCCGCGGCGGCCTCGGCGAACGCGCCGATGACGTCGTCGAGGTCCTGCCGGGTCATCGCCTTGCCCTGGCCCTCGGTGCCGTCCAGGCGGATGCCGGAGGGGCCGATGGCGGGCGCGTCGGCGAACGGCGGCTCGCCCTGCTTGCGCACCATGCCGATGTGCCACAGCTGCGGGACGATGGTGCCGCCCGCGGCGTGCACGTCCTCGGCGACCTTCGCCCAGCCCGCGAGCTCCTGCTCGCCGGAGAACCGCGGGATCCGGTCGCTCTGCCCGGCCGACTCGTGGCCCACGTAGGTGCCCTCGGTGACGATCAGGCCGACGCCGGCGGCGGCGCGGCGCGCGTAGTACGAGCGCACGTCCTCGCCGGGGACGCCACCGGGGGAGAACATCCGGGTCATCGGCGCCATCGCGATCCGGTTGGGGACGGTGAGGCCGTTGAGGGTGACGGGGCGGGAGAGGATCTGGGCCGCGCGGGAGGCGGCGGACGTGTCGACGGTCACGTGGGGGACTCCTAGAGCTTCTGACCAACCGGTATGTGAACGTGCATTGTTGTAGACCCTTAAGTAAGCGGTCGCGCGACGGCCCGCATTCCCCCGTCGGCGGGCGCATGTTGTGAGCCCGGACACGCCCGAGGGCGGCACCCCCTGTCGTCCGACAGGAAGTGCCGCCCTCGGCAGGAAGCCCGATCGGCGAAGGCCGATCAGAAGTCCATGTCACCGCCCGGCATGCCGCCCGGAGCGGCCGCGGCGGCCTTCTCCGGCTTGTCGGCGATGACGGCCTCGGTGGTGAGGAACAGCGCGGCGATGGAGGCGGCGTTCTGCAGCGCGGAACGGGTCACCTTCGCCGGGTCGATGATGCCCTCGGCGACCAGGTCGACGTACTCGCCGGTCGCGGCGTTCAGGCCGTGGCCCGGGGTCAGGTTGCGCACCTTCTCCACCACGACACCGCCCTCGAGGCCGGCGTTGACGGCGATCTGCTTCAGCGGGGCCTCCAGGGCGATGCGCACGGCGTTGGCGCCGGTCGCCTCGTCACCCTCCAGCTCCAGCTTCTCGAAGACCTGGGAGGCCTGGAGCAGGGCCACGCCACCACCGGCGACGATGCCCTCCTCGACGGCCGCCTTGGCGTTGCGCACGGCGTCCTCGATGCGGTGCTTGCGCTCCTTGAGCTCCACCTCGGTGGCGGCACCGGCCTTGATGACCGCGACGCCGCCCGCGAGCTTGGCCAGGCGCTCCTGGAGCTTCTCGCGGTCGTAGTCGGAGTCGCTGTTCTCGATCTCGGCGCGGATCTGGTTGACGCGGCCGTTGACCTGCTCGGAGGAGCCGGCACCGTCGACGATGGTGGTCTCGTCCTTGGTGATGACGACCTTGCGGGCGCGGCCCAGGAGGTCCAGGGTCGCGTTCTCCAGCTTGAGGCCGACCTCCTCGGAGATGACCTCGCCGCCCGTGAGGATGGCGATGTCGCCGAGCATGGCCTTGCGGCGGTCGCCGAAGCCCGGG
Source organism: Streptomyces misionensis (assembly GCF_900104815.1). Classification (NCBI taxonomy): domain Bacteria; kingdom Bacillati; phylum Actinomycetota; class Actinomycetes; order Kitasatosporales; family Streptomycetaceae; genus Streptomyces; species Streptomyces misionensis. The sequence goes on from NZ_FNTD01000004.1 coordinate 3,701,616, forward strand.
GCCTTGACGGCGACGGACTTGAAGGTGCCGCGGATCTTGTTGACGACCAGGGTCGACAGGGCCTCGCCCTCGACGTCCTCGGCGATGATCAGCAGCGGCTTGCCCGACTGCATGACCTTCTCCAGGAGCGGGAGCAGGTCCTTGACGGAGCCGATCTTGGAGTTCGCGATGAGGATGTACGGGTCCTCGAGCGACGCCTCCATGCGCTCCATGTCGGTCGCGAAGTAGGCGGAGATGTAGCCCTTGTCGAAGCGCATGCCCTCGGTGAGCTCCAGCTCCAGACCGAAGGTGTTGCTCTCCTCGACGGTGATGACGCCTTCCTTGCCGACCTTGTCCATGGCCTCGGCGATCAGCTCGCCGATCTGGGTGTCGGCGGCGGAGATGGACGCGGTGGAGGCGATCTGCTCCTTGGTCTCGACGTCCTTCGCCTGCTCCAGGAGGGCGGCGGAGACGGCCTCGACGGCCTTCTCGATACCGCGCTTCAGAGCCATCGGGTTGGCGCCGGCGGCGACGTTGCGCAGGCCTTCCTTGACCAGGGCCTGGGCGAGCACGGTCGCGGTGGTCGTACCGTCACCGGCGACGTCGTCCGTCTTCTTGGCGACTTCCTTGACCAGCTCGGCGCCGATCTTCTCGTACGGGTCCTCGAGCTCGATCTCCTTGGCGATGGAGACACCATCGTTGGTGATCGTGGGGGCGCCCCACTTCTTCTCGAGGACGACGTTGCGACCCTTGGGGCCGAGCGTCACCTTGACGGCGTCCGCGAGCTGGTTCATGCCGCGCTCGAGGCCGCGCCGCGCCTCCTCGTCGAACGCGATGATCTTGGCCATGTGAAGTGGTCCCTCCAGGACTGGGGGTGATTCCTTCGGACCGCGCCCGCGCCCGCGACGGACGGCTCGCCGGCCTGCGGTTCCTTGCCCCACCTGGCCTGCGGGCCTCACCGACCCGGTCCTTCTTTGTCACTCTCACCTTCAGAGTGCTAACGCAATGATTAGCACTCGGCATGCCCGAGTGCAAGGTGCGCCCGCGTAGCGGGCTCGTCGAGGGGTGGCGGTCGGGTGACGGGCGGGCGCAGGCGCCTGCGCGGGTACGGGCCCGCCGTCAGCCCCGGGCGAACGCACCGGCCGGACATGCCGCAGGGCCCGCACCTCGTGCGAGGTGCGGGCCCTGCGGTCGAGAAACGTTCAGGCGGTGACGCGAACCATGTCGGCCTGCGGACCCTTCTGGCCCTGCGAGATCTCGAACTCGACCCGCTGGCCCTCCTCCAGGGTGCGGTAGCCGTCCATCTGAATGGCGCTGTAGTGGACGAAGACGTCCGCACCACCGTCGACCGCGATGAAGCCGTACCCCTTCTCCGCGTTGAACCACTTGACGGTGCCCTGAGCCATGCCTAACTCCCCTATTACTGGCCCTTGCACAGATCCACACTTCGCGGACCCGGGTCAGACCTCACCCCCCAATCGGTCGGGGGCGTGCGCCGGAACGCGTCGACCGCGGCTGAATGTATCTGTCCAACTGCCGTCTGCAACAGGTCAATTGGACGAGAATTCTGGACGCGACCGATCCGGAATGTGGGGAGAATTCACCAGAGTTCAGGGCAAGTCGGGCCCCTGAAAACAACACAAAAGCCGCGGAAAACCCGTGCACTTTGGCTACTTCTTATCGGGCTCGCGGTGAGGAATCGAGGGCTTCCCCTCGGTGATCCGGGGCGTGTTCCCCAACTGTACCGCGCTCAATCACACAGAATTGCCCCCTCCGCTTCTCTCACGGAGAGGGCAATCCGATGAACCTTCCGTAACCGTCCTTACCGAAGGTAATGATCGGTCATTCGGTCAGCAGCCGCCGGCGACCGCCGGGATGATCGAGATGCCCGCGCCGTCCGGGGTGACGGTCTGCAGGCCCTGCTCGAAGCGGACGTCGTCGTCGTTGACGTAGACGTTCACGAACCGGCGCAGCTTGCCCTGGTCGTCCAGGACGCGGGCGGCGATCCCGGTGTGGTTCTTCTCCAGGTCCTCGATGACCTCGGCGAGGGTGGCGCCCTCGGCGGCGACCTCGGCCCGGCCGCCGGTGTAGGTGCGCAGGATGGTGGGGATGCGAACGGTCACGCTCATGCGAGGCCAGCCTCTCGGAAGGAGTCCAGGGTCGGGCGGATGGTGGCGGTCAGGCCGGTGCCGGCCACCGCGTCGAGGGTCTTCAGACCGTCGCCGGTGTTGAGGACGACGGTGGTCTTCGCCGGGTCGAGGATCCCGCTGTCGATCAACTTCTTCGTCACGCCGACGGTCACGCCGCCCGCGGTCTCGGCGAAGATGCCCTCGGTCCGGGCCAGCAGCTTGATCGCGGCGACGACCTGCTCGTCCGTGACGTCCTCCACGGCGCCGCCGGTGCGCCGGGCGATGTCCAGGACGTAGGGCCCGTCGGCCGGGTTGCCGATGGCGAGCGACTTGGCGATGGTGTCCGGCTTCTGCGGCCGCACCACGTCGTGGCCCGCCTTGAAGGCGGTCGACACCGGCGAGCAGCCCTCGGCCTGGGCGCCGAAGATCTTGTACGGCCGGTCCTCCACGAGCCCCAGCCTGATCAGCTCCTGGAGCCCCTTGTCGATCTTGGTGAGCTGGGAGCCGGAGGCGATCGGGACCACGATCTGGTCGGGCAGCCGCCAGCCGAGCTGCTCGCAGATCTCGTACGCCAGGGTCTTGGAGCCCTCCGCGTAGTAGGGGCGCAGATTGACGTTGACGAAGCCCCAGCCCTCGCCGGCCGGGTCGCCGATCAGCTCGGAGCAGAAGCGGTTCACGTCGTCGTAGTTGCCCTCGATGCCGACCAGCTCGCCGCCGTAGACCGCGGCCATGACGACCTTGCCCTGCTCCAGGTCGTGCGGGATGAACACGCAGGAGCGCAGGCCGGCGCGGGCGGCGGCGGCGCCGACGGCGCCGGCCAGGTTGCCGGTGGAGGAGCAGGACAGGGTGGTGAAGCCGAAGGCGCGCGCGGCCTCCAGTGCCTGGGCGACCACCCGGTCCTTGAAGGAGTGGGTCGGGTTGCCGGAGTCGTCCTTGACGTACAGGCCGCCGGTGACGCCGAGTTCGCGGGCGAGGTTGTCGGCCTTGACGAGCTTGGTCCAGCCGGGGTTGATGTTCGGCTTGTCGGCCACGTCCGCCGGGACGGGCAGCAGCGGGGCGTAGCGCCAGATGTTGGCGGGGCCGCTTTCGATGCGCGCCCGCAGTTCCTCGGTGTCGTAGCCGGAGAAGTCGTAGGCGATCTCCAGCGGCCCGAAACACTCCTCGCAGGCGAAGACCGGGCCGAGCGGGACACGGTGGCCGCATTCCCGACAGCTCAGGGCGGCGGCGGGGCCGAGGTCGACGGTGGAACTGCCGGTGGAGGCAACTGTCTGCACAGCCATGGGAGGCGAGGCCCTTTCTCCTCATCTTCCTCGCGACGCATCTCGCCGCGAGACGGATTTGGCACCTTCCCTAGCCGGGAGCCTCGCTGTTCGAAGAACGAGACCGGCTGGAGGGTTGCCGGGGCTTCATCGGGCCGTGTCCCTCTGCCCCTCTGGATGAGCGGTATTCGGTTGTGTATGCGGTTGTCGGCGCGCGTGGACCCCCGACATGCGATGGTCATCGGCGTTGTTCAAGACTGTAACCGAAGGCCTGGACAGTTGAGATAGTCGTCCGTACCGCGAGACAACCGTGAGGAGCCCGGGACCGTGCTGGAAGAAGTCGAGCGCTGGCTGAGCGACCGCTCCTGGTCCGTGCACGATCGGCCGATGCACCAGCTCCTGGCGGCCAAGCAGCGCACCGGCCAGGCGGTCAGCGTGGTCCTGCCCGCGCTCAACGAGGAGGAGACCGTCGGCGAGATCGTCGCCGTGATCCGGCGCGAGCTGGTGGAGCGGGTCCCGCTGGTCGACGAGGTGCTGGTGATCGACTCCGGGTCCACCGACCGCACCTCCGAGGTGGCGGCCGCGGCGGGCGCGCGGGTGGTGCACCGCGACGCGATCCTGCCCCGGATACCCGCCGTACCGGGCAAGGGCGAGGTGCTGTGGCGCTCGCTGCTCGTCGCCGGCGGGGACGTCGTCTGCTTCGTCGACGCGGACCTGCGGGAGTTCTCGGCCGACTTCGTCACCGGGATCGTCGGCCCGCTGCTCACCGAACCGGACGTGCAGCTGGTCAAGGCGATGTACGACCGGCCGCTCGCCGGGTCGGCGGGGCAGGGCGGCCGGGTCACCGAGCTGATGGCGCGCCCGCTGCTGAACATGCACTGGCCGCAGCTGGCCGGGTTCGTGCAACCGCTGGGCGGGGAGTACGCGGCCCGGCGCTCGCTGCTGGAGCGGCTGCCGTTCCCGGTGGGGTACGGGGTGGAGCTGGGCATGCTGGTGGACGCGCTGCACCTGGTGGGCCTGGACGCGCTGGCCCAGGTGGACGTGGGGGTGCGCAAGCACCGGCACCAGGACGGGCAGGCGCTCGGCCGGATGGCGGCGGCCATCTACCGCACCGCCCAGCTGCGGCTGGCCCGGGGCCATCTGGTGCGGCCCTCGCTCACCCAGTTCGAGCGGGGGGTGGCGGGCTTCGAGCCGCGCACCTACTCGGTGGACACCGAGGAGCGCCCGCCGATGACCGAGATCGCCGAGTACGCCCACCGCCGGGTGGCGTGAAACCGGAGGTACGGCTGTTCAGGGCCGCTTTCGGGGACGGTCCGTACGTTTGAGTGTTTCCGGGCCGGGCTAGGTTGAGGACCATGGCTTCCACGCACGGTGCTGAGGTGCTGGTCGCGTCCAATCGCGGCCCGGTTTCGTACACGGTCGGCGAGGACGGGGCGCTGCGTCCCAGGCGGGGCGGCGGCGGTCTGGTCTCGGGCCTTTCGGCCATCGGGCCGGAGGCGAACGCGGTGTGGGTGTGCGCCGCGCTGGGCGACGGCGACCGGGCGGCCGCCCGGCGCGCGGACGGCGGGCTGCTGCCGGTCGCGGACACCGGCGGGCAGCGGGTGCGGATGCTGGACATCGACGCGGAGGTCTTCGCCGACGCGTACAACGGCATCGCCAACTCGGTGCTCTGGTTCGTGCACCACATGCTCTACCAGACGCCGCTGGAGCCCGTCTTCGACGCCGGGTTCCGGCGGCAGTGGGCGGCGTACGAGGCCTACAACCGGGCGTTCGCCGAGGCGCTGGCCCAGGAGGCGGCCGAGGGTGCGGCGGTGCTGATCCAGGACTACCACCTGGCGCTCGCCCCGCGGATGCTCCGCCGGCTCCGCCCCGACCTGCGCATCGGCCACTTCTCGCACACGCCGTGGGCCCCGGCGGAGTACTTCCGGCTGCTGCCGGACGACATCGCGGCCGAGCTGCTGACCGGCATCCTGGGCGCGGACCGGGCGGCGTTCCTCACGCGGCGGTGGGCGGACGCGTTCACCGAGTGCTGCCACGCGGTGCTCGGGCCCGGGATTCCCACCGGCACCCGGATCGGGGTGCACGGGCTCGGCGCGGACGCCGACTTCCTGCGCGCGCGGTCGCACGAGGCGGACGTGGACGAGCGGATGGCGGCGCTGCGGGCGGAGATCGGCGAGGGCCGCCGGACGATCGTCCGGGTGGACCGCACCGAGCTGTCCAAGAACATCGTGCGCGGGCTGCTGGCGTACCGGCAGCTGCTGGACGCGCACCCCGAGTGGCGCGAGCGGGTCGTCCATGTGGCGTTCGCGTACCCGTCCCGGCAGGACCTGGCCGTCTACCGGGAGTACACGCAACAGGTGCGACGGGTCGCCGAGGAGATCAACGAGCGCTACGGCACGGACGGTTGGACGCCGGTGGTGCTCCATGTGAAGGACGACTTCGCCCGCTCGCTGGCCGCGTACCGGCTCGCCGACGTGGCCCTGGTCAACCCCATCCGGGACGGCATGAACCTGGTCGCCAAGGAGGTGCCGGTCGTCTCCGACGAGGGCTGTGCGCTGGTGCTGTCCCGGGAGGCGGGGGCGTACGCGGAGCTGGGCGAGGACGCGCTGGTGGTGAACCCGTACGACATCACGGGCACGGCGCAGGCGCTGCACGCGGCGCTGAGCATGCCGGCCGGTGAGCGGGCGGAGCGGTCGAAGCGGCTGGCCGCGGCGGCCACGGCGCTGCCGCCGGCCCAGTGGTTCCTGGACCAGCTGCACGCCCTGACGGATCAGTCGAGCTGATCCGCCAGCGCCCCGAGGAGCCGTACGACGCCCTCGGGGCCGTCGACCACCAGGTCGGCCCTCTCGGCCAGTTCGGCGACCTCCGAGCTGCCGCTGCACACCAGCAGGCCGGGCAGGCCCTCGGAGCGGAGCTTCTCGATGGCGGCGAAGGCGGGGAGGTCGCCGAGGTCGTCGCCGGCGTAGAGGACGGACTCGGCGCCGGTCTCGCGGACGTACTCGCTCAGGGCGACGCCCTTGTCCATGCCGGGCGGGCGCAGTTCCAGCACCATCCGGCCGGGCTCGACGATCAGTCCGTGCCGGGTGGCGAGGTCGGTGAGGGGCCCGCGCAGCGCCTCGTAGGCGGCCTCCGGGTCCGCGGCGCGGCGGGTGTGCACCGCGACCGCGCGGCCCTTCTCCTCGATCCACGTGCCCTGCCAGGCGCCGGCCCGGTCGAGGACGCCGGGCAGTTCGGCGCGGACGGCGGCGACGCCGGGGTGCGGGGCGGGGGCGGAGACGGTGCCGGTGACGGCGTCCCAGCGCTCGGCGCCGTAGTGCCCGAGGACGGTGAGGTGGGCGAGGCCCGGGACGCCGGCGAAGCCGCCGTGGCGGACCGCTACGCCCGCGGGGCGGCCGGTGATCACGGCGACGTGGGCGACCTTGGGGGCGAGGGCGGCGAGCGCGGGGACGGCGTCCGGGTGGGCGCGGGCCTGTTCGGGATCGGCGACGATGGGGGCGAGGGTGCCGTCGAAGTCCAGGCCGATCACCGCGGTGCGGGGCTTGGCCAGCAACGCGGCCAGCCCGTCCCGGCCGGCCTGGGTGGCTGGGGTCGGCAGAGGGTCCATGTACCGACACTATCCAGCGGGGGCCGCCATCACTCCTGGGGCGTCCTCCCCGCGTGACCGGCGGGTGCCGGCCGGCTCAGCGTTCCGCTCGGTGGGTGTCGCGGATCCGGCGCAGCCGGTTGACCGTGACCGGGTCGTGGGCGAGGGCGCGTTCGTCGTCCAGGAGGGCGTTGAGGAGCTGGTAGTAGCGGACCGGGGAGAGGTGGAGCTGCTCGCGGATGGCGCGTTCCTTGGCGCCGGGGCCCGTGAAGCCCCGGCGTTCCAGCGCGAGGATGGCCCGCTCGCGGTCGCCCAGTTCCATACCGGAACCGTAGCTCAGTTCGCGCTGGCGGCGCTGTCCGCCGCGGTGGCCGTCGCCTGGAGGCGGGTCAGGACGCCCGCGGGGCTGCCGCCGGGGGCGACCGCCTGCCCGATGTCCTGCTTCACCGCCGCGCTGACCGCCGCCCAGGACGTCTTGCCCACGGGGTACAGCTCGGACGTGGCCAGCTCGTCGAGGAAGGGGTGCAGGGCCTTGTCGGGCGCCGCGTCCGACGCGCTCATGGTGTTGGAGGCGGAGCTGGTGACCGGCAGCAGGCCGTAGGTGCGGGAGAAGTCGAGGACGTTCTTCTCGCTGTAGACGTAGTTCAGGAAGTCGCCGGCCTGCTCGGCGTGGCCGTTCTGCTTGAACGCCATCATCCAGTCGGTGACCCCCACCGACGACCGGGCCCGTCCGCCGCGGCTCGGCGTCGGCACCATCCCGAACCGCACGCCCTTCTGCTCGGCCTGCTGGATCAGCGTGGGGTGCCCGTTGACCATGCCGACCTGGCCGTCGGCGAACGCCGCGAAGGCCTGCGCCCGGTTGAGCTTCCCGGGCGCCACCGGGCCGGTCAGCCCCTTGTCGACCAGGTCGTCCTTGAGCCAGGTGAAGGTGGAGACGTTCTGCTGGGAGTCGATCGTGTACGTGCCGATGTCGTCGGTGTACCCGGTGCCGCCGGAGCCGCCGTCGCCGCCGGAGAGCATCCACTGCATGGTCTCCGCCTGCGCCTCCTCGGGGCCCAGCGGCAGCGCGAAGGGGTACTTCACGCCCTTGTCCTTGAGCACCTTGGCGTCGGCCGCCAGCTGGTCCCAGCTGCTGGGCGGGGTGAGTCCGGCGCTCTCGAACATCGTCTTGTTGTAGAAGAGCACCCGCGTGGAGGCGGCGAACGGTATGCCGTACTGCGTGTGGTTCCACTGGCCGGCGTCGGCCAGCTGGGACAGGAAGTCCGCCTGGGTGCGGATGGAGAGCAGGTCCGAGGCCGCGTAGAGCTTGCCCGCGGCCGCGTAGTCGGCGTAGGCGCCGATCTGCGCGAGGTCGGGCGCGTGGCCGGCGTCGACCATCTCCTTGACCTTGCGGTCGACGTCGTTCCAGGAGTAGACGCTGACCTCGACCTTCACCCCCGAGTGCGTCGCCTCGTACGCCTTGACCAGCGAGTCCCAGTACTTCTTGGAGCTGTTGGCGGGTGAGTCGCCGTAGTCGGCGGCGACGAGTCTGAGGGTCACGTCGGAGGAGCCCGTGCTCCCGCAGCCGCCGAGGAGCGCGGTCATGCCCATGGCGGACACCACCGCGATCATTCCTGCCGTACGCCGACGCACCGTCAAAGTCCCAACCCTGCTGTCCGACTGTCCGATAGATGGAATCCTAAGGTCTACACCACGCGAGTGGACTAGACCTCTCATGGGTCACCGGGCCACACTGTCCCCGTGAGACATGTCATCGCCCTGGACGTGGGCGGTACCGGGATGAAGGCCGCCCTCGTCGGGGACGACGGCGCCCTGCTGCACCGCGCCCGCCGCGCCACCGGCCGCGAACGCGGCCCCGACACGGTGGTGGCGGGCATCCTCGACTTCGCCGCCGAACTGCGCGCGTACGGCGCCGAGCACTACGGCACCCCGGCCGCCGCGGCCGGTATCGCGGTGCCCGGCATCGTGGACGAGGAGCACGGCACCGCCGTCTACTCCGCCAACCTCGGCTGGCAGGACGTGCCCCTGCGCGCGCTGCTCGCCGAGCGGCTCGGGGTGCCCGTCGCGCTCGGCCACGACGTGCGCACCGGCGGGCTCGCGGAGGGCCGGATCGGCGCGGGCCGGGGCGCCGACCGCTTCCTGTTCGTGCCGCTCGGCACCGGCATCGCGGGCGCGATCGGGATCGACGGCCGGGTGGAGTCGGGCGCGCACGGCTTCGCGGGCGAGATCGGCCACATCGTCGTGCGGCCCGGCGGCGCGCCCTGCCCGTGCGGGCAGCGCGGCTGCCTGGAGCGGTACGCCTCCGCGGCCGCCGTCAGCGAGGCCTGGGCGGCGGCCGGCGGGAACCCGGACGCCGACGCGGCCGACTGCGCCCGGGCCGTCGCGGCCGGCGACCCGGAGGCCGGCCGGGTCTGGCGGACCGCGGTGGACGCGCTCGCCGACGGGCTGGTCACCGCGCTCACCCTGCTGGACCCGCGCACGCTGATCATCGGTGGCGGGCTCGCCGAGGCGGGGGAAGTGTTGTTCCAGCCCCTGCGGGACGCCGTCCGCAGCCGGGTCACCTTCCAGAAACTGCCGTCCATCGTGCCCGCCGCCCTCGGCGACAGCGCCGGCTGCCTGGGCGCGGGGCTGCTCGCGCGGGACCTGCTGACCGGCACCATCCCTACGACTCCGGAGGTAAGCACCTGATGGCCAACGAGCGGGAAACTCCGGCCCCCGACAGCGCCCCGCAGCCCCGGCTGCTCACCGGCGCGAACGTGGTCCTGCCCACCGGAACGGTGCACGGCGGCCAGGTGGCCGTCGACGGCACGCGCATCACCGCCGCCGCCCCGGCCGGCGCCGAGGTCGTCGACGTGAGCGGCCACTGGCTGGTCCCCGGCTTCGTCGACATCCACAACCACGGCGGCGGCGGCGCCTCCTTCTCCGGGACCGCCGAGCAGATCCTCACCGCGGTCCGCACCCACCGCGAGCACGGCACCACCACCCTGGTCGCCTCCACCGTCACCGACGAGATGGACCTGCTGGTACGGCAGGCGGGGCTGCTCAGCGAGCTGGCCGAGCAGGGCGAGATCGCGGGGATCCACTTCGAGGGGCCGTTCATCTCGCCGTGCCGCAAGGGCGCTCACTCCGAGGCGCTGCTGCGCGACCCGGAGCCCGCCGAGGTCCGCAAGCTGATCGACGCGGCGCGCGGCCAGGCGCGGATGCTCACCCTCGCCGCGGAGCTGCCCGGCGGCATCGACTCCGTGCGGCTGCTCGCCGAGCACGGGGTGATCGCGGCGATCGGGCACACGGACGCGACGTACGAGCAGACGGTGGAGGCCATCGAGGCCGGCGCCACGGTCGCCACCCACCTGTTCAACGCGATGCCCGCCCTCGGCCACCGCGCCCCCGGCCCCGTCGCCGCGCTGCTGGAGGACGAGCGGGTGACGGTCGAGCTGATCAACGACGGCACGCATCTGCACCCCGCCGCCCTGGAGCTGGCCTTCCACCACGCGGGCGCGGACCGGGTCGCGTTCATCACCGACGCGATGGACGCGGCGGGCCAGGGCGACGGCCGCTACATGCTCGGCCCGCTGGAGGTCGAGGTCAGCGAGGGCGTGGCGCGGCTGGTGGAGGGCGGTTCGATCGCCGGCTCGACGCTGACGCTCGACCGGGCGTTCCAGCGCGCGGTGACCGTGGACGGGCTGTCGGTCGAGGACACGGTGAAGGCCCTGTGCGCCAACCCGGCCCGGCTGCTGGGCCTCTCCGACCGGGTCGGCTCCCTGGAGCCGGGCAAGGACGCGGACCTGGTGCTGCTGGACGCGGACTTCGCGGTAAAGGGCGTGATGCGCCGCGGCGCGTGGGTCGTAGCTCCCCAACTGGCCTGATACGCCCGGCTTTTCCCGGTGCCGGCGACCGGCCCGCGACTGGGCCGGCCGCCGTCTGTTTGGCATGATCGGGCCCCGGAAACGACAGGCGGCGCCGGAACGCCGGCTTCGAGGGAGGCAGCCCGGGTGATCCTCACGGTCACGCTGAACACCGCTCTCGACATCACCTATCGGGTGCGGTCGCTGCGCCCGCACGCCTCGCACCGGGTCTCGGAGGTCATCGAGCGCCCGGGCGGCAAGGGCGTGAACGTGGGCCGGGTGCTCGCCGCGCTCGGGCACGAGGTGACGGTCACCGGGTTCGCGGGCGGCGGCACCGGCCGGGCGGTACGCGACCGGCTCGCCGGCACCGAGGGGCTCACCGACGCGCTGGTACCGGTGGCGGGGGCGACGCGGCGCACCATCGCGGTGGTGGACGAACGCTCCGGCGACACCACCCAGCTGAACGAGCCGGGCCCGCAGATCGCGCCCGCCGAGTGGGGCACGTTCCTCGACCGCTACGAGGGCCTGCTGGCCGGCGCCTCGGCGGTGGCGCTGTGCGGCAGCCTGCCGCCCGGGGTGCCCGTGGGGGCGTACGCGGGCCTCGTCCGCACCGCGCGGTCCTTCGGCGTGCCGATCCTGCTGGACACCAGCGGCGAACCGCTGCGCCGCGGGGTGGCGGCCCGCCCCGACATCATCAAGCCGAACGCCGACGAACTGGCCGAACTCACCGGCTCCCACGACCCGTTGCGCGCCACCCGGGACGCCCGCCGGCGCGGCGCCCACGCGGTGGTCGCCTCCCTGGGCCCGGACGGCCTGCTCGCCGCCACCCCCGACGGCCACTGGCGCGCGAGCCCGCCGTCGCGGGTGCACGGCAACCCGACCGGCGCGGGCGACTCGGCGGTGGCCGCCCTGCTGTCGGGCCTGGTCGAACGGCTCGGCTGGCCGGACCGGCTGTCCCGGGCGGTGGCCCTGTCGGCGGCGACCGTACGGGCGCCCGCGGCGGGCGAGTTCGACCGCGGGACGTACGAGAGACTCCTGGAGCAGGTGTCGGTGACGACGGCGCACTAGCCTCGCGCCCCTCGCCGGACATGCACGCATGACAGATTGGCCGAGAAACACCCTTTCCCCCTATAGCGAATGAATGATCGGATGATCACTCATTCGCTACATTGACCAGTAGCGTCCTATATAGGGGAACCTCACATGAGCATGCTCGCGAAGAGCCTGGCGACGGTGGCTGTGACCAGCGCGTTGCTGGGCGGCGCCTTTGCCACACCGGCCGCGGCGGCCGATCCCAACACCTGCCCGAAGGGCAAGTTCTGCGGATGGTCAGGGACGAACAGGACCGGGACCAGGACCGTCTACTCCGAAACGCCCGGCTGTATCCCTCTCGCCCACATCGCCCGATCCGTCTCGAACCAGACTTCTTACACTCTGGTCTTCTGGAAGGCCACCCTCGGCTGCGCCACCGGCACCAAACTGGTCACGCTGAAGCCGGGCAGCTACTCGGACAACCCCGGCAGCGCCAACTCGGTCGAGATCTACGGGTGAGGCACGCCAGAAGGGCTTGACCCGAAGTCCACAATGCTCGACAGCCGCCGAGAATCAACACCTCCGGCGGCTGTCACGCTTGACGGACCGCATCGGCCTCTACTTGGAGATGTAGAACTGATCGATGAGGGCGTTGCACTGGTTCCCTTGACCACAGGCGATCGACAAGGTGTTGGCGCCCTGGTTCAGGGTTACCGGAGCCCAGGTGGTCTGCCAGCCCTTCTCGAAGTCGCCTTTCGGCGAGTGGATGAAGTTCTTCATGCCGAGCGGCTGTTGGTTGGGTTTGCCGTTGACCGTCAACGTTGCGTTGGCGTCCTCACCGGGAATGGAATAACGCACGTACAGGCGGTACGAACCGGCTTCCCGGATGCCACCGACAGTCCAGGTGACCGAGGCGCCGACCTGATTGAGGCCGGCCACGTACCTGCCGCCCGCTCCCTTCGCGCCCTTCACGTCCGAAGACACCGCGGCCCCGCCCGCCAGCTGCACGGAGCTGTCCGCCGCGTCCGCCTTCGGCAGCGTGCCGTCGGATGAGCTGCTGCTCGTCGGCGTCGGGTCCGCGTTCTGGGACTGGGCCGGGGTGGCGCCGGCCTGGTCGTCGGAGTTCTTGTCGTCCGAGTTGCCGTTGAACATGGCGATGCTGATGCCGACGACCACCGCGGCGACCACCGCGATCGCGCCGATCAGCAGGCCCTTGGTGTTGGGGCCGCGGCGGCCGGGGCCGGACCGGGGGGCCGGGGGACGGCTGCCGGGCGGGGTGGCACCGGGGAGCGTCTCGGGGGCCTGGTAGTGGGCGTTCGGCTGGCCGTAGGCGCCCTGCGGCGGGACGTAGGGCGGCTGCTGCTGGCCGTACTGACGCTCGCCGACCGTGCGCACCCTGCTGACCGAGTTCGGGTAGCCGTAGCCGCCGGACGGCGGCTGCGCCCCTCGGGCCTGGCCGTCTGCGTACAGATAGCCGAACGGGTCGTCTTCCTCGGGCGTGCTCGCGCCGTTGTCGCCGGGCGTCATCCCTTGGTACTCCTCAACAGGTGCGAACTGATGCGGTCATGGCTGGAAAGGCGAGCCTACCCCCACCGTCTGAGCCAAACGGGTGACCTAGACCGCATCAACTCGCTGACCTGCGGTTCATCCCGCACGTCGATGCTGTTTGGGACGAGATCGTTTCTCTACGTACATCCGCTCGTCGGCCGACTTCAGGACCTCGTCGGCGGTCATCCCGCAGTGCGCCCAGCCGATGCCGAAGCTCGCGCCCACCCGGACCGCCCGCCCCTCGGCCCGGATCGGCTGGATGATCTCGTTGCGCAGCCGTACGGCCAGGTCCTCGGCGTCGGCGCGGCCGAGGCCGTCGGCGAGGATCACGAACTCGTCACCGCCGAGCCGGGCCACCGTGTCGCCGTCGCGCACGCCCTGGGACAGCCGCCGGGCGACCTCGATCAGCACCGCGTCGCCCGCGTTGTGACCGAACCGGTCGTTGATCGACTTGAAGCCGTCCAGGTCGCAGAAGAGGACCGCGAGGCCCTTGGTGCCGTCGTCCTGGTCGCCCTCGGGGGCCACGGTGTGCACATGGTGGTCGTAGGCGTCGTACGCCTCCGCGCCCGGCGCGAAGTCGAAGCCGTGCCCCGCGGGGCCGTCGTACGCGGGGTGGCCGTAGGCCGCGTCCAGGGACTCCAGGGCGCCGGCGTGCGCCGGGCGGCGGCACAGCCGGGCGGAGAGCCGTGAGCGCAGCTCGGCGGAGTTCGGCAGGCCGGTCAGCGAGTCGTGCGAGGCGCGGTGGGCGAGCTGGAGCTCGCGGCGCTTGCGCTCCTCTATGTCCTCGACGTGGGTGAGCAGGAAGCGGGGCCCGTCGGCGGCGTCCGCGACCACGCTGTTGCGCAGCGACACCCAGACGTACGACCCGTCCCGGCGGCCGAGGCGCAGCTCGGCGCGGCCGCCCTCCGCCGAGGTGCGCAGCAGGGTGCCGATGTCCTCGGGGTGGACGAGATCGGAGAAGGCGTAGCGGCGCATCGCGGAGGCCGGCCGGCCCAGCAGCCGGCACAGGGCGTCGTTGGTGCGCAGGATGCGGCCGTGCTGTTCGCCGCCCATCTCGGCGATGGCCATGCCGGACGGCGCGTACTCGAAGGCCTGCCGGAAACTCTCCTCGCTGGCCCGCAGCGCCTGCTGCTCGCGCTCCAGGCGGACCAGGGCGCGCTGCATGTTGGAGCGCAGCCGGGCGTTGCTGATCGCGATGGCGGCCTGGAAGGCGTACATCTGGAGGGCCTCGCGGCCCCAGGCGCCGGGCAGACGGCCGTTGCGCGGGCGGTCCACGGATATGACGCCGAGCAGCTCGCCGCAGGTGGAGCCCTGCACGCCCGGGGTGTACATGGGGGCGAAGAGCCGGTCGGAGGGGTGCCACTCGTCCTCGAAGCGCGGCGCGGGACCGTCAGTGAACCACTGGGGCACGTCGTCGTCGTCCAGCACCCAGCCCTCGGTGTGCGGTATGAAGACGAGGTCGCCCCAGCGCTCGCCCATGCCCAGCCGGCGGTCCCAGGCGTCGCGGGAGCCGACCCGGCCGGTGATCAGGGACTCGGCGGCGGAGTTGCCGGAGAAGGCGGCCACGACGAGGTCGCCGTCGGGGCGCACGAGGTTCACGCACGCCATCTCGTAGCCCAGGGCGTTCACCGCGCCGTCGGCCACGGTCTGCAAGGTGTCCGCCAGGCTGCGTGCCGTGTTCATGTCCGCCATGACCTGGTGCAGCTGCCGCAGGGACGCAAGACGGACGTACGGCTCCGACTCGGTCTCCATGCTCGCCCTCCCCCCGAGACCTCGCAGCGAATCAAGGGTCGTCGTCTTCGGCGCCTCGTGGTTGCTCCAGCAGTTTCACCGCCACTGAATCACAGCGCGCTGCCCACCCGGTACACAGGGTCAACAATTCCTGCCCCTTGTGACTCAAGTCACAGCAAAACATGAACAATTGGGCAGTGTTTCCGCGTTCTTCCCGAGTTCACCCATTGCCGGTACCGCGGTCGTGTGCGGTGTGGTTCCGCGGGGTGTCCGTCCGCCGCTGGTCCTAGGACCCGGCTCGGGCGGAGGCCCGATGCGGTGCCCGCGGGCCGCAGACTAGCGTTTCCGGCGTGCTGAAGACGCCTTCCCCCACGACTCCCACGGCTTCCGGGCATGCTGAGGGGGTGAGCAACGACGAGTTCCGGGCCGCGCTGTCCCGACTGGCCGCCGGTGTGGTCCTGGTCACCGCGCAGGAACCGCCGCTCGATCCGGACGACCCGACCGCACCGGGCGTGGAGGACGTCGGCATGACCGCGACCGCCTTCATGTCCGTCTCCCTCGACCCGCCGCTGGTCCTGGTCAGCCTGCGGGAGGGCTCGCGCATGGACGACCTGCTCGCCGAGCAGCCGCTGTGGGCGGTGTCGGTGCTCGCCCAGAGCCAGCGGCACATCGCGGGCCGCTTCGCCATGCGAGGCCGCATCAGCGACCGGCTGCTCTTCGAGGACATCCCCTACACGCGCGGCGAGGCCACGAACGCCCCGCTGGTGGGCGGCGCGCTCGCCACGCTGGAGTGCCGGACCGAGCAGCGGGTGGCGGCCGGGGACCACACGCTGGTCATCGGCCGGGTGCTGACGGCGCGGGTGCCGAGCGCGGAGGGCGGGCCGCTGACGTATTTCCGGGGCCGCTACCGGCAGTTGGGCTGAGGCGCCGCGAATTCCCGTGGTGGCGGGGCCGCCCCGCCGCCTAGGGTCTTTCGTTTGGATCAGGCCGGATCAGCGAGCGGGGCCTGGTGCGTGCAGATGCAAGGCGGAGGAGGGAGTCGACGCGGAGCGTCGGCGACTGACGACAACGCGGCAGATGCGCGTGCCAGGCCCCGCGAGCCTGGCCTGATCCAAACGAGAGGCCCTAGGGTGCGCGGATGGCACCGCAGCTGGCAGAGATCACGCCCCGCACCTTCGAGGCCGCCCTCGGCATCCGGGTCCGGCCCGACCAGGAACACGCCGTCGAGCCGGTCGAGCGCTCGCTCGCCGAGGCGTACGTCCACCCCGCCGGGGTGGCCTGGCCCCGCCTGATCCTCGACGGCTCCCGGCCGGTCGGGTTCCTCATGGCCTTCCTCGACATCGACTGGTACGGCGACGGGAGCGTGCGCCGCTCCGGCCTGTGGCGGCTGAACATCGCGGCGGACGAACAGGGCCGCGGGTACGGGCGCTTCGCGGTCGCGGCGGTCGGCGCGGAGATCCGGCGCCGGGGCGGGTCCGATCTGTACGTGACCTGGCACCCGGGCCCGGACGGCCCCGAGGAGTTCTACCTCCGCCTGGGCTTCCGCAAGACCGGGGAGAGGAGCGGGGGCCAGGTGGTCGGGGTGCTCGGGCCGGCGGACGGGCCGGACGACGGGAGGGCCTAGGCACCGCGCCCGGCCCGCCCTTCACCGCGCCGGCTCCAGGTCCAGCGCGGCCAGCCGCTCCGGGCCGGTGATGACGTCGATCGCCAGGATGCGGCCCGCCGCCGAGAAGGTGAACGTCAGGACGCGCTCCACCGCGCCGTCCGCGCCCCGCGCCACCAGGCCGGTGGCGCCGTCGACGAGTACCGGCCGCGCCACCGCGGCCGGCGCCGCGAAGCGGGCCGCGTTCGCGGCGACCTGGGCCGCCCCCGCCGTCGTCCCCGTCTCCCCGCGCGCCACCACGTCCGGGTCCAGCACGGCCAGCAGCCCCGCGAAGTCGCCCCCGCGGGCGGCCGCGAGGAACGCGTCGACCACCGCCCGCTGCCGCCCGAGGTCCGCCTCCGGCGCCGCCGCGCCCCGCACCCGCCGCCGCGCCCGGCTGGCCAGCTGCCGTGCGGCGGCGGGGCTGCGCCCGACGATCCGGCCGACCTCCTCGAACGGCACCCCGAACAGGTCGTGCAGCACGAACGCCAGCCGCTCCGCGGGCCCCAGCGTGTCGAGGACGACGAGCAGCGCCGCTCCCACCGAGTCGGCGAGCAGCGCGTCCTGCGCGGGGTCCGGCTCGGCCGAGGGGCCCGGCCGCCAGCTCTCCAGCGGCTGTTCGCCCCGGGTGCGGCGCGAGCGCAGCACGTCGAGACAGACCCGCCCGACCACGGTGGTCAGCCAGCCCCCGAGGTTCTCCACCTCGCCGGCGCCGGCCCGGCTCAGTCGCAGCCACGCCTCCTGCACCGCGTCCTCGGCCTCGGCGGCCGAGCCCAGCATCCGGTAGGCGACGGCCCGCAGATGCCCGCGGTGCGCCTCGAACCGCCGGGCGAGGAAGTCGTTGTCGTTGTCGTCCATACCGTGTTGACGCGCCGGGGGCGGCGGATGTGACGGCCGGCCCTACCCCCAGTCCCGGCCCGAACGCCCGCGCTTGGTCTGCGCGCGCTGCTTCTTGTCCCGCAGCCGGCGCTCGTTGATGCCGCGCGGGATCCGGGTGGGCTTGCGCGGCTTGGGCGGGGGCGCGGTCGCCTCCGCGAGGAGGGCGGCGAGGCGTACGGCGGCGGCCTCGCGGTTGCGCCACTGGGAACGGTGCTCGGACGCCCGTACGGTCACCACCCCGTCGACCAGCCGGCCGGCCAGCCGCTGAAGGGCCCGCTCCTTCCACACCGGCGGCAGCGCCTCGGTGGCCGCCAGGTCGAAGCGCAGCTCCACCTGGGAGTCGCTGGTGTTCACATGCTGCCCGCCGGGCCCCGACGACCTGGAGAAACGCCACATCAGCTCGGCCTCGGGGAGCGAGACGGAGCCGCGGACGAGGTAAGGACCGGACATGCCTTCCATGTTCCCGGTCCGGGCCCGTTCGCGTCACCCGGATTTCCCCGGACCGTGGAGAAGTGCGGGTAAAAAAGGTAAAGGGGTGCGGAACCATCAGGACCCCCCTCGGCGTTGTCCCGGGTGACGGTAGCTTCGTCGGCACGCATTTCACGTCTTAGGAAGGACCCCACATGGCTGTAAGCCTGTCCAAGGGTGGCAACGTCTCGCTCACCAAGGAGGCTCCGGGCCTGACCGCCGTCACCGTGGGCCTCGGCTGGGACGTCCGCACCACCACGGGCACGGACTTCGACCTGGACGCCTCCGCGATCGCGGTCAACGCGCAGGGCAAGGTCTACTCGGACGCCCACTTCGTCTTCTTCAACAACAAGCAGACCCCGGACAACACCATCGTCCACACCGGCGACAACCGCACGGGCGAGGGCGCGGGCGACGACGAGGCGATCAACGTCAACCTGGCCGGTCTGCCCGCCGACATCGACAAGGTCGTCTTCCCGGTCTCCATCTACGACGCCGAGAACCGCGGCCAGAACTTCGGCCAGGTCCGCAACGCCTACATCCGCATCGTCAACCAGGCCGGCGGCGCCGAGATCGCCCGCTACGACCTGTCCGAGGACGCCGCCACCGAGACCGCGATGGTCTTCGGCGAGCTGTACCGCAACGGCGCGGAGTGGAAGTTCCGCGCGGTGGGCCAGGGTTACGCCTCGGGCCTGGTCGGCATCGCCCAGGACTTCGGCGTCAACGTCTGAGGCACCGCCGTTCTCGCACCTCCCCGGCGGACCGCCGGGGAGGGCGGAAATTCCGGCGCGGGCCCGCGACCGCGGGGGTAGGTTGCCCCGGTGATCCTCGCGCCCCTCTCCCCCGGCCAGGACATCCCGGGCCCCCTGCTGTCCGAACTCACCGCGCTGTACGCGTCGAACAGCGCCTTCCACCGGCTCACCGGCGACTTCCCCGACCCGGACGACATCCGGCCGCACCAGATCGCCGCGGCCCTGACCGGGGAACTGGCCGTACCGGGAGCCGAGGTGCTGCTCGCCCGGGCCGGCGACGGACGGCTCCTCGGGCTGGCGATCACGCTCGCCCGGCATCCCGACCCGGCCGACCCGGACCCCTGGATCGGGCTGCTGCTGGTGCACGGTGCCGAGCACGGCAAGGGGTACGGCCGCGCCCTCGCCGAGCGACTGGAGGACCGGCTGCGCGCACGGGGTGCCGCCGCCGTGCGGCTCGCCGTGCTCGACAACAACCCGGCGGGCCTGGCCTTCTGGACCTCGCTCGGCTACGGCCTGCTCGACCGTCGCGCCGACCGCGCCCTCGGCCGCCCCTGCGCCGTCCTGCGCAAGCCGCTGCGCACCCTGCGGCCGGCGGCCCGGATCGCCGTCGTGGACCCGGACGGCGCGGTGCTGCTGTTCCGCTACGACAACGCCGAGGCCGGCATCCACTGGGCCCTGCCGGGCGGCGGCCTGGAGGCGGGCGAGGGGCCGCGCGAGGGCGCCCTGCGGGAGCTGGCGGAGGAGACGGGCTGGACCGATCTGTCACCGGGCACCCTGCTGTGCACCTGGGAGAACGACCTCGCCCGCGCGGGCGTGCCCGTCCGTCAGCACGAGCACGTCTACGTCACGCGGGGACCGCGGCGCGAGCCGGCCGGCGCGGACCTCGCGGCCGAGGGCGTCCTCGCCTGGCACTGGTGGTCGCCGCGGGAACTGGCGCGGGCACGGGAGCCGGTGTGGCCGCGCGGGCTGGCCCGGATGCTGGCGGCGTGGGCGTCGGCCGGGGACCGGTGAGGCGGGCGTGCGCTACGGGTGCGCCGGCTTCCCCTCCCCGTACAGCCAGTCCCGCCAGATCTCGCCGAAGTCCACGCCAGGGAAACGTTTCTGGACGTAGGCCGTGAAATCCGCCGTGCTCGCGTTGCCGTGGCGGTGGGCCGCGGGCCAGGCGCGCAGGAAGGCGAAGAAGGCCTTGTCGCCGACCTTCTGGCGGATCTTGTGCAGGACCATGGCGCCGCGCTGGTAGACGGGCGTGCCCGAGATGTGCTCGGCGCTCGACGGCCGCGCGGGCGGGAAGGCCCAGAGGGTGTCGTCGTCGCGGTGGTAGTAGTCGAGGAAGGTCCGCTGGGCGCTGTCCCCGCCGTGGTCCTCCTGCCACAGCCACTGGGCGTAGGTGGCGAAGCCCTCGTTGAGCCACATGTCGCGCCAGGACTTCGGGGTGACCGAGTCGCCGTACCACTGGTGGGCCAGTTCGTGCACCAGGGTGCCGGTCTCGGGGGCGCCGGGGAAGACGGGCCGGTTCTGGGTCTCCAGGGCGTAACCGGCGGCGCCGGGCCGGGCGATGATCGCGCCGACGGAGGAGAAGGGGTAGGGGCCGAAGGTGTCCTCCTCCCACTTGACGATGCCGGGCAGTTGCGCGAGAACCGCCGCGCTCGCCCTGACCTGGCCGGGGTCGACGGCGGTGAGGACGGGCAGTCCGCCGGGCCCCTCGGTGCGGGTGACGACGAAGTGGCCGATGGCGACGGTGGCGACGTAACCGGCCATGGGTTGGGCGGTGTGCCAGTGGTAGGCCGTACGGCCGCCGTGGGTGGACTGGCCCGCCAACTCGCCGTTGGAGACGGCCTGGAGGCCCTGCGGCACGGTGACGGTGATGTCGTACGTGGCCTTGTCGGAGGGGTGGTCGTTGCCGGGGAACCAGGCCATGGAGCCGACCGGCTCGCCGAGGCCGAGGGCGCCGTCGGCGGTGGGCAGCCAGCCCTCCTCGGAGCCGTCGGGGTCGGTGAGGGTGCGCGGGACGCCGGAGTAGCGCACCGTCGTCCGGAAGGTGTGGCCCTCGCGCAGGTCGTCGTGCGGGCGGACGGTGAGCTTCTGCCCGGCGCGGTTGAAGCGGGCGTCGCGGCCGTCGACGCCGACCGAGTCCACGCGCAGCCCGGAGAGGTCCAGGTCGAAGGCCGACAGGTCCTTGGTGGCGCGGGCGGTGATCACCGCGGTGCCGGTGAGCCGGCGGGTGGCGGGGGTGTAGTCGAGGGTGAGGGCGTAGTGGTCCACGTCGTAGCCGCCGTTGCCCGCCCTCGGGAAGTACGGATCGCGCAGACCGGAGCCGCCCGGGGTGCCGTGCACTCCGCCCTCGCACGCGGTGCCGGCGAGGACGAGGGCCAGCACGGTCGCGGCGGCTGGCACGGCACGTACGGATCTGGACATGTCAGCGATCTTAGGGTCTTTCGTTTGGATCAGGCCGGATCAGCGAGCCCCGCGAGCCCGGCATGATCCGAACGAGAGACCCTGGCCAGGGGCGGGGACAGGCCAGGCGGCGTGACACCATCGGTGGGTGCTCGATATCGGCTATGCCCTCTCCAACCGCTTCCCGGACCCGCCGCAGACCGACTACCGCCGCGCGGACGTCCACGCGCTGCGGCACGACCTGTTCTGCGGGGACGTGTACCTCGCGGACACGAAGACGGACCGGGAGCTGTCCACCGCCTGGGGATGGGTGCCGGTGCTGGACTTCGCGTGGGCGCTGTGCGACATCGTGGAACGCCTGGACCGGGACCCGATGGGTTCCCGCGCCGCCCGGCCGCAGCGGGCGGAGCTGGACTTCACCGAGTCCACCGACCGGATGCTCTTCGAGCGCCGCTTCGGGTGGGTCGACATCACCGCCGACTGGCAGCCCCTGGAGGAGCCCCCGCTGTCCTTCTCGCACGCCGAACTCCGCCGTGAGGCGCGGGACTTCCTGCACGACCTGATCGCCGACCTCGTCGACCTCCACGAGGAGCTGGGCGACAACCCGGCGGTCTGGACCCTCCAGGCCCGCTTCCCCCGCGTCTCCTGACCGCCTACTCCACGCGGATCCCGACGGCCGCCGCCAACGCAGGTGCCAGGTCCAGCAGTTGCCCGGTGCTGATCACCGCGCCGGACAGCCGTTCGAGGCCCCGGGCGATCTCCAGCGGCGCGGCACCGCGCAGATCCACGTCCTTGAGGGTGGCCTTGCCGAAATCCGCCCCCTTCAGCGCGCAGTCCACGAACTCCACCCGCTCCAGGCCGGCGCCCGCGAAGTCCGGCTCGACCAGGACGCAGGACTCGAAGACCACGTCCCGCAGGCGGGCCGTGCGCAGGTTCAGGAAGTCGAGCTTGCCGCCGCGCACCACGACCCGCTCCAGCACCGCGCCGTGCAGCTGGGTGCCGCCGAGCCGGGGCTCGGTCAGTTCGACGTCGCGCAGGGTGGCCTCGGCGAGATCGGTGCCGACCCCGCGGGGAGCGGTGAGCACGCAGTCCAGGACGCGGGCGTGGCGCAGCCGGGTCCCGTCCAGCGCGCAGCCGCGCAGCGCGCAGTCCATGAACCGGGCGCCCGCCGCGTCCTGCCCGCTCAGGTCCGCGTCCCGCAGCTCCAGTCCGTCGTAGTCGCCCTCGGCGTCCAGCGGACCGCCGTCCCACGGTTCCAGCGGCGGCAGGCGCAGCTCCGGCCGCCGTGCCCCGCGTCGCATCCGGCTGCCGCCGGTCGTTTCCCTCGCCATGCGGTCCATGCTGCACCCCGCCACCGACAACGGCCCCGGCCCGCGCGAACGCGCCACGGCCGGCCCTTGACCTCAAGCGCGCTTGATGTCGGAGGGTTGCGGCAGTCGCTCACCTGGGGGGTCCCCATGCACGCCGTACGCCTGTACGCCTTCGGTCCGGCCGAGAACCTGACCTACGAGGAGGCCGAGGATCCGGTCCCGGGCCCGGGGCAGGTGCGGATCGCGGTCGCCGCGGCCGGGGTGCACCTGCTCGACACGGCGCTGCGCGCGGGGCACCGGGGCCCGCTGCCGGAGCTGCCCGCCCTGCCGACCGTGCCCGGCCGGGAGGTGGCGGGCGTGGTGGACGCGCTCGGCGAGGGGGTGGCCGGGACGTGGCTCGGCAAGCGCGTGGTCGCCCACCTGGGCTTCGCGCCCGGCGGGTACGCCGAACTGGCCGTCACCGACGCCGGGCGGCTGCACGAGGTCCCGGAGCCGCTGGACTTCGCGGCGGCCGTCGCCATGATCGGCACCGGCCGCACCGCCCTGGGCGTCGCGGGGTGCGCCGAGCCGGGGCCGGACGACGTGGTGGTCGTACCGGCGGCCGCGGGCGGCATCGGCACGCTGCTGGTGCAGTACGCGGTGGCGGCCGGGGCGACCGTGGTCGGGCTCGCGGGCGGCCCCGCGAAGACGCGGCGGGTACGGGCGGACGGCGCCGCGCTCGCCGTCGACTACACCGCGCCCGGCTGGGCCGCCGAGGTGCGGGCGGGACTCGGCGGGCGGGCCGCGACGATCGTCTACGACGGGGTGGGCGGCGCGGTCGCCCGGGAGGCCGTGGCGCTGCTCGGGCCGGGCGGCCGGCACCTGGTCTTCGGCTGGTCGGCGGAGGGCATCGGCGACGGGCGGGGGTACGTCGTGGAAGGTGTCTCCGAGCCGGTGCTCGGGCCGGAGCTGGTGCGGCGGGGCGGCGGGCTGCGGGTGCTGGAGGAGCGGGCGCTCGCACAGGCCGCGCGGGGGCGGCTGCGGCCCGCCGTCACCCGCTTCCCGCTCGCGGCGGCGGCCGCCGCGCACCGGGCGCTGGAGAACCGCGGCACCGTCGGGAAGGTGGTGCTGGAGCCCTGAGGCGCCGAGCCCGCACCCGGATGCGGTACGTACCGATTCATGGTCTTCTGGCCAGATGAGTCTCGGCCGAACGGGTGAGTCCCGGGCCGCCGCGGAGGGGACGGATCCGCACCGCTGGTGGGGGCTGGTCGTCATCGCCCTCGCCCAGCTGATGGTGGTCCTGGACGCCACGATCGTGAACATCGCGCTCCCCTCCGCCCAGCGTGCCCTGCACATGTCCGACGGCAACCGGCAGTGGGTGATCACCGCCTACACGCTGGCCTTCGGCGGTCTGCTGCTGCTCGGCGGCCGGGTCGCCGATCTCATGGGCCGAAAACGCACCTTCGTCATCGGGCTCGTGGGCTTCGCCGCCGCCTCCGCGCTCGGCGGCGCGGCCACCGGCTCGGGGATGCTCTTCGGCGCCCGCGCGCTGCAAGGCGTCTTCGCGGCGGTGCTCGCACCCTCCGCGCTGTCCCTGCTGACCACGACGTTCACCGACCCGCGCGAGCGCGGCAAGGCGTTCGGCGTCTACGGCGCGCTGGCCGGCAGCGGCTCGGCGATCGGGCTGATCGTCGGCGGGGTGCTCACCGAGTACCTCACCTGGCGCTGGTGCCTGTACGTCAACGTGCCCATCGCCGCGCTCGCGGTCTTCGGCGCGTTCGCCCTGCTGCACGACCGGCCGGGACACGACGACGTCCGCCTCGACGTGCCCGGTGCGGTGCTCGGCTGCGGCGGCCTGGTCGCGATCGTCTACGGCTTCAGCGAGGCGGAGCCGCGCGGCTGGACGGACCCGCTGGTGCTCGGGCTGTTCGCGGCGGGAGCGCTGCTGCTCGCGGCGTTCGTGTGGTGGCAGGCCCGGGCACCGAGCCCGCTGCTGCCGCTGCACATCCTGCGGGACCGGGACCGGGCGGGCTGCTTCCTGACGATGATGCTCGCGGTGATCGGCATGTTCGGGCTGTTCCTGTTCATGACCTACTACCTCCAGGTCATCCTGCGCTACTCGCCGGTGCGCACGGGGCTGGCGTTCCTGCCGATGACCGCGGCGATCGTCACCGGGTCCACCCAGATCTCCGCGCGGCTGCTGCACCACGTGCCGCCGCGGCTGCTGATGGTGCCGGGCATGCTGCTGGCGGCGAGCGGCCTGCTGCTGCTGACCCGGCTGACCGTCCGTTCCTCCTACGCCGGGGAGATCCTGCCGTCCCTGCTGCTGCTGGGGCTGGGCATGGGGCTGACGTTCATGCCGGTGTTCGCCACGGCCACGGCGGGGGTCGCGCCGCGCGACTCGGGGGTCACCTCCGCGACCGTCAACACCGCGCAGCAGGTGGGCGGCTCGATCGGCACCGCCCTGCTCAACACCCTCGCCACCACCAGCGCCGCCGCCTACATCGCCGCCCGCCCGCACCGGCCGGCCACGGTCGCGGCCGGCGTCGTGCACGGTTACACCGTCGCCATCGGCTGGGCCGCCGCCATCATGCTCCTGGCCGGCCTGGTCGCCGGTCTGCTGGTCACCGCCCGAGCCCCCAAGCACGGCCGCCGGCCGAAGACCCCGGTGTCCGAACCGGTCGCCTGACACCAGGGCCGGCCGCGGGCCGTCCGGGCCCCCTCAGTGGCGCCCCGCCACCCAGTCCGCGGCCCTGGCCAGGCGGGAGGAGTCGCCGGCGGGGTGGAGGCGCTCGCGGTGGTCGGCCGTGTGGTAGGTGGCGTACATGCCGTGGACGCCGAGCCAGCGGAAGGGTTCGGGTTCCCACTTGCGGACCTTGTGGCCGACCCAGGGCAGGTCGGTCAGTTCGGTGCGGCCGCCCTGCCCGGAGTCCTGCTGGACCAGGTCGCGCAGGGTGCGGGCGGCGAGGTTGGTGGTGGCGACGCCGGAGCCGACGTAGCCGCCCGCCCAGCCGAGGCCGGTGGAGCGGTCCAGGGTGACCGTGGCGCACCAGTCGCGGGGCACGCCGAGGACGCCGGACCAGGCGTGGGTGACCGCGACACCGGCCAGGGACGGGAAGAAGCGCACCAGGACGTCCCGCAGCGCCTCCACGGTCGCCCGCTGGGTGCGGCCGTCGTTGTCCGTGCGGGAGCCGAAGCGGTACGGCACCCCGCGCCCGCCGAGCGCGATCCGGCCGTCGGCGGTGCGCTGCGCGTACATGTAGGCGTGTGCCATGTCGCCCAGCGTCTCCCGGCCGTCCCAGCCGATCGCCGCCCACTGCTCCTCGCTCAGCGGCTCGGTGGCGATCATCGAGGAGTTCATCGGCAGCCAGGTCCGCTTCTGGCCCTTGAGGGAGGCGGTGAAGCCCTCGGTGCAGCGCAGGACGTAGGGCGCGCGGACGGTGCCGTAGGGAGTGACGGCGTGCTTGGGGCGGATCTCCGTCACCGGGGTCGACTCGTGGATCGTCACCCCGAGCGCGGCCACCGCCGCCGCCAGCCCCTTCACCAGCTTCACCGGGTGCAGCCGGGCGCCGTGCGGGGTCCAGGTGGAGCCGACGGCGTCCGCGATCCGGATCCGCTCGGCCGTCTCCCGGGCGCCGTACAGCTCGCGGTCCTTCTCGCCGTACGACAGCTCGTGCTCGTGGAACGCCTTCAGCCGGGCCAGCTGGGCGGGGGTGGTGGCCACCTCCAGGACGCCGCCCTTGTGCAGGTCCGCGTCGATGCCCTCCGCCTCGGCGACCGCGATCACCTCGTCCACGGTGTCGTTCATCGCCTTCTGGAGCCGTACCGCGGCCTCCCGCCCGTGCAGCCTGGCGTACCGGTCGCGGCCCGCGACGCCGTTGTACAGCCAGCCGCCGTTGCGGCCCGAGGCGCCGTAACCGCAGAACTTCTGCTCCAGGACGGTGATCCGCAGGAAGGGCGCGGCCTTCTTCAGGTAGTAGGCGGTCCACAGACCGGTGTATCCGCCGCCGACGATCACCACGTCGGCCGTGGCGTCCCCGGACAGCGGTTCCCGTACCGCGGGGAGGCCGTCGTCCGCGTACCAGAAGGAGATGCCACCGTTCACGACACTGCTCGCCGAGCTGCTCATGGCCGGGAACCTAACCCGTGGGAGTGGTCGGTGTCTCCTTCGGATTCCGTGCTTTCGCGCGGCCCGTGGTGAGCGGGTAGCAGGCCAGGCCGATCAGCATCGCCAGGAAATGCCCGACGTCGGTGAAGGTGGGCGAGCCGGCCAGCGGAAGGGTGAAGACGGCGAGGACGACCGCGAGGTAGCCGTAGCGCCAGGGCCGGGCGATCCGGTAGGTGAGGACGGCGACGACACCGGCCAGCGCGTAACTGACGCCGATGTCCAGGGTGTTGACCGCCGAGTGCGGCGCGATGCCGTCCTTGATCGCCTTCAGCAGCAGGCCCTCGCTGACCAGGGACGCCAGCACGTGCGCACAGGCGCACACCGCGAGCCAGCGGGCGGTGCCGAGCCACCGCTCGGCCGGCGCGTGGAAGACCGTGTACAGCACGGCGTACGGCAGCCACCGCCCGCCGTCGATCCACATCGCGCTGGTGACCAGCACCCGCAGCGGGGTGCGCGACAGCTCGTGGATGTTGGTCGACCTGCGGCGCAGGAAGTGCTGCTCGAACCCCGGCGACATGTGGTGCACCGCGACGGTCGTGACGAACAGGACGGCCAGCCAGACGTAGGTGCCCGGGGCGCCGCGGACGTACCGCGCGACCGCCCCGAGTCCACGGCGCAAGGGCTTGACCCGGCTCACGTCGCCAGTATGCGGCCCCTTCCGCTGACACGCCGCCGGATGGCCTATCCGTACAAGTAAGGATTATTGGGTCATAACGTACCCGATATGAAGAGATGTCACATCGCTTATGCCGCGAGCGCCGTCGCAGCACTGATCGGCGCGGGACTCGGCGCCGCCCCCGCGGCGGCCGCCCACCAGACCCTGGTGGTCCGCCAGGGCGAATCGATCCAGCAGGCGGTGAACCGCGCGCAGCCCGGTGACACCGTGCTGGTGCTCCCCGGTACCTACAAGGAGAGCGTCACGATCAACACGCCCCAGGTCACCCTGCGCGGCCTGGGCGGCCGCACGGTGATCGAGCCGGCCGTGAAGACGGTCGCGGGCAAGGCGCCGCACGCGAACACCAAGGCGACCAAGAGCTGCGCCGAGGGCGGCAACGGCATCTGCGTGATCGGCACCAAGAAGAAGAACGTCGAGGGCGTCACCGTCGCGGATCTGCGGGTGACCGGCTTCGCCCGCGCCGGGGTGTTCGGCATGGCGACCGACGGCATGACCGTGCGCGGCGTACAGGCCGTGAAGAACGCGGTGTGGGGCATCGCCCAGGAGCGCTCCGTGCGCGGCCACATCTTCGGCAACTACGCCCAGGGCAACGGCGACGCGGGCGTCTTCCTCGCCAACACCATCACCGAGGAGGCCGGCGCCCTCGACACCCGGCGCACGGTGGTCGAGCGCAACCGGCTGGAGAACAACCGGATCGGCGTCACCGTGCGCCGCCTGCGCAACCTCGCGGTCGCCGAGAACTACATCACCGGCAACTGCGCCGGCGTGTTCGTCGTCGGCGACGAGAACAGGCCCAAGGCCGGTGCCCTGGAGGTCGCGTACAACAACGTGAGCAGGAACAACAAGTCCTGCCCGAAGACCGACCGGCTGCCCGCGATCCAGGGCTCCGGCATCGTGCTGACCGGCACCGAGAAGACCGTGGTGGACGGCAACCGGGTCGTCGGCAACACGGGCAAGTCCCCGCTGTCCGGCGGCATCGTGCTCTTCAAGAGCTTCGTCGGCGTCACCAACGACGACAACCGCATCAGCGACAACGCGCTGGACGGCAACGCACCCGCCGACCTCGTCAACACCGAGACCAAGGGCAAGGGCAACACCTTCCAGCACAACGCCTGCCGCGCCTCCAAGCCCTCGGGCCTGTGCTGACCGCCCGACCACTGCCCCTGCTGGACCGACGCAGACCGAAGAACGAAGGAAGCCGGCAGATGACCACCGCCGAGACGGCACCGCCGAACCAGACCACCCCCCAGGCCCCCACCGCCCCGCCCCCGCCGATGCGGCTGCGCGAGCTCGTGTTCGGGGCGGCCCTGTCCGCCGCGGTCCGCGCCGCCGCCCGGCTGGGCGTGCCCGACGCGCTCGGGGACACCCCGATGTCCGCCGAGGCCCTCGCGGCCGCGGTGCGCGCCGAACCCAAGCCGCTGCGCCGCATGCTGCGCGCCCTGACCTGCTACGGCGTCTTCACCGAGCGGCCCGACGGCACCTTCGCGCACACCGAGATGTCCCGGCTGCTGCGCGAGGACGACCCGAACAGCCTGCGCGCCATCGCGCTGTGGTGCACCGAGCCGTGGACCTGGGCCGCGTGGCCCAAGCTGGACGAGGCGGTGCGCACCGGCCGCAACGTGGTGGAGGGCCTGTACGGCAAGGAGTTCTTCACCTACCTCAACGAGGACGCCCCCGAGTCCGCGGACGTCTTCAACCGGGCCATGACCCGCTCCAGCGAGCAGTCGGCGCGCGAGGTTGCGGCCCTGCTCGACCTGTCCGGCGCCGACTCCGTCGCCGACCTCGGCGGCGGCCAGGGGCACGTGGTGGCCTGCCTGCTGGACAAGTACCCGCGGATGCACGGCAGTCTGCTGGACCTGCCCCGGGTGGTGGAGAACGCGCTGCCGAGGCTGCGCGAGGGCGGCGACCTCGCCGACCGCGCGCAGATCGTGCCGGGCGACGTCCGGGAGGCGATCCCGGTCCGCGCGGACGTCTACATCATCAAGAACATCCTGGAGTGGGACGACGAGAGCACGGCCCGGCTGCTGCACAACGTCGTCCAGGCGGGCGGCCCCGGGACCCGGGTCGTGGTCATCGAGAACCTGGTCGACGACACCCCGTCGATGCGGTTCAGCACCGCGATGGACCTGCTGCTGCTCCTCAACGTCGGCGGGGCCAAGCACACCACCGACAGCATGGTGCGCCGGCTCACCGCGGCCTCTCTCACCGTGGACACCATCCGGAACGTCAACCCGTACCTGCACGCCTTCGAATGCCACGTGCAGGGGTGACGGACACACCCGGGCCGTCGGCCGCCGGGCCCGCTTCGCCGCGGGCCCGGCGGCCGACGGCCGTCCGGTGGACAGTCGCGCTCAGGGGCGCTCCCAGACGTAGAAGCGGTGCGCCATCGCGTCCTTGGGAGACCGCCAGGTCTCCGGGTCGTACGCGCTGACGTACGCCGTCAGCCGCTCGCTGACGTCCCTGAACTCGGGGTGTTCGGTGACCTTGGCGATGGCCGGGCCCGGTTCGCGCTCGGACTCGATGAGGTGCATGTACACATCGCCGAACTGGAAGAGGCTGCGCCGGGTGACGCCCACGAGGCGGGGCAGCTCCCCGCGGTCGGACTCCTCGAAGATCTTGGCGATGTCGGGGGCGGAACCCGGGGCCATCCGGGCGACGATCAGGGCCTGGTGCACGGTGTTCGTCCTCTCCTCGTTGCCTTCGGTCCTCCTCGTGGCTCAGTCGGCGAGCGCCGGGGCGGGCCGGTGCCCGGCGGCGGCCTTCTCGATCTTGTCGCGGATCAGGGCCATCTGGACCTTGGAGTTCTTGTTGATGTTGTCGGTCATCCACTCGTCGTCGACCGGCGCCTCGGGCTTCATCGCGAAGTCCTGCGTCCACACCATGCGGGTGCCGGCCGGGACCTCCTCGTAGGCCCAGTGGATGTCCATGTGGGCGAACGGACCGGTCTCCACCCGGCGGGCCTTGACGGTGCGGGTGGCGCGGTCGGGCTCGCGCTCGGAGACCCAGCTCCAGACGGTGCCGTTCTCGTCCGGGTGCATGGTGAGCCGGAAGGTGGTCTTCTCGCCCTCCCGCTTGAGCACCTCGACCGCGGCGTACTCGCTGAACAGCTGGGGCCAGCGCTCCAGATCGTTGGTCATGTCCCAGACCAGGTCGAGCGGGGCCGCGATGGTGATCTCGTTCTGGGTGTGTCCTGCCATGTCAGGCTCCTGCCATCAGCGTGTTGTTGACGAGGTTGAGGAACTGCTGGGGGGTCTTGCAGCGCTCGGCGTCCACCGGCATCGGGGTGCCGTGCTCGTTCTCCAGCTCACCGACGATGCCGAGCAGGCCCAGCGAGTCGACGCCGAGGGCGTCGAAGCCGGTGTCCGGCTTGTCGTGGAGCTGCTCGGGGCTGACGGTGACGCCGGCCGCCTTCTTCATGAGCGCTGCGAGTTCTTCGACGGTGATCTTGGACATGTCGTTCTTCTCCTTTGCTGTGCTCCCTGCGCCGTTGCCGTGGCCGCCACCCGGTGGACCGCGTTGTTCACCGGGCGGCGGGGTGCCGCAGCACCAGCGCCGAGTTCGACCCCATGAGCCCGCGGCTGAGGACCAGCGCCGTGCGGGGCTCGGCGGCGCGGGCGCGGCCGGTGACGAGGTCGAGGTCGTGGCAGACGTCGTGCACGTTCGGGGTCGGCGGGATCAGTCCGTGCTCCATCGCGAGCACGGCCGCGGCGGTGTCCAGCACCGGGGCCGCGCAGTAGCCCCGGCCGGTGCCGGTCTTCGGCGCGGTGACCGGCACCCGCGTGCCGTGCGCGCCGAGGGCGTCGGCGATCGCCAGCGCCTCCGCCCGGTCCGCCGCCGGCACCCCGAGGGCGTCGGCGAAGACCACGTCGACCTCCTCGGGCGCGCACTCCGCCTCGGCCAGCGCCTGCCGGATGGCCTGGGCGAGGCCCGCGCGGGACTCCGCCCAGCGGGCGGCGCCGGTGAAGGTGGCCCCGTGCCCGGCCACGAAGGCCCGGATGTCGGCGCCGCGCTCCCGGGCCGCAGCGGCGGCCTCCACCACGAGCATCGCGCCGCCCTCGGCGGGCACGAACCCGCACGCCGCCTCGGTGAACGGCCGGTAGGCGCGGGCCGGGTCGCTCTCCCGGCTCAGCTCCTCGTACCCGAGCTGGCAGACCACCGAGTACGGCGCGAGCGGCGCCTCGGTGGACCCGGCCACGATCGCGTCGGTGCCCCGCCGCACCGCCCGGGCCGCGTGCGCGAGGGCGTCCAGACCGCCGGCCTCGTCGGAGGCGACGACCGAGCAGGGGCCCTTGAAGCCGCGGCGGATGGAGACCTGGCCGGTGCTCGCGGCGTAGAACCAGGCGATGGACTGGTACGGCCCCACGAACCGGCTGCCCTTGCCCCACAGCCGCTGCAGTTCGCGCTGGCCGAACTCGCCGCCGCCGGACCCGGCGGCGGTCACCACACCGATCGAGTACGGCGACTCGGCGGTGTCGGCCGGGCCGAGCCGGGCGTCGCCGAGCGCGAAGTCGGCCGCCGCCATGGCGTAGTGGGTGAACCGGTCGGTCTGGACGAGGAAACGCTCCTCGATGGTGTCCGCCGCCTCGAAGGCGCGGACCTCGCCGGCCACCTTCAGCGGCAGGTGCTCGCAGCCCTCGCGGGTCACCCGGTCCAGGACGCTCAGGCCCTCGTGGGTGGCCTTCCAGAAGGTGTCGGTGCTGATGCCGTTGGGCGCGACCACGCCGATGCCGGTGACGGCCGCGCGCCGGTCCTGGGGTTCGCTCATCGTGTCCTCACTCCCTCGGCCGGGTCAGGATCACCGCGGACTGGAAACCGCCGAACCCGCTGCCCACGGAGAGCACGCTGGTCAGCTTCCGTTCGCGGGCGATACGCGGCACGTAGTCGAGGTCGCACTCGGGGTCGGGGGTCTCGTAGTTCGCGGTCGGCGGCACGGCCTGCTTGGCCAGCGCCAGCACGCAGGCGACCAGTTCGATGGCGCCGATCGCCCCGAGCGAGTGGCCCACCATGGACTTGATGGAGCTCATCGGGGTGTCGTAGGCGTGCTGCCCGAGCGCCCGCTTGACCGCCGCCGTCTCGTGGCGGTCGTTCTGCCGGGTGCCGGAGCCGTGCGCGTTGACGTAGTCGATCGCCGTGGGGTCGAGCCGGGCCTGGTCGAGGGCGGTGGAGATGGCCCGCGCCATCTCCAGGCCCTCCTTGGTCAGACCGGTCATGTGGTAGGCGTTGCCGAAGGTGGCGTAGCCGCCCAGCTCGCAGTAGACGTGCGCGCCGCGGGCCCGGGCGTGCTCCAGTTCCTCCAGGACGAGCACCGCGCCGCCCTCGCCCATGACGAAGCCGTCACGGTTGTTGTCGAAGGGCCTGGAGGCGTGCGCGGGGTCGTCGTTGTTCGGCGAGGTGGCCTTGATCGCGTCGAAGCACGCCATGGTGATCGGGGATATGGGCGAGTCCGACGCACCGGCTATGCAGATGTCGGCCCGGCCCTCCTGGACGGTGTGGAAGGCGTAGCCGACGGCGTCCAGGCCCGAGGTGCAGCCGGTGGAGACGGTCTGCACCGGACCCTGGGCGCCGAAACGTTCCGCCACCGCGGAGGCCGCCGTCGCCGGGGTGAAGGCCCGGTGCAGCTGCGGCCGGGCCCGCTCGGGGTCCACGTCCCAGCGCTCGCCGCCATGGCTGACCAGCACGTAGTCGTTCTCCAGCCGGGTGGTGCCGCCGACCGCGGTGCCCACCGACACCGCGACCCGCCACGGGTCCTCCCGCCGGAGGTCCAGCCCCGAGTCGCGGACCGCCTCCTCGCCCGCGACCAGGGCGAACTGGATGTACCGGTCCGACCGCTCCACCTGCTCGGCGTCCAGACCGTGCGCCGTCGGATCGAAGTCGCACTCGGCCGCGATCCGCGAGCGCAGCTGGGAGGGGTCGAAGAAGGTGATGCCCCGCGTCGCGGTCCGGCCGCCCGCGAGCAGATCCCAGAACGCGGGTACACCGATGCCGCCCGGGGCGACGATGCCTATGCCGGTGACCGCCACGCGCCGGTTCATGACCGGACCCCTCCCCCGTCGGCACCCGCGCCCGCCGGTTCGGCCGCCGGCGTCTCCTCGGTGTCGACGTGCCCGAGCTGCGGGCGCGGCGCCAGCGGACCCAGGTGGAAGACGATCCGCGCCTCCACCTTGCCGACGTTGCGGAACCGGTGCCGCATGCCGATGGGGATCATCAGCCCCTGCTCGGGGCGCAGCACGTGCGGCTCGCCGTCCAGGTCGACCTCCAGCTGGCCGCAGACGACGTAGACGAACTCCTCGGAGTAGGGGTGGTAGTGCTCACCGATGCGGTCGCCGGGCTGCACGATGGCCACGCCCATGAAGCCGCTGGTGGAGCCGACCGTGGCCGGGGTGAGCATGGCGCGCAGATCACCGCCGCGCCGCGTGTTGGGCTCGACCTCGCTGAGGTCCACGATTCTCGGACGGGGTTGGATCACGACAGTCCTCCGGTGGTGTGATCGGGCTTCTGGGGGCTCGTGGGGTGGCCGGGAGGTCAGACGGCGGGCGAACGGCGGTCGGTGACCAGCTCCATCGGGGCGGCCTCACCGGCCAGCAGGTCGCGCAGCGCGGCGGCCAGGGCGCCGTCCCCGGGCAGCGGGTCCACGTCCGCGCCCTCGTCGGCGAGGTCCACCAGCCGCACCACGACGTCCTCGCGCTCGAAGAGCGTGCTGCGCAGCACCCGGCTCGCCGGGTCGTCCGCGTCCGCCGAGTCCGCCTTGGCCAGCAGCTCCGCGAGCTTCATCCCGCACCCCGGCCGGGCCGGGTAGTACAGGGCCCGGCGGGTGCCCTCGGGCCGGTCGTCCGCCATCACGTGGTGGACGGCGGGCAGCGCCGCCCGGGTGAAGAACAGCCGCGCCGACTCCTGGTCGTCCAGGTCCCGGTCCTGCTCCAGATAGGGGTTGATGGCCTCCTCCACGGCCCGCACCTCGGGCGAGCGCGCCACGTGGCGCAGGGCGGCCATCAGGTCGCCGCGCACCTCGATGGCGCGCACCACCCGGTTGCCGTGCATGAACAGCGAGGTGCGCAGCAGCCGCGTGGAGTCGTCCACCCGCGGCTCCGGTGCGGCGTAGTCGGCGAGCAGCCGGGCGACCTTGTCCTCGGTGCCGGGCTTCACCGTGAAGGTCAGCGCGTGCCGGATCACCCCGTCACCGATGCGCACCTCGCTCTGCAGCCGGCCCCGGGCGGGCGCGTCGCCCGCGTACGCCCGGCCCGTCTCGCGGACGATGTGGAAGCGCAGCGAACGGGTGTTGCGCACGCAGGAGTGCAGCGGCTCCACCATCCGCACGTGCTCCTCGCTGTTCACCCAGGTGAGGAACGGCGGGGCACTCTCCCACTCGCTGGTGATGAGCCATTGGGATGGATTCTCGATGGACTGGCAGAGTTGGTCGCTGACATGCCCGGGCACGGACGCAACCTGGTTGCAGAGCTGCTCGTACGCCTCCAGGAACTGCTGCTGCGCGCCTTCGTAGACGTCGACCAGCAGCACGACCCGGAGCCGCGAGCCGTCGAACACGGACTGGGAGACACGCGACACGTCCCGTGCCGGCGCTTCTGACAGACGTTCAGAGGTGGTGGTCATGGTGCGGACATCTCCTTGGCGGGGGTTCTCGGGTGCGCCGGTCACCGCCGTGACGCGACGTCAGCGCTTCTTGATCCTGTGCCGCTGTCCGTGAGCCCGCGACTCGTAGGAACCACGTGGGTGATCCAGGGCGCAAATGGCCCCAATCATGTGGATAGCGGGCATGAAAGTGACAGGCGCTCGTACGCACCCCTGCTCTGGAGGCCTCGATGCATCACCCAGCCGACCACCGGGTCCCCGTCCTCATCGTGGGCGGCTCTCTGGTGGGCCTGTCCACATCCCTGTTCCTGGGCCGCCTCGGCGTACGCCATCTGCTCGTCGAGCGGCACGCCGGGACCTCCCACCACCCCCGCGGACGGGGCAACAACGTCCGGACGATGGAGCTGTTCCGGGTGGCCGGCATCGAGCCGGACATCAAGGCGGCGGCCTCCCTGCTCGCCGACAACCACGGCATCCTGCAGACCCCGACCCTCGTCGGCGACGCCGGGGAGTGGCTGTTCCGGGAGATCGACCCCGGCGGCGGCCTGAAGAAGTTCAGCCCCACCGCCTGGTGCCTGTGCAGCCAGAACGACCTCGAACCGGTGCTGGTGGACAGCGCCCGCGAACTCGGCGGCGACCTGCGCTACCACCACGAGATGGAGTCCTTCGAACAGGACGCCGACGGGGTGACCGCCGTCGTCCGCGACCGCTCCACCGACGAGCGCTACACCGTCCGGGCGGACTACCTCGTCGCCGCGGACGGCCCCCGCAGCCCCGTCCGCCACGCCCTCGGCATCGGCCGGAGCGGCCCCGGCGACCTGTTCGCCAACGTCAGCGTCACCTTCGAATCCACCCGGCTGGCCGACGTCGTCGGCGACCGCCGCTTCATCTGCTGCTACCTCACCCACCCGGACGCCGACGGCGCCCTGCTCCCCGTCGACAACAAGGAGCGCTGGGTCTTCCACGCCCCCTGGCACCCCGAACTCGGCGAAACGCTGGAGGAGTTCACCGAGGAGCGGCTCCAGCGGCACATCGCCGCCGCCGTCGGCGTGCCCGGCCTGGACGTGAGAATCACCGGGATGGCCTCCTGGCGTGCCGCCGAACGGGTCGCCGACTCCTACTCGTCCGGCCGGGTCTTCCTCGCCGGCGACTCCGCCCACGAGATGTCCCCCACCGGCGCCTTCGGCTCCAACACCGGCATCCAGGACGCCCACAACCTCGCCTGGAAGCTCGCCGCCGTCCTCGACGGCTGGGCCTCCCCCGCCCTCCTCGACACCTACGGCTCGGAGCGCCGCCCGGTCGCCGTCGCCACCAGCGCCCGCGCCTCCGCACGCTCCGTCGAGCACAGCCACCCCGGCTTCGCCCCCGCCCCCGGCGTCGGCGGCGCCAAGCGCGGCGGCATCCTCAACGTCGTCCTCGGCTACCACTACCCGCAGGGCGCCGCCCTCGGCACCGACCCCGCGGCGCCGGTCATCCCCGACAACGTCGCCCTCACCGGCCGCCCCGGCACCCGCGCCCCGCACCTGTGGCTGCGCCAGGCCGCCCGGCGGCTGTCCACCCTCGACCTCTACGAGCGCTCCATGGTGCTGCTCACCGACGCCCCCGACGACGCGGGCTGGTACGACGCCGCCCGGCGCATCGCCGCCACGGACGGCGTCCGCCTGGACGCCTATCGCATCGGCCCGGGCGCCGACGCCGACCTGATGTACGACACCGAGGGCGCCGACTGGGCCGCCCTGCACGGCGTCACCGCCGACGGCGCCGTCCTGGTCCGCCCGGACGGCTTCGTCGCCTGGCGCGCGGACGCCGCGGTCCCCGACCCGGAGACGGCCCTGAGGGAGGCCCTGAAGACGGTCCTGCGCACGGGCTGACCAGCGTGGAAACGGCGCGGGGCGACCCGATGGGCGGTCCCCGCGCCGTTCCGGGGAGTCAGTTCACGTCGAAGAAATAGGTGTAGGTGGCCAGCTGGATCCCGTCGGCGGTCGTCGCGTAGACGTTCACGGCGTAGGAGCCGCTGTCGGGCGGGGTCCAGTCGATCGTGGCCGTACCGTCCGCTTCCGCGTCCACGGTCTGCTCGGTTCCGCCCCAGTCGAAGGAGTACGTGTAGCTCACGATGTCCTTCACCTTGGGCTCGAACGTGAAGGTGCCGGTATCACCGGCCCCGCCGCCCGCGCCGTTCTCGGGAAAGTCGTCCGAACGCACGGTGGGCGTGGTGTCGGCCCACGCGTACCACGAGGCCGCGTTGCTGACCCAGCCGTCGGCGCTCTTGCTGCTCACCTCGACGCGCTCACCGCTGACGCCGTCGAAGGTGAACGGCATGTGGGCGATGCCGTCCGCCGCCGCGTCGACGGTCGTCGTCCCGTCGTGCCGGCCGCCGAAGGTCGTCACGGAGTAACTGACGACCGGGCTCGCCGACTGGAGGGCGGGATCGGGCGCGAGCGTGAGGACGTCCTTCTTGCCGAACTCGGGGGAGGCCGTGGCCGGGGTGATCGTCGGCGCCGTCGAAGCGACCATGAAGAAGTACTCCGCCGTCTTCATCGACGGGTTGCCGGCCCGGTCCCGGGCGGAGACGTAGAGCGTCATCGGTCCCGCGCCGGCCGGCGGGACCAGGGTCACCGTGGCCGTGCCGCCGTCGGCCCGCACGAAGTCGGCCGGATCGTCGTGGTAAGGGTCGCTGCCGGACGCCGGCACCGGAAGGTCCTGCTGCCAGCCGAACTCGAAGCCCTCCACGTCGTCGGCACCGTTGGCGTCGAAGGTGAAGCGCACCGGCTCGCCACCCTGGTCGAGCCGACCCTCCGGGTAGTTCGAGGAGGAGACCACCGGCGTCGGCGGATGGGTGTCGTCGATGGTGACGTAGCACGGGGCGGACCAGTCGGAGGCGTCGTTCCCGACCACCGTCTGTGCCTGCCAGGCGTAGGTCTGCCCGTCGGCGAGATCGTCGGTCGGCACGTTGACCCCCGCCTCGGACCCGATGACGGCAGGTCGGGACAACGTGCTGGTCCGCGACGGATCGGACACCGGCCACAGACGGTAGTTCAGGGACAACTGGCTGTTGTCGGCCGGGTCGGTGTCTCCCGGCACGGCGCCGATGGAGAGACCTTGCAGACCTTCGGCGAGATAAGCGGGTGCGTCGGCGTCGGTCGCGCACACCTTGTCACCGTTCAGGAGCCCAGTGGGCGTCGCAGGCGTCGCGCTCGCCGCCATCGCCGGCGATGCCAGCGCCAGCGCCAGTCCCAGCGCTCCCGCAGAAGCGAGGACGACGCGCGTGCGTGCGCCCCGGTGTCTTCGCATGGCTTCCACTCCTCAAACGCCAGGACCCGGCGCCCCCGTGGACGTCGGCCTCCGGGCGACGGAGGGATCGTAGGGGAGTTGCCTGAGGGGGACGCGTCAATTATCGGGCTTGCCCGGGGCGGTGGGCGAACACCGTCGAGCAGATGCGCAGCTGGGCTGACGGGCGCGCCGCCCGTCAGCCCCCCGGTCCCTCAAGCCGTCAGTTCTCTCCCGATCTCCGTCAACGCCTCGATCACGACCCGTACCGCCGGACGCACCGCGGCCTCCGGCCGCCACACCGCGTAGATCCTGCGGCTGAGGACGGGTTCGACCGGCAGGGCCACCACGTCCGGCGGGAGGTGGCCCAGGCCCAGGCCGGGGACCATCGCGAGGCCCACGCCGGCGGCGACCAGGGCGAGCTGGGTGGGGTGTTCGGCCACCACGTGGACGATGCGGGGTTCGGCGCCCTGCTCACGCATGGTGTGCATGAGCCATTCGTGGCAGGTCGAGCGCTGGGGCCGGCTGATCCAGGACGCGTCGAGGAGTTCGCCGATGCGTACGGCGGGACGGTCGGTCAGGGCGTGGTCCGCGGGCAGCGCCACCCTTGCCGTGTCCACCATGAGCAGGCGCCTTCTCAGCTTCCCCGGCCAGGAGATCGGCATGTGTTCCCAGTCCTGGGCGATGGCGACGTCCAGTTCACCTCGCTCCACCTGCGGCAGCGGGGAGTCGTGGTCCACCTCCCGTACGCGTACCTCCAGTTGGGGCGCGCGCTCGGCGAGGAGCCGCAGGGCCCGCGGCACCACGCCGCGCGCCGCGGTGGGGAAGGCGCCCAGGGTCAGCCGGCCCACGGGATGGTCGTTGTGCGACTGGAGTTCGGCCTCGGTCTCGTCGACCAGGGCCAGGATGTGCCGGGCGCGCTCCGCCAAAAGCAGTGCGGTGGGCGTGAGTTCCACGCCGCGGCCGGTGCGGGTGACCAGTTGGTGGCCGGTCTCCTGTTCGAGCTTGCGAAGGTGCTGGGAGACGGCCGAGGGCGTCAGGTGCAGCACCGCGGCCGCCCCGCTGACCGAGCCGTGGGCGGCCACGGCCTGCAAACTGCGGAGTCGTTCCAGGTTCAGCATGGTGAATGCCTGCTACAAACAGAACTCACAAAACCTCGCTTGTCGTGGGCTTCCCTCGATCCCAGAGTGGTGGTCATGGAATCAGTCTCCTCCGCGACCGAGAGCGCGACCGGCAACGCGACCGACAGCGGGGGTGCCGCCCCGTTCCCGAGTGCACCTTCTCCCGATCAGCGCCCCGGCCTCGACTGGCGCATCCGCTTCCTGCTACTGGCCCTGGTCTGGGGTCTCAGCTTCCTCTTCGTCAAGGTCAGCGGCGAGGCGTTCGCGCCGCTTCAGGTCGCCCTGGGCCGGGTCGCGTTCGGGGCAGTCGCGTTGCTGGTCGTGCTGGTGGTCAAGCGGGACACCCTGCCCCGCCGGCCGGCGCTGTGGCTGCACCTCGCCGTCGCCGGCTTCCTGCTGAACGCCCTGCCGTTCACGCTCTTCGCCTACTCGGAGCAGCGCATCACCTCCGCGCTCGCCGGCATCTGCAACGCCACGACTCCGCTGTTCACCCTGCTCGTGGCGATGACGGCGCTGCCGAGCGAGCGGCCCAACCGGAACCGGCTGGCCGGCATGGCCATCGGTTTCCTCGGTGTGCTCGTGGTCTTCGGCATCTGGAACGGCGCCGACGTCGGCGACCCGCTGGGCGCGGGCCTGGCACTGACGGCCGCGCTGAGCATGGGCGCCGGCTGGGTGTACGTCCGCCGTTTCCTCACGGACTCCGGGCACTCCAGCGTGTCACTGTCCGCGGCCCAGTTGACCGCCGGCGCGGTCGAACTGGCCCTGGTCACACCGTTCCTGACGTCGTTCCCGCACGCGTTCCCGCTCGCCCAGTCGCTGTCCCTGCTCACCCTCGGCACCGTCGGCACGGGCATCGCCTTCCTGATCCAGTACGGGCTGGTGCGGGACGCGGGCGCCACCGTCGCGTCCATGGTGACGTACCTCGTCCCCATCATCTCCACCGTCGCCGGCGTCATCGTGCTGGGCGAGACGCTGAACTGGCACCAGCCCGTGGGGGCCGTGGTGATCCTCGCCGGTGCCGCGCTCTCGCAGCGCAAGACTCCCTCGAAGTAATCATCCTCAAGCGTTTTGGAAACTCTCATGAAATACCCGAACCGTAGGTTGAATATCACTTCGGAAAGCCTGAAAGGAAAACCACTGTGTCTGCATCCGGCACCATCAAGAAGATACTCGTCTCGGACATCTACGTAGAGGTCCCGGTCGAGCAGATAGGCGAGCAGGACAGTCTGCGGGACGTGCTGGGAGTGGACTCCCTCGGCTTCGTCGAACTGCGCGTCCAGCTCGAGGAGGCCTTCGACATCGCCATCTCCGACGACGACTTCACCCCGGAGCACTTCGCCAGCGTCGCGTCCCTGACCTCGCTGGTAGAAAGCCTGAAGGCAGCAGCAGCCACCGCTTGACCGATGCCTCGGACAGCGCCGAACGGCGCGTGAGACACGAATGGAGCGATGTGGCCGACACCGCCACGCCGGAGCTGTACGTCACCGGAATCGGCTGGGAGACACCTCTCGGGAATTCCGTGGACGACGTATGGAAAAAGCTGCTTGAAGGAAAGTCGGGAATTACCGACACGCCTTCCGCGATTCCGGTTCGAAGTCCGCTGACAGCCATGGTGCCGACCGTTTCGGTATCCGCTGAACCCCACCTCCGACAGCAGGAACTCGCCGTACGTGCCGCGCAGGCGGCACTGGCCGACGCCGGAATTCCACCGGACGGCCCGGACACCGAGTTGATCCTCGGGACGAGTTACGCGGGAAACCTCGACGATCCCGACGTCCCCTCCCTCTACGACTGGGCCCGCCGCACGGCCGACCGGATCGGCTTCCCCGGCGCGCCGCTGTGTGTGACGACCGCCTGTTCCGCCGGGTCCGACGCCGTCCTGATGGGCGCCGAGCTGATCCGCTCGGGGCGCCGCGAGGTCTGCGTCTGTGTCGGTGTCGACGTCGTCACCGCCGCCAAGCGGCTGGGCCACTCCCTGCTCGGCACGATGAGCACCGAGGCCCTGCGCGCGTTCGACACCAGGCACAACGGCATGGTCCTCGGCGAGGGCGCCGGCGTCCTCGTCCTCGAGTCCGCGGCGCACGCCCGCCACCGGTCCGCACGGGTGCACGCCGTACTGCGCGGCGCGGGCTCCGCGAACGACGCCGCCGGCATGACCGCCCCCGATCCCAGCGGCCGCAGCGTCTGCCTGGCCGTGGAACGGGCCCTGACCGGCAGCGGCCTGAGCACCGACGACATCGCCGTGGTGAGCGCGCACGGCACCGGCACCCCCGTCAACGACGCCGTGGAGTCCACCAGCCTGCGGGCGCTGTTCGGCACCGGCCCGCACGGCCCCGTCGTCTACGGCACCAAGGGCGCGCTGGGCCACAGCCTCGGCGCCTGCGGGACCATCGAGGCCATCACCCTGATCAAGGCCCTCTCCGATCGCGAAGTACCCGCCGTCCAGGGCCTGGAGACCCCGATGGAGGACTTCCCGCTGCCGCTGCCGGTCGGCAGGCCGAGTCCGGTGCCGCCGGGCCCGGGGCTCAGCCTGACGCTGGGCTTCGGCGGCTTCAACACCGCGCTGCTGTTCTCCGTGCCGGGAGGCGACGATGACTGATTCCCGTACGCCGGCCGACCTGGCCTCCGTCGGGTACGCGGAGATCGTCACCGACGCGCCGGAGCGCCACTCCCGCAACGGGTCGTCCTTGTTCGCCGATCCCTTGGCGTGGCTGATGGCCGAGGCCGCCGAGGCCGCCGCACGGGACTGCCGCCCCGGTCTGACGGAGATCGGCGACCTGTCCGAGATCGGCGACCTGGTCGGCGTGATCGCGATCAGCGAGGTGTGCACGCTCGACACCATGCGCCAGATCGCCCGGGCCACGCCCCGGGGAAGGCTGTCGCCGCTGAAGTTCGCCGGCGCCAACCCGGGCTCGCTCGCCGGACTCGCCTGCATCCGGCAGGGGTTCCGCGGTCCGACACTCACCCTCTCCATGCCGCCGGCCGCGGCCCTGCCCACGGCCCTGGACGTGGCCGCCGGCTGGTTCGGCCGGGGCAGCGCCCGCTACGTCCTGCTCGGCACCCACCGGCAGGACGGTGACACCCACGCCGTCCGGTGCGCCGTACTGCAGTCCGTCCGCGCTCCCGAGCCGCACGCGGAGTCCGCGCTCGCCCGCCTCGCGGCACCGGTCCCCGCGACCGTCGCCGCGACCAGCTGAACGAGGTGTCCTCTCCCATGCTCACCCGACCTCTCGCCGTGGACCTGGGCATCAGCCGGGACGATGTCGTCTCGCTGCTCGCCCGTACCCTCGACCTTGGCCGGCCCGGCGACGCGCCCGACGGCCCCGACTTCGACACCGTCGCGGCCGACTTCGCGCGCCTCGGTCTGCGCGAGGGAACCCCCGTCGTCATCGCCCTCGCCAACGGCACCCACCTGCTCAAGCAGTACTTCGCCGTCCTCCTCGGCGGCTGCGTCCCGATCTCCGTCGCCCCCTCGACCCCGTCCGCCCGCGTCAACGCACTGGCCGGGCATCTGCGCGCCGGGGCACTCGTCGCCGCACGCGTCGACCCGGCCCGCTACGGCGCCGACCGGGTGCACCAGGTCGGCGAGCAACAGGCCGTACTCCTGCCGGCCGGCGGGCCGCAGGGAGCGTACGCACCGGGCCACGCGCTGATGCTCACCTCGGGCACCTCGGGCATGTTCAGCGCCTGTCTGCACCGGGTCGACTCGCTCCTGCGCAACGCGCGCCGGCACGCTGCCGCGGTGGGCACGCGGGCCGACGACCGGCTGCTGATCACGCTGCCGCTCTACTACTCGTACGCGATCGTCGCCCAGGCCCTGACCGCCCTGGTGACCGGGGCCGGGCTCGTCATCTCCGGACCGCCGTTCAACCCGGCCGGCTACCGTTCGGCCGTCGTCCGGCACGGCGTGACCTCGTCCTCCATCACCCCCACCATCGCCCGCCAGCTGGTGGAGACGGGGGAGCGGCTGCCGTCCCCGCTGCGGTCGCTCGCGGTCGGCGGCGACCGGATGGACCCGGTGCACGTCGCCGGTCTTCTCTCGCTCAACCCCACGGGCGAGCTGTACGTCACCTACGGCCTCACCGAGGCCGGCCCCCGGGTGGCCACGCTGGCCGCCCACGCCGAACCCGCGCACCGCCACGCGTCGGTGGGCCTGCCGCTCGCCGGGGTCGGCGCCACGATCCGCGAACCCGGGCCGGACGGCGTCGGGGAACTCCTGGTGGCCACCGACACGGCGCTGCTGCGCAAGGTCGGCCCCGCCGCGCGCCAACCGCTCCTGGAACCCGGCCTGGTCGCCACCGGCGACCTGTTCCGGCGCGATGACGACGGCTATCTGTACTACGAGGGCCGGCTCTCCGACTTCGTGGTGGTCCGCGGCGAGAAGGTCTCCCTCTTCACCGTCCGGCAGGCCGCGCAGACCATCCCCGGTGTCGCCCGCGCGATTCCCCGGGTCAGCCGGGACGCGGACGGCGAGACACGCATCGACCTCGAAGTCCACGCCTCCGAACCGGTCCTGGTCACCGACGACATGGTCCACGAGGCGCTGCGACCGCTGCTGCTGCGCAGCGAACGCCCCGCCGAGATCACGGTCGTTCCCGTCTCGGCGACCGTCCAGCACAAGTGAACCGGACCAGCAGGCAAAGGAGCGACACCGTGACCGCACCCCGCACCCAGCTGTTCTGCGTGCCCCACGCCGGAGG
Source organism: Streptomyces misionensis (assembly GCF_900104815.1). Lineage (NCBI taxonomy): Bacteria > Bacillati > Actinomycetota > Actinomycetes > Kitasatosporales > Streptomycetaceae > Streptomyces > Streptomyces misionensis. Next base: position 3,745,665 of record NZ_FNTD01000004.1, read on the forward strand.
CTCCGCCGGAGTCTTCCGGCCCTGGCAGCGCACGTTCCCCGACCACATCGACGTGGTCCCCCTCGAACCCGCCGGGCGCGGCACCCGCCGCTCGGAGGACTTCGCCACCCAGGTGCCGCAGGCCGCCGCCGACCTGGCCGGACTGCTCCTCGACCGGCTCGACACGGACCGGTTCTTCCTGCTCGGCCACTGCATGGGCGCCCTGATCGCCTACGAGATGGTCCACCACCTCGAACGCGCCGGCCTGCCCACCCCGCACACCCTGATCGTGTCCGGCCGCAACCCCCCGCACCTGCAGACCGAGTGGGGCAAGCGGGTGGCCAAGCTGCCCGACGACGAACTCTTCGCGGAACTGCGCTCCGTGGGCGGAGTCCCCAAGGGACTCAGCCGCGCCATGGCCGACGGCTTCCTGCACATCATCCGCAACGACCAGGCCATGGTGCACGCCTACACCCCGACCGACCCGCCGCCCGTCGTCGACGTACCCGTGCACGTCCTGGCGGGCCGCGAGGACGAGATGACGCACCCCGACCGGCTGCTCGGCTGGTCGGCGTACACCACGGGCCCGGTCGAGGTCGAACACCTCACCGGCGGCCACTACTTCCTCTACGACTGGCCCGACCACGTCGCGTCCCGGGTGGCCGGCTGGACGGCACAGGAGGCGGTCACCGCATGAAGTACCGCCACCTGGGCACCACCGGCATCCGCGTCAGCAGCCTCTGCCTGGGCACCCTGATGTTCGGCTCCTGGGGCAACAAGAGCGCCGACGACTCCGTCCGCATCATCCACCGTGCGCTCGAAGCGGGCATCAACTACATCGACACGGCCGACTCCTACTCCCGCGGCGAGTCCGAGGAGATCGTCGGCAAGGCCCTGTCGATGTCCGGCCGCAGGGACCGCGTGATCCTGGCGACCAAGGTGCACTCCCCGATGGGCGTCGACCCCAACTCGCGTGGTAACTCCCGTCGTTGGATTCACCAGGCGGTGGACAACAGCCTGCGCCGCCTGGGCACCGAGTGGATCGACCTCTACCAGGTGCACCGGCCCGACCCGCACACGGACATCGACGAGACCCTCGGCGCGCTCACGGATCTCGTACGGGCCGGGAAGATCCGCTACTTCGGCAGTTCGACGTTCCCCGCCCACCAGATCGTCGAGGCCCAGTGGACCGCCGAACGCCGCCACCGGGAACGCTTCGTCTGCGAACAGCCCCCGTACTCGCTGCTCGCCCGCGAGATCGAGACGGACGTGCTGCCCACCTGCCTCAAGTACGGCATCGGTACGGCCACGTGGAGCCCGCTGGCCGGCGGCTGGCTCACCGGGCGCTACCGCAAGGGTCAGGAGATCGCCCGGACCGGGCGGGCCGGCCGCTGGGGCAAGCGGTACGACATGTCGACCGAGGCGAACCAGCGCAAGCTCGACGCGGTGGAGCAACTGGCCGTGCTGGCCGAGGAGTCGGGCCTCAGCCTGATCCATCTCGCCCTCGCCTTCGTCATGGAGCATCCCGGCGTGACCTCGGCGATCGTCGGGCCCCGCACGATGGAACAACTGGAGAGTCAGCTGGGAGCGGCCGACGTACGGCTCCCCCGGGACGTCCTCGACCGGATCGACGAGATCGTCCCGCCGGGTCGCACCCTCAACCCGGAGGACGGCGGCTGGAGCCCACCGGAACTCGCCGACGCTTCGCTGCGGCGACGCGGGCACTGAGGACGAGAGGAGGACGGCATGTCCGTCACGAGCGAGGAGCAGCGGCCGGCGACCACGGTCCAGGCGATCCCCGACGACCTGGCAGACCCGGCGTCCGGTCTGGCCCCGGCCGGCTGGCGGCGACGGGCCGAGCACCGCTTCGAGATCGACGCCCGCTACGACAGCGGCGACCAGCCGCTCGTCCTGGCGCACGCGGTACGGCTCGCGGCCCTGGCGGTCGCCCACGAGGCCTACCGAGTGCCCCGGGGCCATCACTGCGTCTTCCGGTCCCTGTCCTGCGCGCCCGCGGAGCCCGGCCCGCTCGCCCTGCCGCGGGGCACCCCGATCACGATCGGCCTCGACTGCCTCGACCCCGACCTGCGCCGCGGACAACTGGTCGGCGCGGGCTTCAGGGGCGAGGTCCGCACCGAGGACCGCTCGCTGGGCACCGGACAGGTGGACTTCGCGTTCCTCTCCCCGGCCGTGTACCGGTTCGTCCGCGGCACCCCGGGGCAGGCTGCGCCGGACGCACCGCCGTGGACCGGGTCGTCCGCACAGGAGTTCCGTCCGCGGCCGGACCAGCTGACCTTCCGGGGAGCACCGGTGGACCACATCCCCGGAATGACCCTCGCCGAGGCCCTGCTGGAGATGGTGCGCGACCAGACCGACGGTGCCCGGGTGACCCACTTCTCCAGCACGTTCACGGGCTACACGGTCCCCGACACCCCGTGCTCCCTCCGCCTCCGCCCCGCCGACGCGGACGGGACGCGGAGATACGAGGTGCTCGCGGTGCAGTCCGGGCGGACGGTCTGCACCGGGACCGCCGTCGTGACCTGAGCCGCGTACGCCGGCCCGCGGCTGCGAGAGCGACGCGCGCCCATTCCGTGGAGGCCCGGCACGACCGGATTCGCCCGGCTCCCTGAGAAGCCCAGGTCAGTAGCGCTCTGACCTGGGCCTCGGCCTCAGTGGAGCCCCCTGTCGGATTCGAACCGACGACCTTCGCTTTACAAGTTCGACTGCAGCTTGGCTCTGGTGCGGAGCTGCATGGTCGCCTCGGTCGAACGGAGCCGTAGCCGTGTGTTGGTGTACGGGGTCGTTGATGTCACTCGTGGATGTCAGGGGGCGTGCGACGAAGGCCCTGGTCAAGACTCCACGGAACGGCTTGGATGAGCGGGTGATCGCTCTTCCACGAAGACACGTCCGCACCGTAGGTGCCATGGCCGCGATACTGAGCAGCCTGCTCCTGGGTAGCTGCAGTGCAAAGGCTGCGAGCAGCACTGGCCATCTTGGCTCCAGTGCCCAGCCGACCTCCGCCAAGCCTGCTGCCGCGCCCGCGGGTTCAGGCATGCCCGCGTTGACCACGGCCCAGCTCATCAAACGGCTAATCACTCCCGACGAACTCGGCCTCGGCTACAAGTCCTTTGGTGACAACCAGACGGGAGTGGACCAACCGCCAGGCTTCCATACGCTCAAGCCTGGATCGGTCGCTTGTACCGACGCCATGGGCTCCTTCGCAATGAATCCCCGGGTTGGCAGGCTCTCGGCTAAGCAGTTCGCCGCCCGCACACTGGCAAACCCCACGACCGGGGCAGGCCTGAATGAATGGGTGGGCTCCTTCTCCAGCCCGGCCCAGGCCGAGCACGCCACAAACAACCTGCTGGCCGACGCGGCCACTTGCCCTACCGCGACCGTCACCTCACCGACACCCCCGGCGACAATGACTCTGACCCGGGTACCTGCTCCGCACTACGGCGATCAGAGCGCAGAACTTCTCGCCGGCGGCACTGGCGTCACCGTTGCCGAGCCGATCCTCATCATCCGATACGGAGCAAACCTGATGGCACTCACCATCGAGCCTCTCCACAACGGCGACGCCCTGGTCGCCGACGCTGCCGCGGCCGCCAACAAGCGCTTCATCAGCTGAGCGCAAGGCCTCCTGCGGCTAGGGATCTGACGCGTGCAGGCGCACGCTTTCCAAGTCTGTTGGTGCCTCATGGGGCGGCGTGCAGGGGCGTTCACCTGCGTTCGCGGTGGGTCGGCAGCTACTGCGGGGACGGCACGGGGCCTCGGCTGAATGACCGTGAACGCGGCTGAATGAGACGGAAACTGAGACGGCCCGGCACGGAGCCAGACCATCTCTACCTGGTGCAACCTTCTGATCCGTAGCTCTAGAGAGATGGGTCGGAGACGGTCATACAGGTTGCGTTCTGGCCTCAACGGGGCGCTACGGGGTGGGGCTGGTTGCTGGGGTTGCTGTACTTCGTTGCTGTACCGCTGACTGCTAGGAACAGCGCGAGGAAGGCCGTAGCGTCCGCGTTGGCGCCCACCGTCCTGGCCCAAGTCGGGGACGCGAGCAGGACCACTACTGGCTATGACACGCAGTGCTCTATAAGGGACAAGCTCATGGCTGAGCCTCCGGATTCAGTAGACCACCTGCCGCAATGCCTGCCAGCATGCACGGTCAGGTGGGCCCTTGATCTGCTGGCAGGAGGCTAGCGAGGATCGGCCATGACACCGACTCGCCCCGGTGACTCTCGGATGTGCCGCTAAGCACGGCAATGATCAGGAGCTAGGTGACTGCGCCGGGAGCTGACGGCGGCCGCCATCGAACAGGTCGTATGAACCTCAGCTGCCGACAGCCAGCCACGACGGCGAACGCGCCGACCGACCAGGCGCGCGTATGTCTCGCTGCACCCCCACCGGCCTCAGCCACGGTGCAGTGCCGTCGCCGGGAGATGCCACGCCGGCCGGTGCGGATGTTGTTCGCCGTCTAGTCCACGACTAAGTTGCGTCGGGGGATCCACTTCTGTCGAACGTATCCTCGCTAGTCAAGACGCCCCCCCCGCGCTCAGTTCGGGCCCTATGGCTGATGGACCGTCATGGAGGCTAGACGTCATATGCGTTGACCAGTCCAGTCCGGGACCTGCACATGATCAGGCACATCGGTTACGGTGAGCTATGAGCGATGTCACCTTCCTCAGGCAGCGAGAGCCCGTCGATGAATACGGTCGCGCTTTGTACGCCATCTCCCGCTCCATCTTGAGAGCGATGCTTGACCAGTTGAGCACTCAGGACCTTACCGACCTGAACGTCGATCGAGTCGACGTTACAATGCGTCAGCTTTCGCACTACGTTCGCCTCGAACGGGATAAGGGAATGCGAGGAGATGGCTTTGAATGGGCCGTTCACGAGGCGATTGCCGGTAATGAACCACTGGTTACCGAGCTTGTCGCTGACGCGCTGGCCCGCACCTCGCCCAAAGTATTCCGCGGCTCGTCTGGAACCTCCTCACTTCTTTTCGGGTATGAGCGCGCGAAGTACCTGGGATTTCTCGAAGCAGTGGTCGAAAATGCTGGAGAAGAGGCCGTCCTCCTTCCGGATAGCCAAGGAAGGCCATATAGGTTCGCCAGCGACTGGCTCAAGCATGCCGCACAGGGGGCGACCGCAGAGGTTCTCTTGGGTGAAAGAATCAAAAAAATCTGGAAGACGGACATCTTTCTTTCGGATGAAAACGCACGACGATACGCCGCCGCAACAATCAAAAGTAATCATAGGCTTCTGGAAGGAGGGCCTGGACTCCGCGTAGCGATAGTGCCAGCAGCAACGGATCTGCGACCCGGTGTCCGATACGATCGAAGCCGCGGGCTTTGGCTCACCGTACTTCCCGACCCTGACGGCTTTATGGGGCTTTTCAACGACGCATACTGGTCCGTTGCATCAGCGGTATATACGATAGGCAAGCAGGAGCGGCCGCCTTACTACATGAAACCAAGCGTCAAGGGGCAGCGGGTGGCCGAGCAGATTGAAAAATATCCAACGGCTAAAGTAATCGACATTGAGAATGCCCTCGATGAAGCCGCACAACAACATCTTGTCGAGGTAAAGCATCAGCTCGTCTCGGTAGAAGCACCCGAGTGGCTGCATATTAACGAACTGAGAACTCCGGTGATTGCCCCGAGGCCGCATTTCGAACCGCTGGATTAACAGCTTTCTCGCTGCCGCGCGAATCGCTAGGCTTCAGATTTTTTAGCTCGGAGATTCGCGCGCACTCGCGTATAAGGACTTTGCCCACCGGTGGGCGTGAGGGACCAGTTCAGATCACTTCTTGCTGACCTTGATGCGGCTGATCCAGTTGTTGTTCGCGTCGCCTCTGCTCAACTCGCATGGTTTCAACAGTGGCTGCGAACAGTTCCAGGTTATCCGCGTCCCCCTGCGTGTAAGGAGCGATGCCGAGGTCTAGGGCCGTAACGTGCTGTTCGATGTTGTCTGCAGTCTGCTGCAAATTGAATGCCCGTTCACGGGGCTTGAAGTATCCAGTGGCGGCAGTGATTACTGTGATGGTGAATCCCAAGCAGATGAGCGCCGCCTTGCCTGGTTGGGGTGGGTCATACCAAGCAGTGATCGCAGTGATCGCAGCCGAGCTGACAAAAAGTAGCCATTGCATCCAAAGGTGAACCCGGCGATAGTGCCGAGACTCTTTCCGTAGGCGACTTACCTCGGCTGGAGTTCTTTCCTTGTAAGATGCCTGACGTTCTACCGCTGAAGGCGTGAGACGTCTCGCTTCGAGGATTCGTCGCTCTTCCGCAAGTTCAAGGTCGAGTGCTAGTTTTGATACCGACGTGCCCTTATCTTCCCAATCCCAAAACTCTTCGGTGAACTCGATTCCGAACTGTAGGGCGGATGCCGCAGCAAAGACTACCGCGGTTATCAGAAATGCACCGTGGGCTGACCCGGGCATATCTTTGTTTAGCCAGATTGTGTTCTTTGTGGCAATCCACGCGAAGATGGAGAGCGCAAGGAGTGACGGTGTCCCGTAAAGTCCAGCGACCTGCAGGCGGCGATTCCTGATCCTGCGCTGCAGGTCGGCTACGTCCCGGCGGTGCTGAATCAATTCGTCGGTAGTGCTTCCGTAGCCGGGTGACGTCATGGGGTTTAAGCCCTCCTGCACGATACAACTTAGAGCGACGGCATGTTCTGCCGACGGTGACCTACCTGATTGCCCAAGGGGTAGTGTGCCAGCTATGAGTGCCGGGGATACCTGCGTTGAGTACTTAGCCCTCTGTACTGTTCCGGGGCAGCGAAACAGCGGGCTTCGCGTCTAGCCGCCGGCTCCCATCCCGTCTGCCGTCGACCCACACACCGTGGAGCGGGCGTGGTTCCTGGCGTCCAGGTGGAGCGCGCCACTGTACGAACGACCTGTGCGCCAGGGGCCGCGTCTGCTCGGCTCTGCCTGGGTCGACGGTGCACGGGATGGGAGCCTCCCACTCACGCCACTACGGACCCGCGGTCGGGAACGGCGCCCCCATCCCGGTACCGGCCTCCCCGCCGGAGGCGTCGTTCTGACCATGGCGGCTCCTGGTGGCACTCGCCTTGTGGTCTTCGTCGCTGCTATGCGCGCGGCACGGACACCGGCCGGGCTGGAGCGGGACGGAGGCAGGAGCGCAGGCCCGGCCGGGGGCCGGGCCGCGCACGCAGCGCTTGCGCGGCGACTTGACGGCCACCGCACCGAGTACGACGTCGACACCACCACGGGTGAGATCGGCCGCGTTCTCCAGCACCTCGACTCGACCACACTCCCGGCCGGCCAGCTGCTCGTCCGCTGACAACAACCGCCGCACCACCCGCTGCCCCGCCTGCGCCGAGGTCTACCGCCGCGACACCTTCCACCTCATCACCGCCGGCCTGCGCGGCGGCAAGGGCACCCCGGAACAGGTCGCAGCCCACCCCCGCGTCTTCGCCACCTTCACCGCCCCCGGCTTCGGCCCGGTCCACAACCGGCGCACCGACGGCCGCCCCTGCCGCTGCGGCACCCGTCACGGCCAGGACGACCACGCCCTTGGCGCACCGCTCGACCCGGACACGTACGACTACGAAGCGGCCGTGCTGTGGAACGCGCACGCCGGTCTCCTCTGGCGCCGCTTCTCCATCCACCTGCGCCGGGAGATCGCCAAGCGTGCTGGCCTGTCACAGCGCCGCTTCCGTGAACACGCCCGCGTCTCCTTCGCCAAGGTCGCCGAGTACCAGAAGCGCGGCGCCGTCCACTTCCACGCCGTGATCCGCCTCGACGGCCCCGGCGGCGGCGACACCCCGCCCCCGGCCTGGGCCACTGCCGAACTGCTCACCGTCGCCATCGAGGCTGCCGCCGCCAAGGCCCGCGTCGACGGCCCGGTCATCGACGGCCGCGCCCACACCTTCACCTTCGGCCGCCAGCTCGACGTCCGCACCATCCGCTCCGCCGACTTCAACGACGGCCAGGAGCTGACCGAGCGGGCCGTAGCGGCGTACATCGCCAAGTACGCCACCAAGGGCGCCGAAACCGCGACGGGCGCCCTCGACCGCCCCCTGAAGTTCGCCGCCGAACTCGCCCAGCTCGACATCAGCGACCACGCCCGCCGCCTCATCCGAACCGCCTGGACCCTCGGCGCCCGCAAGGACCTCGAACACCTCCGCCTGCGCGCCTGGGCCCACATGCTCGGCTTCCGCGGCCACTTCTCCACCAAGTCCCGCCGCTACTCCACCACCCTCGGCGTCCTCCGCGACGCCCGCGCCGAATGGCGCCGCGCACAAGCGACAGCAGCCAGCGGCCCGGTGACCGAGACGACGTACGTCCTCGCCCACTGGGTCTTCGCCGGCACCGGTCTGTCCGAGGCCGAAGCCTGGCTGGCCGCATCCCTCGAACCCGCTCCCGGAACGGAAGGAGAACCCACCCGTGCATGACGACGAGCTGCTGACGGTCCCGGACGTCATGGCGCGTCTCAAGCTCGGCCGCTCCACGGTCTATGACCTCATCCGCTCCCGGCGTCTTCCCTCGATCACCATCGGCCGGTGCCGCCGTATCCCGGCGCGGGCTGTCCGCGAGTACATCACCACCGAACTGGAGGCAGCCGCCTGATGGCCCAGCAACGCAAGCGGAATCCCAACGGCGCCGGCACCATCACCAAGCGCAAAGACGGCCGGTTCCAGTGCGCGGTCTACGTGCTCCAGCCGGACGGCACCCGCGCCCGCAAGTTCGCCTACGGCAAGACCTGGGCCGAGTGCGACGCCAAACGCCGAGAACTGCTCGACAAGGTGACCAGGGCGTGCCCGTGCCCACCAAGTCGGCCAAGCTCTCGGAGTGGCTGCCGTACTGGCTGGAGCACTTCATCAAGCCGAACCGCAAGCGCACGACGTACAGCAAGTACGCGATGCACGTGCGCCTCTACCTCGTGCCGCTGCTCGGCTCCAAGAGCCTGGAGGCGCTGGGACCCCGCCACGTGCGGACGTTCGTCGCTGAGGTGTCGCGCCGGGCCTCCCCGGCCACGGCCAAGGAGGCGCACCGTGTGCTGCGGACCGCCCTCACCGCGGCCTGCCGTGAGGAGCTGGTGACGCGGAACGCCGCCTCGCTCGTGGAGGCCCCGAAGGTGCCTCGCCGGGAGCTGACTCCCTGGACGCTGGACGAGACGCTGAGGTTCCTGGAGGAGGCCCGCCGCGATCCGCTGTACGCCGCCTTCGTCCTGGCGGTCTCCATGGGCCTGCGGCGCGGCGAGATCCTGGGGCTCCGCTGGTCGGACGTGGACCTCGAACACCGGGTGTTGCGAATCAGCAATCAGGTGCAGCGCGTGGGCGGGGAGCTGTACGAGGACACCACCAAGAGCGGCCGGGCGCGTCCCGTGCCCCTCCCCCTGATCTGCCTGGCAGCGCTCCGTTGGCACCGGATGCGGCAGAGGGAGGCTGCGCGGCTCAAGGGGGTCGAGCTGTCCCCGTCCGCGTACGTCTTCACCACCCGCACCGGTCGCCCGGTCGACCCGCAGAACATCAACCGGTCGTTCTTCCGCATCACCGCCGCCGCCGGCCTTCGGCGCATCCGTCTGCACGACGCCCGGCACGGCTGCGCCACGCTCCTCACCGCGGCCGGTGTCGCGCCCCGCGTCGTGATGGAGATCCTGGGCCACAGCCAGATCAGCATCACCATGGACGTCTACACGCACGTGGCCTCGGACACGCAGCGCGAGGCCATCAGCCACATGGATCGCCTGCTCAGGCGCCGTCTCGACCGTGAGTGACCGCCCGCGTTGATGTCATCCGTGGATGCCGAACGCCCCGGACCGATCACCGGCCGGGGCGTTCGCGCTGTTCAACCCAAGAGCCCCCTGTCGGATTCGAACCGACGACCTTCGCTTTACAAGAGCGGCGCTCTGACCAGCTGAGCTAAGGAGGCCTGGTCCGCGTCTGTGCGGACCTGCCTGTGCAGTGTACCCACGTCGCCTCGTGGGCCTGTCGAGAATTTCCCCGAAGTTCACAGCCGCCCATGTACTGACAGACCGGTGATCGCCGGGTACCGTCTCGGTTCAGTTCACTCGCGTGGACTACGCCAACCACCTTCCTACAACGGATCGTCCGGCACGTTCCTGCCGGTAGAAGGGGGCCCATTCACCATGGCCACTGTCACGTTCGACCAGGCGACCCGGATCTACCCGGGTTCCACCAAGCCCGCCGTCGACAAGCTCGACATCGCGATCGAGGACGGCGAGTTCCTCGTCCTGGTCGGCCCGTCGGGTTGCGGGAAGTCCACCTCGCTGCGGATGCTCGCGGGCCTGGAGGACGTCAACGCCGGCGCCATCCGCATCGGCGACCGCGACGTCACCCACCTGCCGCCCAAGGACCGGGACATCGCCATGGTGTTCCAGAACTACGCCCTGTACCCGCACATGACGGTCGCCGACAACATGGGCTTCGCGCTCAAGATCGCCGGCGTCAACAAGGCGGAGATCCGGCAGAAGGTCGAGGAGGCCGCGAAGATCCTCGACCTCACCGAGTACCTGGACCGCAAGCCCAAGGCCCTCTCCGGCGGTCAGCGCCAGCGTGTCGCGATGGGCCGCGCGATCGTGCGCGAGCCGCAGGTCTTCCTCATGGACGAGCCGCTGTCCAACCTGGACGCCAAGCTCCGTGTCTCGACCCGCACCCAGATCGCCTCGCTCCAGCGCCGGCTCGGCATCACCACCGTCTACGTCACCCACGACCAGGTCGAGGCCATGACGATGGGCGACCGCGTGGCGGTCCTCAAGGACGGTCTGCTCCAGCAGATCGACACCCCGCGCAACATGTACGACAAGCCCGCGAACCTCTTCGTCGCCGGCTTCATCGGCTCCCCGGCCATGAACCTGGTCGAGGTCCCGATCACCGACGGCGGCGTGAAGTTCGGCAACAGCGTGGTGCCCGTCAACCGGGACGCCCTCAAGGCCGCCACCGACAAGGGTGACCGTACGGTGACCGTGGGCGTGCGCCCGGAGCACTTCGACGTGGTCGAGCACAACGGCGGCGCGGCGAGCGCCCTCAGCAAGGACACCGCCGACGCCCCGGCCGGCCTCGCCGTCTCGGTGAACGTGGTCGAGGAGCTGGGCGCCGACGGCTACGTCTACGGCAGCGCCGACCTCGACGGCGAGTCGAAGGAGCTGGTCGTGCGCGTGCCCGGCCGCCAGGTGCCGGAGAAGGGCGCCACGCTGCACGTCGTGCCGCGGCCCGGCGAGACGCACGTCTTCTCCACCTCCACCGGCGAGCGGCTGTCCGACTGAGCACCGTCCGAAGAGGGCCCCGCGGTGCGCCGCGGGGCCCTCTTCGCATGATCGTTCCGGGCGCGGCCGTCAACCCCCTACCCCGAAAACCGTCGTTTCTCATCCCCCGTAAGAGTGACTGACCGTCCTGGTGGCATTACCGACCGCTACCCTCACACGCGTGAAGCACTCACTCACCACTCAGACGCGACGCAGCCACCGGGGCCCTGCCCGCCGGGTCGGCCGCTCCCTCGCCCTCGTCCTGCCCGTCGTCCTGGTGCTCTCGGGAACCCTCGCGGTCACCCGGGTCAACTGGACGGGAAGCCCCGCCAGCTCGGTGCTCACCGCCTCGGACGTCATCTCGGCGGAGGCCGCCCCCAAGGCGGTCGCCCACGCCCCCGAGGACGTGCTGCGGGACCGCCTGATGAGCGAGCTGCACGAGAAGAACCCGGGCGTGGTCCTCACCCACCTCCAGGAGGCCGTCAACGGCCGCCCGTCGCTCGCCCGGCACTGCTCCGCCATCGCCCGCGCCCTCGGCAAGGCCGCGGTGCGCATCTACGGCGCCGCGCGCGCCCAGTCGTACGCCCGCCCGGTGTGCGACACCTCCTTCGCCACCGGGGTGCTGGCCGCACGCGGCTGAACCCCGCTCGGGGCGCCACGTACAGTGCGGTTCATGACCCATCCGAACGCCGCGTCGCGCCCCACCCAAGCCGTGATCCTGGCCGGCGGCCAGGGCTCCCGGCTGCGTCCGTACACCGACGACCGGCCCAAGCCGATGGTCGAGATCCCCGGCACGGGCACCCCGATCATCGGCCACCAGCTCACCTGGCTCGCCGAGGAGGGTGTGACGGACGTGGTGGTCTCCTGCGGCCACCTCGCCGACGTCCTCCAGGACTGGCTGGACTCGGCCCAGCTGCCGGTCTCCGTGCGCACCGTCGTGGAGACCGAGCCCCTCGGCCGCGGCGGCGGACTCAAGTTCGCCGCCGCGCACCTCCCCCACCCCGACCGGCCCTGGTACGCCACCAACGGCGACATCTGGACCCGCTTCTCGCTGCGGGACATGGCCGACTTCCACACCGAGCGGGACGCCGTGGCGACACTGGCGCTGGCCCGGCCCCGCATCCCCTGGGGCGCGGTGAAGACCGACGGCTTCGGCCACATCACCGACTTCATCGAGGCGCCGCCGTCCACGTTCGAGATCAACGCCGGTGTGTACGTGTTCTCACCGGGGTTCACCGCGCTGCTGCCCGAGCGGGGCGACCACGAGCGCACCACGTTCCCGGGTCTCGCCCGGGAACGGAAGCTCGCCGGGTTCCCGCTGCCGCAGGGGGCGTACTGGAGGGCCATCGACACGGCGAAGGATCTGACCGAGGCGGCCAAGGAGTTGGCCGGGCTGGGCCGGTAGCACCGAGCGCGCGCCGTACAGGACGGGGCCCCCGCACCGGGCAGGTGCGGGGGCCCTCTTCCGTGGCGTCACCTCAGCCCAACAGGCCGCCGACCAGGCCCGGTTCACCGGTGGAGCCGCCGCCGGAGGTGGTGGCGCCGCCCGGGGAGGTGCCGCCGGAGGTGGCGGTGCCGCCGCCCGTGCTGGTCGGGCCGGCCGTGGTGCTGGGGGCGCCGCCGGTGGGCGCGGACTGGCGGGGCGGGAGCTGGCCCGTGGTGCCCTGTGTCTGGCTGGGCGTGGTCGTCGTACCGCCCGCGCTGTGCGTCGCGCCCGGGGTGCCGGCCGCACCGGACGGGCTCGCGCCGGTCGTGGCGCCGCCCGAGGGGGAGGCGGGGGCCGAGGGGGTGTGCTTCCGCTTGGTGCCGGGCTCGCCCGGGAGCGGGGAGCCGGGGACGTTGTTGCGGGGGGCCTCGCCGGGGCCGGGGACGACCACCCGGCTGGAGTCGCGGACCGCGCCGCCGAGCAGCGAGCCGACCAGCAGGGTGAGGCCGACGGTGAGCGCGGTGATCAGTGCGCCGCGGCGCAGCACGTAGCGGCGCAGCTCCCAGATGTCGGAGCGCGGGCCGAGCCGCCGCCAGGCGCTGCCCGCGAGCCGGCCGTCCACCGAGTAGACGGGGGCACCGGCGATGATCAGCGGGGACCAGGCGGCCAGATAGATGATGTCGGGGGCGTCGTACGCCGGGACGGTCTTCCAGCTGACGGTTACGATCAGCGCGGCCGACAGCAGCGCGCCGACCACCGCGGCGACCCGCTGCCAGCAGCCGAGGATCGTCAGCACGCCCACCACGACCTGGAGGAACGCGATCACGAGGCCCGAGCCGACCGGGTGGTGCAGGGCGACCTGGCGCAGCGGCTCGGCGACGTCCCAGGGGTGCAGGGTGTTGAGCCAGGTGACCATGGAGCCGCGCTTGCCACCGTCGAAGTAGACGGGGTCGCACAGCTTGCCCATGCCGGCGTAGATGGAGATGAAGCCCAGGAAGATGCGCAGCGGGAGCAGCACCACGCCGAGGTTCATCCGGCGGCCGGGGTAGTAGGCGTGCCTGCCCGGGTCGTCGGCGGCCCGCTTGGCGGAGCGCGGGGCGTCGGGGTCGTACTCCTCGGCGAGCGGGTGGGATCCGGTGTCCTCGTCGTACCCGTCGTACTCGCCGTACTCGTCATGGGACCCGAACCCGGGCCGGGCGTACGGCTGTTGGTCGTAGGAGCCGGTGCGCATATGGGGCAGCAGGCGGGTGCCGCCGTCGTCGGCCGCGGTGCGCTGGTGGCCGACGACGGGGGTCTCGACGGTCTCGCCGAGCGCGTCGTAGGCGTCGCCGTAGTCGGTGGTGCCGACGCGCGGGATGACCCGGGTGGCGCCGGTGTCGGACTCGTCGGCGTGGCCGACGATGCTGCCCCGCACGGCCTGGAGGAGCCGGTGGGCGCCGGTGTCGTCGGGGGCGGACTTGCCGCTCCACACGAGGGGGCGGCGACGGCCGGCACCGGCCCTGCCCGCCGGGCCCGCGACGGGCATCCGGGCGGTGTCCTGGCCGGCGCTGAGGTGACGGGCGATCCGCGGCGACCGGGTGCGCCGGGCCGACGCGCCCAGCTGCACGCGGAAGCTGGCGTGGTTGACGATGACCTGCGCCGGATCGCTCGGCACCTTCACCATGCTCAGCGCGGGAGCGTCGTCGAATCCCGACGAGCGGTCCCCCGTGGGTGTGCGGGGTGTTCTGGTGTCCACACTCATCTAACCGAGTGACGTGGAGTTAGGACACTGCTTTGACCGGCCGGATGTGTCCGGGCCCCGTCAAAGCAGCGTCGCACGCCATATGGACGCCGGAATTCCCGCGTAAGGGTGAAGTTCCGGACGGGTGTTCAGGCGCGTCGGCGGGCGGCCTCGTACAGCACGATGCCCGCGGCCACACCGGCGTTCAGGGACTCGGCGCCGCCCGGCATCGGGATGCGCACCCGGACGTCGCAGGTCTCGCCGACCAGCCGGGACAGGCCCTTGCCCTCGCTGCCGACCACGATCACGACCGGGCCCTGGAGGGCGTCCAGGTCGCCGAGTTCGGCCTCGCCGTCCGCGGCCAGACCGACCACCGTGAGCCCGGCCTTCTTGTACTGCTCCAGCGCCCGGGTGAGGTTGGTGGCGCGGGCCACCGGGGTGCGGGCGGCGGTGCCGGCGGAGGTCTTCCAGGCGCCCGCGGTCATGCCGGCCGAGCGGCGCTCGGGCACGACCACGCCGTGCCCGCCGAAGGCGGAGACGGAGCGGACGACCGCGCCGAGGTTGCGCGGGTCGGTGACCCCGTCGAGCGCCACGACCAGCGGGTCCTCGCCCTCGTCGGCGGCGGCGTCGAGCAGGTCCTCCGGGTGCGCGTACTCGTACGGCGGGACCTGGAGGACCAGGCCCTGGTGGTTCAGGCCGTTGGTCATCCGGTCCAGCTCGGGGCGCGGGGCCTCCATCAGGTTGATGCCGCCGCGCTCGGCGACGAGCTGGAGGGCCTCGCGGACGCGCTCGTCGTTGTCGATGAACTGCTGCACGTACAGGGTGTTCGCGGGCACGCCCTCGCGCAGCGCCTCGACCACCGGGTTACGGCCGACGACCAGCTCGGACGTGGACCTGCCGCCGCCCCTGCGCTGCTGCGGGCGGCCGCCCTGCGCGCGCCGGGCCTTGGCCGCGGCGGCACGCTGCTTGGCGTGGCCCTTGCGCATCTCGGCGGGCGGGGTCGGGCCCTTGCCCTCCAGGCCCCGGCGCCGCTGGCCGCCACTGCCGACCTGCGCGCCCTTCTTGCCGGACATGCGGCGGTTGTTCGCGGCCATGAGTCATCCGTTCCGTGAGCTTCGTTCGTACGTACGTCTTATGCAGTGTGCCGCCCGGGAGGCCGGGCGGCACAATCGATCAAGGGCCGGGCGGCCCGGCGGCTAACGCGCGCCCAGCGTCCAGCGCGGGCCCTGCGGGCTGTCCTCGATGGCGAGGCCCGCCTGGGCGAGCTGGTCGCGGATGGCGTCGGCGGTGGCCCAGTCCTTGCGGGCGCGGGCGGACTCGCGCTGGTCGAGGACGAGCCGTACGAGGCTGTCGACCACGCCGTGCAGGTCCTCGCTCTGGTCGGACTCGCCGGCCCACCGGGGGTCGAGCGGGTCCAGGCCGAGGACGCCGAGCATGGCGCGCACCTCGGCGAGGCGGGCGACCGCGGCGTCCTTGTCGTCGGCGGCCAGCGCGCTGTTGCCCTGGCGGACGGTGGTGTGCACCACGGCGAGGGCCTGCGGGACGCCCAGGTCGTCGTCCATCGCCTCGGCGAAGGCGGGCGGGACCTCGGCGGCGGGCTCCACGGTCTTGCCGGCCAGCTCGGTGACCCGCTGCACGAAGCCCTCGATGCGGGCGAAGGCGGACTCGGCCTCGCGCAGGGCGTCCTCGCTGTACTCGATGGTCGAGCGGTAGTGCGGGGTGCCCAGGTAGTAGCGGAGCACGATGGGGCGCCACTGCTTGACCATCTCGGAGACCAGAACGCTGTTGCCGAGCGACTTCGACATCTTCTCGCCGCTCATGGTGACCCAGGCGTTGTGCACCCAGTAGCGGGCGAACTCGTCGCCGAAGGCCTTGGCCTGCGCGATCTCGTTCTCGTGGTGCGGGAAGATCAGGTCCAGGCCGCCGCCGTGGATGTCGAAGACGGAGCCCAGGTACTTGTGGGCCATCGCCGAGCACTCCAGGTGCCAGCCGGGGCGGCCGCGGCCCCACGGGGTCTCCCAGTCGGGCTCGCCCGGCTTGGTGGCCTTCCACATGGCGAAGTCGCGGGGGTCGCGCTTGCCGGTGATGCCCTCCTCGGCGGGCTGGCGCATCTCGTCCAGGTCCTGCTTGGACAGCTCCAGGTAGGAGGGCCAGGAGCGGACGTCGAAGTAGACGCTGCCGTCGGCCTCGTAGGCGTGGCCGCGCTCGATGAGGGTGCGCATCATCTCGACCATCTCGGTCACGTGGCCGGTGGCGCGCGGCTCGTAGGTCGGGGGCAGGCAGCCCAGGGCCGTGTAGCCGTCGTTGAAGGCGCGCTCGTTCGCGTAGCCGATGGACCACCACGGGCGGTCCTGCTCGTGGGCCTTGGCGATGATCTTGTCGTCGATGTCGGTGACGTTCCTGACGAACGTCACCGCGTAGCCGCGGTACTCGAACCAGCGGCGCATGATGTCGAAGTTGAGGCCCGAGCGGATGTGCCCGATGTGGGGGGCCGCCTGCACGGTGGCGCCACACAGGTAGATCGAGACACAACCCGGCTTGACCGGGGTGAAATCACGGATCTGCCGGGCGCTGGTGTCGTACAGGCGAATAGTCACCACTCCAGGGTAGTGGGCGCGGGCCAGTGCCTCACGCCCCTTCCCCTCTTTACCGCACCGCGCGCTCCTCGCCGGCGCACCCGCGCGTCGCCCCTCAGAGGCGGCCGACGACCTTGCGCGGGGTGATCCGCACCACCACCCGATCGGCGTCGTGCACCGAGTCCGGGTTGAACTCGGCGTACTTCTTGCCGGTGTACTTGAGGCTCAGTTCGTCGATGAGGTCCCGCGCGCCCTCGGCGGTCATCTCGGCGGTGCCGCGGATCTCGGCGTACTCGTAGGGCTGTTCGGGGTCCATGACGGTCACGGTGACGCGGGGGTCGCGGTCGAGGTTCTTCTTCTTGCGGCGGTCGACCGTGGTGGAGAAGAGGAGGTCGTCGCCGTCCCGCTTCACCCAGACCGGGGACATCTGCGGGCTGCCGTCGGGCTGGACGGTGCCGACGACGATGAACACCTTGCCGTCGAGCAGGGACTTGAGCCGGTCGGACAGGGCGGCGGGCATGGGTACCTCCGGAAAGCCGTGGACGTGACTCTCCGGGTACCCTCGCACGCGCTCGGCTCACCCGCACCAGGAGGGCGCGGGGTTCAGGCCACCCTCGCGACCAGCGCCGTCGCCACCGCCATCAGCCCCTCGTCGCGCCCCGGGAAGCCGAGGCCGTCCGTGGTGGCGCCGGAGACGGAGACCGGTGCGCCGGCCGCCTCGGAGAGGATCTTCTGCGCCTCGTCCCGGCGCTTGCCGATCTTCGGCCGGGGGCCGATCACCTGGACGGCGACGTTGCCGATGGTGAAGCCCGCCGCGCGCACGATCCGGGCGGCCTCGGTGAGCAGCGTGACGCCGGACGCGCCGGACCACTCGGGCCGTCCGGTGCCGAAGTGCTGCCCCAGGTCACCGAGGCCGGCCGCGGAGAAGAGGGCGTTGCAGGCGGCGTGCGCGACCACGTCCGCGTCGGAGTGCCCGGCGAGTCCCGATCCCTCGCCCTCCCACTTCAGGCCGGCGCACCACAGCTCGCGGCCCTCCTCGAAGGCGTGGATGTCGGTGCCGATGCCGACTCGGGGGAGCATCGGGGTGGTCTCAGAAGCCATCGTTCAGCCTCCTGCGGGCCAGGACCGCCTCGGCGAGGACCAGGTCGAGCGGGCGGGTCACCTTGAACGCCTCCTCGTGACCGGGCACGGTCACCACGGGCAGGCCCAGCTTCTCCACCATGCCGGCGTCGTCGGTCACGTCGTCGGTCACGGTCTCGTGGGCGCGCAGCAGGGTCGCGCGGTCGAAGCCCTGGGGCGTCTGGACGGCACGCAGCCGGGCCCGCTCGGGCGTGGCGACGACCGGCTCGGGCGCGCCGGGCTCGGTGGCCGGTTCGACCTCCTTGACGGTGTCGGCCAGCGGCAGCGCGGGCACCACGGCGGGGGCGCCGTCGCGCACGGCCTCGATGACGGCGTCGACCGTGTCGACCGGGACCAGGGGGCGGGCCGCGTCGTGGACGAGGACGACGCCGTACTCGGGCGGCAGGGCGGCGAGCCCCAGCCGGACCGATTCCTGGCGGCTCTCCCCGCCGGGCACCACCACGAAGTCGGTGCTCCCCCGGCCGCCGCCGGGCGTGCCCCCGGGCAGCGCGTGCGCGTCGAGCAGGGACTTGACCTCGGCGGAACCGTCCGGCGGGGCCACGACGATGACCAGGGAGACATGGCGGGAGGCGGCCAGCGCGCGGACCGCGTGGATGAGCATGGGCGTGCCGTTCAGCGCGCGCAGCGCCTTGGGTGCGCCGGGGCCGAGCCGTACGCCCCGGCCGGCGGCGGGAATCACGGCGGCGACGGGGGTGGCGACGGGGGTGGCGGCGGGCGCGAAGGGCGGTTGCGCGGGCGAGGGACGCGATTCGTCAGACATCGGTTCCTGTCAGGTTTGTGTGCTCGACCTAGTTGGGTATGGCCTGGAGGAGTGCCGGGCGCGACGCCTTGACCGGACCCTTTCCGTGACCCTGGTCGAGCCGTCCACCCGGGCCCGGCACACCGAGTATCGGGGGGCCTGCTTCCTTTTCAGGGGCTTCCCGTGTACGGCACGTAGGCGCCGCGGGGACGAAACATGCCGCAGCGCCCGGCGACAGGTTCCGTGTCATCGGGCACCGCGGCATTTTCGCTGTGCTGCGTGCTGAGAGATGTGCGGGGCGCAGGCGAGTCAGCCGGTCAGCCGACCGGCCTTCGCCACCCACGGCGCGGGCACGTCAGGAGGCGAGCACCTCGTCGAGCAGGGCCTCGGCCTTGTCCTCGTTCGTGTTCTCCGCGAGAGCCAGCTCGCTCACCAGGATCTGGCGGGCCTTCGCGAGCATGCGCTTCTCACCGGCGGACAGTCCGCGCTCGCGCTCACGACGCCACAGGTCACGCACGACTTCCGCGACCTTGATGACATCGCCGGAGGCGAGCTTCTCCAGGTTTGCCTTGTAGCGACGGGACCAGTTCGTGGGCTCCTCGGCGTACGGCGCGCGCAGCACCTCGAAGACCCGGTCCAGCCCGTCCTGACCGACCACATCACGCACGCCGACGAACTCCGCATTGTCCGCTGGCACACGTACCGTCAGGTCACCCTGGGCGACCTTCAGCACCAAGTAGGTCTTGTCCACGCCTTTGATCTGGCGAGTTTCGATGGCCTCGATCAGCGCGGCCCCGTGATGGGGATAGACCACGGTGTCGCCAACCTTGAACGTCATGTGACAGGTACCCCTTCCGTGGCTATCCAGGGTAACACGGATACGGCGTCTTCTGAATGGCGTTTTCGCAGGTCAGGGCATATCTCGGGGCTTGACAAGTGCAACCGGAACGTGCTGCGCGGGGCCCCGGAAGGCGGGAATTCGCAGGTGGGAGGGGCTGTCCGGACGGGGTGAAACGCGTACGTTACACACCTCACGCGCCCACTCCAAGTGGATGAACGTCCCGATTTGTCCGGTTCCTAGCGTACGACTTCCGCTACTCCGTTCGGTGGCCGCGGGGCGGTGCGGGCCGTTTCCGAAATTGATCGAGGGCCGCCGGACGGGTGATGCCGTGATCAATATCGGGGTTGATCACGCATTCCTTCACGGAGATTTTGCGCGCGGTTATCCGAATGGCGTAGCCGGCCTCGGCAAAGTGGCTGAAGAGCCACTTGTGACAGGAGTGACCGGTGTACCGACGTTGACGCCGGGTACCCCCACCTGGCGGGATGCCGGACGCCAGGGGGAGGGTCGGGTGCGGCCGCGCGGGAACGGCTCGGTAACCTGGGGCCGCCGGACAGACACTTAGGGCGGCTTTACAAGGAAGCCGCCCCTGCGTTCAAGGAGTTGCCGCCGCCGTGAGCAGCAGCCTTCGACGCGGCGCCCTCGCCGCCTCTGCCATCGCCTTCTCGATCGCCTCACTCGCCGCCTGCGGCGCCGGCAACGACTCGCAGACCCTGCAGATCAAGCCGGACAACGCGGCGACCACCGTCGGCGACATCAAGATCCAGAACGCCGTGATCGTCACCCAGCCCGACCCGAAGGCGACCGGGCCGGCCGTGGTCTCCGCGCGGCTGTTCAACCAGGGCGCCACCGACCAGACCCTCCAGTCGGTCACCATCCCGGGCACCAGCGACACCGTGAAGCTCACCCCGGCCAAGGGCCAGAAGCTGACCGTGCCGGCCCACGGCTCCCTGATGCTCGGCGGCCCGGGCAACGCCTCCGCCGAGATCCCCGGCGGCCGCGGCAGCGTCCAGGACGGCAACGCCCAGAAGGTCACCTTCACCTTCAGCAAGACGGGCGCGGTGAGCCTGAACGCCTTCGTGGTCCCGGCCACCAGCTACTTCGACAAGTGGGGCCCGAGCCAGATCCCCTCGCCCGCGGCCACCGGCTCCCCGGCCCCCGGCGCCACCGCCTCGGGCAGCGCCAAGCCGGGCAAGCACGACACCGCGAACCCGTCGGCCACCGCGAGCGACACCGCCACGACCGGCGCGGGCACCGGCGTGACCCCGAGCGACTCCGCGTCGCAGTCGGCCGCGGGCCACTGAGCGGTCGTACGGCCAAGCCGAAGGGCGGCCCCCCGCACCGGGGAGCCGCCCTTCGGCGTACCGCTGGCCGCCGTACGGCGACGGCCTGCGGCCTACGGCTCGAACTTGTAGCCGAGGCCGCGCACCGTCACCAGGTAGCGCGGCGCGCCCGGGTCCGGCTCGATCTTGGCGCGCAGCCGCTTGACGTGCACGTCCAGGGTCTTGGTGTCGCCCACGTAGTCGGCGCCCCAGACCCGGTCGATGAGCTGCATCCGGGTCAGCACCCGGCCGGCGTTGCGCAGCAGCATCTCCAGCAGGTCGAACTCCTTCAGCGGCAGGTCCACCTTGGAGCCGCCGACGGTCACCACGTGCCGGTCCACGTCCATGCGGACCGGGCCGGCCTCCAGCGCGGCCGGGGTGACCTCCTCCGGCTCCCCGCGCCGACGCAGCACCGCGCGGATGCGGGCGACCAGCTCACGGGAGGAGAAGGGCTTGGTGACGTAGTCGTCCGCCCCTATCTCCAGACCGACGACCTTGTCGATCTCGCTGTCCTTCGCGGTCACCATGATCACGGGGACGTTGGAACGGCCGCGCAGCTGGCGGCAGACCTCGGTGCCGGGCAGCCCCGGCAGCATCAGGTCGAGCAGGACGAGGTCGGCGCCGTTGCGCTCGAACTCGTCGAGGCCGTCGGGGCCGGTCGCCGCGACGGCGACCTCGAAGCCCTCCTTGCGGAGCATGTACGACAGGGCGTCGGAGAAGGACTCCTCGTCCTCGACGACGAGCACTCGGGTCACGGAAGGACCTCCGGGGCGGGAAGCGGTTCGTACGGGGATGACTCGGTGGGACCGCCGGCCTCGTCGTCGAGGCCGGGCTCGTGGTGCTGCGCGCGGTCGCGGGCCGCGCCCGCCTCCGGCAGTCTGAGGGTGAAGGTGGAGCCTTGGCCCTCGGCGCTCCAGACCGTGACCTCCCCGCCGTGCGAGGCGACCACGTGCTTGACGATGGCGAGACCCAGACCGGTGCCGCCGGTGGCCCGGGAGCGGGCCGGGTCGACACGGTAGAAGCGCTCGAAGATGCGCTCCTTGTCCTTGTCCGAGATGCCGATGCCCTGGTCGGTCACGGCCAGCTCGATCATGTCACCGCCGGGCGCGCTCACCCGGCGGGCGGCGATGCCGACGCGGGTGCGGGCCGGCGAGTAGTTCACGGCGTTCTCGACCAGGTTGCCGAGGGCGGCGGCCAGCTGGCCCCGGTTGCCCCAGACGTGCAGGTCCGCGGTGCCTCCGGCGGCCATGGTGATCTGCTTGGTGCCCGCCTGGTGCCGGCAGCGGTCGACGGCCTCGGCGACCAGCTCGTCCACCTGGACGGACTCGGCGTCCTCCAGGGGGTCGTCGTTCTGCACCCGGGACAGGTCGATGAGTTCCTGCACCAGGTTGGTCAGCCGGGTCGCCTCGATCTGCATGCGGCCCGCGAAGCGCTCCACGGCCTCGGGGTCGTCGGAGGCGTCCATGACGGCCTCGGACAGCAGGGACAGGGCGCCGACCGGCGTCTTCAGCTCATGGCTCACATTGGCCACGAAGTCGCGTCGTACGGCCTCGATCCTGCGGGCCTCGGTCAGATCCTCGACCAGCAGCAGGACCAGGCGGGAGCCGAGCGGCGCCACCCGCGCGGAGACGGCGAGGGCCTCGCCGCGTCCGCTGCCGCGCCGGGGCAGATCCAGCTCGACCTGGCGTATCTCGCCGTCTCTTCGCGTGTCCCGGGCCATCTGGAGCATCGGCTCGATCGACAGCTTGCCGCCGCGCACCAGCCCGAGGGCGTAGGCGGCGGAGCTGGCCTTGACGACGGCGTCGGCCTCGTCGAGGACGACGGCGGAGGAGCGCAGCACCGAGAGAACGGTGTCCACACCGGGCGGGAGTACGGGATCTGTGTGCAAGGAAGTCCTGGTCGGTCGCTTCTGGTCGCGTTCGCTCCAGCGGAACGCCAGCATGGCGATGACGCCGGTGAGCACTCCGGCGATCGCTGCCGCTGCGGCGACCGCCGCGTTCACGTCCATGCGTCCAGGTTAGGCATGGGGCAGGACGTGCCCACAGCCGTGAGGGTGCGACCTCGAACACTCGTCGCCCAGAGTTCACCTTGGAGCCAGTACCGGTTCATTTGGGAAGCCGGAAACGGACGCGTACGGGGCGGAACGTGGGAGCGTGGGGTTCGCGCCGCCGGTTTTGCCGCCGGGCCCCCGGACAACGACCCCGAACCCCCCAAGCACACGTACGAGAGGGAACCTGATGCGGGACGCGTACCACGAGGAACTGGACTCGATCGGCGACGGTCTGGTGGAGATGGCCCGGCTGGTCGGCTCGGCCATCGGACGCGCCACGACCGCCATGCTGGACGCCGATCTGAAGCTCGCCGAAAACGTGATCGAGGCGGACCAGAAGGTCGACGAACTCCAGCACGACCTGGAGGCCCGGGCCATAGCCCTGCTGGCCCGCCAGCAGCCGGTGGCCACCGATCTGCGGATCGTCGTCACGTCGCTGCGCATGTCGGCCGACCTGGAGCGCTCCGGCGACCTCGCCCAGCACGTGGCGAAGCTGGCCCGGCTGCGCTTTCCCGCGCGGGCCGTCCCGCAGGACCTGCACGCGACCATCCTGGAGATGGGCCAGCTCGCGCAGCGCCTGATGGCCAAGGCCGCGGAGGTCATCGTGACCAAAGACGTCGACCTCGCGCTCCAGCTGGAGCAGGATGACGACGAGATGGACCTGCTGCACCGCACCCTCTTCCAGCACCTCATCGACGACCGCTGGAAGCACGGCATCGAGACGGCCGTCGACGTCACCCTCCTCGGCCGCTACTACGAGCGCTACGCCGACCACGCCGTCGCCGTCGCCAAGCGCGTCGTCTACCTGGTCACCGGCGAGCACGCGGACGAACTCCAGCCGGACATCCAGCCGGTGACGGGCGTCGAAGGGGCGTGACCCGGCCGGGTCCGCCCGGCGGTGCCGGCCTGGGCGTCGGCCGGGGGCGCCTCCGTGCGCCGTTGATGCGCCCGGGGGCGCGGGCATGAGATGGATGAGGGCAGTCTCGCCCCCGCCACCTGGCCCCGGCGTCTAGGAGGGACCCATGACCGACTCCCCCAGCACCACCCCCGACCCCACGCAGGAGCGCGAGACCGAACAGGTCGCCGAGATCAGGAGCCTGCCGCTGGTCGCCGCGTGCGGCTGCGGCTCCGGCTGCGGCTGCGGCTGCCAGTCGGGCGGCCCCTGCCAGTGCGGCTGACGACGGCGTCGTCGTAGGACGGTCCCTGCGACGGCGTCGTCGTAGGGCGGTTCCACGGCGGCATCGTCGTAGGACGGTCGGCGAGCGGGCCGGTGCGGACGGGCTCCGCACCGGCCCGCTCGGTCCGTGCCGGACCCGGTCGGCGCTCGCGAAACCCGCGCTCCCGGGCGTCCGGCGACGGGCCCGCGCCTTCAGGGGATCTCCCCATACCGGAAACCCCCTCCACAATTGTCACAGCCATGCCATACGCTGCCTCCAGCAGCCGCGCCCCGCGCATCACCGTGAAACGGCGGTCGTGCCCGGGTGCTGCGCGGCGCACTCATCTCCCCGGTCACGCACCGGGTTTCCTTGTGGGGGTAGCAGCACTGTGCGTATGCGCAGCATCTCGACCGCGACGGCGCTCGCGGTCCTCTTCGGCTCGGCGGCGCTGAGCCTCGGCGCGGCCGGCACCGCCTCGGCCGCTCCGGCCGCCCATGTCACCTCGCCCGGCGGCCTCGCGGTGGACGGGCCCGCGCAGCGGGTGTTCGTCGGCGACAGCACGAGCGGCACCGTCACGGCCACCGACTACTCCGGTGCCGTCCTCGGTTCGGTCGCCGGGGTCACCGGGGTGAGCGATCTCGCGGTCTCGGACGACGGGACGACCGTGTACGCGGCCGCCCCGCAGATCCACGAGATCTGGGCCATCGACGCGAACACGCTCACCGTCAAGGCCCGCTACACCGTCGCCACCAACACCGGCCCGCGCCACGTCGCGTTCAGCGGCGGCAAGGTCTGGTTCTCCTACGGCGACCAGTGGGACGGCGACCTCGGTTCCGTCGACCCCTCGGTGGACCCGGCGAGCGGCACCGACCCGGTGTCGCTGGAGCAGTTCCCGACCGAGGGCACCTCGGTGGGCATCTGGGGCCAGGCCCTGCTGGACACCGACCCGACCCAGCCGGGCATCCTCGGCGTCGCCGAGACCGGGCTGTCCACCGACTCGATGGCCGTGCTCGACGTCTCCAGCGGCAAGGCCGCCCTGGTCGCCTGGCACAACGGCGACTACACGCTGAACAACGGCATCGGGGACATCGACCTGGTGCCCGGCGGCAAGCAGGTGCTGGTCAACGGCCGGGACCGGGACGCCTACGCGGACGGCACGTTCAAGGCCGCCGGCTCCTACCCGAGCGGCCAGTTCGCCGACGTCGCCTCCAACGGACTCGTCGCCCAGGTCAACGGCGGCAAGATCATGACGTACCGGCCCAACGCCACCCTGCCGCTGCGCACCTACGACGAGGGCACCTCCAGCACGGCCGATCTCGCCTGGGCGCCGGACGACTCCCGGATCTTCGCGCTGGTCGGCTCGGACGCCCAGAACTCCGGCTACACCCTCAAGGTGCTCACCGGCCCGGCGCTGAACAACCCGACCCTGACGGTCAACGCCCCGGCGAGCGCGACCCGCGCCAAGCAGCTCACCGTCACCGGCAGGCTGTCCGCGACGGTCCCGCTGCCGACCGGCGCGAAGCTCCAGGTCACCCGGGTCGACCTGGACTCCCCGAGCGGCAAGGCGCTGCCCGCGGTCACGGTGCGCGCGGACGGCACGTACTCCTTCACCGACACCCCGCCCGCCGGCGGCACGGTCACCTACAAGGTGACCTACGCGGGCGACGCCGCGCACTCCGCGGTCACCGCGTCCGACAAGGTCGACGTCTCCCGCGCCACGGCCTCGCTGAGCCTGAACAACAACGGCAAGGTCTACTCCTACGGCGCCGACGTGAAGTTCACGGCGCACCTCGGGACGACCTACAAGAACCGCACGGTCGAGATCTGGGCCAACCCCTACGGCGGCGACAAGCCCAACAAGCTGCTGAAGTCCGGGAAGGTCGACTCCCACGGGAACATCTCCGCGACGGTCGACATGACCCGCGACACGGACGTCACCGCGGTCTTCAAGGGCGACTCCCGCTACAAGCCGAGGACGGTCAAGTCCACGGGCTACGCCAAGGTGAAGACCTCCACCGCGGTGACGAAGTACTACAAGACGGCCAAGATCGGGTCGACGACGTACTACTGGTTCCACAAGAACACCGACCCGCTGCTCACCACGACCATGACGTACTACCCGGGCCGCATGCAGCGCATGGACCTCCAGGTCTACTACGGCGGCAAGTGGTACACCGCCGACGGCAGCCCGGAGTACTTCAAGCTGGCCTCGAACGGCAAGTCGGCCGTGAGCCTCGGCGCCCCCGGCACCTCCGGCATCAAGGCCCGCATGCGCTCGTCGTACATCAACAACTCCTCGGGCGACAACGTCAACACGACGACGTACGGCTCGTGGAAGTACCTGTACTTCTCCAACTGACGCACCGTCTGCGAACGGCCGTCGCCCGGGTTCATCTCGGGCGGTGGCCGTTCGCCGTGCGGCCGGCGGCTCCCCGGCACGGCGCGTGTCACAGGTGGCGCAGTCCCATCCCGCCCATGCCGCCGCCCGTGAGGTTGGTTGCCAGCAGGGGCGCCCAGAAGACGGCGATCGCGAGCGCCAGCGAGGCGAGACCGACGGCGCGGGCGACGAGACGGCCCCTCGGCAGGCGCTTCTCCGTGGTCACGACGGCGGCCAGTCCCACCATGGCCCAGGGGTTCATCACGCCGAACGCCGTGAACAGCAGCATCAGGGACCAGCAGCAGCCCAGGCAGAAAGCGCCGTGGTGCGCTCCGGCGCGCAGGTGGCGCGAGGGGCCGCGGTACGACGCGTAGCGCAGCAGCAGGCCGATCGGCGAACGGCACTTGGCGAGGCAGCGGTCCTTCAGGGGGCTGAGCTGGTAGACGCCGTTGACGGCGAAGACGGCGGCGGCCGCCGCGGTTCCGGCCGCGGGACGCGTGGTCGCGAGGTGCGTCGCGCCGCCGGCCAGGGCGTATGCCGGCAGCCCGGCGGCGGACCAGACCAGCACGTAGCCGGCGG
Source organism: Streptomyces misionensis (assembly GCF_900104815.1). Lineage (NCBI taxonomy): Bacteria > Bacillati > Actinomycetota > Actinomycetes > Kitasatosporales > Streptomycetaceae > Streptomyces > Streptomyces misionensis. Next base: position 3,772,808 of record NZ_FNTD01000004.1, read on the forward strand.
TGAAGGCGATCATGCGCGGCGTCCGGTGGACGGGGACCGTCCGCGCGTACAGCGCGGCGACGGGCGACGTGGCCGGCAGCATCATCGCGGCCATCATCACGGTCCACATGCCCAGGAAGGCGGGCAGGTCCCAGGCCATCGCCCCGGACCCCATGTCCCCCCGGCGCAGCGCCACCCATGCCCAGGCCGCGGCCGCCGCGAGCAGCAGCAGCTCCGAGTGGCCCGCGCCGTGCCGTACGGTGATCGCCGTCCTGGTCACGCCGACCACGAGAAGGGCGCCGAGTGCGCATTGCGGCCGGTGAAGTCCCAGGAGCGGCCGTGTACGCCGGTGCCGATGGCCCGCGTCGACCGGGCGATCGTCAAAGTGCTGTTGGCCGGGTGGAACATGCCGGTCAGCCCCATCACGGGACCGTCCGCACCGAGTTGTGGGGCCACCTGGTCCTCGATCTCGATGTCGATGGCGTCCGCCACCCGCACCGTGTGGCGGCGGCCGTCGTCGTGGAAGGCGATGGGGACGCGTTCGACGCCGAGAACCTCGCCGACGAGGGGGACGAGCGCCGCCATCGGCCCGCCCACCTGCCCGGAGAAGACCTTGCCCAGCGCGTCCGCCTGGCTGTCGTCGGCCGAAGCGTCGACGTACAGCACGATCTGCCAGCCGCCGTCGGCCATCACGCGGGGCGCGTCGGCGAACACGACGACGCTGTGGTCCGACACGTCCACACCGCCGACCTCGCCCTGTGCGACGTGGAACGCGAGGGTCACCTGGCAGCGCTCGTTGTCGGCGGGCGCGGTCATGCCCGAGGTGGTACACGGGCACACGGTGTCGCAGTTGCAGCTCTCAAGGTACGTACCGCTCAGATTCCAAGCCATCTCCGCACTCCCGCCTGGTCCACGCGCCCGGCCGACGGAGCGGAAGCTCTGGGATGTGCGCGCCGCCCCTGTGCGGCGCCTCGACCTCATGGACCCCATGCGTCACGGACCCGGTGGCCCCATGCGGAAATCGGAGGGCGGACGCGTGTCCCGCGCCCACTCGGCCACAAGATCGCCACCAGGAGGAACTCCCTGGCCCGAACGGCCGCCCGAACAACTCCAGGCTAGCCCCGCACCACGCCGCCCGCTGCTCACTCCCGGTGGCTCAACCGAACAGCTCCAGTCCCTCCCAGCCGCGTTCGCCGCCCACCGCCCACGCGTCCAGCAGCTCCCGGGCCTCGGCCTCGGGGGCGGCCAGCCAGACGGTCTGCGCGCCGCTGTGCGTCCGCACGCTGGTCTCGTCGTAGTCGACCCGGCCCTCGCTGCAGCATGCGCACAGCATGTGGAAGCCGCTCGCCGGCTCGGCTCCGAAGTCCCGCGCGAAGAACGAGTCCACCAGGGCGTCGACGTCGGTTGCGTCCGCCGCGTGCACGGTCGTGTGCAGCGTCGGCAGCGAGGACGCCTCGAAGAGCAGCAGTTCGTCGAAGACGGCGACGCGCCGCCCGTTGTACGTCCGCTCGCCGTTCGGCTCCCCGTCGTGCACGACGATCTCCCCGAAGCGACGGCCCTTCGTGGCCGGGACGTTCATCACCCGTCCGCGCGTCGGGCAGAGCCGCTGGATCCAGACCACCTCGCGCTCACCACCCGTGTCCAGCCGTACGCAGGCCGGGCCGAAGGCGCCGTTGATCTCCCCCTCGCCCTCCGGCATGGGTATCCCGAAGCCCTCCCAGGCGTCACGGGCGGTCGCCCAGTCCCGCTGGATCGTGGCGGCGACGCCCAGGTTCCAGAACGCCGGGTCCTGCTCGCCGCGGGGCGAACGCGCGGCAGCCTCACGGCCGAGTTCACAGGCCTTCGCCCAGTTGCGCAGGAACTTGTACGCCAGTGCCGCGTCGTACCACCACGCCGCGCTGGGACCCTCGTCCGGATAGTGCGCGAGGACCTGCTCGTACAACTCGGCGGAACGCAGCCACTCCCGCGCCTCCCACATCTCCCGAGCCCGCCCCAGCAACCGCCCCGCCTCGGACTTCTCCACGCCCCTGCCCCTCCCGCTGACCAGGCAGGGAGTTTCGCACGACGAGGGGAGGGGGCGGGAGGGGGGCGTCGAACCCCCGAAAAGCCGTGGCTGCCGTCTTCGAGGGCGCGTACGCTCCCGCTCGCCGAGGCTGGAGGCCGAGATGTCCGACGAGTCCACCGAGTACTACACGCTGATCTGCGACGACCCGTCCCACGAGGTGGTGCTCATCGACTGCGGACCCCGCGACATGGACGTGACCCGAGCAGTGCGCAAGGTGACCGGGCTGAGCCTGTGGCACAGCCGGGTCCTGGCCCGCCAAGCGCCCGTCACCCTCCTCGGGGGCCTGTCCGCACACAGAGCCCAGTCCGCCGTCGCCCTGCTCCAGAGCGCCGGCGCCGAAGCGGAGTGGAGACAGGAACCGGAGCGGGGAGCGAGCACGGCCCCTTCGCGGTGACAGCCGGAGGCAGCGAAAAGCCCCCTACCCGCGGAGATCCCGCACCAAGGGGGCTTACTCGTGAGCGCTTACTTCTTCTTGCCCTGGGTGTTGCCGGGGATCTTGGTGAGCTGGGTTTTTGCTGGTCAGGGGTGGTGGGTTCATACGCCTGGTGGTCGTCGTCGGTCGCCATTGGCCACTGTTGAGTGACCTCGGACGGCCCAGAGACGGCCCAACCCTGCCCGCGCGGGACCGCCTGACTGGCGCCGGGGCCTTCGATGCGGCGTCTGAACCTCAGCCGACGAAAGGCAACCACGACGGCGAGTCAGCCGATCGACCAGGCGCGCGTATGCCTCGCTGCACCCCCACCAGCCTCAGCCACGCTGCTGATGCCGTCGACCAGAGCAAGCATCGACGGCCGGCCCGTGACCACCGTGCCCGAGCCATCAGCTTGGGAAGCTTGGGTGTTCCGGGCCCTGTCTCCTTCAGCGACCTGCGGCGGGTGGGGTTTGAGGCTCGATCACGCATACCTTCGGTCTCCGCTCTTCCCCGTAGTTCCCCGCAGGATCTGGCACGCGAGTGGCACGGCCCCTTGCCGGGTGGCGCGGGCGGCGGCTGGCCCTTGAAGTGCTTGATCCTCAGTCCACGACAGGCAGCCACAATGGTGGGTACGCCACCGGATCAGGCGCGCGTGTGCCAGGGACACCCACCACCGGGCCTCAGCCACGCTGCTCGGGGACGTCCGCGGGCAGCGGGTCTCGCCGACGGAAGCGCTAGGGGTGAACCGTGGACGATGCCTTCTTGCCGAAGCGACCGGGCAGGGACTTTGTGGCGTATCTTCCCCCGCGGCAGGTAACTTGTCGTCTCGTTGAGGGGCTACGAAGCCACCTGATAGCGCTGGGGGGCATTGATGGATCCACAGGTAGCAGCCCTTGCGGGCACTGCTGGCACAACAATCGTCACGCTCATGGCTACGGATGCCTGGCAGCGCACACGTGAGGGAGTCGTAGCCATCTGGCGGAAGGTCGCCCCGGAGCGGGCTGACTCCGTGGCTGGTGAACTTGACCAGACTCGCGAGGATCTACTGGCGGCACGCAGTGGTGAGGACCCGCAGACGGAGACTGAGCTCCGAGCGGAGTGGCAAGGCAGGGTGCGACGGCTGCTCCTTACTGAGCCCCACGTTGCAGAGGAACTGAGGGCACTGCTGGACGAACTCTCCCCGCAAGGTACGGCGGGCGGCAATTCTGTTCAGATGCATGCTTACGCGACAGGAAATGGACGGGTATACCAGGCCGGGCGCGACCAGCACATCCAAGAGTCGTGAGCGATTCCGAAAAGCACATGACGCTTCGCGCGCAAGCATCTGATCAGGCTCGGGTATATCAGGCTGGGCGCGACCTCTACGTCAACGAAAGTGGCGAAACTGCCGCACCACCTACGGTCATCCCGCTAAGTCAAACGGGAATTATCCGAGGCGATTTCGTAGGGCGTGATGGTGAGGTTGAACGTATCCTCGCCCATCTTCAACCGGCAGAGGATAGTGAGGCTAGCTCTGTCTTGGTGCTATCAGGACTCGGAGGCATTGGCAAGACAGAGCTCGCCACCCGGGCTGCTAACCTAGCAATGGACCGGAAGCTGTTCCCCGGAGGCGCCGTATTTGTTGACCTTCGCGGATATGATGCCATAACCGATCTCTCCGTTTACCCGCACCAGGTTTATTCTCCAGCACTTAAAGCACTAGGGGTAGATGCAATCGACCCCATGCCGGAGAATGTTGGTCCACAGTTTCATACTGAATTGCAAAAGCGGGCGGACGCCAAACTGCCCGTTTTGCTTTTTTTGGACAACGCTCGCGACCCGGGGCAAGTTCTTTCGCTCATCCCGAATTCTCATGTGCATAGAGTCATCGTTACATCTCGCAACGCAATCGCACCACTGCTTCCTGGAGCAGTTAACGTCCGACTCGATGTACTCGCACCTGAAGATGCGGTGAACCTGGTCAAGGTTAAGGCGAAAAGGGAACTGCCATCCGGAGACTGTTACGAGTTGGCGAGACTCTGTGGTCATCTTCCGCTGGCGGTAAGCATCGTCGGTGCCATCCTGGCTTCCGACCCAGAGTTGTCTCCAACGGAACTTGCGGATGAACTCGCGCAAGAAGAGCAACGACTGGAGGGGCTGGAGCATGAAGATGTTGCCGTTCGCGCGGCTTTCGAACGATCCTATGTTCGACTAAATGAATTCCATGCCGCAACGTTCAGGGCCCTCTCCCTTAGTCCAGGTACCGACTTGTCGGTAGAGGCAGCAGCTGTTCTGCTCGACACCCAGCAGGTGAAGGCGAGGCGGGCCCTGCGGCACCTCCTTAACTGCCACCTAGTGGAGGCGGGCAATAACCCGGGCAGGTGGAGGATGCATGACTTGGTCCGCCTCTATGCAGCTGAACAGGCGCAGAGCAGCGACAGCAAGGACTCGCGTGACGCTGCTCAAGCAAGACTCGTTTCTTACCTCTCAGCTAGGGCTGAACATGCGGCTGAATGGATCAATGGCCACCCAGAGAAGCAGCCGGCTGTGGGTTTCATCGACCGTGCCGCCGCCATGGAGTGGCTCGCTATCGAGGCGTCGAACCTGGTCGCTAGTGCAGAGATCTCCGCAAAGTTGGGAAAGTCTGACACGAGTGCGGACTTGGCTGCATCGGTCGTGCCCTATCTGATTAATGCGGCGGACTTTTCTTCCTCCTTGTCCGTCCTTTTTATCGGGATAGAGGCTGTGAGGAGAAGTGGAGATCAGTCACGCCTAGCTGGCGCTTATAACAATCTCGGTATCACGTATACCTCTATGAGGAAGTACCGAGATGCAGTGCGCTGGTTCAATAAATCCGTAGCCCTTGCACGCTCCCTTAATGATTTTGATACCGAGGCGCGAGCGCTTATCAATCTAAGTGGTGCTCTGAGAGATCTGGTCGGCGTTGAGGCCAGCATGGAACCTTTGCGCAGGGCTATGAAAATTAGGGGAGAGCATGGGCGAGGCGATGGCTTCGGTCTCACTAATCTGGGCATCTCTCTTCGCGAAGCGGGCAGGTTCCAAGAGGCTGAGAAGGTGCTAAAGCAAGCCCTCGTGGTCCACGCAAAGAATGGGGCCAGAAAGGCAGAAGCCTCGACGCTGGCGCAACTCGGAACGACTCTTATTCAGAGAGCAACACGGGAGACCTCCACTCCCCTTCTGAAAGACGGAGCGCAATATCTGGGTGCGGCGATTGCGGCCTATCGAGACGTGAGAGATCGCCAGGGCGAAGCAATGTGTTTTCTCAATCTGGGAAACGCGATTAGTCTGACTTCAGACCTCCGAAAAGCGCTTGACGCTTATGAATCCGCTCTACGGCTGTTTCGTGACGCGGGAGACGATCACGGGCAGGGGACCGTCATGACTGCTATCGGCCTTGCCTTGATGACGCACGGTGAGAGCGAACGTGGCCGCTCTGCGCTAAAGGAGGCTGAGCGGCTTCTTGAGCCATTTGATGAACCTGACCGAAAGCGGTTGATAGCGGAGTACCTTCGAGGGGCGATTAAGTAGGTTCGGTCGCCGCAGTTGCGAAGCCTGCTGTTGCTCGGAGCGCGGCACGGGCGCCGGCCGGGCTGGAGCGGGACGAAGGCAGGAGCGCAGGCCCGGCCGGGGGCCGGGCCGCGCGCGGTGAGCGGAGCGAGCCGCCTTGAACCCGTGGAGAAGGTTGTGACTCAGTCGTCGGCTGAGATGCGCCACAAGGGTGCTGCGTGCTGCTCTGGGCGGCTGCTGATGAGGAGTTGGCGTAGTTCTTCGCGCTGGGAACCGCTGAGGTTCAGGGCCTCGGTGATGCGGCGGAAGGTCGTGTGGGTGACTCCGCGGGCTCGCGCCTCGCGCTGGAACCGGTCGAGTCGGGACAGTACGTCGTCGGGTTCGAGCTTCGCCGGTGCCGGCCCAGTGAGCCAGGTTGCCTTGTTGCGTTCGTAGTCGATTTCCGAGAAGCCGCAGATCTCCCGGCTATATGCCTCGGCTTCGTCCAGGGCGGCGGTCGTCATGATGGCGCGGGCCAGGTTGTTGCGGCTGACCGCGTCGTCCAGGTCGACTTCGTGGACGGTGGCTCCCTCGTCGGTGAGGGGTACGGGGAGGCCAGCGTCGCGTACTTCGCAGATGCCGCGGACTCCGCGAGCTGTTGCGGCGAGCATCGCGGTTGCCTCTGAGGGGTGCCACTTAAGGACACCGCTGATCGTCTCCACGTCCTTCGACGTGAAGGTGTGGACAAGGGGTCCGAGCAGGGGGCTTAGGACGGCGGGCGAGATCTCGCCGTCCAGCCCTGGTCCTGCGACCAGCAGTCGGATCGGGGCGTTAACCTGGCAGCAGGCGGCGAGTGTGAGCGCGTCGGCGAGCGGGCTCTTCAGGGTGGGTTCGTCGCCCTGGGCGAGGATGTCTCCGCCGACGTCCAGCAGATCGATCGACGTGGGAGCCAGGTGGGCCACCAGTTCTTCCATCTGCCGTGCGATGCCCTCGGCGCCATAGTGGGGGTCGAGCAAGGTGAAGGTGTGCGGGAGTGCTGCCGCAAGGCGGGGGAGTGTGGAACCTGCCGGTGCGATCGGCTCGGCAGTGGCCGGCACAGTCCAGACCGAGCGGGTGAGAGGTTCGAGCCCGCTGAAGTTGTCGGCTCCGCGGGGGCCCGGGATCGGGTCGACCAGGAGGCGGTCCCAGGCGTAGGTGAGGATCACCGCCTGGTCCTCGTCGCCATACAGGGCCGCGTGAAGCATGGCGGCGGCGACAGCGTCGCCCCCTCCCCCGGCCGCGACGATCAACCGCGTCATGTGCTCCACATTACGGGCTCTCGTATTGGCCATTCACCCTATAGTGGCTAGAGGCCATAGCCACTTTTACGAGGAGGGGACATGCCGCAGATCGAGGAGGCTCAGCCGAAGTATCTCCAGATCGCGCACTACATCCGCGATCAGATCCTTCGGGGTGACCTGCGCGCAGGGGACGAGGTCCCGTCGGAACGGCAGTTGGCGGCGGACTGGAAGGTCTCCCGGCCTACCGCGGCCCGGTCACTGGAGGCGCTGAGTCATCAGGGCCTCGTCGAGAAGCGCCAGGGGTCGGGAACCTACGTGCGCAGCCTCGAAGTGAACCGGCGCGCACGGGAGTTGTACGGCCGCGCTCGGCAGACCGGGAAGATCTACACGCCCGGCGAGTATGCGGTGATCACGTCCACCGGCTGGATGGACGCGCCCGAGCACGTCGCGGAGGCCCTGGGGCTGTCGAAGGATCGTCGGGCGGTGCACCGCCGGCGGGTGACGAACAACCAGGACGGACCGATCACCCTGTCCACGTCATGGTTCGCGCCGGACGTCGGCCAGCGTGCGCCCAAACTCCTGGAGCCCGAGCGGATCCAGGAAGGGACGCTGATGTACGTCGAGAACATGACGGGCCGGAAGGGCAGTTACGCCGAAGACCGCATGTGCGCCCGGACCGCCACCGACGAAGAAGCGGCTGCTCTTCAACTGGGCGCAGACTCGGCTGTGTTGGTCGTCCACCATGTGGTCTACGACCTCCAGGACCGGCCCCTGGAGTTCTCCGAGGCGACCTACCCGCCGCACCGCTGGGCGTTCGAGCAGGGGTACCCCCTCGCCTGATGGAGGTGTAGTTCGTGCGAACGCCTTGCGTACCGCGAGTGGCTAATGCCACTATCCAGTAAGTGGCTAAGGCCACTTAGAAGAGGGCACGGGCGTGACAAGGTCGGCGGCCGGTTCATGGCGCGCACTTGGCTTGCCGGGGATGTCGGGGGCGCGGCTGGAAGCGTGTTGGTTCGCGCACGTCGGTGGCCCTTGCCGCCGCCAATGACCGCACCCGTGCCACGTCGAAGCGGCGCTGCCTCGACTGCGACGGCAGCGGTAAGGAGTGAGCGCGGATGACCTACGTGATCGACCGCTATCCCTGCGAGGAATCGCCGCGGTTGGGAGCGATGATCCTGGATCCGACTCCGGAGTCCGTACCCCGGGCCCGGCGCTGGTTCCGGAAGTTCATCGCTCCGTACAACCCGGCCTGTTCGGTCGACGACTGCACGCTGATGATCTCGGAGTTGGTGACCAACGCGATCCTCTATGGTCGGTCGGAGGGGGAGTGGCGTGTGCGGGTGGAGTGGTTCCGGGACGCCACCTCGCTGCGTGTGGAGGTACACAATCCCGGCTTCCCGGCGAGTGTTCGCCTGCGCCGGCCGGATGCCGAGGACGCGCACGGGCGCGGACTGCTCCTGGTCGACTCCATCGCCGAGTCCTGGCACTCCGGGCCCAGCCGCTTCGGGGGAACGGTGGTCGCCTTCGTGATGGCCGATGCCTGGCCCTTGTGAGCCAGGCGCCCCCGCGCAGATATCAGGGGTCCAGCGGCGGGCTCCGCTCACTTCTTCCGGAAATCCTGGGCAAGCCAGCCCTCGGCCAATCGGACCCGGGCCTGACCCTCCAACACCCGACGGCCCGGAGACGGCCCAGACGCAGCGAAAAGCCCCCTCCCCGCGGCGAACCCGCAGGCAGGGGGCCTGATAGTGCCGCGTTACTTCTTCTTGCCCTGGTTCTTGACCGCCTCGATGGCGGCTGCGGCGGCCTCCGGGTCGAGGTACTTGCCACCCGGGGTGACGGGCTTGAAGGCGGAGTCGAGTTCGTAGAAGAGGGGGATGCCCGTGGGGATGTTCAGGCCCGCGATGTCGGCGTCGGAGATGCCGTCCAGGTGCTTGACCAGGGCGCGCAGGGAGTTGCCGTGGGCGGCGACGAGGACCGTGCGGCCGGACAGGAGGTCGGGGACGATCGCGTCGTACCAGTAGGGGAGCATGCGGACGACGACGTCCTTCAGGCACTCGGTCCGCGGGCGCAGCTCCGGCGGGAGGGTCGCGTAGCGGGCGTCGTCGAACTGGGAGAACTCCGAGTCCTCGGCGAGCGGGGGCGGCGGGGTGTCGTAGGAGCGGCGCCAGAGCATGAACTGCTCCTCGCCGAACTCCGCCAGCGTCGCCGCCTTGTCCTTGCCCTGGAGGGCGCCGTAGTGGCGCTCGTTCAGGCGCCAGCTGCGGTGGACCGGGATCCAGTGGCGGTCGGCGGCCTCCAGGGCCAGCTGGGCGGTGCGGATCGCACGCTTCTGGAGGGACGTGTGGACCACGTCGGGCAGCAGGTCGGCGTCCTTCAGGAGCTCGCCGCCGCGGACTGCCTCCTTCTCGCCCTTCTCGTTCAGGTTGACGTCCACCCAGCCGGTGAACAGGTTCTTCGCGTTCCACTCGCTCTCGCCGTGGCGGAGGAGGATCAGCTTGTACGGTGCGTCGGCCATGCCTCAGAGCGTAATCCACGCCCCGTGGGCGGCGACGCGGCCGACCAGTGGGTGGATCGTTGACGGCATCTGTTAATCGAGTGGTCACTGTCAGACCCCCTATGTAAGTTGTGCTTGCGCTGTCGGCCGCTTACAACTTCAGGGGGTCCCCTCATGCCCGCCGCCCGTCTCGGACGTGCTGCCCGGGAAGCCGTCTCCGGGCTTCCCCGTGAGTTCTGGTGGCTGTGGACCAGCACCCTCGTCAACCGGCTCGGCGCCTTCGTGGCCACCTTCATGGCCCTCTACCTCACCCTCGACCGCGGGTACTCCGCCTCGTACGCCGGTCTCGTCGCCTCGCTGCACGGGCTGGGCGGGGTCGTCTCCGCGCTCGGCGGCGGGGTCATGGCCGACCGGCTCGGCCGGCGGCCCACCCTGCTCGTCGCCCAGTCGGCCACCGCCGTCTTCGTCGCGCTGCTCGGGTTCATGACCGGTCCGGTCGCCATCGCCGGAGTCGCCTTCCTCGTCGGCATGGCCTCCAACGCCTCCCGGCCCGCGGTGCAGGCGATGATGGCCGACATCGTGCGGCCCGAGGACCGGGTGCGGGCCTTCTCGCTCAACTACTGGGCCATCAACCTCGGTTTCGCCGTCTCCTCCGCGGCCGCCGGCTTCATCGCCGAGTTCAGCTATCTCGCCGGGTTCCTGATCGAGGCCGGGATGACGGCCGCCTGCGCCCTCGTCGTCTTCCTCAAGGTCCCCGAGTCCCGGCCGGACGCTCCGGCCAAGCGGTCCGGGGGCGGCGCCGAGGCCGGGGTCAGCCTGGCCACCGTGCTGCGCGACGGCCGGTACATGGCCGTGGTCGGGCTGTCCTTCCTGGTCGCCCTGATCTTCCAGCAGGGCTCGGTGGCACTGCCGGTGGCCATGGGCCGGGCCGGGTTCTCGCCCGCGGACTACGGCCTCGCCATCGCCGTCAACGGCGTCCTGATCGTCGCCCTCCAGATCCCGGTCACCCGGTTCATCGAGCACCGCGATCCGCGCAGCCTGCTGGTCCTCTCCTCGCTGCTGGCGGGGTACGGCTTCGGGCTCACCGCCTTCGCCGGTTCGGTCGGCGCCTTCATGGCCACGGTGTGCGTGTGGACCCTCGCCGAGATCGTCAACGCGCCGACCCAGACCGGGCTCGTCGTCCGGCTCTCCCCCGTGCACGGACGCGGGCGCTACCAGGGCATGTACAGCCTGTCCTGGTCCGTCGCCGCGCTGGTCGCACCGCTGATGTCCGGGCAGGTCATCGACCGGTTCGGGGCCGAGTGGCTGTGGGGGACGTGCGCCGTCGTGGGCACGGCCGCCGGGCTCGGCTACGGACTGCTGATGCGGGGGCTGCGCAAGGACGACCGTACGGACGAGGCCGGTGCCCGCGGCGGCGCCCTCGCCGAAGGCGCGGCGGCACCCGCCCCCGAGCCCAGCGCCTGACGCCCCGGGCCCGGCAACCGGACCCGCGCCCAACCGGGTGAAAAGTGGCGCGGGTCACACACGGCGCTGTCACATTCCCCGGCCCGCTCCCGTCAATGAGGTGTAGCCAGCAGCGACCACACCACAGGAGCGCACCCACCATGGATGCTCGTCTGAACCTGATGACCAGCCCCGTCGGCGCCAAGTTCTTCAAGTACGTCAACTCGGCGGGCAAGGTGCTCACGGACTCCACCGTGCCGCACGCCACCCAGGAGCTGGTGAAGCTCCGCGCCAGCCAGATCAACGGCTGCGGGTTCTGCACCGACATGCACACCAAGGACGCCGAGGCCGCGGGCGAGAGCACCCAGCGGCTCCACCTGGTCGCGGCCTGGCGCGAGGCCACGGTGTTCACCGAGGCCGAGCGTGCCGCGCTGGAGCTGGTGGAGCAGGGCACGCGGATCGCGGACGCGGCCGGCGGGGTGACCGACGAGGCCTGGACGGAGGCCTCGAAGCACTACGACGAGGAGCAGCTCGCCGCCCTCGTCGGCCTGATCGCGATGATCAACCTCTACAACCGGCTGAACGTCATCGTCCGGCAGCCGGCGGGCGACTACCGGCCGGGCATGTTCGGCTGACCGGCCGGCAAGGGGCGGCGGCCGGTACGGGGGTCCGGCCGGTCCGTCCCGCCGGTACGCGGCCATCCCGCCGGGGCGCGTGTCACGGGTGCATGCGCGCCCCCTTCAGCACCTTGTCCACCCCGTTGCGCGGGCCGTACACCGCCAGCCCGACCAGGTCCAGATCGGCCGTCGGCACGGCGCGTACGGCCGCGCGGTTGTCGCGGTCGTTGCCGGTGGCGAACAGGTCCGCCGTGAACACCGCGCAGGGCAGGGCCCGGCCGAGGGCCCGCTCGTGCGCCGCGCGCAGGGTCTCCTTCTCGCCCTCGAAGACCAGCACCGGCTGCCGGAACATGGGCAGGTACGTCACCCCGTCCGCGTCCTCGTACGGCTCCCCCACCACCTCGGGCAGGGTCGCGCCCAGGCCGCTGACCAGGAACGCGGTGACGTTCAGGCGCTGCCAGGGGGCCAGGTCCGCGCGGAGCAGGACGGCGATCTTGGTGTCGAAACGGACGGGTTCGGCGCTCAGGGAACTCATGGGTCGAGACTGCCGACCGCCGCCCGACGCCGTCTTGTACGTTGTTTGCATGGCCGTGAGCAGGGCCGCGAGCGAGGCCCCGGGGGAGGAAGTGAACGCGTGGCGCCCCCGCGTGCCGGGCGTCACCGAGGTGTTCCACGCCCATTTCACCGAGTACGCCTACCCCATGCACGTCCACGACGCCTGGACGCTGCTGATCGTGGACGACGGGGCGGTCCGCTACGACCTGGACCGCCATGAGCACGGCACCCCGCTGGACACGGTCAGCCTGCTGCCGCCGCACGTGCCGCACAACGGCTCCCCGGCGACCCCGGGCGGCTTCCGCAAGCGGGTGGTGTACCTCGACAGCAGCCGACTGGGCGAGGAGCTGATCGGGGCCGCCGTCGACGGGCCCGACCTGCGCGATCCCGTGCTGCGCCGGCGCGTCGGACAGCTGCACTCGGCCCTGGCCCGCCCCGGCGACGAGCTGGAGGCGGAGAGCAGGCTGACCCTGGTCGGCGAGCGGCTGCGGGACCACCTGCGCCGCCGCACGGATCCGCCGCGGCCCGGGCGCGACCCCCGGCTCGCGCGCCGCTTGCGGGAGTTGCTGGACGCACGGCTCGTCGACGGCGTCGCCCTGGCCGAGGCGGCGGCGCTGCTGCACGCCCATCCCGCCCACCTCGTCCGGGCGTTCAGCGGCGCGTACGGCATCGCCCCGCACCAGTACCTGATGTCCCGCCGGGTCGGCCGGGCCCGCCGGCTGCTGCTGGACGGGCTGCCGCCGGGCGAGGTCGCGGCCCTGACCGGCTTCTACGACCAGGCCCATCTCTCCCGGCACTTCCGGAAGTTGGTCGGGGTGCCGCCGGGCCGCTACCGGCGCGGGGCGCGCCGCGGGGCGTAGCCGCCGGGGGTCACTCGGCCGGGCGGTCGAGCAGGTGCTTGAAGGCGTCCAGGTTGCGGGTGGGTTCGCCGCGGGAGACGCGCCAGGCGTACTCCTTGCGGATGGAGGTGGCGAAACCCAGCTCCAGAAGGGTGTTGAAAGCGCCGTCGGCCGCCTCCAGGACCTGGCCGAGGAGGCGGTCGATCTCCTCGGGGGTGACGGCGGCGAGCGGGAGGCGCGCGGTGACGTAGACGTCGCCGAGCCGGTCGACGGCGTAACTCACGCCGTACAGCTTGAGGTTGCGCTCCAGCAGCCAGCGGTGGACGCCCGCCTCGTTCTCGTCGGGGTGGCGGACGACGAAGGCGTTGAGGGAGAGGGAGTGCCGGCCGGCGAGGAAGGAGACCGTGGTGGACAGCTTGCGCGTGCCGGGCAGCTTGACCACGTAGTTCCCGGGCTCGGGACGCTCCCACTCCAGTTCGGCGTCCTGGAAGACGGCCTCCAGGACCTGTCCGGCCTTCTCGACATCACCCATGGTGGGAGCGTACGCGACGGCGGTGCGACTGGGTCGCGGCCGTGTAGACGTCGGCGGTCGCCGCGGCCGCCGCGTCCCAGCCGAAGCGCCGGGCGTGCCGGGCGGCGGCCTCGCCCATGTGCGCGGTGAGGGCGGGCTCGTCGGCGAACCGGCCGAGCACGCGGGCGTAGTCGGCCGGTTCGTGCCCGTCGACCAGGAAGCCGGTCTCGCCGTCGCGCACGGCCACCGGCAGTCCGCCGACCGAGGCGGCGAGCACCGGGGTGCCGGCCGCCTGCGCCTCGATGGCGACCAGCCCGAAGGACTCGCTGTACGACGGCATGACCAGCACGGAGGCGGCCCGGAACCAGTCCGCGAGCTGTTCCTGGCCGACCGGCGGGCGGAACCGCACGACGTCCGCGATGCCGAGCCGGGCGGCGAGCTTCTGGAGCCCCTCGGGCTTGGCGAGGCCGCTGCCGCTGGGGCCGCCGACCACCGGGACGAGGATGCGGGAGCGCAGCTCGGGGCGCTCGTCGAGGAGGACGGCCACCGCGCGCAGCAGCACGTCCGGGGCCTTCAGGGGCTGTATGCGGCCCGCGAAGACCGGGATCAGGGCGTCCGCAGGCAGGCCGAGGCGGGCGCGGGCGGCGGCCCGGCCGTCGGCGGGGCGGAAGCGCTCCAGGTTCACGCCGGGGTGGACGACGGCGACCTTGGCGGGGTCGGCCTCGTAGTGCCGGGCGAGTTCGCCGGCCTCCTCGGCGGTGTTGGCGATCAGCCGGTCCGCGGCGGCGACGACCTGCATCTCGCCGATGACCCGGGCGGCGGGCTCGGGACGGTCGCCGGCGGCCAGGTTGGCGTTCTTGACCTTGGCCATGGTGTGCATGGCGTGCACCAGGGGCACGCCCCAGCGCTGGGCGGCGAGCCAGCCGACGTGGCCGGAGAGCCAGTAGTGGGAGTGGACCAGGTCGTAGTAGCCGGGGCGGTGGCCGGCCCACGCCTGCATCACCCCGTGGGTGAAGGCGCACAGCTGGGCGGGCAGCTCCTCCTTGGCCAGCCCCTCGTACGGCCCCGCGTCGACGTGCCGGACCAGCACGCCGGGGGCGAGCTGGACGGTGGGGGGCAGGTCGCCGGCCGTGGCCCGGGTGAAGACCTCGACCTCGATGCCGAGCGCGGCCAGCCGCTGGGCCAGCTCCACGATGTAGACGTTCATGCCGCCGGCGTCGCCGGTGCCGGGCTGGTGCAGGGGTGAGGTGTGGACGGAGAGCATGGCCACCCGGCGGGGTCTGCGGTGCAGCCGGAGCCGGGGAGCGGCGGACGGGGAGCGGCGCACGAGCCTGCCGGTGTACTGGCTCACGTGGCGGTCCTCCTTGTGGGCATGCCGTCGGGAGGACTCGCCCGCGCCCTCCACGGTGGTGCAACAGCGGCGGGGGTGCCGGCCATTTCCGGAACAAGCGGCTTTACCGAATCATTACCTTTTTGGGCTCAACTCCGTCCGGCCGGCCGCGCCCCTTACCCTCGTACGCATGGCCTCCCGCACCACCCTCCCCCGCTCCCGGCTGCGCCCGGGCGGCGGGGCGCCCGTCGTGGGCACCGTGACGCGCGGGACCACCAACCCGAACCGGCTGCGCCGCATGGACCGCTGGATCGCCGCGACGCACGGCGCCGAGCTGCGCCGGGCCGGCGAACCGGTCGTGGTCGACCTCGGCTACGGCGCCGCCCCGTGGACCGCCGTCGAGCTGCTCGGCCGGCTGCGCACCGTCGCCCCGCGCACCCGGGTCGTCGGCGTCGAGATCGAACCGGAGCGGGTGGCTGCGGCCCGGCCCTACGAGCGGGACGGGCTGGTCTTCCGGCACGGCGGCTTCGAGGTGCCGGTGCCCGGGCGCCCGACGCTGATCCGGGCCGCGAACGTGCTGCGGCAGTACGACGAGGCCGAGGTCGCCGCCGTCTGGGAGCGGCTGTGCGCGCGGCTGGCCCCCGCGGGCGGCGGCTCGCGCGGCGGGCTGCTGGTCGAGGGGACGTGCGACGAGATCGGGCGGCGGCACGTGTGGGTGGCGCTCGGCCCCGAGGGGCCCCGGACGGTCACCTTCGCCACCCGTCTCGGCTCGCTGGAGCGCCCCTCCGACCTCGCCGAACGGCTGCCGAAGGCGTTGATCCACCGCAATGTGCCCGGTGAGCCGGTGCACGCGTTCCTGCGCGACTTCGACCGCGCCTGGGCGGGGGCCGCGCCGTACGCCTCGTACGGCGCGCGCCAGCGCTGGATGCGGGCGGTGCGTTCCCTCACCGGCGACTGGCCGGTGACCGACGCGCCGGGCCGCTGGCGGCAGGGCGAAGTGACCGTGGCGTGGGAGGCGTTGGCGCCCCGGAACTGAAACCACCCTTTCGGGTGGCCGTCAACGGAACGATCCCCGGGCGCCGTTCGTCACACGGGCGGGGTGGTCGTCGTGGCGGCCGGGGCGTTCGAGGCAGGGGGGAAAGTCCGACTTTCCCCACGGCCTCTGTCGCTTTGCGCGCGGCCGTGGCACGATCCCTCAGGCATCCGTATGTTACTGACGGTAAATCAGCTGGGGGGTAGGTATGGGTACGGGCAAGCGTGGTCTGCTCGCGGCCGCCCTGACCGTGGTCTGCGCGGTGACCGTGCTCGCGGCGCCCGGTGCGGCGTTCGCCGCCCCGGCACCGCCACCGGGGGCCGGCGCGCCCGCTCCGAGCCCGACTCCCGTGCCGGACAAGGACCTCGAACAGGTCCGGCAGAAGCTCGACACGCTCTACCACGACGCGGCCGTCGCCACCGACGCGTACAACGCGGCCGAGGAGAAGGCGAAGAAGCAGTCCGCCGAGATCGTCGCGCTGGCCGAGAAGATCGTGGCCGGGCAGCAGAAGCTGGCGAAGCTCAAGGACCAGGCGGGCGCGGCGGCCCGGGAGCAGTACCGCGGCGGCGGGCTGCCGCCCACGGCCCAGTTTCTGCTCAGCGACGACCCGGGACAGGTCCTGGACGACGCCGGCCTGGTCCTCCAGGGGCAGCAGGCGGCCAACCATCTGATCGGCGAACTGTCCGACACCCAGCGGCAGTTGCAGGACTACGCGAACGACGCCGCCGCCCAGTGGAAGAAGCTGGACGCGGACCGCAGGGCCAAGGCCGACGCCAAGAAGAAGATCCAGCAGCAGATCGACGCCGCGAAGAAGCTGGAGTCGTCGCTGGAGAAGAAGCAGAAGGAGCGGCTCGCCCAGCTGGAGCAGCAGGCCGCGCTCAAGGCGCAGACCGCCTGGCTGGACACCGGCATCCTCAAGAAGATCCACGGCAAGGCGTCCGCCGAGGGCGAGAAGGCCGTGGCGTTCGCCACCGCCCAGATCGGCAAGCCGTACGTGTGGGGCGCCGCGGGCCCGGACTCCTTCGACTGCTCGGGCCTGACCTCCCAGGCGTGGGCCGCGGCCGGCCGGCCCATCCCGCGCACCTCGCAGGAGCAGTGGAAGCAGCTCAAGCACATCGCGGTGAAGGACATGCGCCCCGGCGACCTCGTCATCTACTTCGACGACGCCAGCCATGTCGCCCTCTACATAGGCGACGGCACGATCGTCCAGGCCCCCCGCCCGGGCCGCACGGTGACGGTCGCGGGGGCGGGCTCGATGCCGATCCTGGGCGTCGTCCGACCGGACGCGTGACACGGCGGGCGGCCCAGGGCCCGCCGCCGGCGCGGCGGGCGGGCCCGTTCGGTGGTGCTCCGGCCGGGCGGGACGGCTACGCCGGGAGGTGCCTCCTGGCGAAGTCCAGTTCCAGGGAGACCTGCTTGATGCGCTCGTCGGCGACCAGGGAGCCGTGGCCGGCGTCGTAGCGGTAGACCTCGTGGGCGGCGCCGCGGGATTCGAGGCGCTTGACGTAGTTGTCGATCTGCCGGATGGGGCAGCGGGGGTCGTTGACGCCCGCGGAGATGTAGACGGGGGCCTTGACCCGGTCGACGTAGGTGAGCGGGGAGGACGCCTCGAAGCGCTCCGGGACCTCCTCCGGGGTGCCGCCCAGCAGGGTGCGGTCCATGGCCTTCAGGGCCTCCATCTCGTCGTGGTAGGCCGTGACGTAGTCCGCGACCGGGACGACCGCGATGCCGACCGCCCACGCCTCCGGCTGCGTGCCGAGGCCGAGGAGGGTGAGGTAGCCGCCCCAGGAGGCGCCGGTGAGGACCAGGCGGGCGGGGTCGGCCAGGCCGGAGGAGACCGCCCAGTCGCGGACGGCCGCCACATCCTCCAGCTCGATCAGACCGACCCGGTGCTTGAGCGCGTCCGTCCACGCGCGGCCGTATCCGGTCGAGCCGCGGTAGTTGACGCGGATCACCGCGTACCCGTGGTCGACCCAGGCGGCCGGGCCCGCGGCGAAGGAGTCGCTGTCGTGCCACGTCGGGCCGCCGTGCAGGTCGAAGACGGTGGGCAGGGGGCCGGTGGCGCCCGCCGGCTTCTGGATCAGGGCGTGGACGCGGCCGCCGGGGCCCTCGACCCACACGTCCTCCACCGGAACCGACGGCGGGCACGCCATCCCCGGCGGGTCCAGGACCACCCCGCCGGAGGTGGACCGCACCGCCGGCGGCTCGGCGGCCGACGACCACAGGTACTCCACGCTGCCGTCCGGGCGGGCCGTCGCCCCGGAGACCGAGCCGGGCGGGGTCGGCACACGGGTCAGCTCACGGCTCGCCAGGTCGTAGCGGAACAGCTCGCTGCGGGCCTCGAAGCTGTGCACGATCAGCAGGCCCGAGCCGTCCGGGTACCACTCCGCGGCCACGTCACCGGGCAGCTCCAGCGCGAGGTCCGTCTCCTCCCCGGACACCACGTCCCACACCAGCGGCTCCCAGCGGCCGCGGCGCTGGTGCCCGACGAGCAGCCGGTTGTCGCCCTCCACCGGCGCGAAGCCCAGCACCTCCAGGCCCAGCTCCTCGGTGCCGCCCTTGGTGTCGTCCAGCTCGGCGACCGGGGTGCCGTCCGGGCGCAGCACGCGCAGCGCCGCGTGCATCGCGTCGCCGTGCTCGGTGTGCTCGATGACGAGCAGCGAGCCGTCGTGGGAGATGTCGCCCACGCCCGCGGACTCGCGGTGCCGGTAGATCTCCACCGGCTCCTCGCCCGCGCGGGCCAGGTGGATCGTCGTGCCGTCCTCGTCCGTGGAGCGGCCCACGACCGCGGTGCGGCCGTCGCGGGCCAGGGCGAGGCCGGCCGGGTAGGAGGGGGCGAGGCCCGGGACGGCCGGTTCGTCCGCGCCGCCGGTGAAGGGCTGGCGGCGCCAGACGCCGAACTCGTCGCCGTCCTTGTCGTCGAACCACCAGATCCAGGCGCCGTCCGGGGAGAGCACGCCGCTCGTCGTGCCGTTCGGCCGGGCCGTGGCCTGGCGCTGCTCGCCCGTCGCGCGGTCCCACGCGTACAGCTCGTACGTGCCCGTCGCGTTCGACACGAACAGCGCGCGGTGCGGTGCGTCCTCCGCCCAGTCGGGCAGCGACACGCGCGGCGCGCGGAAGCGCTTCTCCCAGTCCGGCATACCCGAGGTGTCCGGCGTCCTGCTCTCACTCATCGCCCCAGTCATGCGCCCATACTGCCTGGCCGCGCGGACAATTGTGTGGCGGGTGGGCACAGCCTGTGGATAACTTTCCGCGCATGACCACACAGACGCCGTCCACATCCGCGCCCGAGGGCTGGCGGGAGGACAACCGGGCCATGTGGGACGAGCGGGTGCCCGTCCACGTGGACAGCGACTACTACGACCTGGACGGCTTCCGCGCCCGCCCGGACGTGCTGCGGGACTTCGAGACCGCCGAGGTCGGCGACGTCACCGGCAGGAGCCTGCTGCACCTCCAGTGCCACCTCGGCCTCGACACCCTCTCCTGGGCGCACCGCGGCGCCGCCCGCGTCGTCGGCCTGGACTTCTCCGCGCCCGCCGTCGAGGCGGCCCGCTCGCTCGCGGCCGACCTGGGCTACGGGCCCGAGCGCGCGGCCTTCGTCACCGGTGACGTGTACGACGCGGTCCGGGCCGTGCCCGAGGCGTCGTACGACATCGTGTACACCGGGCTCGGCGCGCTGTGCTGGCTGCCGGACATCCGGCGGTGGGCCGAGACCGCCGCGTCCCTGGTGGCGCCGGGCGGCTTCCTCTACCTCGCCGAGTTCCACCCGATCACCGAGGCCCTGGACGACGCGACCGGCAGCCGGGTCGTGCGCGACTACTTCTCCCGGGACGCACAGGTGTACGACGAACCCGGCACCTACGCCGACCGGGACGCCGTCACCGTGCACAACCGCAGCGTGGAGTGGCAGCACACGCTCGGGGACGTCGTCTCGGCGCTCGCCGCGACCGGACTGCGCCTGGAGTTCCTGCACGAGCACGACGTCTCGCTCTTCCCGCGCTTCGAGAACTTCGAGGTGCGCGACGGCTACCACCGCTTCCCCGCGGACCACCCGCGGCTCCCCCTGATCTACTCGCTGAAGGCCGTCAAGGACTGACCCTGCGGTCCGGACGGCGGGGCGGGCGCCGTACCGTGGAGGGCGTGTACCGGTTTCTGCTGACTCCGCGCTGGTGGGGCATCAACGTCTTCGTGCTGCTCGCCATCCCCTTCTGCATCTTCATGGGGTCCTGGCAGCTGAGCCGGTTCGAGGGGCGGGTGCAGGAGGAGCACGCCGCGAACCGGCAGGCCGCCTCCGACAGCTCCGAGGCGGCACGTCCGCTGGACTCGATGCTGCCGGTGGACAAGGCGACGTCCGGGCGGCGGGTGACCGCGCACGGACGGTACGGGACGCAACTGCTCGTGCCCGGCCGGCAGCTCGACGACAAGGACGGGTTCTACGTCCTGACGCTGCTGCGCACCGGCACCGGCAAGGCGCTGCCGGTGGTGCGCGGATGGCTGCCGGGCAAGGCCGACGCGGCGAAGGCGCCCGCGCCGCCGCGGGGCGAGGTCACGGTCACCGGCGCGCTCCAGGCGTCCGAGACGCCCGGGGACAACGGGGTGAGCGGGCAGGGCGGGCTGCCGGCGGGGCAGACGGCGGCGATCAGCTCGGCCTCGCTGGTCAACCTCGTGCCGTACCACCTCTACGACGCGTGGGTGACGCTGGACAAGGCCGACGCGGGGATGAAGGCGGTGCCGGCGACGGCCCCCGACGGCACCGGGCTGGACCTGAAGGCGTTCCAGAACCTGGGGTACACCGGCGAGTGGTTCGTCTTCGCCGGGTTCACGGTGTTCATGTGGTTCCGGCTGCTGCGGCGCGAGGTCGAGGCCGCGCGGGACGCCGAGCTGGGCCTGGTGCCCGAGGAGGATGCGGCGCCGGTCACGGTGTCCTCCGGCGGCTGAGCCCGCCTTCGCCGCTCGCGGCCGGGCGGGCCCGGACGCTACGACCCGGCCAGCAGCCCCGTGTAGTACACGGTCCCCGCGCACTCCCCCGTCACCACGGTGGACGCCGTCGGGGAACCCGCCTGGGGGGTGTGGGTGAGCAGGACGTTGCCGTTGGGCGGAGTGTCCCCGGAGCCGAGCTGGGTGGTGGCGCCGGAGGGGCCGCCGGTGTCGGTGGAGCCGTCCGTCGCGGTCGGCGTCGGGTCGGGGCTCGCGCCTCCGCCGGCCGGGCCGCCGGTCGAGCCGCCGCTCGTGGGACAGGTCTCGGAAGGCACGAAGGCGAACCTCTCCTCGTAGGCCGAACCCGGCTGGAGGACCAGCCCGCTCACCTCCTGCGAGGGGTCGGGCAGCCCGGTCGCCGCGTCCCCCGCCGCATGCCGCACGACGATGATCTTCGCCGGTTCCGCGGCCCCCTGCGCGCTCGCGCCCACCGTGCCCGCGCCGTCGACCGTACAGGCGCTCGCGGAGACGTTGGTGACGTGGAACGTGCCGTAGACGACCCCCGCGGAGTCCGGCGCGTCCGTGCTGCCCGTGGCGGAGCCCAGCTGGGCCGCCGTGCACACCGGGACGCCCGCGGCCAGGGTGGCCGACGGATCGGCGCCCGCGGCCGAACCCGCGCCCGCGCCGCCGGCCTTGCCCTTCTCCCCGGGCTTGCCCGGCTCCTTGCCGGGCTGGGCCGGCCGGCCGTCGGCGCCCTTGCCGCCGCTCGTCTCGCCGCCCTTGTCCCGGCCGTGCCCGGTGCCGGACTTGGCCTGCGAGGACTGGCCGGCCATCGCGGTGTCGGGGTCGCTGCCGCCGGAGCCGGAGACGTGGACGAGGGCCGGGATGGCCGTACCGAAGAACAGGGCGGCCGCGGCCATGCCGACGGCGGCCTGCCGCTTGCGGGCCCGCCGCGCGGGCACCGCCCGGCGCAGGTGCTCAAGGGAGCCGGTGCTCGGCTCGATGCCGTCGACCGCGGAGTGCAGCAGCATCCGCAGCGCCGCCTCGTCCGACCCGGGCCCGCCGAGCGCCGGAGCCGGTTCCCCGGCCTGCGGGCCGCCGTCCGGTCCGCCGGAGCCCTCGCCCTCACCGAAGGAGTCCCGCGGCCCCTGGACGTCGTCCGCGGCCGGAGCGAGCCCCTCGGTGTTCCTGTCGTCGGGGCCGTGGTTCACAGTTTCGTTCCCAGCGTGCGATGACGTGTGGTGGTGGCGTCGCGGTGCAGTCCGTCGTTCATACGGGTTGCTCCATGGCCACCCGCAGCGCGGCGATCCCGCGCGAACCGTACGCCTTCACCGAGCCCAGGGAGATGCCGAGCGTCTCGGCGACCTGGGCCTCGGTCATGTCCGCGAAGTAGCGCAGGACCAGCACCTCCCGCTGGCGGCGCTGCAGCCCCTTCATCGCCTTGATGAGGTCGCGGCGCTCCAGCTGGTCGTACGCGCCCTCCTCCGCGCTCGCCATGTCCGGCATCGGCTTGGAGAGGAGCTTCAGGCCGAGGATGCGCCGGCGCAGCGTGGAGCGGGAGAGGTTGACCACCGTCTGCCGGAGGTAGGCGAGGGTCTTCTGCGGGTCGCGGACGCGTTTGCGCGCCGAGTGGACGCGGATGAACGCCTCCTGGACGACGTCCTCGCAGGAGGCGGTGTCGTCGAGGAGGAGCGCGGCGAGACCGAGCAGCGAGCGGTAGTGCGCCCGGTAGGTCTCGGTGAGATGGTCGACGGTGGTGCCGGCGACGGCCTCGGCGGCCGTGCCCGCGGTGGTGTCCTCAGCGCCGTCTCGCTGACCGGGTATGCGGGCCGGCCCCGCGGCGGGCATGGGCGCGATCACCGGCATGCCGCCGGGCGTACGGGGCCGCAGTGCCGCACGCGGCGGCCGAAGGGCCGCCGTGCCGCGGGCCGCGGTGAGTTCGAGTACCTCTGCCACGCCAGTTGGACACGTCTGCCCCCGTCAGGGTTGTACGTGCCGGGCGTCACATGTGCGACAGCCGGCGGTGCCTCAAGTGCCGTCATGCGTCCCGCTCTTCCCCTATGTCCGATATGGACGGGCATCCCCGCACCCGGTCCGTTCGCGGCGTCCCCACGCCCCCCACCCCTCGCCCCGAAGAGTGACCGCAAAGACGCTCCCCGCCCTGCGCGCGGTTGCGGAGGGCGGGGAGGCACATCTTCTGTCGCCGAGAGGGACGGCTCAAGCGGTTTCGACCATGGAGCCGGCCACGTTTCTCACACAGATCCTACAAAGCGGCACCACGGGTCACCCGGCGGACTCCCGGGCGACGAGCTCCGCGATCTGTACGAGGTTCAGTGCGGCACCTTTGCGCAAATTGTCGCCGCAGACGAAGAGTTCGAGCGCGGTCGGGTCGTCCAGCGCCCGCCGCAGCCGGCCCACCCAGGCGGGATCGGTGCCCACCACGTCGGCGGGGGTGGGGAACTCGCCGGCCGCCGGGTCGTCGCACAGCACCACGCCGGGCGCGGTGGCGAGGATCTCGCGGGCCCCAGCGACACCGGTCTCGCCCTGGAAGCGGGCGTGGACGGTGAGCGAGTGGGTGGTGACCACCGGCACCCGGACGCAGGTCACCGAGACCGGCAGCCCGGGCAGGGAGAGGATCCGGCGGGTCTCGTCGCGCACCCGCAGTTCCTCCGAGGACCAGCCGTCCTCGGCCGCCGTACCGGCCCACGGCACCACGTTCAGCGCGACCGGCTCGGGGAACGGGCCGGTCTGCTCGCCCACGGCCCGCCGTACGTCACCGGGCGCGGTGCCCAGCTCGGTGCCGGCGACCAGGGACAACTGGGCCCGCAGCGTCTCCACACCGGCCCGCCCGGCCCCGCTCACCGCCTGGTACGACGACACCACCAGCTCGCGCAGCCCGTACTCGGCGTGCAGCGCGGCCAGCGCGACGATCATGGTGAGGGTGGTGGCGCCGGGGTTGGCGACGATGCCGTGCGGGCGGTTGCGCACCCGGTGGGCGTTGACCTCGGGCACCACCAGGGGCACGTCCGGGTCGGCGCGGAAGGCCCCGGAGTTGTCGACGACCACCGCGCCGCGCGCGACGGCGAGGGGCGCCCATTCGGCCGCGACCGGCTCCGGCACGTCGAACAGGGCGATGTCCACCCCGGCGAAGGAGTCCTCGGTCAGGGCCGCCACCTCGACCTCCTCCCCGCGCACGGTCAGCTTGCGGCCGGCCGAGCGGGGGGAGGCGAACAGACGGATCTCGCCCCAGACGTCCGCGCGCTGGGACAGGATCTGGAGCATGACCCGGCCGACGGCTCCGGTCGCTCCCACGACCGCGAGCGTCGGCTTGGCGGTCATCGGCCGGTGCCTCCGTAGACGACGGCCTCGTCGGTGTCGGAGTCCAGCCCGAAGGCGGTGTGCACGGCGCGCACGGCCTCCGGCACGTCGTCCTTGCGGGTGACCACGGAGATGCGGATCTCGGAGGTGGAGATCAGCTCGATGTTCACGCCCGCGTCGGACAGCGCCTCGAAGAAGGCGGCGGTGACGCCCGGGTTGGTCTTCATGCCCGCGCCGACCAGCGAGATCTTGCCGATCTGGTCGTCGTAGCGCAGCGAGTCGAAGCCGATGCCGCCGCGGCTCTTCTCCAGGGCGTCGATGGCCTTGCGGCCCTCGCTCTTCGGCAGCGTGAAGGAGATGTCCGTCAGGCCGGTGGCGGCGGCGGACACGTTCTGCACGACCATGTCGATGTTGATCTGGGCGTCGGCGATGGCCCGGAAGATCGAGGCGGCCTCACCCGGCTTGTCCGGCACGCCGACGACCGTGATCTTGGCCTCGGAGGTGTCGTGCGCGACACCGGAGATGATGGCCTGCTCCACCTTCTTGTCCCCAATCGGCTCACTGCTGACCCACGTGCCCTGCAACCCGCTGAAGCTGGAGCGTACGTGGATCGGGATGTTGTAGCGGCGGGCGTACTCCACACAGCGGTGGAGGAGCACCTTGGAGCCGGAGGCCGCGAGCTCCAGCATGTCCTCGAAGGAGATCCAGTCGATCTTCCTGGCCTTCTTCACCACGCGCGGGTCGGCGGTGAACACGCCGTCGACGTCGGTGTAGATCTCACAGACCTCGGCGTCGAGGGCGGCGGCGAGGGCCACTGCCGTGGTGTCCGAACCACCGCGGCCGAGGGTGGTGATGTCCTTCTTGTCGGCGCTGACGCCCTGGAAACCGGCGACGATCGCGATGTTGCCCTCGTCCAGCGCGGTCCGGATGCGGCCGGGCGTGACGTCGATGATCCGGGCCTTGTTGTGGACCGAGTCGGTGATGACGCCGGCCTGGCTGCCGGTGAAGGACTGGGCCTCGTGACCCAGGTTTTTGATCGCCATGGCCAGCAGCGCCATGGAGATACGCTCTCCGGCGGTCAGCAGCATGTCGAATTCACGCCCGGCAGGCATCGGAGAAACCTGCGCGGCGAGATCGATCAGCTCGTCCGTCGTGTCGCCCATCGCGGAAACGACGACGACAACCTGGTTGCCGTTCTTCTTCGCTTCCACGATCCGCTTGGCGACGCGCTTGATGCCTTCGGCATCGGCTACGGAGGAGCCTCCGTACTTCTGCACGACAAGGCCCACGTGCGCTCCTCGCTCGGTTCGTTTGTGTCGGCTCAGTTTAACGAGCGTCCGAAATCCACCACCCTGCTCCCGCATGGTGAGACATCCGCCGATGGGACCCCGGGCGCCCGCTTCCGCAGGGCCTCCTGCCCGCCCCGCGCCGGGCCACGCGAAACGTGCCCCGGGTCACAGCCCGGGGCCGCGGCCCGGCCGGCTCACATCCCGGGCCGGATGCCCAGCGGGCCGCCGATCTCCTCGGCCATGACGCGGCCCGCCTCGAACTCCAGGGTCTCGTCGCCCATCGGGGTCTGGTCGGTGTCCAGTCCGTCCAGCTCCTCCAGGGGCTGGTTGAGCCGGACGTGGATGAGCACCGACTGGAGGGCGCGCAGCACCGCGGAGGCCGTCGAACCCCAGTTGGAGAAGTAGGAGAACTGCCACCACCACAGCGCCTCGGTGGTGCGGCCCGCGCGGTAGTGGGCCATGCCGTGGCGCAGGTCCGTGATGACGTCGGCGAGGTCGTCCGAGATCCGGGCCGGCACCGGGGCCTTGCGGGGCTCGTAGGGGTCGAAGACCTCGGAGTAGACGTCGACGGGCTCCAGCAGCCGGGCGAAGTTCTCGCGCAGGGCGTCCACGTCGGCCTCCGGCCCCGGGTCGGGCTCGTAGCGCTCGTCGGGGACGATGTCCTCGTGGGCGCCCAGCCGGCCGCCGGCCAGCAGCAGCTGGGAGACCTCCAGCAGGAGGAACGGGACGGCCGAGCCGGGCTCGTCGCCCTTGGCCACCTCCGTGACGGCGACCAGGAAGCTCTCGACCTGGTCCGCGATCTGGACCGCGAAGTCGTCGGGGTCCTTGGCGTGCAGCGTGGCGTCAGACATCTAGGAGTCTTCTCCCCTCGAAGGCGCGGCCGAGGGTGACCTCGTCCGCGTATTCCAGGTCGCCACCCACCGGGAGGCCGCTGGCCAGGCGGGTGACCTTCAGGCCCATGGGCTTGATCATGCGGGCGAGGTACGTGGCCGTCGCCTCGCCTTCGAGATTCGGATCGGTGGCCAGGATCAACTCCGTGACCGACCCGTCGGCCAACCGCGCGAGAAGTTCCCGTATACGCAGGTCGTCGGGTCCCACGCCCTCGATCGGGCTGATGGCGCCGCCCAGCACGTGGTAGCGGCCGCGGAACTCGCGGGTGCGCTCGATCGCGACGACGTCCTTGGGCTCCTCCACGACGCAGATCACGGCGGGGTCGCGGCGCGGGTCACGGCAGATGTTGCACAGCTCCTCCTGCGCGACGTTGCCGCACGTCGCGCAGAAGCGGACCTTCGCCTTGACCTCCAGGAGCGCCTGCGCGAGCCGCTTCACGTCCGTCGGCTCGGCCTGAAGCACGTGGAAGGCGATCCGCTGCGCGCTCTTGGGACCGACGCCGGGCAGCCGCCCCAGCTCGTCGATGAGGTCCTGGACCACGCCTTCGTACAACGGACTGCCCTTCCTGGAGACCTTTCGGTACGTACGCTAGTGGGGACGGCCTCAGAACGGCAGACCGGGGATGCCCGTGCCGCCGCCCAGGCCCTGCGCCAGCGGGCCGAGCTTCTGCTGCTGGAGCGCCTGCGCGTTCTCGTTGGCCGCCTGCACGGCCGCCACGATCAGGTCGGCGAGGGTCTCGGTGTCCTCCGGGTCCACCGCCTTCGGATCGATCTTCAGTCCGCGCAGCTCGCCGGCGCCGGTCACGGTGGCCCGCACCAGGCCGCCGCCCGCCTGCCCGTCGACCTCCGTCTCCGCCAGTTCCTGCTGCGCCCGCTGCAGGTCCTGCTGCATCTTCTGCGCCTGCTGGAGCAACTGCTGCATGTTGGGCTGGCCACCACCGGGGATCACGATCAGCTCCTCTACGTCTTTCTTCTTGGCACGAGCCTACGTGGTCCAGGCGGCCCTCGCGCCGCCACTCTTTCGAGTGAGAGAGACGACGGACCTCTACCTGATCAAGACGCTCTTCCGGGCGGAAAAGCCGGGAAAGTCCCGACCGGGCCACCCGTTGGGCGGTAGGAAGGGTGACGCACGTCGCCAGGGAATGTCACGCCACGTGACCGGTCGTGATCAGTAGGGAGTGCCGGGTGGGTCAGCCGGAGATGCAGCCCGAGGGGCCGCCTCAGGACGGGCGGGGCGAGGGCGCGCCCGGTCCCCGGCCGGGCGATCTGACCGGCCGGGCCCTGCCGCCCGGCGACTGGGGCGAACCCGGCGAGCGGCTGGACGAGTTGTACCGCTGGGTGGAGCACGGCGCGCTGCGCACGGCGGACTGGTATCTGCGGGACCGGCTGTGGAAGCGGCGGGGGGCGCGGGTGCTGCGGGCCGGGGCGGCGGCGGGCGCGGTGACCGGGGTGGCCCTGCCGCTGCTGGACCTGACCGGGATCGCGGCCGGCGCGGCCCGCTGGGGATGCCTGGCGTTGCTGCTGGCGGCCGCCTGCGCCGGTGTCGACCGGTACTTCGGGGTGACGTCCGGCTGGATGCGGGACGTGGCGACGGCACAGGCGGTGCAGCGGCGCTTGCAGGCGCTCCAGTTCGACTGGGCGGCGGAGGGCATGCGGGAGGTGCTGGGTCCCGCGGAGGGCACGGCGAGCGAGGCGGCGGACCGGTGCGTGGTGCTGCTGCGGCGGTTCTCGGAGGACGTGACGGAACTGGTGCGGGTGGAGACGGCCGACTGGATGGGGTCGTTCCGCGCGGGTGCGGCGCCGATGGGGCTCCAGGGGGCGGTGGGGTGCGTGCCCCGGCAGGAGGCGGGCGGCCAGGGCGGCCGGTTCCCGCTGCCGCCGGTGGGCGGGGCGCGCCCGAACATGCCGCGGCAGCGGCCCCCGGAGCCCCGCTGAGCCGGGGGCGTGGAAGGTGCCTCGACGCCGGGGCACCCGGCACTCGCACCAGACCATGCCGGGCAAGGGCGCGAATCGGACACGTTCGCGGAAGTTCTCCGGACGTTCAACCGCCTTGGGGGACAAGGCGGTTGGGCGCCGTCACTGCTTCGCGTACGTCAGGCTTTCGCCGCCGCCCTGCTGCACCCGCCGCAGCCGCCCGTCGGGCAGCAGGCTGACCTCGGTCGCGTCGCCCGGGGTGCAGGAGGAGGCGGGTTCGCCACTGGTCACGGTGGACGGCCCGATCTCCAACGGCCCCTGGGCGAGCGGCTCCTGGCTCAGCGGGGCGGCGAAGACGCAGTGGTACTCCGGTCCGTCCGCGACCAGGGTCAGCACGCTGTCGCCCACCCCGCCCTGGCGGATGGTGAGCCGGCGGGTGCTGGTGCCGGCGGCGTTGTCGATGGTCGCGGTCCAGGTGCCGAGGTAGGCGTCCGGGACCGCGCCGCCCGAGGGGGAGGCCGAGCCGGGACCCGGGCCGCGCTCGCCCGAGCCGGTGGGCGACGCGGAGCCGGTCACGGGGGCGGGCGCGGCCGTACCGCCGTCCTTGCCGTCGGTCCCGCTGTTCAGCAGCGCGTACACCGAACCGCCGGCCCCGAGCGCGACGACCAGCGCGATCACGACGAGCAGCGCGGTCGACCGCCCGCTGCGCCGCTCGGGCTCCCCGGGCTCCGTCCCGTACGGCTGGTACGGCGGGCCCGGATACCCGGGCCCGCCGGCGGGCGCGGGGACGTCCGGCGCGAAGTACGGGGAGTGCGTGCCCTGCTGGGGGTGCTGCTGGGGGTGGCCGTACGTCCCGGGGGCGGCCGGCCACCCCGGCGGGGCCGGCCGCCCCGGCACCACGGTCGGCAGCCGCTCGGCGCCCCCGCCCTCCGTGGCCGGCTCTCCCCCGTCCAGGACGGCGGCGTGCTCCGGCGACGCGTCCGGTCCGCCCGCGCCACCGGGCGCGGAGTCCGGCCCGGTGGCGGCGGTCCCCGTCCTGGCCGTCGCCGGCTCCTCGACCTCCAGCAGCTCCACCGCGTGCCGCCCCAGCTGGGCCACCAGGGACCCCGGCAGCCAGGGGTCGCGGGAGCGGCCGCCGTGCACCGTGTCCTGTGCGCCGGTGCGGTCCAGCAGGTCGTCCAGGGAGGGCCGGGCCGCCGGGTCCTTGCGCAGACAGCCGCGGACCAGGTCGGCGATCCCTTCCGGCACGCCCGCGAGGTCGGGCTCCTCCCGGGCGATGCGGAACATCAGCGCGTGGATGCCGCCGCCGGCGTTCCCGAACGGCATCCGCCCGGTCGCCGCGTAGGCCAGCACCGAGCCCAGCGAGAACACGTCGCAGGCCGGGGTGACCCGGTCCCCGCGCACCTGCTCGGGCGCCATGAACCCGGGCGAGCCGACCAGCGAGCCGGTGACGGTGAGGTGCTCGCCGCCCGCGCCGGTCGTCTCCAGCGCGCGGGCGATGCCGAAGTCGATCACGCGCGGCCCGTCGATGGTGACCAGCACGTTCGACGGCTTCAGGTCCCGGTGCACGATCCCGGCCGCGTGGATGTCCTTGAGCGCGTGGGCCAGCCCGGCCGCGAGGATCCGCACCGACCGCTCGGGCAGCGCGCCGTGCTCGTGCCCGACGACGTGCCGCAGGCTGGGCCCGGCCACGTACCCGGTGGCCACCCACGGCACCGCCGCCTCGGTGTCCGCGTCCAGGACCGGCGCCGTCCAGTACCCGCCGACCCGCCGCGCGGCCGCCACCTCCCGCCGGAAGCGGGCCCGGAACTCCTCGCGCGCGGCCAGCTCCTCGCGGACCAGCTTCACGGCGACCGTGCGGCCCCGCTCCGACCGGGCGAGGTAGACCTGTCCCATGCCTCCCGAACCGAGCCTGGCCAGCAGCCGGTACCCCCCGATCTCCAGCGGATCCCCAGGCCCGAGTTCCTCCATGACCGCCCGCCCTTCCCACCCCGTCGGCTGTGCAACGGGCCCGAGAATAATCGCGTCCCCGGGCGCGTCGGACGCCTCGCTCTCCACGGTTCCGTAACAGGTCGCGGCGCCCGATGTCGACAACCTGTCGTGGATTGCGCCCGCCCACGGAACAGGACGCCGATACCGCTTCCGCATCGCGGACATTTACGCTCGCCCGCATGACCCCTCAGCCCAATTCCGGAGCCGGCGCCGCAGTGAAGGCCGCGGACCGCGCGCACGTCTTCCACTCCTGGTCCGCGCAGGACCTCATCGACCCGCTCGCCGTCGCCGGCGCCGAGGGGTCGTACTTCTGGGACTACGACGGCACGCGGTACCTGGACTTCACCAGCGGGCTCGTCTACACCAACATCGGCTACCAGCACCCCAAGGTCGTCGCGGCCATCCAGGAGCAGGCCGCCAGGATGACGACGTTCGCGCCCGCGTTCGCCATCGAGGCGCGCTCGGAGGCGGCCCGGCTGATCGCCGAGCGCACCCCCGGCGACCTGGACAAGATCTTCTTCACCAACGCCGGCGCCGACGCCGTGGAGCACGCGGTGCGCATGGCCCGGCTGCACACCGGCCGCCCCAAGGTGCTCTCGGCCTACCGCTCGTACCACGGCGGCACCCAGCAGGCCGTGAACCTCACCGGCGACCCGCGCCGCTGGCCCTCCGACAGCGGCACCGGCGGTGTCGTGCGCTTCTGGGCGCCCTTCCTGTACCGCTCGCGCTTCTACGCCGAGACGCAGGAGCAGGAGGCCGCGCGGGCGCTGGAGCACCTGGAGACGACGATCGCCTTCGAGGGCCCCGGCACGATCGCCGCGATCATCCTGGAGACCATCCCGGGCACGGCCGGGATCATGGTGCCGCCGCCCGGTTACCTCGCCGGGGTGCGCGAGCTGTGCGACAAGTACGGCATCGTCTTCATCCTGGACGAGGTCATGGCCGGATTCGGCCGTACCGGCGAGTGGTTCGCGGCCGATCTGTTCGACGTCACCCCGGACCTGATGACCTTCGCCAAGGGCGTGAACTCCGGCTACGTCCCGCTGGGCGGCGTCGCCATCTCCCAGGAGATCGCCGAGACCTTCGGCAAGCGCCCCTACCCGGGCGGGCTGACCTACTCCGGGCACCCGCTGGCCTGCGCCGCCGCCGTCGCCACGATCAACGTGATGGCCGAGGAGGGCGTGGTGGAGAACGCCAAGCGGCTCGGCGAGACGGTGCTGGCCCCCGGCCTCGCCGACCTGGCGGCCCGCCACCCGAGCGTGGGCGAGGTCCGCGGCACCGGCATGTTCTGGGCGCTGGAGCTGGTCAAGGACCGGGAGACCCGCGAACCGCTGGTGCCGTACAACGCGGCCGGCGAGGCGAACGCGCCGATGGCCGCGTTCGCCGCCGCCGCCAAGAAGCACGGTCTGTGGCCCTTCGTGAACATGAACCGCACCCATGTGGTGCCGCCGTGCAACATCGGCGAGGCCGAGCTGAAGGAGGGCCTGGCCGCCCTCGACGCCGCGCTGGCCGTCGCCGACGAGTACACGGTGTGACGGTCCGCAGCTGCCGCGGGCCCCGGCCGAACGCGTAAGGTGACGTGCTCGTAAGACCCGTAAGAGTTGGTCAAACGTGCGAGCACGTCACCCGTACGCGTGAGGAGAGACCGGCCATGCCCGGCAATGGCACCGCCGTCACCCGCAGCACCCTGCGGCAGCAGATCGCGGACGCGCTCCGTGACGAGGTGCTGGCGGGGCGGCTGCGACCGGGCCGGGCGTTCACCGTGAAGGAGATCGCCGAGCAGTACGGCGTCTCCGCCACCCCCGTCCGCGAGGCGCTGGTGGACCTGTCCGCGCAGGGCATCCTGGAGGCCGACCAGCACCGCGGCTTCCGCGTGCCCGAGTACTCCCTCGCGGACTACCGGTACATGATCGAGGCCCGCAACCTGGTCACGGACGGCATGTTCCAGGCCCTCGCGGCCGGTCACCCCGCCTTCGCCGCCCCGGCCGAGGACGCGCGCACCGCCGCGACGCTGGCCACGGTGCGCCGCCGCGGCGAGGAAGCACAGCGTGCCGCCACCGCGGGCGACCTCACCGTGCTGATCGGCTACGACCTGCGCTTCTGGCGCGAGCTGGGCGCCTTGTTCGGCAATCCCTACCTCGGCGACTTCCTGCACCGGCTGCGGGTCCAGGCCTGGGTCTGCGCGGTCCAGCACCTGCGCCGTCTGCCCACGCTGCGCGGCCGGCTGTGGGCCGGGCACACGGAGCTGGTCGAGGCGCTGGCCCGGCGGGACACGGAGACGGCGCGGACGACGGTGGCGGCGGCGAACGCGCACTCGCTGGCGTTGCTGGAGGATCTGTCCGACAGCTGAGGGACGTGGGGGTATGGGAGGCGTGGCGCACCGATTACGCTTCCCAGACCACCTGCTGCCGTGCGTGGCCGCGCGGCCGCCGATGCGAGGAGCTCTCTTTGGCCTGTGACCTGTGGCTGGTACCGCTCGTGGACGTGTTGTGCCACACCCCGGACAACCCGTTCGCCGAGGAACTCGCGCACTACAACGACGCGTTGGCCGCGGCCGGGCTGCCCCCGGTGCCGGTGTACCAGTACATGCCGGGGCTGTCCGGCGAGGTCGCCCCGGTCGCCGGCTTCGACTACGACGCCCTGCACTTCCTGCGCCGCGCCTATCTGCTCCAGGCCTGCGGCCTGCCGGTCACCCCGGTGGACGAACTCGGGGGCGACTACGAGCAGTTGCTGGAGATGTTCGAGTCCACGGCCCAGCAGTCGCATCTGGTGTGGCACTACGACCACGCGGGCGCGTACGTCCCGGTGGACTTCCCGCACCCCCTGTCCAACGACGAACTCCTCGCGGGCGGCGGGCCGTTGGGCTCCTCCCAGGCGCTGCTGCGCGAGCTGCAGTACATCGCCCCGGGCATCGGCATCGACCCGGCCAACCCGCCGGCGCCCCCGGCCCCGCCGACGGCTCCCACGGAGCTGGAGGAGCCGGCCGCCCCGACGCCCTACGACCCCAGCCCCTTCGCCCGCGAGCGCCACGTCTGGCTGGGCCTGCACGCGGCCACGACCCGGTCGCTGGCCCAGGGTTCGATGATCGTCTTCAGCTGAGTTCCACCGCTGGAGGGGCCCGGCGCCCACTTCCCGGCCGTGCCGGGCCGGGAAGTGGACGCGCGGAGGCCGGCGCACATCAGAAGACCGGCGTGCCGTCCTGGGTCAGCTTCCAGTTGGTGACCGCGAAGTCGGCCGGGTCGAGGGACTTGGTGGCGGTGACGTAGTCGATCATCAGCTGCCGGATCTCGTTGGTGGAGCTGTAGGCGATCTCCGCCGAGGCGATGTGCGGGTAGCCGGAACCGCCGTTGGCCCGGTAGTTGTTGACGGCCACGACGAAGACCTGGTCGGCGGCGACGGGGGCGCCGTTGTAGGAAAGGTTCCTGATGCGGGAGCCCTCCGGCTGGGCGATGTCGATCTCGTAGTCGACGCCGGCCGCCGTGTCGTACATGTAGTCCCAGAAGCTGTTGGCGTTCGTCAGCGTGGCGGTGTCGACCTTCGTGCCCGCCGGCACCTGGTGGTAGTACTTCGCCGCGTACTCCAGGTAGTCCTTCAGCTGGGCGCCCGTGAGCTTCTTGCCGTACAGGGTGTTGTCGTAGATGTAGAGGCCGGCGATGTCCCTGATGGTGACGTTGCCCTGCGGGATGTCGGCCGTGCGGCTGAAGGGCGCGGCCACCGAGATCAGCGGGAGGGCGGCGTCGGCGGCCGACAGGCCCGTCTTGACCGTCTCCATCTGGACCTTGTGGATGAAGTCCATGATCGGGACGTCCTTCCAGCAGGAGTCCGCCGCCGAGAGGTCCGCCGTGCAGGTGCCGACGGGCGTGTTGACGTACTTCACGACCAGCTCGTGATCGGCCTCCAGGAGCTTCTTGATCTCCGGGTCCTCGTCCACCCCCTTGGGGTCGAGGGTCTGCGCCTTCTTGCCCGTCACCTTCCACTGGCCGTGGTGGAGTTCCAGCTCGAAGTCGAAGACGCTGAGGCGGTAGCCCCAGCAGTACGGCTCGGACAGCAGCACGTCCTCACCGGTCTGCTCGTTCTTCACGGTGTACGACGGCACCTCGACGTGGGTGTGGCCCACGAGGATCGCGTCGATGCCCGGGACCTGCTCGGCGACCAGGTTGGAGGCGTTCTCGATGTAGGGAAGCGCGTCGCCCCACGAGGAGGAGCCGTCCAGGCCGGAGTGGTCGGTCAGGAAGACGACGTCACAGCCGAGGGCGCGCAGCCGGGGCACGTACTTCTTCGCCTGCTCGACGAGGCCCGGGAAGACCAGCTTGCCGCCGACGTTGTCCTTGTCCCAGATCGCGATGCCGGGGTTGGTCAGGCCGAGGATGCCGACCTTGATGTCCGGGGCGCCGGGGACCTTGATGCGCTTGACGGTGTACGGCTCGAAGGCCGGGCGCAGCGACGTGGCGTGCAGGGCGTTGGCGCCGAGCAGCGGGAAGTCGCACTGGTCCTCGAACTTGCGCAGGGTGTCGATGCCGTAGTTGAACTCGTGGTTGCCGAGCGCGGCGGCGTCGTAGCGCATGTGGTTCATGGCGGTGGCCATCGGGTGCCTGGGGCCGCGCTTGCCGTCGGTGCCGGTGATCGGGTCGACGCGGGCGAAGTAGTAGGCCAGGGAGGTGCCCTGGATGATGTCGCCGGCGTCGACGAGCAGCACCCGGTGCTCGCCCTTGGCCTCGCGCTGCTGCTTGATGAGGGTGGCGACGCGGGCCACGCCCACCGAGTTGCCGGCCTTGTCGGTGTAGGGGGCGTCGGCGTAGTAGTCCCAGTCGAAGACGTGGCCGTGCAGGTCGGTGGTGCCCAGGATGGAGAACGACCAGGTGCGCGGAGCCTTTTCGGGGTGATGACCGCGGTCGGCCGCCTCGGCGGTGCCGCCGGAGACCGCGCCCGCCGCCGCGACGGCGGCGCCGGTCACGGCCGACTTCTTCACGAACTCCCGGCGGTTCATGCGACTGTGGGTCATTCAAGGCTCCTGAGACTGGAGTTGGTGCGAGCAGAGGGGCGTTCCAAGGCGGAGGCTACCCGCGTAGATCGTGCTCGCGCCCCTCATCGCCGCAAACCAGGAAATGACCATGTCCAGGTCAAGGATGAGTCATCCGGGCCGGAACGCGGAAGCGCCCGCCGGGTCCGCGCGGAGGCGGACCCGGCGGGCGCTGCCGCACGGTGAACCGGAGCCTTCTTCCGGCTTACAGGAAGGAGTTGACCTCGATCGTCTCGTCCCGGCCCGGACCCACGCCGATCGCGGAGATCGGGGCGCCGGACATCTCCTCCAGCGCCTTGACGTAGTTCTGGGCGTTCTTCGGGAGGTCGGAGAAGGACTTGGCCTTCGTGATGTCCTCGCTCCAGCCCGGCAGGTTCTCGTAGACGGGCTTCGCGTGGTGGAAGTCGGTCTGGGAGTACGGCAGTTCCTCGACCCGCTTGCCGTCGATCTCGTACGCGACGCAGACCGGGATCTGCTCCCAGCCGGTGAGCACGTCCAGCTTGGTGAGGAAGAAGTCGGTCAGGCCGTTCACCCGGGTCGCGTACCGCGCGATCACCGCGTCGAACCAGCCGCAGCGGCGGTCACGGCCGGTGGTCACACCGCGCTCGCCGCCGATCCGGCGCAGCGCCTCGCCGTCCTCGTCGAACAGCTCGGTCGGGAACGGACCGGCGCCGACGCGGGTGGTGTACGCCTTGAGGATGCCGATGACCCGGCTGATCTTCGTCGGACCCACGCCGGCACCGGTGCAGGCGCCGCCGGCGGTCGGGTTGGAGGAGGTGACGAAGGGGTACGTGCCGTGGTCGATGTCGAGCAGGGTGCCCTGGCCGCCCTCGAACAGCACGACCTTGTCGTCCTCCAGGGCCTGGTTGAGGATCAGGACCGTGTCGGCGACGTACGGCTTGATCTGCTCGGCGTAGCCCAGCAGCTCCTCGACCACCTGGTCGGCGGCGATGGCGCGGCGGTTGTAGAGCTTGGTGAGGATCTGGTTCTTGACGTCGAGGGCCGCCTCCACCTTCTGCTGGAGGATCGACTCGTCGTACAGGTCCTGGACCCGGATGCCCACGCGGTTGATCTTGTCGGCGTAGGTCGGGCCGATGCCGCGCCCGGTGGTGCCGATCTTCCGCTTGCCGAGGAAGCGTTCCGTCACCTTGTCGACCGTCACGTTGTACGGCGTGATGACGTGGGCGTTGCCGCTGATGAGGAGCTTGGAGGTGTCGACGCCCCGCTCGTTCAGACCGCTCAGCTCGGAGAGCAGGACCGACGGGTCGACGACGACACCGTTGCCGATGACCGGCGTACATCCGGGAGAGAGGATGCCGGAAGGGAGGAGGTGGAGTGCGTACTTCTGGTCGCCGACGACGACCGTGTGGCCGGCGTTGTTGCCGCCCTGGTATCGCACCACATAGTCCACCGATCCACCGAGCAGGTCGGTGGCCTTCCCCTTGCCCTCGTCACCCCACTGAGCACCGAGCAGCACAAGTGCGGGCACGCGCGTACACCCCTTCCGGGCGGGGCATGTCCAAGGTCAGGGGCGTGGGCGTAAGGTTCACCGCCGCGTGCCACCGCGACCGTCGTT
The DNA here is from genome assembly GCF_900104815.1 of Streptomyces misionensis. Classification (NCBI taxonomy): domain Bacteria; kingdom Bacillati; phylum Actinomycetota; class Actinomycetes; order Kitasatosporales; family Streptomycetaceae; genus Streptomyces; species Streptomyces misionensis. Next base: position 3,809,768 of record NZ_FNTD01000004.1, read on the forward strand.
GGCCGCACAACCGTCGGACCGGATGCCCCGGAATAGACGAAGCCCCTGGCGCAATAGCGCAAGGGGCTCTTGCACAAAGATGCTACCCGAGGAAGCGAGGCAGGACCGAGGTGGCGACTTTCGCGACGTCCGAACAGCTGCTGGTGATCATCGATCCGGCGGCCCGACAAGCGGACGGGGAGTCCGTACGGATCGCGAAAGACGTGCTCAGCGCGGGTGCGGCGGCCAAGGTCTGTCTCCCGGAGGACCCGGCGGAATTCGCCCGGGCACTGGGCCGTCGGGGTGCCAGGCGCCCCGTGGTGGTGGGCGACGACCGCGCCCTGGTGCGCGCGGTGACCCTGCTGCACCGGGAACGGGAACTGGCCGGATGCGCGCTGTCGATGGTCCCGGTGGGGGAACGGCTGGCGCTGGCGGAGTCGCTGGGCGTGCCGACGGGGGCGGTGGCGGCGGCGCGGGCGGTCCTGGACGGCGAGGAGCGCCGCCTCGACCTGCTGGCCGACGACGCGGACGGGCTGGTGCTGACCGGGCTGACCGTGCCCCCGGCACCGGTGCGGGCGGCGGTGCCCGAGCCGGTGGCGGCGGCCGGGCGCCCCTGGTACCGCTCCCTGGTCCGCACCCTGAGCCCGCGCCCGCCCCGCCTGGCCGCGATACCCGCGCCCGGACCGGCCCGGCTGCGGGTGGAGGTGGACGGGGAGACGGTGGTGGAACTGGACCAGCCGGTGGAGTCGGTCTCGCTCAGGCCGGCCGGCGGTCTGGCCGAGGTGGAGGTCCGGCGGGCGGCCGGGGGTCCCCTGCGGGCGTCCGGGCACGCGGTCAGGGTCAGCGGGCCCGACTTCCACTACCGGGCGGACGCGGTGGTGCGGGGACCGGTGCGGGGGCGGGCCTGGCGGGCGGTCGAGGGGGCGTGGACGCTGGTGCTGCCGGCTGGCGCGCGGGGGCGCTGAGCACGCGCCCCGGAGATCACCGGTACTTCTCGTCCCGGTAGGCGCGCCAGCGTTCCATCATCTCCGCCACGTCCTTCTCGATGAACTCGAAGAAGGCCAGCGTCTCGGCCAGGCGGCGGCCCGCGGGGGTGTCCGCGCCGAGGCTGACGACGCCCTCGCGCAGGGCGTCCTCCCAGCGCTTGATGATGGCGTCGCGGTTGGTGAGGGCCTCGTACCACTGGTCGCTGTGCACGCGGTAGCGCTCCCGGCGCGAACCGGGTTCGCGTTCGCGGGAGACCATGTGCACCTGGGCGAGGTAGCGCACCGCGCCGGAGACGGCCGCCGGGCTGATCCGAAGCTGTTCGCCCAGCTCGGCGGAGGTCAGGGTGCCGGTGTCGGAGGCGAGCAGGGCGGCGAAGACGCGCGAGGGCATCCGGGCCATGCCCGCCTCGACCAGCTGGGCCGCGAAGTGTTCCACGAACGCCGAGACCGCCTCGGGGTCCCGCCCCGCCGGCTGTGTCCCCTCCGCTTCCGTCATGGGGTCAACCGTACCCAACATTAGGGACATTCGGTAACTTCACAAATTTCTGAAAGAAGCGTACGTTCGGGGTCATGACGAAGGCAATCACGGTCGCCGGACTCCACAAGTCCTTCGGCCGTACCCATGCGCTGGACGGTCTCGACCTCGACGTCGAGACCGGTGAGGTGCACGGCTTCCTCGGCCCCAACGGCGCCGGCAAGTCGACCGCCATCCGGGTGCTGCTCGGGCTGCTGCGCGCCGACGCGGGCGCCGCGCGGGTGCTGGGCCGCGACCCGTGGCGGGACGCGGTGGAGGTGCACCGCAGGATCGCCTACGTGCCCGGCGACGTGACGCTGTGGCGCAACCTCTCCGGCGGCGAGGTCATCGACCTGTTCGGCCGGCTGCGCCAAGGGGGCCGCGGGGAGCGGGCCGGGCGGCGGGCGGGCGGGCTCGACCCGCGGCGGCGGGCCGAGCTGATCGAGCGCTTCGAGCTGGACCCGACGAAGAAGGGCCGCACCTACTCCAAGGGCAACCGGCAGAAGGTCGCCCTGGTCGCCGCCTTCGCCTCGGACGTGGACCTGCTGATCCTGGACGAGCCGACCTCGGGCCTGGACCCGCTGATGGAGGAGGTCTTCCGGAGCTGCGTGCGCGAGGAGCGGGCGCGCGGCCGTACGGTCCTGCTCTCCTCCCACATCCTCGGCGAGGTGGAGCAGCTGTGCGACCGGGTCAGCATCATCCGCAAGGGGCGGACGGTGGAGAGCGGTTCGCTGGCCGAGCTGCGGCATCTGACCCGGACCAGCGTGAGCGCCGAACTCGCGGGCTCACCCGGCGCGTTGGCGGACCTTCCGGGGGTGCACCACCTCGACGTGCAGGGCCATCGGGTGCGGCTCCAGGTCGACAACGACCGGCTCGACGGCGTGCTGCGGGTGCTCGGCGAGTCCGGCGTGCGCACGCTGACCTCGACCCCGCCGACGCTGGAGGAACTCTTCCTGCGGCACTACACGGACGACGCGGACGACGCGGACGACGCCGACGGCACCGGTGCGGACGAGGTGACGGTGTGAACAGGACGGCAGGGGGCGGCGGCCACCGGTCGTTCGCCGGTACCGGCACGCTGGCGCGGTTCGCGCTGCGCCGGGACCGGGTGATGGTCCCGGTGTGGCTCGCGGTGATCGCGCTGATGGTCCTCACCATGCCGAACGCCCTGCGGAGCGTCTATGGCACCCCGGCCGCGCGCGCCGCGCTGATGCACCAGATGACGGCGAACACCTCGCTGCGCGCCATGGTCGGACCGGTCTTCGCGGACTCGCTGGGCGCGCTCACCGCCTGGCGGGTCGGGGTGTACGCGAGCGCGCTCGCCGCCGTGGTGAGCCTGCTGGTCGTGGTGCGGCACACCCGGGACGAGGAGGAGAGCGGGCGGCAGGAGATGGTGTCGTCCGGGATGGTCGGGCGGCGGGCCCCGCTGACGGCCGCGCTGCTGACGGCGGCGGGCGCGAACGCGGTCCTGGCCGCGCTGATCGCGGCGGGTCTGGCCGGGCAGGGCGGCCCGGGGGCGGTGGCGTTCGGGCTGGGGGTCGGCGGGGTCGGGCTGCTGTTCGCGACCACGGCGGCGATCGCGGCCCAGCTGACGCAGAGCGCGCGGCTCGCCCGGGGGCTGACGGCGGCGGTGCTGGGCGCGGCGTTCGTGCTGCGGGCGGCGGGCGACGCGGCGTCCCCGGACGGCTCCTCGATGCTGACCTGGCTGTCCCCGCTCGGCTGGCTGGAGAACCTGCGGCCCTTCGCGGGCGAACGCTGGTGGGTGCTCGCGCTGTTCGCGGCGGCGGTACTGGTCCAGGGCGCGCTCGCCTACGCGCTGGCCGCGCGCCGGGACGTCGGCATGAGTTTCCTGCCGACCCGGCCGGGACCCGCCGCCGGGCGGCTCGCCGGCGCGGGGGCGCTGGCCTGGCGGTTGCAGCGGGGCAGTGTGCTCGGCTGGAGCGCGGGGTTCTTCGTCGCCGGGGTGGTGTACGGCGCGGTGGCGACCGGCGCGGCGGACCTGGTGCGCGGCAACGACCAGGCGCGGGAGCTGTTCCGGCGGATGGGCGGGCAGGCGGCGCTCGATGACGCGCTGCTCGCCGCGCTGACCGGGATGCTGGGGCTGGTCGCGGCGCTGTACGTCGTGCAGTCGGTGCTGCGGCTGAACGGCGAGGAGGCTTCCGGGCGGGCCGAACCGGTGCTGGCGGGCGCGGTCGGCCGGCTGCGCTGGGCGGCCGGGCACCTGCTGATCGCCTTCGGCGGGGCGGCGCTGCTGATGCTCCTCACCGGTCTGGGCTTCGCCGCCGGGTACGGCAAGGACGCGGGCGTCCTGCTGGCCGCCTGTCTGGTGCAGCTGCCCGCGATCTGGGTGATCGGCGGCATCGCGGTCCTGCTCCACGGAGTGCTGCCGCGCGGTGCGGGCGCCGCGTGGGCGGTCGCGGGCGCGGTCCTGCTGCTCGGCTGGGTCGGCCCCGCCCTGAAGGCCCCCCGCGCCCTCCTGGACCTCTCCCCCTTCGCCCACCTCCCGAAGCTGCCGGGCGGCGCGGTGCACTGGCCGCCGCTGCTGCTCCTGACCGGGCTCGCCGCACTGCTGGTGGCGGCGGGGCTGGCGGGGCTGCGGAGGCGGGACGTGGCGGGGTGAGGGGGCGGGTCAGTCGACGTACCGCTTCAGTCTCTCAGTGTCGAGTTCGATGCCGAGTGGCTGGGGGATCGTCAGCCTCGCGCCGAACGCCTCCTTGTGGGTGTCGCGGTAGCCGACGCCCGGGGTCGGGTCGCTGAACAGGGTGACCGTGTGGTCGTCGCGGTCGACCAGCAGGTAGAAGGGGATCCCGGCCGCGCCGTAGGCCACGGGCTTCTCCTGGCGGTCGCGCCGGTCGGTGTCGGAGTCATGGGAGGTGACCTCGAGGACCAGGAGCGCGCCGGCCGGATCGGCCCACTCACCGTGGCCGGCGTAGTGGTCCTCGGGCACGAGAACGGCGTCCGGCCGGACCCGCCCCTCGCGGTACTCCTCCACCTTCAGGCCCTGCCCCTGGTAGAGGTCCAGGTCCGGCCGCGCCTGCATGCACTGCTTCATCAGCCAGAGCACGATGCTGTTGTGGTCGCCGTCAGGCACCTTCTTGACCCCGATCCGTCCGTTGATGAACTCGAACCTGACGGTGTCGTCGGTCTCCCTGGCCGCGGACTCGGCGATCCTCTCGAACTCCTCCACCGACATCTGGGCCGACTGCAACTCGCGCTCTGCCATAACCGTCATGGTGCCCTCCTCGTAAGGCGGGCACCAGCGTGCCGTGCGGACGGCAGGCATATGCCAAAACAGCCGCGTGATCAGCCGGACGGGTGATCAGCGCACCTCCACGCGCAGCCCCTCCAGGCCCCGGATCACGAAGTTCGGTTTGCGGGCCGGTTCCGCCGCCAGGGCGAGGGTGGGTGCCTGGCGGAGCAGGGCGGTCATGGAGGCGGCCAGTTCGATGCGGGCCAGGGGGGCGCCGATGCAGTAGTGGATGCCGGCGCTGAAGGAGATGTGGGGGTTGTCCCGGCGGGTGAGGTCGAGGCGGCCGGGGTCGGCGAAGACGGCCGGGTCGTGGTTGGCGGAACCGAAGAGCATGGCGATCTCGGCGCCGCGCGGGATCGTGGTGCCGTCGATCTCGATGTCGTCCAGCACCCAGCGTTCGAAGAGCTGGAGCGGGGTGTCGTAGCGCATCAGCTCCTCGACCGCGGTCGGCACCAGGGAGTGGTCGGCGCGCAGGGCGGCGAGCTGGCCGGGGTTGCGGAACAGCGCCCACCAGCCGTTGACCGTGGCGTTGACGGTGGCCTCGTGACCGGCGTTGAGCAGGAGTACGGCGGTGGAGATCATCTCCTGCTCGGTCAGCCGGTCGCCCTCGTCGTGCGCGGCGATCAGCCCGGAGACCAGGTCCTCGCCGGGATGCTCGCGGCGGTGCGCGATCAGCCCCCGCAGGTACTCGGAGAACTCCAGCGAGGCGCGGACCGCCGCCGCCGCGGTCCGCTCCGACGGGTTCAGCTCGTACATCCCGCAGATCGCCGCCGACCAGGGCCGCAGCTGCCCCCGGTCCGCCTCCGGGATGCCCAGCATCTCGGCGATCACCGCCACCGGCAGCGGCTCCGCCACGTCCGCCAGCAGGTCCCCGCCGCCGTCCCGGACGAGCCCCGCCACCAGCTCGTTCGCCAGGTTTTCCACGTACGGCTTCAGCCGCTCCACCGTGCGCGGGGTGAACGCCTTCGACACCAGGCGCCGGATGCGGGTGTGGTCCGGCGGCTCCAGATCGAGCATCCCGTGGTCGTTGAGGGTGTGGAACGGCTCATGCTCCGGCGGGGGCGCCTGCCTGCCGAACTCCTCGTGCGAGAACCGGTGCCCGTACGTCCGCCCCAGCCGCCGGTCCCGCAGCAGCGCCGAGACGTCCGCGTGGTGCGGCACCAGCCACTGGTCGCTCGGTTCGTACCGGACCACCCGGCCGCGCGCACGCAGTTCGGCGTAGGCCGGGTAGGGGTCGGCGAGGAACGCGGGGTCCCAGGGGTCGAAAGCGAGGTCGTGTGGCCCTGACATGCCCGGACGCTAACCCGCGGGGCGCGTTCTGACCAGGGGCGCGCGTCAGCCGGGTGTCACCAGGCGGGCCTCGTACGCGAAGACCGCGGCCTGGGTGCGGTCGCGCAGGCCGAGTTTGACGAGGATGCGGCTGACATGGGTCTTGGTGGTGGACTCGGCGACCACCAGGCGTTCGGCGATCTCCGCGTTGGACAGGCCCTGGGCGATGAGGACCAGGACCTCGGTCTCGCGCTCGGTGAGGTCGCCGTAGGCCGTGTGGGCGACGGTCAGCGGGTGCCTGGCCTCCGGTAGGCGGGAGAACTCGGAGATCAGGCGCTTGGTGACCGAGGGAGCGAGGAGCGCTTCGCCGGCCGCCACCACCCGTACGCCGTCGGCGAGTTGGCGGGCCGAGGCGTCCTTGAGGAGGAACCCGGAGGCACCCGCGCGCAGCGCCTGGTAGACGTACTCGTCCAGGTCGAAGGTGGTGAGCACCAGCACCTTGGCCGCGGCGTCCGCCGCCACGATCTCGCGGGTCGCCTCGATGCCGTTCAGTTCGGGCATGCGGATGTCCATCAGGACGACGTCCGGGGCGAGTTGCCGCACCCGGTCCACCGCCTCCCGGCCGTTGACGGCCTCGCCGACGACCTCGATGTCCGGCATCGCGTTCAGCAGGACGGAGAAGCCCTCGCGGACCATCATCTGATCGTCCGCGACCAGTACGCGGATCGTCATGCGCCGCCCTCGGTCTCCGGGGCCGGGACCGGCAGGAAGACCGTCACCTCGTAGCCTCCCTCGTCCGTCCGGGCCGTCGTCATCTCGCCGTCCAGCATGGTGACACGCTCCCGCATCCCGGTGAGCCCGTGCCCCGCGCCCGGTGACGGTTTCACCAGGCTCGGCGCGGGCGGCGGGCCGTTGACGACGCGCAGGCCCAGGCCGCCGAGGACGTAGCCGATCTCCACCCGGGCGCTCGCCCCGGGCGCGTGCCGCAGGGTGTTGCTCAGCGCCTCCTGCACGATGCGGTAGGCGGACAGCTCCACCCCCTGCGGCAGTCCGCGCACCGCGCCGGTCACCGCCTTCGTCACGTCGAGACCGGCCTCGCGGACGTTGGCGAGCAGCGCGTCGAGGTCGGCGAGGGTGGGCTGCGGGGCGTCGGGGGCCTCGTAGTCCTCGGCGCGGACCACCCCGAGGACCCGGCGCAGCTCGGTCAGGGCCGCCACCGCGTTCTCCCGGATGGTGGCGAACGCCTTCTCCAGCTCCGGCGGCGGGTTCTGCACCCGGTACGGTGCGGCCTCCGCCTGGATGGCCACCACGGACATGTGGTGGGCGACCACGTCGTGCAGCTCGCGCGCGATGGTCGTGCGCTCCTCCAGCAGCGTGCGGCGCGAGCGCTCGTGCTCGGTCACCGACTGCTGCGCGGTGACCTCCTCCGCGGCCTGCCTGCGGATCTGCCGTACGGCGACCACCAGCAGGACCAGCGCGGACAGCACCTGCATCTGGGCGACCTGGCTGCTGCCGTCCACCCGGGTGAGGAGGCAGCTGGCGAAGGAGCCGTACACCCCGGTCAGCACCCACATCCAGGCCGCCGTGCGCGGGCGGGTGCGGACCGCCACGACGGTGAGCACCACCAGGTGGGAGAAGAAGGTGCCCGGCGTCCATATCCCGCCCCAGTAGTCCTCGCTGACCACGCCGCTGACCAGGGACGCGACGAGGGACAGCCAGAAGGCTCCGGCCGGCCGCACCAGGGTCAGCAGGACCGGCACCAGGGACAGCAGCCCGCACAGCAGGGTCGGCGCTCCGGAGATGTCGCTGCGCAGCATGCCCAGCCACATGGCCACCAGGCCGAGGAAGGCCACCAGGCCGTGCGGGGCCCAGGCGGCGTACTCCCGCATCCGGCCCGAACGGCCGCGCACCAGCCGGCTGCCGGGGCCGAGGCGGGGCAGCGGGCGGTAGGCGAAGGCCCCGTGGAACAGGTCCTGCCGCAGCCCGGCGAGGGCGTCGGCCGCCAGCCGGAACTCCGGGCTGCGCGGCCGGCCGGCCCCGGCCGGCGGGGTCGGGTGCGTGTGCGTCGTCTCGGTCACGGGGAGAACGGTAGGCGGCGGACCGGTTCCGGTCGTCAGCTTGGAGAGGGGTTCCGCGGGGTCCGTCTCAGGTACTACACGCGGCCTTCGGGACGGGGAACTCAGCGGGTGCCGGGACGGACCAGCCCGGACTCGTAGGCGAAGATCGCGGCCTGGGTGCGGTCGCGCAGCCCCAGCTTCACCAGGATGCGGCCCACGTGCGTCTTCACGGTCTGCTCGGCCACCACCAGCCGCCCGGCGATCTCCGCGTTGCTGAGTCCCTGCGCGATCAGCGCCAGCACCTCGGTCTCCCGCTCGGTCAGCTCGCCGACGCGCCGGCGCAGCGGGGAGCGGCGGCCGCCGTCCAGCCGGGAGAACTCGGTGATGAGGCGCCGGGTGACACCGGGCGCGAGCAGGGCGTCGCCGCCGGCCACCACCCGTACCGCCTCGGCCAGTTTGTCGGCGGAGGCGTCCTTGAGGAGGAACCCGGAGGCACCCGCGCGCAGCGCGTCGTACACGTACTCGTCCAGGTCGAAGGTGGTCAGCACCAGGACTCTGACGCCCGGTTGGGCCGCCGCTATGTGCTCGGTGGCCTGGATGCCGCCGAGTTCGGGCATCCGGATGTCCATCAGCACGACGTCCGGACCGAGTTCGGCGGACTTGGCGATGGCGTCGCGTCCGTCCACCGCCTGCCCGACCACCTCGATGCCGGGCTGCGCGTCGAGCAGCACGGTGAAGCCCTGCCGCACCATCTCCTGGTCGTCGGCGATGAGTACGCGGATGGTGCCGGCGCCGCTCGTCATGGGGTCTGTTCTCCTGTCGTGGGCAAGGGGGCCGGGGACGGCCCGTCGGGCGGGGTGCCCTCGGGCCGGGTGCCGCCGCCGGGGAGGAAGGCCGTGACCGCGAAGCCGCCCTGCGGGGTCGCGGCGGCGGTGACCCGGCCGCCGAGCATCGCGGCCCGCTCGCGCATGCCGAGCAGCCCGTGCCCGGCGCCCGGCGAGGGCGGAACCGCTTCCCGCGGGCGGGAGTTGACGATCTCCAGGTGCAGTCCGTCGAGGCGGTGCGCGACCTCGACGCGCACCGTGGATCCCGGCGCGTGCCGCAGCGCGTTGCTCAGCGCCTCCTGCACGATCCGGTACGCCGACAGCTCCACGCCCGGGGCGTACGGCCGCACCCTCCCCCGTACCTCGGCACTCACCTCCATCCCGGCGGCGCGGGTGTTGTCGAGCAGGGTGCCGAGCCGGGCCAGGGTGGGCTGGGGGGCGTCGGGGGCGGCGCCGGTGCCGGGGGCGCCGAGCCCGTAGGGGCCCTCGGGGTCCTCCGGGTGCTCGGAGCGCAGCACCCCGAGGACCCGGCGCAGTTCGGTCAGGGCCTCCAGCGCGTTCTGCCGGATGCCCGCGAGGTTCTCGATCAGCTCGGGCGGCGGCCGCTCCACGAGGTGCGGTGCCACCTGGGCCTGGATGGAGATGACCGACATGTGGTGGGCGACCACGTCGTGCAGTTCCCGGGCGATCCGGCTGCGCTCCTCCAGGAGGGTGCGGCGGGCCCGTTCCTCGGCGGTGAGGCTGGTCTGCTCCACGAGTTCGGCGCGTGCCTCCTGACGGCCGCGCACGGCGATGCCGAGCACCACGACCACCGCGGACAGCACCACCGCGGCGACCCCGGTCGGCTGGTATACCTGCCCGCCCCAAACCCCCTCCAGGGCCCAGGTGAGCAGCGCCGTCAGGGCCAGGGCCTCGATCGCCACCCGGGCGCGCACCCGCAGCGCGAGCAGCAGCAGGACGAGCAGGTGCGCGATGATCCCGGCCGCGGTCCAGGGCCAGGAGAACACCACCCCGGGCGTCCGGCCGAGCCCCCCGTGCACCGCGGCGGCGCACACCAGGGCCGCCGTCAGAGACAGCCACCAGGCGGCGAGGGGCCGCCCCAGCGCGAGTACCGGGGCGGCGCCCTGCGCCAGACCGATCGCGAAGGCCGCGCCCAGGCTCAGCCCCCCGTTGTTCGCGAGCTGCGCCACACCGCCGGTCGCCACCCCGAACGCGGCCAGGGACACCAGTCCGTGCGGCAGCCAGCGGACCCAGACGAACGCGGGCAGCGGATCGCGCCGCACGGTGCACAGGTCGTCCCGCAGCACCCGCAGCCCCCGCCGCACCCCGTCCGCGCGCACCGCGAACCCCCGACGACCCCCCGTTTCCGTCACGCCCACCACCTTAGACACGCGTCCCAGGGCCGACACGGGGGGCGGCCCCCGGTTCCGCGCCGCCCCGGTGCACCCGGACGACCCGGCCGCGCCGCGCCCGCGACCGGCGGCCCCCGCCCTGCTCGCAGGACCGGAACGCACCCCAGCACACCGCCAGGACCAGTGCGAACACCGGCAGCCACAGCAGTCGTACGGCGATCCAGGCCGGGCCGTCGGGGGCGGTGTGCAGCCCGGGCAGCGGGCCGGCCGGGAGCGCGGCGGCCGTGGTGGCCATCAGGGCCGTCTGGTGCCACAGGAAGACGGTCATCGCGGAGAGGTTGACGGTGGCCACCGCCGCCCAGAGCAGCGGGCGGCGCATCGCGCGGCGCAGCCGGTCGCGCAGCAGCAGGGCGAGTCCGCACTGGGCGAGGCCGAAGGTGACGGCGGCGAGGGTCGGCGGGTTCAGGTTGGAGACCGCCGCGCCGGGCACGCCGACCATGGCGGCCGGATAGCCCGCCAGCGCGACGAGGGCCGCCGTGGCCGCCGCACCGCAGGCCAGCAGGGTCCAGCCCGCGCGGCGGGTGTCCAGTTCCCCGCGGGTCCAGGCGGCGCCGAGGGTGTAGGGGACCAGCCAGCCCGCGGCCAGGTTGACCCAGCCGAGCCAGTGGGGACCGAGGTGCAGCCCGAAGCGCAGCACGTCCACGTGCAGCACCACCGCGAGCGGCCACAGGGGGTGCAGGCGGGCGACGAGCGGAGTCACGGCGGTCAGCGCGGCGAACACCAGCAGGAACCACAGCGGGGACAGGGCCAGTTTGACGAGGGTGTGGACGGTGTCCGGCGGGGCGCCGGTGAGCAGCAGGCCCGCGGTGACCACGGCCCACAGGCACAGGAGGGCGACGGCCGGGCGGACGAGGCGGATGAGCCGGGCGCGCAGCCACTGCCCGTACGACATCCCGCGGGCCCGCGCCGAGGCCAGGCTCCTGGTGGCCACGTGCCCGCCCACCAGGAAGAACAGCGCGAGGGTCTGGAAGGCCCAGGAGATCGGGGCCAGCCAGGGCATGCGGTGCAGGGGGCTCGCGGTGTGCAGCCCGCCGTCGTGGGCGACCAGCGCGGTGACCAGCCAGTGGCCGAGGACGACCCCGAGGATCGCCCAGGCGCGCAGGGCGTCCACGGCACGGTCGCGGGAGTCGGGGGTGGCGGCGTCGATGTGCCGGGCGCCGCGCCGTACCGCCTGTCGTATGCCGGAGTTGTCGGTGCGCTCAGCCACGGGTCACCTCGGAGGTCTCGCCGCGGGTGATCCGGGCCAGGTTGGCGAGGGAGGCCGAGCCCGGGGTGAAGTAGCCGCTGTGGCCGGCCGCGCCCGCGTCGAAGACCCGGGCGCCGAAGCCGCGGGAGACGGGGTCGGTGCCGAAGCCGACGGTGGCGAGGAGCAGGTCGGCGCGGACGTGCGGCACATAGGCCACCCAGTCGCCGGTGCCGCGCGCCGCCCAGACGCGGGCGGTGGTGCCCAGGTCGGGCACGTCGTCCGCGCCGGTGCCGGGGCTGCCGACCAGGACGATGTCGTCCGCGTCGAGCCCGCGCGCGGCCCGGCCGCAGACGACCGAGCCGTAGGAGTGGCAGATCAGGGAGAGGTGCGCGCGGGCGGGCACCAGGGAGCGCAACTGCCGTACCAGCGCCCGCAGTCGGGGAGCGGCCTCGTCGGCGCGGGTGGTGGTGGTCACCGTGGTGCTGACGGTGCCGGGGGTGGTGTAGCCGAGCCAGGCGACCACGGCGGTGCGCGGACCAGTGGCGGCGTGCAGGGCGGCGGCGGCCCGGTGGAAGCGGGCGTAGGTGTCCAGGGAGGTGTCCGAGCCGGGGACCAGGACCGCGATGTGGTCGGCGTGGGCGAGATCGCCGAACACCTCGGTGGCGAGGCCCGCGCCCCGCCCGTCGAACGCCAGCAGCCGGCGGTCCGCCGCGGCCAGGGCGCGGTCGGCGGCGGCGCGCCGGGAGTCGCCGTGCGCGGCGGCCGTCCCGGCCGCGCGGCCGGCGTCGGCGCGGTTCGCGGCGTAGGCGGCGGCGAGGGTGGCCGGGGTGAGGCGCGGGAGGGCCGCGGGAGCGGGGGCCGGAATGCGGGGGCGGGCCGCGGCGGAGAGGGGGACGGTGAGGGCCGCGGTGAGCAGGGCGGCGACGAGTGCGCGGCGCGCTCGGCGGCGTCGGGTGCGGGTCGGGTGCCCCATGGTCGGCTTCCTTCCGGCCGGCCCGTCCATCGGGCTTGACCGGTAAGGAAGTTATGGACCGAGGGGTGTCGTCGGCGTCCCGCCGGGGAGCCGTCCCGCGGGGTGGCTCTCAGGTACTACGGGTATGACCGGGCCGGCGCCCGGGGCTCACCAGGCGAGCTGGGCTATCTCCTCCGCGACGACCGCGCAGGCGTCCGCCGCCGGGTCGATCAGCGGGAAGTGGCCGACGTCCGCCAGCAGCGTCAGGCCCACCACCTCCCCCGCCTTGGCCGCGGCGTCCGCGTACGACTCGGCCACCTCCTGTGGCACGACCAGGTCGGCGCGGCCCTGGACGACGGTGGTGGCGATGCCCGTCGGCAGGAGGAGGACGGGGTCGGCGTACGGCCGGCGTGCCTCGAAGTGCTCGGGTCCGCCGAGGAGTTGCAGGGACGCGTGCTCGCAGGAGCCCAGTTCCTCGGCCACCGCCAGGTCGGCGAGCGGGGCGAGGGCGACGACGCCGCGCAGCGGGGCGGGTCCGGGGGTGCGCCAGGGCGAGTCGGCGGGCAGGACGTGCCGGGCCGCGGCCCACAGGGCGAGGTGGCCGCCCGCCGAGTGACCGGTGAGGACGGTACGGCGCCGATCGGCGCCCGGCAGCGCCTCGCGGACCAGGTCCGGCAGGGCGTCCAGGGCGGCGGCCACGTCCGCGAAGGTGTCCGGCCAGCGGCCGGCGGGCGGGGTGGCGCCCTCGCCCTCGCCCTCGGTGTCACCGCCGCGCCGGTACTCGACGTTGGCCACCGCGAAGCCCCTGCGGGCCAGGAAGTCCGCGAAGGGCGTGGCGTGTCGACGGTCGAAGCGGGCACGCCAGGCACCGCCGTGCAGGACGACGACCAGCGGCGCCGGGGTGTCCCCCGCCGTGCGCGGCGCGTAGAAGTCGATCACCTGGTCGGGGTGGGTGCCGTAGGCCGCGGTGGCGTCGGGCGCGACGGGGGCGTGCGAGAACGCGGACTCTTCCTCGGCGGCGGCACGGGCTGCTGCGGCTGCGTCCGGCATGCTCCAACCTCTCATCGACGGGGCGGCGTTCGGCGACCGGGCGGGATGATCACGGCGGCCGTTGGCGGGACGGTATCAGGCGGATGACGTGCGGGTACGGGGGCGGGGGCGGGAACGCGCGGCGGCGCCGGGGGCCTTCGGGAAGCCGCCCCCCGGCGCCCACCGGGACTACCTCAGCAGGGAGCCCAGGATCCGCGCCGCCCGCTCCGCGTCCGCGAACGTCGTGTACAGCGGCGTGAAACCGAAGCGCAGCACGTCCGGCTGCCGGAAGTCGCCCACGACGCCCGCCTCGATCAGCCGCTTCATCACCTCACCGGCGTCGTCGCAGCGCAGCGAGACCTGGCTGCCGCGCCGCCCGTGCTCCGCGGGCGTCACCGGCTCCACCCGGCCCGGCTCGGTGTACGCGGCCACGCACTCCAGGAAGAAGTCGGTCAGCGCGAGGGACTTGGCGCGCACGGCGTCGATGTCCACGCCGTCCCAGACGTCCAGCGCCGCCTCCAGGGCCAGCATGGACAGGATGTCCGGGGTGCCGACGCGCCCGCGCGCCGCGCCCGGCGCCGGGGCGTACCGCGGGCTCATGCCGAAGGGTTCGGCATGGGAGTTCCAGCCGGGCAGCGGGGAGTCGAAGCGCGGTTGCAGCTCGCGGCGCACGTACAGGAACGCCGGTGCGCCCGGGCCGCCGTTCAGGTACTTGTAGGTGCAGCCGACCGCGAGGTCGACGCCGTGCTCGTCCAGCCCCACCGGCAGCGCGCCCGCGCTGTGGCACAGGTCCCAGACCGCGAGGGCACCCGCGGCGTGGATCGCGGCCGTCAGCGAGGGCAGGTCGTGCAGCCGGCCGGTGCGGTAGTCGACGTGGTTGAGCAGCACCGCCGCGGTACGCGGACCGAGCGCGCCCGGCACCTCGTCGGGCGTCAGGGCGCGCAGCGTACGGCCGGTCAGCCGGGCCGCCGACTCGGCGATGTAGCCGTCCGTGGGGAAGGTGGTGGCGTCCACCAGGATCTCGGTGCGGTCGTCGCCGGCCAGCCGCACCGCGCCCACGAGCGCCTTGAACACGTTGACGCTCGTGGAGTCGCCCACCACGACCTGTCCCGGTGCCGCGCCGACCAGCGGGGCGATCCGGTCGCCGATCCGCTCCGGCGCCGTCCACCAGCCGCTCTCCGTCCAGGAGCGGATGCGCAGCTCGCCCCACTCGCGGCGCACGACGTCCGCCACCCGGTCGGGCACGTGCGCGGGCAGCGCGCCGAGGGAGTTGCCGTCGAGGTAGACCACGTCGTCCAGGGCGAACCGGGAGCGCAGCGGCGCCAGTGCGTCCGCCGCGTCCAACCGCTCGGCCCGCAGGTTGAGTTCAGACATGGGACCTCGCCGTCCACAGCTCGGGGAACACGTTCTTGCGGGCGCGCTTCTCCAGCCAGGCGACCCCGGCGGAGCCGCCGGTACCGGCCTTGGCGCCCATCGCGCGGCGGGTGGCGACGAGATGGTCGTTGCGCCAGCGCCACACCAGTTCGGCCACGTCGGTCAACGCCTCGCCGAGCCGGACCAGTTCGCCGTCCTGGTCGCCGGAGTAGACCCGCGCCCAGACCTGTTCGACGGCCTCCGAAGGCTCGTAGCGCTGGGCGACGTCGCGCTCCAGGACGGCGTCCGGGACGGCGTGGCCGCGGCGGGCCAGCAGCCGCAGCACCTCGTCGTAGAGGCTGGGCTCGTGCAGCGCCTTCTCCAGCTCCGCGTGCGCGCGGGGCGCGCCGCGGTGCGGAACGAGCATGGAGGCGGACTTGTCGCCGAGCAGGAACTCCAGGCGCCGGTACATCGCGGACTGGAAGCCGGACCCCTCGCCGAGCGCGCCGCGGTAGGAGTTGAACTGGGCGGGCGTGAGGGCGGCGAGCGGGGTCCAGGAGGCGTTCAGGGCCTCCAGTTCGCGCACGGAACGCTTCAGCGCGGCGATCGCGGTCGGCACGTCGTCCGAGCGGAGCGCCTTCGCGGCGGTCTCCCACTCGTGCACGAGCACCGTGAACCACAGCTCCATCACCTGGGTGGTGACCAGGAAGACCATCTCTCCGGGATCGTCGGAGAGGGTGTGCTGGAGGTGGGTGAGCAGGTCCGCGCGCACGTAGTCCTCGTACGGCGTGGTACCGGCGAAGTCGAGATGCGGGGTCTCGGGCTCAGCGGCCTCGTGGGGGTGAGCCTGTTGGGACATCGCTGTCTCCTGTTGTTACTCCGGGTAGCGGTCCGCCCCTGCCGATGCCGGCACGGGGGCCCCGGTCCCCACTCGCATCCTCCGCAATCACCCCGGGTACGGCAAGGCCCGCCTGCTGCCAGACGGGCCACACAGGTGACACGGGGTGTATCAGCCGAGGGTCTGCGCCGCGGTGGGCGAGGAGTCCTTCAGGAACTGGGTGCAGCGCTCGTACTCCTCCTGCTCGCCGATGGCCTGGGCGGCGCGGGCGAGGGCGTGCAGGGCGCGCAGGAAGCCGCGGTTGGGCTCGTGCTCCCAGGGCACGGGGCCGTGGCCCTTCCAGCCGCTGCGGCGCAGCGCGTCCAGACCCCGGTGGTAGCCGGTGCGGGCGTAGGCGTACGACTCCACGACCGCGCCGCGCTCGAAGGCGTCGTCGGCCAGCTGGGCCCAGGCGAGGGAGGAGGTGGGGTGCGCGGCGGCGACCTCCGCGGGGGCGGTGCCCCCGGCGAGCTGCTCCCGGGGCTCCGGGTCGTCGGGCAGATGGGTCGGGGGCGGTCCGCCGAGCAGGTTCTCGTGAATGGTCATGGGTTCAGTCTCGCGTATGCGCTGTCGTCGCGGCGGGGCGCGTCGTCCTTCGCTCAGGTCCCGCGGGTCCCGGTGCCGAGGCGGCGGCCGGTGCCGCCGTCCGGCTCCAGCGGCGGGGCCGTGAGCGCGCAGTGCGTGTGCCGCTGCGGGTGCCGGCAGTCCGGCGTCGGCCTGCCCTTGACCAGGAAGAACGCCAGACCCGCGCCCACCACCAGCACCCCCGCGCAGATCGGCATCGCCCGCCGGAAGGCCGCGTCGAACGCCGTCGCGGAGCGGTACGCGTCCGCCCCCATCCCCGCCAGCAGCGGCAGCGCGGCGACCGCGACCAGGCCCGCCGCCCGCGCCGCCGCGTTGTTGATGCCGCTGGCCACGCCCGCCCGCGCGGTGTCGACGGAGGCGAGGACCGTCGCGGTCAGCGGCGCGACCAGGACGACCATCCCCGCGCCCATCACCAGCAGCGCGGGCAGCACGTCCACCGGGTAGCTCGCCCCCGGCCCGACCCGCAGCATCAGCAGCATCGCCGCCGCGCACAGCAGCGGCCCCACGGTCAGCGGCAGGCGGGGCCCGGTGCGGTCGGACAGCGCGCCCGAGCCGGAGGAGAACAGCAGCATCAAGGCGGTGGTCGGCAGCAGCGCCGTGCCCGCGACCAGCGGGGACCAGCCGACCGCCACCTGCAACTGGAGCGCGGTGAGGAAGAAGAAGCCGCCGAAGGCCGCGTACACGCACAGCGTGACCAGGTTGACCGCCGTGAACTGGCGGGAGGCGAACAGGTCCGGCGGCAGCATGGGGTCGGGGTGGTGCCGTTCGACGTACACGAAGGCGACCGCCGCGGCCAGCCCGGCGACCGCGCCGGCCACCACCGCCGCCGTACCGCCGCGCGCCTCGATGAGAGCGTAGGTCAGCAGCGCGAGGGCGAGGGCCCCGAGCACCGCGCCGAGGACGTCGAAGCGGCCGTGGGCGCCCTCGTCGGCGGACTCGGGCACGTGCCGCAGGGCCACCGGCACGCACAGCAGGGCGAGCGGCACGTTCAGCAGGAAGACCCAGCGCCAGCCGGGCCCGGAGACCAGCCAGCCGCCCAGGAAGGGTCCTACGGCCGCGCCGATCCCGCCGAACCCGGACCACAGGCCGACGGCCCGGCTCCGGTCGTCGGGATGGAAGGACGCCTGGATCAGGGCCAGCGAGCCGGGGGTGAGCAGCGCCCCGCCGATGCCCTGAAGGGCCCGCGCGGCGATCAGCAGACCCGAGGTCGGCGCGATGCCGCACAGCAGGGAGGCGGTGGCGAACCAGACCACCCCGATCACGAACACCTTCCGGCGGCCGTAGCGGTCGCCGAGCGAACCGCCGAGCAGGATCAGCCCGGCCAGCGTGACCATGTACGCGTTGACGGTCCACTGCAGGGCGCCCAGGCTCGCGTTCAGGTCGCGGCCGATGCGGGGCAGCGCCACGTTGACGACGGTCGAGTCCAGCATGGCCATGCTGGAGCCGAGCACCGTGGTGAGCAGGATCCAGGTGCCCTGGGACGAACCCAGCCGGACATCGGGCATGCCCCCACATATACAGCGATACGGCGGACCCGGCGCCATGAGGACGCCGGACCCGCCGTGGCCGTACCGCTTACTTGATCTTGTTGCCCGCCGAGCGCAGGTGCTGCGTGGCCTCGACGACGCGGGCGGCCATGCCCGCCTCGGCCAGCTTGCCCCAGGTGCGCGGGTCGTAGGCCTTCTTGTTGCCGACCTCGCCGTCCACCTTCAGGACACCGTCGTAGTTCGCGAACATGTGGCCGGCGACCGGGCGGGTGAACGCGTACTGGGTGTCGGTGTCGAGGTTCATCTTCACCACGCCGTTCTCCAGCGCGGTCTGGATCTCCTGCTCGGTGGAGCCGGAGCCGCCGTGGAAGACGAAGTCGAACGGGGACTCCTTGCCGAACCGCGCGGCCACGCCCTCGTTCAGCTCCTTGAGCAGCTCGGGACGCAGGACCACGTTGCCCGGCTTGTACACGCCGTGCACGTTGCCGAAGGACGCGGCCAGCAGGTAGCGGCCCTTCTCGCCGAGGCCCAGCGCCTCCGCCGTGCGGATCGCGTCGTCGACCGTGGTGTACAGCGAGTCGTTGATCTCGTGCGAGACGCCGTCCTCCTCACCGCCGGTCGGGGTGATCTCCACCTCCAGGATGATCTTGGCGGCGCGGGCCTGCTCCAGCAGCTCCTGCGCGATCTCCAGGTTGTCGGCGAGGGTCTCGGCGGAGCCGTCCCACATGTGCGACTGGAACAGCGGGGGGAGACCGGAGTCGACGCGCTTCCTCGACAGGGCGATCAGCGGACGGACGTACCCGTCGAGCTTGTCCTTCGGGCAGTGGTCGGTGTGCAGCGCGATGTTGACCGGGTACTTCTCCGCGACGATGTGCGCGAACTCGGCGAGCGCGACCGCGCCGGTCACCATGTCCTTGCTGTACTGGCCGCCGAGGAACTCGGCGCCACCCGTGGAGATCTGGACGATGCCGTCGCTCTCCGCCTCCGCGAAGCCGCGCAGCGCCGCGTGCAGGGTCTGGCTGGAGGTCACGTTGATGGCCGGGTAGGCGAACTTGCCTGCCTTCGCCCGGTCGAGCATCTCGGCGTAGACCTCGGGGGTTGCGATGGGCATCTGTCCGCTCCTTGTGTTGCGGGTTCGTGTTCTGCGTACGGCCCTGACCTAGACCTGATGGGTGACGTCGTCGTCGGCCCCATCTTTCCAGACGGGGGGTACCGGACGGCGCCCCCCGAATCCAGGTCAACCGGACGGGGGGTACCGGACGGCGCCCCCCAAGTCCAGGTCAAAGGGGCGTGTCAGTCCAGACCCAGTTCATCCTTCGAGAAGGCGAATCGGTACGGAACACCCGCGCCGGCCTCGATCTTCTCGGCGGCCCCGGTCGCCCGGTCCACGATGGTCGCGACGGCGACGACCTCGGCACCGGCCTCCCGCACGGCCTCCACGGCGGTCAGCGGCGAACCACCGGTGGTGGAGGTGTCCTCGACCACCAGCACCCGACGGCCCGCGATGTCCGGACCCTCGACCCGGCGCTGCAGCCCGTGCGCCTTGGCCGCCTTGCGCACCACGAAGGCGTCCAGCCGCCGCCCGCGCGCGGCGGCGGCGTGCAGCATGGCGGCCGCGACCGGGTCGGCGCCCATGGTGAGTCCGCCCACCGCGTCGAACTCCAGGTCCGCGGTCAGATCCAGGAGCACCTGGCCGACCAGCGGGGCGGCCTCGCCGTCGAGGGTGATACGGCGCAGGTCCACGTAGTAGTCGGCTTCCAGACCCGAGGAGAGGGTCACCTTGCCGTGCACCACGGCCTTGTCCTTGATCTGCTGAAGGAGCTCAGCACGCACGTCCGTCATGCCGCCCAGCTTAAAGGCGACGCCAGCTCCAGGTCGTGGCCGCCTCCAGCGGCTCCAGGGGCGTGACCAGGCGCGGCTGGGTGTTCAGCCCGTTGGGCGGGCCGGTCTGCGGCTCCACGCAGACCGCCTCGGCCTGCTCGTCGTAGACCACCACCCACTCCTCGCGGCTGGCCACCGTCAGCTCCAGCCGCTGCGGCCAGGTGAGGGTGACGTCGACGCCGCCGGGCATGCCGAAGCAGTCGTCCCACGGGCCGGGCGCGGGGTCGATGCGGTTGCCGGTGGGCAGGTGGTCGGCGCCGCGCTCCTCCTGCCAGGCGGGCTTGAAGTCCAGGGTCACGTCCGCGCCGCCGAGGTTGCGGCGGAACCAGGGGTGCCAGCCGATCTGCGCCGGGTAGGAGTCCTCGTACGTCTCCACCGACATCGTCAGCGTCACGCTGTCCTCGGTGAGCGTGACGACCTGGGTGACGCGGCCGGAGTGCGGCCAGGGATCGGTCAGCTCGTGCGTGATCACCGCCTCGTTCTCCGTGACGCGCGCGGTGCGCCAGGCGCCGTCGCGGGCGGTGCCGTGGATGGCGTGCGGCGGGGAGTTCAGCGGCATCTGGCGGACGGTGCCGCCGTCGAGGAACCGGCCGTCGCGGATGCGCCCGCACCAAGGCACCATCGGGAAACAGCCGAACTTGGGGCCCTGGCGCAGCAGTTCCGTGCCGCCGATCCGCAGCCCGCCGATGCGGCCGCCGTTCCCGGGCCGCACGATCACCTCCGCGTCGCCCGCGGTCAGCGTGATGTCTTCGTCACTCACAAGGCGACAGTACTGGGCAGCCGCCCCGGGCGGGTCCGGGACGTGTCCGATACGCGGCTGAGCCGCGCGGACGGGGCCGGCGGCGCCGCGGACGGACTACGGCGTCAACGACGCTTCCGCAGCGCTCTGCCCACCACGATCGCCGAGGCGACCGCCAGCGCGGCGGCCGGCGCGGCCCACCGCAGGGCCTGGTTCGCGGTGACCGTCTGCGGCGCCGGAACCGGGGCGTAACGGCCCCGCGGCGGCGCGTGGTCGACCTCCTCGGCGCTGCGGCCGATCATCGTGCGCCGGGCGTGCGCGGCCTCGGCGGGCGGTACGCCGGTGTCCGCGAAGTCGCCCGCGGACGCCTCCGCGTCCTCCCCGTCCTCCGCCTCCTCCTCGTCGTCGCTGTCCGCGTCGAGCGAGGATGGCGGAATCTCGGTGTCGAAGACGGAGGTGTGCCCGCTCTCCGCCTCCGGGGCCTCTCCCGTCTCCCGCGCCTCCTCCGTCCGCTCCCCGAGCGCCTCCAGGAACCGGTTCAGCAGCCGGGTCGCCGCCGAGGCCACCGCGTCCGCGGGCAGTTCCGCGAGGCGTCCGGTCGCGTCGGCCGCGCCCGAGACGGTGACGGTGGTGCCGTCGTCGGTCCCGGTGAGGCGGAGGGTGAGGGCGAGCTTGACCGAGCCGCTGCCGCGGGCCTCGGTGGCGTCGCCCTCGACGGCGTAGCCGCCGTCCTCGCGGGCGTGCACCCGCGCCGTGCCGCGATAGGTGACGGAATGTCCGCCGACGCGCAGCTTCAGGCGGCCGGCGACGGGCGGGGCGCCGGCGTCCTGCTGGAGACCGGGAACGGCTCGGGCGACACGCGCGGGATCGGCGAGTGCCGCGGTGAGACGGCCGGCCGGGACCGGGACGAAGACCTGGTGCTCCATGTCGGCTGAGCCTACCCACGAGCGGCCGGGTCGTACCCTCGCGGGAACCGGCACATGCGGGCGCGGCCGTTCAGTACCGCGGATGGATCAGCGTGGAGGCGGGCAGTGCGCCGATCCGGGTCCGCTCGGCGGCCCGCCGGTCCGCGGCGAGGGCCGCGGGGGTGAGGGTGCCGGCGGGGGCGGCCGGGTCCAGGCGCAGGGGCGGGGCGGTGCGGCCGGGCGCGGCCAGCAGGAAGCCCCAGTCGGGCGGCGCCCCGGGGGCGCCGGCCGAGCGGTCGGGCCCGGACGGGAAGCCGGGGTCGTGGCCGAGGACCCGGTAGGGGGTGGCGGCGAGGCCGGCGGCGCGCAGGGTCGCGGCGACGGTCCAGAAGCCGCGGGGGCGGCCGGTGAGCGGTCCGGCGTGCACGACGAGCCGGCCGCCGGGGGCGAGCACGCGGCGGGCCAGCCCGTAGAACTCCTCGGAGTACAGCTTGGTGCTGGCGCTGATGCCGGGGTCGGGGAGGTCGGCGATCACCACGTCGTACGAGGCGGCCGGCGTGGTGCGCAGCCGGGCGAGGGCGTCGGCGACGACGAGGCGGACGCGGGGGTCGGCGTAGGCGTGCCCGTTGGCGGCGGCGAGTCCGGGATCACGACGGGCCAACTCCGCGAGCCGTCCGTCGAGTTCGACGATGTCCACGCGGTGTACGCCGGGGTGGCGCAGCACCGCGCGGGCGGCGAGGCCGTCGCCGCCGCCGAGGATCAGCACCCGGGCGTGCGGTCCGGCGAGGGCGGGGTCGACCAGGGCCTCGTGGTAGCGGCGGGCGTCCTGGCCGCCGACGCGCAGCCGTCCGTCGAGGTAGAGGTCGAGGGGGCGGCCGTCGGTGCCGCCCGCGAGGACGACCTCCTGCACCCCGGTCTGCACGGCGACCCGCACGTCCGGGCCGTACACCGCCTCGCGCGCGGCGCGTTCGAAGGCGCCGGAGAGGGCGGCGGCCGAGGCGAGCACGCCGAGGACGGCGACGCCGAGGAGGGGCAGGGTCCAGCGGGCGCGCCGGCCGAGGTCGCGCCGGAACAGGCCGAGGACGAGGGCGCCGCCGGCCACCACGTTGACCGTGCCGGTGAGCAGCGCACCGGTCAGCTGACCGCAGAACGGCAGCAGTACGAAGGGGAAGGCGAGGCCGCCGACCAGGGCGCCGACGTAGTCCGCGGCGAACAGGTCGGCCACCGCGCAGCCCGCGTCCTGGTGGCGGATGCGCTGGATCAGCTCCATCAGCAGCGGCACCTCGACGCCGATGAGCAGACCGATGGCGAGCGAGAAGGCGACCAGCAGGCAGCGGGGGCCCTCGGTCCAGGGGCCGCCCCACCCGCCGGTCCAGGCGAAGACGGCGTACAGCGCCATCGCGCTGCACCCGCCGACCAGGGCGAGGAGGATCTCGACGGCGCCGAACGCGGCGGCCGTGTGCCGGCGCAGCCGTTTGGCGCCCAGCGAGCCGATGCCCATCGCGAAGACCATCACGGACAGCACGACGGAGGACTGGGTGACGGAGTCGCCGATCAAGTACGAGGCGAAGGCGAGGAGTTCGAGTTCGTACACGAGCCCGCAGGCCGCGCAGACGAAGACGCACGCGAGCACCAGGAACCGCCCGGTGCCGGGCCGGACGGGCAGCCGTGCCGGGCCCCTCCAGGAGGGCGGGGCACCCGGGGGCGCGGGAGCGTGCGGTTCGATCACGCTGCGACGTTACGTTACTTCACGGGCACCCTTCGTCACCCGAAGGTGTGGATCCGGGAGCAGTTGTCCCGGTCCGGGTTTATGCCGCCCAGGCGTCCTCGCCGGGCTGCCCGGACCGCTCGGGGGTGCGCGCCCGCGCCCCCACCCGGGTGCGGGTGGCGACGAGTTGGCCGTCCTGCGGATAGGCGTGCCAGGTCCGCCAGTGCACATGGTCGTCGTGCCGCTGGGCCAGCATCGCGGTGAAGGCGTGCGGGCTGCCGGGGAAGACGCCGGCCAGGCCGTGCGGATGGTCGGCGACCAGGGCGAGCAACTCCTGGGCGCGGCCCGCGAAGGAGCCGGGGGTGAGCATCTCGACGCGCGCCGCGAACTCGTACTCCCAGTCGCCGACGCGCTTGGCGACGCCGAGCGGCAGCGGGGTGCTGGAGCCGGGGATGCAGGCCACCGTCTCCGAGCACAGGCCCCGCTCCTCCTCCAGGAGGACTTGGTGCGAGGCGCCGAGAAGTCTCAACTGCAGTTTGGCGCCCGTGAGTTCGAGGTCCAGGGTGGCCAGAGCGGGGAGCGGTTCGCGCCCCAGGGCCCAGGCGAGGTCGGCAGCGCGCGTATCGGTGTAACTGGTGTTCAGGGTCGTGAGCATGGATCGGCTCCGCTAACACGCAAATGAGGGAGATCGGCCGTGTCAGCCCAGCCGGCCCGGCCGGTACGAGGCGTCCGCGAGACGTCCTGGGGGCTGCGTTGGCTGCATTGGCGTTTTAGAGGGAATCATGAACAGAGGCGCTGCCACAGCGTTTTTACCCAACTTCGGGGGCATTCCATCCCCGGGGGGCTCACAGCTCATCTGTTCCACCACGGCGCACGCCCGGCGCGGGCGCGGAGGGCCCGCACCCCTCGTCCCAGTGGCCTCTCCGCACCGCCGTCCGGCCCGCCCGCCTCAGCTGCTCCCGCAGCCTCCACCGCCCCCGCAGGACGACCCGCCGCCGCACGAGGAACCCCCGCCGCACGAGGAGCCCCCGCCGCACGAGGAGTGGCCGCCACCGCAGGAGTGCCCGCCGTGGTGCCCCCGTGGCCCCCGTGGTGCCCGTGGTGCCCGCCGGACGAGGAGCCGGAGTCCCCGGCCCACCAGCTGCCGCCCGCGGTGCCGGCCGCACCGCCCCTGCCCCGGACCGCGCCCTTGCCCCCGCCCCGCCTGCCGCCCTTGCCGGACACCCGCGCGATGACGATGAACAGGACGAACACTGCCACCAGCCCGATCACGAACGGATCCATGGCGCCACCCTCTCCCGGTCCCCCGAAGCCACCCCCGTGGGCGCCTCGTTCCTTCCCGCGCCGCGCGCGGTGCCCCTGGGATGCCCACGCGGCGCAACCGTCAAAGCCGGGTTGAGGAACTCCAGAGCTTGGGCGCAGGATGACCGGCATGACCTCCACCGCGCGCCCCCTGCTCAACCGCCGGCTCGCCGAGTTCGGCACCACCATCTTCGCGGAGATGTCCGCCCTCGCCGCGGCCACCGGCTCGATCAACCTGGGCCAGGGCTTCCCCGACACCGACGGACCCGAGGAGATCAGGGAGGCGGCGGTGCGGGCGCTGCGCGACGGGCGCGGCAACCAGTACCCGCCGGGTCCCGGCGTCCCCGAGCTGCGCACCGCGATCGCCGCGCACCAGCGGCGCCGCTACGGGCTGTCGTACGACCCCGACACCGAGGTGCTGGTGACGGCGGGCGCCACGGAGGCCATCGCGGCCTCGCTGCTGGCGCTGCTGGAGCCGGGCGACGAGGTCGTGGCCCTGGAGCCGTACTACGACTCCTACGCGGCGAGCATCGCGCTGGCCGGCGGCCGGCGCGTCCCGGTGACCCTGCGCCCGCACGAGGGCCGCTTCCGCCTCGACCTGGACGAACTGCGCGCCGCCGTCACCGAGCGGACCCGCCTGCTGCTGATCAACACCCCGCACAACCCCACCGGCACGGTCCTCACCCGCGCCGAACTGGCCGCGATCGCCGAACTGGCCGTGGAGCGGGACCTGCTGGTGGTGACCGACGAGGTGTACGAGCACCTCGTCTTCGACGACGCCGAGCACCTCCCGCTCGCCACCTTCCCGGGCATGCGCGAGCGCACGGTGACCATCGGCTCGGCCGGCAAGACGTACTCCTTCACCGGCTGGAAGGTCGGCTGGGTGACGGCCGCGCCCGCTCTGGTCAGCGCGGTCCGCTCGGCCAAGCAGTTCCTGACGTACGTCTCCGCCGGCCCGTTCCAGTACGCGGTGGCCGAGGCACTCGCCCTGCCCGACTCCTACTACGACGACCTGCGCCGCTCCCTGCGCGAGCGCCGAGACATCCTGGCCACGGGGCTCGCGGAGGCGGGCTTCGAGGTGTTCCGCCCGGCCGGCACCTACTTCGTCACCACCGACATCCGCCCGCTCGGCGAGAAGGACGGCTTCGCCTTCTGCCGCGCCCTGCCGGAGCGCGCCGGCGTGGTCGCCATCCCCAACGCGGTCTTCTACGACGACCGCGAGGCGGGCGCCCCGTTCGTGCGCTTCGCGTTCTGCAAGAAGGAGGACGTCCTGCGGGAGGCGGCGGCGCGGTTGCGGGCCATGTGAGGGACGGGGCACCGCCGGTCGGCCGTGCCCTGCTCGCTTCCGGGGCCGGGGCCTTGCACAGTGCGGAGGTGTGACACACGCCAGCACCGTTCTCGCCCCGCCCGTCACCGCACCCGGACCCTCGCCCGGCGCGCGCGCCCGTGCCTCGCTGCTGCGGGCGAGCGGCGTCGCCGTAGGACTGTTCCTCGGCGCGCGGCTCGCCGGCGCCGCCGTCCTCACCCTGCTCGCCGACGCCGCCGGACGGCCCGTCATGGCGCTGCTGGGCCGCTCCTGGGACTCGGTCTGGTACCTCGGCATCGCGGCCCACGGCTACGGCCACGCCCTGGGCCGGCACGGGTACAGCGACATGGCGTTCTTCCCGCTGTACCCCGCTCTGGTGCGGGCGGTGACGGAGGTGAGCCCGCTCGGCGGGGGCGCGGCCGGGCTGCTGGTGTCCTGGACGGCGGCGCTGGTGGCCGCGGCCGGGCTGTACGCCGTGGGGACCGCTGTGTACGGGCGGGCCGTGGGGACCGCGCTGGTGCTGCTGTGGGGGCTGCTGCCGCACTCGGTGGTGCTGTCGATGGCGTACACCGAGCCGGTGCTGACCGCGTTCGCCGCCTGGTCGCTGTACGCGGTGCTGACCGGGCGCTGGGTGTGGGCGGGGGCGCTGGCCGCGTTCGCGGGGCTCGCCCGGCCGAACGGGTTCGCGGTGGCCGCCGCCGTGCTCGCCGCGGCCGGCTGGGAGCTGTGGCGGCGGCGCGGCCGGGTCGTCCACAGGCTGTGGACGGGCGCGGCGCTCGCCCCGCTGGGCTGGGCCGGGTACCTGCTGTGGGTCGGCCACCGCCGGGGCGATCTGCTGCACGGCTACTTCGACGTCCAGGCGGACTGGGGCTCGCGGTTCGACCTCGGGTACCGCTCGCTCCAGTTCGTGCGCGTCCTGCTGCTGCACGGCGGCCGGGTGGTGTTCCCGGTGGCGCTGCTGCTGGTCGGCGTGGGCGTGGTGCTGTTCGCGCTGCTCCTCCTGGAGCGGCCCCCGCTGCCGCTGCTGGTCTACAGCGCGGTGCTGCTGCTGGTGGTGCTCGCCGGGTCCGGGACCTTCGAGTCCAAGCCGCGCTTCCTGCTGCCGGCCTTCCCGCTGCTGCTGCCGCCCGCCCGCGCGCTGGTCCGCACGGCGAAAGCCCGGCCCTGGCACGCGGCCGTGGTGGTCGCGGCCCTGGCCGGGCTGTCGTATCTCTACGGCGCGTACCTGCTGGTGCTGGGGCACGCGCCGCTGTAGCGGTCGCCGGGGTTCACTCCCCGGAGCCGGCCTCGCCGTCCTCGGGCTTGTCGGTCCCTTCGACGTCCTGCTCCAGGCCCAGCTGCTCGACCAGCCACTTGTCGAACTCGATCGCGGCCCGCACCCAGCTGACCGTGGAGGAGACGAAGTGGTTGAGGTCGACGCCGGTGCCGATCAGCATCTGCGCCTCGCCGATGAGGCGGACGGTGCCGTCGTCGTGGGTGTGGGTGTACACCTTCGGCCACAGGGTGCGGCGGTTCCAGTCGTCCACGGACTCCAGGAGCCGCGCCTTGTCCTCGATCTGGTGCGGGCGGTCGTAGAAGGTCCGCACCGAGAAGACCGACTGGTCGGCCTCCCCGCGGAACATGAAGTAGGTGCGGAACTGCTCCCACGGCGCCGCGAGGTCACCCTCCTCGTCGACGACGTACTTCAGCTCCATCTGGTCGAGGAGCTGCTTCACGAGGTCCTGATCCGGGAGGACGGGGCCGGCCGGTCCCTGGGGCTGCGGCTCGGGCTGGCCCCCGAAGTTCGGAATCGAGGACGGGTCGATGCTCACCGTGTTTTTCCCTTCGTACGGATTCCGCCATCCTCCCCCATGCGGGGAGGGGCCTGGCAAGCCCTGACGGGGCCTGTCGGTCTTTGGCTGACATGATCCAGTGCCCGGGCGGCGGGCCGGTGGACGAACGGGGGGTCGGTGTGGCGGGACGGGGGGAACCGGCCGACGCCGGCGAACGTGCCGTACGGGGGCCCGGACCGGGCCCCCGTACGGTCCGCCGCGTTCACCGGGTGGGCGTCACAGCGTCTTCCCGGTGGCCGGGCCGACCAGCAGCCCCTCGCCGAAGCGGTCCACGCGGACGGTGTCGCCGTCCTTGATCTCGCCGGAGAGGATCTCCCGGGCGAGCCGGTCGCCGATCGCGGACTGCACCAGGCGGCGCAGCGGGCGGGCGCCGTACGCCGGGTCCAGGCCCTCCTCGGCCAGCCAGGCCAGCGCCTCCGGGGTGATCTCCAGGGCGAGCCGGCGCTCGGCGAGGCGCCTGCCGAGCCGGTCGATCTGGAGCTTCGCGATCCGCTCCAGCTCGGGCTTGGTCAGCGCGGAGAAGACCACCAGGTCGTCCAGGCGGTTGAGGAACTCCGGCTTGAAGGACGCCCGTACGACCTCCAGCACCTGCTCCCGCTTCTCCACCTCGCTCGTGACCGGGTCGACCAGGTACTGGCTGCCCAGGTTGGAGGTGAGCACCAGGATGGTGTTGCGGAAGTCGACGGTACGGCCCTGGCCGTCCGTCAGCCGGCCGTCGTCCAGCACCTGGAGCAGGATGTCGAAGACCTCCGGGTGGGCCTTCTCCACCTCGTCCAGCAGCACCACGCTGTACGGGCGCCGCCGTACCGCCTCGGTCAGCTGGCCGCCCTCCTCGTAGCCGATGTACCCGGGGGGCGCGCCGACCAGCCGGGCCACACTGTGCTTCTCGCCGTACTCCGACATGTCGATGCGGACCATGGCCCGCTCGTCGTCGAAGAGGAAGTCGGCGAGCGCCTTGGCGAGTTCGGTCTTGCCGACACCGGTCGGGCCGAGGAAGAGGAACGAGCCGGTGGGCCGGTCTGGGTCGGCGATGCCGGCCCGGGAGCGCCGTACCGCGTCGCTCACGGCGCGCACGGCCTCGCCCTGGCCGATGAGCCGCTTGCCCAGCTCCTCCTCCATGCGCAGCAGCTTCTGCGTCTCGCCCTCCAGCAGGCGGCCGGCCGGGATGCCGGTCCAGGCGGCGACGACGTCCGCGATGTCGTCGGAGCCGACCTCCTCCTTGACCATGGTGTCCTTGGCGGCCTCCTCCTCGGCCTCGGAGGCGGCCTCCAGTTCCTTCTCCAGCTGCGGGATCTCGCCGTAGAGCAGCTTGGCGGCGGTGTCGAAGTCGCCGTCGCGCTGGGCGCGTTCGGCCTGGCCGCGCAGGTCGTCCAGGCGCTCCTTCAGCTCACCGACCCGGTTGAGGGACTGCTTCTCCTTCTCCCAGCGGGCGGTCAGCCCCCGCAGCTCCTCCTCCTTGTCGGCGAGGTCACGGCGCAGCTTCTCCAGGCGGGCGAGGGAGGCGGGGTCGGTCTCCTTGCCGATCGCCAGCTCCTCCATCTTCAACCGGTCGACGGAACGCTGGAGTTCGTCGATCTCCACGGGAGAGGAGTCGATCTCCATGCGCAGCCGGGAGGCCGCCTCGTCCACCAGGTCGATGGCCTTGTCCGGCAGGAAGCGGGAGGTGATGTAGCGGTCGGAGAGGGTCGCGGCGGCGACCAGGGCGCTGTCCGCGATCTGCACCTTGTGGTGGGCCTCGTAGCGGCCCTTGAGACCGCGCAGGATGGCGATGCTGTCCTCGACGGTCGGCTCGGCGACCAGCACCTGCTGGAAGCGGCGCTCCAGGGCGGGGTCCTTCTCGATCCGCTCCCGGTACTCGTCCAGGGTGGTGGCACCCACCATGCGCAGCTCGCCGCGGGCCAGCATCGGCTTGAGCATGTTGCCGGCGTCCATGGCGGAGTCGCCGCCGGCCCCGGCGCCCACGACGGTGTGCAGCTCGTCGATGAAGGTGATGATCTGCCCGTCCGAGTCCTTGATCTCGGCGAGCACGGCCTTGAGCCGCTCCTCGAACTCACCCCGGTACTTCGCGCCGGCGACCATCGCGCCGAGGTCGAGCGCGACCAGCCGCTTGTCCTTGAGCGACTCGGGCACGTCCCCCTTGACGATGCGCTGCGCGAGCCCTTCCACGACGGCGGTCTTGCCCACGCCCGGCTCGCCGATGAGCACGGGGTTGTTCTTCGTCCGGCGGCTCAGCACCTGCACCACGCGCCGGATCTCCTGGTCCCGCCCGATGACCGGGTCGAGCCGGCCCTCGCGGGCGGCGGCGGTGAAATCGGTGCCGAACTTCTCCAGGGCCTTGTACTGGCCCTCCGGGTCGGCGGTGGTCACGCGACGTCCTCCCCTGGCCTTCTTGAAGGCCTCCAGCAGCTTCTTCGCCTCGGCGCCCTGCGCCCGCAGCAGCTCGCCGGCGGCCCCGCCCTTGGCGGCGATGCCGATGAGCAGGTGCTCGGTGGACAGGTACTCGTCCCCGAGGTCCTTCGCGCGCTCGCCCGCGTCGGCGATCACGGCCAGCAGGTCGCGGTTGGGCTGCGGGGGCGCGACGGTGGAGCCCGTCACGCTCGGCAGCGAGGCGAGCAGCTTCTCCGCGCCGGCGCGTACGGCGGCCTGGTCGGCGTCGACGGCGGCGAGCAGATCGGTGATGTTCTCGTTGTCCTGCCCCTGGAGCAGAGCCAGCAGCAGGTGAGCGGGGGTGAGGTCCGGATGTCCCTCGGTCACG
Organism: Streptomyces misionensis; assembly: GCF_900104815.1. Classification (NCBI taxonomy): domain Bacteria; kingdom Bacillati; phylum Actinomycetota; class Actinomycetes; order Kitasatosporales; family Streptomycetaceae; genus Streptomyces; species Streptomyces misionensis. The sequence continues at coordinate 3,839,956 of NZ_FNTD01000004.1, forward strand.
GCGCGGTTGCTGGCCGCGTTGATCGCGTCCCGGCTCTTGTTGGTCAGCTCGGCGTCCACGTTCGCGTTCTCCTCCTAGGCGTGCCTCTGCAACCCTCTGCTGACTTAACCAGCGTAACCAAAGTTGAGTCTATTCCACTCAAGGCTGGTCGCGCACGGCCCCGGGGCTAGGTTTCCTGGCATGGCGACCTACTCCGTGGATCCGGGTTCCCCGGACGCCGCGTATCTCGGCTTCTGGCAGGAACGGCATCTGTGCACCCTGACGACGATCCGCCCCGACGGGGGCCCGCACGTGGTGCCGGTCGGGGTCACGTACGACCCCGAGGCCCGGCTCGCCCGGGTGATCTGCAACGGCTCCAGCGCGAAGGCGGCCTACACCCGGGCCGCCGGCCCCGAGGGCGCCCGCGCCGCGGTCTGCCAGGTGGACGGGCGCCGCTGGGCCACCCTGGAGGGCCGCGCCCACGTCTCCGCGGACCCGGCCCGCGTCGCCGAAGCCGAACGCCGCTACGCGGAACGCTACGGCCGCACCCCTTCCCCCAACCCCTCCCGCGTGGTGATCGAGATCACGGTGGAACGGGCACTGGGGCGGGGGTGAGGGACCAGGGGCGGGCGGCTGCCCCACCACACCGGACGGCGAGGGCGCAATCCCCCGATCGTGGCCGCTCCATGGAACGAACCGGGCGTCCGGTCTGTTCGATTAGTTTCGGCCACTGTGAGGACCGGGGCAGACACCGAAATGTCGGCACAAACAACAGCGGCGTCACCGTGTTCAGGTCACGGTGACGCCGCTGCGGGGGGAAGCACCTGAGCGATCTTTTACGACGGGGGAATCGCGTCAGGCACTGCGGGGGGTGGCTGAGATTGTCCGGAGGTCGGGCTCCACCGGGTCGGTGAGCCGGTGGTCCCGCTGGTCCAGATTCACAAAGATCATTCCGTACCGTATGGCACACCGCACCGGCTGTGGCGCCCCACGCGGCTTGCGCAGGCACCGGTAGGCCCGGACGTCCTCCTCCTCGTCGCGCGTGACGACGACCGGCTCACCGAAGACGGTCACCATCAGCGAGTCCCCGGGGTGGGGAATCGCGGTCACCAGATCGATGAAGTGCCAGCCGGAGCGGTAGGCGGTGGCCATCTCACGGCGGAAGGAACGGTCGTCGGGTGGCGTGGTCACATCAGCTCCCCGCTACCGAAGGCCACTTGGTGTCCGTCGGCCACTTGGTGTCCGCGGGCACGACGTTCTCCGCGCCGAGCGTCGACGCCGAAGGCCACTTCGTGTCGGTGGGCCACTTGGTGTCCGCACGCACCACGCTGTTCGCGTCGAGCGTCGCCACCGAAGGCCACTTCGTGTCCGCGCGCACGTCGCTCTTCGCGCCGAAGGGGCCACTCAGCACTCCAAGGGCCACAACGGCGGAGAAGGTGGCGACCAGCACCGAGCGAATCATCTTCTTGCCCATGGTCGACTTCGTCCTCACTTGAAGGTCCCCTTCTTCCCCCGTCGGATAAGACGATGGCTCATTCAGGCACATCATGACCACACAATCAGTGCATCATGTTCCTGCATGTTCAGGACCCTGGGGGGTGGAGATTTGACACCAAATCGGAACAACGCCGCACATCCCCATGCGGTCACCGAGCTGTGCGACGAAGGGGGCCGACTTTACGCCAACGCGCTGCGCGCCGGGCGTGTCTCGCGTGCCGACGTGGCGGCGGCCCCGTGCCTGATGGAGTTCGCCCTGCTCCATCCCGACCCGGACGACCCCGACTGGCTGCGCCCCGTGCCGCCGGCCGTGGCCCTGGCCCAGCGGCTGTCCCCCCTGGAGCGGGAGATCGCCGACCGCAGGCGGTGGGCCGTCGAACTCTCCGACGTCTTCGAGCCGTTCCTCGCGCTGAGCACCCAGACGGCCTCGGCGACCGACTCGATCACCGTCCTGGAGGGCAACGACCGCATCAACGCCGCGCTCGACCTGGCCACCACCGAATGCCGTTCCTCGGTGCTCACCGTGCAGCCGAGCAACCACTTCACCGAACGCAACGTACGCCAGGGCCTGGAGCGGGACACCGCCCTGGTGGAGCGGGGCGTGCACATCCGCACCCTCTACCAGCACACGGTCCGCTACAACCTCAAGCAGATCGGCTACGTCTCCCAGCTCGCCAGCGGCAAGGTGGAGTACCGCACCATCGACGAGCTGGTCGAACGGCTCATCATCTGCGACGAGTCCGTCGCCTTCATCCCCACCCGCGACGACCAGCAGGTGGCCCTGGAGCTGCGCAACCCCGGACTCATCCGGTACCTCATCAAGGTCTTCGAGTTCATGTGGAACCGCGCCGTCCCGCTGACCGCCGGCACCCCCTACGAGACCGCGCCCGACGGCATCACCGAGGTCCAGCACTCCATCGCCAAACTCCTGGTCGAGGGCCATGTGGACGAGGCCATCGCGCGCCGGCTCGGGATGAACGTACGCACCTGCCGCGCCCACATCGCCAAGCTGGCGCAGGCCCTGGGCAGCGGCAGCCGGGCCCAACTCGGCTTCCTGATCGCCCAGTCCGGAATGCTGGACCGGGACCTGTGAGCCGATGACCACGAGCGCGCCGCACCCGGAACACGGCGTCGAGGAACTGTGCGCACAGGGCCGCGCGCTGTACGAACACGCCGTGCGCGAGGGCCGGATCGGTGCCGCCGAGGCCGAAGCGGCGCCCTGTCTGCTGCGGTTGGGCCTGCTCCAGCCGACCGCCGCCGACACCAGCCTGCTGGAGCCCGTGGCGGCCGCGGTGGCGCTGCGGGAGCTGCTGCACGCCTCCGCCGAGCGGGTGGCCGCCGAACGCCGCCGTGAGGCCCGTGTCGCCCAGAGCCTCGAACCACTGCTGCGACTGGCCCGGGACCTGCCCGGCACCGGGGCCGACGGCCCCGCGGTGGTCCGGGTGCACAGCGGCATCGACCGGATCAACCAGGCCATCAGCCGGGCGATGGCCGAGGCCGGCGAGGAGTTCCTCGCCATCCAGCCGCACGTCACCCACACCCGCACGCCCCCCGAACTACACGCCCTCGCCTTCGACCGCGACCAGGCGCTGCTCGACCGCGGCGGCCGGATCCGCACCCTCTACCAGCACACGATGCGCCACGCCCCCAGCGTCCAGGCCCGCTACGAGCGACTGCGCGGCGATGTGCAGGCCCGCACCCTGAACGAGGTCACCGAGCGCCTGCTCGTGCTCGACCGGGCGGTGGCCTTCATCCCGGCGAGCCGGGACCGCGCCATGGCCCTGGAGGTGCGCCAGCCGGCCATCGTGCAGTACCTGGCGACGGTGTTCGACCGGCTCTGGCACCTGGCCACGCCGCTGCACCCGCGGCTCCCGGCGCGCCCCTCCGCGGACGGCGCCACCCCGCGCCAGCGGGCCATCGCCGCCCTCCTGGTGGAGGGCCACACCGACGCCGCCATAGCCGACCGGCTGGGCATGAACGTACGCACCGTACGCCTGCACATCGCCAAGCTGTCCGCCGCCCTCGGCAGCGTCAGCCGCGCCCAACTCGGCTACCTCATCGGCCGGTCGGAGATCCTGCGCGGCACGGACGAGGCCCGGCCGTCATAGCGAGGCGTCCCGCGCGGGCGCCGGCAGGCCCCGGCCGCTGCCGTCCAGCCCCGCCTGCGCGATGCGCACCCCGAGCTGGGTACGGCTCGCCGCGCCCAGCGTCTCCGAGAGGCGCGCGATGTGCGCGCGGCAGGTGCGCACGCTGATGCCGAGGCGCTCGGCGATCACCGCGTCCTGGTGCCCCTCGGCGAGCAGCGCCGCGATGGACTGCTCCCGGTGCGAGATCCCCTCGATGCCGGTGTCCGGCAGCGGCGCAGTGAGCGGGATGGCGAGGCGCCACAGCCGCTCGAAGACGGTCACCAGGTACTCCACCAGCGCCGGCTGGCGCACCTCCAGGGCCATGGTGCGCTCGGTGTTGGCCGGTATGAAGGCCACCGTGCGGTCGAAGAGGATGAGCCGGTCGATGACCTCGTCCAGGGTGCGGGCCTCGACCGCGTCCCCCATCAGCTCCAGGTAGTTGAGCAGGCCCTGGCCGTGCCGGGCCACATGCGTGTACAGGTCGCGCATGCGCACGCCCCGGCCGCGCAGCGCCAGCGCCCGGTGCAGCCCCTCGGTCAGCTCGTCCTCCCGGCGGATGCCGCCCGGCTGCACGGTCAGCACCTCGGTGGTGCACGCCTGGGTCGCCTCGTCCATCGCGGCCTGGATCCGGGCCAGTCCGTCCAGCACCCGTACGGCGCTGCCGCCGGCCGGCGCCGCGAGCGCGTCCAGCCGCCCCAGACCGGCGTACCACTCGGCGGCGGCCACCGCCGAGCCCACCCGGCGCTGACTCTCGCTCACCTCGTCGTAGACCCCGCGCAGCAGCCGGGTCATCACCTCCTGCGGGGAGGTGGGCACCAGCCAGTCCATGTCGTCGGGGTCGGGGTGCAGCAGGGCGAGTTCCAGCAGACAGGGCACCGCTTCGGCGTCGGTGCGCGGCACCCGGCCGCGGCGCACGGCCCGCGAGTACACGCGGTCCCCGGCCTCGCACAGCCGGTCGGCACCGTGAGGATGCTGCTCCGCCCTCCGCCCGGCCATCGCGCATTCCACCCCCGGTGTGCTGCCTCTTCCGCAGCGCAACTATGCGTGGCGCCGACCCGCTCCGCAACACGGCTCCCCACGGCGCGGCGGTCGTTAACCACTGCTGTGTCCGGGTATCTCCCAGGCTCCGCCCCTCGCATTGCAACAAGATGACGGTGGTGGCGCCCGTCGGGCCGGGGCATCGTTGACCGGGCCGTACCGCGCTCACGGGGGTGGCGCGGTACGGCCCCGGTCACCTCGGCGTCACTTCAGGCCGATCGCGCCGCACTCGGCCTTGTACTTGGCGGTGCAGATGTCGCCGACGGAGTAGATGCCGTCCGCGATGACCGTGTCGTTGATGTTCTTCCTGGTCAGGGCGCTCACCTGGACCAGCTTGGACGGGATGTTCTTGGTGGTGGGGCTGTTGACGCGGTCCTGGGTCAGCGCGTCGAACTGGATGTCCTTGCCCTGGACCTTGGCGACGGCCATCTGCGCCGCGGCCTCGGCCTCGTCCGGGTAGGACTTGTAGACGCTCATGTACTGCTCGCCGGCCACCACCCGCTGCACGGCGTCGAGGTCGGCGTCCTGACCGGTGATCGGGGGCAGGCTGGTGACGCCCGCCGCCTTCAGCGCCTTGATGACGCCGCCCGCCATGCCGTCGTTGGCGGAGTAGACGGCCGCGATGTTGGCGGCGCCGATCTGGCTGATCGCCTTCGCCATGTTGGCCTGCGCGTTCTCCGGCTTCCAGCCCTCGGTGTCGTAGCTGGCGGCGATGGTCACCTTGCCGTTCAGCTCGGAGAGCGCGCCCTCCTTGAACTGACGGGCGTTCGGGTCGGTGGGCGAGCCGTTCATCATGACGATCTTGGCGGCGCTGCCGGCCTTGGAGCCGAGCGCCTCCAGCAGCGAGCGGCCCTGGACCTCGCCGACGAGTTCGTTGTCGAAGGAGACGTACGCGGCGATCGGGCCCTCGGCGAGGCGGTCGTAGGCGATGACCGGGATGCCCGCGTCCTGGGCCTTCTTCACCTCGCCGGCGATCGCGTGCGAGTCGACGGCGTCCAGCAGGATGACGTCGACCTTGTCGTCGATCATCTTCCGCATCTGGGTCGCCTGCCGGCCCGCGTCCGCGTCCGCGTTGGCGTACTCGACCTTGCCCCGCTTCCCGGTGAGGTCGGCGACCTTGCTCTTGATGATGGGGTAGTCGAACTTGTCGTAACGCGTGTTGGCCTTCTCCGGCAGCAGCAGGCCCACCGTCAGGTCGTTGCCCTTGGTCGGGCCGGCGCTCGCGCTGTCCCCGGTCGCGTTCAGCACGCCGCATCCGGCCAGTGAGAAGGTCACCGTGGTCAGGGCCACGGACAGGGCGATACGGCGCATACAGGGGCTCACTTCAGGTGCGTTCCGGACGTGGGTGCTGCTATACGACCCAGGTGTCTGAAAAGACAACGCGGACCCGACAGCCGTCGTCAAGGAGACTTACTTAACGACTGCGCAACACCACACGCCGTCGATCCCGTGAAGGCAATGCGGAAACCTCTCCAAACACCCTTTACGGACCCTCCACCCAAGGGGAGTTCACGAGGCGGCAAAGAACGGGTCGTGCGGCCACGGCGAGGGGCCCGTGGACGGATGTGTCCGCGGGCCCCGCGCGCCGTACCGCCCGCGGCGGTCAGTCGCCCTGCTGTTGCTGCCTCTTGGGCCGCCAGACGACCAGCGCGCTGGTCTGCTGGACCTCCTGATAGGGGACCAGGTCCCGGCGGTAGGAGGCGTGCACGGCGGCCTCGCGCTGGCGCATGGCGGCCGCCGCGCCGTCCAGGGCCGCCTCCAGTTCCGCCACGCGGGACTGGAGCGCGGCGACCTGGTTCTCCAGTTCGATGATGCGCTTGATTCCGGCCAGGTTGATGCCCTCGTCCTGCGACAACTGCTGCACCTGGCGGAGCAGTTCGATGTCGCGGGCCGAGTAGCGCCGGCCCCGGCCCGCGGTGCGGTCCGGGGAGACCAGGCCGAGCCGGTCGTACTGGCGCAGCGTCTGCGGGTGGAGTCCGGAGAGCTGGGCCGCCACCGAGATGACGTAGACCGGGGTCTCCTCGGTCAGTTCATACGGGTTGCGCCGACGGCCGTCCATCACTCTCAAGCTCCCTTCGCGGCCTCGAACAGCTCCGCCCGCGGGTCCTCGCCCGCGGTCGCCTCGCGATACGCCTCCAGTGCGTCACGAGCCTTCCCCGACAGATCGCCCGGGACACTCACCTCGACGGTGACCAGGAGGTCGCCGCGGGTGCCGTCCTTGCGGACCGCGCCCTTGCCGCGCGCCCGCATGGTGCGGCCGTTCGGCGTGCCGGGCGGCAGTTTCAGGGTGACCGCCGGGCCACCGAGGGTCGGCACCCGCACCTCGCCGCCGAGGGCCGCCTCGGCGAAGGTGACCGGGACGGTCACCGTGAGGTTGTCGCCCTTGCGGCCGAACACCGGGTGCTCGCCCACGTGCACGGTGACGTACAGGTCGCCCGCCGGGCCGCCCCGCTCGCCGGGCGCGCCCTTGCCGCGCAGCCGGATCCGCTGCCCGTCGGTGACGCCCGCCGGGATGCGGACCTGCATGGTGCGCGAGGACTTGGCACGGCCGCTGCCCTTGCAGTCCGGGCAGGGGTTCTCCGCGATCAGGCCGCGCCCCTTGCAGTCGGGGCAGGGGTCGGTCAGCGAGAATCCGCCGCCCGAGCCCCGGGCGACCTGGCCGGTGCCGACGCAGGTCGGGCACACGCGCGGTGTGCCGTTCTTGTCGCCGGTGCCGGAGCAGGCCTTGCAGGGCTGCTGGGAGGTCATCCGCAGCGGCACCGTGGCCCCCTCGATCGCCTCCGTGAAGCTGAGGGTGACCTCGGTGTCCACGTCCTGGCCGCGGCGCGGCTGGGTACGGGTCGCCCCGCCGGCCCCGCCCCGGTTGAACAGGCCCCCGAAGACGTCACCGAGTCCGCCGCCGAAGCCGCCGCCCTGGGCGCCTCCGGCACCGCCGAAGAGGTCGCCCAGGTCGAAGTTGAAGGAGCCGCCGGCGCCCGGCCCGGGGCGGAACCCGCCGTTGCCGAACAGGGCGCGTGCCTCGTCGTACTCCTTGCGCTTCTTGGGGTCGCCGAGGATGTCGTTCGCCTCGGAGATCTCCTTGAAGCGCTCCTCGGCCTTGGCGTTGCCCTTGTTGGCGTCCGGGTGGAACTCGCGGGCGAGCTTCCGGTACGCCTTCTTGATCTCGGCCTCGGTGGCGTCCTTGGGGACGCCGAGGACCTTGTAGTAGTCCTTCTCGATGAAGTCCTTGGTGCTCATCCCCGACGTCCCTCCTTCCCGTCTGAAGTGATTACGTCAGCCCTCCTCCGGGCCACCGTTCTCCTTGTCGTCGGCCGCCTCGGACTTCTCCTCGGCGCCCTCGGCCTTGCCCGCCTTCTCCGGCTTCGCGCCCTGCGCGCCCGGCTGCGGCTCGGCCACGGCCACCCGCGCGGGGCGGATGGTGCGCTCGCCGATGCGATACCCGGGCTGCAGGATCGCCACGCAGGTCGTCTCGGTGACGTCCGGCGCGTAGCTGTGCATCAGGGCCTCGTGGATGGTCGGGTCGAAGGGCTCGCCCTCCTTGCCGAACTGCTGGAGGCCCAGCTTGGCCGCCACGGTCTCCGTCGACTCGGCCACCGACTTGAAGCCGCCGACCAGTTCGCCGTGTTCCCGCGCGCGGCCGATGTCGTCGAGCACGGGCAGCAGCTCGGACAGGAGGTTCGCGACGGCGATCTCCTTGACCGTGGCCCGGTCCCGCTCGACCCGGCGGCGGTAGTTCTGGTACTCGGCCTGGAGGCGCTGGAGGTCCGCGGTGCGCTCGTTGAGCGCGGTGCGCACCTGGTCCAGCTGGGCGACCAGACCGGCGTCTGCGTTCGCGTCCCCGGCCGGGGCCGCCCCCTCCTCGGGGGCGGCCTTCGGCTCGGCGTCGTCAGGGGTGGCGCCGGAGGGGACGTCGGGCTTCTCCTCGAAGCCCGGGGTCTCCTCCGTCACGCGGCACCGTCCTTGCGCTCGTCGTCCACGATCTCGGCGTCGACGACGTCGTCGTCGGCCTTGGCCTCACCGGCACCGGCGGCGGCACCCTGCGCGGCCTGGGCGTCGGCGTACATGGCCTGGCCCAGCTTCTGCGACACGGCCGCGACCTTCTCGGTGGCGGTGCGGATCTCGGCGGTGTCCTCGCCCTTGAGCTTCTCCTTCAGCTCGGCGACGGCGGACTCCACCTCGGTCTTGACCTCGCCGGGGACCTTGTCCTCGTTGTCCTTGAGGAACTTCTCGGTCTGGTAGACGAGCTGCTCGCCCTGGTTGCGGGTCTCGGCGGCCTCGCGGCGCTTGTGGTCCTCCTCCGCGTAGCGCTCGGCCTCCTCGCGCATGCGGTCGACCTCGTCCTTCGGCAGCGAGGAGCCGCCGGTGACGGTCATCTTCTGCTCCTTGCCGGTGCCGAGGTCCTTCGCCGTGACGTGCATGATGCCGTTGGCGTCGATGTCGAAGGAGACCTCGATCTGCGGGACGCCGCGCGGCGCCGGCGGCAGACCGGTCAGCTCGAACATGCCGAGCTTCTTGTTGTAGGCCGCGATCTCGCGCTCGCCCTGGTAGACCTGGATCTGCACGGACGGCTGGTTGTCCTCGGCCGTGGTGAAGATCTCGGAGCGCTTGGTCGGGATCGTGGTGTTGCGCTCGATCAGCTTGGTCATGATGCCGCCCTTGGTCTCGATGCCGAGGGACAGCGGGGTGACGTCGAGCAGCAGGACGTCCTTGACCTCGCCCTTGAGGACACCGGCCTGGAGCGAGGCGCCGATGGCGACGACCTCGTCCGGGTTGACGCCCTTGTTGGCCTCCTTGCCGCCGGTCAGCTCCTTGACGAGCTCGGCCACGGCGGGCATACGGGTGGAGCCACCGACGAGCACGACGTGGTCGATGTCGTTGATGGAGATGCCGGCGTCCTTGATGACGTTGTGGAACGGCGTCTTGCAGCGCTCCAGCAGGTCGGCCGTCAGCTGCTGGAACTGGGCGCGGGTGAGCTTCTCGTCCAGGTGCAGCGGGCCCTCGGCGGACGCCGTGATGTAGGGCAGGTTGATCGAGGTCTCGGTGGAGGAGGACAGCTCGATCTTGGCCTTCTCGGCGGCCTCGCGGAGGCGCTGGAGGGCCATCTTGTCCTTGGACAGGTCCACGCCGTGGCCGGACTGGAACTGCTTGACCAGGTAGTCGACGACGCGCTGGTCCCAGTCGTCACCACCGAGGTGGTTGTCGCCGTTGGTGGCCTTCACCTCGACGACGCCGTCGCCGATCTCCAGCAGGGACACGTCGAAGGTGCCGCCGCCGAGGTCGAAGACGAGGATGGTCTGGTCGTCCTTGTCGAGGCCGTAGGCCAGCGCGGCGGCGGTCGGCTCGTTGACGATGCGCAGCACGTTCAGGCCGGCGATCTCGCCGGCCTCCTTGGTCGCCTGGCGCTCGGAGTCGTTGAAGTACGCCGGGACGGTGATGACCGCGTCGGTCACCTTCTCGCCCAGGTAGGCCTCGGCGTCCCGCTTCAGCTTCTGCAGGATGAAGGCGGAGATCTGCTGCGGGTTGAAGTCCTTCCCGTCCAGCGCGATCTTCCAGTCGGTGCCCATGTGGCGCTTCACGGACCGGATGGTCCGGTCCACGTTGGTGACGGCCTGCCGCTTGGCGACCTCACCGACGAGCACCTCGCCGTTCTTCGCGAAGGCGACGACGGACGGCGTGGTCCTGGCGCCCTCGGCGTTGGTGATGACGGTGGGCTCGCCGCCTTCCAGAACGCTGACGACGGAGTTAGTCGTGCCCAGGTCGATGCCGACCGCACGTGCCATGGTTGATTCCTCCAGCTGACTTGAGTGGAACAGGCTCAAGTGTGCACGAGCGGGCCCTCTGGGTCAACAGACCTGAGTCAACCAGGCTCAAGTCTTATCCGTTCCTTACACGCAACTGGCTTCTGACCTGCGTCGACGCCATACGGCGGGGCTGCTGGACAGGGATGCGAACCGGCACCCTGAGCAGCACGAGCACCAGGAGGACGGCCCCTCCCGCCACCCACAGGGCGGGCTTCTCCCCCACCCACCCCATGTGCACGAGCACTCCCGCGACCACCGTGACGAAGGAGCAGAACCCGAGCAGCACCACCGCCCCGGGCGGGGTGAGCCCGAGCCGCCGCAGCCGGTGCGCGAGATGGTCCGGCCCGCGCCGCAGCACGGGGCGCCGGCCGAGCAGCCGTACGAGCACCACCAGGGCGGCGTCCGCGACGGCGACGGCGACCAGGCAGAACGCCACCGCCGCGCTCGGCCCGATCGCGTACCCCGCGCGCGTGAAGACAACCGAGGCGGACAGCAGGAATCCGGAGAACAGCGAGCCGCAGGCGCCGAGGCCGATCCGCGCGGGGTGCCAGTTGTGCATCAGGAAGCCGGTGAGGGCGGCGGCGAACACGCTGAGCACCACGGCGAGGCCGTCCATCACCTCGATGGCGGCACAGGCCCCGGCGCCGAAGGCCGTGACCACGCCGACCGTCCCGGCCAGCCCGTCGGCGTGGTCGAGCCCCCGGAAGACGAGGGAGGCGACGACGATCCAGCCGACGGCGAGCGCGCCCCCGGCCACCCCGGTCTCGTCGTACGGCACCACGCAGGCCGCCGCCACCGCCGTACCGGCGACGACCACCCGGCCGCGCAGCCGCCAGACGTCGGCGACCAGCCCGAGCGCGGCGACCCCGGCGGCGGCCAGCAGGAGCCTGCCCACCCCGTCACCCAGGGGGGCGACCCGGGTCCACTCACCCGTCCAGGCGACCAGGCAGGTGACGACGACGACGGCGAGGCCGCCGAGCAGCGGGAGGGGACGCCGGCAGCGCCGGTCGACGACCCCCGCCCGCAGCGCGGGCACCCGGAGCAGTGCCGCCAGTACGGCGGTGAGCAGCAGGGCGGCGGTGGCCGCGGCGATCCCGTAGAGCACGGCTCTAAGGTAGGGGTGAAAGTAGCAATTCGGGATGAATAACACGATCAGATTGCCCGAGGGGTGATCGGCGGGACACGATGGGCGACCCCTCAGCGACCCATATCACCCCGCGCTCCCCTGCATCGCGACGGAAGATAGGGGTAGTCTCAGAGGACTACATAAGTTACCGCTTAGTAATGTTGCTCGGTTAATTCGAGGCCGCCCTCAGGAGCCCCAATGCAACTCGCCGCGATCATCGTGTCGCTGGTCCTGATCGTGGTCGGCGTGGCACTGTTCGGCCGCGCCCTCCTCCAGATCTACAACTTCATGCGTCTCGGCCAGCCGGTACCGGCCGGGACCAGGACCAACGAACCCGGACAGCGCACCATCACCGTGGCCAAGGAGTTCCTCGGCCACACCCGGATGAACCGCTGGGGCGTCGTGGGCGTGGCGCACTGGTTCGTGGCGGTGGGCTTCTTCTCCCTGCTGCTGACGATCGTCAACGCGATCGGGCAACTCTTCAAGGCGGACTGGCTCCTGCCGGTCATCGGCGACTGGGCGCCGTACAACGTCTTCGTCGAATTCCTCGGCACGATGACGACGCTCGGCATCCTGGTGCTGATCGCCATCCGCCAGCTGAGCAAGCCGGACAAGCCGGGCCGCAAGTCCCGCTTCGCCGGCTCCAACTTCGGCCAGGCGTACTTCGTCGAGGCCGTCATCCTGATCGTCGGCATCTGCATCTTCATGCTGCACGCCCTGGAGGGCGCCCAGCACCACGTCGACGGCTACGAGGCCTCCTTCTTCATCTCGTACCCGGTCGTCGCCTGGCTGAAGGGCATGAGCGTCGGCACGCTCCAGAACCTCACCTACTTCTTCGCCGGCCTGAAGATCGCGACCTCCTTCATCTGGATGATCACGGTCGCCCTGAAGACCGACATGGGCGTGGCCTGGCACCGCTTCCTCGCCTTCCCGAACATCTGGTTCAAGCGCAACGCCGACGGCGAGACCTCGCTCGGCGCGCTGCTCCCGATGACCTCGGGCGGCAAGCCGATCGACTTCACCGACCCCGGCGAGGACGACGTCTTCGGCGTCTCCCAGGTCGAGCAGTTCTCCTGGAAGGGCCTGCTGGACTTCTCCACCTGCACCGAGTGCGGCCGCTGCCAGTCGCAGTGCCCCGCCTGGAACACCGGCAAGCCGCTCTCCCCGAAGCTGCTGATCATGTCGCTGCGCGACCACGCGCACGCCAAGGCGCCGTACCTGCTGGCCGGCGGCGGCAAGACCATGGAGGGCGAGGAGAAGGCCTCCGAGGAGCAGCTGAAGGACGTCCCGGCCGCCGCCCTGGCCGAGGCCGAGCGCCCGCTGATCGGCACCGCCGAGGAGAACGGCGTCATCGACCCGGACGTGCTGTGGTCCTGCACCACCTGCGGCGCCTGCGTCGAGCAGTGCCCGGTCGACATCGAGCACGTCGACCACATCGTCGACATGCGCCGCTACCAGGTCATGATCGAGTCGGCGTTCCCGTCCGAGGCGGGCACGATGCTCAAGAACCTGGAGAAGAAGGGCAACCCCTGGGGCCTGGCCAAGAAGCAGCGCCTGGAGTGGACCAAGGAGGTCGACTTCGAGGTCCCGGTCGTCGGCAAGGACATCGAGGACCTCACCGAGGTCGAGTACCTGTACTGGGTCGGCTGCGCCGGCGCCCTGGAAGACCGCGCCAAGAAGACCACCAAGGCCTTCGCCGAGCTGCTGCACATCGCGGGCGTCAAGTTCGCGATCATGGGCGGCGACGAGAAGTGCACCGGTGACTCCGCCCGCCGCCTGGGCAACGAGCCCCTGTTCCAGGAGCTCGGCATGGAGAACGTGATGGCCCTGAACACGGCGTTCGGCGAGGAGCTGGACGACGACGGCAAGGTCACCGCGGAGTCCAGGAAGCCGAAGTCGGCGAAGAAGATCGTCGCCACCTGCCCGCACTGCCTCAACACGCTCGGCAACGAGTACCCGCAGCTCGGCGGCGACTACGAGGTCATCCACCACACCCAGCTGCTCCAGCACCTGGTGGACGAGGGCAAGCTGATCCCGGTCACCCCGGTCGAGGGCATCATCACCTACCACGACCCGTGCTACCTGGGCCGCCACAACAAGATCTACACGCCTCCGCGCGAGATCATCGGCAAGGTCCCGGGCCTGCGCAACGAGGAGATGCACCGCCACAAGGAGCGCGGCTTCTGCTGCGGCGCCGGCGGCGCGCGGATGTGGATGGAAGAGCGCATCGGCAAGCGCATCAACAACGAGCGCGTGGACGAGGCGCTGTCCCTCAACCCGGACATCGTCTCCACCGCCTGCCCGTTCTGCCTCGTCATGCTCACCGACTCCGTGAACGGCAAGAAGAACGACGGCAAGGCCAAGGAGTCCATCCAGGTCGTCGACGTCGCCCAGCTCCTGCTGGACTCGGTGAAGACCCCGGCCGACCCGACGGACGCCACGGAGTCCGAGACGGCGCCGGAGCCGGAGCCGGTGAAGTAACGGCCCCCACGGCCCTTCCCGGTCCCTTCCGGGAACCACAACGCCCCCTGCTTCGCACAGGCAGGGGGCGTTGTCACGTACCGGGAGGGCGGCGTGCCGGCGCGGGCCGCGAGGCCCGGCGGACCCGCGTCACGCCCGCCCCGACACGCCCGTGTCGTCAGGACTGCTTCGGAGCCGCCTGCTGGACCACGTCGAAGGACCACAGCGTCGAGCCGGAAGCCGCCGGCTTCGGGCGGTCGCCCTCCGCGCCGCCCTGGTGCGCGGCCTTCATCGGGCCCTCCATCCACGCCTGGAAGGACTCCTCGTCCCGCCAGCGGGTGTAGACGAGGTACTGGTCGGTGCCCTCGACCGGCCGCAGCAGCTCGAACCACTCGAAGCCGTCGGAGTTCTCCACGGCGTGGGCCCGCGAGGCGAACCGCTTCTCCAGGACCTCCCGCTGCTCGGCGGGCACGGTCAGCACATTGATCTTCACTACGCTCATGACACCATCCTGCGCCTGCCCGCCCGGCTCCGCCGCAGGGGCCCCGGTAACTCGCCGCACACCTCACACACTTACCGGTGTCTTACCCGGTCCACGCACAACCCTCGCGCACCACGGCGGGTCTCCTGAACGCCGACCGCCCGCGCGCACCCGGGAGCAGGGCTCCGCGAACCGCGGGAGCCCCTGGGCCGCGGACGGTCCGCACCCATCGACCGCGGATGCCCACCGGGCATCCCCCGCATGCCAGGAGAACGCATGCACACGCACCGCCGACTCGCCCTCGCGACGGCCACCGCGGCCGCGCTGACGGGCGGTCTGCTCACCTTCGCCTCCGCCCCCGCCACGGCCGCCGACTCCACCAGGGTCGCCAAGGCCGACTTCAACGGCGACGGCATCGGCGACCTCGCCACCTCCGCCGCCACCGCCTACGTCAACGGCCACAAGGACGCCGGCCAGGTCGTCGTCCTGTACGGCTCGAAGACCGGCGTCTCCGCCGCCAAGCGCACGGTCATCTCCCAGAACACCAGCGGCGTCCCCGGCACCGCGGAGGCCGGCGACATGTTCGGCAACGACCTCGCCTACGCCGACTTCAACCACGACGGCTACGACGACCTCGCCGTGAGCAGCCCCGACGAGAAGGTCGGCACCGACACCGACGGCGGCGCCGTCGCCATCCTGTGGGGCTCCAAGAGCGGTCTGACCGGCAAGGCCTCCGACGTCCCCGACCCGGCGCCCGGCTCCCACGACTACTGGGGCAAGAGCCTGGCCGCCGGCGACTTCGACGGCGACGGCAAGGCCGACCTGGTCGTCAGCAGCAGCTCCAGCACCCTCTACCTCTACCGGGGCGGCTTCACCACCGCCGGCAAGCCCGGCAGCCGCACCACCGTCAAGGCGCCGGTCCAGTCGGGCTCCGGCGGCAGCCCCTACGGCCCGATCAACCTGACCGCGGGCGACGTCAACGGCGACCACCGCACCGACCTCGTGGTCGACGGCTTCGAGACGAAGACCGGCAACGGCTGGAACACCAACTACTGGCTGCCGGGCACCGCCGGCGGCCTCAACGCCTCGGCCGCCAAGACGCTCAAGCCCGGCATCATCACCGCCATCGGCGACATCAACGGAGACGGCTACGGCGACATCGTCAGCGGCGCCGACTGGGACGCCACCGGCAGCGACGGCAAGGTGATACCGGACGCGGCCGACGGCGGCAAGGTCAGCGTCACCTACGGGTCCGCCGCCGGGCCGGCCGGCACCACCGCCATCACCCAGAACACCGGAAACGTCCCCGGCAGCTCCGAGAAGGGCGACGCCTTCGGCTGGGAACTGGACCTCGGCGACATCAACGGCGACGGCTACCAGGACCTCGTCGTCACCACCCCGCAGGAGGACCTCTCCGGCGTGAGCAACACCGGCATGGTCACCGTGCTCTACGGCTCGAAGTCCGGCGTGAACACCTCCTCCGGCGCCCAGTCCTTCGCCCAGAGCACCCCGGGCGTCCCCGGCGACGACGAGAAGAACGACCTGTTCGGCACCGACGTCAAGCTGGACGACGTCACCGGCGACGGCAAGGCCGACCTGCTGATCGGCTCGTACGAGAACGGCGGCGACGGCGCCGTCACCTACCTGCCCTCGACCGGCACGAAGATCACGGCGACCGGCTCCCGCGCGGTGTCCGCGTCCGCCGCGGGCGTCTCGACCAGCGGCATCCCCCAGTTCGGCTCGGTCTTCGCCGACTGATTCGGTCCAAACCCCCAATGATCCCTGGGGATACCGCCGACCACCCCTTAGGGGATGTCACAGGTCGGCCGCAATGCCGGGCCCGGACACCCGGGCCCGGCACGCGGCCCTCCGGGACCAGGTACGTTCGATGACGTGGCTGGATTCAGGATCGGACGTGGGGGCCAGGACGACCGCACCCCCCAGGGACAGCAGGCGCCGCAGGGCCCGTCGTACGGCCGGCCCGGCCCGTCGGGCGGGCGGCGGGCGCCGTCGCCGTACGGGCAGCAGGGGCAGCACGGCCAGCCGTACGGGCAGGGCGCGGGCCCCTCGTACGGGCAGCCCGCGGGACGGCCCTCGGGCGCCCCGCACGGCTACCCGTCGCCGCCGCAGCCGCCGCAGCCGTACGGACACGCGCCGTACCCGCAGCAGGGCGGCCGGTCGCCGTACGGCTACCAGGGCCAGGCGGACGACGGCCCGGAGTACTTCGACGACGGCTACGCGGGCCACGGCCACGGCGCGCCGGACCCGTACGCGGCCAACAACGCGGGCCACACCCAGGCCTTCTCGATCGACGAGGCCGCCGCGTACACCCAGGGCGCGACCTACCAGGCCGGCGCCGCCGCGCCCGCCGCGCCGACGGGCCCGCCGCTGCACTGGAAGGAACTGCTGAAGGGCGTCGTCCTCGCCCCCCACCAGACCTTCCTGCGGATGCGCGACTACACGATGTGGGGCCCGGCCCTGATCGTGACCTTCCTGTACGGCCTGCTCGCCGTGTTCGGCTTCGACAACGCCCGCAAGGAGGCCATCGGGGCCACGTTGTCCAACGCGGTGCCGATCGTGCTGATCACGGCGATCGTGATGGTGCTCGGCCTGTTCGTGCTGGGCGTGGTCACCCACACCCTGGCCCGCCAGCTCGGCGGCGACGGCGCCTGGCAGCCCACGGTGGGCCTGTCCATGCTGATCACGGCCCTCACGGACGCGCCCCGCCTGGTCTTCGCCATGTTCTTCGGCGGCGACGCCGGCTTCGTGCAGATACTCGGCTGGGCCACCTGGCTCGGCGCGGGCGCCCTGCTCACCCTGATGGTGTCCCGCTCGCACGACCTGCCCTGGCCCAGGGCGCTGGGCGCGTCGGCGATCCAGCTGATCGCGCTGCTGTCGATCGTCAAGCTGGGCACGTTCTAGTCCCCAAGCGGCTCCTGGCACGCGCAAG
Source organism: Streptomyces misionensis (assembly GCF_900104815.1). Lineage (NCBI taxonomy): Bacteria > Bacillati > Actinomycetota > Actinomycetes > Kitasatosporales > Streptomycetaceae > Streptomyces > Streptomyces misionensis. The sequence goes on from NZ_FNTD01000004.1 coordinate 3,857,414, forward strand.
GGCCCCCGGCTTCGATGCCGGGGGCCCTTGCGCATGTCCGGGTGGCCGGTCGTCCTCAGGCGTCGAGGACCTGACCGTCGCGCTTCACCACGGGCGGCTCCACGCTCCACGGGAAGTTGATCCAGTCGTCGGTGCGCTTCCAGACGTACTCGCACTTCACGAGGGAGTGGGACTTCTCATAGATCACCGCGGAGCGGACCTCGGCGACGGTGTCGAGGCAGAAGTCGCGGACGAGCTTCAGCGTCTTGCCGGTGTCGGCGACGTCGTCGGTGATCAGCACCTTCTTGTCGGAGAAGTCGATCACGTTGGGCACGGGCGCCAGCATGACCGGCATCTCCAGGGTGGTGCCCACGCCCGTGTAGAACTCGACGTTCACCAGGTGGATGTTCTTGCAGTCCAGCGCGTAGGCGAGGCCGCCCGCGACGAACACACCACCGCGCGCGATGCTGAGCACGATGTCCGGCTGGTAGCCGTCGTCCGCGATGGTCTGCGCCAGCTCGCGGACGGCGCCGCCGAACTGGTCGTAGGACAGGTTCTCCCGCACGTCACTCATGATCTGGATGCCCTCACACCTGGGTCCGATGGAAATTGACATAGGACCGCGAGGCGGTCGGCCCACGCTGGCCCTGGTACCGCGAGCCGTACCGCTCACTGCCGTACGGGAACTCGGCGGGCGAGGACAGCCGGAACATGCACAGCTGCCCGATCTTCATCCCGGGCCAGAGCTTGATGGGCAGGGTGGCGAGGTTGGACAGCTCCAGGGTGACGTGTCCGCTGAACCCCGGGTCGATGAACCCGGCGGTGGAGTGCGTGACGAGCCCGAGCCGGCCGAGCGAGCTCTTCCCCTCGAGCCGCGAGGCGAGATCGTCGGGCAGCGAGATGACCTCGTACGTCGAGGCGAGCACGAACTCCCCGGGGTGCAGGATGAACGGCTCGTCCCCGTCCGGCTCCACGAGCCGGGTCAGGTCGGGCTGCTCGACCGAGGGGTCGATGTGCGGGTACCGGTGATTCTCGAACACCCGGAAATAGCGGTCCAGCCGGACATCGATGCTCGACGGCTGCACCATGGTTTCGTCATAAGGATCGATGCGCACCCGCCCGGCGTCGATCTCGGCCCGGATGTCCTTGTCTGAGAGAAGCACGTAGCGAGGATACGCAAGGCGCGCGGAGCCATGACAATCGTGACGACTCCGCGCGCCGGTGGTGACGGGCCGACTACAGCCGGTCCCGTCCGCTTGTCCGCTACCCCTGCTTCTCCAGGGCGACCGGTACGACGCTGCGGAGCCGGGCACACCGGGGGCACCTCATGAGCCGGCCGGGGCCGAGCCGCTCGGCCTGCTGCATCGGGAACGAAGCGGTGCTGAAGACGTGCCCGTCCGCACAGCGGACGACGGTGCGTTCCATCAAGTCCCTTAAGTCCCTTCCCCAAGAGCCTCATCGGGCTGACCAACCCGACGACAAAAGCCACATTACGGGATCAAAGAGACGACTCTCCAGGCGGCACTCCGACCCCTCCGGGACCCTCCGCCACGCCTCCACCGTACGCCCCAACTCCCGCCCACCGCAGCCGGATCCCCACCCTGAAACCCACTCAGGCCCCCGGGTCCGAGCACCGGGGGCCTGCGATGAGGTACAGTGAGCGAGCGTCGGACACGGACCCCTCTCGGGGGCTTTGTCCGTACTTACGCGGGTGTAGTTTAATGGTAGAACATCAGCTTCCCAAGCTGAGAGCGCGAGTTCGATTCTCGTCACCCGCTCTGTGAGAAACCCCCAGGCCAGAGGCCCGGGGGTTCTTTGTTGTCTGGGCCAGTGGGCGGGCTGCGCACCACATCCGCACCATAAGCGGCGGCTAGCCGGGACTGCGCGAACGGCTCGCCATCGCCGACGCGGCCGCCCGCCCGGCCCTGCTCACAACACCGTCCGGAGCGTAAAGGAGGACCGGTGGCCGAGCACACGCTGAACATCCGCAAGCCCTACTTCGACCTGATCGCCGACGGCATGAAGACCATCGAGGTCCGCATCGGCTACCCCAAGATCCGCAAGATCAGTGCGGGAGACACCCTGCGGATCAGCTGCGGCGACGACACCCTCACCCGACGCGTCACCCAGGTCAGCGAGTACGAGTCCTTCCAGGCCATGCTCGTCGCCGAGGGCCCGGCCGCGATAGGCGGCCCGGACATGCCCCGCGACCAGCTCGTCGCCGCGTTCCGTGACATCTACCCGCCCGAGAAGGAAACCTTCGGCGTCTTCACCCTCCACCTCGCCCAGACCGGCGATTGAGCAGGGCCGTCCCAACGCGGGCATCGTGCTCCCCGCCGAGGCCGGCGCGGAAGGGTGGGCGGAGACCATCCGCACCGCCGACCACCATGCCCCGGGCGGGCAGGCCCGGCAACGTTCGACCGCCTTTACCCGTCCCCGTCTGCCGCAGAGACTTCAGTGCGCTACGCCTTGGGTCTTTTCGTCGCCGCGCGAGCCAACCTCGCGTTGGTAACCCCGTTGAGTCGTGCTAGACGGGCGCGTTGCGACACCTTGCCGCCGAAGGAAGACCGGCCGTAAAGAGACGCAATCAGTCACCTCCCCGTACGTGGTGACGTGCCCCAAGAGAACTTACCGCGCACCACTGACACTTCGAGGGGACAAGGCACGCACACCTAGAGGCCCCGGCACACCCCTTCCCGGAACACTCGCCGCGACGGGTCAGTAGGCTTTAACTCAGCCAGCCGACAATGGGCGACCGTGTCACAGGTCAGAAGCTATCCGGCTCTCCAAGCGCCGTCGCTTCCGCGGGTTCGGTTCTCGTCCACCCGCTCCATGAGAAACCCTCAGGTCGGGGTGGCGGGAGCGGCTGTGCTCATGCTCCTCTTCGCACCGGCCACGCCGCCATCGCCAGCTCGGCCACCCGCTCCAGCTCCGCCGCGCTCGCGCCGTCCCGTGCCTGTTGGGACATGCCCTGGATCACGGCCGCGAAGTAGACGGCCAGGGCCCGGGGTTCGACGCCCTCGGGCAGCGCCCCGGCCTGCTCGGCCTCGGTCAGTCGCTCCTCGAAGCGGCGGACGTTCGCCGCCCTCCGCTCCCGCAGGTCCCGTTGGACGTCGGCCGTCTGCGCCGAGTAGTTCGTCGCCGCCGTGATGACCAGGCAACCGGCCGGATGCAGTGGGTCGGTGTACGACACCGCGGCCTCGCGCAGCATCCTGTCGAACCCCGCCCGGGCATCGCCCTCCTCGTCCAGCGCCCTGCTCATGAAGGCCCCGAAGGTGTCGCCGTAGCGGTCGACGACCTCCGCGAAGAGGGCTCGCTTGTCGCCGAAGGCCGCGTACAGGCTGGGCGGCGAGACCCCCATCACCCGGGTGAGATCGGCGATGGACGTGCCCTCGTAGCCGTGCTCCCAGAACAGCCGCGTGGCCTGCGCGAGCGCCGCCTCGCGGTCGAAACCCCGCGGTCGTCCCCGCTTCGTCACTGTCATGCCTGAATTTTAAAGCGATCGCTACGGAATAGCCTTAGGCTGTCTTCCATAGCGACCGCTACAGATTGGAACGTCATGGGTTCACTCACGGGCAAGACGGCTCTGGTGACGGGCGGCAGCCGCGGCATCGGGCGTGCGACCGCCGAGCGGCTCGGCAGGGAAGGCGCCCTCGTGGCCGTGCACTACGGGCGCAACGCCAGTGCCGCGGACGAGGTGGTGGCGGCGATCCGCGCGGCGGGCGGCACGGCCTTCGCCGTACGAGCCGAACTGGGCGCGGTTGGCGACGTGGAGGCCCTGTGGGCCGAGTTCGACCGCCAGATCGCCGAGCACGGCGACGGAACCGGTCTCGACATCCTCGTGAACAATGCCGGCATCACGCCCCGCGGCCACATCGAGGAGGTCACCCCCGCGGCCTTCGACGAGGTGTTCGCCGTCAATGTGCGGGCCCCGTTCTTCCTTGTGCAGCAGGGGCTCGAGCGGCTTCGGGACGGCGGCCGGATCATCAACGTCTCGTCCGGGGCAACGCGCATCGCCCTGATCGACATCATCGCCTACGGCATGACCAAGGGTGCCATCGACACCTTCAGCCTCACCCTGGCCAAGGCCTTGGGCAATCGGGGCATCACCGTCAACTCGGTGGCACCCGGCATCATCGACACCGACATGAACGCCTCCTGGCTCCGGGGCAACGCGGCCGCCGAGCAGTCCGCCGCGCAGCTCTCGGCACTCGGCCGGGTGGGCCGCCCGGAGGACGTGGCCGATGTCGTCGCTTTCCTGGCCTCGGACGACGCCCGCTGGGTGACGGGGCAGGTCATCGACGCCACGGGCGGCTCGCAGCTCTGATCCGGAGCCCCTCTGCCTGTACTCCGACGACGTCGCCCGGCCGGCGCTCGCTTCCGGCGCGCCGGCCGTGCCCGTCGCACGCTCCGGCACGATGCGCGCGTGTCACTCGACGCCGTCAACGCCGTGGACTGGTCGGCGATACCCAACTCAAAGGCGCGCCCTTCGGGACACCGGTCGAGGCCGAGCTGCACAGCCGGCTCTTGGAAGGTCCCGCAACCGGTGTCCGGATCGACGCGTTGACCGTCGACGCCTCGGGCGCCGCGTGCGTCCAACTCAGGCCGGGGTCTGCGGAGTTCCTTCCGGGGTCGGCCCTGTGTCCCGCCGAGTGCGGCCGCCGCGAGCACTGACGTCGTCTCCGTGATCGCCGGAACCCGGCCCCCGTCTCTCCGGAGAAAAGCCGTCCGATGTCCCCGTTTTCGTCGTGACCGCTTCCGCGGGTTCCTGCCGGAGCGGGCGGCGGTCACCGGAATCCACTGGCGGCACCGGGACTCGAGCGGAGCGGAAGGCTCCCGGCGGATCCGCGCGGGGCCCGTCGCTCGCAGGCCCTAGGCTGATCCCCGTCAGGCAGACAGGCGCTCGGAAGGACGATCGGCGATGACGCCCCTGAGCACCGGGGATCCGGAGGCCATCGGCGGGTACACCCTTCTCGGCCGACTCGGCGCGGGCGGCATGGGAGTCGTCTATCTGGGGGTGTCCGCCTCGGGGCGGCAGGTCGCCGTCAAGCTCGCGCACGGGCCCCTCTCCCAGGAAGAGGAGTTCCGGACGCGCTTCCGGCAGGAGGTCGCGGCGGCACGCCGAGTGAGCGGTGCCTTCACCGCGCCGGTCGTGGACGCCGACCCGGACGCCGAACGGCCGTGGATGGCGACGCTCTACGTGCCGGGGCTCAACCTGGCCGAAGTCGTGGAGCGGGACGGCCCGTTGAGCCTGCGGGAACTGCGCGCGCTGGGGCTCGGGCTCACCGAGGCGCTGCGCGACATCCACCGGGCGGGTCTGGTGCACCGGGACCTCAAACCGCGCAACGTGCTGATGACCGAGGACGGGCCGCGCGTCATCGACTTCGGTATTTCGCGCGCCGCCGACAACCAGAACCTCACCGCGACCGGGCGGATGATCGGCACCCCGCCCTTCATGTCGCCGGAACAACTGGCCGCTCCCCGAGACGTCACCCCGGCCTCGGACGTGTTCTCGCTGGGGTCGCTGCTGGTGTTCGCGGCCGTCGGCACGGGGCCGTTCGACGCCGACAGCCCGTACATAACCGGCTACCAGGTGGTGTACGGGACCCCGGACCTCGACGGGGTGCCCGGGGCGCTCCTGGGCATCGTCGAACGCTGTCTGGACAAGGACCCGGCCGCGCGGCCGGACCTGGCGGAGCTGCACCGCATGCTCCAGGCGCTGCCGGAGTCCGACGCCGCCGAAACCGCGAACGCCCGGCGCCGTCCCGCCTCTTCGGGCCCGGCCCCCGCCTCGGCAGGTGACGCAACCGGCAGGCGGCGCCGGGCACGGATGCTGCTCGCCGGCCTCGGCGCGGCGCTGGCCGTTGCGGGGCTGGTCGTCGGGGTGGGTGTCCTCGCGTCCGACGCGCACACCACCACCGCCGCCGCCGAAAGCACCCGTGCCGCGTCGCTGCCCGACGGCTGGCGGCCGTGGCGCACACAGCTGCGGGACGACGTGAAGGGTGTTCCGCTCGACTACGACAACCCTGGATGCGTGACCGAGCGAAGCGCCCTGTTCTGCGGCGGTACGGGCTTCACGGCCGCCCGGATCGACGCGGCCTCCGGCCGCATCCTGTGGCGGACCGGCACCCGTCCTCAGGGGGTGCAGCCGATCGGCGTTCGCGGGGGTCTGGTCTATGTGTACGAGGATCCGGACGACACGACCAGGCGCGTGGTGGCGCTGGACGCGGCCACCGGGCACCGGCGGTGGCAGCGCGACATCAACAAGTCCGAGGAGGCGGTCCTCTACGACGGCGGGCTGCTGACCCTGTCACCTGACTACTCGTCGTTCGTGGCCTACGGGCCGTCCGGCCGGGAGCTGTGGCGGGCGCCGACGCCGGCCGAGTACTGCACTCCGTCCGCGCTGGGAGGCGTCCCCTACGGCCTGTGCTCGAAGGGCACCGAGCCCGGCCAGGCCCCGGTCGAGCTGATGAGGCTCGAACCCGGCAACGCGACCGCGATCGCCACGCTGCCCAAGAAGGCGGAAGCGCTCGGCGCGGTCGGCGGGCAGCCCCTGTTCCTCGCCCCCCAGACCGCGAAGGACGTGTACGAAGCCGGGTACGAACGGCCGTACAACGCGCTGCTGCGCGTGGTCCCGGAAACCGGGCGGGTCCGCCGGATGCCACTGGCGCATCCGCTGACCGGCGCGGCCACCCTCGTCGACGGCGTCGTCTACTTCGTCCGGTCCGACGGGTCGGTCACCGCGGTGTCGGCGGACAGCGGCAGGCGACTGTGGCAGAAGGCGACGGACATGGAGAGTCTGTCCGCGCCCGCCGTGTCGACGACGTACCAGCGGGTCTATTTCTCCAACCGCTTCGGCCGTCTGCTGGCACTCGACAGCCGCACCGGAGCGGAGATCTGGCGCACCTCCGCGCTGGCCGACCCCGGGGACAAGACGCAGGCCTATCCGCCGCGCGTGCTGCTGGTCAAGGACGCGATCGTGGCGACGGCCGGCGACACGGCCTTCTCCCGGAGCCCGAGCGGACCCAACTGACGCCGTAAGCGGGGCGGCGCGGCCGGACCGGGAGGCGTGCGCGTCGTGGGTGAGGACCGGTCGGGCCCGCGCGACGCGGTCAGCGCGGGGGAGTGTGACCTTCCTCGCGTACGGGGGTCTCCGCGCGGTCGCCGTCGTGCTGTCGCCGCCGGCGGCACGACTCCCCGTTCACGGAGGTCACGGAGCCGGGAGCGGCGTGCGCGACAGAAAATCGGTCCACACGGAGAGTAATAACTGCATCCGCGAAATGAGATATAGACGCGGGGCCCGGAAAGTATTCCGTGACCGTCGGGCGGATCGGAATTTCGGACCGCGCAGGGCCGATCGCACCGTGCTACTGTCGATCCCAGTTGCAGTCGTGGTTGCCAGCAGGTTCATTTCCGACGGGGTAATCATCACGGCGACACAGGATTCGCACAGTGCGGGTTCCTGACACCGCCTCCGAAGGAGAAACAAAATGGCTACTGGCACCGTGAAGTGGTTCAACGCGGAAAAGGGCTTCGGCTTCATCGAGCAGGACGGCGGCGGCGCCGACGTCTTCGCCCACTACTCCAACATCGCCACCAGCGGCTTCCGTGAGCTGCTGGAAGGCCAGAAGGTGTCGTTCGACATCGCGCAGGGGCAGAAGGGCCCGACGGCCGAGAACATCGTTCCCGCCTGATGCACCGGCACTGACGCACACCTGACGGCTGGGGCCCGCACCTTGGGGTGCGGGCCCCAGCCTGCTTCATTCCAGCTTCATTCCAGGGTGATTGTTCCCTGTCATTTCCGGCCCGTTCTCGCGATTCTCTGCGCCGCTCGTCATGCTGCGGAAATTCCTTGATACGCGCCCGCATCGAGGAAGGTTCCGCATGAACCGCACACGTACCACCCGCACACGCGCCGATCGCCCGTCCGAACGCTTCGGGGGAAGTGGTACCGCAAGCCGCTCCGGTGTTCCGCGCCGCTCCGGCGGTTACGGAAAGCGACAGCAGGCGGGGGGCGAGTTCGCCCTGCCGAAGACGGTCACGCCCGCGCTGCCCGCCGTCGAGTCGTTCGCCGATCTCGCCCTGCCGGCACCGTTGCTGGCCGCGCTCGGCCATGAAGGCGTGAGCGTGCCGTTCCCGATCCAGGCGGCGACCCTGCCGAACTCCCTGGCCGGCCGTGACGTACTCGGCCGCGGCCGCACCGGATCGGGCAAGACCCTCGCCTTCGGCCTCGCGGTGATGGCCCGTACGGCGGGCCGACGCGCCGAGCCGCGCCGGCCGCTGGCCCTCGTCCTCGTCCCCACGCGTGAGCTGGCCCAGCAGGTCACCGACGCGCTCGCGCCCTACGCCCGCGCCGTGAGCCTGCGGCTCGCCACCGTCGTCGGCGGGATGTCCGTCACCCGGCAGGCCGGTGCGCTCCGCGCCGGCGCGGAGGTGGTCGTCGCGACACCCGGCCGGCTCAAGGACCTCATCGACCGGGGCGACTGCCGGCTCACCGACGTCGGCATCACGGTTCTCGACGAGGCGGACCAGATGACCGACATGGGCTTCATGCCTCAGGTCACCGCCCTGCTCGACCAGGTCCGTGCCGGAGGCCAGCGGATGTTGTTCTCGGCCACCCTGGACCGCAATGTCGACCTGCTCGTCCGCCGCTATCTGACCGACCCGGTGGTGCACTCCGTCGACCCGTCGGCCGGTGCCGTCGACACGATGGAGCACCACGTGCTGCACGTGCACGACGCGGACAAGCACCGCACGACCACGGAGATCGCGGCCCGGGACGGGAGGGTGATCATGTTCCTGGACACCAAGCACGCCGTGGACCGGCTCACCGCGCACCTGCTGAAGAGCGGTGTCCGCGCCGCGGCCCTGCACGGCGGCCGGTCCCAGCCGCAGCGCACCCGGACCCTGGCGCAGTTCAAGGCCGGCCACGTCACCGTCCTGGTGGCCACCAACGTCGCGGCCCGCGGCATCCACGTCGACAGCCTCGACCTGGTCGTCAACGTGGATCCGCCCAGCGACCACAAGGACTACCTGCACCGCGGCGGCCGCACGGCCCGCGCCGGGGAGTCCGGCAGCGTCGTCACCCTCGTGACGCCCGGCCAGCGCCGCGGCATGACCCGGCTGATGGCTTCGGCCGGCATCACCCCGCACGTCACCCCGGTCCGCTCGGGCGAGGCGGAACTGAGCCGCATCACCGGAGCCCAGGCGCCCTCCGGCGTGCCGGTGGTCATCACCGCGCCCGCCCCGGAACGTCCCCGGCGCGCCTCTTCGCCGTCCCGCGGCCACCGGGGCCGCACCGTCCGGGGCCGCACCGCCGGCGCGGGGGTGCGACGTGGGGCGCAGCGGCGGCCCGGTAACGACTCGGCCGCTTAGGTCCTCTCGTTCGGACCGGGACCGCACAGGCCGTCGGGCCGACCAACCCTCAGCGAAGGAGCCACCCTTGACGCAGGCACGGACGCAGTACCGCAGGCCCGACCACGCCCCCGCCTCCATGGCCGACGACGGCGCGGGGCACGGGCCCCGGGTATGCGACGACATGACCGTCGAGGTGGCCCTGGCCGTCATGGCGGGTGCCGGGGTCGAGTACCTGACCGTGTGCGACGGGGACGACGAGAGCACGGGCTCGATCACCCGGGTCCGGCTCGCCGTCCTGCGCGCCAGTGCCGCCTACTCCGACCGGATCCGCCTGCGGGACGTCCTCGCCGGATCGCCGCCCTCGCCCGGCGGTTTCCCCGGCGGCGCGGGGCGCCTCGGTGAAGGGCGCCGGGCCCCGATCGGTCACGGCTGAGACCACGACCGGCGGCCACCGCCGCCGCCCCGGCGCCCTGACGCGGGCCGGGAGGACAACAGGACAGGCGGGGGACCGCCACGGGAACCCGGTGGGGGCCCTGCCGACGCGCGTCGGCAGGGCCCCCACCGCCATGTCACCGCCCGTTCACGAACCGCGGCCGGGAGAGGGGCGCGGACGACGTCTCACCGGTCGAAGTGGACCAGGTCCCCCACGCTCCAGGCGCTGACGTCCTTGATCGCGACCCGGTACATGCCTCCCGTCTCCGGGATTCCGATGCTGCCCTGCACGATCCGGGCGAGATGAAAGTGCAGATGCGTGGGGGCCTCGCCGCGACCGGGCCGGTCCTCCCGCGTACCGCCGGCGAAGACGTCCGCGAACGGGCCGAGACGGTCCGAGTCCTTCAGGACCTCCGCCACCCGCTCCCTCCACACGGCCTCGGGAGCCAGCCGGCCGGTGATGACGGTGCCGCCGAGAACCACCGTCAGGACCATCTGATTGCTTCGCTCGGCCTCCACCGCGGCCGAGAGGGCGACAAGCAGCTCATCAGGGTTCGACATGACAGCAGAGCTTATGCGGCCCGCCGCACCCCGACCTCCGGCGGGAGCCGAGGCGGCCGCGCCCCGGCGGGCGGCTCCCGGCAACCGGTGAGGACCCGCCCCCTCCCAGGCCAGCGTTCCTTCTCCATCAGAAGAGTGAAATCTACTCTTGTGGGAGTAGCTTTTCATTCTCATCGTGGGTACGCTTCTTCTCGTAGACACGGTCGAACGAGATCCGCCAGACACGAACTGGCGGAAGCCTGAACGAGAAGTACGCAGGTCAGTGCGGCTCCCAGCCTCGAAGCCCGGTGTTCCGGCACGCTGACGGGACCGGGAGCCGCACTGGGCGGCTCGTCCGACGAGGAGCCGCCATCAGCGGCACCGGCTCATTCGGTGGCCGGTGCGGTTCAGAGAGGAATGGAGGAGCAGACGCCATCAGGATCGCCCGGTCCGAGAGGCACTCGGCCCGGGTACCGCAAGACCCCGGAATGGATGGTGGTCCCCGGTCACGCAGCTGCGATCCCCCGCTCCGCCCTGCCGGGCCGGGTAGCGGAAACAGAAGGTCGGCACGGCAGTAGGCGCCGACAGATGGTGTTCAATTTCCTTCGGGGCCCTGGTGCCGTTCGGTGCCAGGGCCCCTCGACGCGTTGCACAGCGAGGTGACATGACATCGGACAACTCTCTGAATGATCGTCTGGACGACGACGACTACCCCGCGTACACCATGGGCCGGGCAGCCGAGATGCTCGGGACCACCCCGGCGTTCCTCCGAGCCATCGGTGAGGCCCGTCTGATCACTCCCCTCCGCTCGGAGGGAGGGCATCGCCGGTACTCCCGCTACCAACTGCGGATCGCCGCGCGCGCCCGCGAGCTCGTCGACAAGGGGACCCCGATCGAGGCCGCGTGCCGCATCGTCATCCTCGAGGACCAGCTCGAGGAAGCGCAGCGCATCAACGCCGAGTACCGCCGTGCCGCCGGCCAGTCGGCGGGCGGCCCCGGCTCCGGCTGAACCCGCGCGCGGCAGGCCCCCGGGTGGCCACGCGCCGGCCGGCGGAGTCGTGCGCGGCCAGGGGCCGCCCGGGCCGGGTGATCGCCGACGCCCGTACGGTCCGCCGCGTCCCCCGTGATCCCCGACCCGCCCTCATCTCGGCGCGCGGGCCGGCTCCGCCCGGGACCTCGCGGTCCGGGACGAGAGACACCTCTCATGCGGCCGCCCCGGGGTGAGACATCGGTCTCGCCGACCGGTGTGGAAACCTGTCGCGACCAGTGCATGTTTTCTGATCCAGTGGCGTGAGGCCGATCACCCCGCCGTGGCCCGGTCGGCGTCCACCGCCGGTATGCGCGCAGCCCGCCGCACATCGCCGCCCGCGCCGTGCACCGACCGGCCAGAGCCCCCGGTCGCGACCGCGTGCCGCATCGTCATCCTCCAGGACCAACCGGACGGCACGCTCCCGCCGGACCGGGTAGTGCACCGGGCACCGGGCGAGGGCACCGCGATTATCTGGTCTCGCCGGTACAGAATTACGGTCCGTGACGAGGGATACTTTCGCGACACCCGGAAAAACGTCCGGGCGCGGCGAACCGACCTGTGTTAGCGTGATAGCAGTTGCAGTTTTGGTTGCCAGAGATTTTTTCTTTGCAAAACTTTCCGGATCTTTCCGGAGGGGTGATCATCGCGGCGACTCGGCTCCGTAAAGTGCGGAGTCCGGCACTGCCCCTCAAGGGAGATTCAATATGGCATCTGGCACCGTGAAGTGGTTCAACGCGGAAAAGGGCTTCGGCTTCATCGAGCAGGACGGCGGCGGCGCCGACGTGTTCGCCCACTACTCGAACATCGCCACCAGCGGCTTCCGTGAGCTTCAGGAAGGCCAGAAGGTTACCTTCGACGTCACGCAGGGCCAGAAGGGCCCGCAGGCCGAGAACATCGTTCCCGCCTGAACTGACGCCTGACGCCAGTCTTAGCGAGCCGCTGGTTCGCGCATCATGCGGCTGGGGCCCGCGCCCTCGGGGTGCGGGCCCCAGCCCATTGCTGTGCCCGTTTCCCGAACGGGCCGCCTCTCCATACTTTTCTTCGGCACATTCTTGCGAATCTCGCGCGGTCACCTCCGCTGACGGAATTCCTCGATACGCCGCATCGAGGAGGGTTCCTCCATGAACCGCACCCGTCATACCGGCGGCAGGCCCACACGTTCGGCGGGCGCCGACCGCGGTGGCCGCTTCCGCTCCCGCAAGCCGGGCCGCCAGGGCACGTCCCCGGCCCCGCGCCGGCAGGAATTCGCCCTGCCGGTCACCCTCACCGAGCCGCTCCCCGCGGTCGAGACGTTCGCCGAACTGGAGATGCCCGCCCGGCTGACCGCGGCCCTCGTCCAGCAGGGCCTGACCACGCCCTTCCCGATCCAGGCGGCCACCCTGCCGAACGCGCTGGCGGGCCGGGACGTCCTGGGCCGGGGCCGTACCGGCTCGGGCAAGACGCTCGCCTTCGGCCTGCCCGTGCTGGCCCGGCTCGACGGACAGCGGGCCCAGCCCCGGCAGCCGCTGGCCCTGGTCCTCGTCCCCACCCGGGAACTGGCCCAGCAGGTCACCGACGCCCTCACCCCCTACGCCCAGGCCCTGCGCCTGCGGCTCGCCACCGTGGTGGGCGGCGTGTCCATCGGCCGGCAGGCGGGTGTGCTGCGCGGCGGCGCGGAGGTCGTCGTCGCGACACCCGGCCGGCTCAAGGACCTGATCGAGCGCGATGCCTGCCGGCTGGACGAGGTCGCCGTCACCGTCCTGGACGAGGCCGACCAGATGGCCGACATGGGCTTCATGCCGCAGGTCACCGAGCTGCTCGACCAAGTGCCCGCCGACGGGCAGCGGTTGCTGTTCTCGGCCACCCTGGACCGCAACATCGACCAGCTGGTCCGCCGCTACCTCGACGACCCGGTCGTGCACTCGGTCGACCCGTCCGCCGGGGCGGTCACCACGATGGAGCACCACCTGCTGCACGTGCGGGACGCCGACAAGCACACCGCCGCCACCGAGATCGCCGCCCGCGACGGGCGGGTGATCATGTTCCTGGACACCAAGCACGCGGTGGACGGGCTGGTCAAGCACCTGCTGTCCGTCGGGGTGCGGGCCGGGGCCCTGCACGGCGGAAAGTCCCAGCCGCAGCGCAACCGGACCCTCGCCCAGTTCAAGGACGGGCAGGTCACGGCGCTGGTGGCCACCAATGTCGCCGCGCGTGGCATCCATGTGGAGGGGCTCGACCTCGTGGTGAACGTCGACCCGCCGGGCGACCACAAGGACTATCTGCACCGGGGCGGCCGTACCGCGCGAGCCGGGGAGTCCGGCACCGTCGTCACCCTGGTGCTGCCGCACCAGCGGCGCGCGATGGACCGGCTGATGGCCGACGCCGACATCGCTCCGCGGACCGCCATGGTGCGCCCGGGCGACGCCGAGTTGCAGCGCATCACCGGCGCCCGGACCCCGTCCGGGGTGCCCGTCGTCATCGCCGTACCGGTCGCCGAGGGCGCCGAGCGCGGTGGGCGCGGGGGGTCCGGCGGGCGCAGGCGGCGCGGCTCCGGCGCCGGCCGTGGCGGGAGCGGGCGGTCCGGCGCGCGGACCCGTCGTTCCGCCCCGCGGAGCAACTGACGCAAACGGTCCTCGCCCGGCGCCGTCCGCTCCTGGCCGGTGCCGCCGTGCCGGGTCCCGTCAGCCGATGGTGACCACCCGCGCCCACGGCGGCGGGCCGGCCGGGGTGTAGTCGGGGTCTTCCTCGTGGACGGCGCGGGCCGGACGCGGGAAGAGGCCGACGACCGTGCGGCAGGGCGGCTGGGCGGAGGGCCAGGGGGTCTGGCCGTCGGTCAAGGCGACGATGACGTCCGGGCGGGGACGGGAGCGCAGGGCCTGGGCGAAGCCGGAGCGCAGGTCCGTTCCGCCGCCGCCGATCAGCGTCATGCTCTCGGCGCGGCAGAGGGGGACGGCGATGCCGGCGGCCGCGTCGCAGGAGACCACCGAGACCAGGTCCCGCCGCCCGCCGACCGCCCGCGAGATCGCCGCCACCTCCAGCAGCGCGCCGCCCAGTTCCGCGTCGCTGACCGAGCCGGAGGTGTCGATCACCACGCAGACCCGGGGCGGCGTGCGGCGCAGGCTCGGCAGCAGTACCCCGGGGACAGCGGCCGAGCGCCGGGACGGGCGCCGGTAGCTGTGGTTCTCGCCCACCCCCGGCGCCCCCGCCGCGGAGCGGACCGCGGCGCCCAGCAGCTGCCGCCACGGCTGCGGGGGATGGAACGCCTCATCCGCCCACCGGCGCCAGCCCTCCGGCGCGTCGCCCGGCCGGCCCTTGATGCCCTCCGCGACCCGGAAGCGGACGGCGTCCCGCTGCTGCCTGGTCAGTCCGTGGGCTCCCTCGGGCCCCAGTTCCCAGGGCCGGTGCTGCCCGTCGGCGCCGCTGCCGCAGTCCAGCCAGGCCAGCTCCGCGGTGAGCCCGGTCATCGACGCCGTCCGCAGGTACTCCTCCATCAGCAGCCCGGGGGGCAGCCGCAGCAGCGACGGCAGCACCGCACCGGCGGGCCGGGGCAGCCCGTCGCCGTAGATGTCGTCGTTGATCTCGAAGTCGGCCGCGATGTTGCGGCGCAGCCTGCTCCGGTCCTCGGCCGCGCGGTCACCGGCGCCCGGCCCCCGCTCCTCGTGTGCCCGTGCGTGGCGCTCGCCGCGTCCGTGGTGGTCCCGCAGCAGGTGGGAGACCTCGTGCACCCACACGCCCGCCAGGTCCTCGACCGGGGTGCGCGCCACGAACGCGGGTGACACGTAGCAGCGCCAGTACCGGTCCACCGCCATCGTCGGCACCGACCGGTCCTCCACGACGTGCAGCGCGAACAGCGCGTCGGCCAGGTAGGGGCGGACCTTGACCGCGTGGAGCCGGGCGGCCAGCAGCTTCTCCATGTCCAGGGGCGGCGCGGCCGAGCCGCCCGGCGGCTCCGGTGCGGCGGCCCGCACCGGGCGGGGCGGAGCGGGCCGGGACATCGGGCGGGGCACCGGGCGCGGCAGCGGGGGCCTGGCAGGTGCGGGCAGCGGGCGTGGCGACGCCTGGTCCGTGGGGCCCGGCGCCGGGCGCCGGGGACTCGCGGGGCCGTTCATCGGGCCGTTCCCGTCGGGTGCCCGGCGGTGGCCGGGGTCTTGGCCCGGGCCACCGAGCGGTCCGCCCGCCGGACGAGGTCGATCACTCCGGCCAGCCGTTCCACGGTGTCCGGCACCTCCCAGTCATCGCGTCGCAGCGCGGCCAGTGCCGTCGCCGGGGCCACCACCAGGTCCGGGGCGCCGGTCTCCAGGGCGCGGACCAGCACCGCCCAGCCCGCCTCCCACCTCTCCCGCCGGGGCCGCGCACCGACGGCTGCGACCACCGCCTCCAGCGCCGCCTGCCGCAGATCGCCCCGCACCGGCAGCTCCGCGGTGGGCGGGTCGGCCAGCAGCGACTCCGGGTCCGGCAGGTCCATCCGGTCCATGTGGGCGAGGAGTTCGAGCCCCGGCCCGTCCCCCACCGCGCCCCGCACCAGCAGCGCCAGCACGTCCCGGGAGACACCGGCGGCCGTGCCGAAGGCCAGCAGCGTCAGCGCGGCCTCCCAGCTGCGGGGCGAGGGCCAGGCGCCGCCGCGCCGGGCCTCGGTGCTCGGCAGCCGGTGGATCAGCGTCGGCCTGGCCTCCAGGAACCCGCACACCACCCGCCGGGCGAACGCCACCGCCTCCGCCAGCCGCTCCGGCACCAGCCGGGGCAGCTCCGCCCGGGGCCAGACCCCGCCGAGTCCGCGCACCACCACCTCCCGGTCGTGCACCCAGTGCAGATGCACGAACCGGTTGGCCAGCGGCGGGCTCAGCTCCCACCCGTCCGCGGCCGACGCGCGCGGGTTGGCGGCGGCGACGATCCGTACGCCCGGCGGCAGTTGGAGCGCGCCGACCCGCCGTTCCAGGACGACCCGGAGCAGCGCGGCCTGGACGGCGGGGGTGGCGGTGGAGAGTTCGTCGAGGAAGAGCAACCCACGGCCCGCGCGGACCAGTTCCACGGCCCACTGCGGTGGCGCCATCGGCACCCCCTGGACGGCCGGGTCCTCGCCCAGGATGGGCAGCCCGGAGAAGTCGGACGGCTCGTGGACGCTCGCGATCACGGTGGTCAGCGGCAGGTCGAGGGAGGTGGCGAGCTGGGTGAGGGCCGCGGTCTTGCCGATGCCCGGCTCGCCCCAGAGCAGCACGGGCAGGTCGGCGGCGACGGCGAGCGTGAGCGCTTCGAGCTGCTCGTCGGGGCGCGGCTCGGTGGTGGTCGTCCGCAGCAGGGACAACAGGTCGTCGGCCACGGCGAGTTGGGCATCGGTGGCGGAGCCGGTGGCGGGCGGGGCGGGCAGGAGGGCGCTGGGGGTCATGGGCATCACCTGGGGTGGGAGGAGGGGACGGGCGAGGAGCCGTCGCGGACGTCTTGGGGCGCGCGGCGCGGCACACGGGCGCCGGCGGGGCGGGAAACAGGTGCCGGTGGCGCGGACAACGGATGCCGGCGGGTCCGCCGGTCGGCGGGCGCGGCGAGGGGCCGGGTTCCGGCGGGGCGCCGGTCGGGCTCAGGGCTGGCCGGTGCGGGGGCGGGAGCGGCTGTTCCGCTTGCCGAGCAGCGCGGGAGGCGTACGGCGGCTACGGCGGTCGAGCCGGGGGCGGTGGCCCTGGTAGGGGTCCGCGACGCCCCCGCCCCCGGCCGCGCGGGCCCCGGGGTGCTCGGCGACCAGCCCCGAGCGGAACAGGCCGTGGTCGACACGGCGGGCGGCCGCCGACTCCAGTTCCGCCCGGAGCGGTCCGTCGCGCAGCACCGCGCCGGGGCCGAGCAGGCCCTCGACCACGGCCAGCGCTCCGGTGACGTCACCGTGGCCGAGCCGCTCCCGGACCGCGGGCAGCGCCTCCGGGTTGCGGTGCACCGCGTCGATGGCCCGCAGACAGGGCAGCGGCGGGCCACCGAGCGCCACCAGCAGTTCCTCGCGGCGCAGTTGGTCCGGGTCGTGGTCGACGGCCGTGAGCACGCCGTCGCGCAGCGCGAGCCGGTGGACCTCGCCCCGGCACTCCACCCGGTGCGGATCGCCGGGCTCGGACGCGGGTGCGGCCGCCGGTGCCGGCCCGGGCACCGGCAGGGCCGCGGCGACGAGCGGGTGCAGCCGCTCGGGCGCGATCAGCCCGGCCCGCAGCAGTTCCAGGTCCGGCAGGAGCCGGGCCGCCGCCTCCGGCAGCACCGGGAGCGCGGCGGCCTCCTGCGGCGGCGGGGCGGCACGCGGCTGCCGGAGCACCGGGACGTGGGCGTCGTCCGGAGCGACGAGTTCGAGTACGAGGCGGCTGCGCGCGGCCAGTCGTACGGTGAAGGCCCCTCGGGACCGGCCCTCGGCGCGCAGCAGCAGCTCCGCCTCGGCGGCCCAGCGGTCCTTGGCCCACGGCGGGTCGGCGGACGACACCGCGGGGGTGCCGGTCCAGCCGCTGCGCCGCGCCAGTTCGCCGCTGCGGGTGGCGTCCCAGAGGTGCCGGTGCAGGTCGAGGCGGAAACGGCGGTCGGGGTGCGGGTGCGGATGGTGGCGGGGAGCGCCGTCCCCCGGGCCCGTCCACAGGGACAGGGACATGCGCTGTCCGGCGTCCGCCCAGGCCGGTGGTGTCCGCACCACGAGGTGCACGGGGGTGCCCGGATCGCCGTACCGGGCGAGGGAGAGGGTGAGGCCGGGCCGCAGGCGTCCGTCGGGGGCGATCCGGGGCATGTGCCAGCGGAGCAGGTCGGGTGCCAGCCGACGCAGATCCGCGCGGAGGCGGGTGACGAGGCCGGTGCCGTGGCGGTCGCGCACGGCGCGCAGATCGAGGTCGACGTCGATCCGGGCGGCGGCGCAGGCCCCCGCCCAGTCACCGACCGCGCGGCGGGCGGTCGCGGTCTCGATCATGGACGGTGGCACGGCGTACTCGCGTACGCGCTGCCACATCGACAGGTGGGGCGGAAGGTCGTTCGCGACGTGGTGGGCCATCAGCACTCACCTTGCGCGAACGAGTCCCCCAATCCGAGCGAGGAGAAGTTCTTCATCGCGGGCATGATAGGCACCACCGGGCCGTGCTGTCAGTTCATTTGTGCGACCGGGGAGCCGGCGGCGGCCAGGGTGGGGTAGTCGGTGTAGCCGGTCGCTCCGCCCGTGTACATCGCGTACTCGTCCCGCACCTGGTTGAGCGGTGCGCCGATGCGCAGTCGTTCGACGAGGTCGGGGTTGGCGAGGAAGGCGCGGCCGAGGGCGATCAGGTCGGCGCCCGCGGCGAGGAGCCGCTCGCCCGCGCTCCGGCCGCCGTCGTGCGGAAGCGGTTCGCCCCAGCCCAGCGCCGGGTTGGCGATCAGCGTGCCCGGCCAGGCCCCGCGCAGTTCGTGGAAGAGGGGCTGGTCCGGGTCGGCGAACACGAGGTGCAGATAGGCGAGTCCGGTGTCCGCCAGGGCCTCGACGAGTGCCGGGTAGATGTCCCCGGTGGCCCCTTCCTCGATGCCGTTGACGGTGTTCCCGGGGGAGATGCGCAGCCCCACGCGTTCGGGGCCGATCGCGGCGGCGACGGCGCGCACCACCTCGACCACGAAGCGGATCCGGCCGGAGACCGGGCCGCCGTACGCGTCGGTGCGGTGGTTGGTGTTCGCCGCCAGGAACTGGTGCAGCAAGTGGCCGTTGGCCGCGTGCACTTCGACGCCCTCGAAGCCCGCCTCGATCGCGTTGCGGGCGGCCGCGGCGAAGTCGGCGACGGTGGTCTCGATGTCGGCGAGCGTCATCTCGCGCGGTACGACGGCCTCTTGGCGGCCGGTGGGGGTGTGGATCGTCTCGGGGAGCGGGACGGGCGAGGGGGCAATCGGCGTCAGCCCGCTGTTGTCGGGGTGGCCGACCCGGCCGCCGTGCTGGAGCTGCAGGAACATCCGGCCGCCCTCGGCCCGTACCGCGTCGGTGACCCGGCGCCAGCCGGCCACGTGGGCCGCGTCGTGGATGGCGGGGATGTTGGGGTACGTCCGGCCCACGGCGTTCGGCGTGGTGGCCTCGGCGATGATCAGCCCGGCGGACGCGCGCTGTGCGTAGTAGGTGGCCATGAGCGGTCCGGGGACCCCGTCCGCCGCGGCGCGGTTGCGGGTCAGGGGGGCCATCACCAGGCGGTTGGACAGGTGCAGGGGGCCCAGGCGGGCAGGCTCGAAGAGGCCGGAATCGGCGGGTGCGTTCGTCATGGCCGTACGGTAGAAGTTGACACCGGTGTCAGGTTCAAGCCCGCTTCGGCATGCGAGGTGAGGGATGAGGATCGGTGAGCTGGCCCGGCGCAGCGGGGTGAGCGAGCGTTCCCTGCGGTACTACGAGAGTCAGGGGCTGCTGGTCTCCGAGCGGAGTCCCGGCGGGCAGCGGGAGTTCGGGGAGTGGGCCGTCGACCGTGTCGTGCGCATCCAGGCGCTGTACGCGGCCGGTCTGCACAGCAAGAAGATCGCGCGGCTGCTGCCCTGTATGCGGGACGCGGACGGCGGGCCGAACGAGTTCGCCACGGCGCGGCTGGTGGACGAGCTGACCGAGGAGCGCGACCGTATCGACCGCTTGATCGCCGACCTGGTCCGCTCGCGGGAGGTCCTGGACGAAGCGATAGCGGCCGCGTCGACCGGTCCGCTGTCCCGGCAGGGCGCCTGAGGGAGGCTCCGGCTGCTCCAGGCCCGCATGTGGGCATGGGTGGGATCACCGGTGGTCCGGTCGGCACAGGAATGTCAGTTGCCTGATGACGCAATCCGGCAATCACGGGCCTGGGCCGTACAGACCCCTCGGCCACGCCGCGCTCAGCGACCGCCCCGACCGTAGCGCGCCATGATCCAGGCGGCACCACGCTGCGCCAGCACCCTGCGCCGCGCCCGTCGCGAGCGTGGCACACCGAGGGACGGAGCCGGTGCCGACGCGCTCGCCACCGAGGCGAGACGGGCGGCGGCGCGCGCCAGTTCGGCCTGCAACTCCCGGCGTCGGGCCGAGGCGCCCGCTCTCAGCAGTGCCGCGTAGAGGCCCTCCACCTCGGCCAGGGCGGCCCCCAGCCGCAGATTCGCCTCACGCACCCGCCGAATGTCACCGCGCGACATGGACGCCCTTCCTCCCCCGGGCCACGGAACGCACCCCGGACGGCTGCGATTATTGCGCAATTTCGCAAGTCACGGGGGTGCAGGGGACGGTGTGGGGGTGTCAGCGCGCGCCGACGGCCCGCCCGGCCTCGGCCCAGTTCCCGTGCAGCCGGTCCAGGTACGAGCGGGCCTGACCGCCAGGTGTGGCGCCGCGGGCGAACGCGAGCATGTTGCCCGCGCCCGTGTTGTAGCCGAGCGCCAGCAGCTCGTCCTTCGTGTAGGGGCCCGTCCAGTGCGCGGGCAGCCGGTCCGCCAGGTCGCGCAGGTACCAGGCCTCGGCCTCGATCGCCAGGTCGCGGTCGTCGGGCAGTTCCTCCCAGCGGCGGCCGGCGAAGGGGCGGCCCCGCTTGACCTCGTCGAAGGTGGCACGGTGCATGTCGGCGATGCCGAAGGCGGCGTCCGGCTTGTACTTCTGCCAGGCCCGCTCGAAGGTCGGGTCGTGCGGTTTGTACGACTCGTTGTAGAGGATGGCCATCACCAGCCGGGCGCTGACGCCCGCCTCGCGGGCCCGGGTCCGGACCTGGGCGGCGTAGTCGGCGGGGTCGTACCCGGCGGACGCCGGTGCGGGCGGCGGGCTCGAGGTGCGCGGCGCCGCCCGGGAAGCGGACGGGCCGGCCTTCGGGCGGGACGGCGCCTCGGGCGTGGACGGGGTGCCCGTGGCCCGGACGATGCCGTACAGCACCAGCGCGAGGACCACCAGGAGCAGCCATCGGCCGCGCCTCGGTGCCGTCGATTCCGCCATGACCCCGGCCTCCCGCGTCTGTCGTCAGCCGACGCCCTTGTACCGCGGGGGAGCTAAGACGGGCGTGAGGCGCTGCCGCCGTCCGGGGCGCCCGGTGGCTCGTGGCGCGCCCTGGCGACCAGCAGGGCCGCGGTGTACAGGGCGAGGACGACGCCGAGCAGCGGGTAGTAGACGGCGGGCAGGGGGGCGAGGCCGATCAGCGGGCCGAGCGGTGAGGGCGGCAGCGCCAGGCCGATGACGGCCAGGGCGAGCGCGGCCCGGCCGACGGGGCCGGGCCCGCGGCCCCGCGCGGCCCGGCGGCCGGTCCGCAGCAGCACCATCACCAGGGCCTGGGTGAGCAGGTTCTCGGTGAACCAGCCCGCGTGGAAGACCGGTTCGGCCATTTTCCGGCCGAGGCCGTGCAGGGCGAGGGCGAGCACGGCGAAGGTGGCGACGTCGGCCACGGCGTTGAGCACCCCGAACCCCGTGATGAAGCGCAGCAGTTCGCGGGGGGGCAGGGTGGTGGGCCGGCGCGGTGCCAGACGGTGCGGACGGTCGTGGGCGAAGGTGAGCTGGGCGGCGTCGAAGCACAGGTTCTGGGCGAGGACCTGGGCGGGGAGCATCGGCAGGAAGGGCAGCAGCAGGCCGGCGCAGAGCATCGCGATCACATTGCCGAGGTTGGAGGAGAGCGTGATCCGCAGATAGGCGGCGATGTTGCCGCCCGCGTGCCGGCCCGCGTCGATGGCGTGGGCGATCGCGGTGAGGTCCTTCTCGGCGAGCACCACGTCGGCGCGCTCCCGGACCGCGTCGGCACAGCCCTGCGGGGCGATGCCGACGTCGGCGGCGCGCAGCGCGGGCAGGTCGTTGACGCCGTCGCCGAGGAAACCGACGGTGTGCCCGGCGCGGTGCAGCGCGTGGACCACGCGGGCCTTGTGCTCCGGGGTGCAGCGGGCGAACACCGTGGCGTGGGCGACGAGTTCGGTCAGCTCGGCGTCCGTGCGGGCGTCGATGGCACCGGCGGTCAGGACGGCGTCGTCGGACACCGGGACGCCGAGGTCGCGGCAGGCCCGGACCGCCGTGCCGGGGTGGTCCCCGGTGAGCACCTTGACCGTGACGCCCTGACCGGTGAGGACCGTCAGCGCCTCGGCGGCGGTGGGCGCGAGCGCGTCCCGCAGGGTGACCAGGCCGCAGAAGGCGAGGCCGCGTTCGTCGGCCTCCGTGTAGCCGCGGGCGCGGGCCGGGCGTTCGGCGGTGGCCACGGCCAGGACGCGCGCCCCGTCCTCGGCCTGCCGGGCGGCGAGGTCGCGCAGCCGGCCGCGTTCCTCGTCGTCGAGGGCGCAGCGCGCGAGGACGGCCTCGGCGTCCCCCTTGACGACCAGTGTGTGCGTGCCGAGCCGGCCCGGCGTGCGAAGGACCGCGGTGGCCAGGCGGCGGGCCGGGGTGAAGGGGAGCGCGGCGACGCCGTCGTGGGCGAGGAGGTCGTCCTCGTCGACCGCGGCGAGGAGCGCCTCGTCCAGGGCGTCGGGCTCGGGCAGGTCGGCGAGTTGCAGGGTCCACCAGGAGTTGAGGGCGGCCCAGCGCAGGACCTCGGGGTCGTCCTGGCCGTCCGGGCCGAGGCCGCGGTCGGCCACGGGCCGGTCCTGGGTGAGCGTGCCGGTCTTGTCCAGGCACAGCACGTCGGCGGCGCCGATGTCGTACAGGGCGGGGAGCCGTCTGACGATCACGCCCCGGGTGCGGGCCAGCAGCGCGGCGCCGCGGGCCAGGCAGGTGGTGACGAGGACCGGCAGCATCTCCGGGGTCAGCCCGACCGCCACCGCGACCGCGAACGGCAGTGTCTCCAGGCCCCGGTCGCGCAGCGCCGCGTTGGCCATCAGCACCAGCGGGGGCGTGAGCAGCATGAACCGGATCAGGATCCAGGAGACGCCGTGCACGGACCGGTCGAAGGCGCTCGGCTCCGGGCGGCCCGGCGCCCGGCCGTGCGCGGCGCCGAACCGGGTCCGCGCGCCGGTCGCGGTGACCACGGCGGTGGCGCTGCCGGAGGCGATGCCACTGCCCTGGAAGCACCACTGCGGCTGCTCGAACGGCCCGCTGCCCGGCGCCGGCGCATCGGCGTGCTTGGCGACGGGGGCGGTCTCGCCGGTGAGCGCGGACTGGTGCACGGTCAGTCCGCTCGCACGCAGCAGCCGTACGTCCGCGGGGACGAGGTCGCCCGGGCCGAGGCGGATCACGTCACCGGCCACGAGGTCCTCCAGGGGGATCTCGCGGGCGATGGGCACCGCCTCCTCGTCGGCGCGCCGCAGCACGGTCGCCGTGGTGGCGACCAGTTCGCGCAGCGCGGCCGTGGACCGGTCGGCCCGGTACTCGCCGGCCGTGCGCAGCACGCAGCTGACCACGACGAGGAAGAGGATCACCGAGGCGGTGCCCCAGGCGAGGACGGCGGCGGAGACCAGGCCGAGGCAGAGCAGCACCGCCGTGAAGGGATCGCGCAGGCTGCGCACGAAGAGCCGGGACCGGCCGGCCGCGCGCCGGGCCGGCAGGGTGTTCGCGCCGAACCGGGCCAGGCGTGCCTCGGCCTCGGCCTCCGTCAGCCCGCGCGGGCCGGTGTCCAGCCGCCGCAGGACCTCCAGCAGGGTCGGCGCGGCCGCGCCCGGCTCGCCGGGGGCGGCATCCGCTGCCGAAACGGCCACCGCGGCGGGCGGCCCGGCGTCCCGGTCGAAGGCCGCGGTGGTCTCAGCCACTGGTCCCGTGCAGAAGCCGGATCGGCGCGGCGCCCTGGCGGGAACGTGCCGTCAGCTGCCCGATCATCACTCTCACCAGCGTCACGACGTCCGGGTCGTCGATGTAGTAGACCTGTCGCCGGCCCTCCCGGCGCGAGCGCACCAGCCCGGCGAGTTTCAGCTTCGCCAGGTGCTGGCTGACGGCGGGCAGGGCGCCGCCCACCCGGTCGGCGAGGTGCGTGACGTCGCTCTCCCCCTGCGACAGCGCCCACATCAGATGGAGCCGGACGGACGAGGCGAGCAACCCGAAGGCACCGGCGGCGGCCGCCAGCACCTCGGCGGGCGGATCCTCGAACCCACCGCCGTTCTCCCCCACGACCCGCCGCCCTCCCGTCCCGCACTCGAAGCCGACACACGTGCGCCCGGACAGTGTAGGTGCCGGGGCCGACGGCGGGCGGGCCCGTGCCGTGCGCCGGGGCCCGACCGGTCAGGCGGTCAGGCGGGTCAGGCGGGTCAGGCGGGGATGACCCCCGGCCGGAACGGCTCGACGCCGACGATGTGGCGCACGCGCTCCGGCTCGACCAGGACGTGCACCCGCTGCTCGCCCTCGATCAGCCAGGGGTAGCCGTCCAGGCCCAGGTACTTGCGGGCCAGCCGGTCCATGCCGCGCTCGGCCTCCTCGCCCGTCACGAGGCGCACCACGCGGCCGGAGATCTGCACCCGGTCGTAGGGGCTGTCGGCGTCGATGTGGGAGAGGTGGACGCGCGGGTCGTTGCGGAGGTTCTCCTCCTTGATCCGGCCCACCGAGGTGTTGAAGACGATCAGCCCGTCCTCCAGCCCCACCCACATCGGCGTCACGTGCGGCGCGCCGTCCGGCGTCACCGTGGCCACGAACCAGAAGTTCGGCGCCTCCAGCCGCCCCCGCACCTGCTCGGTCAACCGCGCCGCCATGCCCGCACCTTTCCTTGATCATCAACGGTCGGCCCACTCTTTCACGCGCCCGCCGGCCACCGGGGCGCCGAGCACCGAAAGTCACCAACGACCAGGAACCGTGCGGGTTTTCGACACGTTTCCGCCACACGCCCGACCGGGCTCAGTGGCCCTTGAGCTCGCCGGCGCCCGCAGCAAGGGCGGCTTCCGGCTGTACACGGAGTCCGGCGTCGAACGGCCGATGGTCAGGGGTACAGCAGGTGCAGCCGGCCCGGTTCGGCCGCCATCCGCAGCGGGGCGCGCACCTCGCGCACGGGGATGCCGTCCAGGTCCAACCGATGGGCGCCCAAAGCCCGTTCGAAGCGCAGCCGCCGTACCCGGCGCGTGCCGAAGGAGTCGCCGCGCACCTCCAGCAGCCCCGATCCGGTGACCGTGACGCACAGGGGACGGCCGCCCGGCACGGTGATCTTCTCGTTGTCGAGGATCAGACGGGCGGGCCCGGGGTCGGGGCGCAGGGACACCAACCCCACGCGGTGCAGGGCGAGTTCATAGCCCCGGTCGGCGAGGTGGATGCCGATGACGGCGCTCCGCCGGCCGCCGAGCCCGCCCGGCTCGCCGCCCGCCGCACCTTCGGGGCGTTCGGTCAGCAGCGGCAGCCGCCATAACGCGGCGGCCCGCATCGCCTGCTCCGGGCGCACGCCCGGCGTGTGCAGCAGCAGCCCCACCGCGCGCACCGGCAGGCCGTATGAGCCACCGCGCTCGCCGGGTTCCGGCAGCGGGCTCAACTCCGTCGTGGCCACGCCTCGTTCGGCCAGCCGGGCGCGCAGGGAACCGGCCCGCTGACGGTCGGACTGGTGCCGGCCGCGGACGACGCCGAGGGTGGAGCGCGTCGCGGGCAGGGCGCCGGCGAGCCGCACGGCGGCGGTCAGCAGGCGCGGAACTCCCGGTGTCTCGCGGGCGGGCACGGCGTCGGGGGGCGAGGTCGAGTGCGGCATGCGGGCTCCTTGCGCGCTCGGGACGGAGCGAACGCGGCCGCCGACACGGCACGACCCATGGCGGCACCCGGTCGTTCGTCCCCAACGTAGTGCGAGAACGCGCCCGGTGTGAAGCCGACCGAAGACGGGGTGAACACGGCCCGATCCTCACGTGTCGTGAGAATTGCCGGACACCGCCGCGCCCCCGGACACCGCCGCCCCCGGACACCGCCGCGCCCAGGAGCCGCCGGACACGGGTCGCCGTCGCGCTCCGCCGGTGCGTACACGAGGACGCCCCGAAGCCCAGCTGGGACCCCCGGCGGCCGCTCAGGCGGCCGTGTCCACCTTCGGGTCCGCCGTCCGCCGCGCCGCCGGCGCGACCGGGCGGACGCGGGCCGGCAGCAGCAGCGGGTGGGCGACGCCCCAGGTGGCGCCCTTGCAGATCGCCTCCTTGTAGCGGGCGGCCACGCGTCCGGTCAGGGCCCGGTCGACGGCGCGGTCGTCGGCGGTGACGAACTGGATCAGGCCGTCCTTCCGGCCGAGGGAGACGCACTGCTGGTAGTAGCGCACCGCGGTGGTGGGCACCTTCGTCCCGGTCAGCCGGGCCACGAGGGCGTCGGCGGCCTGCCAGGCGCCGGGCACGCCCGAGGCGCACGACATCCGCAGCGGCTTGTCGCCGGGGCCCATGGCGAGGGCCGCGTCCCCGACGGCGTACACGTCCGGGTGCGAGACCGAGCGCATGGAGGCGTCGACCACGATCTGCCCGTTGTCGCCGGTCTCCAGGGTGGTGGCCCGCGCGATCGGGTGGACGGCGAACCCGGTGGTCCAGACGGTGGCCAGGGAGGCGATGCCGGTGCCGTCGGCGGTGGTGACGCGGTCGGGCGTGACGGCGGTGACGGTGGTGTGTTCGCGCACGGTGATGCCGAGCCGGTCGCAGACCTCGCGCACATGGCGGCGGCCCTTGGGCGAGAGCCAGTCCCCGAGGGCGCCGCGCGCGACGAGGGCGACGGCCAGGTCCGGGCGGGCCTCGGCGAGTTCGGTCGCGGCCTCCAGCCCGGTGAGCCCGGCGCCGACCACGACCACGGGCGCCCCGGCGTCGAGGCGGGCCACCCGTTCGCGCAGCCGCAGCGCCCCGGGGCGGCCGGCGACGTCGTAGGCGTGCTCGGCGACTCCGGGGACGCCCTGGTCGTGCCCGGTGCTGCCGAGGGCGTACACGAGGCTGTCGTACGGCAGTTCCTCCCGCGCGCCCCGCGCGTCGGCGACGGTCACCAACTTGCGGTCGACGTCCACCCCGGTGACCTTCGCGAGCTTCAGCGCCACGCCGGTGCCCGCGAACATCGCGTCCAGCGGCCGGGGCCTGAGGTCCTGCCCGGCGGCGAGCTGGTGCAGCCGGACGCGCTCGACGAAGTCGGGTTCGGCGTTGACGAGGGTGATGGCGACGTCCTCGCGGCGCAGCCGGCGGGCGATGCGGCCGGCGGCGATGGCTCCGGTGTATCCGGCCCCGAGGACGATGATGCGGTGCTGCATTGCCTGCTCCTGTCGCTCGTGCGTGCGCCGCGTCGTGCGCGGTTCGCCCCTTGAACCGGGCGGCCCGCCGTTTCCTGACAGGAGTGCGCTGTGATGCCGGTCACATGAGGATCAGAAGAGGCTGAGCACGGGTTCGCCGTGCTCGCCGGCCGCCCACCGCCGGGTCGCGCGGACCAGCTTGTCCGGGTTGACCTGGCTGCGGAAGGCGGTGATGCCCTGCTCGGTGATCTCCAGGCAGGTGACGCCGATGACCCGGCCGTCGAGCACCACCACGATCGCGGGCATGCCGTTGGCGGCCACCACATGGACGTCGGGGGAGCCGCCGACCAGGTTGCGCTTGGCCTTGCCCGGCTTGAACAGGCCCCGCATGAACGTCGCGACCGCACGGGCTCCCTCGAACGCCCGTGCGCGGGCCGGGACCTTGCCGCCGCCGTCGCCGATCGCGAAGACGTCCTCGGTGAGCAGCCGCACCAGCGGTTCGGTACGGCCGCTGGTGGCGGCGGCGAGGAACTCGTCCACGATCCGCCGGGCGGCCGCCTCGTCGATCTCGGCGCGGGCCCGGCCGTCCGCGACGTGCTTCTTGGCGCGGTGGAAGATCTGCTGGCTGGCGGACTCGGTGAGGTCGAGGATCTCCGCGATCTCCCGGTGCGGGTAGTCGAAGGCCTCGCGCAGCACGTACACCGCGCGCTCGTTGGGGGTGAGCCGCTCCAGCAGGGTGAGCACGGCGTACGACACCGACTCGCGCTGCTCCGCGGTGTCGGCGGGGCCCAGCATCGGGTCCCCGGCGAGCAGCGGCTCGGGCAGCCACGCGCCGACGTAGGTCTCGCGGCGGGCGCGGGCCGACGTCAGCTGGTTGAGGCACAGATTGGTGAGCACCTTGGTCAGCCAGGCCTCGGGGACCTCGATGCGCCCGGTGTCGGCGCCCTGCCAGCGCAGGAACGTCTCCTGCACGACGTCCTCGGCCTCGCTCGCCGAGCCGAGCAGGCGATAGGCGAGGGCCTCCAGCCGGTGCCTGGACGCCTCGAACCGGTCCACTTCGCTCGCCGTCAGGGCCATGACCGGGATCCTAGCCTTCGCCAACCCCGGTGGCCCATGGCGGCGTTGCGGGCCACCGGGTCCGCCGGGCCCCGCCCGGCGCGGGTTCAGCCGATCCGGAACGTCGTCTCGACCGGGTAGTGGTCGCTGGGGGCGTTGGTGTCGGTCTGGCCGGCACTCCAGCCGGACTGGGGGTCGAAGTCCGTCCTGACCGGGGAGACGGCCGACGGGACCGGGCGGCCGGGGGCGTTGAGGTAGCCGATGTAGTCCAGGTCGTCGCGGTAGTCCTTCGGGAAGGACTCGACGCCGGACATGTACTGGCACCAGGCGGAGACCGGGCAGTCCATGGTGCGCAGGGTCTGGGCCGGGTCGGTGGCCGGGGTGCCGAGCACGCCGTTCACCGCGGTCTGGGCATGGTCGTAGTCGCCGCGCGACCGGCCGCCGTAGTACTCCACGTTCAGGTCGCCGCCGATCAGCACCGGCGCGTCCGTCCCGGCGATGCCGTCCGCCCAGGAGCGGATCTCGCCGAGCTGGGCGAGCCGGGTGGCCTGGGTGGTGTCGGTGGAGGTGCCGGACTCGTCGGCCTGGAGGTGGGTGCCGATCACCCAGCTCTCCGTCCCGCCCTTGTCGATCCGCACCAGCGCCGCGCCCTTGTTGGCGTGGTAGTCCCAGGTGCCGTAGGCCGAGTTGGCGAAGACGTGCGCGTACTGGGC
This sequence comes from Streptomyces misionensis, assembly GCF_900104815.1. Taxonomy (NCBI): domain Bacteria; kingdom Bacillati; phylum Actinomycetota; class Actinomycetes; order Kitasatosporales; family Streptomycetaceae; genus Streptomyces; species Streptomyces misionensis. Next base: position 3,886,480 of record NZ_FNTD01000004.1, read on the forward strand.
GGTGATCGGGTACTTGGACAGGATCATCGTGCCGCCGTTGATGACGAACGGCGAGTCGGAGCAGTCTCCGCTGATGCCGTTCCAGCCGCCGCCGGAGCAGGTCTGACCGACCACCGGGGTGTGGTACGGGTACAGGTCGGACAGCTCGGCGACGATGTCGGCCGTCGAGGTGTTGTTGAAGTCCTCGTCGAGGACGACCACGTCCGCGCCGTGCGCGCGGACGACCGACTCGATGACGGGAGTGCGCTGGGCCGCCTTCTCGTTCTGGGTGCTGTCGACGATCGCGGTGCCGAGGTCGACGTTCCAGGCGAACACCGACAGGCTGGTGCCGGTGACCGCACCGGCGGCCGGGGCCGCGGTCGCGGCGGATGCCGGGTGGCCGGCGAGGCCGAGCAGCATCGCCGCCGCCGTGGCGGTCAGGGCGGTGGCGGTACGACGCGAGTCCATGCGCTCTCCTGGAGGAAGGGCCCCCGACGGGACCGGGGCGCGTACATGACAACGGAACCCTAGGGGTGTCCGGGTACGGCCGGAAGAACGTCCGTGGATCGGCCTGTGGAGAAAAGGTGTCTGTACAAGTTCCGTGCGGGTGAGGCCGGTTCGGCCGACGGCGTCAAGGGCGCGCGTCCGCGTGGTGCGCACAGTCCGCGGCGCGCATGCCCCGCAGCGGGGACAGCGCCGCGGGCAGGAAGCTCAGGGTCATGCCGGCCGCGGCGAGCCACAGGGTGGTCCGGGCGCCGAACACCGTGCCCGAGGCGCCGCCGAGCAGTCCGCCGAGCGGGAGTCCGCCCCAGGAGACGAACCGGGCGGTCGCGTTCATCCGGCCCAGCAGCCCGTCCGGGGTGAGCGCCTGCTGGAAGCTGGACTGGGCGACGACGCGTACGACCCCGCCGAAGGACAGCGCCGCCAGTCCGGCCGCCGCCGCGTACACGCCGGCGCCGCCCGGGTGCGCCAGGGGCGTCAGCACGGTGAGGGGGCAGGTCAGCAGGGGCGCCAGCCAGATGACCGGGCCCTGCCCGAGCCGGCGCGCGAGCCGGGTGGCCGTCAGCGCGCCCAGCAGGGCGCCGCAGCCCATGCCGGACAGGACCAGCCCGACACCGCTCGCGCCGAGTCCCAGCCGCCGTTCCAGGAAGACCAGCAGCATGGTCTGGTACATGGCCAGGAAGAGGTTGAAGAGGGCGTCGCCGAGGACGGTCGCGCGCAGGGCCGGACGGGCGAGCACGAAACGCAGGCCCGCCAGGACGTCCCGGCGCAGACGCGGGCGGGCGGCCGGCCTCGGCTTGTCCTCGCGGACCCGGATGGCGAGCGCCAGCAGGGCCGACGCGGTCATCCCGGCGCTGCTCGCCACCAGGGTCGGGGCCGCTCCGAGACCGCCGACCAGCGGGCCCGCCAGCGCCGGCCCGCTGATGCTGGTCACCGAACGGACCGCCGACAGCGTGGAGTTGCCCTCCAGCAGCCGGTCGCGGCCGACCAGACGGGGCAGGTAGCTGGCGTAGGAGACGTCGAAGAAGACGCCGAGCAGACCGTGCGCCAGGGCGACCGCGTAGAGCCAGGGCACGGTCAGCGCTCCGGCCCACCAGGCCGCGGGGACCGACAGGAGGACCAGGGCCCGGGCGAGGTCGGTGCCGATCAGCACCGGGCGTTTGCGCACCCGGTCCACCCAGGCGCCGGCCGGCAGTCCGACGAGGAGGGAGCCGGCGGTGGTCGTCGCGGTCAGCAGACCGATCTGGAACTCGTCGGCGCCCAGCGCCGTGATGGCGACCAGCGGCAGGGCCAGGAAGACGACACGGTCGCCGAGCTGGCCGAGGGCGGTGGCGGCGAACAGGAGGCGGAAGTCCCGGTCGCGCAGCAGGCTGCGGGGAGGGGTCATGAGGACGGCTGCCGCCCTTGGTCGACGGCGAACTCGTAGAGCACTTCCCGGCGCGCGTCCGGGATGACGATGTCGGCGGTCTCCACCGGGCGGCCCCCGGCGTCGTAGAGGGTCCGCTCGATGCGGAGCACCAGGTCGCCGACGGCGATGCCGAGCAGATGGGCCTGCTCCCGGGTGGCGCGGGCCGGGCGGGGCAGTTCGGCCACGGTCTCGACGCTCACCCCGATGGCGCGCATCCGCTCGACCACCCCCTTGCCGGCCAGCGGCCCCCGCTCCGGCAGCACCACCGGGGTGCCGCCGGTCAGCGTCAACGGCTCCCAGGAGTGGGAGAGTTGGACGGGGACGCCGTCGGCGAGGAACTCGTAGTGCGTGCTGACGCAGAGGTCGCCGGGCGCGATGGCGAGCCGCCCGGCGATCGCCTCCGGGGCCGGGACGCGCACCAGGGTGCGGAAGTCCCAGGCGCCCGCGCGGCCCCGCTCCGTCAGCGCGGTGGCCGGATGACCGCCACGGCCGTGACGGCGGGCACGGATCATCGGCAGCCGCTCGCGGGGCGTGCGGACGTACGTCCCCGAACCCGCGCGCCCTTCCAGCAGTCCCTCGGCGATCAGCCGGTCCACGGCCCGCTGGACGACATTGCGCCCGACGCCGTACGCCACCGCGAGCCGCGCCCGGGACGGCAGCCGCGCGCCGACCGCCCACTCCCCCGCGACGATCCGCGCGCGCAGCGCGTCGGCCACGGCGAGGTAGGGCGCCTCTCGGGGCATGGCGGGTCTCCGGTGCGGTCGGGGAGTTCAAGGGCTCCGGAAAGCTACTGCACCGGGGCGAAGCTGCTGGATCAGCAATGCGCTCCGTGGCGCCCCGGTGCGGCGCCCGCGGCCAGGAACTCGACCACCGCCAGCACGAACAGCAGGCACAGGGCGATGCCGAGCACCACCCACCCCGTGGGGTGGGGCCACAGCACGCAGGCCGCCACGGCGGCGGCCACCGGCGGCCAGGTGAACCAGGCGCGATGGCGGCGCACGAACGGTCCGGCCGGGCCGGTGCGCAGACCCGCGCGGCCGGCGGTGGACCGGGTCGCGCCGATGCCGGAGGTCCACAGGCCCCGGACGAGCCCGGCCCGCCGTCCGGTGCCGGTGAGCCAGGCGCCCAGGGCGATCACCACGGCGAGCACGATCACCGTGCGCACGGCGGTCGCCAGGAACCGGGTCAGGGTGTCGTAGACCGCGCCGGCCGCGGCCGGGGAGACGTCGGCGGGCAGCCGGTCGAGGTAGAACCCGCGGAAGACCCGCAGCCCGATGCCGAGCAGGGCGGTGGCGACGGCCGCGCCGAGACAGCCCGCGGCCAGGGCCCGGCGCCGCCGCCGGGACAGCAGCACCCCGGCGGCGATCAGCACGACGGCGAGCACCGGCAGCCAGTTCCCGGCGATGCGCAGCAGCCGCACGTACGTGCGCGCCTCGCCGACCTGGTGGGACTGGAGCAGGGTGAACTCGGCGTGCGGGGTGGGCAGCTGGGCCGCGAAGGCCATGCCGTCCCCGACCAGGCGCCGCTTCACGTCGTCCACCAGGGGCGCGAGGTCGAGGGTCACGGTGTCGTCGGTCAGCCGGACCGCGCCGGTGCCGGTGAGGGTCTTGTCCAGGACGCCGTGCACCTCGCGGTTGGCGTCGGTCCAGATGGTGGCGAAGGCGGGGGACGCGGCGGCCTTGCGGGCCCGGTCGTGCACGAACTCCCGCACGGCGCCCTGCAGCGCGCCGCCGAGCCCGGTGCCCAGCGCCTTCTCCAGGGCGGGCCGGTCCTTCGGTGCCACGCCGGCCAGCAGGTCCGGCAGGTGGATGTGGGCCATGAGCGCGTCGGTGGCCCGGTCGGCCGCGGCCTCCTGCACGGCGGGGTCGGAGGCGAGCGGGGCGACGGTGGCGACGTAGCGGTCGGTGTCGCCCACCAGGTCGGCGGCCCAGGTGGCGACCACGGCGAGCGGGACGAGAAGGCAGCCGAGGACGAGGAGCAGGCCGGCGAGGGCGGAGGCGAGGCGGCGGCGGACCCCGCGCCCCCGTCGCGGGGCGGCGGGGGCGGGCCGGGCCGGCTCCGGGCGGCCGGGGCCGCCGGGGGTCGCGTCGTTCGTCACCGCGCACCTCCGCACCGTACGGATCGTTCCGGGCCGCCGCCGAAGGCCGCTCCGGATGCCAGCGGAACGCCGTCCGGGCGCGGGCGCGAGCAGGGCGGGGCCGTTCGGGTCAGGGGGAGGCTCGCCGGGATGCGGGGACCTGATATCGTCTACATACTTGTAGACGTTTACCTTGGAGACGTCCGAGCTTCATCCGTACGTCCGATCTGTGTCCGCTCCCGTTCTCACGGAGCGCCCGGCACATGCTGCACGGCCCGGAGACCCATTTGATGACGACCTCTTCCCCGACCGCCCTGGCGCTCGACGGCGCGGCGATAGACGGCGGCCTCTACACCGACGTCACCGACTTCGCCCGGCACACGCACTGGCTGAACGAGCCGGCGACGGTGTTCAGCTCCATCGGCATCGGCCTGTTCGTGGTGTACCTGCTGGTGGCCTGGTGGCGGGCCCGGGGGCAGGGCAGCACCGCGATGGCCGCCGTGCTGGCGACGCCGATCGCGGTCGTCCTCTCCTACGTGGTCAACAGCGGGATCAAGGACGTCTTCGACGAACCCCGGCCGTGCCGGGCGCTCCCGCACGACTTCCTCCTGGAGGCGTGCCCGGCGCCCGACGACTACGCCTTCCCCAGCAACCACACCACCGTCGCCTTCGCCTTCGCGGTGGCGCTGCTGCTGATCGCCCGCGGGCTCGGCTCCCTCGCCCTGATCACCGCGATCGCGATGGGCGCCTCCCGGGTGTACGTCGGCGCGCACTACCCGCACGACGTGGCCGTGGGCGCGCTGGTCGGCAGCGTGGTCTCCCTGATCACCGTCCTGGTGCTGCGCCGTCTCGCGCCGCCACTGGTCGACCGGCTGCGCACCGGCGCGCTGCGCCCGCTGCTGTCGTCACAGGCGTCCTGACGCCCGACCGGGCCGTGCGCGTCGTACGCACGGCCCGTGCCGTGCCGGACCACTACCGTTGTCCGGCATGGCCCACTCCGGCACCGAGATCACCGCGGACCTGATCCGCGACCTGCTCCGCGCCCGTCACCCGGACCTGGCCCAACGGCCCCTTCGGCTGGGCGCGCGGGGCTGGGACAACCAGTTGTGGCGGCTCGGCGACGACCTCGCGGTCCGGCTCCCGTGGGCCACCGCCGACGCGGACACGCTGCTGCGCAAGGAGCACGCCTGGCTGCCCCTCCTCGCCCCGCGCCTCCCCCTGCCGGTGCCCGTCCCCCGGCACCTGGGCGAGCCCTCCGACCGGTTCCCGCGCCCCTGGCTCCTCACCACCTGGCTGCCGGGCACCCCCGCCGACCTGGCCCCGGCGACCCGCGCACAGGAAGCCGCCGACGCCCTGGCCGCCTTCCTGACCGCGCTGCACGAGCCGGCCCCCGCCGACGCGCCCGCCGGCCGCGACCGGGGCGGCAGCCTGGCCGACCACGACGCGCGGGTCCGTGGCGGCCTCGCCCACGCCGCCGCGCTGGGCCTGCTGTCCGACGGGACGGCGTGCGCGGCCCGCGCGCTCTGGGCGGACGCCGTCGCCGCGCCCGCCTGGCCGGGCCCGGCGGTCTGGCTCCACGGCGATCTGCACGCGGCCAACGTGCTCACGGCGGACGGCACCTTCTGCGGGGTGATCGACTTCGGGGACCTGTGCGCGGGCGACCCGGCCTGCGACCTGGCCGCCGCCTGGACCCTCCTGCCCGACGGCGCCGCCGACCGCTGCCTCGCCGCGTACCGCCCGGCCCCCGACCCCGCGACCGTGCGCCGGGCGCGCGGCTGGGCCCTGGCCCGCGCCCTCGGCTGCCTCCTGATCTCCGCGGCCGACCACCGCGGACGCAAACCGACCTGGGGCCCGCCGGCCCGTGCGGCCCTGCGCCGCCTGACCGCCACCCGCTGACCGAGGGGCCCCGGGCGGTGTCACTCCGCCAGGCGGTAGACCGTGGACTCGCGGGGGCGGAAGCCGATGCGGTCGTAGAGGCGGTTCGCGGCGGTGCGGTCCGGGCGGGAGGTGAGGTCGACCGTGCGCGCCCCCGCCTTCCGGGCGAGCCGCACGGCCTCTTCGAGCAGCAGCCCCGCGACACCCCGGCCGCGCGCGGCGCCGTCGACCACCACGTCCTCCACCCGGGCCCGCAGCCCGGACGGGAGCGGCAGCAGCACCAGGACCAGGGCGCCCACGATCGCGTCGGGCGTCCGGGCGACCAGCACCGTGTTGGCGTCGCAGGCCACCATCCGGTCGAGCGCGGCGCGGTCCAGGGGTTCGGCGGTCCGGGACAGCTGCGGAAGCAGCCTGCCGAAGGCGTCGACGAGCTCCTGGCCCGCCTCCCGGACGACCTCTACACGGATATCCATGGCGGGAGGATACCGATCACCGGACCGGGACCTTCCCGGCGTTTTTGAATACCCCGAGGGGGTACTCTCCGGCGAGTGGCGGAACCGCACCACCGTGAAGGGAGTGCGCTGCATGCACGCGATCGGGCACGCGTTGTCCATCACCGGTTCGATGACCTGGGAGATCACCTGGGCGCTGATCCTCGGCTTCACCCTCTCCGCCGTCGTCCAGGCGGTGGTGCGCCGCTCGACGGTCGTACGGCTGCTCGGCGACGACCGGCCGCGCACCCTCGCCCTGTCCGCGGGGCTCGGCGCGGCCTCGTCCTCCTGCTCCTACGCCGCCGTCGCCCTCGCCCGCTCCCTGTTCCGCAAGGGCGCCGACTTCACCGCGGCGATGGCCTTCGAGATCGCCTCCACCAACCTGGTCATCGAACTCGGCGTGATCCTCGCCCTGTTGATGGGCTGGCAGTTCACCGCCGCCGAGTTCGTCGGCGGCCCGGTCATGATCGTCGTACTCGCGGTGCTGTTCCGCGTGTTCCTGCGGGAGCGGCTGCTGCGCGAGGCGCGCCGGCAGGCCGAGCGCGGGCTCGCCGGGTCGATGGAGGGGCACGCGGCGATGGACATGTCCGTCGGGGGCGAGGGCAGCTTCCTGCGCCGGCTGCTGTCCCGGGACGGGCTCACCTCCGTGTCGCACATCTTCGTCATGGAGTGGGCCGCGATCCTGCGCGACCTGGTCGTGGGCCTGCTGATCGCCGGGGCCATCGCCGCCTGGGTGCCGGGCGACTTCTGGCACACCTTCTTCCTGGCCGGCCACCCCCTCGCCGCCAAGCTGGTCGGACCGCTGATCGGACCGGTCGTCGCCATCGCCACGTTCGTCTGCTCCATCGGCAACGTGCCGCTCGCGGTGGTGCTCTGGAAGGGCGGCATCAGCTTCGGCGGCGTCATCGCCTTCATCTACGCCGACCTGCTGATCCTGCCGATCCTCAACATCTACCGGAAGTACTACGGCGCCCGCATGGCCGGCTTCCTGCTCGCCGCCTTCTTCGCCGCCATCGCGGTGGCCGGCTACGTCGTGGAGTTCGTCTTCGGCGGCCTCGGCCTCGTCCCCGACCAGGCCGTGGCCCGGCTCCCTGAGGAGGGCGTCCGCTGGAACTACACGACCTGGCTCAACATCGCCTTCCTCCTCCTCGCCGCCTGCCTCGTCGTCCGCTTCCTGCGCACCGGCGGCCCGGCGATGCTGCGCATGATGGGCGGCTCCCCGCAGGAGACCGAGGAGCACCAGCACGAGCACGGCCATCACCACCCCTGAACCGGGCGCCCTGAACCAGACGCCCTGGGGCTAGGGTGCCCCCGTGACCACCGAGCTGGCCCTGCTGTCCCGCGTCGCCTACCGCGGGCGCGAGATCACCGCGCCCCGGCTGCGCGGGCTGCTGGCGTTGCTGGCCGAGGAGTTGCGCGCCGGGTGCGGCACCGGCCGGCTGGTGGCGGGACTGTGGCCGGACGAGCAGCCGGAGCGGCCGGGCAAGGCGGTGCAGGTGCTGGTGTCCCGGCTGCGCACCCAGCTCGGCGCCGACGTGGTGGTGAGCACCCCGACCGGCTACCGGCTGGCGCTGGACGAGACCCAGGTGGACAGCTCCGCGCTGCTCGCGCACGAGGCGGCGAGCGCCGCGTGCGCCCGGGCCGGGGACCACGCGGGCGCCCTGGCGCGCAGCGAGGCCGGCCTCGCGCTGTGGGACGGGAGCGTGGGCGACGACGACGCGGACGATCCGGTGACGGCGCTGCGGGCGGCCCGCGTGCGGCCGTACCGGGCGCTGATACGGCACCGGGCGCTCGCCCTCGCCCACCTCGGCCGCCCCGCCGAGGCCCTCCCGCTCCTCACCGAACTGCACCGCGAACACCCCCGCGACGAAGAGCTGTTCGCGCAACTGCTGCGCTGCGAGGCCGCCACGGCGGGACGGCCCGCCGCGCTGCTGCGGTACGAGGAGTACCGACACGGGCTGCGCGAGGAACTGGGCGCCGACCCGGGCGCCGAACTGCGCGCTCTGCACACCGAGTTGCTGCGCCCCGACACCGCCCCGGCCCGGCACGGGGTGCCGCACGAGCCCAACCCGCTGCTGGGCCGGGACGCCGACGTCGCCGCCGTCACCGCCCTGTTGCGGGAGGCCCGGGTGGTCACCCTGCTCGGCCCCGGCGGGCTCGGCAAGACCCGCCTGTCGCACGCGGTGAGCCGGGCCGTCGACCATCCGGTGGTGCACTTCGTGCCGCTGGCCGGTGTCATCGCCGACGAGGACGTGGCCGCGGAGGTGGCCTCGGCCGTGGGCGCCGGCGAGGCGCGCCAGCCCACCGGCCCGGGCGACGGCGACGTCGTACGCGCCGTCGCCGCCGCGCTCGGCCCCGGCCCCGCCCTGCTGGTGCTGGACAACTGCGAGCACGTGCTCGCCGGGGCGGCCGCGCTCGCCCGGGCACTGGTCTCGCGCTCGCGTGAACTGCGGGTGCTGGCCACCAGCCGGGCGCCGCTCGGGCTCACCTCCGAGGCCGTCTACGCGGTGCCCGAACTCTCCCTGGCCACCTCCATCGAGCTGTTCGGGCAGCGGGCGCGGGCCGCCCGGCCCGGCGTGGAGCTGCCCGCCGACCGCGTGGCCGAGATCTGCCGGCACCTCGACGGGCTGCCGCTCGCCGTGGAACTCGCCGCGGCCCGCGTGCGCGTGCTGTCCGTCGCCGACATCTCGCACCGGCTGCGGGACCGCTTCGCGCTGCTGCGCGGCGGCGCCCGGGACGCCCCCGAGCGGCACCGCACGCTGCGGGCCGTGGTCGAGTGGAGCTGGAACCTGCTGGAGCCGGACGGCCGGGCGGCGCTGCGCGCGCTGTCGGTGTTCCCGGGCGGCTTCACCGAGGAGTCCGCCCAGTACGTGCTCGGCGAGGACGGCGACGCGCTCGGCCTGCTGGAGCAGCTCGCCGCCCAGTCCCTGATCAAGGTGGGCGAGGGCCCCTTCGGAGTGCGCTTCCACATGCTGGAGACACTGCGCGAGTTCAGCGCGGCCCGGCGGGCGGAGGCGGGCGAGGAGGAGGCGGTGACCGACCGGTTCCTCGCCTGGGCACGGGACTTCGGCCGGACCCACCACGACGTGCTGTTCGGCGGGGACGCCCCGTCCTCCTTCCACCGGGCCCGCGCCGAACAGGACAACCTCGTCCTGGCGCTGCGGCACGCCCTGGCCCGCGCCGACGGCCCGGCCACCGCCGCCCTCACCGCCGTACTGGCCGCCCTGTGGTCCGCCGGCAACAGCTACACCCGGCTCACCGCCCTCGTCGCCGAGACCGCCGGCCCGCTGTCCCACTTCCGGCCGGAGCACCCGGAGGACGTGGAGACGGCCCGGAGCGCGGCGGTGGTGTGCACGACCTGCCTGTTCATGGGCTACGGCCCGCGCGCCGGACGCCATCTGGTCACGCTGCGCCGGCTGCCGCCCGCCCCGCCGGACACCGCGCTGCGGGCCCTGGCGGTCGTCCTGGCCGCCGTCCCGGAGATACGCCCGCCCGGGTACGAGCGGCTGTCGCGGCTGTGCGAGGCCCCCGAGCCCATGCTGGCGGGCATCGCGTCGGGTGTGGCCAGCTATGTGTGGGAGGCCGAGCAGCAGACGGAGCGCGCGCTGGACTGCGCCCGCCGGATGCTGGCCGCGCTGGGCCCCGCCGCCAACCCGTCCACGCTGCTGCTCAGCCACGGCCGGATCAGCGAGCTGTGCCTGAAGCTGGAGCGCGGCGCGGAGGCGTACGACCATCTGCGGGCCGCGGAGGCGCTCGGCGAGTACGGCGACTGGACGGACCTGATCGGCGTCCGCTACGGACTGGTCTCCGCCTGTCTCCAGCGCGGGGAGATCGAGGAGGCGGAGTACTGGCTGGGCCTCGCGGTCGGCGACCAGCAGCCGGAGCCCGCGTCCCCGGAACTGCTGTCGGCACGGGCGGAGGTGGCACTGGCCCGGGGGCTGAGCGAGATCGGGCTCGGCCTGTGGCGCCAGGCGACGGCACGGATGCGGGAGGGGGCCCTGGAGGCCGGTGATCCCTTCGCGGACTCCTGGTCGCTCCAGATGCAGGCGGCCGCGCTCGCGGCGCACGCGCAGCACGGCCGGCTGGAGCCGGTGGCCGGGCTGGCCGAGCGGCTGCGGGAGAAGCTGCTCGCCATGCTGTCCGGTGTGTCCGGGGCCGGGGAACTGGTGGAACTGCCGGTGTACGGCACGGTGTTGGTGGCGCTCGGCTTCGCCGGACTGGCCCGCGGCGAGACGGCGGCCGTGCGGCTGATGGCGCTCGCGGAGCGGATGCCGGTGCTGCGGGACTACCCCACGCTGTCCTCGGCGCGCTGCCGGCAGGCGGCCGAGAGCGCCGCCGGGGCGGCGTACGCCGAGGCGAGATCGGCGTACGCCGCCCTGGGGCCGGAGGAGTTGCGGGCCGAGGCCCTGCGCGAGCTCACCGCCGCGGCTCGCGGTTGAAGCGCGCCCTGCACCACACGTAGCCGAGCACGGTCAGCGCCAGGCACCAGCCGATCGCCAGCACCGCGTTCTCGGTGCCGATCCCGCTGCCGAGCAGCAGTCCGCGCAGGGTCTCGATGGCGGGCGAGAAGGGCTGGTACTCGGCGAACCAGCGGAACCCGGTGGGCATGGCGTCGACCGGCACGAAGGCGCTGGACAGCAGCGGCAGCATGGTCAGCGGCATGCCGAGGTTGCTGGCGCCCTCGGGGTTGGGGCTCACCAGGCCGATGCCGACCGCGATCCACGTCAGCGCGAGGCTGACCAGGGCCATCAGCCCGGCCGCCGCCAGCCACTCGACCGGCGTGGCGTTCGGGCGGAAGCCCATGGCGAGCCCGATGGCCAGGATCAGCACCAGGGCCAGCATCGTCTGGATCACACTGCCGATGACGTGGCCGACCAGCACGGAGGCGCGGGAGATCGCCATGGTGCGGAACCGGGCCATGATGCCCTCGGTCATGTCGGTGGCCACGGACACCGCGGTGCCGAGGGAGATCATGCCGACGGTCATCAGCAGGATGCCGGGCACGATGTAGGCGACGTACTGGGAGCGGTCCGCGTGCCCGCCGCCCATGCCGGCGCTCATCACGTTGCCGAAGACGTAGACGAACAGCAGCAGCATCATCACCGGGGTGAGCAGCACGTTCAGGGTCAGGGAGGGGTAGCGGCGGGCGTGCAGGAGGCTGCGCCGCAGCATGGTGAGGTTGTCGCGCAGGGCGTGGGCCCGGGGGGACGGTGCTGCGGCGCTCATCGGGCGGTCTCCTTCTCGGTGGCCTCGGTGGAACCGTTGGTCTGGGCGGGGACGTCGGCGGAGCCGGTGAGCGCGAAGAACACGTCGTCCAGGTCCGGGGTGTGCACGGAGAGTTCGTCGGCCTCGATGCCGGCGGTGTCGAGCCAGTCGAGGATGGCGCGCAGCTCGCGCTGGGTGCCGTCGCTGGGGATCTGGAGGGTGAGCGCGCTGTCGTCGCGGGTGGCCTCGCGCAGCGCGCCCGCCGCCTGCTCGTAGCCGGCCGGGTCGGCGAACCGCAGCCGCACGTGCCCGCCGGGCACCAGCCGCTTCAGCTCCTCGGCACTGCCCTCGGCGACGATCCGGCCGCCGTTGAGCACCGCGATCCGGTCGGCGAGCTGGTCGGCCTCGTCCAGGTACTGGGTGGTGAGGAAGACGGTCGTGCCGCCCGAGACCAGCTCGCGGATGATCCCCCACATGGTGTGCCGGGAGCGGGGGTCGAGACCGGTCGTGGGCTCGTCCAGGAAGATGATCCGCGGCTCCCCGACGAGGGTCATCGCGATGTCGAGCCGCCGCCTCATCCCGCCCGAGTAGGTGGAGGCGGGCTTCTTCGCGGCCTCCACCAGGTCGAACCGCTCCAGCAGCCCGGTGGTGACCCGCCGGCCCTCCGCCTTGGACAGGTGGTGCAGGTCGGCCATGAGGAGCATGTTCTCCTCGCCGGTGATCAGCCCGTCCACGGCGGAGAACTGCCCGGTGACCCCGATGGCCCCCCGCACCTTCTGCGCCTCGGCGGCCAGGTCGAACCCGCCGACCCGGGCCCGCCCGGCATCGGCCGAAATGAGCGTGGTCAGGATGTTGACCACCGTGGTCTTCCCCGCCCCGTTGGGCCCGAGCAGCGAGAAGACCGACCCCGCCGGCACCTCGACGTCGATCCCGTCGAGCACCGTCTTGTCCCCGTACGCCTTCCGCAACCCGTGGGCCGCGATGGCGAGTTCCGCGTTCGTCATGTCCCAGAGCGTGCGCCCCGGGGGATTCAGCGCGGCTTCAGTCGGGTTTCAGCGCGGCGGGTGCCCTGAAACCGGGTGTGCCGTCGCTCTGTCAGGTGAATGTCCGCTTGTTCGCGCTTCGTCCGGGATGCCGCGGGAGAGCATCACGGCGTGGAGGTCCCACACGGACAAGTGGAGAACCCACACGGACAGAAAAAGGGGGAACGGCATGGTGGATGTCGAGGGACGTGGCGGCAGGGGAGTTCCGGGGAGGCTGGCCGTCGTGACCGCGGTCGCCGCCGCGTTGCTGGCCGCTCCGGCGGCCCAGGCGGCCCCGGGGTCGCCCGGCGCGGGCACGCGGGCGAGTACGGGGGCCGTCACCGCCTCCGCGACGCAGACCTACGCGGCGACCACGAGGACCGCGGGCGGGACCACGACGTTGCGCTTCGCCCTGGACGGCGGCGCGAAACTCTCCCGCGCCGACCTGGACCGTGTCGGCGCCCAACTCGGGCTCGGCAAGGGCAGCCTGCGCGCGGTGTCGGGAACGGTGGCGCGGCGCGCCGCCGCCGAACGGCGTTCCGCGGTGCTGCGCTGCGACCGGAACCCGAGCTGGAGCGACGCCAACGGCACGCTGGCGGCCCGGTTCAACTGCCCCTACTCGAACATCAACTGGGGCTTCAAGATCTCCGCCCGGGTGCAGTCCGTCATCACGAGCAACGTCAACGAGTCCGGCGTCTCCTGGTGGCGCAACGGCAAGCGGATGCCGAAGAACGCGGGCCATGTCGTCGGCAAGAGCTACCACTTCCACGGCACGCTGAAGCCGGTCAAGCACGGCGACCGCGTCCAGTTCCAGGACTACATGACCTTCCGTGTCCGCATCGGCGGCCGGCCGGGCACCGGCTCCCTGGTTTGGGCGGCGGACGTGACGGCGAAGAAGTAGGAGCGGCGGACGGGGAGTGGCTCATGGCGCTCGACGTGGGGACGGTACGGAGCTGGGCGGAGTCCGTGCTGCGCGAACTGGAGGCGCCGGAAGGTGCCGTACTCCGGGTCGCGGAGGGCACGGCCCCCGGCACCGGCGGCGGGGTGCACGTCACCCTCGCCTACCCGGACGGCTCCTCCGTCACGGTGGACCTGGACGACGCCTTGCCGGACCGGTCGGCGCTGACCCTCCTGGCGGAACAACTCCAGGACAGCGTCATCGAGTCCACCGGCGGACGCCCCGTGCCCCCGTGCCCGGTGCCCGGCCACCCCCATCCGGCAGCCCCTCGTGCGGCGAACGGCGTCCTGTCCTGGCGCTGCCCGCTGGACGACGACCCGAACGCCCGCCCCTGACCGGGACCGCGCCGTGGAGGACGGCGCGGGCCGGCCTCACCTGACCGGGTCCGTGCCGGGACGCTCGGTCACGGCCCGGTCGATGGCGGACTCCACGGCCGCCACCCGGTCCGCCAGCAGGGTGAGGGCGGCGACCGCGCGGGTCAGGGGATCCTCCTCGGGGCCGCCGAGGGTGCGGGTGCGGACGTGGGCGGCCTTGATCTCGGCCCAGCGGGCCGCCCGGCCCGCGTCCAGCGTGCCGCGCAGCTCGGCGAGTTTGAGGAGGTTGGCCTCGGCGCCCGTGGTGAGGGTCTGCGCCTCGGCGGTGTAGTGGTCCTGGACCACGGCCTCGCGTTCGGCGGTGTTCATGACCGGGCGCAGCCGCTGGGCGATCTTGTTCATGTCGCGGTAGGAGCCCTGGAGGCGGAACGGCGGCTCGGTGCGCGCGTCGGCGGACTGGGCGGCGGAGGCGATGTAGGCCGCGTTGACCGTGAGGACGGTGTCGCGCACCGCCAGCAGATGGGCCAGCACCGCGAGGACCCGGTCGAGTTCGGCCGGGGGCAGGGGCTGGGCGAGGCGGTCCGCGCGGGCCGTCGGGTCCCCCGCGGCCAGCCGGACCAGCAGGTCCAGGTCCGCCCGGTCGCGCCCGGCGAGCGGGGACAGCACCGGGTTGGCGGTGAGGGCGTTCTCCACGAAGCTCAGCGCGAACACGTCCTCCTTGCCGGTGAGGACGTCGCCGAGGTTCCACACGTCGGCCCGGTTGGCGAGCATGTCGGGGATGCGGAAGCGCTCGCCCGACTCGGTGTACGGGTTGCCCGCCATGCACACCGCGAACCGCTTGCCGCGCAGGTCGTAGGTGCGCGGCTCGCCGTCCCACACGCCGTCCACGCGCCGGGTGGCGTCGCACAGCGGGATGAACTTCTGGAGGAGTTCGGGCGAGGTGTGCTGGATGTCGTCCAGGTAGAGCAGGGTGTTGTTGCCGGCCGCCAGCGCGAAGTCGATCTTCTCGATCTCACGGCGGGCGGTGGCGTTCGGGGCGTCGGCCGGGTCCAGCGAGGTGACGGTGTGGCCGAGCGCCGGGCCGCTGATCTTGACCAGCATCAGCCCGAGCCGGTCGGCGACGTACTCCATGAGCGTCGTCTTGCCGTAGCCCGGTGGGGAGACCAGCAGGAGCAGTCCGCCGGTGTCGGTGCGCTTGCCGGCGCCCGTGGTGCCGAGCTGGCGGGCCAGGCTGTCGCCGATCAGCGGCAGGTACACCTCGTCCACGAGCCGGTTGCGCACGAACGCGGGCATCACGCGGGGACGGTGGTCGGCCAGGCGCAGCCGCTCGCGCTCGGCGGTCAGCAGGGCGGTGCGGCGGCGCTGGTAGGCGCGGAAGCCGGGCACGTCGTGCGCCAGGTGCCGGGCGGTGCGGGCGAGGAACTCGTCCAGCCGCAGCTCCATCCGTCCGCCGGTCACCCGGGGGTGGGCGCCGAGCAGGCCCTCGACGGTGGCGGTGAGCGGGGCGTCGCCGTCGTAGCGGGGCAGGTCGGGGCAGAGTTCGGCGGCGACGGCCTCGGCCAGCTCGCCGGGCCCGGCGTCGGCGCCGCTCGCGCCGGCGTACGCGGTGAGCCAGGCCCGCGCCACCTGCCACCGGTCCCGCCACTCGGCCAGCCCCGCCAGGTCCCGGCCGTACTCCGAGCCGGCCGTCGCCTGCCGGAACTTCTCCAGGAGGGCGCGGGCGGCGGCCCCGAGCACGAAGCCCTCGGGGCCGCCGGTCAGCTCGTCGAAGAGGTACGCGGCGGCGGCGTGCGACCGGTCGGGGCCGGCGCCGTCCGTCTCCCGGTCCCACTCCCCGATGGCCGCGGCCAGCTCCGCCACCAGCTCGCCCGGCGCCGCCGACGGTCCGAAGGCGTCCCGGGCGCGGGCCAGGGACACGGCACGGCGGGTCCAGGCGGCCCTGGCCTGCGCCGTCGTGCCGTGGGCCCAGAAGAGCTGGGCGGCGGCCCGGACGGCGGGCTCGTGGCGCAGGGTGCCGGCGGCGTCGTGGAGGGGCAGGAGCGCGGTCAGCACGGCCGTGGCGTCGTGGTCGTGGACGCCGCGCTCGTAGCCCTCGTCGTACGCCTCCTGCGCCGCCCGGCGGACCAGTCCGGGCAGGTCGTCGGTGGCGGCGAGGGCGGCCGCGCCGTGCTCGGCGAGCAGCCGGGCGGCCAGGTGCTCGGCGCGGTAGACCGCGGGGGACTCGGAGGGCAGGTGCCGGTCCCAGTGGGCGCGGGTCGTCGCGAAGTCGGGGTCGGTGACCGGGGCGCGGTAGTCGGTGCCGGTGACGGCGAGGGCCAGGCCGTCGCCGTGGGGGACGAGGGCGAGATCCAGCGGCTGGGTGTTGACGGCGAAGCGGTGGCCGCCGAGCAGCAGGGTGCGGCCGTCGTCGGCGTACAGGTCGGTACGGTCCCGCAGGGCGCGCGCGGCCTCCTGACGGGCGGCCTTGAGGCGGCCGTCGAGTTCCTCCGCGCGCACGCTGTCGCCGAGTTCGCGCAGTTCACCGGCGGTCCGGGCGACCTTGGCGACCAGCGGGTCGGAGGCGAAGTAGGCGGTGACCGCGTCGGCGTCGGCGAGGGTGGCCGCGCGCCGGGCCACCGTCTCCAGCATCCGCCCGGCCGACACGGCCAGTTGCTCGGCGCGGCGGGCACGGGCGTCGGCGAGGGACTGCTTGCGGGCGGCGAACGCCTCGTAGATCTCGGCCCGCTTGTCGGCGAGTTCGCCGAGGAAGTCGTCGAACTCGGCGAACCGGCCGTCCAGGTCCTCCAGCCGGGCGAGCACGGCGGCCAGTTGGTCGTCGCAGGCCTCGGGGGTGCCGGAGGCGGCGAGCGCGGCGGTGACGGCCTGGGCGAGCAGCGCGGTCTCGGCGCCGAACTCGGCGCGGCCCTCCTGGTCCCGCAGGGACCGGCGGCGGGCGTCCAGCGTGGCCCGCGCCCGGTTGACGCCGCCGAGGACGTCGGCGATCCGCTCCAGTACGGCGGTGCGCACGGTGGCGTCGGCGATGTCGAGGCCGGTGACCACCTCGGTGACCGTGCGCAGCCCGTCGGCCAGCTCGTCCAGGCGGGCGGCGACCGGTTCGGCGCCGGCCACCGTCTCGATCGCGGCCGCCTGCGCCACCAGCCGCTCCACCTCGGCGCGCTGGCCGGTGAAGGCGTCCTCACGGGCCAGGAACGCCACCGCCCGCTTGCCGAAGGCGGCCAGGTCGTCCTCGGTCTCGGCGGCCAGCTCCGCCACCCGCTCCACGTCCACGTGGCGCAGCTCGCGCAGGGTGAGCAGATGGCCGTGGGCGTGCCGCAGTTCGGTCAGTCCGCGCACCCAGGCGGCGGCCTCGCGGGGGGCCTCGCCGCGCAGCCGGCGCACCACGGCCGCGATCCGTTCCGCGGCCTCCTCCAGCGCCTCGGCGGCCTGCCGGGTCAGCTCCCGTACGGTCTCGTACTCGGCCAGCACCTGCTCGGCGGTCTCCCGGACCGCCGCCAACGGCTCGTCCAGCCCGCCGAGTTCGGGCTCGGCGAGCCAGTGGTGGGTGTCCGCCGCGCGGACGCAGGCGGCGGTCAGCGCCCGGTAGCCCTCGCCGGTCGTGATGCCGTCGGCGACCAGCCGGGCCACGGAGAGACAGTCGGCGAGGCCGCGTACCAGGTCCGCGTTGCCGACCCGGGCGAGCGCGCCGGTGCCGGTGCGCAGGGCGGCGGCGTGGGTGTCGGAGACGTACGGGGAGGTCCACCACTGGACGGGATGGGTGTGCGCGGGCTCGTCGCCCCCGGCGCGCAGCACGGCCAGCGCGCCGTCCTCGAACAGCGCCCAGCCCTGGCACGGCAGCGGGGTCGCCATCTCCTTGCGCAGGGTGTTGTACGACAGCAGCAGCGTGCCGCCCCCGGACCGGTCCCGGAAGGCGTACAGCACGTCCTCCCCGTTGGGCGCGCGCACCTCCTGCTCGAACTCCAGCCCCCGAACGTCGAGTTCGTACGTCTTGTGGCGGCCGCTCGCCAGGCAGTACCCGCCCGGGAAGACGACGCCCTGCTCCTCGGGCAGCAACCGGCAGGCCCGGCCGAGGCCGTCGAGGCGGACCACGGTCCGGGTCAGGGCGTTGAACACCAGGTACCGGTCGGTGTCCTCCTTGTACGGCCGCACCCGCAGCAGCACCAGGGGGCCGGTCGTCGCGTGCGCCACGGCGGCGTCGGCGAGGGACTGCAACGGCTCCGCCACCGGCTCGGCGTACAGCTCCTCGCCGTCCCGGGTGCGCACGGTGAGCGTGCCGCCGACGGCCGAGACGCCGAGCCCCCCGGGCACCGCCACATAGGGCTCGCGCCCCAGCACGTGGTCGGCGCGGCCGGTCCCGGTCCAGGTCACGTCCTGGGCGGGCGGCACGGCGTCGTCGCGGTCGCCGCGCGCGTCCAGGAACCGCGCGCCGCCGTCCTCGGTCAGCCGCCAGCGCAGGACGCGGACGTCCTCGGCCTTCTCGCCGGTGCGGAACACCGCGAGGAGGCGGGTGTCGGTGCGGCGCAGGCGGAGCAGCCGGGCGTCGCGGTAGTAGCGGTGCAGGGCGGTGAACTCCCGCACGAACGCGGGGTCGTCGAGGAGTCCGGGGACGGCGTCCTGCGCCAGCCGTCCGCCACCCCGGTCGTACAGGGCGAGCACGTCCGCGACGGCCGCGTTCTCGCCGCCGCGGCCGGTGCTGCCGAACAGGAGCGCGTCGCCGACCGCCACGATGTCCTGCCGCACGCAGGCGTGCGGGGTGTTCAGGCGGTCGGTGGCGGCGAGGTCCAGCCGGGTCGAGCCGAACTCCTCGGCGCGCCGGGCGTTCAGCGCCTCGGCCCGCCGCGCCAGCTCGGCCGCGTGCCCGGCCAGCCGGTCGCGCAGGACGTCGTAGGTGCCGGCGTCGACGGAGGCCTCCGGCTCGGGGGCGGTGGACATGGGGTTCCCTTTCGTGTGCGGGAAGGTGGGGCGCGCCGGGGGGCGCGGGCGCGCGGCCGGGCGCGTGGTGGCCGGACGCGCCCGCCGCGCCCGGCCCCGGGTCCGCCCGGCCTCAGTTCCGCCCGGCCCCGTTCAGCGAGGCGAGCGACGTGTCCGCCAGGCCCAGTTCGCCCGCCTTCTCCAGCAGCTGACGGAACTGCGCGGCCTCCGCGCCGCCCCCGTTCATCAGCTTCATCAGCAGGGCCGACACCGTCAGGTTCTGCACGTCGGCCGTGCCCAGGGAGCCCAGCACCCGGCTCAGGTCCTCGGTGAAGCTCGCCGACCCGTCCAGCCACGGCTTCGCCAGCGTCTGCGCGGTGCGGGAGTTGGCCACGAAGCCGTCGACGCCCTTGCCGAGCGAGACCGCCGAAACCAGCCGGTCGAAGAAGACGGACTCCCCGCCGACGATGTCGATGTCGGCGTTCTCCAGCCCGGTCGCGAGCACCGTCGCCTGCGCCTCGGCGACCTGGCGCTGCGTCTCCAGTCCGGCCAGCCGGATCTCCTTCTCGGCCTGGAGCCGCAGCCGGTACTCCTCGTGTCCGCGCGACGCCTCGTCCAGCGCGGCCATCGCCGCGGCCTTCTCGGTGAGCCCCGCCGCCTCGGCCTTCAGCTTCTCGCCGATGCCGGACGCCTCCGCGAGCGCCGCCGCCTTCGCGCCCTCCGCCTCGGCGAGCGCCTTGGCCCGCGCGCCCTCGGCCTCCGCCTTGAGCCGTGCCTCGGTCGCCGCGGCCGCCGCCTGCGCGCCCTCGGCCTCCGCGAGCCCCTTGGCCCGCGTCCCCTCGGCCTCCGCGAGGGCCTTCGCCTGGACGCCCTCCGCCTCGGCGCGCAGCCGCGCCTGGGTGGCCTCCGCCTCCGCGCGGCCGGCCTTCACGGTGACCTCGGCCTCCTTGTCGCGCACCTGCACCGCGGCCAGTCCCTCGGCGGCGGACTCCGCCTGGACGCCCTCGGCGAGCCGCAGCTTGGCCCGTGCGTCGAGGTCGGCGGTCTTCAACCGCGCCTCGGCGAGGGTGAGTTCCTCGGCGGCGCGGTGCGTGGCGGCCTGCTCGGCGGCCTCCGCGGCCTTGATGTCCTTGACCAGCTTCTCCTGCGCCTCCGCCTCGGCGGCGATGACCAGGGCCTGCCGCTCGCGCTCGGCCTCCTCGACCACGCGCAGCTTCTTGATGGACTCCTCCTGCTCGGCGACCGTACGGTCCACCGCGACCCGCTCCCGGATGACCTCGGCGATGTCTCGCCGCTCCGCCTCGACCTCCTTCTCGGCGGAGATCCGGGTCAGCTGGGTCTCCCGCTCGCGGGCGATGACCTCCAGCAGGCGGTCCTTCTCGATGCGCTCGTTCTCCACGGCGATGACCCGCTCGCGGTTCTTCGCGGCGACCGCGATCTCCCGCGCCTGGTTCTCCCGCTGCACGCCGAGCTGCTCCTCGGTGCGCAGGAACGCGCCCTGCGCGCGCAGCCGCTCCTCCTCGACCACGCGGGCGGTCTCGGCCTCCTCGCGGGCCCGGGAGGTCTCGATCTCCCGCTTCTGCTTGATCTCGGCGTCCGCCTGCCGGCGCTCCAGCTCCAGGATGGCCTCGCGGGCGTCGACGTCCTGGCGGGTGATCTCCTTCTGCTCGGTGCGCTTGGCCTCGTTGGTGCGCACGTGCTCCACGGCCGTCAGCTCGGTGATCTTGCGGATGCCCTGGGCGTCGAGGACGTTGGCCGGGTCCAGCTGGCTCAGCGGCGTCTGCTCCAGGTAGTCGATCGCCGCGTCCTCCAGGTGGTACCCGTTGAGGTCGACACCGATCAACTCGATGATGTGGTACCGCAGTTCCTCGCGCTTGGTGTACAGGTCGGTGAAGTCCATCTGCTTGCCGACGGTCTTCAGCGCCTCGGAGAACTTGGCGTGGAACAGCTCCTGGAGCGTGTCCTGGTGGCTGGCGCGCTCGGTGCCCACGGACTGGGCGACCTTGATGACGTCCTGCTCGGTCTTGTTGACCTTGACGAAGAACAGGATGCGGATGTCGGCGCGGATGTTGTCCCGGCAGATCAGCCCGTCCCGGCCGGCCCGGCTGATCTCGATGGTCTTCACCGAGATGTCCATGACCTCGGCCTTGTGCAGGATCGGCAGCACGACCTGGCCGGTGAAGGAGACGTCGACCCGCCGGGTCTTCGACACGATCAGGGCCTGGCTCTGGTCGACCTTGCGGTACAGCCGGGAGAACCCGAACAACAGGAGCAGGGCGACGATCACACAGGCGGCGACGAGCACACCGAGGGCTTCCATGGCATACGTCCTTGCGTCAGACGGTGGGTCGGAGCTCCCCCGAGGCCCGGCCGCGGAGGCATGCGCCCATGCCCCCGCGGCGGACCCTCCGTAGTGCTCCCCGCGCAGATGGTGCGCCGGGAACAGCCGTTCGCGCATTGCCGGTTTCCGGCAGTGTTCACTACTGTCTGCATGCCGGACATGCGCTGAGAAAGCGTCACGGGCGCGTGAAAATCACGGGGGGAACGGGGCAGGGTGGCCGAGCACGAGATACCGGGGCGCTATCTGGACGGTTTCGCCCCGATCCTGAGCGAGGTCGCGGCCACCGGCCGGCGGCTGACCCGGGAGGAGATCAAGGGCCGCCGCACCCTGGGCGAACAGGCCGCAGAGGCCGGGCTCGGGCTGCGCGCGCTGGTCGTCGCCCATCTGGCCGCGGCGCGCGGCGCCTGGCCCGTCGGCCCCGGCAGCGCGGAGAGCACGCTGGCCGCGCTGGCCGCCGTGGAACAGGCCGTCGACGCGTTCGCGGAGGGCTACGAGCGTGCCCAGCGGCTCACGGTACGCCGCGAGGAGGCGGCCCGCCGGGAGTTCATCGACGATCTGCTCTACGGCCGCAGCGACCTGGGACGGCTGGCCGAGCGCGCCGAGCGGTTCGGGCTGCGCCTCTCGCGGGCGCACGCGGTCGCGGTCGCCGAGGGCGCGCAGCCGTACGTGGAGGGCGGCCCGGTGGCCCGGCGGGTGGAGGGCGAGGTGCTGGCCCGGTTCGACTCGCACAGCATCCTGCTCACCACGAAGAACGGCCGGCTGCTGTGCGTCGCGCCCGGCGACAACGGCGATGTGCTCGACCACTTCGCGCGGCAGGCGTGCGCGGCCGCCGAGGGCGGCCGGGTGGCCATCGGACGCCCGCAGCCCGGCCCCGGCGGGGTCGTGCAGTCGTACGAGGAGGCCCTGGCCGCGCTGGACATGGCCGAGCGGCTGGGGCTGCCGGGGCCGCTGCTGCGCGCCGCCGACCTGCTCGTCTACCCGGTGCTGGCCCGCGACCGGCAGGCCATGGCCGATCTGGTGCAGCACACGCTGGGTCCGCTGACCGAGGCCCGGGGCGGCGCGGGCCCGCTGCTGGAGACCCTGGTCGCCTACTTCGACTCCGGCTGCGTGGCCGCCGAGGCGGCCCGCCGGCTCTCGCTCAGCGTGCGCGCGCTCACCTACCGCCTGGAGCGCATCCGCAAACTCACCGCCGCCGACCCCGCCGACCCCGCGCACCGGTACATGCTCCAGACGGCGGTGATCGGGGCCCGGCTCCTCGGCTGGCCCGGCCAGCCGCTGTGACCGGGAGGAGAACGCCGTGAGCCGCGCCGCCGAGGAGACCAACCGCCGCATGCTGCGGGCGCGGGACGCGATGGACCGCGACTACGCCCGTCCGCTGGACGTCCCCGCCCTGGCCCGGATCGCGCATGTGTCGCCCGCGCACTTCAGCCGCACCTTCCGGGCCACGTTCGGCGAGACGCCCCACCGCTATCTGCAACGCCGCCGGGTGGAACGGGCGATGTACCTGCTGCGCGAGACCGGCCGGAGCGTGACGGACATCGCCTTCGCGGTGGGCTTCGCGAGTCCGGGCACCTTCAGCCGCACCTTCCGCGACATCGTCGGCCGCTCACCGCGCGCCTACCGCAAGGAGGCGGTGGCCGCGGGCGTGCCGACGTGCTTCACGATGGCGTGGTCCCGGCCCGACTGAGCAGTTTCGGATAAGTTTTCGCGGCGTCCGCTCACTAGCGTGGTCGTCATGTTCAACGCCATCACGCAGTCACAGATCTACGTCCTCGACCAGGACGAGGCCCTCGACTTCTACGTCGGAAAGCTCGGTCTGGAGGTCGCGGCCGACGTCAGCCTGGGCTTCATGCGCTGGCTGACCGTCAGCATCCCCGGCCACCCCGAGCGGCAGATCCTCCTGGAGAAGCCGGGCGCCCCGGCGATGTCCGAGGAGACCGCCGAGCAGGTGCGCGAACTGGTCGCCAAGGGCGCCATGGGGGGCTGGCTCATCCTCACCACGGACGACTGCCGGGGGACCTACAAGACGCTGCTGGACAAGGGCGTGGAGTTCACGGAGGAGCCCACCGAGCGCCCGTACGGCATCGACTGCGGCCTGCGCGACCCCTTCGGCAACCGCATCCGCTTCACCCAGCCGCGTTCCTGACGCCGCCGCGCGCGGAACGTGCCGGGGGCTACTCGTCGACCGGCCGTTCCGGGCGGGCCCGGCCCGGTTCTGGGAGCTTGTCCTGCTGGGCGCGGGTGACCAGGACGTCCCCGATGAACAGGTCGTACACCAGGATTCCGATGACCCCGCCGATCAGCGGGCCCACGATGGGGATCCACCAGTAGTGGGCGAACACGCCGGAGAGGCTGCCCGGGAAGGCCAGGCTCCCCCAGCCCTCCGCGTAGGTGAGCAGCCGGGGCCCGAAGTCACGGGCCGGGTTGATGGCGTAGCCGGCGTTGGCGCCGAAGGACATGCCGATGGCGGCCACGACGAAGCCGATGATCAGGGGGGCCAGATTGGCCCGCACGGCCTGGTTGCGCAGGTCGAGGACGGCCACCACGAGCATCACCAGGAACGCCGTACCGACGATCTGGTCGATCAGCGGGCCCCAGAACCCGCCGTGGAAGTAGGCGGCGGGGAAGGTCGCGAAGATGGAGAACGTGGCGTTCGTGTGCCCGTTCACCTTGGGGCCGGGGGCGGCGGCGTCATAGGCGTGGATCGCCTGGTGGTAGACCAGGTAGACCAGGGCCGCCCCGGTGAAGGCGCCGACCACCTGGGCGCACCAGTAGGGCACCACCTTGAGCCAGGGGAAGCCGCGGCGCACGGCCATCGCCAGGGTGATCGCGGGGTTGAGGTGGGCGCCGCTGACTCCGCCGGCCACGTAGACGCCGAAGACGACGGCCATCGCCCAGCCCCAGGTGATCAGCAGCCAGTCGCCGGCGGCGAGGAAGATGGTGGTGGGGGTGGCGGCACGGCCCGAGCCGGGCAGCGCGGCGACGGCCATCGCGACCGAACCGCAGCCGAAGCAGATGAGGACGAACGTCCCGAGGAACTCCGCCAGGCACTCGCCCAGCAGGCCGCCTCTGGCGCGCAGCGTGGAGGGTTTGATCAGCGACGGGATCTCGACAGCCATGAAAGGCCCCCTTGAGGAGGAGCAATACGGCCAACGTCACCATATTGCGGCAGAAATGCTCTTCACGCAGGGTGAGTCGAGGGACCCTCACCCCTTCGTGGGTGCCCGGCCGTCAGCGGCTGTCGAGGTCGTCCGCGAAGTGCCGGAAGCCGTGCCGGTCCCGGTGCATGCCCCAGAGCATCTCGGCCAGCACGGCGGGGTCCTTGCGCGCGTGTCCGGGCGTGATGGCGCCCGGGATGACCAGTTGCGCGACGTGGATGCCCTCGGGGGCCAGCCGTTCGTGCAGCAGGTGCCCGTAGGCGCTCTCCGCGGCGAACGCGATGGACGTACCGGCCCGCTCGATGTGCGGCACGGCGGCGGTACCCCCGTTCACCAGCAGTATCGTGCCGCGCCCCAGTTCCCGCATCCCGGGCAGCACCTGCTGGACGGCGGCCACGGGGCCGTACACCGAGAACTCGACGGGGCCGGCCAGCTGCCGGTACCCGGTCTCCAGCACCGGCAGCATGAAGTCCCGGTGCGGCACCGGGCTGTACTGGAGAACCTCCACGGTCCCCAGCTCCCGCCCGGCCTCCGCGAGCGCGCGGGCCAGCCGTTCGGGCTCGCGCACATCGGCGGGGAAGCCGCGCGCGCGGACGCCGTCCGCGGCCAGTTCCCCGGCCAGCGCGTCGAGCCGTGCGCGGTCGCGGGCGACGAGGGCGACGTCGTACCCTTCCCGCCCGAACCGGCGGGCGGCGGCGGCACCGAGCCCGCGTCCCGCTCCCACGATGGCGACTGTGCTCACGCCCACCATCCGTACCCCACGGCGGCCCGCCCCGCACCCCGGCCGGTCAGGCCATCCAGAAGAACACGGCGGTCATGCGCTTCTTCGCCAGCGTGTCCCCGGTGTAACCGGTTGCGCTGTGCACGAGGTTGGCGTTGTAGAGGAGCAGCCGGTTGTACTTGTGGGGTACGCGGACGTCCTCCTCGAAGGCGTCCGGGGCCACGAAGCGGGTGCCCAGGGCGTCCACCAGGTTGTTGTGCGGGGCCTGGACGACGTTGCCGCCGAGCCGGCCGCCGGGCAGGTGCTGGCGGTAGAAGCTGGTCCCGCAGTCCTTGGGGACTCCGGGGTTGAGGTAGAGCACGGCCGCGTACCGGCACAGCGCCCGCGAGTCGGTGTGCGGGCGCGGCTCGCTCTCGCCGGCGCCGACGACCTGGACGCAGTTGTGGTTGAGCGTGCCACCGCCGGGCGCCGGCTGCACCCACAGCCTCCCGGCGCCGGTCGCCTCGCGCACCAGCTTCTCGACGACCGCGAGTTCACCGGGTTCCAGGCCGGGCATGGCGCGCAGGCCCGGCCAGGTCTCGGAGGTGTACGGGTACCCCTTCGCCCAGTCGTCCTTGGCCAGGCACCGCGCGCGCACCGCGTCCGGATCGGGCAGCACGTCGTCCAGGACCCAGTAGTCGCGGCCCCTGGTCGGCTTGCGGTAGGGCAGGACGGGCAGCGCGCCCGCGGGCCGGGGCGCGGGCGGCCCGGGGGCCGGCTGTGGGGGCATGCGGCGAATCTAGGCCCGCGCCCGCGCGGCCTTCTCCCGAAGACCGGTCAACCTTTCCCCAACCGTGTGCCATGCACACCAATACCTGGCAACCCCCAGGTCACCCGCGGTCCTCGGCCGGTCAGGCGAGCCAGACCGTGGTGTCCGGCGGCAGCCCGCCGTCCCCCGGCAGCGGCGCGCTGCCCAGCAGCACCTCACCCGGCGGCATCGCCACCGCCTCCGTCCCGAGATTGGTGACGCACCGCCACCCCTCGCTCCGCCGGAAGTCCAGCACGTGCTCGGGGCATCCGGGCGTCCACTCCAGCTCCTCCCCGCCGAGCAGCTTGCGGCGCAGCCGCAGGGCGGTGCGGTACAGCTCCAGCGTCGACCCGGCCGCCCCACTCTGCGCCTCGACGGCGTACGCCGCGAAGGACGCGGGCTGCGGCAGCCAGGCGCCGCCGGGCCCGAAGCCGTAACTCGGTCCGCCCGTCGTCCAGGGCAGCGGCACCCGGCAGCCGTCGCGGCCCTTGCGGACGTGCCCGGTCTGCTCCCAGATCGGGTCCTGGAGCACCTCGGCGGGCAGATCGGCGACCTCGGGCAGCCCGAGTTCCTCGCCCTGGTAGAGGTACGACGACCCGGGCAGCGCCAGCATCAGCAGGGTCGCCGCGCGGGCCCGGCGCAGCCCCGCCGCCGGGTCGATCGCGGGCGCGTGGCCGCCGGACAGCAGCCATGCGCCGGGGTCGGTGCCGGGCGGCAGGACCAGCCGGGAGGCGTGGCGCACGACGTCGTGGTTGGACAGCACCCAGGTGGCGGCGGCCCCGGCGGCGCGCGCGGTGGCCAGCTCCTCGGTGATCACGCGGCGCAGCTCGGCCGCGTCCCACGGCGCTTGCAGGTACTCGAAGTTGAAGGCCTGGCCGAGTTCGTCGGGGCGGGCGTACAGCGCGCGGCGGGGGCCCGGCACCCAGGCCTCGGCGACGGCGCTGCGCGGCGGCCGGTAGGCGTCGAAGACCTTGCGCCAGTCGCGGTAGATCTCGTGCACCTCGTCGCGGTCCCAGTGGGGGTGGTCGCCGGGCGGCACGCGCAGCAGGGCGGTCTCCCCGGCGGCGCCGATGTCCCCGAGGTCGCGCAGCGGCTCGGTCAGGTCCTTGGCCAGGCCGTGCGCCACGTCCACGCGGAAGCCGTCCACGCCCCGGTCGGACCAGAACCGCAGGGTGGTGCGGAAGTCGGCGCGGACCTCCTCGTTCTCCCAGTTGAGATCCGGCTGTTCGGCGGCGAACAGATGCAGGTACCACTCGCCGTCGGGCACCCGGTGCCAGGCGCTGCCGCCGAAGACCGACTGCCAGTCCGAGGGCGGCAGTTCACCGTGCGCGCCGCGCCCGCGCCGGAAGACGTACCGCTCGCGGGCCGCGGAGCCGGGGCCGGCCCGCAGCGCCTCCTGGAACCAGGGGTGCTGGTGGGAGGTGTGATTGGGCACCAGGTCCACCACGACCTTCAGGCCCAGCCGGTGCGCCTCGGCGACCAGGGCGTCGAAGTCGTCCAGGGTGCCCAGGCGCGGGTCGACGTCCCGGTGGTCGGCGACGTCGTAACCGCCGTCGGCGAGCTCGGACGGGTAGAACGGGCTCAGCCACAGGGCGTCCACGCCGAGCGTGGCGAGATGGCCGAGCCGCCGGGTGATGCCCCGGAGGTCGCCGAGCCCGTCGCCGTCGGCGTCCGCGAAGCTGCGGGGGTAGACCTGGTAGATGACGGCCTGACGCCACCAGTCGGGGTTCCGGGAGGAGAGGTCTGCCATGCGGGCTCCCTTCAAGACGGTTGTAGGGAATCTGTCCACATTGCCCGGAAAGCGAACCTTGGAAACCGGACCGGCCCGTCAGCGGCCCCCGACGGTCTCCAGGAACAGCCGCGCGTACCGTTTTGCGTGCACCGCCAACGCGACGTCGACCAGGGCCTGTTCGCGCCGTCCGTGATGGGCCTCGGACTCGCCGGGGCGCGTCCGGCGGTCCACGATCGTCTGGCCGCGCGCGGGGCCGGGGGCGAGGCAGACCTCGACGGGCAGCGGCCGGGTGGTCAGCCCCGCCGGATCGGCGACCGCGCACACCGCCCCCGCGTCCCCGAGGCAGCCCGTCTCCTCGGGCCCGTCCGGGCGGTGCCCGAGGAGCCGGCCGGCCAGCCGGGCCCCGGGCTCGGGGCTCGCCCGCAGCCGCCGCGCCCGCGCGCCGGTCACCACCACCTCCCGGAACACGTCCAGGCCGTACATCGTGATCGGCACCCCGGCGGTGAGCACGACGGCCGCCGCCTCCGGGTCGTGCCAGACGTTGAACTCGGCGACGGCCGTGGCGTTCCCGGCGCCGACCGCGCCGCCCATGAAGACGATCCGCTCGATGTTGCGGGTCACCTCCGGATGGGTGCGCAGCAGCAGCGCGATGTTGGTCAGGGGCGCGGTGGGGACCAGGGTGACCGGCCGGGGCGAGGCCAGGATCTCCCGGCGCAGCAGGGTCACCGCGTCCACGTCGGCGGGGGCGCGGACCGGCTCCGGCAGCCCCAGGTCCCCCATGCCGTCGCCGCCGTGCCAGCCCGAGGTCCGGGCCGGTTCGAGCAGCGGCCGCTCGGCGCCCCGGCCCACCGGTATCCGCGGCGCCCCGGCCTGCTCCAGCACGGTCAGGGTGTTGCGGACCACCCGGTCCACGTCCGTGTTCCCGGCGACACAGGTCACCGCGCGCAGTTCGAGGCCGGGGTGGCGCACGGCGAACAGCAGCGCGAGGGCGTCGTCGACACCCGTGTCGCAGTCGATGATCACGGGGACGGGCTGCGGACCGGACACTGCGGACTCCTTCGTCTGACGGGACCCGAACGCTAGTTCAGCCCTCCCGTCACTCCCACAGCCCGGTCCCGCGCGCCGCCACCCGCGCGGCGATCCGGGACAGCAGCTCCGCCACCGGCAGCTCCCCGGGCCGCCGCCCGTCCCGCAGCCGTACCGCGGCCCGGTCCGCCGCGGCCTCGCGGGCGCCGATCACCGCCACGTACGGCACCAGACGCGCGGCACGGACGCGGGCGCCCAGGGAGCCCTCGCCGGGCCCGGCGAACTCCGCGCGCAACCCCCGTGCCCGCGCCTCGGCCACGACGGCCGCCGCCCGCTCCTCCTGCTCGGCGCCGACCGGCAGCACCGCCAGCTGGACCGGCGCCAGCCAGGCCGGGAAGGCGCCACCGTGCACCTCGACCAAGTGGGCCACGGCACGCTCCACGCTGCCGATGACGCTGCGGTGCACCATCACCGGGCGATGCCGGGCGCCGTCGGCGCCGGTGTAGCGCAGGCCGAAGCGGGCGGGCTGGTGGAAGTCGATCTGCACGGTGGACAGGGTGGACTCGCGCCCGGCCGGGTCCGCGATCTGCACGTCGATCTTGGGTCCGTAGAAGGCGGCCTCGCCCGCCGCCTCCTCGTACGCCACGCCGGCGCGGTCCAGCACCTCCCGCAGCAGCGCGGTGGCCCGGCGCCACAGCGCGGGGTCGGCCACGTACTTGCCGCCCGCGCCGGGCAGCGAGAGCCGGTGGCGCACGGCACGGATGCCGAGGTCGGCGTAGGCGCGGGCGATCAGCTCCAGGGCGGCGCGGGACTCGGCCACCGCCTGGTCCAGGGTGCAGAAGACATGGGCGTCGTTGAGCCGGATCGCCCGCACCCGGGTCAGCCCGCCCAGCACCCCGGACGGCTCGGCGCGGTACATGGTGCCCAACTCGGCGATACGCAGGGGCAGTTCGCGGTAACTGCGGGCGCGGGAACGGTAGATCAGGGCGTGGTGGGGACAGAGGCTGGGCCGCAGCACGACCTCCTCGGCGCCCATCCGCATGGGCGGGTACATGTCGTCGCGGTAGTGGTCCCAGTGGCCGGAGATCTCGTACAGCTCCCGCTTGCCGAGCGCGGGCGAGTACACGTGCCGGTACCCGGCCCGGACCTCGGCCTCGCGGATGTACTCCTCCAGGGTGTGCCGGACCACCGCGCCGTCCGGCAGCCAGTACGGCAGCCCGGCGCCCATCAGCGGATCGGTGCCGAACAGGCCGAGATCGCGGCCGATGCGGCGGTGGTCGGGAAGCTGGTCGTGCACGGTGTCTCCTCGATGGCTCGACGGAGGCGGACGACCCCGTGACACGCCAGAAGCCCCGGGGCGTTCACCCCGGGGCTTCGGACAGGTCGGATGTCAGCGCGCCGGGACGGTCTCCGGCGTCGTCGTGCCGTTCGGGCACGGGCTCGGGCACTGCGGGGCGCGCTGCATGGCCGGGAGGCTAGCAACGGCCGGGCGGAACGGGCGACGGGTTTTCCCCGCCCGCCCGCTCCCCCGCCCGCCCTCCCGGCCCTCACCCGTCCGGGCCCGCGCGCTGGTGGGGCGCCCGGGACGGTGGTGCCGTGAGAGGAGGCACCAGCACCGGGAGGCACCGCGATGTACGACGGCATACGACCGCACGGACGCCTGCTGACCTGCCTCATAGGCGCCGGCCTGCTCGGCGTCGGCGGCTGCGCGGCCCTGACCCTGAAGCAGCCGGCGACCGCGCCGCAGCCCCTCCCGACGATCGACCGCCCCTCCCGCGGCGAGCAGGCCCCGGCCCGGCCCGACGGCTCCACGCTCACCGACGGCCAGGCGCAGTCCGCGCTGCTCACCCAGACCGACCTCGGCGCCCCCTGGGCCGCGACCCGCGGCGCGGCGACCTGGCGGGACGGGCTGCTCAAGGCGAACACCTCGGCCGGCGACTGCCACAAACTCCTCGACGCCCTCTACAGCGACCGGTTGCTCGGCGCCCCGGCCCGCGCCGCCGTCGGCCTGGACGACGCCGACACCGACGCCCAGCTGCGCTACCAGATCGGCGCCCGCCGCCCGTCCGACGTGGACGCCGCGCTGGCCTGGCTGCGCACGATGCCGGCCAAGTGCGCCCGGTTCACGGCCACCACCCAGCAGGACACCCAGGAGGACGTCCGGGTCGCCGAACTCCCCCTGCCCGAGGTCGGCGACGCCCGCCAGGGCCTGCACATCACCCTCGACGCCACCACCTCCGACGACCAGGAGAGCCGCCTCACCCTCGACGTCGCCGCCGTCCGCGTGGGCGACGACGCCTTCGCCCTGACCAACGGCGGGCTCGCCGACGTCCCCAACGACGCCACCCAGGCGGCCGTCCAGGTGGGGGCGCTGCGGCTCGCGCAGGTGCGCAAGGAGGGCCGGGCGGAGGTGTAGGCCGGGATCAGAGCGGCGGCTGCGCCGGTGCGGGGCCCAGCGTCGTGGTGCCCGGGGCGGCGCGGTGGCCGAGTCCGGTGCGGTAGGCGTCCAGGGCGGCCTCGACCCGTCCGGTACGGCGCAGCAGATCGCCGAGGAGGCGGCACAGGTCGGCCAGGTCGCCGGCGGCGCCCGCGCGTTCCAGCAGGCTGAGGGCGCGCACGTAGTGCTCCTCGGCGGACTCGGTGTCACGGCCGTCCTCGGCGATGATGCCGAGCAGCCGGTGCGCGGCGGCGGCGTGCACGGCGCCGCGCTCGGAGGAGAAGTCGCCCAGCACTCCCTCCAGCAGCTCCGCGGCCTCCGCGGACCGGCCGCGCCGGTGCAGCACATCGGCGAGTTCCACCGCGGCCTGGCTGCGGTAGAGGGCGGCCCGGGTCTGCGACAGCATGTCCAGCGCCTGCCGCAGCTCCGTCTCCGCGGCCTCCAGGTGGTTGTTCTGCGCGTGGACGTAGCCGCGCATCCAGTGGCAGTGCGCCAGTTCGGTGCGCAGGCTGAGCTGGCGGTACAACTCGGCCGCCTTGGCGAGGGAGGCGTCGGCCTCGGCGGCGCGGCCCTCGGCGAGCAGGGTGCGGGCCACCGAGCGGTGCATCCGGGCGATCAGCGCAGGGTCGCCGGAGCGCGGGGCGAGCGCGAGGGCGAACTCGGCGGCCTGGGCGGCAC
Organism: Streptomyces misionensis; assembly: GCF_900104815.1. Classification (NCBI taxonomy): domain Bacteria; kingdom Bacillati; phylum Actinomycetota; class Actinomycetes; order Kitasatosporales; family Streptomycetaceae; genus Streptomyces; species Streptomyces misionensis. Next base: position 3,918,098 of record NZ_FNTD01000004.1, read on the forward strand.
GGGCGTGCGCGCCCATGTCCAGGTAGGGGCCGATGGCGCTGGCGTACAGGAGCAGCAGCGCGTCCGGGTCGTGCAGGCCGCCCCGGTTGAGTTCGTCGAGGGTGGTCTCCAGCAGGTAGACGGCGTACCGGAGTTCACCGGCCAGGTAGTGGGCGACCGCGCGGCCGCGCACGGCGGGGGCGCGGGCCGCCGGGGAGGCGTCGGCGAGCTGTTCCTCGGCCCGCTCGAAGTGGGCCCGGGCATCCGTCAACGCGCCCGTCTCCAGCGCGCATTCGCCAAGTCCCAGCAGCGCGGCGGCCTGTTCGGGGACGAGTGCGTGCGCCTCCGCCTCGGCCAGCAGGTCCGCGTAGCGCGCCGCCGCCTCCTCGGCCCGGCCGTCGGCCAGCAGCCGCTGCGCCTCGGTCAGCCGCAGCCGCAGCTCCGTGGCGAGGTGGGCGGGGCGGCCCAGCGCCAGTTCCTCGAAGCTCACGCCGAGCCGGTCCGCGATGTGCCGCAGCGCCTCGTCGGAGGCGCGCACCCGGCCCGCCTCCAGGGTGGAGATGTACGCCGGGGTGTAGGCCGGCTCCGCCAGTTGCCGCTGGGTGAGCCCGCGCTGGGCGCGCAACCGCTGCACCCGTCGTCCCACCGTTCCCGGATCGTCCCTTTCCCGCACCACCGGCACCCCCAACTCCCCCTGTCCGCCTTGCTGTTCGGCTCCCACTGCCTCTAGGTTAAACGGCGGATTAAACCTGCTTAATACGCCGCTGTCGTGTTGTGAGGTCGCCGTGTCCGGACGTACACCCGGTTCTCGCGGGAATTCCACCGCGCGCAGGGCCGTCGCCGCCGCCGTGGTCGCCGCCACCTCCCTGATCCTCGCGGCCAACGCCGGCCCGGCCCGCGCCTCGGCACCGGCGGCTCCCGCCGCGCAGGCCACCGCTGCGGCACCGGCGTCGCACTGAACACACCGACCCGCCTACCCTGCCCGCATGACCTCTGCCGCCGCCCGCACCGCGCTGGACCTCACCGCCGACCTCCCGGTCGCCAGCCTGGAGGACCTCTACCGCGATCTGCACCGCCACCCCGAGCTGTCCCTGCGCGAACACCGCACCGCCGGCAAGCTGGCCGGCCGGCTGGCGGACGCGGGGTTCGAGACGGCCGAGGGCGTCGGCGGCACCGGTGTCGTGGGCCGGCTGGCCAACGGCGACGGCCCGACCGTGCTGCTGCGCGCCGACATGGACGCGCTGCCGGTCCCGGAGGCGACCGGGCTGCCGTACGCCTCCACCACGGACGGGGTGATGCACGCCTGCGGCCACGATCTGCACGTCACCTGGCTGGCCGGGGCCGCGGCCGCGCTGGCGCGGGGGCGGGACACCTGGCGCGGCACGCTGCTGGTGGTGGGGCAGCCCGCCGAGGAGACCGGGCAGGGCGCCCGGCGGATGCTGGCGGACGGGCTGTACGAGCGGTTCGGGCGGCCCGACGTGCTGCTCGGCCAGCACGCGGCGCCGGGCCCGGCGGGGCTGTACCCGCACGCGCCGGGGCTGATCATGTCCGCCGCGACGGACGTGGACATCGTGGTGTACGGCAGGGGCGGGCACGGCTCGCGCCCGGAGGCGACGGTGGACCCGGTGGTGACCGCCGCCTACCTCGTCACCCGGCTGCAGACGGTGGTCTCCCGGGAGGTCGCGGCGGGCGAGTCCGCGGTGCTGACGGTGGGCCGGATCGAGGCGGGCACCCGGCACAACATCATCCCCGGCGAGGCGCGCATCGCGCTCAACCTGCGCACCCAGTCCGAGGCGGTACGGCAGCGGATGCTGGCCGCGATCCGGCGCATCGCCCAGGGCGAGTGCCTGGCCGCCGGCTGCCCCCGCGAGCCCGACGTCACCCTCGGCAACACCTTCCCGGTGACCGTGAACGACGCGGACACCGACCGGACCGTGGCCGCCGTGCACGGCGAGGTCTTCGGCGCGGGCACGGTGTTCGACCCGGGCCCGGCGATGGGCAGCGAGGACTTCCCGGAGTTCTCGCTGAACAGCGCCATCCCCTACTCGTACTGGTTCGTCACCACCACGCCCGCCGACGTCTGGGACCGCTCCTCCGGCGACACCCTCGCCGAGAAGCTGGCCGCCGTGCCCAGCAACCACAGCCCCCACTTCGCCCCCGACCCGGCCACGGTCGCCCCGGGCGTGCGGACCCTGGTGTCGGGGGCCCTGGCGCTGCTGTCGGAGGCGTGAGCCGGGTCAGGTCCGCTGCAACTCGCGCAGCTGCCGCCGTACGTCCTCCAGCGCGCCCTGCCTGCGCCCGGGCACCCTGGAGCGCAGCTCCGCGAGCGCGGGCCCCAGTTCACGGGCCCGCGCGGTGTCGCCGATGCGGCCCCACTGGTGGTGCGCCCGGTCGACGGCGGCCTCCACGGCGGGCGCGTCGGGGGCCTGCCCCGCCGCGAGCCTGGTCTCGGCCACCGTCATCCAGCCCCGGCAGCTGCGCCCCGCGTCTCCCGCGAACATCGCCAGGTCGGCGCGCACCTCGGCCCAGTGCAGCGCGTCCTCGGACGCCGGCCCGTGCTCCCCGACGGCCGCCTCCTGGAGCCGCGCCGCGATCGCGTCGGCCTCCTCGTGCCGCCCGTCCCGTACGGCGTCACTGATGGCGACGTGCGGATCGCCAACGGCCTCCGGGAGCCCGTCCGCAGGGACCGGCGGCGAAGCGGCGCCGCCCTCCGCCCGCGCGTCGTCCCCCGGCCCCTCGCCCGCGCCGGGCTCCGCCGGTTCGGCCACGCCCGCGTCCCCGGCCGCGTCCCCGGCGTCGGCCGCCGCGCCGGAAACCGGCCGGACGGCGTCGGCGGCCACGGGACCGGCACCGCCGGCCCGCACCGCGTCCGGCACGTCCACCCGCGGCCCCGGGATCGCCCCGGTCCCCGCGTACCCGCCGGGGTGCCCGGCGCCCACCACCGCGCCGAACCCGTCGGACGGCCCGGCGGGGCCCGTCCACCCGGGGCCGGCCGCGGCGGCGCCCGGGGGCGCGCCGAACCCGGGTTCACCGGGACCGGCGTACGCGGCGACCTGGGGCGGTCCCAGGAGGACGTTGACGGCGGTCTCCTCCGCGATGCGGGCGAGGGCCTGGTAGTGGAGCTCGTCCAGCGGCGGGCGGTGACCGCTGCGCAGCAGGGTGGCGACCGTCTTCATGTACGTCGGCTCGGCCGGCCCCCGGCGCCCGGGCGGCGGTGCGACGCGGCCGTAGACCGCGGCCGTGCGGCCCGCGTCCAGCGGCTGTTCGTGCAGGTACCGCCAGGCCTCCGGGTCCGCGTGCAGGTCGAGGAGGACCGCGGTCCGCCCCGGCGGCCGCAGCCGCAGCTCCTCGCGGATCCAGTGCCAGGGCAGCGCGGTGTAGCGGACCGTGGCCGGCGTGGTGCGGGCCAGCGCGAGGTGCGGCAGCCGCTGCCGGCGGTCCAGGTGCAGCTGGCCGGTGAGGTACACGGTGAGCGGCCCCGGCGCGGCCGCCGCGGCCCGCAGCCGGGTCAGCACGCCCTGCGGGTCCACCGGGTCCGCGAGTTCCACGACGTTGGCGGTGTCGGTGCCGGACAGCACGGCGGGGGCGACGGCGGCCAGCACCGGCAGCACGGAGGCCGCGTCCACCAGGCGTCCCCGGCCCAGCGGCGCGGCCGCGAGCAGCAGCACGGTTCCGGGCATGGTCCCTCCCCCTGTAGGCCCTGCGGTCCCTGTGGATCCGCACTCTCCCGCCAGCACCGTAACCGCTGGGACCGCCCCGACGCGCCTCAGGACGCCGAACTTCCCCGTTCGGGGTCGTCGCCCGCCCACACCCGCTCCGGCAGCCATCTCCCGCTGTTCCACCCCGGGAACACCGCCGTCCGCGGTCCTTCGTCGCCGACCGGGAGGCGGCGCACCGCGAAGATCGTGGTGTCGTCCGCCAGCACGCCCCCGCTGTGCCGCCGGACACCGTCGTGGACACGGCGCACCAGGCGCTCGGGCTCGGCGCAGCACGGATCGGCCACGACGGCTTCGGCGACGTCGCCGACCAGGTCGTAGAACTCGCCGTGGCGGTCCCGGGCCTCGGTCACCCCGTCCGTGACCAGCAGCAGCGTCTCGTCCTCGGCCAGCGGCACCTGGTGCACCGGCGGCAGCCCGCCGACCAGGTCGCTCAGGCCGACCGGCAGCCCGTCCCCGCAGGACAGCTCGCGCACCCCGCGCGGGCCGACCACGAGCGGCGCCTCGTGCCCGAAGTTGACGATCTCGACCGTGTCGGGGGCGACCCGGGAGAAGGCGACCAGCACCGCGGTGGCGAACCGGTCACCGTCGCGGCGGCCGATCGCGGTGGCGTGGATCCGCAGCCGCAGCATCCGGATCTCCAGGCGCTCGGCGACCGTCCCGAGGTCCTTCTCGTAGTAGCCCGCCTCCCGGAAACTGCCGAGCAGCGCGGCGGCCGCCTCCACCGCGCCCGTCCCCTTGCCCTGGACGTCCCCGACCAGCACCCGGGTGCCGTACGGCCCGGGCTGGATGTCATAGAAATCGCCTCCGACCTGCGCCTCCACGTCGGCGGGGAAGTACGCGCCCGCCTGTTCGAGGCCCGCCCAGCGCTCGGGCAGCGGGCGCAGCACGGCCCGTACCGTGGCCGCCGCGACGTCCTCCATGCGCAGCATGTGCCGCTCCTGCCGCACCCGCAGGGCCGAGACCACCGTGGCCAGCGCACCGCCGAGCGCGACCAGGAGGAAGTCGGCGAAGCCCGCCCGGTACTGGTTCGGCCAGGCGTTGTCCACCAGCACGTACGCCACCAGCGAGACCACGCAGAAGCAGGCCGTGGTGCGCACCCCGCAGATCGCGGCGGCGATGCCGGGCACCAGCACGATCCAGGAGACGAACCGGTACTCCGCGTCGGTGTTGAAGTCCAGCAGCACGATGCCGACGAGCAGCAGCAGCGGCAGCAGCCAGGCGTAACCCTGCCCGCAGAGCCGCCGCCGGCGGTGCCGCTCGTACGTCATCCGGTTCACATCGGCCGAGTCTCCAGGTTCGGTCGACAAACACGGGAAGAGGGACACGCATCCGGGCACCCGTGCTCCGGACCCGCGGGACGGCCCGGGCCGCCCGGGGTTCCGCCGTCCGAGTTGCCGGGGCGGGCGCACAGGTGTGCATTGGAAGGCGAACGGGGGCGAGGAGAGAGGAGTGCTCACATGACCCATGCGGCACCCGCACCCGGTGGCATCCCCCGGCGCGCCCCGGCGCCCGAGGTGCAGGCCGCCACCTCCCCCGACCAGCGCCGTACCCCCGATGTCTTCGACGCCCGCACCCACCGGATCGGCCGGATCGCGGTCCCGGTGGTGCTGGGCCTGATCTACGGCTTCTGGGTCGCGGAGATGAACCGCGACGGCGGCCCGGTCACCGGCTGGAACCTGCTGCTGGCCTTCGCCAGCTTCCTCGTCTTCACCGTGCTGTGCCTCGCCCTGCTGGCGCTGGCCCCACGGATGATCCGGGAGGTGCACGCGCTGCTGTGGACGGCGTTCGTCGGCTGCGCGTTCGGCTTCCTGTACAGCCAGGCCGGCCACTCCGTCGCCCGGACCGTGCTGATGTCGCTGCTGGTCGCGGCGGCCACCTTCATCGTCTTCTTCTACCGGTACTACACCCGCGAGGACGCCTTCGGACGGCGGATCCGCTGAGGCCGCGTCCCCGTGCGGCGGTCGCCCGGACGGGCGCCCCCCGGTAGCGTCCCGGCCCCGCCGGCCGTTGCCTGAAAGGGTGCCGCAACGCCTCAGGAGCGCCCTGTCGGCCGTACTGATCACCCTGTCCTGCCTGCTCGTGCCGTTCGGCGCGCTGGCGGTCTGGGCGGCGTACGGGCTCACCGACACGGGCCGGTACGTCACCACGATGGCCCCGCTCGCCACCGACCCGGACGTGCGGGAGGCCGTCGCGAACGCGGTCGGGGACAGCCTGCTCCACGAGGTGGACCACCGGCTGGACGTCGGCCCGCTGCGGGGCTCCGTCCGCCCGTTCGTGCACGACGCGGTGCGCTCCTTCACCCAGACCGAGGCCTTCCGGCTGGCCTGGGACACCGGCAACCGGGTCACTCACGACGCGGTGCTGCGGGCGCTGCGCGACGACCGCGACGACGCGGCCGCCGAGCCGGTCACCGTCGACCTCGCCCCCGTCACCGCCCAGGTCAAACAGCAGCTCAGCGACGAGCACATACCGCTCGCCGCCCGTATCCCGGTGCAGCACACCACTGTCGCCGTGCTCCCGGCCGACGAACTGACGTCGCTCCGAAAGGGGTTCCACGTGCTCGAAGTCGCCGGATTCTGGCTGCCGGTGGCGGCCGTGGCCTTCGCGGCCGCGGGCATCGCCCTGGCCGTCCGCCGCCGCCGGGCCATCGCCGCGACCGCGCTGGGCACCGCCCTCGGCGGCGCGCTGCTCGGTCTCGCCGTGGCGATCGGCCGCCGCCTCACCCTCGCCGACCTGCCCGCCGACGTGCCCCGCCCGGCCGCCGGCGCCGTCTACGACGCCCTGACCGGCACCCTGCGCACGGTCTCCTGGCTGCTGCTCGGCCTCGGCCTCACGGTGGCCCTCACCACCTGGCTGACCCGGAATCTGCGCCCCGCCCGCCTCGTGCGACGGTGGCGAGGGTCTCCAGAGCCCGCGCCAGCACCGGCTCCGGAACCGAACCGAGCCCAAGCCTGACCGCGTCCGGGGCGCGGCCGGGCCCCACCGAGAAGGCCGTACCGGGCGTGACCGCGATCCCGTGTTCGCGCGCGGCCGCCGTGAAGGTGTCCGCGCGCCACGGCGCGGGCAGCTGCCACCAGGCGAAACCGGCGGCCGGGTCGGAGCGCACCGCGAAGCCGGCCAGCTTCTCGGCGACCAGCCGCTGCCGGCGCGCCGCGTCCCGCCGCTTGGCGGCCACCAGCCGGTCCACGGTTCCCTCGGCGAGCCAGCGCACGGCCGCCGCCAGCGCGAACCCGCCCGCGTTCCACCCCCCGGCCCGGACGGCCCGCGCCACCGCCTCGCCCCGCCCCCGCGGTACGACGACGAACCCGACGGTGAGACCGGGCGCGACCCGCTTGGACAGCCCGTCCACGAGGTGGACGAGGTCCGGCGCGAGCGCGGCCAGCGGCGGGACCCGGTGCGGCCCCGGCTCCAGGAAGGACCAGATCCGGTCCTCGACGACCGGTATCCCCAGCCTGTGGACGACGTCCGCCAGCTCGGCCCGCCGGGGTGCGCCCATGGTCAGCGCGGTCGGGTTGTGCAGGGTCGGCTGGAGGTAGAGGGCGGCCAGCGGCGCGGTGCGGTGGACGGTGGCGACGGACTGCGGGCGGACGCCCTCCTCGTCCATGGCGAGCGGCACCAGACTCAGCCCGAGCCGGCCGGCGATCTCCTTGACCAGCGGATAGGTGAGCGGCTCCACCCCGACCCGGTCGCCGGGGCGGGCCAGCGAGGCGAGCGCGGCGGCGATCGCCTGCCGGCCGTTGCCGGTGAACAGGATCCGCGCCGGGTCGGCGCGCACCCCGCCCTCGTCGAGCAGCGCGGCGAACGCCTCCCGCGCGGCCGGCGTACCGGCGGCCCCGGCCGGCCGCAGCGCATCCCCGAGCGCGTCCGGCCGCAGCAGCGGCGCGAGCGACCGGGCCAGCGCCTCCGACTGCCCCGCCGCCTCCGGGTAGTTCAGCTCCAGGTTCACCGGCGGTGCCCCGGCCGCCGCCTCGGTCAGTGCGTGTCCCGGCTGTCCGTCCGGGGCGGTGGCCCGCACGAAGGTGCCCCGCCCGACCTCGCCCACCACCAGCCCCCGGCGCACGAGTTCGGCGTACACCCGCCCCGCCGTGGAGGGCGCGAGCCCGTGCCGCCGCGCGAAGGCACGCTGCGGCGGCAGCCGCTGCCCCGGCCGCAGCCGCCCGCTCGCGATGTCGGCGGCTATCCGGTCGGCGATCCGCCGAAAGTCGTTCATCGGTCCCCCTGTTGGTCTGGCGCGTCGGCCGAGCCGCGATTGCACCGAGGGCAAAGATCTTATTGCACCGAGCAATTGGGCCCGCCTAGGGTCGATCACATGCCCCCGTACCTCGCGTTCACCGACAAATGCCATGATTCCGCTTCCGCCGGCTGCCCCCTGGTGCTGATCCACGGGCACCCCTTCGACCGCACGATGTGGGACCCGCAGGTGGCGGAGTTCTCCGCCGGCCGCCGGGTCGTCGCCCCCGACCTGCGCGGCTACGGCGCCTCACCGGTCACTCCCGGCAAGGTCCCGCTCTCCCGCCACGCCGAGGACGTGGCCGAACTCCTCGACTTCCTGGGCGTGGACACCTTCGTGCTGGCCGGGCTGTCGATGGGCGGCCAGATCGCCATGGAGTGCCACGACCGCTTCGGCGACCGGATCCGGGGACTGGTCCTCGCGGACACCTTCGCCGAGCCGGAGACCCCCGAGGGCGTACGGAACCGCAACGCGATGGCGGACCGGCTGCTCGCGGAGGGGATGCGCGGCTACGCCGACGAGGTGCTGGACCGCATGATCGCGCCGTACGCCCGCGCGGAGGTCAAGGCGCACGTCCACGGCATGATGACCGCGACGGCCCCGCGGGGCGCGGCGGCGTCCCTGCGCGGGCGGGCCGAACGCCCCGACTACCGGGGCCTGCTGACACGGGTGGCGGTCCCCGCGCTGGTGGTGGTGGGTGCCGACGACACCTACACGCCCGTCGCCGACGCCGAGTCCCTGGCGCGATTGCTCCCCGACTCCACCCTGGAGGTCGTCGAAGGGGCGGCCCATCTGCCCAATCTGGAGCGGCCCGAGGAGTTCAACCGGGTGCTGGGGGATTTCCTGGCACGCGTCGACGGTGCGCCGTGAGGGTTCGGGGCCACACCGCGGACATCCAGGGCCGCTAACCTTACGTGTCCGTCCTGGCCAGCGATTGACGGTGTCACCTCACGCGAAGGGTTGCACACATGGGCATTCTCACTCTCCTGCGGAACGCATTCGGCCGCTCACGCAAGTCCCGAGCCGCCGAGGCAGAGGGTGCGACGGCCCAACCCTCGGCCGCGCCGGCGCAGTCGGTCGAATCGGTGGAGCCGGTGGAGCCGGTTGCGGCCGAGCCGGCGCCGGCGGTCCCGGAACCCCGCGACCCGGTCGCTCCCGAGCCGACGGCGACGGTCCCCGAGCCCCGCGACTCCTCCGCCGGCGAACACGAGCTGGTGTCCGCCGCCTTCGACAAGGTCCGGGTACCGAACCCCTCGACCCCGGCGGACGACGCACCCGACGCGTCGACCACCGAGACGGACACGGGGGTCGGGGCCAAGGGTGACGCCGAGTCCGAGGCGAAGGCGGAGGCCGAGGTCGACGCCGTTGCCGGGGCGGAGGCGGAGGACGACGCCGAGGCAGGTACGCAGGCCGACACCGACACCGACACCGAGGCGAAGGCGGACGCGCCTGTCGAGGACGACGCCGTTGCCGAGGCCGAGCGGGAGACCGAGGCGGAGGCCGACGCCGAGGCCGAGGCGGACGCCGTGACGGCTGCCGAGGGCGAGTCCGAGCCGACCGGCGAGACCGAGGCGGAGGTGACCGCTGAGGCGGAGGCCGACACCGAGGCGGCGGAACCCGAGGCCGACGCCGAGACCAGCGCCGAGGCGCAGGTCGAAGAAGCACCGACGGCGGAACCCGCACCGGCGCCGGAAGCACCGGCGGAGGAGGTGGCCCCGGAAAACGTGGACGCCCCGGCGGCCATGCCTGAGGCGTCGGAGGCCGAGGCCGCCCCCGCGGAGCCGACGCAGACCGCGGACGCGGAGTCGGTCACCGAGACCGAGGCGTCTTCGGAGCCGGCCACCGAGGAGGAGCCCGCCGCGGCCGAGCCGGAAGCGGCGGCCACCGCCGAAGCCGAGCCCACCGAGGAGACCGCCGCCGAGGCCGAAGCCGTTCCGGCGTCGGAGGCCGCACCCGCCGAGACGGAACCGGAGCCGGCAGCCGCCGAAGCCGAGCCCGCCGCGGCCGAGCCGGAAGCGGCGACCACCGAAGCCGCCGCGCCCGCCCAGGAAAACGCCACCCCCGACGCCGAGACCGAGCCGGAGACGGAAGCCGCACCCGCCGAGACGGAACCGGAGCCCGCAGCCGCCGAAACCGAGCCGGAGGCGGCACCCGCCGAGACGGCCTCCGAAGCCGCACCCGCGGAGCCCGCGCCCGCCCAGGAAGCCGTCGCCTCCGACAGCGAGCCCGCCGGGCCCACCGAGCCGGTCGCACCGGAGGCACCCGCCGACGATGCCGGTCGCGCCGCCGCCACTCCCCTCCCCGCCGTCCAGGCCGCCGCCCCCGCCCTCGCCACGGCCTACACCGCCGCCGTCGAGCCGCTCGCGAAGACCGACCTCACCGGAACCCGCGCGAAGCTCTACCTCGTGCTGGACCGCTCCGCCAGCATGCGGCCGTACTACAAGGACGGCTCCGCGCAGGCCCTCGCCGACCAGGCCCTCGCCCTCGCGGCCCACCTGGACCCCGAGACCACGGTCCACACCGTCTTCTTCTCCACCGAGGTCGACGGCACCACCGAGCTGACCCTCGCCCCGGACCACGCGACGAGGATCGACGACGTCCACGCGGGCCTCGGCCGGATGGGCCGGACCAGCTACCACGCCGCCGTGGAAGCCGTACTCGCCCACTACGACGAGCACGTCGCCCCCGGCACGCCTGCGCTGGTGGTGTTCCAGACCGACGGCGCCCCGGACGCCAAGACGCCCGCGACCCAGGCCCTCGTCGCCGCGGCGGAGAGCCACCCCACGGTCTTCTTCTCCTTCGTCGCGTTCGGTGAGCACGACAACAAGGCGTTCGACTACCTGCGCAAGCTGAAGACCCCCAACACCGCCTTCTTCCACGCGGGCCCCACCCCCGCGAGCTGACGGACGCGGAGCTGTACGAGGGCGTACTCGCCACCTGGCGGCCGTGATCACGCCGTAGTCCCGGCCCGCCCCGTCCAGCCACCGGCCGCCCCCTTCCCACCCTGTAAAACGGGAAGCGGGCGGCCCACCTGTCTCGGCTACCATTTCAAGGTTCGTAAAACAACCCGACCTGGGAGCAGCCGGATGGCTCGACACCTCATCACCAGCGCCCTTCCGTACATCAACGGGATCAAGCACCTGGGCAACATGGTGGGGTCCATGCTCCCGGCGGACGTGTACTCCCGGTACCTCCGCCAGCGCGGCCACGACGTCCTCTACATCTGCGCCACCGACGAGCACGGCACCCCCGCAGAGCTGGCAGCCAAGGAGCAGGGCCTGCCGGTGGCCGAGTTCTGCGCGCAGGCGCACGACGCCCAGAAGGCCGTCTACGACGGCTTCGCGCTGGCCTTCGACTACTTCGGCCGCAGCTCCAGCCCGGAGAACCGCGAGATCACCCAGCACTTCGCCCGCAAGCTGAACGAGAACGGCTTCATCGAGGAGCGGGCGATCCGCCAGGTCTACAGCCCGGCCGACGGCCGGTTCCTGCCGGACCGCTACGTCGAGGGCACCTGCCCGCACTGCGGCTACGACAAGGCCCGCGGCGACCAGTGCGAGAACTGCACCCGCGTGCTGGACCCGACCGACCTGATCAACCCGCGCAGCGCGATCTCCGGCTCCACGGACCTGGAGGTCCGCGAGACCAAGCACCTCTTCCTGCTCCAGTCCAAGCTCCAGCACGAGGTCGAGGAGTGGGTGGCCCGGCATGAGGCCGACTGGCCGCAGCTGGCCGCCTCGATCGCCCGCAAGTGGCTGACCGAGGGCCTGCACGACCGGGCGATCACCCGTGACCTGGACTGGGGCGTCCCTGTCCCGGCGGACACCTGGCCGGAGCTGGCGGCCGAGGGCAAGGTCTTCTACGTCTGGTTCGACGCCCCGGTCGAGTACATCGGCGCGACGAAGGAGTGGGCGGACCAGGACCCGGACAACCGGGACTGGAAGTCCTGGTGGTACGACGTCGACACCCAGGTCCGCTACACGGAGTTCATGGCCAAGGACAACGTCCCGTTCCACACGGTGATGTTCCCGGCCACGGAGCTGGGCGTGCGCGAGCCGTGGAAGAAGGTCGACTACGTCAAGGCCTTCAACTGGCTGACGTACTACGGAGGCAAGTTCTCCACCTCGCAGAAGCGGGGCGTCTTCACCGACCAGGCCCTCGACATCCTGCCCGCCGACTACTGGCGCTACTTCCTGATCGCCAACGCGCCGGAGTCGGACGACTCGTCCTTCACCTGGGAGCACTTCACCGCCACGGTGAACAAGGACCTGGCCGACACCCTCGGCAACTTCGTCAACCGCGTGCTGTCCTTCTCCCGCAAGCGCTTCGGCGACGAGGTCCCGGCCGGCGGCGAGCCGGGCGAGGCGGAGGCGAAGCTCGGCGAGGAGATCGCGACGCTGCTCGCGGAGTACGAGTCGCAGATGGAGGCCCTCCAGTTCCGCAAGGCCGCGGCCGCTCTGCGCGCCCTGTGGTCGGCCGGAAACTCCTACCTGGAGGAGAAGGCCCCCTGGCTGGAGATCAAGACCGACAAGGACGGCGCGGCCCTCACCCTGCGCACCGCGATGAACCTCATCCACCTCTACGCGGTCGTCTCCGAGCCCCTGATCCCGGCCACCTCGGCGGCCATGCGCGGCGCCTTCGACCTCCCGGCCGACACCGCGACCTGGGTCACCTCGGACGAGGCCAAGGCCCTCGCCTCCGTCCCGTCCGGCACCCCCTTCACGGTCCCGCCGGTCCTGTTCGCCAAGCTGACGGACGAGGACCTGGCCACCTACAAGGAGCGCTTCGGCGGCCAGGAAGGCTGAGCAGGCCCCGCCTGGGAGGCACCTCCACCCGAAGGACCCGGAAGCCGCACCGCTCCCGGGTCCTTCCCGCATCCGCCGTCATCGGCGGCCGGTCTGGCAGAGTACGGATGCCGTGAACCTTCCCGAACCCCACCGGCGGCTCCTCGCGGACGCCGTCACCGCGGGCGGACCGTACGGTCTGGTGCTCGCCGGCGGCTACGCCCTCCAGGCGCACGGACTGGTCCGGCGCCCGCACGCCAACGTGGACCTCGCCACCGAGAGCGGCGAGCCCATGGACCGCCTCGCCGCTGCCCTCGCCGCCGCCCTGGAGGCGCGCGGCCGTACCGTGCGCCCCGGCGCCGCCACCGAGCGCACCGCGCAGCTGACCGTCACCGACCCGCCGACCGGTGAGCCCTGCCTCCTCGCCCTGCACAAGGAGACTCTGTGGGGGCCGCCGGACCTCACCGAGTACGGCCCCACCCTCTGCCTGGAGGACGCCGTCGGCACGAAGATCCGCGCCCTCTACGACCGGGGCGCGGCCGTCGACCTGATCGACGCCGAAGCGGCGGCCGCCCGTTTCTCCCTGCCCGAGCTGGAGGAGCTGGGAGGCCGGCACGCCCATGACGTCTTCGACCTGCCCACCCTCCAGTCCCGGCTGACCGGCACGGACTTCTACGCCGACGCCCAGTTCACCCGGTACGGCCTGGACGAGGCGGCGCTCACCGAGCTGCGCGCCTGGGCGCAGCGGTGGTCCGACGACATCGCCGAGCGGCTGCTGGAGGACGGTGCCTCACCCGACGCGGAAGGCGGGGAGGAAGGGGAAGACCCCGAGTGACGGCGAAACGCCCGGGGCCCCAAGGGCCCCGGGCGTTTCGACGACCACCGGAGGTACTACTTCGGCTGCGGCTTCCTGATGTCGAGGTGCAGCTCGCGCAGGCGGGCCTCCTCCAGCTCCGTCGGGGCGCCCATCATCAGGTCCTGGGCGTTGCCGTTGAGCGGGAAGGCGATCGTCTCGCGGATGCTGGGCTCGTCCGCGAGGAGCATGACGATGCGGTCCACGCCGGGGGCGATGCCGCCGTGCGGCGGGGCGCCGAAGCGGAACGCGCGGAGCATGCCCGCGAACTTCTCCTCGACGGTCTCCCGGTCGTAGCCCGCGATCTCGAAGGCCTTGAGCATGATCTCCGGCTCGTGGTTCCGGATCGCGCCGGAGGACAGCTCGACACCGTTGCAGACGATGTCGTACTGCCAGCCCAGGATGTCCAGCGGGTCCTGGGTCTCAAGGGCCTCCAGGCCGCCCTGCGGCATCGAGAAGGGGTTGTGCGAGAAGTCGATCGCGCCGGTCTCCTCGTCCTTCTCGTACATCGGGAAGTCGACGATCCAGCAGAAGCGGAAGACGTTCTCCTCGAACTGGCCGGCGCGCTTGGCGGCCTCGACGCGGACCCCGCCCATGATCTTCGAGACCTCGTCGTACTCGCCCGCGCCGAAGAAGACGGCGTGGCCGGGGGCCAGCGAGAGGCGCTTGGTCAGCTCGGCGACGTTCTCCTCGGTGAGGAACTTGGCGATCGGGCCGGACAGCGTGCCGTCCTCGCCGACGCGGACCCAGGCCAGGCCCTTGGCGCCCAGCGAGACCGCGTAGTCACCGAGCTGGTCGAAGAACTTGCGCGGCTGGTCCTGGACCGCCGGCACCGGCAGCGCGCGCACGTGCTTGCCGGCGAACGCCTTGAACTCCGAGCCCTCGAAGACATCGGTGATGTCCACCAGCTCCAGCTTGGCGCGCAGGTCCGGCTTGTCGGAGCCGTACTTCAGCATCGCCTCGCGGAACGGGATCCGCGGGAAGGGGGACGTGACGTGGCGGCCGCCGCCGAACTCCTCGAAGAGTTCCGTCATCAGCTGCTCGATCGGCTGGAAGACGTCCTCCTGCTCGACGAAGCTCATCTCGACGTCGAGCTGGTAGAACTCGCCCGGCGAGCGGTCGGCGCGGGCGTCCTCGTCGCGGAAGCAGGGCGCGATCTGGAAGTAGCGGTCGAAGCCGGAGATCATCAGCAGCTGCTTGAACTGCTGCGGGGCCTGCGGCAGGGCGTAGAACTTGCCGGGGTTCAGCCGGGAGGGGACGACGAAGTCGCGGGCGCCCTCGGGGGAGGTCGCGGACAGGATCGGCGTCGCCATCTCGTTGAAGCCGAGCGCGGTCATCTTGTGGCGGATCGCGGAGATGACCGCCGTGCGCAGCATGATGTTGCGGTGCATGCGCTCGCGGCGCAGGTCGAGGAAGCGGTACTCCAGGCGCCGCTCCTCGTTGACGCCGTCCTCGGCGTTGATGGTGAAGGGCAGCGGCTGGGCCGCGCCGAGCAGCTCGACCTCGGTCACCTCGACCTCGATCTCGCCGGTCGGCAGGTCGGGGTTCACGTTCTCGGTTCCACGTGAGACAACCTTGCCGTCGACGCGGACCGTGGACTCCTTGGAGAGCTTGTCCAGGGCCTCGTAGGCGGGCGTGCCGGGGCGGGCGACCAGCTGCGTGATGCCGTAGTGGTCGCGCAGATCGATGAAGAGGATGCCGCCCAGGTCGCGCCGATTGTGCAGCCAGCCACTGAGCCGGACGTCGGTGCCGACGTCAGAGGCGCGGAGCTGGCCGCAGGTGTGGGACCTGTACCGATGCATCGTCGTTCATCGTCCTTCGCGGATTGAGTTGGTGATCACCGGGGTTGCCGCCCCCAGCTGAACCAAGGGTACCGGCCACCCCAAGATCGGCTCCCCACCATTTGCGGCCCGCGGCCCTACGGTGGCACGACGCGCACACATTGTCTTAAATGGGGACAATGCGCACAGGTGAGCCGCTCCCGGCCGTAGGGGATGTCCTCGCCGCCCTCGCGACCGGGCTGTGGCACTGGGACACGGCGGACAAGCTGGTCACCGTGGACGCGGAGGCGGCGCGGCTGCTCGGGCTGCCCGCGGCGCCGGCCACCCTCACCGAGGCCCAGACCCGGGCCCGGCTGCACCCGGTGGACTGGAACGAGATCACTTCGGTGGTGCAGCTCGCGGTCGCCGAGGACGCGCTCGCCGAGGTGCGCGTGCGGATCATGGACGAGCGCGGCGAGGTGCTGCGCGTCGTGCGCAGCCGCTCCAAGCCGTCGTACGACCGCGAGCGGCACGCCTATGTACTGACCGGCACCCTCCAGGAGGTCGCCGAGCCGGGTCCGGACGCGGGCGGCCGCACCGCGGTCACCGGGCCCTGGCGGCGCTCGCGGGAGGCGTTCCTGCTGGACGCGGGCCGTGCGCTGGCGGAGGCGCGGTCCACGGCCGAGGTGCTGCGGGTCGCCGCGGGCCTGTCGATGCCGGGGTTCACGCCGGACGGGCTGGTGGTGTTCGGCGTGGAGGGCGACCGGCTGACGATGATCGGCCACCACGGGCACCGGACCGACGACATGGGCCCCTTCACCCAGATGCCGCTGGCCATGGAGTACCCGGCGGCCGAGGTGGTGCGCACCGGCCGCGCGGTGTACCTCTCCTCGCCCGAGGAGTACAAGGACCGCTATCCGGTGACCTGGCCGCTCGCCCGGCCCTTCGGGCGCAGCTCGTGGGCGTTCCTCCCGCTGACCGTGGGCGGGCGCACGATGGGCGCCTGGATGGCGGGCTTCGCCCATCCGGTGGCCTTCACCCCCGACGAGCGCGCGGTGCTGACGACGGTGGCCCGGATGCTCGCCCAGGCCCTGTCCCGGGCGGAGACCGCCGAGTCCGAGCGGGAGCTGACGGAGGGGCTGCAACGCTCCATGCTGCCCTCGCTCGGCCCGGAGATCCCGGGGATCCGGATCGCCGCCCGCTACATCCCGACCGGCGGCGGACTCCAGGTGGGCGGCGACTGGTACGACATGATCCCGCTGCCCTCCGGCCGCTTCGCGCTGGTCATCGGGGACGTCCAGGGGCATGACGTGCGGGCGGCGGGACTGATGGGCCAGCTGCGGATCGCCCTGCGCGCCTACGCCTCCGAGGGGCACCGGCCGGACGCCGTGCTCTCGCGCGCCGCCCGCTTCCTGCACGGCATCACCCAGGACGAGGAGGAGTCCGACCCGCGCTTCGCGACCTGCCTGTACGTGGCGGTCGACCCGGCGACCGGACGGCTGGAGATCGCCCGCGCGGGCCATCCGGACCCGGTGATCCGGATGGCCGACGGCACGGTGATGAAGCGGCCGACGGCGGGCGGGCTGCCGCTGGGCATCGACCCGGACGCGGACTATCCGACGACCCGGTTCGCGCTCCAGCCGGGGGAGACGCTGATGCTGTGCACCGACGGGCTGATCGAGACCGGCGGACACGACCTGGAGAGCGGCTGGCGGCGGCTGCGCGCGATCCTGGAGGACCACGACGGCGATCTGGAGTCGCTGGCCGACGCGCTGGTGCAGGGCGTGCACGGGCCCTCCTCGCACCACACCACCGGCCCGCTGGCCGACCGCCGCGAGGACGACATCGCGCTGGTGCTGCTGTGCCGTCCGGAGCGGGGCGGCGATCCGGACGGCGGCGCGGCGGTGTGGCCCCTGGTACGGCGCGTGCTGCTGCCGGTGGGACAGGACGAGCCCGAGCGGATCGCCGAGGCCCGCCGGTACGTGCGCGAGCTGCTGCACGACTGGGCCGACCCCGACCAGGTGGACTCGGCCGAGCTGCTCGCCTCCGAGATGGTCACCAATGTGCTGGTGCACACCGACACGGACGCGCTGCTGCTGGCCGAGGTCGCCGCGAACGGCGGCCGGCGCCGGCTGCGGGTGGAGGTCTTCGACACCGGCGACGACCTCCCGCACAAGCGCCGCCCCGGCGAACTCGCCTCGTCCGGGCGCGGGCTGCTGCTGATCGGCATCCTGGCGGACACCTGGGGGGTGGAGCCGAGGGGCGAGGGCAAGAGCATCTGGTTCGAGCTCTACGAGCGCTCGGGGACCGGGGAGTCCGGGGGTCCCGGGGAGCCGGGCGGCGCGGACGCGTAGCGGGTGCGCAGTTCCTGGACGACGCCGAAGGCGGCCGCGGTCAGCGGGACGGCCAGGAGCATGCCGAGGATGCCCGCCACCGAGGCACCGGCCGTGATGGTGACCATCACGACCGCCGGGTGCATCTGCACGGTGCGGCTCTGGATCACCGGCTGCAGCACGTGCCCCTCCAGCAGCTGCACGGCGAGGACCACGCCGAGCGCCCACAGCGCGATGACGAAGCCCCGGTCGGCGAGGGCGACCAGCACCGCGACCGCGCCGGAGATGAACGCGCCGAGGTAGGGGATGTAGGCGCCGACGAACACCAGCGCGCCGAGCCCGAGCGCGCCCGGCACCCGCAGGATCAGCAGGCCGACGGTGGTGCACAGGGCGTCGATCAGCGCGATCAGGGTGGTGCCGCGCATGAACCCCTCGACCGCCTCGTAGGCGCGCCGGGCGACGGCCTCCAGGGTGTCGGCGCTGTCCCCGGGGGCGACGGCCCGCAGGGTGCCCAGGACGAGGTGGGAGTCGCGCAGGAAGAAGAAGACCAGGACGAGGGCGAGCACCGCGATGGCGATGCTCTCGCCGACGACGCTGACCCCGCTGATGACGTTGGACGCGGCCGTGCCGCCGAACTTCCGCAGCAGTTCACGGGAGTTGGCGGCGAGGTCGTCCAGGCCGGTCCCGGCGGCGCCGAAGTGCCGGGAGAGGCTCTTGCCCGCGTTGCGCAGGGAGGCGATGATCTCGTCGCCGCTGTCGACGAGGGCGGCGACCACGATGTAGAGGGCACCGCCGACGACGGCCACCACGGCGACGCAGGTCAGCCCCGCCGACACCGAGCGCCGCACGCCGGCCCGCACGAGCCGCCGGTGCAGCGGGGCGAGCAGGGCGGTGCCCAGCAGGGCCAGCAGCACCGCCGTGACGGCCGTACGGAGTTCCCCGCACAGCCGCACCCCGATCCAGCCGACCCCGGCGACGAGCAGCAGCACGACGCACCAGGCGGCGAGGCGCCGGACCGGCTCGGGCAACAGCAGCACGTTCCCAGCGGATCACGACCGCGGCCGGGTGTCCTGCCCGCGCGGCCGGGCGAGTGAGGAAGGGCCCCCGCCGGGACGTCCTCGGCCCGGCGGGGGCCCTCCTCGTTCTGCGGGGCGGCGGCGTCCCGGGTTCAGGCCCCGGGGCCCTCGTCCGTCATGCCGTGCACCGCCGGGACCGTCCCCAGACGGCCCTTCTGGTAGTCCTCGAAGGCCTGCATCAGCTCGTCCTTGGTGTTCATGACGAACGGGCCGTAGTGGGCCATGGGCTCGCGGATCGGCCGGCCGCCGAGGAGGACGACCTCCAGGTCCGGCGTGTTGCCGTCCTGCTGCTCGTCCGCGCGCACGGTCAGCGAGGACCCGGCACCGAAGACCGCCGTCTGGCCCGTGCGGACGGGCCGGCGCTCGACGCCGACGCTGCCGCGGCCCGCCAGCACGTACGCCAAGCCGTTGAAGTCCTCCCGCCAGGGCAGGGTGATCTCCGCGCCCGGCGCGAGCGTCGCGTGGACCATGCTGATCGGGGTGTGCGTGATGCCGGGGCCCGCGTGGCCGTCCAGCTCGCCCGCGATGACCCGGAGCAGCGCGCCGCCGTCCGGCGAGGTCAGCAGCTGGACGCTGCCGGCCCGGATGTCCTGGTAGCGCGGGGCCATCATCTTGTCCTTGGCGGGGAGGTTCACCCACAGCTGGACGCCGTGGAAGAGACCGCCCGAGACCACCAGGTGCTCCGGCGGCGCCTCGATGTGCAGCAGGCCGGCGCCGGCCGTCATCCACTGGGTGTCGCCGTTGGTGATGGTGCCGCCACCGCCGTGACTGTCCTGGTGGTCGAAGATGCCGTCGATGATGTAGGTGACGGTCTCGAACCCGCGGTGCGGGTGCCAGGGGGTGCCCTTGGGCTCGCCCGGCGCGTACTCCACCTCACCCATCTGGTCCATCATGATGAACGGGTCGAGATGGCGGTAATTGATCCCCGCGAACGCCCGGCGCACCGGGAAGCCCTCGCCCTCGTAGCCGCTGGGAGCGGTGGTGACGGTGAGCACCGGCCGCGCCACGGCATCGGCGGGAGCGGTCACACGGGGCAGCGTCAACGGGTTCTCGACGGTCACTGCAGGCATGGTGGCTACCTCCTTCGTACGCCCAGTTTAGTTGAGCGTTGAACTTCCTGCCACCCACAACGGAAAGAGCCCGGAGGGCATTCCCTCCGGGCTCCTCGAACGGCGACTCTCAGCCGTACGGACGATCTCAGCCGTACATACGGCGCATCGCGTAGTCCACCATCTGCTCGACCGCCTTGGCGTCGAACACCATCCGGTGCTCGCCCTCCATGTCGAGGACGAAGCCGTAGCCGGTCGGCAGCAGGTCGATCACCTCCGCGCCGGTGATCACGAAGTACTTGGACTCCTTGCCCGCGTACCGCCGCAGCTCCTTGAGCGAGGTGAACATCGGGATCACCGGCTGCTGGGTGTTGTGCAGGGCGAGGAAGCCGGGGGTGTCGCCGCGCGGGCAGTACACCTTCGACGTGGCGAAGATCTGCTGGAAGTCCTCGGGGGACATCTGCCCGGTGGTGAACGCGCGCACCGCGTCCGCGAGCGACGGCGGGGACGGCTCCGGGTAGAGCGGCGGCTGCTGGCCGTACCCGCCGGCCCCGCCCGCCATCTGCTGCTGCCCCGACGTGTACTGCTGCTGCGCGGCGCCGCCGTCCATGGGCTGGCCGTATCCGTACATGGGCGCAAGCGTACCGAGGGAATGGCCGCCGCAGGGATGGACCCGAACGGCCCGCAGGAGTAGACCCTTCTCACACTTGTCGGGACAGGGGTTGCGCCTTATTACCGACGGGTAGCATCATCGTAGCTACTTGTTGGTACGTGAACCGAATGCGAGGAGTCAGTGCCTCGCCGATCCCTCAACGGAGCCGTCGCCATGGGGCACTACAAGTCGAATCTCCGCGACATCGAGTTCAACCTCTTCGAAGTACTCGGGCGCGACAAGGTGTACGGCACCGGCCCGTTCGAGGAGATGGACGTCGAGACCGCCAAGAGCGTCCTGGAGGAGCTGACCCGCCTCTCGGAGAACGAGCTGGCCGAGTCCTTCGCCGACGCCGACCGCAACCCGCCCGTCTTCGACCCGGAGACCAACACCGCCCCGGTGCCGGCGACCTTCAAGAAGAGCTACCAGGCCTTCATGGACTCCGAGTACTGGCGCCTCGGCCTGCCCGAGGAGATCGGCGGCACCACCTCGCCGCGCTCCCTGATCTGGGCCTACGCCGAGCTGATCCTGGGCGCCAACCCGGCCGTGTGGATGTACTCCTCGGGCCCGGCGTTCGCCGGCATCCTCTTCGAGGAGGGCAACGAGGTCCAGAAGCACATCGCCAAGGTCGCCGTGGAGAAGCAGTGGGGCTCCACGATGGTGCTCACCGAGCCCGACGCGGGCTCCGACGTGGGCGCCGGCCGCACCAAGGCCGTGCAGCAGGAGGACGGCTCCTGGCACATCGAGGGCGTGAAGCGCTTCATCACCTCGGGTGAGCACGACATGTCGGAGAACATCCTCCACTACGTGCTCGCGCGTCCCGAGGGCGCCGGCCCCGGCACCAAGGGCCTGTCCCTCTTCCTCGTGCCGAAGTACCTGTTCGACTTCGAGACCGGCGAGCTGGGCGAGCGCAACGGCGTCTACGCCACCAACGTCGAGCACAAGATGGGCCTGAAGGCCTCCAACACGTGCGAGATGACCTTCGGCGACAAGCACCCCGCCAAGGGCTGGCTGATCGGCGACAAGCACGACGGCATCCGCCAGATGTTCCGCATCATCGAGTTCGCCCGCATGATGGTCGGCACGAAGGCGATCTCCACCCTGTCCACCGGCTACCTGAACGCCCTGGAGTACGCCAAGGAGCGCGTCCAGGGTCCGGATCTGGCCAACTTCATGGACAAGACCGCGCCCAAGGTCACCATCACCCACCACCCCGACGTGCGCCGCTCGCTGATGACGCAGAAGGCGTACGCGGAGGGCATGCGCGCCCTGGTGATGTACACCGCCTCGATCCAGGACGCGATCCAGGTCAAGGAGGCGAACGGCGAGGACGCCACCGCCGAGCACGCCCTCAACGACCTGCTGCTGCCGGTCGTCAAGGGCTACGGCTCGGAGAAGGCTTACGAGCAGCTGGCCCAGTCGCTCCAGACCTTCGGCGGCTCCGGCTTCCTCCAGGAGTACCCGATCGAGCAGTACATCCGGGACTCCAAGATCGACACCCTCTACGAGGGCACCACCGCGATCCAGGGCCAGGACTTCTTCTTCCGCAAGATCGTCCGCAACCAGGGCGCCGCGCTGAACTCGCTCGCCGAGGACATCAAGAAGTTCCTGGCGCTCGGCACCGGCGGCGAGGAGCTGGCGGGCGCCCGCGAGCACCTGGCCAAGGCCGCGGTCGAGCTGGAGGCGATCGTCGGCCTGATGCTGACCGACCTGTCCGCCACCCAGGAGGACGCCAAGAACATCTACAAGGTCGGCCTGAACACCACCCGCCTGCTGCTCGCCTCCGGCGACGTCATCGTCGGCTACCTGCTGCTCAAGGGCGCCGCGGTCGCCGCCGAGAAGCTGGCCACGGCCTCCGCGAAGGACAAGGCGTTCTACACCGGCAAGATCGCCGCGGCGAAGTTCTTCGCCGCGAACGTCCTGCCGGGCGTCACCCTGGCCCGCAAGGTCGCCTCGGGCGTCGAGCTGGACCTGATGGAGCTGGACGAGGCCGCCTTCTAAAACCTCGCCCCGGACGCTTCCGGACGTTTCGGGTACGCCTTCCCGACGTTTTGGACGTCCCCGTCGTATCCCCGCGCGGGCCCGCTTCCCCTTACCGGGAGCGGGCCCGCGCACGTCGTTAAGGTGAATCCCATGAGCGCACCATCCAGCCCGTCGCCCGCCGCCACCCCTCCAGCGAGCGCTGCGCGCGCACCCCTCACCTTCGACCGCGGCCACACCGACGACCTGATGGCCTTCCTCGCGGCGAGCCCGTCGCCGTACCACGCCGTGGCGAACGTCGCCGAGCGGCTGGAGAAGGCAGGCTTCAGGCAGGTCGCCGAGACGGACGCCTGGGACGGCACCAGCGGCGGCCGGTACGTGCTGCGCGGCGGTGCGATCGTCGCCTGGTACGTCCCCGAGGGCGCCGCGCCGCACACGCCCTTCCACATCATCGGCGCGCACACCGACTCCCCCAACCTGCGGATCAAGCCGCGCCCGGACAGCGGGGCGCACGGCTGGCGCCAGGTCGCCGTGGAGATCTACGGCGGCCCGCTGATGAACTCCTGGCTCGACCGCGACCTGGGCCTGGCCGGCCGGCTCACCCTGCGCGACGGCTCCACGGTCCTGGTGAACGTGGACCGGCCGCTGCTGCGGGTGCCGCAGCTGGCCATCCACCTGGACCGCTCGGTGAGCACCGAGGGGCTCAAGCTGGACAAGCAGCGGCACCTCCAGCCGGTGTGGGGCCTGGGCGACGAGGTGCTCGACGGCGATCTGATCTCCTTCCTGGAGCAGGAGGCGGGCCTCGAAGCCCGTTCGGTCGCCGGCTGGGACCTGATGGCGCACCCGGTGGAGGCACCGGCCTACCTCGGCCGGGACCGCGAACTGGTCGCCGGGCCGCGCATGGACAACCTGCTGTCGGTGCACGCGGGCGCGGCCGCGCTGGCCGCCGCCGCGACCGGTGGCGCCCCGCTCACCCACATCCCGGTGCTGGCCGCCTTCGACCACGAGGAGAACGGCTCGCAGTCCGACACCGGTGCCGACGGCCCGCTGCTCGGCACCGTCCTGGAGCGCTCGGTGTTCGCCCGCGGCGGCTCCTACGAGGACCGCGCCCGCGCCTTCGCCGGCACCGTCTGCCTCTCCTCGGACACCGGTCACGCCGTGCACCCCAACTACGCGGAGCGGCACGACCCGACGCACCACCCCCGGGTCAACGGCGGCCCGATCCTCAAGGTGAACGTCAACAACCGCTACGCCACCGACGGTTCGGGCCGCGCGGTGTTCGCCGCCGCCTGCGAGAAGGCGAACGTCCCCTTCCAGCACTTCGTCTCCAACAACTCGATGCCCTGCGGCACGACCATCGGACCGATCACCGCGGCCCGGCACGGCATCCGCACGGTCGACATCGGCGTGGCCATCCTCTCCATGCACAGCGCCCGCGAACTGTGCGGCGCCGACGACCCGTTCCTCCTCGCGAACGCCCTGACGGCTTTTCTGGAGGGCTAGCCGGGAAGCCCCGGGGTACCCGGACGAGACCGGAGATTCCGGAACCGAAAGGGGAGGCGAAGCCTCATGGGGCTCGGCGGATGCATCATCCTCATCGCCGTGGGGGCCATACTCACGTTCGCTACCGACTGGCACATGAACGGTGTCAACCTCACGGTCGTCGGCCTGATCCTGATGGCCGTCGGCCTGATCGGCGTCGCCACGTTCAGCGGTATCGCGCGGCGTCGGCGGCTCGTCGTACCGCCGACGCCGGTCGTGGAGGAGGAACCCCACCACCACCATCACCACCACACCGGCGACGGCTACACGGACGGCTACGGCGTCTGAGAACCGCCCTCCTGCTCGTCCACGCCGGCGAGGACGAGCGGCAGGCGGTCCGCCGCACCCTCGGTGAGGCGGACCGGGATGCCCCAGTCCTGCTGGTGGACATGGCAGGCGGGGTATTCGACGCCCGGGTCGTCGTCGCACGACGCGGCCATCGCGGATATGTGCAACACCCCTTCCCGGACAGCCGGGTCGAGCCGCAGCTCGCGGCTCAGACCGGTGTCCGCTCCCTCGCCCTCGAGCAGCAGCTCGGGCGGGGTCGAGGAGACCAGGAGGCGGGTGGAGGGGCCGGAGCGGTCGTCGGGTTTCCGGCCCGCGGGCACCTGGAAGACCACGTCCAGCCGGAGGCGGCCGGGGTCGACCTCGGTGACCGCGCGCCGGGTCCGGTGGGCCACCGGCGCCGCCCGCACCGCCTCCCGGGGCAGCCGCAGCCGGGTCAGCCGGTGCCGGGCCGACTCCACCACCACGATGTCCTCGCCGGCGAGGACGGCGCCGCTGGGCTCACGCAGATCCGTGGCGAGCGTGCCGACCTCGCCGGTCGCCGGGTCGTAGCGGCGCAGGGCATGGTTGTAGGTGTCGGCGACCGCGACCGAGCCGTCCGGCAGCGCGGTGACGCCCAACGGATGCTGGAGCAGGGCCTGTTCCGCGGGACCGTCGCGGTGTCCGAAGTCGAACAGGCCGGTGCCGACGGCGGTGTGCACCGACCCGTCGGGGTCCACCCAGCGCAGCGCGCTGGTCTCGGCGTCCGCGACCCACAGCCGGTCGGCGGTGGCGGCGAGTCCGGAGGGCTGGGCGAACCACGCCTCGGCGCCGGGGCCGTCGACCAGGCCCTCGTCGGTGGTGCCCGCGGTGACGCCGACGGTGCGCGCCACCGGGTCGTAGGCCCACAGCTGGTGGGTGCCGGCCATGGCGATCCACACCCGGCCCTGCCACCAGGCCACGTCCCAGGGCGAGGAGAGGTCCACCTCGCGGGCCGGGCCCGAGGCCGGTGAGCCCCGCCACCACTGCCTGCCGGTGCCGGCCAGGGTGGTCACCTCGCCGGTCGCGAGATCCAGCCGGCGCAGGGCGTGGTTGACCGTGTCGGCGACGGCCACCGAGCCGTCGTCCAGCAGGGCGAGGCCCTGCGGTTCGTTGAAGGACGCCTGCCGCGGGCCGCCGTCCGCAAGGCCCCGGGTCCCGGTGCCGAACCGCCGCAGCACCGTCTCCCCGTCCGCCGCCAGCTCGACCAGCTGGTGCCGGGTGGTGTCGCTGACCAGGAAGCCGCCGGAGGGCAGCAGCACGGCCTTGCCCGGGAAGCGCAGGGTCGTGGGCTCGGGCTCCGGCGGGACGTACGGGCCGTCGCCGCGGCGCAGGGTGCCCTTCGCGCCGTGCTCGGCCTCCAGCTCCGCCACCAGCCGCTCGATGGCGTGCACATGGCCCTCGCCCGAGTGCTGGGCGACCACGTACCCCTCGGGGTCGATCACCACGAGTGTCGGCCAGGCGCGCACCGCGTACTGCTTCCACGTGGCCAGCTCCGGATCGTCCAGGACCGGGTGCGTGACGCCGTAGCGCTCCACCGCGTCCGCGACCGCCCGGTGGTCCGCCTCGTGCGCGAACTTGGGCGAGTGCACGCCGATCACCACCACCGTGTCCCGGTGCCGGTCCTCCAGCTCGCGCAGCTCGTCCAGGACGTGCAGGCAGTTGATGCAGCAGAAGGTCCAGAAGTCCAGGACGACTATGCGGCCGCGCAGGTCGGCCAGGGTGTAACGGTGGCCTCCCGTGTTCAGCCAGCCGCCCTCGCCGGTCAGCTCGGGGGCACGGACGCGAAGGCGCCGGGGTCGTGCGGAGTCGGTCATGGCTCCAGAGTGCCACCCGTCCCCGACATCCCGCCGGGCCTGTGGACAACCGCGCAACTCACCCGCGCGGCCTGTGGAAAAGCGGTCCGCTCCCGGCCGATCGCCCCGCGTCCGGCCGTGATGAATCCGCCGTACCGGGGAAGGGCTCAGGCATGAGATTCCTGGTACGCGACCGGCTCCTCGGCATCGGCGAGGACTACTGGATCGAGGACGAGCACGGCCACAAGGTGTTCCTCGTCGACGGCAAGGCGATGCGGCTGCGGGACACCTTCGAGCTGAAGGACGCCCACGGCCGGGTCCTGATCGACATCCACCAGAAGATGTTCGCGCTGCGCGACACGATGGTGATCGAACGGGACGGCGAGGGCCTGGCCACCATCCGGCGCAAGCGGCTGTCCCTGCTGCGCAACCACTACCGCGTCGCGCTGGCGGACGGCACCGAACTGGACGTCAGCGGCAAGATCCTCGACCGTGAGTTCGCGGTCGAGTACGACGGCGAGCTGCTGGCCGTCATCTCCCGGCGCTGGCTGCACCTGCGGGAGACCTACGGCGTGGACGTCGTACGCGACGACGCCGACCCGGCGCTCCTCATCGCCGTCGCGGTGTGCGTGATCCACCTGGCGGAGAAGGAGCGGGAACACGACTGAGCCCCGACCGCCGGCCCGGCCCGGCGGGCCCCTACCGCGCCGGCGGGGCCAGTCCGAGGACGCGGTCCTTCAGCGCGGGGAACTGCTCGCGGGTGGCGGCCACCTTCGCCGGGTCGAACTCGACGGTGAGGACCTCCTCGCCGGTACCCGCCTCGGCCAGCACCTCGCCCCACGGGTCCACCGCGATCGAGTGACCGGCCTGCGGAACTCCCGCGTGGGTCCCGGCCGTTCCACAGGCGAGCACGAACGCCTGGTTCTCCACGGCCCGCGCCTGGGCCAGCAGCGTCCAGTGCGCGCGTCGCCGCTCGGGCCAGCCCGCCGGGAGCACCAGCACCTCGGCGCCGGCGTCCACGAGCCCGCGGAAGAGCTCGGGGAAGCGCAGGTCGTAGCAGGTGCCCAGGCCGAGTGTGGTCTGCGGGTGGCGGACCGTCACCAGGTCCCGCCCGGCGCCCATCAGCACGGCCTCGCCCTTGTCGAAGCCGAAGCGGTGGATCTTGCGGTAGGCGGCGGCCAGTTCGCCGGAGGGGGAGAAGACGAGGGAGGTGTTGTAGAGCGTGCCCTCGTCGGTGGCGCCGTCGCCGGAGGGTGCGCGCTCGGGGATCGACCCGGCGTGCAGCCACACGCCCGCGTCGGCCGCCGCCTTGGCCATCGTCTCGTACGTCGGGCCTTCCAGCGGCTCGGCCTCGCGGCCGAACTCCTCGTAGGCGAAGGCACCGGTGGTCCACAGCTCGGGCAGCACCACCAGGTCGGCCCCGGCCTGCGCGCGCACCAGCGAGGCCGCCCGGTGCCTGCGCGAGGCAACCGATTCGCCCTCGTCGACGGCCATCTGGATCAGAGAGGCGCGCACACTACCACCGTCCTGGCATTCGAGTCGTCCACACGGGCCTACGATCGTCACGCGAAAGCACTGCCGGGGTGCCTGCCAGCAGCGTAACTTAGCTTCCCAGACACCCGCCGACGTGCAGCCGCCGCCCGCTGGCAACGCCGCCACAACCTGCCCGTGTACCGACCGCCGAGGGGTCCCGTTCCGT
Organism: Streptomyces misionensis; assembly: GCF_900104815.1. Classification (NCBI taxonomy): domain Bacteria; kingdom Bacillati; phylum Actinomycetota; class Actinomycetes; order Kitasatosporales; family Streptomycetaceae; genus Streptomyces; species Streptomyces misionensis. The sequence goes on from NZ_FNTD01000004.1 coordinate 3,945,851, forward strand.
GAGTCTGCATCCCACCCTCCAGCCCTACGCCGACGCCTGGACGCACTCCATCGACGCGATATCCGAGATGGCGCAGTCACTGGTCGAGGGCGAGTGGAACCGGCGGACACCGTGCCCGGGATGGTCGGTGCGCGACGTCGTGTCGCACGTCATCGGGATGGACTGCGAGCTGCTCGGCGACCCGCGCCCCATCCACTCCCTGCCGCGCGACCTCTTCCACGTCACCACCGAGCACCAGCGCTACATGGAGATGCAGGTCGACGTCCGCCGCCACCACACGGCGCCGGAGATGACGGCCGAACTGGAGTACACGGTCATCCGCCGCAACCGCCAGCTGCGCAACGAGAACCGCGACCCCGCCACCATGGTGCGCGGCCCGCTGGGCAAGGACATCACCCTCGAACACGCCTACCGGATGCGCGCCTTCGACGTCTGGGTGCACGAACAGGACCTGCGCACGGCCCTCGGCCGTCCCGGCAACCTCGACTCGCCCGGCGCGCACGTCACGCGTGACGTCCTGCTGGAGGCGCTGCCCAAGATCGTCGCGAAGGACGCGAACGCGCCGCGCAGTTCGGCCGTGGTCTTCGACGTGAGCGGCCCCGTCGAGTTCCTGCGCACCATCCGCGTCGACATCCAGGGCCGCGGCACCCTGGAGACCGCCCCGGCGCTCGGCCCGGTGGCCACCCTCACCCTCGACTGGGAGACCTATGTCCGGCTGGCGTGCGGCCGGGTGACCCCCGAGGCGGTGGCGGACCGCGTCAAGACCGAGGGCGACCAGGACCTGACGAAGGCCATCCTGCACAACTTCGCCGTGACCCCGTGAGGCCCGCACGGCCCCGGGGTACCGGGTCGCCCGCAAATCGGTGGTGACGGCCGGGGCATCCTTCTAGCGTGCCCGGCATGACCACTGCCCTGCCCCGGCTCACCCGGCTCACCTTCCACGGCCCCCTCTCGGCCTCCCGCGCCGACGCCGTCGTCCGCCGCCTCGCCGCGAACCGCCCCCGCACCGTCCTCGACATCGGCTGCGGCTGGGGCGAGTTGCTGCTCCGGGTACTGGCGGCCGTGCCCGACGCCACCGGGACCGGTGTCGATGTGAACGCCGAGGACCTCGCCCGAGCCCGGCGCAACGCCGAGGAACGCGGACTCGCCGACCAGGTGGAGTTCGCCGAGGAATCCGCCCTCGGGACCCGGCGCGGACCGGCCGATCTGGTGCTGTGCCTCGGCGCCACCCACGCCCTCGGCAAGGCCGAGCCCCCCACCGCCGAGGCCCTGCGCGAGCTGCGCCGCCTGGTGAGCGACGACGGCCGGGTGCTGGTCGGTGAGGGCTTCTGGGAGCGGCCGCCCACCGAGGCCGAGCTGTCGGGCATGTGGCCGGGTGCCGCCGCCGGCGACCACCACGACCTCGCGACCCTGCTCGATCTCGCCGTCGCCGCCGGTTTCCGGCCGGAGTGGACCGAGACCGCGAGCCGCGAGGAGTGGGAGGAGTTCGAGTCGGGCTACCAGGCGGACCTGGAGGTCTGGCTCGCCGCCCACCCGGACCACCCGTCGGCGGCCGAGACCCGGGCCCGCCTGGACCGGCACCGGGCCCAGTGGATGAGCTACCGGGGCGTCCTCGGGATCGCCTACCTCACCCTCGTACCGGAACGGCGCTGACCCGGGCCCGGCCCGGGCTCACGCCGGTACGTGCACCGTCTCCACCCGGCTGGCCACCAGCCGTTCCCGCTCCCTGCGGGCCGCCCGGCCGCGCAACCGCAGGATCTGGCTGAGACCGAGCGCCTGGAGGACGAACACCGCGCTGAACGCGACCGTGTAGTTGTCGTCCGTCGCGTCCAGCAGCACGCCGATCGCGAGCAGCGTCGTCATCGAGGCGATGAAACCGCCCATGTTGGTGATCCCGGAGCCGGTGCCCTGCCGCTCGGGCGGGTTGGCGGGGCGGGTGAAGTCGAACCCGATCATCGAGGCCGGACCGCACGCGCCGAGCACCACGCACAGCACGATCAGCAGCCACATCGGCGCGTGCGCACCGGGGTGGAAGAGCGTCGCCGCCCACAGCAGCGCCGTCGCCGCGACGGTGCCCAGCGCGAGCGGCAGCCGGGCGGTGTGGTGCCGGGCCACGATCTGGCCGTAGACCAGGCCCACCACCATGTTGGACAGCACCACCAGGGTCAGCAGTTCGCCGGCCGTGGCCCGGCTCAGGCCCTGCGCCTCGACGAGGAACGGCAGGCCCCACAGCAGCAGGAAGACCATCGCCGGGAACTGGGTGGTGAAGTGCACCCACATGCCGAGTCGGGTGCCCGGTTCGCGCCAGGCCTCGGCGATCTGCCGGCGGACGTAGGCGGAGCCCTGGTGACCGGACGGCTCGGGCTCGTGCCCCTCGGGGTGGTCCTTCAGGAAGAGCAGCGTCAGCACGAGGACGACCACGCCGGCCAGCGCGCTGCCCGCGAACGCCTGCGTCCAGCCGATGCTGTGCAGCAGCCGGGCCAGGACGAGGGTGGAGATCAGGTTGCCCGCCATGCCGACCAGGGCGGCGAGCTGCGCGACCATCGGGCCGCGCCGGGCGGGGAACCAGCGGGTGCCCAGCCGCAGCACGCTGATGAAGGTCATCGCGTCGCCGCAGCCCAGCAGCGCCCGGGAGGCGAGCGCGGTGCCGTAGGAGGGGGAGAAGGCGAAGCCCAGCTGGCCGATGGTGAACAGCACGGCGCCCAGTCCCAGCACCTTCTTGGTGCCGAGCCGGTCGACCATCAGGCCGACGGGTATCTGCATGCCGGCGTAGACCAGCAGCTGGAGTATGGAGAAGGTGGACAGCGCGGAGGCGTTCACATGGAAGCGGGCCGCGGCGTCGAGGCCGGCCACGCCCAGCGAGGTGCGGAAGACGACGGCGACGAAGTAGACCGCGACGCCTACGGACCACACGACGACGGCCCGCCGGCCGCCGGGCGGGTCGCTCGGAAGGGTGACCTTGCTCATCGGGACTCCCCCCGCGCGAGAAGCGACACCCGGCTCACGTGCCGGTGTACGACCCCGACGGCCGCGTCCGTGTCCCCGGCCCGCAGCGCGTCCAGGATCTCCTCGTGCTCGGCGAGGGTCCTCGCGACCCGGTCGGGGTGGGAGTACATGACGGCGACGCCCATCCGCAGCTGGCGGTCGCGCATCTGGTCGTAGAGGCGGGAGAGGATCTCGTTGCCCGCGCTGCGGACGATCTCGGCGTGGAAGCAGCGGTCGGTCACCGCGGCCCCGGCCAGATCGCCCGAGGCGACCTGCGCCTTCTGCTGCTCCAGCAGCTCGGCCAGCCGCTCCACCAGCCCCGGCGGGGCGGGTACGGCCTTGCGGGCGGCGTACTCCTCCACCAGCAGCCGGGTCTCCACCACGTCGGAGATCTCCTGCGCGGAGACGGGCAGGACCAGGGCGCCCTTCTTGGGATACAGCCGGATCAGGCCCTCGACCTCCAGCCGCAGCAGCGCCTCCCGCACGGGGGTGCGCGACACCCCTACGGCCTCGGCCAGCTCGCCCTCGGTGAGGAGGGTGCCGCCCTCGTAGCTGCGGTCGAGGACGCCCTGCTTGACGTGGGCGTAGACGCGGTCGGCGGCGGGCGGCTGCTTGGTGGGCGGGGAGGAGTGCGGGACGGCCGTTTTCATGCCTACAGGATAGATACAACAGGTACGCAACGCGTGCCGGTATCCACGATGCGGACATGACCCGGATCACCCCCGGCGGCCGCACAACCTTCTGTGCTACCTACGTGTCACACATGTGCGGCCCCACTCTCGCCACCTCAACTCGGCCGCATCCAGGGGCATTCCAGACAATCGGGGTATTTACTTTGATTACCGGCATCAAGGGCATCCGCCTCCGCCGAGCCACCGCCGTCGCCGTCACCTCCGGCGCGCTGCTCGCCGCCGGCGCCCTCTCCGCGGCGCCCGCGCAGGCCGTCACGACGCCTTCGATCGTGGCCAAGGGCGGTTACGTGATGAACAACGCGAACGGTTCGTCGCTGTACACCAAGGCCGCGGACACCACGCGATCCACCGGCTCCACCACCAAGATCATGACCGCCAAGGTCGTGCTGGCGCAGAAGAACCTCAACCTCGACGCCACGGTGACGATCCAGAAGGCGTACAGCGACTACGTCGTCAAGAACAACGCCTCCCAGGCGCACCTGATCGTGGGCGACAAGGTGACCGTCCGTCAGCTGCTGTACGGCCTGATGCTGCCGTCCGGCTGCGACGCCGCCTACGCCCTCGCGGACAAGTACGGCTCCGGCTCCACCCGCGCCGCCCGCGTGTCCAACTTCATCGGCAAGATGAACAGCGCCGCGAAGAGCCTGGGTCTCAAGCACACGCACTTCGACTCCTTCGACGGCATCGGCAACGGCAAGAACTACTCGACGCCGCGCGACCTGACGAAGATCGCCAGCAGCGCGATGAAGAACTCCACGTTCCGCACCATCGTCAAGACCAAGTCGTACACGGCCAAGACGAAGACCAAGACCGGCGGCACCCGCACGATGGGCACGTGGACCAACACCAACACGCTGCTCAGCAGTTACAGCGGCACCATCGGCGTGAAGACCGGCTCCGGTCCGGAGGCGGGTTACTGCCTGGTCTTCGCCGCCACCCGCCACGGCAAGACGGTCATCGGCACCGTCCTCGCCTCCAGCTCCGTCAACCAGCGCCAGACGGACGCCACGAAGCTCCTCAACTACGGCTTCGCCAAGCTCGGCTGACCTTCGTTCGCGCTCCCGGGCCCGTCGCACCCAGCGGCGGGCCCTTTGTGCTGCCCGGACCCGGGCGGGTCCCGGGAAGAACCGGCCGGGGTACCGCGATGAAGTGAATGGTGCTAGCTTCATTAGCACCATGCTGCTGCATCTGGACACCACCGACACCCGCCCCCTGCACGAGCAGGTCGCGGCGGCGATCCGGCGGGCCGTCGCGGAGGGCGAGTGCCGCGCGGGCGAGCGCCTGCCGTCGGCCCGCGACCTCTCCACGGCCCTGGACATCAACGTCAACACCGTTCTGCGCGGCCTGCGCGAACTGCGGGACGAGGGCCTGCTGGAGTTCCGCCGGGGCCGGGGCATCACCGTCGCCGAGGGCGCCGCGGCCCCCCGCTCGGGCCTCCAGATCAAGGTGCGGGAACTGGTCGCGGAAGCCTCCCGGCTGGGGTACAGCCGGACCGATCTCATCGACATGATCCGGGGGTTGTCATGACGGACGGACACGACGGAGGACTCGGCCGGCACCGCGCCGCACCCTGGGTGCTCGCCGGCGGTACGGCGGCCGTGGCGGCGCTGCTGGCCGTGCTGCCCTGGACCCAGCGGGACCGGCTTCCCGGCCGACTGGCCACCCACTGGAGCGGCGGCTCGGCACCCGACGGCTCGATGCCGCTGTGGCAGGCCTGCGCGTTCCCCGCCGCGGTCTGGCTGCTTGTCGCCCTCGCCGTGAGCGTGCGCCGGCGCCGCGCCTGGGCCTCGACGCGCGCCTGGGCCGCGATCGCCCTGGCCCCCACCGGTGTCGTCCTCCTCGGCGCCCAGGTGTCCATCGTCGGCGCCAACCTCGACCGCGCCGACTGGCACCAGGCCCGGCAACCGTCCTGGTGGATCGCCGTGACGCTGGCCCTGGCCGCGGTCGCCGGGGTGATCGCCTGGCGGCTGACCGCCCGCGCCGCCTCCGCCGCGCCCCGGGCCGGGACCCCGGCGCTGGACCTGGCGCAGGACGAGCGGCTGGTCTGGTTCTCCCGCGCGGCCAACCCGTGGCTGCAACTGCTGTCCGCGGTCGCCGGTGTGGCCGCCGTGGGCTCGGCCGTGGGGCTGGCACTGGGCCTGGCCCCCGCCGGGACGCTCGGGATCGTGTGCGCCTCCTGCGCGGTCGTCGCCCTCGGGGGCACCGTCTCCTCCTCGGTCCGGGCGAAGGTCTCGGAGGCCGGACTGGAGATCTCCTTCGGCCCGTTCGGCTGGCCCGTCCGCCGCTGGTCCCCCGACGCCCTCGAATCCGCCCGCGCCGAGCGGCGCCTGCCCTCCCAGGTCGGCGGCTGGGGCTACCGCCTCAGCGGCCTCGGCACCACGGTCATGCTCCGCGCCGGCGACTGTCTGGTGGTACGGCCCCGGGGCCGGCGCTCCGACTTCGCGGTGAGCCTGGACGACGCGGAACGGGGCGCGGCCCTGCTGAACGCGCTCCGCGCGCGTCAGTCCCAGCCCAGCCGGTCGTAGGTCTCGAAGGTGTACGAGGCGTCGTAGGTCATCAGGTTCCCTTCCGCCGCGGGCAGTCCGAGGCGCCGGTCGAGGACGGTGGTGAGGGGGCCGCAGTGTTCGGCGGCGGGCGCGGTGAAGGTGTCGTCGTAGGCCGAGAACTCGATCAGCGGCGGGTCCTGGGACACCCAGGTGGACGGGCCCGAGCGCGTCAGCCGGAAGTCCACGGGGGCGCTCGCGCCTATCTCGCAACCGGGCGCCAGCCGCGGGCCGAGGAGGCGGAAGCGGAGGCTGAGCCGGCCGGTGTAGAAGTCCGAACGGCCGCCGTACTCGGGCTGTATCGCGAGGTGCCGGACGGGGCCGGGGCCTGTGGGCAGGGCGGTCGGCGTGGTGTGCATCGCTCCCCACACCTGCCCGTCGCCGCCGTCCGGCAGGGGGCCCTCGGCGTGCGTCATGGTGATCGGGGCGAGCTGCACGGACACCGCACCCATGGTCAACCTCGGTGCCGCCGTGTGCACTTCGCATCTCCAGCGGGCCGGGTCGACGCCGTCGGGAAGGGCCGGGCAGTCACGGAAGCCGGCCTCGGACACCGGGGTCGCGGCGGAGGCGGACCCGGCGGACGGCAACGCCGGCGACGGGGACGTGACGGCCAAAGGAGTGGCGGGCGGGGACGCGGCCGGGCGGGGCGCGGAGTAGGCGGCTCCGGGGGCGCAGACCGCCGCCGTACCGGCGAGGACGGCGGCGCCCACGAGGACGGCGGCGCGGCGTGCGGAACCCGAACGGCGCCCGGCTGCGGGGAATTTCGTCATGGCACCAGCGTGCCGTCCGCGATCACACCCTCACCATCCGTGACTCCCCTGGCGGAACCCTGATCCGCCCCTGAGGCCCCATCAGGGACGGGCGGCACCGGCCCCGGCGGTGGTGGTGAGCGCCGCCGCATGGTGAGGCCCCTGCCCGTGTGTCGCGCACGGACAGGGGCGGCTGGTGGGCCGTGCCAGGGTGGTCAGGCGCTGCCGTTGTAGTAGGTGACGTCCCAGTGCAGGGCGCCCTTCTTGGGCTTCTCGTAGGCGTAGACGTTGCCGTTGGCCGACTTGTAGAGCTTGGCCCCGTCACCGCGCGTGCCCGCCGAGCGGAAGTGCTTGCGGATGTAGGTGTCCAGGCAGTTGGTCACGTGCAGGTCGACCTTGTAGCCGTTGTCGTGGCGGTACTTGCCCGTCCGGCTGTGGCCCTTCTCGGTGCCCGCCGTGACCGTCACCGCGCAATGGCTCGTGCGCTTCAGGGCGATGACGCCGGAGACGGTGGTGCGGCGGATGCCCGTGAACGACGTGCACCTGCTGTCGTCGCGGTTGTCGCAGTGCCCGGACGAGGTCCAGGACACCCCGTGGGCCCGGAACTCCTTGGCCGCCTGGGCGTGCGTGTACGTCACCGGTACGGCGGCGGACGCCGGCGCGGTCGCGGCCGGCGGCAGGCCGAGCGCGGCCACGAACACGGCGGCGAGGGCGGAACTACGCAAACCAGTCACCTTTTTCCTTCGCGTTGCTTCGAGGAGGCTCTTCGTCGGGAGCGGTCCAGCGGGCGGTTACGGCGTGACGACGGCTGTCAGCACGCCCACGTGTGGGACCGCAGGTACGTGCCGACGCCCTTGAGGTTGGCGCGCCGGCCGCTGCGCAGGCAGAACATCTTCGTGCCGCCGTAGTCGGCGGCGGTGTACGCCGAGACCGGCGCGCCGGACTCGCCATGGTTGTACGCCGACTGCACGCGGGTTCCCTTGGCCCACTTGCAGATCCGTGATCCGGCGAGCCAGTCGGCGTCGTCGACCCGCCACTCGCACCGCTGCCCCGTCCCGTTGTCGCCGCTCCACACGCAGAACAGGCCGCGCGCGCAGTCGTTGTACGAGGTGGCGGGCGCCGCCTGGGCGGCGGGGGTCAGACAGGCGGCGGCCATGGCCACGGTGGCGAACAGCACCGTGAGCCCGCGGGCCCGGCCGGATTGCGTCGTCATCGAACCTCCGGAGCGAAGAGCGGAACTGCGCCTGGAGCCGGGCACCCGACTCCGGCAAGGAGAACTCTGGTCACCGTCCGGGAGCGCTGAGAAGGCGCGCCGGACGGGCGCGTGAGGTGTGCGCCGGGGGTGCGTCCCGCCGGTGCTCCCCGGAGCCCGCCGGGCGTGCTTCCGGTTCACCCGCAGGAAGGGCGGGAGTTGACGGCCGGGGCCGCCGACGCGGCGCTCGGACCAGGCCACTTACGGAGAGACCGCCGTAGAATGACGCCATCGGTGGGCCACTGGTGCCGCCGATGACGGGGGGTACGACATGAGCACTCGACGGACCGGGCAGGAGCACGGGCAAGGCGCCGACCTGCATGTCTCGTCCCAGGACCTCACCAAGCTGGCGAACGACCTCGGTCATATGCAGGACCACCTCGACCAGCAGGTCGGACGCATGGACGAACTGGTCGACCGCATCGAGGCCGGCTGGCAGGGCCCGGCGGCGAGGGCGTACCGGGAGTTCCACCGCGCGGCGGCGGAGGACGCCGTGCGGATCCGGGAAGTGCTGAAACAGCTGGAGGAGGCCGTGCGGTTGAGCCGCGACGGCTTCAGTTCCGACGATCTCCAGGTGCTCGAACACATGCGGCGGATCCACATCGACATCGACAGCGCCGTCGACAAGCTGTCCACGCCGAACACCGGAGCCGGCGACCCACCGGCTCCCCCGCGCAGCGCACTCGACGGCTTCTGACGCCCCGGCACGCCGGACAAGACGTTCTGCCACGGTTACCGACACAAGGGGGATCATGTCGACCGGTTCCGCCGACGACCACATCACCGTCTCGTTCTCCACCCTGCACGAACTCGCCTCCGACCTGGAGGACATCCTCAAGCAGCTCAACGGCCGGCTGGAGGACCTGTTCGACCGCGTGGAGCCCGTCGTCCTGTCCTGGAAGGGCGAGGCCCGCGAGGTCTTCGTGCAGAAGCTCGACGAGTGGGACCGCTCGGCCCAGGACCTCCAGGCGGCCCAGAAATGGCTGCACGCGTACGTGACCACCGGCCACGCCAACTACGCGGCGGCGCACCGTGCGGTGCTGCGCGGCTGGGGAGCGGCCTGATGGCAACCCCGCCCCCACCGCAGCCGGCTCCCTCCACCACCCCCTCCGCGAACCCGAGTCCTCCGGCCGAGCCGAGCGAGCCCAAGCTGCCGTCCCCCAGCCCCGGCCCGTCCCCGGACCCGAACTACAAGCCCCCTCCGCCGCCGCCCACCGGGGCCGACGGCCGGCCGTCGGACGCCCGCCGCAAGTGGGAGCGGGAGCGGCTGAAGCAGCCCGCGCCGGGCAGTGACGGCAAGGGTTTCCACATCGAGCCCGGTCACGTGTACTACACGTCCGCGCTCATCCGTGACGAACAGTTCACCTTCCACAAGGCGGCCACGCAGCTGGTCGAGGACGTGCACCACCGGCAGGCGGCCGGGAAGGGATCGGGCGCCGACGACTTCGCGAAGGCCTACGACGAGGTCGCCAAGCTGTTCCTGGAGGTCTGGGCGAAGGCCGTGGCCAGCATCGGCGGGGTCGCCGTCGGGCTGACCCTCACCGCGAACAACTACGTGGCGGCCGACTGGTCGTCCCGCGGCATCTTCGGGCCGCCCCCGCGCAGGGATCCTCCGATCGGCGTGGGCAAGGCGTCCTACGGCCCGGTCGCCTCGATCAAGTGGACGGGCACCGGCGACGGCACGGACGTCCCCATCCTGGGGGCGATCGGCGAAGTACCCGACTTCCTGGCGGATCTGATCAAGCCCGCCATCGAGGAGGGCCTGCGGCTGGGCAAGACCGCCGAGATCACTCCCGGGGCCGAGACCGACGACCTGCGCAGCATCGGGAACGCCTGGGAGGCCGCGGGCAAGGCCGCGCAGAAGTCCGCCGACGCGTTCACCGGCTGCGTCGCGTACCTGACCGACGGCGGCAACAGCGACTGGCAGGGCGCCATGAATGCGTTCTGCCAGTCGATCTGGGGCACCACCGCCTGGGGCCGCAGCTGGAAGCCGGACGGCGGCTTCATGGGTCCGGGGGACACCGGCGGCCGGGACTGGCGCACCAATCCCTCGGTGGCGCCGTCTGCCCGCCGCCCCGTCATCGACGTCCTGAAGAAGACCGGCGACGAGATGAAGACGGCGTTCCACGACGCGGCGACCGCCGCGGAGAAGTGCCGGAAGATCACCGAGCACCTGGCCACCGAGGCGGCCAAGGCGACGGTCAAGGATCTGACGCCCGACGGCTTCAGCTGGGAGGAGTTCACCAAGTTCGCCGCCATCGCGACGTTCGGCAAAGTGGTCGCCGTCTTCCGCTCGCACATGGACAAGTCCGGCGCCGACAAGGCGGTGGAGGACTGCCACAAGGCGTTCCACGAGCAGGCGGCCAAGCTCAGGGCGCTCATCCCCGAGCTGAACGAGGCGTCGCTGAGCGCTCCGACGTATGTGGCGGAAGAGGCGCGCGCGGAGGCGTTCGGCGCACGCTCGCTCAACGACTTCAAGAACGAGCACAAGTGGAGCACGCCGGGTGACGCGGACCACGGGGTCTACAAGGTCGATCTCGCCTCGACGGAGTGGATGCAGAACTCGCACACCGTCACCAAGCATGTCGGGCTGACCGACGCGCAGTTGGCGCAGCGGCTGCGGGACGAGCTGAAGAAGCCGCCCCGCCCCGGAACGGACTGGCCCTATGGGCAGCCCATGGTCGGGGAGGCGTCGACCTTCACCGACCTGGAGTCGGCGCAGAAGATGACGCAGTACAACATCGACCAGAACTCCCAGCAGATCAGCGAATGGATAGCCGAGCAGAAGCAAGCGGAGCCCGGTAAACGGAAACGCCTGGACATCAGCGTTCCCAATACCCCGTACGGAGACAGCGGCCGGAGCATCAGCAAGACGGAGCTCAAGAGCGATCCCTTCCCGGCGGACAAGGCGAGGAATGTGCAGGGCGTCGAAACACGTCTCGTGTACAACGAGGATCTCGATCCCCCGTTCACCGTCATGACCTCGATGCCGAAGAACCTCTGAGAAGTAGGATGAGCGCATGACAAATCCGGGATCCGTGGATTACTGGAGCCTTGAGGGCGCCCGCGTGCTCCTGTCCCCGTACGACCGGTGGGGCACGGGAATTCCCGACGATGCCGCCCAATGGCAGTCGCGGCTGTTCCCCCTCATCCGCGGAATGCGGAATGCGGAACAGGACGGCGGCCGGAATCTCCGGGAGATCGCCGCCGAACTGCGCGTGGCCGCCGACCTCTTCGAGGCCGACCCCACGCACGAGGCACTCGGTCGCATTCCCCGCGCGGAGACCGAGGACCGCACGCCCCGGGTGCTCCGGGAGATCGCCGAGCACCTGGTGAGCGGGAAATGGCGGTCCGGTGAAGACGTTCCCCTGACCACGGGCGAGCTGCGGCTGCGCTTCCCGCGCTTCTCCCAGATCCTGCCGGTCTACTGGGGCCAGGACGGCGTCGCGATCAGCGACGAGATGCAGGACTCCTCCGTGGAGGACGGGATCCGCCTGTTCATCGAGGAGTCGCACCCGCGGTGTCCGTGGCAGCTGCCGAGTGTCGTGTCCGAGTGCTACCAGGCCCTCGCGCTCTTCCACACCGAGGACCAGCTGGACATGTTCTTCTCCCTGGAGGGGATGGGCGGCGGGTCGGGCAGCGCGGACTTCCTCGACTTCTTCCCGCTGCTCGCCCGGCACTGCATCGAGCACCTGAGGGAAGCCCACTCGCCGCTGTGGACACCCGGCCAGGACCGGCCGAGGGGGGACGTCGGCTAGATGCGCACCCGCTCCGCCACCTACCCCGACCGGGAAACCGCCCAGTGGGCCACCCAGCAGGTCGTCACCGCCAACGAGCAGCTCATTCACCGTTGGCTCGCGCAGTCCACGCGGGCGCGGTTGAGCATCGAGGCGGCCTGGCCCGCGCGGCAGGAGCCGGTCGGGCGGGTGTTGTTGCAGGCGATGATGCTGGCGGGCCGGGAGCCCGTCGAGGTGCGGGCCGCCCGGGTGGTCCTCAGGAGGGACCCCGCGCGCCCGCACGGGTTCGCCGTGCACGCCACCTTCCCGATCCATCTGTAGCGACCCGTAGAGGCTGACCACCGTGCCCCTGAGCCCCCTCGAACACGACCGCCGGTACGGCGAACTCGACCAGGTCATGCGCGCCTACCTGGGGCAGCCCGCCGACGACACCCCGGAGCAGGCCGGCCGGGCGCTCACCGCCTACCTTCGGCACACCTGGCACAGCCGGCCCTGGGCCCTCGCCGTCGCGGAGCGGCAGTTGCGGGAGTACGCCGACAACCCGCCCGGACGGCTTCGGCTGCGCCTCGGCGAGTTCTACGCGATTCCCGACGTCGGGCTGGACCAGGGCGAGATCCAGTCCTGGCTGCGCTGCCTCGCCGACCACATCAGGGCGAGCATCGAGACCGGCGAGGTGCCGGCGCCCGCGGCGCCCGTCACCCACTGGGAGTGGCACGCCCGGTTCCCGGAACTCGGGCAGTTCCTCGGGGGATGGTTCTCCCAGGACATGCCGGACGAGTTCGACGACCACCACGCCGCCGTCGAGGACTACCGGCACTCCACCGACCCGCAGCTCGTCGCACGCCTCGCGGGCGAGCTCCAGGAACTGCTCGCGCTGGACCTGGACGAGTCCGACTACGCCCTCGCGGTCGCGGAACTCGGCATGGAGGTCGACCCGCCGGCGCCCTACTCGCCCAGCGGCTGGCTGGCACTCGTCACCGGACAGCTCGCCGCGCCCGCGGACGGGAACTGAGCCGCGCGCTCCGGGTCCGAGCCGCCGCACCACAGGACAGGGCCGCGCACCCCGACCGGGTGCGCGGCCCTTGTCACGGCCTCCGCCGAGCCGTCACGCCCAGGTGATCAGCCGCTTCGGCTGTTCCAGGATCGCCGCCACGTCGGCGAGGACCTTGGAGCCCAGCTCGCCGTCGACCAGGCGGTGGTCGAAGCTCAGGGCCAGGGTCGTGACCTGGCGGGGCTTGACCTTGCCCTTGTGGACCCAGGGCTGGAGCTTGATCGCGCCGATCGCGAGGATCGCCGACTCGCCGGGGTTGAGGATCGGCGTACCGGTGTCGACGCCGAAGACGCCGACGTTGGTGATGGTCACCGTGCCACCCTGCATCGCCGACGGGGACGTCTTGCCCTCGCGCGCCGTGGACACCAGCTCGCCGAGCGCGTCGGCCAGTTGGGGCAGCGTCTTGTCGTGCGCGTCCTTGATGTTCGGCACGATCAGACCGCGCGGGGTGGCCGCCGCGATGCCCAGGTTGACGTAGTGCTTGACCACGATCTCCTGGGCCACCTCGTCCCAGGACGCGTTGATGTCCGGGTTGCGCTTGATGGCGACCAGCAGGGCCTTGGCGATCAGCAGCAGCGGATTGACCCGCCGGCCCTGCATCTCCTTGTCCTGCTTCAGCTCCTCGACCAGCTTCATGGTGCGGGTCACGTCCACCGTCACGAACTCCGTGACGTGCGGGGCCGTGAACGCCGAACCGACCATCGCCGCCGCCGTCGCCTTGCGCACACCCTTGACGGGGATGCGGGTCTCCCGGGCGCCGTCGTACGTCACCACGGGGGCGGGAGCCGCGGCGGCCGGAGCGGCGGGGGCCGCCACCGGCTCGGGCGCGGCCACCGGCGTGGCCGCCGCGTGGACGTCCTCGCGGGTGATGACGCCGTCCGGGCCGGACGGGGTGACCGTGGCCAGGTCGACGCCGAGGTCCTTGGCCAGCTTGCGCACCGGGGGCTTGGCCAGCGGGCGGGAGCGGTCCGCCACGGGGGCGTGGCCGTTCAGCTCGGCCTGGACGGCCTCGGCCGGGGCCGGGACGGTGACCTCGGGGCCCTTGCGGGGGCGGCGCTTGGTGGAGGACGTCGACACGCCGTAGCCCACCAGGACCGGCTGGCGGCCCTCGGCCTTGGGCTCCTCGGCGGGCGCCGCAGACACCTCGGGCTCCGCGGGGGCCGGAACCGGGGCGCCGCCCGCGACCTCCACCGCGATGATGGCGGTGCCCACGTCGACCGTGGTGCCCTCGGGGAAGCGCAGTTCGCGGACCACGCCGTCGTAGGGGATGGGCAGTTCGACGGCCGCCTTGGCGGTCTCGACCTCGCACACCACCTGGCCGTCGGTGACCGTGTCACCCGGCTGGACGTACCACTTGAGGATCTCGGCCTCGGTCAGGCCCTCGCCCACGTCGGGCATCTTGAACTCGCGTACGGACGCGTCCGTCATCGTCGTCACGACCCTCTCCCTCAGTACGCCAGCGAGCGGTCGACGGCGTCGAGCACGCGGTCCAGGTCCGGCAGGTACTCCTCCTCCAGGCGGGCCGGCGGGTACGGGGCGTGGTAGCCGCCGACCCGGAGCACCGGGGCCTCCAGGTGGTAGAAGCAGCGCTCGGTGATCCGGGCGGCGATCTCCGCGCCGGAGCCGAAGAACACCGGGGCCTCGTGGACCACGACCAGGCGGCGGGTCTTCTCCACCGAGGCCTGGACGGCGTCGAAGTCGAGGGGGGAGACCGAGCGCAGGTCCAGGACCTCCAGCGACTTGCCCTCCTCGGCGGCCGCGGCGGCGGCCTCCTGGCAGAGCTTCACCATCGGGCCGTACGCCGCCAGCGTCAGGTCGGTGCCCTCGCGGACCACCTGCGCCTTGTGCAGCGGGGCGGGGATGGCCTCGACGTCCACCTCGGCCTTGTCCCAGTAGCGGCGCTTGGGCTCGAAGTAGATCACCGGGTCGTCGCTCTGGATGGCCTGCTGCATCATCCAGTAGGCGTCCGAGGCGTTCGAGGGGCTGACGACCTTCAGGCCGGCCACGTGCGCGAACAGGGCCTCGGGGGACTCCGAGTGGTGCTCGACCGCGCCGATGCCGCCGCCGTAGGGGATGCGCACGACGACGGGCATCTTGACCTTGCCCAGCGAGCGCGCGTGCATCTTGGCGAGCTGGGTGACGATCTGGTCGTAGGCCGGGAAGACGAAGCCGTCGAACTGGATCTCCACCACCGGCCGGTAGCCGCGCAGGGCCAAGCCGATCGCGGTGCCGACGATGCCGGACTCGGCGAGCGGGGTGTCGATGACCCGGCTGTCGCCGAAGTCCTTCTGGAGGCCGTCCGTCACCCGGAAGACGCCGCCGAGCTTGCC
The DNA here is from genome assembly GCF_900104815.1 of Streptomyces misionensis. Taxonomy (NCBI): domain Bacteria; kingdom Bacillati; phylum Actinomycetota; class Actinomycetes; order Kitasatosporales; family Streptomycetaceae; genus Streptomyces; species Streptomyces misionensis. The sequence continues at coordinate 3,961,190 of NZ_FNTD01000004.1, forward strand.
GACGTCCTCGCCCATGACCAGGACCTTGGGGTCGGCCTCCAGGGCGCGGCGCAGCGACTCGTTGATGGCCTTGGCCATCGCCATCTTCTCGGCCATCTCAGTGACCCCCTTCTGCGTCCGCGAACGACGCCTGGTAGGCGGCGAACTGGGCCCGCTCCTCGTCGACGAGCGCGTGCCCGTCCGCGTACACGTTCTCGAAGATGGCGAAGTGGTCCGGGTCGGGCATGGCGCGGACCGCTTCGCGCACTCGCTTGCCCAACGCCTCGGACTCGGCCTCGAGTTCCTCGAAGAATCCCTCGTCCGCGTGGTTTGAGGCCTCCAGGTAGCGGCGAAGGCGCAGGATCGGGTCCTTGGCCTCCCACGCCTGGCGCTCCTCGTCGCCGCGGTAGCGGCTGGGGTCGTCGGAGGTGGTGTGGGCGCCCATGCGGTAGGTGAACGCCTCGACCAGGGTCGGGCCCTCGCCGTTGCGGGCGCGCTCCAGGGCCCACTTGGTGACCGCCAGGCAGGCGAGCACGTCGTTGCCGTCCACGCGCACGCCCGGGAAGCCGTAGCCCTGGGCGCGCTGGTAGAGCGGCACCCGGGTCTGCTTCTCGGTCGGCTCGGAGATCGCCCACTGGTTGTTCTGGCAGAAGAACACCACGGGCGCGTTGTAGACCGCGGAGAAGGTGAAGGACTCGGCCACGTCGCCCTGGCTGGAGGCGCCGTCGCCGAAGTAGGCGATGACCGCCGAGTCGGCGCCGTCCTTGGCCACGCCCATCGCGTAGCCGGTGGCGTGCAGCGTCTGGGAGCCGATGACGATCGTGTACAGGTGGAAGTTGTTGCTGTTGGGGTCCCAGCCGCCGTTGTTCACGCCGCGGAACATGCCGAGCAGGTTGGTCGGGTCCACCCCACGGCACCAGGCGACGCCGTGCTCGCGGTAGGTCGGGAAGACGTAGTCGTCCTCGCGGGTGGCGCGGCCGGAGCCGATCTGGGCGGCCTCCTGGCCCAGCAGGGAGGCCCACAGGCCCAGCTCGCCCTGGCGCTGCAGGGCGGTGGCCTCGGCGTCGAAACGACGGGTGAGCACCATGTCGCGGTAGAGGCCGCGCAGGTCTTCGGGGGTGAGGCCGGCGACGTAGGAGTCGTACTCGGCGTTCTTGACCCGCTTGCCCTCCGGCGTCAGAAGCTGCACGAGAGCGGGCTCGGTGCTCTTCCCGGCGCCGGCGCGCGCGGTACGCGGGGCCCGGGTGGTGGTGCTGGTGGTGCGCTTGGCGCCGGTGGCTCCGGACGTCGTCCCGGCGGTGCCGGTCTTGCTGCCGGTGGTGCCGGCTTTGCCTGCGGCGCTGCGCTTGCGCGCGGCACTGCTGTCCACGGTCACGTGTGCTCCTCCGTCGTTCCGGCCCCCGGGGTTGCCGGTAGGCCAGTGCGGCTCACCTGTTTCGACCACCGGGCACGGGGTGGGTGCCACTCGGCCGGGAACAGGCGTGACAGGTGCCCCGGCGAGCGCCCTGCAACCATTACGTTACCCAGTGCTCCACAATTCTGTGAAACCCCACCTGACCTGCGATTTTGCTTGGATTTCCAAGTAAATCGAGATGGTGCGGAAGCGTGCTGGTCACAGCCTTGTGGCAAGGCCGGAGCACCCGCACGTTATCCCGCTCACCCAGGTGACGGGAAGAGTTCGCGGTGGATACCGGAATACATGTGTGCGTTCACGGCGGTACACCCTGTGACCGAATGCGATCGACGCTGACTTCCTGTGACAATGCCCAGCTCACGGGCCTTTTCGGTGCCCTAGCATCTCCGGCGTGCCGCGCCCTTGTGTACCACCCCCCGCGCCCCCGGTGGGCGCCCTTCTACGCCTTTACGACACCGCAGGTACCGCTGTGGCCTGCGAACCGGTCGACCAGGGCCTGCTCAATCGCGGCTACCGGCTGTGCACCACGCGCGGCCGCTATTTCCTCAAGCACCACTTCGATCCCGACACCGCCGACCCGGCCGCCATCGAACGCCGGCACCGGGCCACCCAGCGCCTGGCCGACCTGGGCGTCCCGGTCGCCGTGCCGCTCGCGCACCGCGAGGGACGCACCGTCGCCGTGATCGGCGGGCACGCCTACGCCCTGCACCCCTGGATCGACGGCGGGCACCGCGACGGCGGCCAGCTCACCCGCTCGGAGAGCGCCCGCCTCGGGGCGCTGCTCGGCGCCGTGCACGCCTGTCTGGAGCGCGTGATGCCGCCCAAGGCGCGCACCCGCCCGGCCGCCGGACCGCATCCCGTGCGGAGCGCCGATCCGGCCGACACCTTCGACCTCATCGGCCGGCTGCTCGCCCGGGTGCGCCGGCACCGCCCCGCCGACGCCTTCGACGCGCTGGCCCGGCACCGGCTGCTGGAACGGCGCGCACTGCTGGAGCGGCACGCGGACCGGCGCCCGCCACCCGGCGGACCGGTCGGCTGGGTGCACGGCGACTTCCACCCGTTCAACCTGCTCTACAAGGACGGCGCCCCCGCGGCCATCGTGGACTGGGACCGGCTCGGCGTGCAGCCGCGCGCCGAGGAGGCGGTACGCGCCGCCGCGATCTTCTTCGTCCGCCCGGAGGGCACGCTGGACCTGCCGAAGGTGCGGGCGTACGCCCGCGCGTACCGGCGCGCGGCCGGCGCCACGTCCGCGGAGCTGTCGGCGGCCGTGCACCGGGTGTGGTGGGAGCGGCTGAACGACTTCTGGATGCTGCGCTGGCACTACGAGCGCGGTGACACCCGCGCCGACTGCCAGTTCCCGGCCGCCTCCGCGCTCGCGGTGTGGTGGACCCGGCAGTACGACGCGGTGTGCGAGGCGTTCACCCGGTGACCGGCGGCGCCGCTCAGCCGGTGGGCAGGCCCGCCCCGCCGGCCGACAGGCCGCCGTCGTTGGTGGTCCCGCCGCCGTTGGCGCCCGCGTCCGTGCCGCCGTCCGAGCTGCCGGCGTCCGTGCCGCCGTCGCCGGTCCCCGCGTCCGCGCCGCCGCTCGACGGGTCCGCGGGCTGCGAGGCCGTGCTCTGCGGGGCGGTCGGCTGGCCGCTCTGGCCGGTGTTCTGCGGCTGCGACGGGGTGTACGACGGCGTGTACGACGGCTGTCCCCAGCCCGACCCGGAACCGGTGTCCGACCCGTTGTCGGTGGTGGTGTCCGTGGGCCGCCCGGTGCTGTCGTCGGTCGGGCTCGCGGTGTCGGAGTCATCCTTGGTGCTCTTGGTGTGCGTCGCCGGCGGCTTGGTGTCGGTGCCGGAGCCGCCGCCGGTGTCCGTGCCCTTGACCGCCAGTGCCACGCCCGCCGCGATGGCGATGACCGCGAGCACGGCGAGGATCCACAGCTTGCCGCGGCCGCTGCCCTTGTTGCCGTGGCCCTCGAAGCCGCCGTCGTCGCCGCTGCCGTAGCCCTGCGGCAGCAGGGGCTGGGGGATCTGGGCGGTGCCGGCGCCGTCCATGGGGTGCGGCATCACGGTCGTGCCCGCGAAGCCGCCCGCGGGGGTCTGCCGGGCGTCGTGCGCGGTCACCGGGCCGGTGTTCCAGGTGCCGGTGTGCCCGCCCTGGTCGTACAGCATCTGCAGGCCGTACTGGACCAGGCCGCGCATCTCCTCGGCGGTCTGGAACCGGTCGTCCGGCTCCTTGGCGAGCGAGCGCATGACCAGGCCGTCCAGCTCCGGCGGGCAGGCCTGAAGGACCTGCGACGGCGGCACCGGCGTGTCCTGCACGTGCTGGTAGACCACCGACAGCGGGGTCTCACCGGTGAACGGGGGCCGCAGCGCGAGCAGTTCGTACAGCAGGCAGCCGGTCGCGTACAGGTCGGAGCGGTGGTCGACGGCCTTGCCGAGCGCCTGCTCCGGGGAGAGGTACTGGGGAGTGCCCATGACCATGCCGGTCTGGGTCATCGTGGACTGCGCGCCGTGCAGGGCGCGGGCGATGCCGAAGTCCATCACCTTGACGGCGCCGCTGTCGGTGATGATCACGTTCGCCGGCTTGATGTCGCGGTGCACGATGCCGTGCTGGTGCGAGTAGGCGAGCGCCTCCAGGACACCGGAGACGATGATCAGCGCCTGCTCCGGGCCCGGCGCCTCCGCGTTGATCAGCAGATCGCGGATGGTGCGGCCCTCGACCAGCTCCATGACGATGTACGGCACGGACTGGCCGTTCACGACGTCCTCACCGGAGTCGTACACCGCCACGATCGCGTGGTGGTTGAGTCCGGCGACCGACTGCGCCTCGCGCGTGAAGCGGGCCTTGGAGACGGGGTCCTCGGCCAGGTCGGCGCGGAGCAGCTTTACCGCGACCGTACGGCCCAGACGGACGTCCTCGGCGGCGAAGACCTCGGCCATGCCGCCCCGGCCGAGCCGGTGCGTGAGCCGGTACCGGCCGTCGCCGACGAGCCCTCCGTTGCCCCACATCTCCGGCGCGTCCGACATGCCGCCGCCAGACGCCTCGGGGTCGGACGGGCCCTGGGCGCGCTGCGTCTGTGCCATCAGTCCTCGCCGTCGTTTCTGCCCGCGGTGCGCGCGGTGTTGTCACGGTCTCCGTCGGTCACGCTACAGCCTCCGTGGGGGCCACCGGTCCGGAACCGGAACCGGGACCAGCCAAGCGACGGACCGGCCATGAAACCCCCAGCAAGGGCCGTCGTGCAAATTGTGTGTGCCGGTCGTACGCCCCCTGTAACGCTTGCGCGACGCTTCTTGCGCGTACGGTCACGGAACGGGCACCGAGCTTGACGTGTCCGGGGCCTGGGGCAGACTTGGCCGGGAATGACACATTCGATCAAGGCCCGCGCGATGAGCCAGGGCATCCGACGGCCGACGGGGGACGCGGAAAGATGAGCCAGGACGGCGCACACGGCCGGTACGCGGGGCAGGCGCTGGCCGGTGGCCGCTACCAGCTGCGCGACTTGCTCGGCGAGGGCGGCATGGCCTCCGTGCACCTCGCGTACGACTCCGTGCTGGACCGTCAGGTCGCGATCAAGACACTTCACACCGAACTCGGCCGCGAACAGGCCTTCCGCGAGCGCTTCCGCCGCGAGGCCCAGGCCGTGGCGAAGCTCACGCACACCAACATCGTCTCCGTCTTCGACACGGGCGAGGACGACCTGGGCGGCCTGGCCACGCCGTACATCGTCATGGAGTACGTCGAGGGCCGCCCGCTCGGCTCCGTGCTCGAAGAGGACATCCGGCAGTACGGCGCCATGCCCGCCGACAAGGCGCTGAAGGTCACCGCCGACGTGCTGGCGGCGCTGGACATCAGCCACGAGATGGGGCTCGTCCACCGCGACATCAAGCCGGGCAACGTGATGATGACCAAGCGCGGTGTGGTCAAGGTCATGGACTTCGGCATCGCCCGCGCCATGCAGTCCGGTGTGACGTCGATGACGCAGACCGGCATGGTCGTCGGCACCCCGCAGTACCTCTCGCCCGAGCAGGCCCTCGGCCGTGGCGTGGACGCCCGCTCCGACCTGTACTCGGTCGGCATCATGCTGTTCCAACTGGTCACCGGGCGGCTGCCGTTCGACGCGGACTCCCCGCTGGCCATCGCGTACGCGCATGTACAGGAGGAGCCGGTCGCGCCGTCCTCCGTCAACCGCTCGCTGCCCCCCGCGGTGGACGCGCTGGTCGCCCGCGCGCTGCGGAAGAACCCGAACGAGCGCTTCCCGACCGCCGACGCCATGCGCGAGGAGTGCCTGCGGGTCGCCGCCTCCTTCCAGGCGGCGGCGCCGAGCATCGTGCCGGGAGCGGGTCCGCGGCAGAGCGGCTCGGGAGTCGGCTCCGCGGTCTTCCCGCCGGTCGACCAGGCGCGGCAGACGCCGCCCGGGCCGGTGCAGACGCCGTACCAGCCGGGCCCGTACGGCCCCGGCCAGGGCACCCCCGCACCGGTCGCGCCCGCCCCGGCCTACGGCTATCCGCAGCAGGCCGGCTACCAGACCCCGCCCGTGGGCTACGGGCCGCAGACCCCGCCGCCGTACGCCCAGACACCGCACACGGCCGTGCAGGGGGCCGGGCGGGGCTCCGGCGGCGGCCGGGGCAACAAGGCCGTGATCATCGGCGCGAGCGTGGTGTCGCTCGCCGCGGTCGTCGGCCTGATCGTGGCGCTGACCGCGAACAGTGACGGCGGTGAGGACACGGGCGGGCGCGGCGGCGCCTCCGCCTCGGCGGCCGCCTCGCACCGGCCGGGCTACCGGGCGCCGGACACCACCCGGGTGATCGACAAGACGAAGTGCACGGAGCCGGAGGAGTCCTACGACGACCCCGCCAAGATCCGGCTGCCCGACTTCCGCTACAAGGACATCAACTCCGTCAAGGCGTGCTTCCAGGCGGCCGGCTGGCAGCTGAAGATCAAGAAGGTGGACGACAACACCTGGGGCGACGGGACCGTGATGGACCAGTTCCCGTCCCAGGGCACGGACGTGAGCGCCAAGGACCCGGGCACCATCGAGCTGAGCGTGTCGACGGGCAATCCGCCGCAGTGACGCGCGCGTGAAGAAGGGCCCGGCGCACCGGCGCCGGGCCCTTTCGCGTGGTCGGCGGGTCAGAGGTACGGGCCGCCCGAGCGGCCGCCGGCCGGGTGGTCGTCGCCGTCGGGGCCCGTGACGCCCGGCGGGAGCGCCCGGCGCATCTGCTCCAGCTGGGCGCGGGCGGCCATCTGCTGGGCGAACAGCGTGGTCTGGATGCCGTGGAAGAGGCCCTCCAGCCAGCCCACCAACTGGGCCTGCGCGATCCGCAGTTCCGCGTCGCTCGGGGTGGCGTCGTCGGTGAACGGCAGCGACAGCCGCTCCAGCTCCTCGACCAGCTCCGGCGCCAGCCCGTCCTCCAGCTCCTTGACGGAGCTGGCGTGGATCTCCTTCAGCCGCACCCGGCTGGCCTCGTCGAGGGGAGCCGCACGCACCTCCTCCAGAAGCTGCTTGATCATGCTGCCGATCCGCATGACCTTGGCGGGCTGCTCGACCTGCTCCGTCACCGGAGTCTCGCGGGAATCGTCGTTCCCGGTGCCTCCGCCGAGCGCCATCCCGTCCTGGCCCACGACGAGGATCTGGGGATTCTCGGGCGACCGTTCGTTCCTCGGCATCTCCATGCCGTCATTCTCTCGCACCCGCCCACCTCGTCACCGGGGTGCCCCCCGGATCGGCCGAACCTCGGTTTGGTCCCGTCGGCCCAATCCGGAATGCCCGGCGAGTCGGTGGATGTGAGGCTGTTTCCGTCGGTTCATCCATCGATCACGGCTCACGCCTGCTGGGCTCCGGGAGGTCACCGACGTGACTCCATGGCTGCGACTCACCCACCGCTCGCTGCGGCTGCTGGTCGTCCTCGCGACGGCCCTGCCCGCCTACGGCGCCGCCACCGCGTACGCCGGCCCCGGCACCCCGCACTCCTCGACGCCCGCGGCCCCTTCCCCGTCTCCCTCGTCCTCCACCTCGGGGCACGCGGGCAGCTCCGGCGACCCGGCCCGCCCGGCGCACGATCACCAGGACGGCCCGGGGCCCGGACCCGGTCACGAGCACGACGGTCCGGGGCCCGGCGATCCCCCGCGTCCCACGCACGCCCCCCGGCCCTCCGCCTCCTCGAACCACCCGCCGTCCGGTGAGCCGTCCCGGGCCGGGAGCGGGGCCGGGGAGGGCAGGATGCGCCCGGGCCGGCCGGACGGCCCCTGGGCCGAGGTGGAGGGCGACGACGACCCGGTCGGCTCCGCCGCAGCCCAGCCCGCGGAACCGGAAACGGCCGAGAGCCCCACGTCCGCGGCCTCGCCCCCGCCCCGGGACGCGGGCCTCGATCCCACGGGGGCCCCGCGGGACGCGGCCCGGCAGAGCGAGAACGCGAGCGAGCCGGAGCTGCGGATCCTCCCGCTGGGCAGCGGGCTCGTCCTCATCGGCCTGGGGCTGGGCCTGGCCTTCCTGGGCCTGCGGCTGCGCAGGGGCTGAGCGCCCCCGCGCACACCGGCGGGCTCCGTCACGGGGCCAGCAGCAGCACCTTGCCGATGTGGCCGCTCTCCTCGACCACCCGGTGGGCCTGCGCGGCCTCCGGCATCGGCAGTGCGCGGTCCACCACCGGCCGGACGTGCCCCGCCGCGAGCAGCGGCCAGACGTGCTCCCGCACCGCGGCCACGATGGCGGCCTTCTCGCCCAGCGGACGGGCCCGCAGCGAGGTGGCGCTGACGGCGGCCCGCTTGCTCAGCAGCGCCCCGATGTTCAGCTCGCCCTTGGCGCCGCCCTGCATCCCGATGATCGCCAGCCGCCCGTTGACGGCGAGGGCCTGGATGTTGCGGTCGAGGTACTTGGCGCCCATGTTGTCGAGGATGACGTCGGCGCCCGCGCCGCCGGTGGCTTCCTTGATCTCGGCGACGAAGTCCTGCTCCCGGTAGTTGATCAGGATGTCCGCGCCCAGCTCGGCGCAGCGCTCCAGCTTCTCCTTGGTCCCGGCGGTCACCGCGACCTTGGCGCCGAGGGCCTTGGCGAGCTGGATCGCCATGGTGCCGATGCCGCTGGAGCCGCCGTGCACGAGCAGCGTCTCGCCGGGGCGCAGATGGGCGACCATGAACACGTTGGACCAGACCGTGCACGCCACCTCGGGCAGTGCGGCGGCCTGGGCGAGGTCGACGCCCTGCGGAACGGGCAGCAGCTGCCCGGCGGGTACGGCGACCTTCTGGGCGTAGCCGCCGCCCGCGAGCAGGGCGCACACCTCGTCGCCGACGGCCCAGCCGGACACCCCGGGGCCGAGCGCGGCGATCCGGCCGGAGCACTCCAGGCCGGGGTAGGGGGAGGCGCCGGGCGGCGGGTCGTAGAAGCCCTGGCGCTGCAGGATGTCGGCGCGGTTGACGGCACCGGCCACCACCTCGACCAGCACCTCGCCCTCGCCGGGCACCGGGTCGGGGACCTCGTCCCACACCAGCGCCTCGGGACCACCAGGTTCGGGAATCGTGATCGCATGCATGCTGGTGACGCTACTCCCCGAGGGGCCCGGGTGCCGGTGCGCGGGGGCCGTTCGCTCAGTCCGTGGGCAGCGGGCGGATATGCGGGGTGATCTGGGTGCCCGGGCTGGCGCGGACGATGGTGATGAGCCGGTCCGTGAGTTGCAGGGTGCCGATGGAGCGGTCGTCGTAACCGAGCACGCGATGGCCGCGGACCACGCTCACCACGAGGTCGTCGATCTCGCGCGGCCGTTTGCCCGCCTCGGCGCGCACCACGGGCCGTTCCACGAGGTCCAGTCCGCTGCCCTGCTGGATGAGGTCTTCTATGACCATGCCGGCGGCGGGGCTGAGGACGGAGAGGCCGAGCAGCCGGCCGGCCGCGCTGGCGCTGGTGATGACGGCATCGGCGCCGGACTGCCGCAGCAGCGGGGCGTTCTCCTCCTCGCGCACGGCGGCGACGATCTTGGCGCTCCGGTTGAGCTGCCGGGCGGTCAGGGTGACGAGCACGGCGGTGTCGTCGCGTTGCGGGGCGACGATGATCTGCCGGGCCTTGCCCACCTCGGCCCGCTTGAGCACATCGCTGCGGGTGGCGTCGCCCATGACCCCGGCGTAGCCGTCGGCGGTCGCCGCGTCGATCACCTTGGCGCTGGGGTCGACCACGACCACCTGCTCCTTCTTCAGCCCGGTCGCGCACACGGTCTGCACGGCGGACCGCCCCTTCGTGCCGAAGCCGATGACGACGGTGTGCTCGCGCAAGGCGGACCTCCAGCGTTTCAGGCGCCACTCCTCCCGGGTCCGTTCGGTGAGGACCTCCAGCGTGGTGCCGACCAGGATGATCAGGAACAGCACGCGCAGGGGCGTGATGACGAAGATGTTGGTCAGCCGGGCGCTGTCGCTGACCGGGGTGATGTCGCCGTATCCCGTGGTGGAGAGGGTGACGGTGGCGTAGTAGAAGGAGTCGAGCAGGTCCACGGAGTCGTCGGCGCTGTCGCGGTAGCCCGCGCGGTCGGCGTAGACGACGAGCGCGGTGAGAACCAGGACCAGCAGCGCCATGAGCAGCCGTTTGGCGACCTGGCGGAGGGGGCGTTCCACCACTTTCACGGGGAGCTTCACCCGGTGGGTGACCGACCGTTCGTCCGTCCGGGTGCCGTTGTCCCGGGGGCGGTCGGAATCGGGGGAGGCGGTGGTGTCGTGGTCCGCGTGTTTCACGTGAAACATACCCCGATCCCGGCGACCGCCCAGGGCAGGTCCAGCAGCTCCGCCTCCTCGCCCGGCCGGGCGCCGCCCGGCGGTACGACGGCCAGCGCGTCGGCGGCGGCGACACCGCGCAGCATGGCCGGGCCGTTGTAGTGCAGCGGTACGGCGCGGTCGCCGCGCAGCACCACGGGGACGAGCCGGGTGTCGTACGGGTGTCCGTGCACCGCCTCCGTCAGCGGCAGCGCGTACGGCTCGGGGGCCGGGTGGGCGGCCAGGGTCCGCAGCAGCGGCTCGGCGAGCGTGAGCAGGCCGGAGACGGCCGCGAGGGGGTTGCCGGGCAGTCCGACGAGATGCCGGCCGTCCTGGAGGCGGGCCAGCAGCATGGGATGGCCGGGGCGCACCGCGACGCCGTCCACGAGGAGTTCGGCGCCGATGCGTTCCAGGGTGGGGTGGACATGGTCGACGGGCCCGGCGGCGGTACCTCCGGTGGTGACGACCAGGTCGGCCGGGGAGGCGGTGATCGCCTTGCGCAGGGCCCTGGCGTCGTCGCGGACCCGGCGTACGGCGACGACCTCGGCACCGAGGGCGCGCAGCCAGGGCGGCAGCATCGGGCCGAGCGCGTCCCGGATCAGGCCGTCGCGCGGCAGCCCCTCGGTCAGCAACTCGTCCCCGAGGACGAGGACTTCGACGCGGGGGCGGGGGACGACGGTGACGGTGTCGTATCCCGCGGCGGCGGCCAGGCCGAGGACGGCGGGGGTGACCAGGGTGCCGACGGGCAGCAACTGGTCGCCGCTGCGGCACTCCTGGCCGCGCGGGCGGATGTCCTGACCGTGGGCCAGGTCCCGGGTGGCGTGCAGCCGGCCCTGGGTGTCGGTGCGGCCGTGCTCGGTGCGCAGCACGGCGGTGGTGTCGGCGGGGACGCGGGCACCGGTCGCGATGGGCACCGCCTCGCCGTCCGTGAGCGGCGCGGGCTGGGCGTGCCCGGCGAGCACGCCCTCCTCGCGCACCGTCCAGGGGCCGGGCCCGGCGACCGCCCAGCCGTCCATCGCGGAGGTGTCGAAGGAGGGCAGGTCGCCGAGCGCGTCGAGGGGCGCGGCCAGGACCAGGCCGAGGGAGTCGCCGAGCGGGACGGAGACGGGGCCCCGGCGGGCGCCCGCGGACCGGGCCGTCCGGGCGGCGCGGGCGGCGATCTCGCGGGCCTCGGGCCAGGAGGTGGCCCGGTGCGGGCCGTCGGTCCGCGCGTCCCGTGTCCCGGGCACCGGGGGCGGGCCGGTACCGTCGTCCTTGGCTTCCCTCACGAGGGCCAGGGCCTCCTCGACATCGAGGTCGTCGCCGTCCTCCACGGGTGCCCCGCCGCCCAGGCGGGACGCGGTCATCCGGCGTCCGGGGCGCTCGGGCCCCCGTTCCCTTCCCCGGCCCCGCCGGTCTCCCGCGCCTCTTCCTCCCAGCTCAGCGCCAGTGCGGCGGCCTTGCGGGCGGCCTCGGCGACGGCCTCGGGGCCGCCCTCGCCCCGGGCCGCGGCGTAGCCGACGAGGAAGGTGGTCAGCGGGGCGGCGGGCCGCGCGACACCGTGTGCGGCGTCCCGGGCCAGGTCGAGCAGGACGTTCATGTCGACGTCCAGGTCGATGCCCAGCTCGTCCTTGACTGCGGAGATCCATTCATCCAACACGTGCCCATGCTCCCTGATGCGTGCCCTGGCGTTGACGATGTCGTCCCAGGTGTCGCAGTCGAAGGACGCGTGCGGGTCCGGGACGCGGGTGAGGCGGAGGGCGCCGGTGAGCCGGCGCAGAGGCAGGCCGGTGAGGCCGTCGGGCGCGGCGGCGAGGGCGGCCAGTTCACGGCGGAGCGCGGCGGTGCGGTAGGCGGCCACCAGCGGCTGGTCGCGGCCGTCCGCGTCGGTGAGCAGTGCGCCGTCGGCGCCGGTCCCGTGGAGCGCGGCCAGCAACCGGCGCAGGGTGGCCGGGCGGAGGAAGGGGAGGTCGGCGGAGAGGACGACGGCGTGCTCGGCCGTGGTGTGCCGCAGGCCGGCGGCCAGCGCGGCGACCGGCCCCGCGCCGGGCGGCTCCTCGCGTGCCCAGCGCACGGGCCGGACGGTGGGCCGGGGCGCGGCCACCACGACGGTCGTACGGGCGCCCGCGCAGGCGGCGAGCACCCGGTCCAGCAGTGCCCGGCCGCCGACCCGTACCCCGGGCTTGTCGGCCCCGCCGAGCCGCCGCGCGGCACCGCCGGCCAGCACGACGGCGTCGTACGGGTCGTACGGCACGGGGGTCGTGGCGGCCGCGGTGGCCGGCGGCCCGGCGCCGGTCTCGTCGGCGGTGGCTTTGTCGGTCACTCCCCGAGTATGCGGGCCGGGCCGATCACAGGGAACCGCGGGTTCACAGCGTGCGCAGCAGCACCGCCGGCTGTTCCACGCAGTCCGCCACGTACCGCAGGAAGCCGCCCGCCGTGCCGCCGTCGCACACCCGGTGGTCGAAGGTGAGCGACAGCTGGACGACCTGGCGCACCGCCAGTTCCCCCTCGTGCACCCAGGGCTTGGGGACGATCCTGCCGACGCCGAGCATGGCCGCCTCGGGGTGGTTGACGATCGGCGTGGAGCCGTCGACGCCGAAGACCCCGTAGTTGTTCAGCGTGAAGGTGCCGCCGGTGAGGTCCCCCGGGGTCAGCGTGCCGGTGCGGGCGGCCTCGGTGAGCCGGGCGAACTCGGCGGTCAGCGACTCGGCGCCGCGCGCATGGGCGTCCCGGACGACCGGTACGACCAGGCCGCGGTCGGTCTGTGCCGCGAACCCCAGGTGTACATACGGGTGTTGGACGACCTCGCGGGCCTCGCTGTCGACCGAGGAGTTCAGCTCGGGGAAGCGGGCGAGCGCGGCGGTGCAGACGCGGGCGAGCAGCGCGAGGAGCGAGATCTTCGGCCCTCCGGCCGCGTTCATCGCGGCCCGCGCGCGCATCAGTTCCGTGGCGTCGGCGTCCACCCAGCAGGTCGCGTCCGGGATCTCCCGGCGGCTGCGGGAGAGCTTGTCGGCGACGGCGCCGCGGATGCCCTTGAGGGGGACGCGGACCTCCGCCGGGCCCGGGGCGGGAACGGCCGCGGCGGGGGTCCCGGCCGTGCGGCCGCGGTCCCGGTCCGGTTCGGTCCGCAGGGCGCGCTCCACGTCGGCACGGAGGATCAGCCCGTCCGGACCCGAACCGGCCAGCCCGCGCAGATCCAGCCCGCCCTCGCGGGCCAGTCGCCGGACCAGCGGGGAGATCACGGGCACGGGACCGCCGGGCGCCGCGGCCGGGGTGACGGCGGGGGCGCTCGCGGCGGGCGCGGGCGCGGCGCCGTTCACCCTCGCCCCGCCGGCCGGCGCCGTCGGCCGTACCCGCCGTCGGCGGCCGGGCGCCTCGGAGGTGCCGTAGCCGACCAGGACATTGCCCGAACCGCTCTCCGGCTCGGCCTCCGGTTCGCCGACGGCGACCGTCAGCAGCGGTGCGCCGACCGGCAGTTCGGTGCCCTCCTCGCCGTAGCGGGCGGTGACCACGCCGCCGTAGGGGCAGGGCACCTCCACCGACGCCTTGGCCGTCTCGACCTCGACCACCGGCTGGTCGACGGCGACCACGTCACCGACCTGGACCAGCCAGCGGACGATCTCCGCCTCGGTCAGTCCCTCGCCGAGGTCGGGCAGCTTGAACTCCAGCACCTGTGCCATCAGCCCTCGGCCTCCCACTGCAACCGGGCCACGGCGTCCAGGATGCGGTCCACGCCGGGCAGATGGTGCCGCTCCAGCATGGGCGGCGGGTAGGGCAGGTCGAACCCGGCCACGCGCAGCACGGGGGCCTCCAGGTGGTGGAAGCAGCGCTCGGTGACACGGGCCGCGATCTCGCCGCCCGGCCCGCCGAAGCCGGTGGACTCGTGCACCACCACCGCGCGTCCGGTGCGGCGCACGGAGGCGCACACCGTCTCGTCGTCGAACGGCACCAGGGAGCGCAGGTCGACGACCTCCAGGTCCCAGCCCTCGGTCCGCGCGGCCTCGGCGGCCTCCAGGCAGACGGGCACGGAGGGGCCGTAGGTGATCAGCGTGGCGCTGCGGCCGGTGCGCCGCACCACCGCCCGGCCGATCGGCTCGACCTCCGCCGGCTGCTCGGGGTTCCAGGTGTCCTTGGACCAGTAGAGCCGCTTGGGCTCCAGGAAGACCACCGGGTCGTCGGAGGCGATGGACCGGCGCAGCAGGCCGTAGGCGTCGGCGACGGTCGCGGGTGTGACCACGTGCAGGCCGGGGGTGGCCATGTAGTACGCCTCGGAGGAGTCGCTGTGGTGCTCGACGCCGCCGATGCCGCCCCCGTAGGGGATGCGCACGGTGATCGGCAGGGGCATCCTGCCGCGGGTGCGGTTGCGCATCCGGGAGACGTGGCTGACCAGTTGCTCGAACGCCGGGTAGGCGAAGGCGTCGAACTGCATCTCCACCACCGGCCGCAGGCCGTACATGGCCATGCCGACGGCGGCGCCGAGGATGCCGGCCTCGGCGAGCGGGGTGTCGGTGCAGCGGTCCTCGCCGAACTCCCTGGCGAGTCCGTCGGTGACCCGGAAGACGCCGCCGAGGGTGCCGACGTCCTCGCCCAGGACGTGCACGCTCGGGTCGGCGGCCATCGCGTCGCGCATCGCGCGGGTGAGGGCCTGTGCCATGGTGGCGGGCTTGACGGCCACGGTGGTCATCGGCGGTCGCCTTCCTGCTGGTCGGGCCCGTCCTGCTCGGCCGCCAGCTCGGCCCGCAACAGGTCCCGCTGTTCGCGCAGTTGGGCGGTGGTCTCGGCGTAGACGTGGTCGAAGAGGTCCATCGGGTCGAGCGCGGGGTCCTGGTTCATGCGCGCGCGCAGGTCCGCGGCCATCGCCTCGGCTTCCTCCCGTACGGCCTCCAGGGCGGCCTCGTCGAGCAGGCCGCGCTCGGTCAGCTCCGTCTCCAGCAGCCGCACGGGGTCGTGCGCGCGCCACGCCTCCACCTCGGCGTCGCCCCGGTAGCGGGTGGCGTCGTCGGCGTTGGTGTGGGCGTCGATGCGGTAGGTGACCGCCTCGACCAGCGTGGGGCCGCCGCCCGCGCGGGCGTGCCGTACGGCGTCGGTGAGCACCTCGTGCACCGCGGCGGCGTCGTTGCCGTCGACCAGGCGGCCCGGCATGCCGTACCCGACGGCCTTGTGGGCCAGGGAGGGCGCCGCGGTCTGCTTGGCGAGCGGGACGGAGATGGCGAAGCCGTTGTTCTGGACCAGGAAGACCACGGGTGCCTGCCAGACGGCCGCGAAGTTCAGCGCCTCGTGGAAGTCGCCCTCGCTGGTGCCGCCGTCGCCGACCATGGCGAGCGCGACCACGTCGTCGCCCTTGAGACGGGCGGCGTGGGCGAGGCCGACGGCGTGCGGGAGCTGGGTGGCCAGCGGGGTGGACAGGGGGGCGACCCGGTGGGCGTGGGGGTCGTAGCCGCTGTGCCAGTCGCCGCGCAGCAGGGTGAGGGCCTCGACCGGGTCCACCCCGCGGGCGACGACCGCGAGGGTGTCGCGGTAGCTGGGGAAGAGCCAGTCGCGCTCTTCCAGGACCAGGGCGGCGGCGACCTCGCACGCCTCCTGGCCGGTGCTGGACGGGTAGACGGCGAGGCGGCCCTGCTTGGTGAGCGCGGTGGCCTGCGTGTTGTAGCGGCGGCCGCGCACCAGGTGGGCGTGGAGCCGGCGGAGCAGGTCGGGATCGGCCTTGGCGGCCGCCTCGGTGCCGAGGACGCGGTAGGGCTCGGCGTCGGGCAGCAGCGGCGCGGGGTCCATACGGGGCTGCCAGGCGGGCGGCGGCGATGGCCGGTACGCGCCCCGCTGCTCCAGAACCGTCATGACGGCACCTCCTCGTGGGAGCGGCTACGGGAGGCGGGTCGGCTGTGACCCGCCTCACCTACCGATTGTTCGGTCGTCGGCACATTTTGGCTACAGGCGGGTCGAGGCTGTGGACAAACGGTTCTCCACAGCCTGGAATGAACGCAGGACGTCCACGGCGAGGAAGCGGGGGGACATGGCACCTGAACGAATGGCCGACGAGACGCAGGAGGCCGTGCTGTCCCCGGCCCGGCCGCTGGACGCGATCGACCAGGACATTCTGCGCATCCTCCAGGCGGACGGCCGCGCGTCGATACGGTCGGTCGCCGAACGCGTCCACGTCTCGCGCGCCAACGCCTACGCGCGCATCAACCGGCTCGTCGAGGACGGGGTGATCCGGGGGTTCGGCGCGCGCGTGGACCACGAGCGCGCCGGACACAGCACCTCGGCGTACATCACGCTGAAGATCGTCCAGAACACCTGGCGCACGGTCCGCGAACAGCTCAGGCAGCTTCCCGGCGCCTCGCACATCGCGCTGGTGGGCGGCGACTTCGACGTCCTGCTGCTGGTGCACACGCCCGACAACCGGGCGCTGCGCGAGCTGGTGCTCACCCGGCTCCAGGCCATCCCCGAGGTGCTGAGCACCCGCACGCTGCTGGTGTTCGAGGAGGAGGACCTGGAGCCGGACGCGTAGCTCAGTCCCCGCGCAGCCCCGAGAAGACCAGCCGGACGACCGCGTCGGCCACCTCGCGGCCGGTGGCGCCGCGCGGATCCGGCCGGTACCACTCCACGATGGAGTTGATCATCCCGAAGACCAGCCGGGTGACCAGCCGCATCTCCACGTCGGCGCGTACGTCCCCGTCGGCGGCGGCCGCCTTGAGCAGTTCCGCGACCCGGTGGTCGAAGTCGCGGCGCCGCTCCAGCGCCCACCGCTCGGTGGCGGTGTTGCCGCGCACCCGCAGCAGCAGCGTCACATAGGGCAGTTCGGCTATGAGCACCTCGACCATGCGCCGTACGACGTGCTCCAGGCGGTCCACGGGCCGCCCCTCGCGCGCCCCCGGCTCCTCCAGGATCGCGAACAGGCCGTCCAGGGCGCGGCTGACGGCCCGGCGCAGCAGTTCCTCCTTGCCGCTGACGTGGTGGTAGATCGACGACTTGGAGATGCCGGCCGCCCGGGACAGGTGCTCCATGGAGGTGCCGTCGTAGCCGCGCTGGTTGAAGACCTGGACGGCCACCGAGAGCAGCGTCTCGGGGGTGTACGTGTCGCGTCGGGCCGTGGTCATGAGGGGTCCTCCCGCCGTTCGGCGGCGCACGAGTGGCGGAAGAGCGCGAGCGAGGGCGCGTAGCGGCCGGAGGGGTCGCGGTCGTGCATCTCGTCCAGCACCTCGTAGGCGAAGTCGTGGCCGAGCCTGTCGTCCCACTCGAAGGGGCCGAGCGGGTAGTTGACGCCCAGGCGCATCGCGGTGTCGATGTCCTCCTTGGTCGCCACGCCCTTGACGAGGGCGTCGTGGGCGAGGTCGATGATCCGGGCCACGGTACGGGCCACGATCATGCCGGGGACGTCGCCGATGACGCTGACGTCCTTGCCGAGCGCCTGGAAGAGCCCGGTGGCCTCGGCGAGCGTGCGGGGCGAGGTGTCCTGGGAGGCCGCAAGTGCGATACGGGTGGCCTTGCGGTAGTCGAGGGCCAGGTCGAAGTAGACGACGTCGCGGAACTCCACGGACGTCTGGCCGTCGGCGAGCACCAGCTGGCCGCCGCTCGGCAGCACCAGGCGGGTGCCGTTGTCCTCGTCCTCCTCGCGGACCTGGATGCCCGCCTCGCGGATCAGGTCGAGCAGTTCGTGCGCGGGGCCGAGCCGCCCCTCGGCGACGACGTGGGCGGGCGCCTGCTCCTTGTCGGCGGTGTGCGGCTCGGGCCGCTCGGCGCCCTCGGTGTGGTCGTACCAGCCGTGTCCGGTCTTGCGGCCGAGGCGGCCCGACTCCACCAGGCGGCGCTGGGCCAGCGACGGGGTGAACCGCACGTCCTGGAAGAAGGACTGCCACACCGAGTGCGTCACCGCCTCGTTGACGTCCTGGCCGATCAGGTCGGTGAGTTCGAAGGCGCCCATCCGGAAGCCGCCCGACTCGCGCAGGACCGCGTCGATGGTGGCCGGGTCGGCGGCCTGCGCCTCGTAGACGGCGAACGCCTCGGCGTAGAAGGGCCGGGCGATCCGGTTGACGATGAAACCGGGGGTGTCCGCGCAGGCCACCGGGGTCTTGCCCCAGGCGCGGGCGGTCTCGTACGCGCGCGTGGCCGAGGCGACGTCGGTGGCGAACCCCGAGACGACCTCGACCAACGGGAGCAGCGGGGCGGGGTTGAAGAAGTGCAGGCCGAGGAAGCGGCCCGGATGGCGCAGGGCGCCGCCGATCGCCGTCACCGACAGCGAGGAGGTGTTGGTGGCGAGCAGGCAGTCCTCGGCGACGATGTCCTCCAGCTCGCCGAAGAGCTGCTGCTTGACGTCGAGGCGCTCCAGGACGGCCTCCACGACGAGGGCGCAGTCGGCCAGCTCCGACAGGGCCTGCGCGGGCTCCAGGCGGGCGCGGGCCGCGTCCCGGGCGACGGCGTCGAGCCGGCCCTTGTCCACCAGCCGGTCGAGGCGGGCGCCGATCGCCACGGCCGCTTCCCGCGCACGCCCGGGTACGGCGTCGTAGAGCCGCACGGGGTGGCCGGCGACCAGCGCGACCTGGGCGATGCCCTGGCCCATGGTGCCGGTGCCGACGACGGCCACGGGGCTGCTGAGGTCGAGTGCTGTCATGTCCGCGATCCTCCCGCACGGGGTTTTCCACAGATACGGCGGACCCCCTTGAACCGACCGATCGTTCGGTTACTCTAGCCCTGACCGTCCCATCCCGCTGCTCTTTCTGCCAGGTCGTGAACTCGACGAAGAGTTCCCGAGACGAGGAGTTGGTCCCGCATGGCCGCCGAACTGACCGCCCCGGAGCTGATCGCGAAGCACCGGCCCACGCTCGACCAGGCCCTGGAAGCGATCCGCACGCGCGCCTACTGGTCCCCGCACCCCGAGCACCCCAAGGCGTACGGCGAACACGGCAGCCTGGACGCGGCGGCGGGCAAGGCCGCCTTCGACGCCCTGCTGGGCTCGCGCCTGGACCTCGGCCAGCCGGGCACCGACGACTGGGTCGGCGGCGAGGTCTCGCCGTACGGCATCGAGCTGGGCGTCAGCTACCCGCACGCGGACCTGGACGTCCTGCTGCCCGCGATGAAGGCGGGCCAGCGGGCCTGGCGGGACGCCGGCCCCGAGGTGCGGGCCGTGGTCTGCCTGGAGATCCTCAAGCGGATCAGCGACCGGACGCACGAGTTCGCGCACGCCGTCATGCACACCAGCGGGCAGGCCTTCATGATGGCGTTCCAGGCCGGCGGCCCGCACGCCCAGGACCGCGGCCTGGAGGCGGTGGCGTACGCGTACGCGGAGCAGGTCCGCACCCCGGGCACGGCGGAGTGGACCAAGCCGCAGGGCAAGCGCGACCCGCTGGTGCTCACCAAGGAGTTCGTCCCCGTCCCGCGCGGCATCGGCCTGGTCATCGGCTGCAACACCTTCCCGACCTGGAACGGCTTCCCGGGCCTGTTCGCCTCCCTGGCGACCGGCAACGCGGTCCTGGTCAAGCCGCACCCGCGCGCGGTGCTGCCGCTCGCGCTGACCGTGCGGATCGCCCGCGAGGCGCTCGCCGAGGCCGGCTTCGACGCCAACCTGGTGGCACTGGCCGCCGAGCGCCCCGGCGAGGGCATCGCCAAGACCCTCGCGACCCGCCCGGAGATCAGGATCATCGACTACACCGGGTCGACGTCCTTCGGCGACTGGCTGGAGACCAACGCCCGCCAGGCGCAGGTCTACACGGAGAAGGCCGGCGTCAACACGGTGGTCGTGCACTCCACGGACGACTACAAGGGGATGCTGTCCAACCTGGCGTTCTCGCTGTCCCTGTACAGCGGCCAGATGTGCACCACCCCGCAGAACCTGCTGATCCCGCGGGACGGCATCCACACCGACCAGGGCCCGAAGACCTTCGACGAGGTCACCGCCGACCTCGCCCGCGCGGTCGACGGCCTCCTCGGCGACGACGCGCGGGCCAACGGGCTGCTGGGCGCGATCGTCAACCCCGACGTCAAGGCCCGTCTGGAGGCCGCCGCCGGCCTCGGCGAGGTCGCCCTCGCGTCCCGGGAGATCACCAACCCGGAGTTCCCGGACGCGGTGGTGCGCACCCCGGTGATCGTCAAGCTGGACGGCGCCAAGCCCGACGCCGAGGCCGCCTACATGAGCGAGTGCTTCGGCCCCGTCTCCTTCGCCGTCGCGGTGGACTCGGCGGCCGACGCGGTGGAGCTGCTGCGGCGCACGGTGCGCGAGAAGGGCGCGATGACGGTCGGCGCGTACACCACCGACGCCGAGGTCGAGCGGGCCGTCCAGGAGGTGTGCCTGGAGGAGGCGGCCCAACTGTCCTTCAACCTCACCGGCGGGGTGTTCGTGAACCAGACCGCGGCCTTCTCCGACTTCCACGGCTCGGGCGGCAACCCGGCGGCGAACGCGGCCCTGTGCGACGGCGCCTTCGTGGCGAACCGCTTCCGGGTGGTCGAGGTGCGCCGGGACGTGCGGGCCTAGGTGTGCTGTCCCGGGACGTTGGTGACACGCGTGCTGGGTGCTTGAACAGGTGAGGGCCTTCTGGGTTCGGTGTGGATTGCGACATCTACCGCCGACCGCCAGGAGGCCCTCGTGTCCCACCGTAACGCCCCGCTGACGCCGACTGGGAGGCTGCGTCTGGCCCGGTGTGTCGTGGACGACGGCTGGCCGCTGCGCCGGGCCGCGGAACGCTTCCAGGTCAGCCACACCACAGCCGCACGCTGGGCCAGCCGCTACCGGCAGCTGGGCGAGGCGGGCATGCACGACCGCTCCAGCCGCCCGCACCATCAACCCCGCCGCACCCCGGCTGCCGTCGAGGCACAGGTTCTGCGGCTGCGGCGCGAGCACCGGATCGGCCCGCTGCGACTCGCCGCCCGCACCGGCATCGCCGCATCCACCGTCCACCGCATCCTCGTCCGCCACGGCCTGCCTGCCCTGGCCGCCTGCGACCGGGCCACCGGCGAACCCGTCCGCCGCTACGAACGCGCCCGGCCCGGCGAACTCATCCACATCGACGTCAAGAAGCTCGGCCGCATCCCAGAAGGCGGCGGGCACCGCACCCAGGGCCGTGCCGAAGGCCGACGCAACCGCACCGGAGTCGGCTACGCCTACCTGCACACCGCCCTGGACGACCACACCCGCCTCGCCTACACCGAAGACCTGCCCGACGAGACCGCCACCACCTGCGCCGGCTTCCTACGACGAGCAACTGCCTGGTTCGCCCGGCAAGGCGTCATCGTCGAGCGGGTCCTGACCGACAACGCCTGGGCCTACACCAAGAACACCTGGCGCCAGACTTGCCGCGACCTGGGCATCAGCCCCCGCTGGACCAGGCCCTGGCGGCCCCAGACCAATGGCAAGGTCGAACGCTTCCACCGCACCCTGCTCGACGAATGGGCCTACATCCGGCCCTACACCTCAGACACCGAACGACAAGCGGCGTTCCCCGACTGGCTGGACTGGTACAACTACCACCGACCCCACACCGGCATCGGCGGCCACCCACCAGCCAGCCGCGTCACCAACCTGTCCGAACAGCACACCTAGGGCCGGCGGCCCAGGGCGGCGGGCGCGCCCCCGGTGGCGCTCCAGTGGTACAGCGTCATCGCCACACTGGTGGCGAGGTTGTAGCTGGAGACCTGGGGGCGCATCGGCAGCCGCAGCAGGTGGTCTGCACGCGCGCGCAGCGATGCCGACAGCCCGCTGCGCTCCGACCCGAAGGCGAGCACGGCGTCGTCGGGCAGCTCGGTGCCGCGGATGTCCTCGCCCTCCGGGTCCAGCGCGAACAGCGGCCCGGGCGGCAGTTCGCCGACGTCCAGGCGCTCCACGGCGGTCGCGAAGTGCAGACCCGCGCCGCCGCGCACCACTGTGGGGTGCCAGGGGTCGAGGGTGCCGGTGGTGACCACCCCGGTCGCCCCGAACCCGGCGGCCAGCCGGATCACGGCGCCCGCGTTGCCCAGGTTGCGGGGGTTGTCGAGGACCACCACGGGGCTGGTGCGGGGCATCCGGGCGAGCGTGCGCAGATGGGCCTCGCGGGAGGGGCGTACGGCGAGCGCGGCGACCCCCGTCGGATGCGGCCGCGGGACGAGCGCCGCGTACGTCCGCTCGGGTACCTCGGTGAGCAGCCCGCCCATGATCTCCCGCACGTCCTCGGCCAGTTCCCCGGCCAGGTCGAGCGCGGCCCGCCGGTCGGTGGTGACCGCCACCGGCACCTCGGCCCCGAAGCGCAGCGCGTGTTTCAGGGCGTGGAAGCCGTCGAGCAGCACGGCGGACGCGGCGTGCTCGCGCCAGCGGATGAGCGGGTCGGTCATGCCGTGAACCCTACGTGGCCCGGTGTGCTCTCCTCCGGGGAGCGTGGCCCGGGCACCGGGCCGCCGCCCTCGCGTACGAAGCGCCCGCGCGCGCGGGCCGCGAGACGGCCGAGCCGCAGCAGGAAGGAGGTCGGCAGGAAGACCGCGTCCGCCGTGATCATCGCCAGCGAGAAGAACGGTAGTCCGAGGGCGACGGCGATCACCGCGTGCTCCAGGATCAGCAGCACCAGCAGCACGTTCTTCACCCGCCGGTCGAGCAGGGTGAACGGGAAGGCGACCTGCACCGTGACGGTGCCGTAGGCCACGATCGTCAGCATGGTGGCACTGGCCGACAGCAGACCGGCGAGGCCGGGCCAGGGTGTGAAGTAGTCCAGGTGGAGCGGGTAGTAGACGGCGGTGCCGTCCTGCCAGCGCGAGCCCTGGATCTTGTACCAGCCGGCCGTGGCGTAGATCAGACAGGCCTCGGCCATGATCACCACGAGGGCGCCGTTGTGCAGGACGTTGGCGATCACGTCCAGCAGGATGCGCGGCTCGGCCGACCGTGCCCGGCGCTGGACCAGCCACCACAGTCCGAGCACCGCCCACACCGCCCACAGCAGGGCGGGGATCAGCCAGCTGTTGCCGAAGAGCCTGCCGGTCGCGGTGGCCGTGACCAGCGCGAGCCCCAGCACCGCCCACAGCGCCGGGCCCGTCCGGTCGGCGGGGGCGCGCTCCCCCCGCGCGTGTGCCGCCGCGGTGCGCGCCGTTCGCCGCGCGTCGAGGGACCACACCTGACCGCAGCGCGTGAACACGAGGTAGATGGACATCAGGTGCAGCACGTTGTCGCCGCCGTCACCGATGAAGATGCTGCGGTTCTGCAGCGAGACGACGCCCACCATGAACAGCACGGACGCCGTACGGGTGCGCCAGCCGAGCAGCAGCGCGGCGGCGGCCAGGATCGCGAGCGCGTAGCAGAACTCGAACCACGGCTGCCCGCTCGACCACGTCAGGGCGGTGAAGGCGTGGTTGTCCCCGGTCAGCCGCTTGACCATGGCCAGGTTCCAGGGTCCGCTGGGGCCGTACAGCTCCTGGCGGTACGGGAACTCGCGCAGCAGGTAGAGCAGCCAGGTGAGGGCGAAGCCGATCCGGATGACGGCACTCTGGTAGGGCCCGAGGGCCGCCTCGGTGACACGGGTGAGCGCGCGCGACAGCGTCGCGGGGACCTGGTTCACCGCACACCCCCGGCGGCCTCGTCGGCGCGCACCGTCCACCAGGGCAGCTCGCGGTAGTAGGGCTTGTCGGGCACCCGTTCGTCGCTCCACGAGGGGGGCTGCACATTGGTGGTGCGGGAGCGGACCTGCACCCGCTGGATGACGCCGTCCCGGCTGGTCGGATCGGTGCGGTACAGGCGCAGCACCACTATCCGGCGCAGGTAGTCCTCGGAGAGGGAGCCGCGCATGCCGACGGGACGGTTGTCGTCGGTGTGCGTCGCGGTGAGGAAGTCCCAGGCCCTGCGCAGTTCGTTCTGCTGGGCGTGGCTGGGCGCCAGATTGCCGTGTATGGCGGCGCCGTCCTGCGCGGACAGGTCGGTCCAGCCGGTGGTGATCAGGCTGCCGTCCTTCGTCCGCACCTCGGCGCGCACCTGCACGGCGATGTTCTGCTGCAACGGGTTGGGCGCGAACAGCTTCCAGTTCTGCTCGAACTCCGGGAACACCCATGCCTCGACGGCCTTGCCGTGCTGCTTCGACACCGCGTTGGGCGGCGCGACGCTGAGGAACACCATCAGCAGGTGCACACCGACCCCGACGGCGACAGCGGCGACGGCGAGCGCGGCGGCGGCTTGGTAGCGGGGGGAGAGGGCGAGGATTC
The DNA here is from genome assembly GCF_900104815.1 of Streptomyces misionensis. NCBI lineage: Bacteria > Bacillati > Actinomycetota > Actinomycetes > Kitasatosporales > Streptomycetaceae > Streptomyces > Streptomyces misionensis. Next base: position 3,985,425 of record NZ_FNTD01000004.1, read on the forward strand.
CCTGGCGGGCGGGCTGGGGGTGGGGCTGGGACGTTTCTGGGCGGGCTGGTTCGGGGCGGGCCGGTTCGGAACCGGTTGCTCCCGGGCGGGCCGTTTCCGGGCGGGTTGTCTCCAGGTGGGGCGGCGCCGGGCGGGCCGTCTCCGGGGCCGACGGCTCCGGCCGCGACGGCTTCCGGCCCATCGGCCTCAGGCGCGACGGCCCCCGGTCCTTACGTCCCCGGTCCTTCGGTTCCTGATCCGTCGGTTCCCGATCCGTCGGCTTGAAGCCCAGCAGCTCCAGACCGGACGGTTCCCGGCTCGCCGGTTCGGGGCCGGTCCGCTCCGGATCCGCCGGCTCCCCGTCCGCCGGCTGGCGACCCGGCCGTGCGCGGCCCACCGCCTCCCTGCCCGGCTCCCGCTCGGCGAAGCCGCCGTCGTGCGCGGGCGCGGCGAAACCCTCGTCGCGCTCGCCGTCCGGCAGACGTTCCGGGGCGTGCTCCGGGGGACGCGCCCCGGTCGACCCGTCCGGGCCGGGCGCGGCCCCCGAGTCCTCGTCGTACGCGTCCATCCGCCCCGTCCCCTGTTCCGGCTCGGTCGTGGGCCGGCCCGCCGGGCCGGCCCATGGGTCTGCTCGTCGCTACGGCCGCCCGTCACCGGCGCCGCACGGTCCACGAGCGCCACAACCGCGGCACTCGCACGGAACGGTACTCAGCCCCGCCCCTGTCGGCACAGTCCGGGCGCGGGGGCCCTCCCGTCCCCCCACGCTTCGTCCACAGGCCCCGCTCGTCCACGGGCTACGCGCGGAGTTTTCCACAGCGGTTGACACTGTCCGGCGGCCCGGCACACCATTGACGCACACGGACCGAACGATCGGTCGGGAGTATCCCACCACAGAGACCGAGGTCAGGGGGACCGCATGGCCACAGCAGCCGCGCAGCGCACGGCCCGCCCGCAGGCGGACGGTGCCACCGCCGGGGACCCGGCGGAATACCAGCGCGCCTTCGACGCGGCCGTGGCCGCCGACGAGCGCATCGAACCGCGCGACTGGATGCCCGACGCCTACCGCGCGACGCTGGTCCGCCAGATCGCCCAGCACGCGCACTCCGAGATCATCGGCATGCAGCCGGAGGCCAACTGGATCACCCGTGCGCCCTCCCTGCGCCGCAAGGCGATCCTGATGGCCAAGGTGCAGGACGAGGCGGGCCACGGCCTGTACCTGTACAGCGCCGCCGAGACCCTGGGCACCGGCCGGGACGAACTGCTCGACAAGCTGCACAGCGGCCGCCAGAAGTACTCCTCGATCTTCAACTACCCCACGCTGACCTGGGCCGACGTCGGCGCGATCGGCTGGCTGGTGGACGGCGCCGCGATCACCAACCAGGTGCCTCTGTGCCGCTGCTCCTACGGCCCCTACGCACGCGCCATGGTGCGGATCTGCAAGGAGGAGTCCTTCCACCAGCGCCAGGGCTACGAGCTGCTGCTGGCCCTGAGCAAGGGCACCCCGGAGCAGCACGCGATGGCCCAGGACGCGGTGGACCGCTGGTGGTGGCCCTCGCTGATGATGTTCGGCCCGCCCGACGACGAGTCGCAGCACTCCGCCCAGTCGATGGCCTGGAAGATCAAGCGCCATTCGAACGACGAGCTGCGCCAGCGCTTCGTCGACATCTGCGTCCCCCAGGCCGAGTCCCTGGGCCTCACCCTCCCCGACCCGGACCTGACGTGGAACGAGGAGCGGGGTCACTACGACTTCGGCGCGATCGACTGGTCGGAGTTCCGGGACGTCCTCAAGGGCAACGGCCCGTGCAACGAACAGCGCCTCACCCAGCGCCGGCGCGCCCACGACGAGGGCGCGTGGGTACGGGAGGCGGCCGCGGCCTACGCGGCCAAGCACACCGGCGGCACCGAACCCGCCGGTCACGACACGACGGGAGCGGAGCGAGCATGAGCACCACCGACTGGCCCCTGTGGGAGGTATTCGTGCGCTCGCGGCGCGGCCTCTCCCACACCCACGCCGGCAGCCTGCACGCCCCCGACGCCGAGCTGGCCCTGCGCAACGCCCGCGATCTGTACACCCGGCGCGGCGAGGGCGTCTCCATCTGGGTCGTCCCGGCCGCCGCGATCACCGCCTCCTCGCCGGACGAGAAGGACCCCTTCTTCGAGCCGGCCGCCGACAAGCCCTACCGGCACCCGACCTTCTACGAGATCCCGGAAGGGGTGAAGCACCTGTGACCGCCACCGGACCGGCCACCGTCCCGGTGACCGCCGCGCTCGCCCTCGGCGACGACGCCCTGGTGCTCTCCCACCGCCTCGGGGAATGGGCCGGGCACGCCCCCGTCCTGGAGGAGGAGGTCGCCCTCGCGAACATCGCCCTCGACCTGCTCGGCCAGGCCCGGGTGCTGCTGTCCCTGGCCGGCGACGAGGACGAACTGGCGTACCTGCGCGAGGAACGCGCCTTCCGCAACCTCCAGCTGGTCGAGCAGCCGAACGGCGACTTCGCCCACACCATCGCCCGCCAGCTGTACTTCTCCACCTACCAGCACCTGCTGCACGCCGAACTCGCCGCGAGCGACGGCCCGTTCGCGCCGCTCGCCGCGAAGGCGGTCAAGGAGGTCGCCTACCACCGCGACCACGCCGAGCAGTGGACCCTGCGTCTGGGAGACGGCACCGAGACCAGCCATGAGCGGATGCGGCGCGCCTGCGCCGCGCTGTGGCGGTTCACCGGGGAGATGTTCCAGCCCGTGTTGGGCCTGGACGTCGACTGGGCGGCCCTGGAGTCCCGTTGGCTGGAGTCCGTCACCGAGGTGCTCGGCCGGGCCACCCTGAGTCTCCCCGAGGGGCCCCGCACCGGGGCCTGGTCGGCGGGCGCGGGCCGGCAGGGCATCCACACCGAGTCGTTCGGGCGGATGCTCGCCGAGATGCAGCATCTGCACCGCAGTCACCCGGGGGCGTCATGGTGACCGCCACCGCCCTGGAGGCGGAGCTGCTGGAGCTGGCCGGCTCGGTCCCCGACCCCGAGCTTCCGGTGCTCACGCTCCACGAGCTGGGCGTGGTGCGCGCGGTGCGTCTGCGCGACGCCGACACCGCCGAGGTCGAGCTGACCCCCACGTACACCGGCTGCCCGGCGATCGAGGCGATGAGCCTCGACATCGAGCGGGTCCTGCGGGAACACGGCATGCGCGAGGTCACCGTCCGCACCGTGCTCACCCCGGCCTGGTCGACCGACGACATCAGCCCGGAAGGCCGCCGCAAACTGCGGGAGTTCGGGATAGCGCCCCCGCGGGTGCGCGAGTCCTCCGGGCCCGTGCCGCTGTCCCTCGGTCCGACGCGCACCCACGCCACCGAGACCGAACCGGTCCGCTGCCCGCACTGCGGCTCGGCCGACACCGAACTGCTGAGCAGGTTCTCCTCGACCGCGTGCAAGGCGCTGCGCCGCTGCCTGTCCTGCCGCGAACCGTTCGACCACTTCAAGGAGTTGTGATGGCGCGCTTCCACCCGCTCCAGGTGGCCGCGGTCGACCGGCTCACCGACGACTCCGTCGCCCTCACCCTCGCCGTCCCGCCCGAGCTGCGCGCGGAGTACCGCCACGCCCCCGGCCAGCACCTCGCGCTGCGGCGCCGGGTGGACGGCACGGAAGTGCGGCGCACCTACTCGATCTGCTCACCCGCTCCCGCCCCGGACGCCGAGGGCCCCGGCAGTCTGCGGGTCGGGGTGCGGCTGGTGGAGGGCGGCGCCTTCTCCACCTACGCGCTGAAGGAGATCAACGTCGGGGACGAACTGGAGGTGATGACCCCGGCCGGCCGCTTCACCCTGGACCCGGCGCCGGGGCTGTACGCGGCGATCGTCGGCGGCAGCGGCATCACCCCGGTGCTGTCCATCGTCTCCACCCTGCTGGCGCGGGAGCCCGGGGCCCGGTTCTGTCTGATACGCGGTGACCGCACGGCCGCCTCGACGATGTTCCTGGAGGAGGTCGCCGACCTGAAGGACCGCTATCCGGAGCGGCTTCAGCTGGTGACCGTGCTTTCCCGCGAGGAACAGCAGGCGGGTCTGCCCTCCGGCCGGCTCGACGAGGGACGCCTCACCGAACTCCTGCCGCGGCTCGTGCCGTTGGAGGAGGTGGCGGGCTGGTTCCTGTGCGGGCCGTACGGGCTGGTGCAGGGCGCCGAGCGGGCGCTGCGCGGGCTGGGCGTGGACCGCGCCCGGATACACGAGGAGATCTTCCACGTGGACTCCGGTCCGGCCGCGGCGGGCACCGCACCGGCGGCCGCGCACAGCACGGTCACCGCGCGGCTCGACGGCCGCGGCGGCACCTGGCCCGTGCGGGAGGGCGAGTCCCTGCTGGAGACGGTGCTGCGCAACCGCCCCGACGCGCCCTACGCCTGCAAGGGCGGGGTCTGCGGCACCTGCCGTGCCTTCCTGGTGGCGGGCGAGGTCCGGATGGACCGCAACTTCGCCCTGGAGCAGGAGGAGACGGACGCCGGATACGTGCTGGCCTGCCAGTCCCATCCGCTGACCGAACAGGTGGAGCTGGACTTCGACCGCTGAGGAGTGACACGAGGGGGAACCGCCGAGGCACCCCCTGCACCGCCACCACGCCTGGGCCAAGCGCCTGGAGCCGGCGCTCGGCCCGGCGGCGGTGTACGAGGAGACGCCCGGGGACCTGCCGGCGGCACATCCGCTCGGCTGACCCCGCGGGTGTACTACAGCACGTGGCCCGGGCGGCCGTCGTCGGTGATCACCGGGCGGCCCGCGGCGGCCCAGGACTGCATACCGCCGTCGATGTTCACCGCGTCGATGCCCTGCTGCACCAGATACATGGTGACCTGGGCGGACCGGCCACCGGAGCGGCAGATCACATGCACGCGGCCGTCCTGCGGGACGGCCTCGGTCAGCTCGCCGTAACGGGCCACGAACTCGCTCGTCGGGATGTGCAGCGCTCCCTCGGCGTGACCCGCCTGCCACTCGTCGTTCTCGCGGACGTCCAGCAGGAAGTCGCCGTCCTTGAGGTCCGTGACCCCGGCCGTGGGCACACCAGCTCCGAAATTCATGTCTCCGACGCTACCCGAAGGCGGACCCGGTTCAGTCCTGTCGGCCCCGGTTCAGCCCTGCTCCCGCAGGGCCGCCAGCTCGGCCTCCCGCTGGGCGATGTCGGCGCGCAGCTTGCCGGCGATCTCCTCCAGCAGCGCGTCGGGATCGTCCGGGGCGAGGCGGAGCATTCCGGCGATGGCGCCGTCCTCCAGTTCGCGGGCGACCAGGGTGAGCAGTTCCTTGCGCTGGGAGAGCCATTCGAGGCGGGCGTACAGCTCCTCGGCGGGGCTCGGGAGCCGCTCGGGCGGCACCGGGCCGGCCGCCCATTCCTCGGCCAGTTCCCTCAGCAGCTTCTCGTCGCCCCGGGCGTAGGCGGCGTTCACGCGGGTCAGGAACTCCTCGCGTCGCTTGCGTTCGTCCTCCTCCTGCGCCAGGTCGGGGTGGGCCTTGCGGGCCAGCTCGCGGTAGAGCTTGCGGGCCTCCTCGCCGGGCCGTACCCGCTCCGGGGGGCGTACCGCCTGGTCGGTGAGCATGGCGGCGGCTTCCGGGTAGAGGCCGTGGCCGTCCATCCAGCCGCCCAGCAGTTCCTCGACGCCGGGGATCGGCAGCACGCGGGCGCGGGCCTCCTCGGCACGGCGCACGTCCTCCGGATCACCGGTGCGCGCGGCCTTCGCCTCGGCGATCTCGGCGTCCAGTTCCTCGATACGCAGATAGAGCGGGCCGAGCCGCTGTTCGTGCAGCCGGGAGAAGTTCTCGACCTCGACGCGGAAGGTCTCCACGGCGATCTCGTACTCGATCAACGCCTGCTCGGCGGCGCGGACGGCCCGTTCGAGCCGCTCCTCGGGACGGGGTTCGGCGGGCTGGTCAGCTTCCGGGGTGGTCACCCGCCCAGCGTAGCGCCGCGCCCCGCCCGGGCCGGTTCGGCTGGTCGCCGCGGCGGGCGGGCGGGTGCCGGGGCGGGCTCGTCGCGGCCGGTCGCGCGGTTCCTCCCGGCTCCGGGACCAGCCCTGTCAGACTCCCGATTCCGCGGGGATGCGGCCCGCTCGTATCGCGGTGGTCAGGGCGGCGTGGTCGGACTCGGTGAGGTCGGCGTAGGCGACGGCGAAGGTGGCGATGGCCTCGTCCAGTTCGTCGTTCTTGCCGCAGTAGCCGGCGATCAGGCGGGGGTCGGCGCCGTGGGAGTGGGCGCGGGCCAGGAGGGCGCCGGTCATGCGGGCGTAGTCGTCCAGCTGGTCGGCGGCGAGTGCGGCGGGGTCGACGCTGCCCTTGCGGTTGCGGAACTGGCGTACCTGGAAGGGCCGTCCGTCGACCGTGGTCCAGCCGAGCAGGATGTCGCTGACGACCTGCATCCGCTGCTGCCCGAGGACGACCCGGCGGCCCTCGTGCTCCACCGGCGGGGCCTCGAATCCGGCGGCGGCCAGATGCGGGACCAGCGCGGAGGGGCGGGCCTCCTTCACCTGGAGCACCAGGGGATGCTCGCGGTGGTCGAGGAGCAGGACGACGTAGGACCGGGTGCCGACGCTGCCGGTGCCGACCACCCGGAAGGCCACGTCGTGCACCGCGTGCCGGGCGAGCAGCGGGTGCCGGTCCTCAGGCAGCGTCGTCAGGTACTCCGCCAGGGAGGTGGTGACCGCGGCGGCCTCGTGGTCCGGTATGCGGCGCAGCACCGGAGAGGCGTCGACGAAGCGGCGCCCGCCGTCCTCGTGCGGCTCGGTCGACTTCGCCGCGAACCGGCCGCTGGTGTTGGCCCGCGCCTTCTCCGAGACCCGTTCCAGGGTGCCGAGCAGATCGTGGGCGTCGGCGTGGGAGACCAGGTCCTCGTCCGCGATGGCGTTCCACGCGTCCAGCACCGGCAGCTTCGCCAGCAGCCGCATGGTGTGGCGGTAGGCGCCGACCGCGTCCCGCGCCGCGGCGCGGCAGGTGTCCTCGTCGGCGCCGGTCTCGCGGCCGGCCAGCACGAGCGAGGCCGCGAGCCGCTTCAGATCCCATTCCCAGGGGCCGTAGACGGTCTCGTCGAAGTCGTTGAGGTCGATGACGAGACCGCCGCGGGCGTCGCCGTACAGACCGAAGTTGGCGGCGTGCGCGTCACCGCATATCTGGGTGCCGATCCGGGTCATGGGGGTGCGTGCCAGGTCGTGCGCCATGAGCCCGGCCGAGCCCCGCAGGAAGGCGAAGGGGGTGGCCGCCATCCGGCCCACCCGGATCGCGGTCAGCTCCGGTATCCGGCCGGTGTTGGACTCCTCGACGGCACGCACCGCGTCGGGGCGGGTGGCGTCCAGTTCGAGGAACCGATGGGCGCTGCGCGGCACGCTCGACCGCAGCGCCTTGCCCTCTTTCCTGGGCGAGCCCTGCCGCGGCCACTGGGCGAACCCCCGCACCGCCGGCAGCCTGTGCCCACCACGCGTCCTCCGCCCCGGCTCATCCGCACCGCTCCCGGCCACGGCGACCGCCTCCCCCGTACGCATCGAGACGAACATCAACTCGGGGAGACCGTACAGCCGGTGACGGGATCCGCGTCAGCGCCTGTGGACAACTCGGCGGTTGTGGACAACCGGGCTGTTGTGGACGACCCGACGGCATGGAGATGTCCACCGCCCGGGGCGGCCCGGTCCCGGGCAACCCGGCCGGGCGGCAGTCGAGTTCAGCGCCCCCTCGCGCCCTCCGCGGCTCCCTCCCCTGTCTCCCCGCCCAGGTTCTCCGCCAGCCGGAACAGCGCGGGCAGGGCGTTCCCGATGGCCGTGCGGGAGTCGTCGTCGAGCGCGGCGAGGGCGGCGTCGATGCGGCGTTCGTGGGCGGTGGTCCAGGCCGCGAGCTTCTCGCGGCCGGCGTCGGTGAGGGTGACCACCGAGGCGCGGCGGTCGGCGGAATCGACGTCGCGCGCGACCAGCCCGGCGGTGATCATCTGGCCGATCAGACCGCTGACGGTGCTCGGCGCCAGGCGCCGCCGGGCGGCCAGGTCGCTGATCCGGGCGGGAGAGTGCTCGCCCAGCACCTGGAGCAGTTCGACCTGCGCCATGGGAAGGGTCTCCCACGGGTAGTCGGTGCGGATCGAGGAGCGCAGCGCGCGGCGCAGCCGGGTGACGGCCTCGGTGAGCAGACGGGCCTCGGGCGCACGGGCGGCGGGGCCGGGCGCGGAGACGTCGGGGCGTGGCTGCGCGGACATGCGGAAAGCCTAGCCGGGCCCCACCGGGAAACGGCCCGGCCGCCGGACCGGAAACCCGTCCCCGGTCCCCGCGCCACCGGCCCCCGAATCCAGCCTTCGTTCCCGGACCCCGGCCCAGCCACCAGCCCGCGAACACGGTCCCGTCCCCGGCACCACCGGCCCGCGAATGCGGCCCCCACCCCCAGCACCACCGGCCCGCGAACACGACTCCATCCCTGGGCCCGGCCCAGCCCCAGCCCGAATCCGGCCCTCTGTCCGCGAACGTGACCCCCGCCCCGGGCCCCAGCCCGGCCACAACCCCGTGAATCCGACCCCGTCCCCGGCCCCCGGACCCCCGCCCCCGAATCTGCCCGTCCCCACACCCCGGCCCGTGAACCCACCCCCGTCACCAGGCTCCGGTCCGCTCTCTCACGAGCCTGTCCTCTCCCTCGGGCTCTCCCCCTTGGGACCGGCCCAGGCCGCTCCCACCGCGACCAGTGAGGCGCCCACCAGCACCACCGCGGACCAGCGCAGCCCGGCCCGGAGGGCGGTGTCGGCGCCGGTCCCCGCCAGTTGCAGGGCCAGCGTCACCAGGGCGACGCCGAGCGCGGTGCCGAGCCCCCGGGTCATGTTGACCAGCCCCCCGCCCGTGCCGGAGGACCGCGCCGGTATCACGCCCATGATCAGGGCGTTGTTGGCCGGGGTGAACAGTCCGAGCCCCAGCCCGGTCACCGCCAGCAGCGGCACCAGCGGGCCGACGGACGGCGGGACGACCAGCAGTCCGGCCATCGCCAGGGTGAACACACCGGCACCAGCCAGACAGCGGGTCCGGTCGGCGAGGCCGCACGGCAGCAGCCGGTCGCCGCCGGTCGCGGCCAGCGCGAACCCGGCCGGCAGGGCGGTGAGCACCAGTCCGGCGGTCAGCTCGGACACGCCCCGCGCGGTGAGCACGACCGGTACCAGCACCAGCGGTCCGAACAACACCAGATAGCCGCTCAGCGCGCCCACCAGCCCGTACGTCACGGCCCGTACCCGCAGCAGGGCCAGGTCCAGCAGCGGCGCGGCCGCCCGTCGCTGGCGCCGGACGAAGGCCAGACCGGCGCAGACCGCCAGCGCGAACAGCGCGGCCACGCCCCAGCCGGGCACCGGCAGCCCGGAGGCCGCGGAGACGCCCATCAGGGCACTGGTGGTCGCGGTCGCCAGCAGCAGGAGCCCCGGCCAGTCGAAGTGGGCGACCCGGGTCCTGGCCCGGGTGCGGGGCAGCAGATAGTGCCCGCCGACCAGGGCGATCACGCCGACGGGCACATTCACCCAGAACACCCAGCGCCAGCCCAGCGTCGCCACCAGGGCCCCGCCGACGGTCGGCCCCAGCGCCAGCCCGAGGGCCTGCGCGGCGGCCTGCACCCCGAGGGCGCTGCGCATCCGCTCGCGCGGCGCGCTGGTGGTGACCAGGGCCACACTGTTGGCCTGCATCATGGCCGCCCCGGCCGCCTGGACCACGCGGAACACCACGAGTGCGGTCAGCGAGGGGGCGAAACCGCAGGCGGCGGAGGCCAGCGTGAAGACGGCGAAACCGTAGAGGTAGAGGAGCTTGCGGCCGTGGGCGTCGGCCAGCCGCCCGGCGGGCACCAGCAACGCCACCAGGGCCAGCAGATAGGCCAGCGAGACCCACTCCACGGCGGCCAGCGAGGCGTGGAAGCCCGAGCGCAGACCGCCGTAGGTGAGCGTCACGATGCTGGCGTCCAGCTGTCCCATGAAGGCGCCGAAGCACACCGTGGCCACGGCCAGCCACCAGCCGTTCGGTCGTGCCCGTATCGACTCGGGGCGCGGCCGCTCCACGGTGAGCAGGGCGAGCCCGCGCCGTCCGGACGCACGCGGTCGGGTGTCGGTGGCCATGCCTCCAGATTACATCGGTCACCGAAATACTTGGCCAGCGTTCTATTCGACCCCCGCGTCCGCGCCGCACCCGCCCCCACGCCCCGCGCCGCACCCACCCTCAGTCCGGCGCCGCATTCGGCCCCGGCCCCGCACCCGCCCCTTACGCCAGCCCGGCCCGCACATGCGGCAGACCTGCCCGAGGCGCCCCGGCTTCGCTTGCCGCGCCAACTCGGTTCCGGACTACCCGGTGTTGCCCTCGCCCGGAGCGAGCGTGCCGACAGGACGACCCCCAACCAACCTCGTCCCGGCGAGTGTTGTCCGTGGAGACCGGTCGCGACTCCAAGGAGGCACATGAGGCCGCCGGCTCCTTGAGAGCTTCCTCACACACACGCGCCCACACCGCGCCTCACCGTGAGATCACTTGGGGAACGCCGGGAGATGGCTGCCGGGGAAAGAGAAATGGGCGGCATCGCCATTGCGATGCCGCCCATTCTCACTGTGCGCGAGGGGGGAGTTGAACCCCCACGCCCTTGCGGGCACTGGAACCTGAATCCAGCGCGTCTGCCTATTCCGCCACCCGCGCATTGGGTGTGTCTTCCGGTTCCTTCCCTTTCGGGCTGGCCCCTTCCGACATGCAGAACATTAGCACGTCGTACGGGGTGGGTTCACATCCCTTCTTCCCGGCCCGGATCGGCCGGGCTTCTCAACCCGGAACAGCCGGGGTCCGCGACGCCGCCCGCGCCGCCGGCCACCACCCGCGCCCTGGCGGCCGGGTGGCCGTCGCCCCGACCGGCACCCCACCCATCGCCCCACCACGTCGTCCCCGATCGCCACCCCCTTCCACCCCAACCCTCCGCCCCACCGCTCCGCACCACGGCCCCACATCAACCTCCGCCGCCCCGACGCCCCCGCGCTCCCCGATCCCCCGATCCCCCGATCCCTCGGTCCCCCGACCATCCCCGGTCGCCCCCGACCACTCGCCCCCTCCGCCACCCCCACCGCGACGGACCCCACCGCGGCAACCCCACCCCAACCGTCCCCACCCCGGTCGCCCCACCGTGACCGTCCCCACACCCGTGACCATCCGCACAGCGCCGCGCCTCTCCAGCGCGTATGAAGGAGGGCCGGTTCACGTGGTGGTTCTCGTATCAAGGAGACCTGGTTCACGTATCAACCTCGTACCGGTCCCGGCCATCTCCCCAGGAGGCGGGCCGGGAGCGAGGCCGGGTGCGGGACACTGGTGCTCGGCCGCCTCTACGATCCATGCCGGGAAGGGTTCCCGCGCGCTGGTCCGGGGAGGAGTTCGAAGCGGACCGGCTGGGGGAACCGGCTGTTTGCCGGGGGCGTGGATACGATCAGTAAGCAGTACCGGAAGCAGTACCCGCAGCAGTACCGGCGGTACCCGGCAAGGCAGCGCACACAGCAGTACACAGAGCAGGGCAAGGAAACGGCAAAGGACGGAGGAGGTGCCCCATGGGAGTCCTGAAGAAGTTCGAGCAGCGTCTCGAAGGTCTGGTGAACGGCACCTTCGCCAAGGTCTTCAAGTCCGAGGTCCAGCCTGTGGAGATCGCCGGCGCGCTGCAGCGCGAGTGCGACAACAACGCCACGATCTGGAACCGCGACCGCACCGTCGTACCGAACGACTTCATCGTGGAGCTCAGCGCGCCCGACTACGAGCGCCTCAGCCCCTACTCCGGCCAGCTCGGCGACGAGCTGGCCGGCATGGTGCGTGACTACGCGAAGCAGCAGCGCTACACCTTCATGGGCCCGATCAAGGTCAACCTGGAGAAGGCCGACGACCTGGACACCGGGCTGTACCGGGTGCGCTCGCGCACCCTCGCCTCCTCCAGCGACCAGCAGGCCGCGGCGCCCGGACCGGCCCAGGCGGCGCCGAGCCCCGCGGCACCGGCCGCCGGAGGTCCCGGTCAGGGCGGGTACGGCTACCCGCCCGCCGGCGCTCCCCCGATGCCCTCCGCCCCGCCGCCCGGCGCCCGCCCCGGCGGCTACGGCTACCCGCAGCCCGCCACCCAGCGTCCCGCGGCCGCCCCGATGAGCGGCGGGCGCACCCGCTACTGGATCGAGATCAACGGCACCCGCCACCAGATCTCCCGGCCGACCCTGGTGCTGGGCCGCAGCACCGAGGCCGACGTGCGGATCGACGACCCCGGCGTCTCCCGCCGGCACTGCGAGATCCGGACCGGAACGCCCTCGACGATCCAGGATCTCGGCTCCACCAACGGCATCGTGGTGGACGGGCAGCACACCACCCGCGCTACGCTCCGCGACGGCTCGCGGATCGTCGTGGGCAGCACCACCGTTATCTATAGGCAAGCCGAAGGGTGAAGCGGGGGCAATGTCAGAGCTGACCCTCACGGTCATGCGGCTGGGTTTCCTGGCCGTACTGTGGCTGTTCGTGATCGTGGCCGTGCAGGTCATCCGCAGCGACCTGTTCGGTACGCGCGTCACCCAGCGCGGATCGCGTAGGGACACCGGGCGGGCCCAGCCCGCGGCCGGCCGGGCGGCCCGGCAGCAGCAGGCCGCTCCCCCGCAGCAGCGCGGCCAGCAGAGCGGCGGCGGCCGGCGCGGGCGCAACGCCCCCAGCAAGCTGGTCGTGACCGAAGGCACGCTGACCGGCACCACCGTCGCGCTTCAGGGCCAGACGATCACCCTGGGCCGTGCGCACGACTCCACGATCGTGCTGGACGACGACTACGCCTCCAGCCGTCATGCCAGGATCTATCCGGACCAGGGCGGCCAGTGGATCGTCGAGGACCTCGGGTCGACCAACGGCACCTACCTGGAGCGGTCCCGGCTGACGACCCCCACACCGATCCCGCTGGGCGCGCCGATCCGCATCGGCAAGACCGTCATCGAGCTGCGGAAGTAGTGCTACATCATGAGTGAGCGCGAGCGGAGCGAGCACGCAGCGGCGGACCGCCGTCCGGTCCCCGGTGCGCTCCCGACCGGAGGGTGGGCAGTGTGGCTCGACACGACCGGCTGCATTCGGAGCCGACGGGCGAGGTGCGCATGAGTCTGTCACTGCGCTTTGCCGCCGGTTCGCACAAGGGCATGATCCGCGAGGGCAACGAGGACTCCGGTTACGCCGGCACCCGCCTGCTCGCGATCGCCGACGGCATGGGCGGCCAGGCGGCCGGCGAGGTCGCCTCCTCCGAGGTCATCTCCAGCCTGGTCACCCTCGACGACGACGTGCCCGGCTCCGACATCCTCACCTCCCTCGGCGTGGCCGTGCAGCGCGCCAACGACCAGCTGCGCTCCATGGTCGAGGAGGACCCCCAGCTGGAAGGCATGGGGACCACGCTCACCGCCCTGCTGTGGACCGGGCAGCGGCTCGGTCTGGTGCACGTCGGCGACTCGCGCGCCTACCTGCTGCGGGACGGGGTGCTCACGCAGATCACCCAGGACCACACCTGGGTGCAGCGGCTCGTGGACGAGGGCCGGATCACCGAGGAGGAGGCGACGACGCATCCGCAGCGCTCCCTGCTGATGCGCGCCCTCGGCAGCGGCGACCACGTCGAGCCCGACCTGTCCATCCGCGAGGTCCGCGCCGGCGACCGCTATCTGATCTGCTCCGACGGCCTGTCCGGTGTCGTCTCCCACCAGACGATGGAGGAGACCCTCGCCAGCTACCAGGGCCCGCAGGAGACGGTGCAGGAGCTGATCCAGCTCGCGCTGCGCGGCGGCGGCCCGGACAACATCACCGTGATCGTGGCCGACGTCCTCGACCTGGACACCGGCGACACCCTCGCGGGCCAGCTGTCCGACCAGCCGGTCGTGGTCGGCGCGGTCGCCGAGAACCAGCTCCACCTGCACGACAACGGCATCATGCAGACCCCGGCCGGGCGCGCCTCCCACCTCGGCAGGCAGGGCCACGGCAGCGGCGAGTTCGGCCCGCCCGGCTCCGGCGACAGCGCCGGCTACGCCCCGTCGGGCAGCTTCGACGAGTACGCCGACGGCGACTTCACCAAGCCCCGCAAGGGCCGCAGATGGCTGAAGGCGTCGCTCTACAGCGCCCTGGCCCTCGCGGTCGTCGGCGGCGGACTGTACGGCGGCTACCGCTGGACGCAGACGCAGTACTACGTCGGCGCCAACGAGGAGCACGTCGCGCTGTACCGCGGGATCAGCCAGGACCTGGCCTGGGTGTCGCTGTCGAAGATCGAGAAGGACCACCCGGAGATCGAACTCAAGTACCTGCCGTCGTACCAGCAGAAGCAGGTGAAGGCGACGATCGCCGAGGGCGGCCTCAAGGACGCCCAGTCGAAGATCCAGGAGCTGTCCGTGCAGGCCTCCGCCTGCAAGAAGGAGTCCGAGCGGCAGGATGCCGAGCGCACCCAGCCGGGCAAGCCGCACACGGGCAAGACCACCGGCGGCGCCGGGACCGGTACGGGCACCGTGAGCCGTGCCGCCTTCACCCGGACGACCGCGACCACGAACCCGAAGGCGACCGCGACCTCCCCGGCAGCCCCGGGATCCTCGAAGTCTTCGACCACGACCCCGTCCGCGACCCCCAGCCCCGGCCCCACCCTCTCGGAGGATGAGCAGAAGGTCGTCTCGCTGTGCGGTAAGCAGTAGGCAAGCCGTGAGAGGCCCTGTCACACGATGAGCAGTACGACTAACTCGCCGACGCACCACACGTCCACCATCGGCGCGATCGGCGCGCCGAGCCGCCGCAACACCGAGCTGGCCCTGCTGATCTTCGCGGTGCTCATCCCGGTGTTCGCCTACGCCAACGTGGGCCTGGCCATCGACGACCAAGTGCCCGCCGGGCTGCTGAGCTACGGCCTGGGCCTCGGCCTGCTGGCCGGCGTGGCCCATCTCGTCGTACGGAAGTTCGCGCCGTACGCCGACCCGCTGCTGCTGCCGCTGGCCACCCTGCTCAACGGGCTCGGTCTGGTCTGCATCTGGCGGCTCGACCAGTCCAAGGCGCTCCAGCAGATCCATGTCGCGGGCGGCAAGGCGACCAACCAGCTCATGTACACGGCGATGGGCATCGCCCTGTTCGTGGCGGTGCTGTACTTCCTCAAGGACCACCGCACGCTCCAGCGCTACACCTACATCTCCATGGTGTGCGCGCTGCTCCTGCTGCTGCTGCCGCTGGTCCCGGGCCTGGGCACCAACGTCTTCGGCGCCAAGATCTGGATCCACATCGGCAGCTTCAGCATCCAGCCGGGCGAGTTCGCCAAGATCGTGCTGGCGATCTTCTTCGCCGGCTACCTGATGGTGAAGCGGGACGCGCTGGCCCTCGCCAGCCGCCGTTTCATGGGCCTCTACCTGCCCCGCGGCCGCGACCTCGGCCCGATCCTCGTGGTCTGGGCGATGTCCATCCTGATCCTGGTCTTCGAGACCGACCTCGGTACGTCGCTGCTGTTCTTCGGCATGTTCGTGATCATGCTGTACGTCGCCACCGAGCGGACCAGCTGGATCGTCTTCGGTCTGCTGATGTCCGCGGCCGGCGCTGTCGGCGTGGCGAGCTTCGAGCCGCACATCCAGACCCGTGTGCAGGCCTGGCTGAACCCGATGCACGAGTACAAGCTCAGCCGGATGGTGACCCACGACGGCATCGCCCACTCCGACCAGCTCCAGCAGGCGCTGTGGGCCTTCGGTTCCGGCGGCACCCTCGGCACCGGCTGGGGCCAGGGCCACTCCGAACTGATCAAGTTCGCCGCCAACTCCGACTTCATCCTCGCCACCTTCGGCGAGGAGCTGGGCCTGGCGGGCGTCATGGCGATCCTGCTGATCTACGGGCTGATCGCGGAACGCGGTGTGCGCACCGCCCTCGCCGCCCGCGACCCGTTCGGCAAGCTGCTGGCCATCGGCCTGTCCGGCGCCTTCGCGCTCCAGGTGTTCGTCGTGGCCGGCGGTGTGATGGGCCTCATCCCGCTGACCGGTATGACCATGCCGTTCCTCGCGTACGGCGGTTCGTCCGTGATCGCCAACTGGGCGCTCATCGGCATCCTGATCCGCATCAGCGACACCGCCCGCCGCCCGGCGCCCGCCCCCGCTGCCAACCCCGACGCCGAGATGACCCAGGTGGTCCGCCCGTCATGAACAAGCCCCTGCGCCGGATCGCGATCTTCTGCGGTCTGCTCGTCCTGGCCCTGCTCGTCCGCGACAACTACCTCCAGTACGTCAAGGCGGACAGCCTGCGCACCGACCCGCTCAACCGCCGGGTCGCCATCGAGCGGTACGCCGCGCCGCGCGGCGACATCATCGTGGACGGCAACCCGATCACCGGCTCGACCGAGGTCAAGCACGGCGACTTCAAGTACAAGCGCACCTACAAGGACGGGCCCATGTGGGCCCCGGTGACCGGCTACTCCTCCCAGGCCTTCGGCGGCACCCAGCTGGAGAACCTGGACGACGACATCCTCACCGGCAACGACGACCGGCTCTTCTTCCGCAACACCCTGGACATGATCACGGGCAAGCCGAAGCAGGGCGGCAACGTCGTCACCACCCTCAACGGCGCCGCGCAGAAGGCCGCGTACGACGGTCTCAAGAAGCAGGGCGGCAAGGGCGCGGTCGTCGCGCTGGAGCCGTCCACCGGCAAGATCCTGGCGCTGGCCTCCTTCCCGTCGTACGACCCCTCGTCCTTCGCGGGCAACACCGACGCGGACGCCGCGGCCAGGAACAAGCTGCTGAAGGAGAACAACCCGGCCGACCCGACGCTCAACCGGGCGCTGCGCGAGACCTACCCGCCGGGCTCGACCTTCAAGGTGGTCACCGCGGCGGCGGCGCTGGAGAACGGCAAGTACACCTCCGCGGACCAGCCGACCGACTCCCCGCTGCCCTGGATCATGCCGGGCACCACGCGGCCGCTGCCCAACGAGGGCAACATCCCCTGCAAGAACGCCACCATGCGGGTCGCGCTCCAGTACTCCTGCAACACCGTCTTCGGCAAGATCGGCGCCGACCTCGGCAACGACAAGATGCTGGAGGAGGCGAAGAAGTTCGGCTTCGACGCGGAGCAGTTCACCCCGGTGCGCTCCAACGCCTCGGTGTTCTCCAAGGACATGAACACCTCGCAGACCGCGCTGTCCTCCATCGGCCAGTACAACACCGCCGCGACCCCGCTCCAGATGGCGATGGTCGCCTCGGCGGTCGCCAACGACGGCAAGCTGATGAAGCCGTACATGGTGGACGAGCTGGAGGCCTCCAACCTCGACCCGGTGGAGAAGACCAAGCCGCAGGAGATGAGCCGGCCGTTGTCGCCGCAGAACGCGCAGATCCTCCAGTCGATGATGGAGACCGTGGTCGACAAGGGCACCGGTACCACTGCCAAGATCCCCGGCGTCACCGTCGGCGGCAAGACCGGTACCGCCCAGCACGGTGTGGCCAACAGCGCCAACCCGTACGCGTGGTTCATCTCCTACGCCAAGCTCCCCGACGGCAGCTCGCCGGTCGCCGTGGCGGTGGTCGTCGAGGACGAGCAGGCCAACCGTGACGACATCTCCGGTGGCGGCCTGGCCGCGCCGATCGCGAAGAACGTGATGGAGGCGGTCATCAACTCCAAGAAGTGACCCCCATCACAGCGCCTTCACATCGACGCACGTTGCGATACCGGTCCGATATCGGGTTCCGGACTTGGCCAGGTCATACAAAGGGAGCCGGGTACCGTAGGCCCGGACGGCAGCCTCGGCGCACAGCGATGTGTCGGCCGAGACCGACGGAGAGGGCTGGTAGGTAGCTATGGAAGAGCCGCGTCGCCTCGGCGGCCGGTACGAGCTGGGCCAGGTGCTCGGCCGTGGTGGCATGGCGGAGGTCTACCTCGCGCATGACACCAGGCTCGGCCGCACCGTGGCGGTGAAGACGCTGCGCGCCGACCTCGCGCGCGACCCGTCCTTCCAGGCCCGGTTCCGCCGGGAGGCCCAGTCGGCCGCCTCGCTCAACCATCCTGCGATCGTCGCGGTCTACGACACGGGCGAGGACTACATCGACGGGGTCTCCATCCCGTACATCGTGATGGAGTACGTCGACGGTTCCACCCTGCGCGAGCTGCTGCACTCGGGGCGCAAGCTGCTGCCCGAGCGCGCCATGGAGATGACCATCGGCATCCTCCAGGGCCTGGAGTACGCGCACCGCAGCGGCATCGTCCACCGCGACATCAAGCCGGCCAACGTGATGCTGACCCGGGGCGGTCAGGTCAAGGTGATGGACTTCGGCATCGCCCGCGCGATGGGCGACGCCGGCATGACGATGACGCAGACCGCGGCGGTCATCGGCACGGCCCAGTACCTCTCGCCCGAGCAGGCCAAGGGCGAGCAGGTGGACGCCCGTTCCGACCTCTACTCCACGGGCTGCCTCCTCTACGAGCTGCTGACCGTCCGCCCGCCCTTCGTCGGCGACTCCCCGGTGGCCGTGGCCTACCAGCACGTCCGCGAGGAGCCCCAGCCGCCCTCGGTCTTCGATCCCGAGATCACCCCCGAGATGGACGCGATCGTCCTCAAGGCGCTGGTCAAGGACCCCGACTACCGCTACCAGTCGGCCGACGAGATGCGCGCCGACATCGAGGCGTGCCTGGACGGCCAGCCGGTCGGCGCCACGGCCGCGATGGGCGCGGTCGGCTACGCCGGATACGGCGACGACCAGGCGACGGCGGCGCTGCGCCCGGAAGCGCAGGCGGCGGCCACCACCATGCTCCCGCCGATGGGCCCGGACGACGGCGGCTTCGGCTACGACGACCGTCCCGACCGGCGCCGCCAGCAGCCGAAGAAGAAGAACACCTCCACGATCCTGCTGATCGTCGCCGGTGTGCTGGTGCTGATCGGCGCCATCCTGATCGGCAAGTACGCGTTCAGCGGGCACGGCGGGGACGGCAAGCTCGCCGCGCCCAACCTCGTCGGCGAGACCGAGAAGCAGGCCGCCGACACCGCCGCCAACGTCGATCTGAAGGTCGACGTCACCGACCGCAAGCCCTGCGAGAGCCAGCCCAAGGGCCTCGTGTGCTCGCAGGACCCGGCCAAGGGCACCCAGGTGGACAAGAACACCACCATCCACCTGGTGATCTCCACGGGCGCCCCCAAGGTGACCGTGCCCGACGTCCGCGGCATCCAGTTCGACCAGGCGGAGACCCAGCTCAAGGACAAGGGCTTCAACGTCGAACGCAAGGACGAGGTGTCCACCCAGACACCGGGCGTCGTCACCGCTCAGGACCCCGAGGGCGGCAGCAGCAAGCAGAAGGGCACCACGATCACCCTCACCGTCGCCAAGGCGGAGGAGAAGGTGACCATCCCGAGCGACGTCGTCGGCAAGTCCTGTGACGAGGCCAAGGCCGAGCTCCAGGGCATGGGCCTGGTGCCGAGCTGCAACGACCAGCCCACCGACAACCCGGACGACAACGGCAAGGTCCTGTCGACCAACCCGCCGGCCGGGCAGCAGGTCTCCAAGAACACGCCCGTCGCGATCAACGTCGGCAAGGCCCAGCAGCCCAGCCAGGTCCAGGTCCCGGGCATCGTGGGCAAGAAGCTCGGGCAGGTCAAGCAGATGCTCCAGCAGGCGGGTCTGCAGCTCGGCAACGTCCAGAACGGCGGCGACGACAACGCGATGGTCGTCAGCTCCAACCCGCCGCCGGGCACCCAGGTGAACCAGGGCCAGGCCATCGACGTGGTCACCATCGGCGGCGGCCCGGGCAACAACGGCAACGGCAACGACAACGGCGCCAACTTCTTCGGCGGCCTGCACGGCTGATCGCCGCGCGCGCGTGAACGAGCGGGCCCCCGCCGGAATCGTCCGGCGGGGGCCCGCTCGTTTCCCGGTTGTTCAGCGCAGTTCCGCGGGCGGGGTGCGCTTGCCGTCGACCTTCTGCACCCGGACCAGTTCGCCCCAGACGACGTAGCGGTAACGCGAGGTGTAGACGGGCGTGCAGGTGGTCAGCGTGATGTAGTGGCCGGGCTTCTTCCTGCCGGACTCCTCGGGAACCGGGTCGACCACGCCGATGTCGTACTTCGAGGTCTCCGGAAGGATCGCGAAGACCTTGTAGACGTACCAGTCGTCCCGGGTCTCGAAGACGATCGGGTCGCCCTTCTCCAGCTTGTCGATGTTGTGGAACTTGGCGCCGTGGCCGTCGCGGTGGGCGGCGAGGGCGAAGTTGCCCTCCTTGCCGGTCGTCGGGAGCGTGGCCTTGACCGGGTCGGTGTAGTAACCGGCCACACCGCCGTTGAGGACGTCGGTGCCGGTGCCCTTCTCGACCAGGACCGTGCCGTTCTTCATCGCGGGCACGTGCAGGAAGCCGATGCCGTCCTTGGTGTCCAGCGCGCCCGGTCCCGAGTCCTTCTGCTGCGCCCAGTGCTGGCGCACCTTGTCGGCCTGCCGGTCGGCCTTGCGGTCCGCCAGCACGTTCGTCCACCACAGCGAGTAGACGACGAACAGGCCGAGCAACACGCCCAGGGTGATGAGCAGTTCACCGAAGACGCTGACGGCCTGCGCGATCCTGCCCGGGCGCCGGCGCCGCTCGGCGGGCTCCGGTCCGGGCGCGGCAGTGGTTTCGTCGGTCGCTTCGTTCTCGTCGGCGGTCGCTGCCACAGTGTCCTAGCCCTTACTCGAGGAGCGCGTCCGGCTTGCCCTTGCTGCGGGGGCGAACCTCGACCATCTTGCCCCAGACGATCAGCCGGTACTTGCTGGTGAACTCCGGTGTACAGGTGGTCAGGGTGATGTAGCGGCCGGGCCTGGTGAAGCCCGAGCCCCTGGGTACGGGGTCCAGCACGCTGGTGTTGGACGGGGAGGTGACCGGCAGGGTCGACGTCACCTTGTAGACGTAGTAGGTGTCCTGGGTCTCGACCACGACCGGGTCGCCGGGGGTGAGCCGGTTGATGTACCGGAACGGCTCGCCATGGGTGTTGCGGTGCGCGGCCAGCCCGAAGTTGCCGGTCTTCGCGTCGGGCATCGCCGTCTTCAGCGGCGCCTCGCCGTAGTGCCCGACCATGCCCTTGTCGAGCACCCGGGTGGTGCTGACGCCCTCCGCGATCGGCGCCACCACGTCCAGCTTGGGGATGTGCAGGATGGCGAAGCCCTGGCCGGGCGAGAAGACCCCGGGGTTGCGCCTGCCGTTCGCCCAGTCGTCCTGGAGCTGGTGGGCCTCGCTGCCGGCCTGCGCGTGCGCCCGCACGTTGGTCCACCACAGCTGGTAGGTGACGAACAGCAGCATCAGCACGCCGGTGGTGATGAACACCTCGCCGAGCACCCGGCTCGCGACCACCGCCGGACCGGGCCTGGCCTGCCGCGCCCGCCGCCGGGCCTCCACCCGGCTCGGCGGACGGTCCGGGTCGGACTCCGCCCGCCCCGGCGCCGGTCTTCCGGAGGCGGCGGGCTCGCGGTTCCCGCCACGGCGCCCACCGCGATGCTTGGCCGCCCTCCTGCGGCCCGCACGACCGCCGGGGGCGGGCCCGGTGACGGAAGGGGCCGACGGGGCTCCAGAGGACCCCAGAGGACCCCTGCGCGCCCTCATGGACGCCGGGTCGGCGACCCGCAGCGCCATCGTCTCGTCGTCGAAGGGGACCGCGCCGGGCGCACCGACGGGGGACTCGTACGGCCGCCCGCCGCCGTCCACGTCCTCGCGCTCGGGACGCAGGGCGGTCACGCCGTGGCCCTGCCCACCACCGGGGCGAGCCCCGCCGACCTCGCCACGGCACCCTGGTCGCCGCATTCCTCCAGCCAGTTGGCCAGCATCCGGTGCCCGTGCTCGGTGAGCACCGACTCCGGGTGGAACTGCACGCCTTCGACGGGGAGTTCCCGGTGGCGCAGGCCCATGATGATGCCGTCGTGCGTGCGGGCGGTCACCTCCAGCTCGGCCGGGACCGTCGCGGGCTCGGCCGCCAGCGAGTGGTAGCGGGTCGCGGTGAAGGGCGAGGGCAGCCCGGCGAAGACGCCCTTGCCCTCGTGCTCGACCGGCGAGGTCTTGCCGTGCAGCAGTTCCGGCGCCCGGTCCACCACGCCGCCGTACGCCACCTGCATCGACTGCATGCCGAGGCACACACCGAAGACCGGCACCCCGGTGGCCGCGCAGTGGCGGACCATCTCCACGCAGACGCCGGCCTGCTCCGGGGTGCCCGGGCCGGGCGAGAGGAGGACGCCGTCGAAGCCGTCCTGGGCGTGCGCGGTCGACACCTCGTCGTTGCGCAGCACCTCGCACTCGGCGCCCAGCTGGTACAGGTACTGGACGAGGTTGAAGACGAAGCTGTCGTAGTTGTCCACGACGAGAATGCGCGCACTCACTGGTTGTCCACCGTCACATCGTTGAAGGGCAGCAGCGGTTCGGCCCACGGGAAGACGTACTGGAACAGGACGTAGACCACGGCGAGGACCAGGAGGACGGAGATCAGCGCCCTCACCCATGCGTTTCCCGGCAGATGCCGCCAGATCCAGCCGTACATGCCGTCCTTGCCGTCCCTTCCGTGTCCCTACGGCACCAGACACACGCCGTACGTCACCAGACTAGCGGCGCGGCGCCTCCGGTTCGCCTGACTCCACGGGCTCGGTGGAGTCCGGGCGCGCGGCGGGACTTCCGTGGACAGGGTGGGCGACCCGGATGCCGGCCGGGACGGTTTTGTGAGGCCCTTTGTCGATCCGATACGCGAAACAGGTGGTCGGTCGGGGTTGTGGCGGCTCCCGGCGGACGGCTACCGCACGGGCTTCGCGTAGTGCAGGTCCACGGTGCCCGAGTAACCCGGAAGGGTCACCGTGCCGTCGTCGGTGACTTTCCAGCCTAGGCCGTAGACGTTGACGTACACCATGTAGGTCTGGATCGCCTTGCTGTCCGCGAGGGCCCGCTGGAGCCGACCCGGGTCCCCGATCGCCGTGATCTTGTACGGCGGGGAGTAGACCCGGCCCTGGAGGATCAGGGTGTTGCCGACGCAGCGCACCGCGCTGGTGGAGATCAGCCGCTGGTCCATGACCTTGATCCCCTTGGCGCCGCCCTGCCACAGGGCGTTCACCACGGCTTGCAGGTCCTGCTGGTGGATGACCAGGTAGTCGGGCTGCGGCGGGGGGTAGCCGGGGAGCTTGGCGGTGGCGTTGGGCGGGGCGTCGTTGAGGGTGACGGTGACCGCCTTGCCGGTGAGCTTCTCGGTGCCGGCGCTCTTCTCCAGCCCGGTGAGCCGCCGGTCCTGGGCCTTGGTGCTGCCGCCGTCGCTCGCGGCCAGGGACTCCACGCCGTCGCGCAGGGCGGCGTTGGACTCGTCCATGTCCTTGTTCTTGCGGCTGCGCTGCTGGATCAGGTCGGACAGCTTCAGCAGGGAGCCGTCCTGGCGGATGTCGGTGCCCCTGGCGGTGTCGAAGCTGGTGAAGAAGATCAGGCCCGCCAGGGCGAAGACGGCCGCAGTGAGGATCCGCACCGGGCGCACCCGTGGCCTGCGGCGGGGGCCGGAACCCATTGCTCCCGTACCGGGGGAGTCGGCAGAATTGCTCAACGTACCCTTATCTCCTTCGGCGCCGCGGAAGCACTACGCTAACGGACGCCCGGGGGAGCACACAGAGTCGTCATGTTGGCCCCTTGTACGCTGCCCCGAGCCCGACCCATTACCTGCGCGGCCACGCAGCGCATCGACAGGAGAGACCCTCGTGCCGAAGTCACGTATCCGCAAGAAGGCCGACTTCACGCCGCCGCCGGCGAAGCAGGCCGCGGCGATCAAGCTGAACAACAGCGGCTGGGTCGCCCCCGTCATGCTGGCCATGTTCGTCATCGGTCTGGCCTGGATCGTCGTCTTCTATGTGACCGACGGCTCGCTGCCCATCGACGCGCTGGACAACTGGAACATCGTGGTCGGCTTCGGCTTCATCGCCGCCGGGTTCGGTGTCTCCACGCAGTGGAAGTAAGGGCTCTGCCCACGGGTTCTCCGCCGAGTTATCCACAGGCCTGAGGATTTCCACATCCCCCTGGGGAAAAGACTACGATCTGTGGATAACTCATCGGGCGTTGACGCCGGTACGACTGCCGTACCGGCTTCCACACACCCGTTCGTACCCCGTGTCACCTGCGAAAACTCATCCGAGCGGTAAGGGTCGCAGCTGATCCCACACCGTATGCACAAGATCCGCCACCCGCTGTGGACAACGGTGCCGCGTCAGGTGAGCTGACCCGTTCTGACCAGGGTGAGAACGGCCACCACCACCAGCACGAGCGCACAGGTGCCGTACTGGACGAGCGCCCGGTTGCGGCGCGGGGCGTGCACCATCGCGTACCCGGCGGCGACGCCCGCGACCAGGCCGCCGACGTGCGCCTCCCAGGCGATGTTGAAGCCGGGGGTGAAGGTGATGATCAGGTTGACGACCAGCAGGGCGACGAGCGGCCGCAGATCGTAGTTGAGCCGGCGCATCAGCACACCGGTGGCGCCGAAGAGGCCGAAGATCGCCCCGGAGGCGCCGAGCGACGGCTGGTTCGGCGCGGCGATCAGATAGGTGAGCGCGCTGCCGGCCAGGCCCGAGACGACGTACAGGGCGAAATAGCGGGCGCGCCCGAGCGCCGCTTCCAGGGGACCGCCGATCCACCACAGACTGAGCATGTTGAACAGGATGTGGGCGTACCCGCCGTGCAGGAACATGGCGGTGAGCAGGCGGAAGTACTGGCCCTCGGCGATGCCCTGTATCCCGGGCAGCAGGGGGGTGTAGGCCCGGCCGATCAGCTCGAACCGCTGGGTGAAGCTCTCGCCGACGGCGAGCTGCACCAGGAACACCGCGAGGTTGATCCCGATCAGCACCTTGGTGAGCAGCCGGGGGTCCGCCGTCATGGTGCCCCCGGCGATGGTGCGCGGCCGGGCCGCGGCCATCGGGCGCGCCGTACCGCCGCCTTCCCCGCCGCTCGGGGCCGGGCCGCCGCCGTGGACGCACTCGGGGCACTGGAAGCCGACGGAGGCGCTGACCATGCACTCGGGGCAGATGGGGCGCTCGCAGCGGGTGCAGCGCACGCCGGTCTCACGGTCCGGGTGCCGGTAGCACACGGGCACGCTCCGGGCGTCCGGTGCGCTGCTTGCGACGTGGTCCATGATCCCCTCGCTCCTCGTGGCGCTCACCCGGCACATACCCCGCCCCGCTCATCCTTACGGACGAGCGGGGCGATTGGTTCCCTGTGGGGCGTTCCGGGGGAACCGGGTCCCCCGGTGGGCGGCCCCGGCGCGGGCTCAGCCCTCGCGGGTCTCGACGACGACCGACTCGATGACGACGTCCTGGACCGGACGGTCGTTGCGGCCGGTCTTCACGCCCGCGATCTCGTCCACGACCTTCTTGCCGGCGTCCGTGCTGACCTCACCGAAGATGGTGTGCTTGCCGGTCAGCCAGGTCGTCGGGGCGACCGTGATGAAGAACTGCGAGCCGTTGGTGCCCGGGCCGGCGTTGGCCATCGCGAGCAGGTAGGGCTTGGTGAAGGCCAGGTCGGGGTGGAACTCGTCCCCGAACTTGTAGCCCGGACCGCCGATGCCGGTGCCCAGCGGGTCACCGCCCTGGATCATGAAACCGCTGATGACACGGTGGAAGATCGTGCCGTCGTAGAGCGGGTCGTTGCTCTTCTTGCCGGACTCGGGGTGAGTCCACTCGCGCTCGCCCTTGGCCAGCTCGACAAAGTTCCGGACCGTCTTGGGCGCGTGGTTCGGGAACAGCCGGACCTCGATGTCGCCGTGGTTGGTCTTCAGGGTGGCGTAAAGCTGCTCAGCCACGATCTGCCTTCCGTTGTCTTCCTGTGACGCCCCGATCCTCGCACGTATGGTCCACCACGGCGCCAGTCGGCCAACCGAAGGAGCGATCGGCACCCATATGCGCGCCCGCACATGCCGCCCGGGCCGTTCGCAGGCATGATCCGTAAAAGGGTGGAAAGTCGAAATACCGTACGCCACCGAGGAGGAGGAACCCGTGACCCGCATTGACAGCGTGCGCGCCGCGACCGGCTCGGCGAAGGACAGCGTGCTGCACGCCGCGGACGTGGTGGCGCCCTACGCCGACACGGCCAAGGAGCGTGCCGCGCATTACGCGCAGGAGGCACGCGTACGGCTGGCGCCCGTGGTGTCGCAGGCCGCCGAACAGGCCCGCGTGCAGTACGACGCCCGGCTCGCCCCGCGTCTGGAACAGGCCCGGCGCACCTATGTCCCGCCGAAGGTGGACCTGGCGGCGCAGGAGGCCGCCTGTCGCGCCCGCAAGGCCGCCCGGCAGACGGCCGAGTACTCACGTCCCCGGATCGAGCACGCGATGGCCGCGGCCGGGCCGGTGGCGGACGAGGCCGCGGCCCGGGGTGCCGCCGCGCTGGCCGCGCTGCGCGGCCAGGTCTCCGCGAAGGACATCCAGAAGCTCGCCCGACGCAAGGCGCGCCGGTGCCGGGCCGGCCGGGCCGCCAAGCTGCTGGGGCTGACGGCCCTGGTGGCGGGCGGCGCCTTCGCCGCCTGGAAGTGGTGGCAGCGCCAGGCCAACCCCGAGTGGCTGGTCGAGCCGCCGGCCGCGACGGAGGTCCCCGAGCCGGGTGGCCTCGGCTCGGTGGACGGCAGCGGCCCCGAGGGGACCGCCACCACGGACGGCGACGGACAGGTCTGAACGCTTCTCACGGAAACGGGCCCGGGGCCGGAAAGCGGGTGTTCGCTCCGGCCCCGGACCCGTTTCACGTGAAACGGGGAGTCAGCGGGCGGCCTCGATGTGGGACCTGGTCAGGGCGAACAGGATCAGCAGGTCCAGGGCCATCACCGGGATCGCCCAGCCCGGGTAGAACGGCACGAACATGAACTGGGTGATGAGGCTGACGCCCGCCGTCACCACACCGGCCCCGCGGCCCCAGCTGGCGCCCGCCAGCACACCGAGGCCCGCGACGGTGAGCGCCATGCCGATGACGAGGTGGATGATGCCCCACGCCGTCAGGGGGAAGTTGTAGGCGTACCCGTTCGAGGTGGCGAACAGGCTGTCCTCCGCGATACCGGCCGCGCCCATCAGAATGCTGAGCGGCCCGCTGAGCATCAGCAGGGCCCCGGCGGCCCGGGACGCGCTGTCGAGCGTGCGTTCACGGCCGGGGCCCCCGTGCCCGCGCTCCGACTTGTCGGATATCGACGTCATGGGCGTCGCCTTCCTGTGCGGCGCGGCCGCCGGCGCACGGCGGCCGCGAGCAAGCCACGCTTCTCTGACAGGATCACCGCAATCACCCGGACCTGCGACCGCAGCCGTCCGGCTACCGCCCGCCCGGACCGCGGGGAGCGGTCGAAACGGCGCTGTGGCCGGGGCCGGGGCTCGCGGGCGTGGTGGCGCACACCGTGCCGCGGGACGCGACCAGCGCGCAGGCGCGGGCCTGCCCGGCATCGCGCACGCCCACCATCGCGGTGTGGGCGTCGGCGCCGTACTGCTGGCGGTACTCCTCGCGGTCCTGGTGCCGGCCGAAGACCTGGATCCAGTCGCCCTCCGAGCTGCCGCTCATCTTGGCCCAGGCGGCATGGCAGCGGGGGCTGTAGCGCAGCTCGACCAGGACGCCGAAGTCACGGCCGGTGAGGACGGTGCCCGCGTCGTTCTGGCAGACGGTGGTGGCGGGATCCGCCCCCAGGCAGCCGTCGCCGTCGCAGGAGGCGGTGGGGGACACCCGGGCCGACAGGGACGCGGAGGCCGAGGCACCGTGCCCCGGATCCGACCGGGTGAGGAAGAAGATCGCCAGCACCAGCGCCGCCAGCCCCAGGACGGACCCGGCGGCCCACACCGCCTGCCGTCCGCGCGATCCGGAGTCCTGATAGGTGACGGACCCGTGGTAGACGATGTCCCGGCCGGCCTGGTGCACCTTCGCGCTGCCCGACGCCCGGGTGCGCTGGTCTCCCCGCCCGGATTTCCTCCTACCGGCCACCGCGCCTCCGGACGTCCTGGTCCCGGCCGGCCTGGAAGACCCGCGCATCTCCCGAGACCCTGGCCCGCTGGACGACATCGCCGGCGGTCCCCCCGCCGGCCGCCGCCCCGCCGCCCCCGGACCGCAGATCACGCCCCGCCTGGTACACCCGGGCCCGCCCGCCGGCCCTGACCGTCTGCCTGACCCGCCGCCCGGGAGATGCCGTATCCCCCTGTCCCGCCCACCAGTTGACCGCCCCGCCGACGGCGGCGGCGACCGCCCCGGCGAATCCGAGCGCCACACCCCACCGGTCTCCGTCGTCCGAGGGAAGCCATTCGAACGGCACCACTCTGACGAGCCACGCACACAGCACGAACACGGCCACGGCCGCCACGACCGCCACCGCCCAGCGCACCGCACGCCCCATGCGAAGTCCCCCATTTCCCCCGACGTGTTGTTGAGATTCCACTCGGGGACGGGCCCGACACATCCTCGAGGGCCCAAAACAGGACATGTGCACGCTCATACGCCAAAGAACCCCCTGACCGGCGTCTCCGCAGGTCAGGGGGTTCTCGACAGTGGAGCCTAGGGGAGTCGAACCCCTGACATCCGCCATGCAAAGACGGCGCTCTACCAACTGAGCTAAGGCCCCGGGAAGGGTGTGGCCGACCGGAGGGGGTGTGCGCCCGCCGGTGCCGCAGACCAGAGTACCGGGTCACCCCCCGTATCCCGCAAAAAGATTGGGGGTCCCCGCGGATGACCACGCTCCGTAAGATGCTCGGCGTGGTTCGCTACAGCGAACCGCGGTTTTCAGGGGAAGCGATGGGGAGACGCAATGGACGCCGCACAGCAGGAAGCCACCGCCAGAGCGCGGGAGCTGCAGCGGAACTGGTACGGGGAGCCGTTGGGGGCGCTCTTCCGTAAGCTGATCGACGATCTCGGCCTCAATCAGGCCCGTCTCGCGGCGGTCCTGGGGCTGTCCGCTCCGATGCTGTCCCAGCTGATGAGCGGGCAGCGGGCGAAGATCGGCAATCCCGCGGTGGTCCAGCGGGTACAGCAGCTGCAGGAGCTGGCGGCGCAGGTGGCGGACGGCAGCGTCAGCGCCGCCGAGGCGACCGAGCGGATGGACGAGATCAAGAAGTCGCAGGGGGGCTCCGTGCTGAGCAACACCGTGCAGTCGACGAACGGT
The DNA here is from genome assembly GCF_900104815.1 of Streptomyces misionensis. Lineage (NCBI taxonomy): Bacteria > Bacillati > Actinomycetota > Actinomycetes > Kitasatosporales > Streptomycetaceae > Streptomyces > Streptomyces misionensis. The sequence continues at coordinate 4,014,420 of NZ_FNTD01000004.1, forward strand.
TCGGGCGCGCCCACCGTCAAGCGCGTGGTCCGGGAGATCCAGTCGCTGCTGCGCTCGGTGGCCGCCGCGAGCGACATCATCGAGGCCGCGGACGCCCTCGCCCCGACCCAGCCCGAACTCGCCGAGTTCCTGCGCGTCTACGGTGCCGGCCGCACCTCCGACGCGGTCGCGCACTACCAGTCCCACCAGAACTGAACGCCCGCCCGGCTCGGGGGGCCGGGCGGAAGCGGGGTCCCGAGGGGGAGGAGCTGCGGCAGTCATGGGCGAGGTGTTCTCCGGCCGGTACGAGCTGGCCGACCCGATCGGGCACGGCGGCGTGGGTGTCGTATGGCGCGTCTGGGACCACCGCCGGCGGCGCTATGTGGCCGCCAAGGTGCTCCAGCAGCGCGACGCCCACTCCCTGCTGCGCTTCGTGCGCGAGCAGGCCCTGCGGATCGACCATCCCCATGTCCTCGCCCCGGCCAGCTGGGCCGCCGACGACGACAAAGTGCTGTTCACCATGGACCTGGTCGCCGGCGGCTCCCTGGTCAGCCTGGTCAACGACTACGGCCCGCTGCCGCCGGCGTTCGTCTGCGTCCTGCTGGACCAGCTGCTCTCCGGTCTCGCCGCCGTGCACGCCGAGGGCGTCGTGCACCGCGACATCAAGCCCGCCAACATCCTCCTGGAAGCCACCGGCACCGGCCGGCCGCGGCTGCGGCTGTCCGACTTCGGCATCGCCATGCGGTTCGGCGAGCCGCGGCTGACCGAGACCAACCTCGTGGTGGGCACGCCCGGTTACCTCGCCCCCGAACAACTCGCCGGGGCCGACCCGGACTTCACGGCCGATCTGTTCGCCGTCGGCCTGGTCGCCCTGTACCTCCTCGAAGGCGCCAAGCCCGACGCCAAGGAACTCGTGCGGTACTTCACCGAGCACGGTACCCCGAGCGCGCCCAAGAACATCCCCGCGCCCCTGTGGGAGTTCGTCGCCGCGCTGCTCCAGCCCGATCCGGCGGCCCGGTACCAGACCGCCACCGGAGCGCGCAAAGGGCTCGCGCCGGTCATGGAACTCCTGCCGGACCTCGGCGGCCTGGACGACGAGCCGATCGAGATCTTCGACCAACTCCCGGAACTGCCCGAGGGCTTCGGGCCGGACGGGCCGGAGAACAAGAGGTCGAGGACCCGGCGGCCCGTCGCCGTCCCGGGCGCCGATCCGCGCACCGACAGCGGGTATCCGAGCGGGTCCCCGGCCGGGCCGACCGGCACCGGCTCCCTGTCGGACACCGGGAGCTTCCGCCTCCCGCCACCCCTGGCCACCGGCTCCACACCGCTCCCGTCCGCACCGCCTCCCCCCACCGCACCGCCGCTGCCGGCCGCCGCCCCCGCTCCCCGCGTTCCGCCCCCCGCACCGCCCGGCGACAGCGTCACCGCCGCCTACACCGCCGCCCCGGCACCCGCCCCGGCGCCCGCCGCGGCCGCGCCCCGCACCCCGCCCGCACACGGCCGTCGCGCCCGGCGCGCCCCCCGCCGCCCCGGTCCCCCGGCGGGGGCCGTGGTCTGCCTGCTGCTGCTCGCGCTGGCCTGCTACGCGGTGGGCTTCTGGGCCCTGAACCGGCTCTGAGCCCGCCGGGCCGCCACCGTCCACCCGCCGAGCACCAGCAGCGACGCGGTCCCCAGACCGAACCCGCCGACCGCGACGAGCGTCAGCGCGGTCCCGTCGCCCCCGGAGCCCCCCGCCACGGGAACGGGCGCCACCACCGCGCCCCGCTCCGCGGCCGTGAAGACGCCGTCCGGCACCGGCCGCCCGGCGTACCCCGGCCCGGCGTGCGCCCGGCCGTCCACGCGGACCCGCAGCGTCACGTCGTACGGCCCGCGCCCGAACGTGCCGCCGAGCCGGTCGCTGAGGTGCAGCACCAGGTAGTAGTCGCCGGCGAAGCGCAGCGCGGTGACCGCGGCGGGCGCGGCGTACCGGTTGGCGTACTCGACCGGCGGGAGCGGGACGAGGGAGACGGGCCTGCGCACACCGGTGTAGCCGAGGGAGGCGTCGTCGGCCAGGCCGCGCACGGGGTTGTACAGGGCGAGGTCCAGGGCGCCGCCGACGTACCCGTGCCCCTGGGCGCCGCCCAGTTCGGCGGTGGCCCGCACCCGGCGGCCCCAGTCCAGCGGCACCTTGTAGAACTGGGTCTGGCCGGGCACCAGGGCGGTCCGCCAGACCCCCTGGCCCAGCGGGCGGGCCGCGGTGAAGCCCGCGCCGCCGGGCAGGTCCCGGGGGGCGCCGGCGAGCGGCTCGGGGGTGGCGGAGTCCCAGGCCCCGGGCGCCTCGCTGGGCCCTGGCGCGCTGAGCCGGGGTTCGAGGACGGGCGCGATCTCCAGGTCCCAGCGCCCCGCCGACCCGGTGCCGGCGCTCCCGGTGTCGAGGCGTTCGACCAGCACGGAGTAGGTCCCCGCGCCCTGGCACAGCGCCTTGCCCGCCTCGCGCTTGCCGAGGGCGGTGACCGGGTGCGGGCTGAGCGCGGCGCCGAAGCGGGCGGTGGCGTAGGAGCAGGCCGTGCCGTGCGCGTCCCGGACGGACACCCGGATGCCGTCGGTGGCGGTGACGGTGGCGTCCGGGGGCGGTACGGCGGTGACGGGGACGTAGGCCGTGGCGTCGGCGTCCGCCTCGGCGAGGTGGAGGTCGTAGGTGAGGCGGCCGTGCTCGGGCAGGGAGCCCCGGTAGACCCGGCCGGCGTCGAGCCGCGGGGCGTCGGCGGTGCCGGTCGCGCCCTCGACCGTGCGGGCGCCGGGGGAGAAGGCGTAGCCGGGGGCGTCGGCGGCGGCCGCGGGGAACGCGCCGGTGCCGCACAGCCCCAGTGCCAGGATCGCGGCCGTCAGAGGAGCGCGGTAGCGCCCCCACGCCGTACGCCTGTGCCGCCGCACGAGTGCACCCCCTGTGTCACGGCCTTCCGGTGGCCGCCCGCCGCGGTGGGCGGCCGGGCCGTGGCCCATCCTGCCCCGGGAGCCACTGCGCCATCCGGGCAATGCGCGAGACCGTCCGAAACACCGCGCCCCGCACCGGGGGGTGCGGCCACGCCTACACCACCCACCGAGAGCCCGCAAGCGGAGCGGATACGCGAAGACCCCGACCGCGAGCGGCGGCCGGGGTCTGCCTCAAACTCTGGGATCGGACTCACGAACCGGTGGGCACGGAGTCAGTCGCCTCCGTCCACAGGTCCTGCTCGGCGCGATCCGCCTGGATCTGGCGGTACACGAGGAGCCCGCCGATGGCGGCCAGTGCGACCAGGAGCAGCTTCTTCAACACCGCGCGACCTCGTCTTTCCTTGACGTAGGGGACCTCTGGCGCCCGACTATACACACCGACCGATATCGATCGGTGACCTGCGTCCGGCCCCAACTCGGGCCCCGGCGGGCGCAATAGGCCAGGTCGGACAGCATCCCGACCGGAGGGTGACCGCACCCCCACGGACCGTCACTTTGCTCCCCCTTCGCTCCCGCTCACCGGGATTTAGGGGTTTTCCGACCTTCTTACGGCCATCCGGGTGGTGTTCATCTGAACATCGCGGCGCCACGAGCGTCGGTCCACCACTTCGCGAGCCTCATACACATCATGAGGAAAGTACGCAAATCGCCCAACCCGAAAGTGAGGGGTAATGGACCAGAACAAGGTCATGAAGCTGTGGACCGCCATCGTCACCGCCTTTCTCGCCCTGTGCACCGCGCTCGGTCTCGTGAGCGCCTCCGCCGCCACCGCGAACGCCGCGCCGCGCACCGAGAGCCCGCGTACCGAGACCGCCTCACGGACGGTCCCGACGATCCCGGCCCCACGCCACTGGTCCTGGCCCTCCTCCCGGGCCCTGCCCCCCACGATGAAACAGCGGATCCGGGCCGAGGCCCACGGAAAGTCCCCGAGCTGCCGGCGCCGCCCCCTCGACGAGGACCAGTCGCCACTGGAGATCCGTGAGACCCAGAAGACCCGCGAGACACAGCAGACGGAACAGCGGACGGTGGCCCGACAGCCCTCCGCACCGCTCGACTGCTGAGAGATCCTCCCTCCCCCGCTGAGAGATCCTCTCTTTCCCCGGCACCGCTGACGTTTCGACACCACGGCGACTTGCGTACGCATGGTCGACACGGAAGACCCCCGGCCCACCCGGCCGGGGGTCGAGCGCGCGTTCCCAGGGGCCCGGGACGGCCTGAGACGATGGCCGCGACATCCCGGAGAGGTCCCGAAAGGTGGTGAGTGCTGCCGTGAGCCGGCGCGCCACCCTTGTCACCGTCGTCACCGCCGTCCACGCCCCCTCGGCCCGGTTCCTGCCGCAGGCCTGGGCGTCCCTGCGCGACCAGGAGCTGCCCGGCGGCGCACAGTGGGAGTGGGTGATCCAGGAGGACGGCACGACGGACGCGGTCCGCCCCCACGTCCCGGACGACCCGCGCGTCTCCTTCCACCAGGGCAGACCGGGCGGTCCGGGCGTCGCGCGCACGATCGCGCTGGCACACGCACGGGGCGACTGCGTGAAGGTCCTGGACGCCGACGACCGGCTCACCCCGGGCGCGCTCGCCCGCGATCTCGCCGCCCTGGCGGCGGACCCCACCCTCGGGTGGACGACCTGCCGGGTCCTCGACCTGCTGCCCGACGGCTCCACGGCCGGCTTCCCCGGCGATCCCGACGAGGGGCCGCTGGAGCGCGGTGCCGTGCTCGACCACTGGAAGCGGCACGACTTCCGGCCCCCGGTCCATCCGGCGACCCTCTGCGTACGCCGGGAGCTGCTGACCGCGCTGGGCGGCTGGATGGCGCTGCCCGCGTCCGAGGACACCGGGCTGCTGCTGGCGCTGGACGCGGTGAGCCGCGGGTGGTTCTCGGCTCAGGCCGGCCTGCTGTACCGCAAGTGGGAGGGGCAGGCCACCGGCCAGTCCGCGCACACCGACCCGGCCGAACGCGCGGCCCGCGCCGCGGTCGCGGAGGCCAGGGCCCGCGCGCTGGCGGACCTCGGCTGGAGCTATCCCGCCTGAGACCGGCTGAGACCGGCTGAGACCGCCTGAGACGGGCCGCCCGGTGCTACTCGCTCAGCAGGATCGCCTGCGAGGGGCACCGTTCGGCCGCCTCGCGCACCCGTGGGTCCTCGGCGGTCTCCTCCTGGCCGGGCCGTACGAAGCCGTAGCCGTCCTCGAAACCGAACACGGCCGGCGCCCGGTGGGCGCACTCGGCGGAGCCGTAACACGCGGAGCGGTCCACGGTGACCTTCATACGTCCCTCCAGCCTGGGCGAGCACGTTCCAGGACGTCACTGCCCGGCGAGCCGGGCGCTCAACCCGCCGTGCCCGCCGAGGGCCCGGCGACGACTTGACCGCCCGTCAGGCGACAGGTGTGCCGCACGGGAGGATCCCCGCCCGCCGGCACCGGTCCCTCCCCTCGTGGGGACCGGTGCCGGGCGGTGCGGGACGTCGATCCGCACCGTGTCGGCGTGATGGCACGGATCGAAGCAATCAGAGTGAGGTGGGCCGGGATCGGTCGGGTTCGTACGGGCTCGGATGACGGCTTGCGGTCAGTTCGCGGCTGTCGATGGAAGTCGGCCGAAAAATGTGCAACGCCATGAGGTGTCTCTCCGGGCGCCGGGCCGTTGGCCTGTCCGGACGGTGTGTGACGGTTTCGCTACCGGGGTTGCGATCCTGCCATCTGTCGTCCCCAAGGAGGAGGTCTTGACCTCCGGAGCACGGCTTCTTTGCAGGTCAGGCGTATAAGGTGAGTTTTCCGGTCCGGACGTCCACAGGCGGGGGGAAGTGAGGGGTGGGGCCTTGGGTTCCGACTCAGGGGCACGCACAGCTTTCGCCGAACGGCTCGCGCTGCTCTACAAGGAGGCCGGAAACCCTCCCCTGAAGAGCGTCGCCGAAGCGGTCGGCCGGCTCCAGCGGGTGGACGAACGCGGCCGTCCGGTGCGGGTGTCCGCGCAGCGGATCAGCGACTGGCGCCGTGCCAAGAACGTGCCCGCCCAGTTCACCGCGCTCGCGGCGGTGCTCCAGATCCTCATCCCGGAGGCCCGGCGCACCCGCCCCCAGCCGGTCTCCGCGGGCCTGTACGACCTCGCCCACTGGCAGCGGCAGTGGGAGCGCGCGCTGGCCGACCCGGTCGGTGACCGCGCCGCGCCGTCCGCCTCGCCCGCCGAGGAGAACGGACGGCCGCCCGCCCAGGCCCCGCCCGTCGCCGGCGGCGTGTGCCCGTACCGGGGCCTCGCCTCGTACCGGCGGGAGGACGCCCGCTGGTTCTTCGGCCGGGAGCGGAGCACGAACGCGCTCATCGCCCAGCTGCGCACCGCGGGCCGCACCGGCGGCCTGGTGATGCTGGTCGGCGCCTCCGGGGCGGGCAAGTCCTCCCTGCTGAACGCCGGCCTGGTGCCCGCGATCGGGGCCGGCGCCCTGGCCGACCCCGGGCCCGCCCCGCGCCCGGACTGCGCGGCCGGGCAGCCGACGCCCGTCGTCCAGCTGGTGCCCGGCGCGGATCCGCTCGCCGAACTGGTGCGCAGCATCCCCGACCTCGCCCCCGTGGCCGCCGAGGCGCGCGCGGCCGAGCGGGCGGCGGCGGCCCGCCAGGAGGCCGGGGAGAACCCGGGGGCGGGCGGCGACGCGCCCCGCATCGTCCGGGCGGCACGGGAGGCGGTCACGGCGTGGGCGGCCCGGGAGGCGGCGCCGGGGGTCCGGCCGGTCGTCATCGTGGACCAGTTCGAGGAGGCGTTCACCCTCTGCCCGGACGAGGCGGACCGCCGTACCTTCGTCCAGCTCCTGCACGCCTGCTGCACCCCGCCCCTCGGCGCGGCCGGGCCCGCGCCCGTCCTGGTCGTCCTCGGCATCCGCGCCGACTTCTACGAGCAGTGCCTCGGCTACCCGGAACTCGCCGACGCGCTCCAGCACCGGCACATGGTCCTCTCCCCGCTGACCAGCGGGGAGCTTCGGGACGCGGTGACCGGGCCGGCCAAGGCGGTGGGCCTGGAGCTGGAACCCGGGCTGGCCGAGCTGATCGTGCGCGAGGTGAGCGCCGACGGCCCGCGCGGGGCGCACGACGCGGGCGTGCTCCCGCTGCTCTCGCACGCCCTGCTGGCCACCTGGCAGCGCCGCAAGGCCGGGAGGCTGACGCTGGCCGGCTACCGGGCGGCGGGCGGCATCCAGGGCGCGGTCGCGGCGACCGCCGAGCGCGCCTGGTCGGGCCTCGACCCCGCCGCCCGCACGGCCGCCCGGCTGCTGCTGCTGCGGCTGGTCCGGCTCGGCGAGGACACCGTGGCCACGCGCCGGCGCGGCACCCGGCGGCAACTGGCCCAGGAGTCGGCGGACCCCGGCAAGACGGAGGAGTCCCTGGAGGCGCTGGTCCGCGCCCGGCTGGTGACGCTGGACGCGGACACCGTGGAGATCACCCACGAGGCGCTGCTGCACGCCTGGCCCCGGCTGCGCCACTGGATCGACGACAACCGCAACGACCATCTGCTGCGCCAGCGGCTGGAGGAGGACGGCCGGGCCTGGGAGGACTCGGACCGGGACAGCTCGCTGCTGTACCGGGGCTCGCGCCTGGAGCAGGCCCGCGCCTGGGCGCGGTCGGCGGGCGACACCTATCTGACCCGCAGCGCGGTGGAGTTCCTGGCCGCCTCGGTACGGCTGCGCAAGCGCACGGTGTGGCTCAGCCGGGCGGCGGTGGCCGCACTGGTGGTGCTGGCGCTGGTCGCGGGCGGCTCGGCGGTGATCGCCTGGCAGCAGCGGGACGACGCCGTGTTCGAACAGGTGCTCGCGGAGGCGGACCGGGTGCAGCACACCGACCCCTCGCTGGCCGCCCAGCTGGACCTGGTCGCCCACCATCTGCGCCCCGACGACGAGGGCACGTACAGCAGGCTGATCTCGATCGTGAACGCGCCGCTGGCCACCCCGCTGTCCGGCCACACCGGCGCCGTCTACCTCACCTCCTTCAGCCCCGACGGCCACACCCTGGCCACGGCCAGCTACGACCGGACCGTACGGCTGTGGAACGTCGCCGACCCGACCCGGCCCGAGCCGCTCGGCCGTCCGCTGACCGGACACGGCAGCTGGGTGAGCAGCGCGGTGTTCAGCCCGGACGGGCACACCCTGGCCAGCGCGGGCGACGACGGCACGATCCGGCTGTGGAACGTCACCGACCCCGCCCGGCCCAAGCCGCTCGGCGCCCCGCTCACCGGGCACGAGGGCACCATCTACCTGGTCGCCTTCAGCCCCGACGGCCGTACCCTCGCCTCGGCCGGCGAGGACGGCACCGTACGGCTGTGGAACGTCGCCGACCCGGCCCGGTCCGCCCCGCTCGGCGACCCGCTGACCGGGCACACGGCGGCGGTGCGCAGCGTCGCCTTCAGCCCGGACGGGCACACCCTCGCGGCGGGCTCGGACGACGACACGATCCGGCTGTGGAACGTCACCGACCCGCGCCGGCCCCACTTGGTCCGCGACGTGCTGCGCGGCCACACGGACATCGTGCACTCGGTCGCCTTCAGCCCCGACGGGCGCACCCTAGCCAGCGGCAGCGCGGACGACACCGTACGGCTGTGGAACCTGACCGACCCGGCGCACCCGGCACCGCTCGGCGCGCCCCTGACCGGGCACACCGGCCCCGTCTGGTCCGTGTCGTTCAGCCCCGACGGCGGACGGCTCGCCGCCGCGAGCGCGGACAGCACGGCCAGCCTGTGGAACGTCAGCGACCCCGGCTCCCCCTCGCAGATCGGCGAGCCCCTCGCGGGCAGCAGCGGGGAGATGTACGCGCTGGGCTTCAGCCCCGACGGACGCACCCTCGCCACCGGCAGCGGCGACGCCAAGGTGCGCCTGTGGTCGATCCCGACGTCCGACATGATCGGCCGCAGCGCGGCGTTCGGCCCGGGCGGACGGCTGCTGGCCACGACCGCGCGCGACGGCCGGCTGCGGCTGTGGAACGTGGCACGGCCCGGCCGCCCGGTGCCGCTGGGCCGGCCGTTCGCCCGCGGGAGCGGCGCGAGCACCCTGCTGTTCTCGCCGAACGGGCGCTCCCTCGCCGTGCTCACGAGCGAGCAGAAGGTGTACCTGTGGAACGTCTCCGACCCGGCCCACCCGATCCTGCCCGGCCCGCCGCTGCGGCTGCGGACCCGCTTCATGGGCCCCAACGCGCTGGCCTACAGCCCGGACGGGCGCACCCTGGCCACCGCCAACGACGACCGCACCATCCGGTTGTGGAACGTCACCGACCCCGCCCGGCCCAAGCCGCTCGGCGACCCGGTCGCCGGCCACCACGGCTACATCAACGCCCTGGCCTTCAGCCCCGACGGACACACCCTGGCCAGCGGCAGCGCGGACAGCGACATCCGGCTGTGGAACGTCACCGACCCGGCGCGGCCGAAGCAGCTCGGCGCCCCGCTCACCCGGCACTCGGGGCCCGTCAACGCCCTCGCCTACAGCCCCGACGGGCACACCCTGGCCAGCGGCAGCGACGACGACACGGTCCGGCTGTGGAACGTCACCGACCCCGCCGCGACGATCCCGCTGGGCGATCCGCTCACCGGCCACACCGAGGCGGTCACCTCGCTGACGTTCGACACGACCGGACACACGCTGGCCAGCGGCGGCGACGACAACACGGTCCGGCTGTGGAACGTCACCGTGCCCACCGCGGCGCGGCCGATCGGCCAGTCGATGACGCCCAACGCCAAGACCGGCACGTTCCTGGCCTTCAGCCCGGGCAGCCGGGTCCTCGGCGTCTCCAGCGGTCCCGACACGGTCCGCCTGTGGGACCTGGACGCCGACACGGCCATCGACCACATCTGCTCGGTCACCCGGGGCGTCCTCACCCCCGCCAAGTGGCAGGAGTACCTCCCCCGCCTCGACTACGACCCGCCGTGCGGCGACTGATCGGCCAACTTCCCCGATTCCTCGCCGACTTGGCCCCACGACGCCGTCAATCTTGTTACCCTTGGCCATAGCCCGATCGCTGGTGCATCCCCCGTCGCCAGCGATCGGGCCTTTTCTCATGCCTTGGAGCCAGTGGTCCCCGCCCCGGCCCGGGCGGTGAGGCAACGAACCGCCGGGCTCGTGGACTCCTTCAGGTGTGTTCAGGAGGTGTCCATGGCAGACGGCAAACAGGACCGGGACGAAGAGTTCGGCAGATTCATGGCCGCCCGCTGGCCGCGGCTGCTGCGTACGGCGTTTCTCCTGTCGGGGGAGCGCCACGCGGCCGAGGATCTGGCCCAGTCGACGCTGGAGCGGGTCTACACCGCCTGGCGCAGGGTCGGCACGGCCGACGACCCGGACGCCTATGTCCGGCGCGTGATGATCAATCTGCACGCCCGCCGCCACCGGCGCCGGCTCAAGGAGTTCCTCGCACCGAAGGACGACCTGTCGCTGGTGCACGAGGAGGCCGACCGCGGCGACCGGATCGTCCAGGCCGTCGACCGCGACGTGCTGCTGCGGGCGCTCGCCCAACTGCCCGCCCGGCAGCGCCAGGCGGTGGTCCTGCGCTACTGGGAGGACCTGACGGAGACCCAGACCGCCCAGGCGATGGGGTGCTCGGTCGGCACGGTCAAGAGCAACACGGCCAAGGGGATGGCGAAGCTGCGCGTCGCACCGGTGCTGGCCGACACGGTTACGCGGAAGGAACGGTCATGACGGACCACGACGACAGGACGCGGGACAGGATCACCCTCCTCCTCGCGGACACGGCCGAGGAGTTCGAGACCGGCGCGGCACCCGTCGCGGCGGTCGTACGGGCGGGGCGCCGGCGCCGGACCCGGCGGTGGGCGGCGGGCGCGGTCGCGGCGGCGGTGCTGGCGGGCGGCACCGGGACGCTGGCGGCGACCGGCCTGCCCGGCGTCACCCGCGAGGCGGCCTCCCCGGCGCGCTCGCCCTGGACTCCCGGGCACCTGGTGTACGAGCCGGTGGACACGACGGTGGGCTACGGCACCGAGCAGGGCATGCCGTGGGCCGTGGGCCTGCGCGTGTGGCCGGCCCCCCGCGACCGCGCCGAGGCCGTCCGGCAGATGAAGGCCATGGCGGACTGGGGCCTCACCCCGGTGACCTCGGGCAGCCCGTCCGACCTGATCGGCAGGACGAGTTACTTCGTCATCCGCTCGTTCGGCACGGCCGACCGCCGGCTGGTGACCTCCGACACCGTCGCGCGGCTGCCCCGCCTGACGGGGGACGAGATCCGCGTCTTCCCCCAGCCCCTCACCGACGGGGGCTCGTCGCGCCTGGTCGTCGGCATGGTGGCCAAGACGGCACGACAGGTCACCTGCCACTGGAAGGACGGCTCCACCACCGTGGCCGAGCGCGCCCCCGACAACACCCCGGTGCGCCCCGTCGACGCCGTGATCAGGTCCGTCCGCGACTTCCCCACCGCGAACTGGTTCACCTGCCTGTCCCCGGGCTCCGCGGCCTACGAGTCCGCGGAGGTGACGAAGTAGGGCGCCTCAGCCGCGCAGCGCGTCCAGGATGTGCGGCCAGGCCGCCTCGCCGAGCAGCGCGTCGGCCTCGGGCGTGCCGCCGTGCCGAAAGCGCGGGGACGGCGGGGGGAGGCTCTCGCCCGGCAGCAGGGGCCGGTGTCCGGCGTCGGCACGGGCGATCAGCCGGACCGTGCCGCCCGCCGCGCGCCGGCGCTCGGCCAGCCGCTCGGCGTGGGGCAGCGACGGCCACAGCTCGTCGTCGCCGCCCGCCACCAGGAGCAGGTCCGCGCGGGCCGTCTCCACGGGGATCGCCGCCGCCACGAGCCGCTCGGCGAAGGTCCGCTCGCTGCGCTCGTACCAGCCGCGGATGGCGACGGGCCCGCCCGCCGGCCCGGCCGGTGTCCAGGAGTCGTCCATGGGCACGAAGGGCAGCGGCCGCCCCCGCCAGGTCCACGACGACCGGTACGGGCGATCGGCGCCGTCCCGGCCGGGCCCGACGTTGCACCACACCAGCGAGGTGGGCGACATCGCGACGACCACGTCCACGCGCGGCTCGCGCACCGCCGTGAGCAGCGCGGCCTCGGCCCCCTTGGACAGCCCGAGCACGCCGATCCGCCGCGCCCCGCCGTCCCGCAGGAAACCGACCCCCGCGGTGAACGTCTCCAGCGGGACCTCGCAGATCCCCGGCGGCTGCCCCTTCCCCCCGAACCAGCGGATCGCCAGGGCGGCGATCCCCTGCCGGGCGAGCAGCCGCGCCCGCTCCCGCTCGATCCGCCCGCTGGAGCCGGCCAGCACCAGCACCCCGGCGTCGGCACCCCGCGCGGGAGCGGCCAGGAACCCCTCCCACGGCCCGGCCGGCTCGCGTTCGACGATGTCCACAAGCTCCCCCGGTATCGAGAACGAGAAAACCCCCGGTCCTGTCGGACCGGGGGTTTTCCAGCTGGTGGGGCTAACAGGATTTGAACCTGTGGCCTCATCCTTATCAGGGATGCGCTCTAACCAACTGAGCTATAGCCCCGCCGCGCTTTGCGGTGTGTGTCCCGCGCGCTGACTCCTGAAGATTAGCGCACGACCACGTCAGTCCCAAAATCGGTTGTCGCCGGGCCCTCACTCGTCCTCGGCGAGGGTCAGTTCGACGCCGCCCACGAAGCCCGCGGAGAGGTTGTAGATGAAGGCGCCGAGGGTCGCGAGGGCGGTGGCCAGGACCACGTCGATCGCGGCGATGATCGTCGTGAAGATCAGGACGTGGGGGAGCGACAGGAACGACTGGAGGTCGAAGCCGCTGGCCTCGTTCGCGCCGGTCGCCTCCGAGATCGTCCCGCCGACGGTGGAGAACACGCCCATCGCGTCCATGACCATCCACAGCACCGCCGAGGCGACGATGGTGCAGATGCCGAGCGCGATGGAGAGCAGGAAGCTCACCTTCATCACCGACCACGGATCGGCCTTGGCCACCCGCAGCCGCGCCTTGCGGGTGCGCGGTGCCGTGCGCACCCCGGTGCGCGGCCGCCGTACCGCACCGGCCGGCGCCTGCGCCGGGTAGGCCTGCGGCGGGTGGTACGGCCCGCCCGCCTGCTCGTGGCGCCGCTCCCCGGGGAGCGGAGACGACGACTGCGCCTCACCGGCCGAGGCCGGGCCACGGGTGTCCGTCACAGTTCCCCCCTGGGGTGAAGACGAGCCGGAGGTGTCCGCCGCGGACGCCCGCACCGGCTTCAGGTTGGTCGTGTGCGGGTCGGTTTCCCCGCCCGCCCCGTGCGCGGCGGAGCCACGGCCGCCGCCGTCCGTCTCCGTACCCGTGGAGGTACCGGCCGATCCGGCGCCCGTGGCTCCGCTCACGATGACTCACTCCTCGTGCCTACTCGGCCGAGGGCGCCTCACCCTCGTCCGTGCCGGTGGCCTGGACGTCCTCGGCGGCGATGTCGGCGGCGTCGTCGCCGTCGACCTCCTCCGCCTCGCGCCCCGCCTCGGCGTTACGTGCGATGCCGACCACGGCATCGCGCTTGCCCAGGTTGATCAGTTGGACGCCCATGGTGTCACGGCCCGTCTCCCTGACCTCGTTGACTCGCGTGCGAATCACACCGCCGGACAGGGTGATCGCGAGGATCTCGTCGGTCTCCTCCACGACCAGCGCCCCGACGAGCGAACCGCGGTCCTCCACGATCTTGGCGGCCTTGATACCGAGGCCACCGCGGCCCTGGACGCGGTACTCGTCCACGGCGGTCCGCTTCGCGTACCCACCGTCCGTGGCAGTGAACACGAACGTACCGGGTCGCACCACATTCATCGAGAGAAGCTCGTCGCCCTCGCGGAAACTCATCCCCTTGACGCCGGAGGTGGCGCGGCCCATCGGGCGAAGGGACTCGTCCGTGGCGGTGAACCGGATCGACTGCGCCTTCTTGCTGATCAGCAGCAGGTCGTCGTCGGCGGAGACCAGCTCGGCGCCGATCAGCTCGTCGTCGCCGCCGTCCTCGCGCTCCCGCAGATTGATCGCGATCACGCCGCCGGAGCGGGGCGAATCGTAATCCTTCAGAGGCGTCTTCTTGACCAGACCGGACTTGGTGGCCAGCACCAGGTACGGCGCCGCCTCGTAGTCCCGGATGGCGAGGATCTCGGCGATCGCCTCGTCAGGCTGGAAGGCCAGCAGGTTCGCCACGTGCTGACCGCGCGCCTCGCGGCCGGCCTCGGGCAGCTCGTACGCCTTCGCCCGGTACACCCGGCCCTTGTTGGTGAAGAACAGCAGCCAGTGGTGCGTGGTGGAGACGAAGAAGTGGTCGACGATGTCGTCTTCCTTCAGCTTCGTGCCGCGCACGCCCTTGCCGCCGCGCTTCTGCGCCCGGTAGTCGTCCGTCTTGGTCCGCTTGACGTAACCGCCGCGGGAGACGGTGACGACGATGTCCTCCTCGGCGATCAGGTCCTCGATGGACATGTCGCCCTCGTACGGGATCAGCTTGGTCTTGCGGTCGTCGCCGTACTTCTCGACGATCGCGGTCAGCTCCTCGCTGACGATGCCGCGCTGGCGCACCGGGGAGGCCAGGATCTCGTTGTACTCGTTGATCTTCGCCTGGAGCTCGTCGTGCTCCTGGACGATCTTCTGCCGCTCCAGGGCCGCCAGGCGCCGCAGCTGCATCTCGAGGATGGCGTTCGCCTGGATCTCGTCGATCTCCAGCAGGCCCATCAGGCCCGTGCGCGCGACATCGACGGTCTCGCTGCGCCGGATCAGCGCGATGACCTCGTCGATCGCGTCCAGCGCCTTCAGCAGACCGCGCAGGATGTGCGCGCGCTCCTCGGCCTTGCGCAGCCGGAACCGGGTCCGGCGCACGATGACCTCGATCTGGTGCGTCACCCAGTGCCGGATGAACGCGTCCAGGGACAGCGTGCGCGGCACGCCGTCGACCAGCGCCAGCATGTTGGCGCCGAAGTTCGTCTGGAGGTCGGTGTGCTTGTACAGGTTGTTCAGCACGACCTTGGCGACCGCGTCCCGCTTGAGGACGATGACCAGCCGCTGACCGGTGCGCGAGGACGTCTCGTCGCGGACGTCCGCGATGCCGCCGATCTTGCCGTCCTTCACCAGGTCGGCGATCTTCTGCGCCAGGTTGTCCGGGTTCACCTGGTACGGCAGCTCGGTCACCACCAGGCACTGGCGGCCGTGGATCTCCTCGACCTCGACCACCGCGCGCATCGTGATCGAGCCGCGCCCGGTGCGGTACGCCTCCTCGATGCCCTTGCGGCCCACCACCAGTGCGCCGGTGGGGAAGTCGGGGCCCTTGATGCGCTCCATGAGCGCGTCCAGCAGCTCCTCGTGCGAGGCGTCGGGGTTCTCCAGGTACCACTGGGCGCCGGCCGCGACCTCGCGCAGGTTGTGCGGCGGGATGTTGGTCGCCATGCCGACCGCGATGCCGGCCGAGCCGTTGATCAGCAGGTTCGGAAAGCGGGACGGCAGGACGGTCGGCTCCTGGGAGCGGCCGTCGTAGTTGTCCGTGAAGTCGACGGTCTCCTCGTCGATGTCGCGGACCATCTCCATCGACAGCGGCGCCATCTTGCACTCGGTGTAGCGCATCGCCGCCGCGGGGTCGTTGCCCGGGGAGCCGAAGTTGCCGTTGGAGTCCACCAGCGGCATCCGCATCGACCACGGCTGGGCGAGGCGCACCAGGGCGTCGTAGATGGAGGAGTCGCCGTGCGGGTGGTAGTTGCCCATGACGTCACCGACGACACGGGCGCACTTGTAGAAGCCGCGCTCGGGGCGGTAGCCGCCGTCGTACATCGCGTAGAGCACGCGCCGGTGGACGGGCTTGAGGCCGTCCCGGACGTCGGGCAGCGCACGGGACACGATGACGGACATCGCGTAGTCCAGGTACGAGCGCTGCATCTCGGTCTCGAGCCCGACGGGCTCGACACGCATGGCGAGCTCGCCGCCCTCTTCCGGAGTGACTGGGGTGTTCTCGTCGGCCATTGCTGGTGAAGATCCTTCCTGGTGCGGTCAGCTGAGACCGACTCAGATGTCGAGGAAGCGGACGTCCTTGGCATTGCGCTGGATGAACTGGCGGCGCGCCTCGACGTCCTCGCCCATCAGCACCGAGAACAGGTCGTCGGCCTGGGCGGCGTCGTCCAGGGTGACCTGGCCGAGCACGCGGTGCTCCTGGTCCATGGTGGTCACGCGCAGCTCCTCGGCGTTCATCTCGCCGAGGCCCTTGAAGCGCTGGATGGAGTCCTCGCGGACGCGCTTGCCGCGCTGGCGCCCCATCTCGATCAGCGCGTCGCGCTCGCGGTCCGAGTACGCGTACTCGACGTCGTCCCGGCCCCACTTGATCTTGTAGAGCGGCGGGCGGGAGAGGTACACGTGCCCGGCCTCGACCAGCGGCCGCATGAAGCGGAACAGGAAGGTCAGCAGCAGGGTGCTGATGTGCTGGCCGTCGACGTCGGCGTCCGCCATCAGGATGATCTTGTGATAGCGGAGCTTCTCGATGTCGAAGTCCTCGTGCACACCGGTGCCGAAGGCGGAGATCAGCGCCTGGATCTCCTGGTTCTGCAGGATCTTGTCGATCCGGGCCTTCTCCACGTTCAGGATCTTGCCGCGGATCGGGAGGATCGCCTGGTACTGCGGGTTGCGGCCGGACTTGGCCGAGCCGCCGGCGGAGTCACCCTCGACGATGAAGATCTCGCACTTGGCCGGGTCGTTGGACTGGCAGTCGGCCAGCTTGCCCGGCAGCGACGCGGTCTCCAGCAGGCCCTTGCGGCGGGTGAGGTCGCGCGCCTTGCGGGCCGCGACGCGCGCGGTGGCCGCCTGGATGCCCTTGCGGATGATGTCCGCGGCCTCGTTCGGGTTGCGGTCCAGCCAGTCGTTGAGGTGCTCGTAGACCGCCTTCTGCACGAAGGTCTTGGCCTCCGTGTTGCCCAGCTTGGTCTTGGTCTGGCCCTCGAACTGCGGCTCGCTGAGCTTGACCGAGATGATCGCGGTCAGACCCTCGCGGATGTCGTCACCGGTGAGGTTGTCGTCCTTGTCGCGCAGCAGCTTCTTGTCGCGCGCGTACTTGTTGATCAGCGACGTCAGCGCGGCCCGGAAGCCCTCTTCGTGGGTGCCGCCCTCATGGGTGTGGATGATGTTGGCGAACGAGTACACGCCCTCGCTGTAGCCGCTGTTCCACTGCAGGGCGACCTCGAGGGACAGGCTCTTGTCCTTGTCCTCCGCCTCCAGGTCGATGATCGTGGGGTGCACCACCTCGCCCTTGCGGGCGTTGAGGTACTTCACGAAGTCGACGATGCCGCCCTCGTAGTGGTACGTGACCGACTTGACCTCGGCCTTCTCGTCCGCGCCCGCCTCGTCCGCGCCGCTGGTGGCCTTCGCCGACTCGCGCTCGTCGGTGAGCCGGATGATCAGGCCCTTGTTGAGGAAGGCCATCTCCTGGAAGCGCCGCGACAGCGTCTCGAAGGAGTACTCGGTGGTCTCGAAGATCTCCGGGTCGGCCCAGAAGGTCACCGACGTGCCGGTCTCCTCGGTGGCCTCGTGCCGGGCCAGCGGGGCGGTCGGCACACCCATCTTGTACTCCTGGGTCCACCGGTAGCCGTCGGTCTTCACCTCGACGGAGACCTTGGTGGACAGGGCGTTCACGACGGACACGCCGACGCCGTGCAGACCGCCGGAGACGGCGTAGCCGCCGCCGCCGAACTTGCCGCCCGCGTGCAGCACGGTCAGCACGACCTCGACGGCCGGCTTGCCCTCGGAGGGCACGATGCCGACCGGGATGCCACGGCCGTTGTCGACGACGCGGACGCCGCCGTCGGCGAGGATCGTCACGTCGATGGTGTCCGCGTAGCCCGCCAGCGCCTCGTCGACCGAGTTGTCGACGACCTCCTGCACCAGGTGGTGCAGGCCGCGCTCGCCCGTGGAGCCGATGTACATGCCGGGCCGCTTGCGGACCGCGTCCAGCCCTTCGAGCACGGTGATGGCGCTGGCGTCGTAGGAGGCCGCCGAGGCGGTGGCCTCGGCGCTCACGCCGGCGTCGGTGGACGGGATGTTCTCGTTGGGGTTGCCGGAATCGGCCACGAAGCGCCCTTTCTGGCACAGCACGAGCCGGGCTCGTCGGCAGGTTGCCGGAGCGGCTGCGGCATGTTGCGTTGGTAAGCCTTGATCAGCGTTGCTCAGCTTTTCCCGGGCGGTCCCCACGTTGGGGCGGGATTGGCTTCCAGTCTACCGGTAGCGCTGACATCGATGGGGGTTTGCCGGTACCTGAGTCCCCATGTGCCGCCCTGAACCGGTCTCGGCCGGGTCCCGATATGCGGATGGGGGCTCCAAGAGCTTCACAGCGGCACTCAGAGCTTCGGGCCGTCAACCCTTGGCTACTCCAGGGTCAGTACGCCGCTCGTACTTGTGTGCGGAAGGTCCCACGGACGGCGAACCCGCAGGAAAAAGGGGGTGCGAAGAGCCGGGTGACGTGAGGTACGTCACCCGCGCGTCACCCGTAGGTATCGCCAGGCCCGGTGCTTCCCGGGGCCCGCAGCGGGCCGTAGCGGCGGGCCTGCCCGCCGGGGCCGTGCACCTTGATCAGCCGGACCGCGCCATGACCGAGGTCCTGGTTGAGCCGGGCGACCAGCGCCGGCGCGAGCAGCCGCAGCTGGGTCGCCCAGGCCGTGGAGTCGCAGCCCACCGTGAGCACCCGCTCGTCCTCGTCGTACCGCTGCGGCACACAGTGCTTGGCCAGGTCCTCGCCGACGATCTGCGGCCAGCGGCCCATCACCCCGCCCACGGCGGCCGGGGTCTCCCAGCCGCGCTCGGTGATCAGCCGGTTGATCGCGGCGCCGAGCGCCATCGGGTCGCGGCCGTCGGCGCGCGCCCCGGACCGCAGGCCACCGCCCCGCCGGGCCTGCTTCTTCTGCCGCGCCGCGTCACCGCGCGCGCGGGCCTGCTCCTTCGCCGCGCGCAGCGCCACGCGCGCGAGGTCGACACCGGAGGGCTCGGCGTTCTTCCGGGGCGGGTGCTGCTCGGCGCTCATACGCGTTCCACCGTCCCGCCGGAGACGGCGTAGCGCGCACCGGTCAGCACATGCGGTACGTCGTCGTCCACCGCGGCGGTGACCAGCACCTGCTCGCCGGGCGCCACCAGCTCGGCCAGCCGCTCCCGGCGGCGGGCGTCCAGCTCGGCGAAGACGTCGTCCAGGACGAGCACCGGCTCGTTGCCCTCGGCGCGCAACAGGTCGTAGGAGGCCAGGCGCAGCGCGAGGGCGTACGACCAGGACTCGCCGTGCGAGGCGTACCCCTTGGCGGGCAGCTCGCCGAGTTTGAGGAGCAGGTCGTCGCGGTGCGGGCCGACCAGGGTGACGCCCCGCTCGATCTCCTGCTTGCGCGCCTCGGCCAGGGCGGCCAGCAGTTGCGCGTACAGATCCTCCCGGTTGTGGGCCTCGCCGGGCGCGGACGGCTTGTACTCCAGCGCGAGCGGACCGCCGCCGGGGGCCAGCTGCTCGTAGGCCTTGTCGGCCAGCGGCCGCAGCGCGCCGATCAGGTCGAGCCGCTGGGCGAGCAGTTCGGCACCGGCGCGAGCCAGGTGCTGGTCCCAGACGTCCAGCGTGGACAGGTCCATGGAGCGCCCGCCGTGCCGCCGGGCCAGCGCGGCGGACTTCAGCAGCGTGTTGCGCTGCTTGAGCACCCGCTCGTAGTCGGAGCGCACGCCCGCCATCCGCGGCGAGCGCGCGGTGATCAGCTCGTCGAGGAACCTGCGCCGCTCGCCGGGATCGCCCTTCACCAGGGCGAGGTCCTCGGGCGCGAACAGCACGGTCCGTACGATGCCCAGCACGTCACGGGGCCTGCCCTGCGGCGACCGGTTGATGCGGGCGCGGTTGGCCCGGCCCGGGTTCAGCTCCAGTTCGATCAGCTGCTGCCGGTCGCCCTGCCGGACCTGCGCCCGGATCACGGCCCGTTCGGCGCCCATCCGCACCAGCGGCGCGTCCGTCGCGACGCGGTGGCTGCCGAGCGTCGCCAGATAGCCGACCGCCTCGACCAGATTGGTCTTGCCCTGCCCGTTGGGCCCGACGAAGGCGGTGACGCCCGGGTCGAGCGGCACCTCGGCCCGGGCGTACGAGCGGAAGTCGGCGAGCGAAAGATGCGTGACGTGCATGACCGTGCGCCGACCTCCTCCCTGCTTCTTTCAGGACTTCTTCTCTACGGCGTGACCGCCGAACTGGTTGCGCAGCGCGGCGATCATCTTCATCTGCGGCGAGTCCTCCTGGCGGGAGGCGAACCGGGCGAACAGCGATGCGGTGATCGCGGGCAGCGGCACCGCGTTGTCGATCGCGGCCTCCACGGTCCAGCGTCCCTCACCGGAGTCCTGGGCGTAACCGCGCAGGTCGTCCAGGTGCTCGTCCTCGTCCAGCGCGTTGACCGCGAGGTCGAGCAGCCAGGAGCGGATGACGGTGCCCTCCTGCCAGGAGCGGAAGACCTCACGCACGTCCGTGACGGAGTCGACCTTCTCCAGCAGCTCCCAGCCCTCGGCGTAGGCCTGCATCATGGCGTACTCGATGCCGTTGTGGACCATCTTCGCGAAATGGCCCGCGCCGACCTTGCCGGCGTGCACCGAACCGAAGTCGCCCTCCGGCTTGAGCGCGTCGAAGACCGGCTGCACCCGGGCGACGTGCTCGGCGTCGCCGCCGTACATCAGCGCGTACCCGTTCTCCAGGCCCCAGACGCCGCCGGAGACGCCGCAGTCCACGAAGCCTATGCCCTTGGCGGCCAGCTCCTCGGCGTGCTTCTCGTCGTCCGTCCAGCGGGAGTTGCCGCCGTCCACGACCACGTCGCCCGGCTCCAGCAGCTCGGCCAGCTGGTCGATGGTCGACTGGGTGGGCGCACCGGCCGGGACCATCACCCAGACCACCCGCGGGCCGCTGAGCTTGCCCACCAGCTCTTCCAGGCTGTGGACGTCCGCGAGGTCGGGGTTGCGGTCGTATCCGATGACGGTGTGGCCCGCGCGGCGGATCCGCTCGCGCATGTTGCCGCCCATCTTGCCGAGGCCGACGAGACCGAGCTCCATCAGTTGTGTTCCTTAGGGTCGCTGGTGGCGTGAGGGGCACGGGAGGTGCCGCCCAGAGCCTAAACCGACCCTTCGGCGCACAGCTGTGGGCTCAGGCGCTCATCCGGCGACGGCGGTTCCGGCCGCCCGGCTGCGGGCTGTGACGCCCCCGCCGGCCACGGTGCCGGGCGCCCACAGGACGCGCCCGGCACTGTGCACAGCTGTGGAAAACGTCAGCCGCTGAGCCGCACCGGCATGATCAGGTACTTGTACGCCTCGTCGGCCTCCGCGTCCACCGCCGGCTTGCCGCTGAGCAGCGCCGGCTTCGTGGAGGTGGTGAACGACAGCTGCGCCACCGGGGAGTCGATCGCGCTCAGGCCGTCCAGCAGGAACGTCGGGTTGAAGGCGATCGAGATGTCGTCGCCCTCCAGCTGCGCGTCGACGCGCTCCACAGCCTGTGCGTCGTCGCTGGAACCGGCCTCCAGGATCAGCACGCCCTGCTCGAAGCTCAGCCGCACCGGGGTGTTCCGCTCGGCCACCAGCGCCACACGCTTGACGGCCTCGACGAACGGCGCCGTCTCGATCACCGCGACCGAGTTGAACTCGGTCGGGAACAGCGTCCGGTACTTCGGCAGGTCGCCCTCGAGGAGCCGCGTGGTCGTGCGCCGGCCCGCGCCCTCGAAACCGATCAGGCCCTCACCGGCGCCGGAGCCCGACAGGGCCAGCGTCACGCTGTCCCCGGCGCCCAGCGACTTCGCGGTGTCCAGCAGCGTCTTCGCGGGCACCAGGGCGACCGCGGACGCGTCCGGGTTCTCCGGCTTCCACAGGAACTCGCGGACGGCGAACCGGTAGCGGTCGGTGGAGGCCAGCGTGACGGTGTCGCCCTCGATCTCGATGCGCACACCGGTGAGCACGGGCAGCGTGTCGTCGCGGCCGGCGGCGATGGCCACCTGGGAGACGGCGGCCGCGAAGACCTCGCCCGGGACGGTGCCGGTCGCGTTCGGCATCTGCGGCAGCGCCGGGTACTCCTCCACCGGGAGGGTGTGCAGCGTGAACCGGGACGATCCACAGACCACGGTCGCCCGTACACCGTCTGTGGAAATCTCCACCGGCCGGTTGGGGAGCGCGCGGGAGATGTCGGCGAGCAGTCGGCCGGAGACCAGGACGGTGCCGTCCTCCTCGACCTCGGCGTCGACGCTCACCCGAGCGGACACCTCGTAGTCGAAGCTCGACAGGCTCAGCTGGCCGTCCTCGGCCTTCAGCAGCAGGCCGGCGAGGACAGGCGCCGGCGGACGGGCCGGGAGGCTGCGTGCCGCCCAGGCCACTGCCTCCGCGAGTACGTCGCGTTCCACCCGGATCTTCACCGTAAGCCGCCTCCTGCTTGTTGCTTCTGAGTCCTCCGACTCGGTGTCACCGCCCACTGCGAAGGGCAGAACACCGGGGACCAGTCTGACGCACCGCGGTGACAGCAGGTGCCCGTCGGGGTCAAGTCGCTCCGGGAGGCAGCCGGGCCCGAGACGGCGAGTTGTGCACAGGCCCCGCTTCGAAACGATTGCCGAGCTCTCTCTAGTCGGGAGTAGTAGTAGGGCCTGTGGATACCGTGGATAACCACGTTTGCCCAGCTCAGCGCGGGTTTTTTGTCCACCGGTCCTGTGGGTGGAGGCGGTGGAAAACCGGGGCTCGCTGTGGAGAACGGAAAGTTCTGCACACGCCGCCCACAGGCTGAGGGCAGTTCTCCCCAGCTGTGTCCCCAGGAATACCCAGGTTTCCCACACCCCAACCCGGCAGCTTCGTGTGACGCCTTTCACTCGACGCGGTGAGAGGGCGGGTCGGGTTGCCGAACAGTGGACAGCCATGTGGAGAAGCGGCGGCAGACTGGGGACAACCGCCCCCAGCCTGTGGGTTGCCGGTGGACAACTTTCTGCACAGCCTGTGGATTCCCGCTTCGTCCACAGCCTGTGGATCTCTTTTGTCCACGATTCCACAGCCACCTGAGCTGCGTGGATGCACAACCCCCAGCCTCCCTGTGGACACACCTCGGGACAACTTCCCAGTCCCCAGGATGTGGACGGAAGAAAGTCGCCGAATCTGTGGAGACAGGCCGTAACCCGGTCCTGAATTCGAACAGAGACCGGTGCCGGATCCACCGGCCGCGGCCGTGCGCTCGGCCGCGAGCGCTCCCCGCCGGCTCCGATCGGGGTCCAATCGGGGTCCGGATCGGGGTCCGCGCTCCCGTCCGACGACGGAACCGGAGACCCGCGGAACGGCACCCAGCCCCGCGGAAACGGCACCGGGGCCGTGGACGGCACCGGGAGCGCGCGGGACGGGGCCGGGCGCTTCGTGGAACGGGCCGGGCGCACACGGGCGCCAGGAGCCCGCGGAACGTGCCCGTACATGCCGAAGGGCGCCCCCAGGACAACCGTCCCGGAGACGCCCTCGAAAGCCGGTCAGGCCCGGCGCTAGCCGTTCTTGATGCGGTTGGTCAGCTCGGTCACCTGGTTGTAGATGGACCGCCGCTCCGCCATCAGGGCCCGGATCTTCCGGTCGGCGTGCATGACCGTCGTGTGGTCCCGGCCCCCGAACTGCGCCCCGATCTTCGGCAGCGACAGGTCCGTCAGCTCCCGGCACAGGTACATCGCGATCTGCCGGGCGGTCACCAGCGCCCTGCCCCGGGAGGTCCCGCACAGGTCCTCCACGGTCAGCCCGAAGTAGTCCGCCGTGGCCGCCATGATCGCCGTGGCCGTGATCTCGGGCGCGGAGTCCTCCCCGCCAGGGATCAGGTCCTTGAGCACGATCTCGGTGAGCCCCAGGTCCACCGGCTGCCGGTTGAGCGAGGCGAACGCCGTCACCCGGATCAGCGCGCCCTCCAGCTCGCGGATGTTGCGCGAGATCCGGGACGCGATGAATTCCAGCACCTCCGGCGGCGCGTTGAGCTGCTCCTGGACCGCCTTCTTGCGCAGGATCGCGATCCGCGTCTCCAGCTCGGGCGGCTGCACGTCGGTGATCAGGCCCCACTCGAAGCGGTTGCGCAGCCGGTCCTCAAGCGTGACCAGCTGCTTGGGCGGCCGGTCGCTGGACAGCACGATCTGCTTGTTGGCGTTGTGGAGCGTGTTGAAGGTGTGGAAGAACTCCTCCTGCGTCGACTCCTTGTCCGCGAGGAACTGGATGTCGTCGACGAGCAGGATGTCCATCTCGCGGTAGCGCTTGCGGAAACTGTCGCCCTTGCCGTCACGGATAGAGTTGATGAACTCGTTCGTGAACTCCTCCGAGCTGACGTAGCGCACGCGCGTGCCCGGGTAGAGACTGCGCGCGTAGTGCCCGATGGCGTGCAGCAGATGGGTCTTGCCGAGCCCGGACTCCCCGTAGATGAACAGGGGGTTGTACGCCTTCGCCGGCGCCTCGGCGACCGCCACCGCGGCCGCGTGCGCGAACCGGTTGGACGCGCCGATGACGAACGTGTCGAAGAGGTACTTCGGGTTCAGCCGTGCCGTCGGCTCCCCGGGCCCGCTCGCGGGCGCGGGCTTCGCGCCCAGCGGCCCGGGCGCGCCCGTGGGGGCGCCGTCCGGCCGTCCGGGCCCGCCGCGGTGCCCCGCGTCGCCGCCCATCGGCCGCTCGGGCGGCTCCCGGCGGACGGGGTCGCGCTGGTCGTACTCGGTGCGCGGGGAGTCGTAGTCCGCGCGGTCGTAGTCGGAACGGTCGTACTCGGGACGCGGCTTGCCGTACTCGGAGCGCGGTGTGTCGCGGTCCGGGCGGGACGGCTCGTACTCCCCGCGCTGCTGGTCGTACGACGGGCGGTCCATGCCCTGGGTGCGGTAGTCGTGGGCCGGCTGGCCGTAGGGGTCCTGGGAGGACGGCGAGGCGTACGGGTCGCGCTCGGGGAAGCCGAGCCGCTGCTGCTGCCAGCCGTACTCGTCCTGTCCGCCGCGCGGCCAGGCCCCGGGTTCGGGGCGCTGGTACTCGGAGGGGTAGGCGGGCCGCACGGCGGGCAGCTGGTCGGCGCGCGACGCCGGCTCGCCGCCCGGGTGCTGGTCCGCGCGGTGGCGGCCGTAGCCCTCGTACGACGACGGACCGGAGGGCAGCTCCGGCTCCTCGTAGCGCGGCGGGGACGGCTGCTGGGCGGGCGGCGCGGCCGGGGCCGGCGGCTCGCCCGCGGAGTCGTCCACGGTGATCGCGATGCGGATGGGGCGGCCGCACTCACGGCTCAGCGTCTCGCTGACGACCGGTGCGAGACGGCCCTCCAGTACGCCCTTCGCGAATTCGTTCGGCACGGCGAGCAGGGCGGTGTCCGCGACCAGCGCCAGCGGCTGGCAGCGCCGGATCCAGTGCTCGTCCTTCGTCTCCACACCCTGTCCGCGGCCCTCTCCGAGGAGCTGCTCCAGTACGCGTGGCCACACTGCGGCAAGATCGGCAGGTACGTCAGCCACAGGGCACGCTCTCTCGCAGGTCCCACGAAAGTGTGATCGCGGGACGGGTCGGGATGAATTTCGGGTGATCGGCGGGGCAAACCCGCCGGGGCGGGGGACAAAAGAACGAATCGGAGTCCAGCCACGGTAGTCAGCGTGGCCGGTACGGTTCAAGTTGTTGTCCCCAGCCTGTGGACAGTGTCCCCCGGCGCCCCCGGTTTGACCGAATGGCGTAGCCCCGCGTACCGTAACCAGGTCGAGTTGTCGATGGCTGCTGCCGCCTGCCTCCGATGGGCACAGATCACGTCAGGTGATCGGGAAGCGGTGCACTCGGGCGTGAAGCGAGCTACTCGTGGGCGCACGGTGACAGCCAGGACGGCACCCCGCCAACTACCGATTCTTTCTGGAGCCCCCGAGTGAGCAAGCGCACCTTCCAGCCGAACAACCGTCGTCGCGCGAAGACCCACGGCTTCCGGCTGCGTATGCGCACCCGTGCCGGCCGCGCGATTCTCGCGTCCCGCCGTAGCAAGGGTCGCGCCCGTCTGTCCGCCTGATCCCGGTCAGGTCATGACATCGTGCTGCCCACCGAGAACCGGCTGAGGCGGCGCGAGGACTTCGCGACCGCGGTACGACGGGGCCGTCGGGCAGGCCGCCCGACCCTCGTCGTCCACCTTCGTAGCGGTGCCACGGACCCGCACGCGCCTGGGGAGAGCGCTCCTCCGACGCGTGCGGGTTTCGTCGTGAGCAAGGCCGTGGGTGGTGCGGTCGTGCGCAACAAAGTGAAGCGCAGACTGCGTCATCTGATGCGTGACCGAGTCGACCTGTTTCCCCCCGGTAGCCTGGTAGTCGTACGAGCGCTGCCCGGAGCGGGCGACGCCGACCATGCACAGCTGGCCCAAGACCTGGACGCCGCCGTAGGGCGGCTGCTGGGAGGGGGCACGCGATGAAGTACCCGCTGCTGGCTCTGATCAAGCTGTACCAGTGGACGATCAGTCCACTGCTGGGGCCGGTGTGCAAGTACTACCCGTCGTGCTCCCATTACGGCTACACGGCCATCGACCGGCATGGTGCGATCAAGGGCACGGCACTCACCGCCTGGCGCATCCTCCGGTGCAATCCGTGGTCGCTGGGCGGGGTGGACCATGTTCCGCCGCGCAAGCGTCCGCGGTGGCACGAAATGCTGCGCGACGCCTGGCGCACACGCAGAGGCGGGTCCTCCGCCGCCGAACCGGCCACCGAAGAGAGGCCGGAGAACTTCATCTCCGACCTTCCTCCAAGCCCGGCCGCAGAGACCTCGTCCCATGCCCAAGGAGCATGATTAGTGGACACGATTGCCAGCCTGTTCAGTTTCATCACCTGGCCCGTCTCCTGGGTCATCGTCCAGTTCCACACGGTGTACGGAGCGATCTTCGGACCTGACACCGGGTGGGCCTGGGGCCTGTCCATCGTGTCCCTGGTGATTCTGATCCGCATCTGCCTGATCCCGCTCTTCGTGAAGCAGATCAAGGCGACTCGCGCGATGCAGACGCTCCAGCCGGAGATGAAGAAGATCCAGGAGCGCTACAAGAACGACAAACAGCGTCAGTCCGAAGAGATGATGAAGCTGTACAAGGAGGCGGGCACCAACCCGCTCTCCTCGTGCCTTCCCATCCTGGCGCAGTCCCCGTTCTTCTTCGCCCTGTACCACGTGCTCAACGGCATCGCGTCCGGCACCAAGATCGGCTACATCAACGCCGACCTGCTGGCCAGCGCCCGTCAGGCACACATCTTCGGGGCCCCGCTGGCCGCGAAGTTCCTCGACGGCGCCGACACGGTGCAGAAGCTCGGTGCCTCGCTCACCGACGTCCGGGTCGTCACCGCGGTCATGATCGTCCTGATGTCGGCGTCGCAGTTCTACACGCAGCGCCAGCTGATGACGAAGAACGTCGACACCACGGTGAAGACGCCGTTCATGCAGCAGCAGAAGATGCTGATGTACGTCTTCCCGATCATGTTCGCCTTCTTCGGTATCCGCTTCCCGGTCGGTGTCCTCATCTACTGGCTGACCACCAACGTGTGGACCATGGGCCAGCAGATGTATGTCATCCGCAACAACCCGACCCCGGGCTCCAAGGCCCAGGCCGCGTACCTGGAGCGTCTGACCAAGCACGTCACGCACCACGGCAAGGTCGGCCGCCGCAGCGAGAAGGCGATCGTCAAGGCGATCGTCGCCAAGGGCCGCGAGCGCAACGAGTTCGAGCGCAAGTTCATCAACGCCCTGAACAAGGCCGGCCTCGCCGCCCAGGCGGACGGCACCGTGACGAAGAGCGTGGCCCAGGCCGAGGCGCAGACCGAGGACGGTACGACCACCGCCACGGGCACCACCGCCCGGCGCCAGCAGCCCAAGCGCCAGACCAAGGCCCAGCGCCAGTCCGGCGCGGCCAAGCCGGCGGGCGACTCCCCCGCGTCGGAGAACACCGACCAGGACGAGTCGCAGCAGGAGAAGACCGACCAGCCGCAGGACAGCAAGCCCGCCGCTGCCCGGCAGGCCTCGAAGCCCGGCACGGGCGCCCGCAGCAAGGCCCAGAGCGGCCAGCGCAAGGGTGGCTCGCAGCGGCCCAAGTCCCCGTCCAAGAAGTAAGAAGGAGCCCAGCCCGTGACGGAAGGCACCACCTCCGCCGCTGCCGAGGGTGCAGACGCCCTCACCCGCCTGGAGCAGGAGGGCGAGATCGCGGCGGACTACCTGGAGGGTCTGCTGGACATCGCCGACCTCGACGGCGACATCGACATGGACGTCGAGGCCGATCGTGCCTCCGTGTCGATCATCAGCGACAGCGGCAGCCGTGATCTGCAGAAGCTGGTCGGCCGCGATGGCGAGGTGCTGGAGGCCCTTCAGGAGCTGACGCGTCTGGCCGTGCACCGGGAGACCGGTGACCGCAGCCGGCTGATGCTGGACATCGCCGAGTACCGGGCCAAGAAGCGCGCCGAGCTGTCCGAGCTGGGCGCCAAGGCCGCCGCCGAGGTGAAGAGCTCCGGGGAGCCCGTGAAGCTCCGGCCCATGACCCCCTTCGAGCGCAAGGTCGTGCACGACGCGGTCAAGGCCGCCGGACTGCGCAGCGAGTCCGAGGGCGAGGAGCCGCAGCGCTTCGTCGTCGTGCTGCCCGCCTGATCGGTCCCCTTGTTACACCGGCCCCGTCTGTTGAGCAGGCGGGGCCGAACTTTGTCAGCCTGGTAGTTCTGGTGGCCGGTGCGCGAAGCACCGGCGCTGTACGGAAGGACGGTCCCCGTGACGGAGGCAGCGGAGCTTCCCCCCGCCCCCGAGCAGGCGCGCGAAGTGTTCGGTGATCGCTTCGCCGATGCGGTGCGCTACGCGGAACTGCTCGCCGAGGCGGGAGTGCAGCGCGGTCTGATCGGTCCGCGGGAAGTGCCCCGCCTGTGGGAGCGGCACATTCTGAACTGTGCGGTGCTCTCCGAGGCCGTTCCCGAGGGGGTGACGGTCTGCGATGTCGGCTCCGGCGCCGGTCTGCCGGGCATCCCGCTGGCGCTGGTCCGCGACGACCTCAACATCACCCTGCTGGAGCCTCTGCTGCGGCGCACCAACTTCCTCACCGAGGTCGTCGAGCTGCTCGGCCTGGACCATGTCACCGTGGTGCGGGGGCGTGCCGAGGAGGTCCTCGGCAAGCTGCCGCCGGTCCATGTGGTGACCGCCCGGGCCGTGGCCCCGCTGGACCGTCTGGCCACCTGGGGGATTCCGCTGCTGCGCCCGTACGGCGAGATGCTGGCCCTCAAGGGTGACACCGCGGAGGAGGAGCTGAAGGCCGCGTCCACTGCGCTCAGCAAGCTCGGTGCGGTGGAGACCTCGATCCTCCATGTGGGCGAGGGCATCGTCGACCCCATGTCGACGGTGGTCCGGGTGGAGGTCGGGGAAAGCCCCGGCGGTGTTCGCTTCGCCGCCAAGCGGGCGAAGGCCGCACGCACCGGACGCACCCGCCGGCGCCGCTGAGCCGGACGGGCGTACTCCACACAAGCTGCCGAACCCGTGCGGCCGGAGTGTCGCGGAGCCCCGGTCGCCGGGGCCCTGCATCGTGTTTCACGTGAAACGTCGCTCACTGCTGCACGGCATCATCAGTCGCGGCCGCGCTGCGGCCGAACCCCGCGACCGGAAGCCTCTCGGTTCCCTGGGAGAGGGCCCCGATCCCACTGTCCGGTCCGCTCCGGCCCCCTCAGGGGGCACGGAGTTGTCCACAGAGGTGGATTTCTCCACAGAAGGCCCGACCTCACTGGTTCACGACCCCGAAGGCATGGGAGGCTCTGTTCATTGCGAGCCTGAAGTCGAGGAGAGTGAATCCTTGCGGTCCGACGCCAACATCGCGGGACCGATGACCGATCCGGTCCCCGGTCCCCGTACCGAGTCGATGGGGGCGGATGTTTCACGTGAAACACCGCCTCCGATGGACGACACCCCCATCGGTCGCGCGGCCCAACTGGCGGTGGAGGCTATCGGCCGCGCCGGCGAAGGTCTGCCGCGGCCGGAGCAGACCCGCGTCATGGTGGTCGCCAACCAGAAGGGTGGCGTGGGCAAGACGACGACGACCGTCAACCTTGCCGCCTCGCTGGCTCTGCACGGTGCCCGGGTGCTGGTGATCGACCTGGACCCGCAGGGCAACGCGTCCACGGCCCTCGGGATCGACCACCACGCCGAAGTTCCCTCGATCTACGACGTGTTGGTGGAGAGCAAGCCGCTCGCCGAGGTCGTTCAGCCCGTGCCGGACGTCGAGGGACTCTTCTGCGCCCCGGCCACCATCGATCTCGCCGGTGCGGAGATCGAGCTGGTCTCCCTGGTGGCTCGGGAAAGCCGGCTGGAGCGCGCGATCCAGGCGTACGAACAGCCGCTGGACTACATCCTCATCGACTGCCCGCCCTCGCTCGGCCTGTTGACGGTCAACGCACTGGTCGCGGGCCAGGAGGTCCTTATCCCGATCCAGTGCGAGTACTACGCGCTGGAGGGCCTGGGGCAGCTGCTGCGCAATGTCGATCTGGTGCGGGGGCACCTCAACCCCGGCCTGCATGTATCGACCATCCTGCTCACCATGTACGACGGCCGGACGCGTCTCGCCTCCCAGGTCGCGGAAGAGGTGCGCAGCCACTTCGGTGAAGAGGTGCTGCGGACGAGCATTCCCCGCTCGGTCCGTATCTCCGAGGCGCCGAGCTACGGGCAGACGGTGCTGACTTACGATCCTGGATCGAGCGGTGCCCTCTCGTATCTTGAGGCGGCCCGAGAAATCGCGCTGCGGGGCATTGGCATCAGCTATGACGCGAGCCAGGCCCATGTCGGCGCCCAGAGCGACCCGAGCATGGTGGAGGGGATCCAGTGAGTGAGCGACGGAGGGGGCTCGGCCGAGGACTAGGGGCGCTGATTCCCGCCGCCCCGGTCGAGAAGAACCCGGTCCCGGCCGCGTTGGGAGGGGGACCGTCCGTCTCTTCCGCCGGTGGTCCGGTGATGACGACGGACCGCGGTGTGGCCGCGGCGAAGGTGGCCTCGCTGCCGTCCGTCTCACGGGAAACCGAGGAGCCGGCGGCGAGCCCCGCCAAGGAGACGCCCGCACCCCCGATGGGCGCCCACTTCGCCGAGATCCCCCTCGACGCCATCACGCCGAACCCGCGCCAGCCGCGCGAGGTCTTCGACGAGGACGCCCTGCACGAGCTGGTCACCTCCATCAAGGAGGTCGGTCTGCTCCAGCCGGTCGTCGTACGGCAGTTGGAACCCGGCCGCTATGAGCTGATCATGGGTGAGCGCCGCTGGCGCGCCTGTCGTGAGGCCGGACTGGAGGCCATCCCGGCGATCGTCCGGGCCACGGAGGACGAGAAGCTCCTCCTGGACGCGCTGCTGGAGAACCTGCACCGCGCGCAGCTGAACCCGCTGGAAGAGGCCGCCGCCTACGACCAGTTGCTGAAGGACTTCAACTGCACGCACGACCAGCTGGCCGACCGGATCGGACGCTCCCGCCCGCAGGTCTCCAACACGCTGCGGCTGCTGAAGCTTTCGCCGACGGTGCAGAAGAGGGTCGCCGCCGGGGTGCTTTCCGCCGGCCATGCCCGGGCGCTGCTGTCCGTGGCGGACTCGGAGGAGCAGGACCGGCTGGCCCACCGCATTGTGGCCGAGGGACTGTCGGTGCGGGCCGTCGAGGAGATCGTGACCCTGATGGGCTCGCGGCCCCAGAAGCCGCAGCGTCCCAAGGGTCCGCGCGCGGGCTCGCGTCTCTCCCCGGCGCTGAACGAGCTGGCGACCCGGTTGTCCGACCGCTTCGAGACCCGGGTGAAGGTCGACCTCGGGCAGAAGAAGGGCAAGATCACGGTGGAGTTCGCCTCCGTGGAGGACCTTCAGCGGATCCTGGGCACGCTGGCGCCGGGCGAGGGTCCCGTCCTTCCCAAGGACCTCCAGGAGAGTGCCGACGGCGACCAGGAGGACTGATCCTCGGCGCCTCGGGCTGTCGGGGTTCGGGCTTCGAGCGGGGCCGTGTCCGGTATCCACCGGACACGGCCCCGCTCTTTGCTTTGGGGCGGTGTCGAGCGAATCCCATCGTGGATACGATGCCGATCAGGGAGCGCAGTGCTCTGACGGCCGCCCGCGTTGTGGCGGTCGGTGACGGAAGCGAGGAACAGCTTTCATGGGGCGTCGGCTTGTGCCGCTCACTCTGGACAACCTTCAGGACCTTCCCCAACGCTGTCGCTCATGTGTCTTCTGGGAACTGGACCCTGTCAGCGGCGAGGCGGCGGTCAAGGGCGGCACGGCCGCCGTGGAGAAGGAGTCCTGGATCTCCGCCGTCCTGCTCGACTGGGGCTCGTGCGGGCGCGTGGTCTACGTCGATGACGTACCGGTGGGCTTTGTGCTCTACGCCCCGCCCGCCTACGTCCCCCGCTCGGCGGCCTTCCCCACGAGCCCGATCTCTCCCGACGCCGTCCAGCTGATCACGTCCTTCATCAAGCCCGGATACCAGGGACAGGGCCTGGGACGGGTGCTGGTGCAGACGGTCGCCAAGGATCTGCTCCGACGGGGCTTCAAGGCCATAGAGGCCTTCGGGGACGCCCGCTGGAAGGAGCCCGCCTGTCTGCTGCCGGCCGACCATCTGCTGGCCGTGGGCTTCAAGACGGTACGACAGCACCCCACGCACCCCCGGCTGCGGCTGGAGCTGCGCTCCACGCTCTCCTGGAAGGAGGACGTCGAGATGGCGATCGACCGGCTGCTGGGCGCCGTCCAGAAGGAACCCGCGCTGAGACCGCTCTAGTCGGGGCCGACCGGAGGGACATAAGCGAATGGGCCAACCCCCAGGGGTTGGCCCATTCGTGTTTCACGTGAAACATCACTCGGCGATGAAGTCCTCGAGGTCGCGCACGATCGCGGCCTTGGGCTTGGCGCCGACGATGGTCTTGGCGACCTCGCCGCCCTGGTAGACGTTCAGGGTCGGGATGGACATGACGCCGTACTTGGCGGCCGTGGCCGGGTTCTCGTCGATGTTGAGCTTGACGATCTCGATCTTGTCGCCGTGCTCCGCGGCGATCGCCTCAAGAGAGGGAGCGATCTGGCGGCACGGACCGCACCAGGCGGCCCAGAAGTCCACCAGGACGGGCTTGTCGTTCTTGAGGACGTCCTCCTCGAAGGAGGCGTCGGTCACGTTCTTCAGGGCGGCCACTCTGGGCTCCTTACCTTGGTCGTGGGGTGGGCGGGGAAGGAAAGCTGAGAGGAAGGCTCAGACCGCGGCGGTCTTCTCGGGCTCGGCCTTGTCCTCGTCCGCCAGGGCGGCGAGGTAGCGCTCGGCGTCCAGGGCGGCGGAGCAACCGGTGCCGGCCGCGGTGATCGCCTGCCGGTAGGTGTGGTCGACCACGTCGCCGGCGGCGAAGACACCGGTCACATTGGTGCGGGTGGACGGGGCGGCGACCTTCAGGTAGCCCTCCTCGTCGAGGTCCAGCTGGCCCTTGAACAGCTCCGTGCGCGGGTCGTGGCCGATGGCGATGAACAGTCCGGTCACGGGCAGCTCGGACAGCTCACCGGTCTTGACGTTGCGCAGCTTCAGCCCGGAGAGCTTCTGGTCGCCCTGGATCTCGGCGACCTCGCTGTCCCAGACGAACTTGATCTTCGGGTCGCCGAAGGCGCGCTCCTGCATCGCCTTCGAGGCGCGCAGCGTGTCCCGGCGGTGGACGATCGTCACGGACTTGGCGAAGCGGGAGAGGAAGGTGGCCTCCTCCATCGCGGTGTCGCCGCCGCCGATCACGGCGATGTCCTGGTCCTTGAAGAAGAACCCGTCGCAGGTGGCGCACCAGGAGACACCGCGGCCGGAGAGCGCGTCCTCGTTCGGGAGGCCGAGCTTGCGGTGCTGGGAGCCCGTGGTGACGATGACGGCCTTCGCCTTGTGGACCGTGCCCGAGGTGTCGGTGACGGTCTTGATCTCACCGGTCAGATCGACCGAGACGATGTCGTCGGGGATCAGTTCGGCGCCGAAGCGTTCGGCCTGCGCCCGCATGTTGTCCATGAGGTCGGGGCCCATGATGCCGTCGCGGAAGCCCGGGAAGTTCTCCACCTCGGTGGTGTTCATCAGCGCACCACCGGCGGTGACGGCGCCTTCGAACACCAGCGGCTTCAGCGACGCACGGGCGGTGTACAGCGCCGACGTGTAGCCTGCGGGCCCGGAGCCGATGATGATCACGTTACGGACGTCGCTCACGGCTTGATTCCTCGTCTCTGGTCTGCGTCAGTGACCGGTGGATGCCCCTTTCGGGGCTCTCACCCCACCCAACGGATCCTACGGGGCGCGCATTCCCGTTGTGTCCGGGCACACGCGTGCGGGACGAGACGGAGCGAATGAGGGCGCCACGCCGGGCCGGGACCCCGCTCAGGGACGGTCGACGGACTGCTTCAGAAGAACCGTGCCGGCGGTCGCGGACCGCTGTCCCACACAGGCGGCGTCGACCACATAAGCGGTGACGCGCGCGCTGTCCTGGGAATCGGGAAGGACCACGAGATAGGCCCTCTTCCCGGCATAGGAACCGTTCTTCGCAGCCAGTGCCTGCTCGCCCCGGGGGATCGCCTGCCGCACGCAGTCCGGAACCGGCACCTGGGGCTGAAGGAGCGTGTTCGCGCTTTCGGTCGTCTGCGGAGTGTTGGGCTGGACGCCGCTGCCCGACCGCGGCTGCTGGGTGGCGGGGCCCCGCTGTAGGCCCTTCTCCGCTCCCAGCAGGCCCCGCACCTGGTTCTGGACGCTGGTACCGGAGAAAGCGCCCGCGGAAGCGCTCGGCTTGCCATGGGCCGTCGTGGTGGACGTCCCGCCGCCGAGCGACTGGAGCACCAGCGCACCGGCGCCCAGAACGGCGGCGGTCAGCACACCGCCCAGCACCAGGGCCCGGCGCCGCCCTCTCTTTTCCCTGCCCGGCTTCCTCCCCGGCCCTGTCGCCGCCTGTGGGCGGCCGGCGGGGCGACCGGTCGGAGCCGGGACCGCATGGTCCGCAGGGGGCGATGTTTCACGTGAAACATCGACCACGGACTCCGCTTCGGGGGCAGAGGCATGGAGCAGGGCCTCGGCGGCAAGGGCGGCATCGATCCGCTGGGCGACGTCGGCCGGCATGGGCTCGTTCGCCGGGGCGGTCCCCAGCAGCCCGCGGATCTCCTCCAGCGAGGCATAGATGTCCGCGCACAGTTCACAGGCGTCCAGATGACGCCGTACGTCCGTGCCGCGCCCGGCGGGGAGCAGGCCTTCGGCGAGGTCGGAGATCTCCGTGACGTCCGGGTGCCCGGCCGCGTCGGTCGTCGCTGTCACGCTCGCCCACCTCCGCCCTTCACTGCGGCTGAATCGGTCGGTCCCGGATCCCGGAGACCTCCGTCGGAAGACTCCGTTGCGGATGGGACGGATGCCTCTTGCACCCGGTTCCGTCCCCGGCCACTCTCTTCTTCGCCGGCGGACGCGTCGGGCCGGGGGGCTCCTCCACGAGTGGGGCGCAGATGGGTGAGTAGCGGCAGCAGCCGGGCTCTGCCCCGGGCGCAGCGGCTCTTCACCGTCCCCGTGGGCACGTCGAGGATCCGGGCCGCCTCGGCGACCGGGTAGCCCTGCATGTCCACGAGGACCAGCGCGGCGCGCTGCTCCGGCGGCAGCGTGCCGAGCGCCTCGACGAGCTGGCGGTGCAGATCGTTGCGCTCGGCCGGCGCCGAGGCGGACTCGTGCGGCTCCAGCAGCTGCTCCAGCCGCTCGGTGTCGTCCACCGGGGCGGTCTTGCGGGAGGCCGCCTTGCGGGCGCGGTCCAGGCAGGCGTTGACCGTGATCCGGTGCAGCCAGGTCGTCACCGCCGACTGCCCCCGGAAGGTGTGCGCGGCACGGTAGGCGGACACCAGGGCGTCCTGCACCGCGTCGGCTGCCTCCTCGCGGTCGCCGAGCGTCCTCAGTGCGACCGCCCAGAGCCGGTCCCGGTGCCGCCGTACGATCTCGGCGAAGGCGTCGGGGTCGCCCTGCACATGGCGGGCGAGCAGCTCCTGGTCGCCCACCCCGGCGTATTCGACGCCCTCCGCCATCTGTCCCCTCCGGTCCGGGTGAGACGTCAGCCCGTGAACTTCACTTCGCCGATGGCCTGCTTGTAACCGGCGCTGGCGTACAGCTGGGAGTCGTAGCCGGAGTTCGGCACGGCCGTCAGCCACACCAGGACGTACCGCGTCTTCAGCTGCTTGCCGACCTTCACGGTGGCGGTGGTGCCGGTGGTGGTGGTACTGCCGATCCGGGTCATCGAGTCCAGCGACGGCGGGTTCAGCGAGTCCGCCGCGTACAGCTCGACGGTGGTGTGGTCGCCGCCGTAGCGCAGGTTGAGCGTGGCGGTGCCGAGCTGGGTGGACGAGCCGAGGTCGTAGACGATGCCCACGCCCGGCTTGTACGGCGCGAAGGACGGCCCCTCGTTGAAGGACTTGGTCTTCCAGTAGGTCGACGGATTGCCGTCGTACGTCTTGGCGACGTCTCCGGGGCTCTGGGCGTCGCCCTTGGCGACGAACTCCTGGCCGCCCTGGATCTTTATCGGCGTCGTCTTCGGCCGGCCGGCGGTCTTGTCGCCGTCGTCGGTGGTCTGGCTCTTGTTGGTGTCGTTCGACTTGCCGCCCTGGTCCATCAGGGCGTCGGCCAGCTGCCAGCTGCCGAGCCCGAGGGCGGCGATGAGGAGGGCGGAGACCGCCCACTTCAGGGCCTTGCCGGTGCGGCTCTGCAGCGGGGGCGGCGGTGGCGCGATCGGCTGGGTGGCGCCGGGGTGCACCGGCGGGCGGCCGTAGGTGCCCTGCTGGTACGTCGTGCGCTGGTACTCCGGCGGCGCGGTGAACGTCGGCTCCGGCGGGCGGATGCGGGGCATCTCGCTGATCGCCTTCACCAGCTCCTCGGGCGTGGTGCACGGGGCCTCGTGCCGGGACGCGGTGGCGCCGTCGTTGACGAGGGCCCGCATGGCCAGCTCGGACAGACCGCGGTGGACGCCGGCCCGCACCTGGTCCGGTGCGATGAGGCCGATGTCCTTCGGGAGGCCCGACAGGCCGTAGGCGTCGTTCTCGTAGGGCCAGCGCTGGGTCAGCGCCGCGTACAGCAGGGCGCCGATGGCCTCCGTGTCGGTGCGCTGCGGGGTGTCGGAGCTGATGCCGCGCAGCGCGGCGTTCACCGCGAGGCCGCGGATACGCCACTGACCGGTCGAGGTGCGCAGCACGGCGTTGGGGTTCAGCCGCAGATGGGCGAGGCCCTCACGGTGCGCGGCGGCCATGGCGGAGGCCACCTGACTGACCATCTGGTAGGCGTCGTGCGGTTCCAGCGGGCCGGCGGTGAGCAGGGTGGTCAGTTCGGTGGCGTCGGGCAGCCATTCGTGCACGACGTAGACGAGGTCGTTCTCCTCGACGGCGTCGAGGACCTGGACGAAGCGCGGGTCGCCGAGCAGCGCGGAGGACCGGGCCGCGGCGAGGACGGACCGGGCCCGTGCGTGATCCGCGGGCAGCACATGGACCCCGACCGCCCGACGGAGTTTCTCGTCGACGGCACGCCAGCTGCTGAACCCGTCCAGTCGGGTGACGCACTCCTCCAGCCGGTAGCGTCTGGCGAGCTTGTGACCGCTGTGCAGTTCCGGAGGCGAGGCCTGCTTCAAGGAACCCTTCGCGTCACTCCCCTGCGCCCCGTCACCGTCCGTGTCCCGCTCCGGGTTCTTGGCCACCCCGTCGGCCGTGGACTGGTCCGCCTTCGCGGTCAGCGGCTGCTCGCCGCTGTTGTCTGCCACGTCGACGGCAGCCGTGCTCCGTTCCGCCACCGTCGTCCCTGCCTCCCCATCCGTTGCACGCTGTCCGACGCCGAAACCAATTGTGCCCACAGTCCGCCGCTATGCACGACACGCGGCGGCGGACGATGGTTGTGCCCCTACCCGCGCCTCAGCGACCCAGACGCCCGCGCACCATACCCACGAGCGAGTTGAGTTCGTCGATCCGCATCCGGCGGGCGGCGACGAAGAAGACTCCCAGCAGAACGGCCCCGCCGACGACCAGCGCCGCGAAGGAACCGATGACGCCCTGGCCGAGGCTGTGCGCGATGCCGTAGCAGGCCGCACCGCTGAGCAGGGCCGCCGGAATGGAGGCGATGCACAGCCGCGCGTACGTCCGCAGCACCCGGGCGCCGTCCAGGTCGCCGCCCAGCCGCTTGCGCAGCCGACGCCAGGCGACGGCCACCCCGATCGCGTAGGCGACGCCGTACGCGGCGGCCATGCCGGCGACCGCCCAGCGGGCCGGCAGCAGGAAGAAGCACAGCGCCGAGGCGCCCGCGTTCACCGCGGCGACGATGACGGTGTTGTAGAAGGGGGTGCGGGTG
Source organism: Streptomyces misionensis (assembly GCF_900104815.1). Taxonomy (NCBI): domain Bacteria; kingdom Bacillati; phylum Actinomycetota; class Actinomycetes; order Kitasatosporales; family Streptomycetaceae; genus Streptomyces; species Streptomyces misionensis. The sequence continues at coordinate 4,052,523 of NZ_FNTD01000004.1, forward strand.
TCCTCGTAGGCGTAGAAGGCACGCAGGACGACGTACTGCACCGAGAACGGGATCAGGCCGAGACCGAAGGCCATCAGCATGTAGCCCATGTTGGTGGCCGAGCTGGTGCCGGAGCTGCCGAAGATCAGGGTGCACATCGGGATGCCCAGCGCCACGAAACCGAAGGCGACCGGGACGATGGCGACCGCGGTGGTCCGCAGGCCCTGCGAGATGTCGTCGCGTACGGCGCCGCCGTCGCCCTCGGAGGCCGAGCGGGAGATGCGCGGCAGCAGGGCGGCCATCAGGGAGACCGTGATGATGGCCTGCGGCAGGCCCCAGATCAGCTGGGCGTTGGCGTAGGCGGCGAAGCCGGTGCCGGAGACGCCGGACTCCTTGCCGGCCGCGGTGGAGAGCTGGGTGACGATCATGGCGCCGGCCTGGTTGGCGAGCACGAACAGGAACGTCCACTTGGCGAGCGCCGCCGCCTTGCCCAGACCGTGGCCGCGCCAGTCGAACCGCGGCCGGATCCGGAACCCGGTCTCGCGCAGATAGGGGATCATCGCCAGCGCCTGCACGACCAGGCCGAGCAACACACCGACGCCGAGCAGGCGCTGGCCCTGCGGCGGGATGTTCGTGACCGTCATGTGGGAGTGCGCGGCGGTGCCGTAGACCCAGATGAACATGCCCAGCGTCACGATGATGACGATGTTGTTCAGGACCGGGGTCCACATCATCGCGCCGAACTTGCCACGGGCGTTGAGTACCTGACCCATCACCACGTGGATGCCCATGAAGAAGATCGAGGGCAGGAAGTAGCGGGTGAAGGTGACCGCGACCTCGTTGGCCGCCGGGTTGCTGGCGACCGGGTTGGAGATCATGCGGACCAGCAGAGGGGCCGCGAACATCGCGAGGGCGGTCAACGCGGCGAGCGCCACCATCACCAGGGTCAGCAGCCGGTTGGCGAAGGCCTCGCCGCCGTCCTCGTCCTCCTTCATCGAGCGGACCAGCTGCGGCACGAAGACCGAGTTGAGGCCGCCGCCCACGGTGAGGATGTAGATCATGGTCGGCAGCTGGTAGGCGACCTGGAAGGAGTCGCCGAGGAAGCCGAGGCCGAGCGCGGAGACGATCAGCGCGGAGCGGACGAAGCCGGTGAGCCGGGAGACCAGGGTGCCCGCCGCCATGACGGCGCTGGACTTCAGCAGCCCGGCGGCCTTGCCGCCCTTCTTCGCGGGGGCGGGAGCGGCGGTCGCCACGGAGGCCGCGGGCGCCATGGCCGCCTCGGCCGCCCCGGCGCCCGCAGGACCGGCGGGCTCGGGCACCCCGGCCGGCGCCGGCACCGGGGGCTGCATCGGGTTGTGGGCGGCATACGGCGCCGACTGGTACCCGGAGCCCGCGTACGGGTTCGGCTGCTGCGGGTGCCCGCCGTGGGCCGACGGGTACGGTCCGCCGGCCCCCGGGCCGTTGCCCGGCGCCGCGGCCGGACCCGGAAGGCCCGCGGAGTCCACCGGCAGATGACCGCCGCTGTGCTGCTGGTCCTTGAAGAGATGAGCGAAGGCGTCCGGCTCGTGGTACTCCTCGCCGGAGTGCGAGACCAGGTCGTCCACCCCGACGAACTGGGTGGTGCGCGGATCGTCGCCGTAGGGCAGGTAGGGCGCCGCGCCGTCGGGCTCCGGCGCCGGGGTCTGCGCCCACACCCGCGGATCGGGCGCGTAGGGCGACTGGGCGGGCTGGCCGTACAGCGGCTGCTCGTAGCCGCTCTGGGGCGGCGGGGGGTGCGCGGCACGGTCGTAGAGCGCCTCGGCGACCGGGTCCTGGGCGGTCAGGTCGTGCGCCCGGTAGGGGTCCTGCTCGTAGGCGTCCTGGAGGTACATGTCCGCCGCTTGCTGCGGCGGCACCTGGCCGGGGTCGGGCGGCGTCTCGGGGTAGCCCGAGCCGGCCGCGCCCTGGCCGCGGTCACCGTCGTACGGCGCGTTCATGCCTTACCCCACCTCATCGTCCCGGGCCCACCGGCCACGACATCGCTCAACGGTCCACTCTCTCACCCGTCCCGGACGGGTCGGTGCTTTCCGGTGCGGTGTCCGGCGCAGGGTCACTCGGCTGCTCCGGGTCGTCTGCCCCGGAGGCGGAGTCGGACTCCCCCGGGAGACGGTCCCCGGGCCCGCCGGGGTTCCCCGGCTCGTCGGAGTGCTCCCCCGCCTCGCCCGGTCCGCCCTCCCCGGCCCGGCGGGCGGCCGCGCGCTTGCGCTGGGTGTACATCCGGAAGCCGGCGAGGACGAGGAGCAGCACACCGCCGCCGATGACCAGCATCACCGTGGGCGTGACCTCGGTGACCTTCACGTCGAAGGTGACGGGGGCGCCGTACTCCTGGCCGTCCTCGGTGTACAGCTGGGCGATCACCGTCGCCCGGCCGTTGGCGTTGGCCGACGTGCTGAACTTCACCGACTGGGCGTGGCCGCCGGCGATGTCGACGGATTGCTCCGCGTAGGCCTTGCCGCCGATCTTCAGACGGGTCGGCATGGTCGAGCTGAGGCGCAGCACCAGATGACCGACCGGCTGGACCAGGTTGTTCTGGACGGTCACCGGGATGGTCGCGCTGCGTCCGGAGAGCTTGGTCTCGGACTTGTCGATCAGCTTGACCTGCCGGGCCAGGTCGTCGAGCCACGACTCGACCCCGCTGCGGTAGCTGTCGCCCGCCTCTTCCTGGCCCCGCCACGACGTGGACATCCCGCGGTTTATGGCCCGCCCGAACGGGGTCACCACGCGGGACTGGTCGGAGAGGATCACCTGGAAGTTGTCGAGCTTGTCCTGGGTGCGGGCGATCTGCCCGAAGGCGGAGACCGGCAGCTCCTGGCGGCGCAGGGCGGAGGGGTAGGCGGAGGTCGAGGGGATGCGCGTGGTGGCGTTCGGGTCGGGCTTGGCCTTGGCCGCGGCGGTCAGGTCCTGGGCCTGGGACCACGTGCCGCCCTGGAGCGCCTTCACCGCCGTGGCCATCGCCTGTGCCTGGTCCGCGGTGGGCATGCGCTGCGGCGCGACGACGATGCTGCGCTGCTGGTCGGTCTGGGCGTTGATCTCCAGGCTCTGGGCCAGGAACTGCTGCACGGCGAGCGTGGCCGGTCCCGCCTTGGTCAGATCGCCCTCGAAGGCCGTGGACAGCTTGGCGTCGGCGACGATCGCCGTGGTGCCACCGCCGACCGGCCGGGCCGCCGAGGGCGTGTACGACAGCCCGGCGGTGTCCTGGAGGCTGTCGCTGCGGGCGATCACCCGGTCGGCACCGGCGGAGGTCGCGACCCTCATGATCGACGGGTCCACGGCGCCGTCCACGGGCCAGGCGTAGTCCGTGCTCGGTGTGACGTGGAGCACGGTCTTGACGGTGGTGGCGGCGACGTCGGTGGCGTCCTTGAGATGGCTCAGGGAGCCGGTGACGCTGGTGCCGCGGTGGGCGAGGGACGCCAGGTCCGGGTCGGCGAAGGGCAGCGCGACGACCTCCTTGCCCACGACCGCCTTCTGCAGATCGGCCAGCCACTGCTTGGCGAGCGCCTGGTGGTCCTTGGGCCCGGGCGTGGTGGTGTCGCCGTCGCCCGGCAGTCGGTAGTTGCCGGATGCCATGGCGTCCACGGAGGCCAGCAGGTCCGGGTCGATCACCCAGGTGACGTCCAGGTCCTTGCCCAGGTCGACCATCCGGGCCAGGCGGCCGCCCGGCGCCAGCTCCTTGGCCAGGTCGTCGTTGAGGAACTCGGGCGTCTGCAGCTCCCCGGCGCCGGTCCTGGCCGTCAGATGGACGGTGGACAGCAGCGGCCACAGGAACGTCGTCCGCGTCTTGGTGCCGGCGTCGGACGGCTGCCACGGCAGGAAGGTCCGCTGCACGCCGAGCAGCTGCTGCCAGGGCTGTGCGGAGGTCTGCCCGGACAGGGCGACCCCGAATTCATAGACGCCGTCCGCGCCGAGGTCCAGCTTGTCCACCGGGACCGAGATGCTGAAGTGCTCGGCGACGCCCGGCGCCAGCTTGGTGAACTTCTGCTCGTACTTGCCGCCGACCTCGGTGCCGGCGGCGCCCTGGAGATCGTCGGGATGGCGGGCCACCGCGCTGATCTCCGAGCGGGTGTTCAGCATCGGGCCGACCCGCAGACCCACGTGGGCACCGGTGACGGTCTGCTTGCCGTTGTTGGTCACCGTGCCGGAGACGGTCAGGGTGTCGCCGTCGGTGGGGGCGTTGGGGGTCAGGGAGTCCAGGGAGACCGACACCGGGTCCCCGGACGCCGCCTGGGCGGGTGCGGCGGCGGGCAGCTGGAGCAGCCCGGCCAGGAGTGGCACCCCGGCGAGCAGCGCTCCGGTGCGCCGCAGCCAGCGGCGCGCAGGTGAGGCACTGGTCCCCTGGAAGTCAGCCGCCTCGGCCACGCGCTCGCCCGTCCCTCGTCGTCGTCAGTGGTCGTCGGAATGTGCGTCCCCGCATGGTAACGATGCGCGCCGAGCGGAAGTGCCGCGGTCTCCGTCACAAGATCGCCAAGCGGCGGCGACCCGTCCTCTATATCCAGTATCGAGGGGAGAGGAGGCGTACGCCGCAAGAGCAGTGCTTGCGCGGGTATGCCGGGAGCTGTCCGCACCCCGCGCCGGGGGGTCGTCCCGGACCTTATGGGGGAGCCCTGGAGGGCCCGAGGCACGTACCCTCTTCTGTTGTGCCGAACCCCAACGAAGACACTCCCTCCGCCCTGAGCCAGGCGCAGCAGCGCGCGGTCACCGAGCTGCTGCGGGTGGCGCCGGTCGCCGACGATCTCGCCCGCCGATTCCAGGAGGCCGGGTTCTCCCTCGCCCTGGTCGGCGGGTCGGTGCGCGACGCACTGCTCGGCCGGCTCGGCAACGATCTGGACTTCACCACCGACGCCCGCCCCGAGGACGTATTGAAGATCGTCCGGCCCTGGGCGGACGCCGTCTGGGAGGTGGGGATCGCCTTCGGCACCGTCGGCGCCCAGAAGGACGGCTATCAGATCGAGGTCACCACCTACCGGTCGGAGGCGTACGACCGCACCTCGCGCAAGCCCGAGGTGTCCTACGGCGACTCCATCGAGGAGGATCTGGTCCGCCGGGACTTCACGGTCAACGCGATGGCCGTGGCGCTGCCGGCGAAGGAGTTCATCGATCCGCACGGTGGCCTGGGCGACCTCGCGGCACGGGTGCTGCGGACGCCGGGCACCCCGGAGGACTCCTTCTCGGACGACCCGCTGCGGATGATGCGCGCCGCCCGCTTCGCCGCCCAGCTGGACTTCGAGGTCGCCCCCGAGGTCGTCTCCGCCATGACGGACATGGCGGGACGCATCGAGATCGTCTCGGCGGAACGGGTCCGGGACGAGCTGAACAAGCTGATCCTCTCCGAGCACCCGCGCAAGGGGCTGACCCTGCTCGTCGACAGCGGGCTCGCCGGTCATGTGCTGCCCGAGCTGCCGGCGCTGCGCCTGGAGCGTGACGAGCACCACCGGCACAAGGACGTCTACGAGCACACCCTGATCGTCCTGGAGCAGGCGATCGCGCTGGAGGAGAACGGCCCCGACCTCACGCTGCGGCTGGCCGCGCTGCTGCACGACATCGGCAAGCCGCGCACGCGCCGCTTCGAGAAGGACGGGCGGGTCTCCTTCCACCACCACGAGGTGGTCGGCGCCAAGATGACCAAGAAGCGCATGACCGCCCTGAAGTACTCCAACGAGCTGGTGAAGGACGTCTCGCGGCTGGTCGAGCTGCATCTGCGCTTCCACGGCTATGGCACCGGGGAGTGGACGGACTCGGCGGTCCGCCGCTACGTCCGTGACGCGGGCCCCCTGCTGGAGCGCCTGCACAAGCTGACCCGCTCCGACTGCACCACCCGCAACAAGCGGAAGGCGGCCGCGCTGTCCCGGGCCTATGACGGCCTGGAGGACCGCATCGCGCAGTTGCAGGAGCAGGAGGAGCTGGACGCGATCCGCCCGGACCTCGACGGCAACCAGATCATGGAGATCCTGGGCGTCGGCCCGGGCCCGGTGATCGGCAAGGCGTACAAGCACCTGCTGGAGCTGCGGCTGGAGAACGGTCCGATGGAGCACGACGCCGCGGTGGCCGCACTCAAGGAGTGGTGGGCCGGGCAGGACTGAGCGGAGGGCCCGGCCGGTGTTTCACGTGAAACATCCGCCGGGCGGGCCGTGCCGAGGGCCGATGTTTCACGTGAAACATCGGCCCTCTTTCCGTGTCCCCGCCCCGCGCAGTCGCTCGAAGTACCCCAGGAAGACGGCCACGGCCGCGTAGATCACGGCCACCAGGGCGACCAGTGCCGGTGATCGGCCGTCCGGCGGGAGTATCAGGGCGGCCACACCGGCGGCACCGACGAAGGCCACATTGAAGAGCACGTCGTAGACCGAGAAGACCCGGCCCCGGAAACCGTCGTCCACGCCGGCCTGGACGATGGTGTCGGTGGCGATCTTGGCTCCCTGGGTGATCAGCCCCAGCACGAACACCGCGACGAGCAGCGGGGCGGTCGCGAAGGGCAGGCCCAGCGCGGGTTCCAGCAGCGCGGCCGACGCCGAGCACACCACGATCCAGCGGATCGGTCCCAGCCGTCCCGCCGCCCAGGGCGTCACCACGGCCGCCGCGAAGAATCCCGCACCGGACAGGGCCAGGGCCAGGCCGAGCAGCCGCAGTCCCTCCTCGGGCGTCGCCGCGAGCGAGTAGCGGCACAGCATGAGCAGCAGGACGAGGAGCGCGCCGTAGCAGAAGCGCATCAGCGTCATCGAGCCCAGCGCCCAGGCCGCGTCCCTGCGCCCCCGGGTGGCCAGATGCCTCATGGCCGCGAGCAGATCGCGTGCCGTGTCGGCGAGCGCGGTCATCAGATGCGGTTGCAGCTGTCGCCGGTCGGGACCGAGGAGGGAGGGGGCCATGCTCAGGGAGACGGCCGCCGCGCACAGGTAGAGAAAGGCACCCAGCAGCACCACCGCGGCGTCGGACCCCGAGGACAGCAGCCGTACCGCGAAGGCGAGTCCGCCGCCGACGGTCGCGGCGAGCGTGCCGGCCGTCGGGGACAGTGAGTTGGCGATCACCAGTCGCTCGGTGTCGACCACCCGGGGCAGGGCCGCGGACAGTCCGGCGAGGATGAAGCGGTTGACGGCCGTGACACACAGCGCTGAGGCGTAGAAGAGCCAGGCCGGTACCTGGCCCGCCATCAGTACGGCGGTCGCGACGGCCAGCAGCGCGCGCAGCAGATTGCCGTGGACGAACACCTGGCGGCGCCGCCAGCGGTCCAGCAGGACGCCCGCGAAGGGACCGACGAGTGAATAGGGGAGCAGCAGCACCGCCATCGCCGAGGCGATCGCGGCGGGCGAGGTCTGCTTCTCCGGGGAGAAGACGACATAGGCGGCGAGCGCGACCTGGTAGACCCCGTCGGCGCCCTGGGACAGCAGACGGACGTACAGCAGGCGCCGGAAGTACCGCAGGCGCAACAGGACGCGCAGGTCACGGACGACGGGCATGGGGCTCAGCCTCACATATGCGGAAGGTCCCCGGGTCGGGACCCGGGGACCTTCACAGCCCTGGCAGGAGCGATTTTTGTGCGAGCGGTTCCACGCCGGGGCGCGTCGCGTCACGCGCCGCCCGGCGCGCCGCGCCGGGCCGAGTTAGCGCTCGACCTCGCCGCGGATGAACTTCTCGACGTTCTCGCGGGCCTCGTCGTCGAAGTACTGGACCGGCGGGGACTTCATGAAGTAGGAGGACGCGGAGAGGACGGGACCACCGATGCCCCGGTCCTTCGCGATCTTCGCGGCACGCAGGGCGTCGATGATGACACCGGCGGAGTTCGGGGAGTCCCAGACCTCGAGCTTGTACTCCAGGTTCAGCGGAACGTCACCGAAGGCGCGGCCCTCGAGGCGGACGTACGCCCACTTGCGGTCGTCCAGCCAGGCCACGTAGTCGGACGGGCCGATGTGGACGTTCTTCTCGCCGAGGTCCCGGTCGGGGATCTGGGAGGTGACGGCCTGCGTCTTGGAGATCTTCTTGGACTCGAGGCGCTCACGCTCGAGCATGTTCTTGAAGTCCATGTTGCCGCCGACGTTCAGCTGCATCGTGCGGTCCAGGATGACACCGCGGTCCTCGAACAGCTTGGCCATGACGCGGTGCGTGATGGTGGCGCCGACCTGGGACTTGATGTCGTCACCGACGATCGGCACACCGGCCTCGGTGAACTTGTCCGCCCACTCCTTGGTGCCGGCGATGAAGACCGGAAGGGCGTTGACGAAGGCGACCTTGGCGTCGATGGCGCACTGGGCGTAGAACTTCGCCGCGTCCTCGGAGCCGACCGGCAGGTAGCAGACCAGGACGTCGACCTGCTTGTCCTTCAGGATCTGGACGACGTCGACCGGCTCGGCGTCCGACTCCTCGATGGTGGCGCGGTAGTACTTGCCGAGGCCGTCGAGGGTGTGGCCGCGCTGCACGGTGATGCCGGTGTTCGGCACGTCGCAGATCTTGATGGTGTTGTTCTCGGAGGCGCCGATGGCGTCCGCCAGGTCGAGGCCGACCTTCTTGGCGTCCACGTCGAACGCGGCCACGAACTCGATGTCACGCACGTGGTAGTCACCGAACTGCACGTGCATCAGACCGGGGACCTTGGCCGCCGGGTCGGCGTCCTTGTAGTACTCGACTCCCTGCACCAGCGACGCGGCGCAGTTGCCCACGCCGACGATGGCTACGCGAACCGAACCCATTCCGGTTGCTCCCTGTGTGTACGAGTGAGGCCCTGACTGGGACTCACGTGGCGGTGTCGTCGGGCGTATCCGTCCGGGAGGTGTCCCCCGGCCGGGGCAGGCCGCCCGTCGATCCAGTGGTGGTGTCCTGTTGAGCGGACCCCCCGGACGCGGAACCCCTCAGGTCCCGTCCGGCTCGCTCGCTCTCGATGAGCTCGTTCAGCCAGCGCACTTCGCGCTCCACGGACTCCATCCCGTGGCGCTGGAGCTCAAGTGTGTAGTCGTCCAGCCGCTCCCGCGTACGAGCCAGGGAGGCGCGCATCTTCTCCAGGCGCTCCTCCAGGCGGCTGCGCCGGCCCTCCAGCACGCGCATGCGCACATCGCGCGAGGTCTGCCCGAAGAAGGCGAACCGTGCGGCGAAGTGCTCGTCCTCGTACGCGTCGGGACCGGTCTGCGAGAGCAGGTCCTCGAAGTGCTCCTTACCTTCCGCCGTCAATCGATAGACGATCTTGGCGCGGCGTCCGGCGAGGGGAGCGGCGAGGGCGTCCTCGTGGGTGTTGCCGGGCTCCTCGGTCAACCAGCCGTTGGCGACCAGCGTCTTGAGGCAGGGATACAGGGTTCCGTAGCTGAACGCACGGAACACACCCAGGGACGTGTTGAGTCGTTTACGCAGCTCGTAGCCGTGCATGGGGGACTCGCGCAGCAGGCCGAGCACGGCGAACTCAAGGATGCCGGAACGCCGGCTCATCGTCGCCTCCTCTCGGCCCGCGGGTCCTCCGCGGGTCTCTCCGTGCCTCTCAACGCGTCTTTATCTCGCGCTGATGTATCGACTCGATACATCCCGACGATAGAACGGCGTATCGCACGGGACAAGGGGGGCGGTGGTGAACGGGATCACATAACCGATTCGTAGGAGGCAACTTGCCTGGTTTGCGGTGAACTTCGGGGCTCGGCTGGTTTTGGCGGTGCGTAGTCTGTGCGGCATGCAGACCACCGGGAACCATGCGACGCCTGGGGAGCGTCGTCGTCCCCGGTGCAGTACGGGTGAATGCGCGACCGACCGCATCCGTACGCCGGGGGGACCGGAAACCAGCCGCCGTTCCAGGCGCGCACGGGTGCGCCTGCCCGAGGAGTAATCGTTCGATGAGCGAGCACCGTCGCAAACCGCCGCAGCCGCAGGGAGGCGGACGTGCCGCGGCCCGACGTGGCCAGTCAGGCTCGTCCCCCGGCCGCCGCGCGGCACCGCGAGGCGCCAGCGGATCGCCTGCCGACTCTCCGGGAGACGCGGAGCGGCCGCTCGGCGGCCGCGCCGAGGCCCGGCGCGCCGCCCAGAGAAACGGGGGCGGGCGCCGCAGGGCCGATCCCGGGGGCCGCCGCGGTGGTCCGGGCGGTCCCACCGGCCCTGGACGGGGCCGGGGACGTACGGCACCGCCCGGCAAGAAGCGGTTCATCGACTATCCCCGCGTGGACAAGTACGGATGGCGCCGCTGGGTGCCCTCCTGGAAGCTCGTGTCGGGCATGTTCATCGGTTTCGTCGGCTGCCTGGTGGCCGTGGCCGGCATCGGGTACGCGATGGTGAGCGTCCCGGACGTGGCCAAGACGGCGACGGCGCAGAACAACGTCTACTACTGGTCCGACAAATCGGTGATGGTCGCCACCGGCGGTGAGACCAACCGCCAGATCATCAACTACGAGGACATCCCCCGGGAGATGCGCTACGCCGTCATCTCCCAGGAGAACAAGACCTTTGAGACCGACAGCGGTGTCGACCCGGCGGGCATCGGTCGCGCGATCTTCAACATGGCCCGGGGCGGTCAGACCCAGGGCGGTTCGACGATCACCCAGCAGTACGTGAAGAACGCCATGCTGGACGACCAGTCGCAGACCCTCTCCCGCAAGTTCAAGGAGATCTTCGTCGCGATCAAGGTGGGCGCCACCGTGCCCAAGCCGAAGATCATGGCCGGATACCTGAACTCGGCGTACTTCGGCCGCGGCGCCTACGGCATCCAGGCGGCCTCCCGCGCCTACTTCAACGTCGACGCCAAGGACCTCAACCCGGGTCAGTGCGCCTTCCTGGCGGCGATGCTGAAGGGTGCCACCTACTACGACCCGGCGGGCGCGACGTCCCTCGACCCCAACGCCACGGCGCAGGCCAACCAGAAGCGCGCCCTGGGGCAGATGCAGGACACCCTCGACAAGATGGTCAAGTACGGCCATCTCAGCCCCGCCGAGCGCGCCAAGTACCGCACGCTGCCGCACTGGCAGAACCCGCGGTCCAACAGCCGGCTCAGCGGGCAGATCGGTTACCTGGTCGACCTCGCCAAGTCCTACCTGATCAACAACAGCGACAAGACCCACGTCACCGCTGACGATCTGCAGAAGGGCGGCTACCGGATCTACACGACCTTCGACAAGAAGAAGGTCAACGCGCTGGAAGCCGCCGTCAAGCGCGTCCGGGACGCCAACATCAAGCCCAAGCAGCGCCCGGACACGGACACCTACGTCCAGTTCGGCGGTGCCTCGGTCGACCCGACGTCGGGCGCCATCAAGGCCATCTACGGCGGTGAGGACGCGACCAAGCACTTCACCGATAACGCCGACTCGACCGGTGCCCAGGTGGGCTCGACCTTCAAGCCCTTCGTGCTCGCGGCCGCGATGAAGTGGGGTGTCCGCGACCCGCACGGCCCGGAGAACCAAGGGCCCGACCAGCGCACGATCGCCTCCCCCAAGAGCCTGTACAGCGGCAAGAACAAGCTCAAGATCGAGAAGTACGACCACACGGTCTGGACCGACAAGGACGGCAAGGAGTGGCTCCAGACCAACGACGGCGATGACAACGTCGGCAACCCGCCGGACTACAAGATCGACCTCCGTGAGGCGATGCAGTTCTCGGTGAACTCCGCCTATGTGCAGCTCGGCATGGACGTGGGCCTGGACAAGGTGAAGCAGTCCGCGCTCGACGCGGGCGTGCTGGAGAGCAGCCTGGCCAGCGCCAACTACCCGTCCTTCTCGATCGGCACCTCCGACCCGAGCGCCATCCGCATGGCCGGGGCCTACGGCACCTTCGCCGCCAGCGGCAAGCAGAACGATCCGTACTCGGTCGACAGGGTCGAGAACAAGGACGGGGTCGTCTTCACGCACAAGGCGGCGCCGAAGGACGCCTTCGACCCGAACGTGGCGAACAACGTCACCGACGTCCTGCGGACCGTGGTCGACAAGGGCACGGGTACCAGCGCCCGGCTGCCCGGACGCGAGGTGGCGGGCAAGACCGGTACCACCGACGGCAACAAGTCGGCCTGGTTCGTCGGCTACACCCCGCAGCTGTCCACCGCGATCAGCATGTTCCGCCTGGACGACAACGCGAACAACAAGCAGCGGACGTTCCTGGAGATGTACGGAACGGGCGGCCAGAAGAAGATCCACGGTGCCTCGTTCCCGGCGGAGATCTGGCACGACTACATGGCCGAGGCGCTCCAGGGCCAGCCGGCGCTGACCTTCCCGGCGCCCCAGCCCATCGGCACGGTGGTCAACCCCGAGCCGACCCCGACGCCGACCCCGTCGGTCACGCAGAGCCCGTCCTCCAGCCCGAGCACGAGCCCGTCGCCGAGCGACAGCGGGCCCTCCCCGAGCCCGTCGACCAGCCAGTCCTGTGGCTTCTTCGGCTGCAACGACGGCGGCAACGGCAACGGTGGCAACAACGGCAACGGCGGGGGCAACGGCGGTCCCGGCGGGGGCGGTCCCGGCGGGGGCGGCGGTCCGTCGCCCTCGACGTCGGCCACCGACCCCAATGGGGACAACCGGGGCACCGGTCCGGGAGGCTTCTGGGGGAACCCGACAGGCTGACCCGGTCGTCCGGCCGATCGGCGGTCATACCGGCCGCCGTGTGCGTTTCACGTGAAACAAGGGCCGCCGCACCCGCGAGGTGCGGCGGCCCTCCGCGTTTTCCCGGACGGGTACGGCAGGATGTGCCCCATGCCCAGTGCAGAGACGACACCCGCGGGCGTGCGCGAGCCCGAGCCGGAGCGGTCCGCCCCATCGGAGCCGGTGCGGCCGACCAGGGAGGACGAGGTCGCGGCGGCCGGCAGTGAGCTGATCGGCGGCCCCATCGGCCGCTATGCCCGGCTGAGGACCTCCTGGTGGACGCCCGTGCGGGTCGTCGCACTGGTGGCGATCGGCATGTTCGCCCTCGGCCTGGTCCAGAAGGCGCCGTGCTATCACAGCGCCTGGTTCTTCGGCGCGAGCTCCCAGTACACGAAGGCCTGCTACTCGGACATCCCGCACCTCTACCAGGGCCGTGGCTTCGCCGACCACCTCGTGCCCTATTTCGACAAGCTCCCGGACGACCTCTCCGGCGGCATGGGCTACCTCGAATACCCGGTCCTGACCGGGGTGTTCATGCAGGTGGCCTCCTGGCTGACCCCGCACGGCGGCAGCATCCAGGACCAGGAGCAGTGGTACTGGTTCGTCAACGCCGCCATGCTGATGGTCTGCACGGCCGTCCTCGCCGTCTGCGTGGCCCGCACCCACCGGCGGCGCCCCTGGGACGGCCTGCTGGTCGCCCTGGCGCCCGCCGCCGCGCTGACCGCCACCATCAACTGGGACCTGCTGGCGGTGGCGCTGACGGCCGCCGCGATGCTGATGTGGGCCCGTCGTCGCCCGGTCGCCTTCGGCGTCCTCCTGGGGCTCGCCACGGCCGCCAAGCTCTATCCCGTCTTCCTGCTCGGCCCCCTGCTCGTGCTGTGCTGGCGGGCCGGCAAATGGCGGGAGTACGGGCAGGCCGTGGCAGGAGCGGTGGTCGCCTGGCTGGTGGTGAACCTGCCGGTGATGCTGTTCGCCTTCCCGGGCTGGTCGAAGTTCTACACGTTCAGCCAGGACCGGGGCGTCGACTTCGGCTCCTTCTGGCTGATCTGGTCCCAGAACTCCAGCAACCCGCCCGGCACCGGCTTCGTGAACACGGCGGCGACGGTGCTGGTGCTGCTGTGCGCCCTCGGCATCGCCGTGCTCACCTTCACCGCACCCCGCCGGCCGCGCTTCGCCCAGCTGGCCTTCCTGATCGTCGCGGTCTTCGTCCTCACCAACAAGGTCTACTCGCCGCAGTACGTGCTGTGGCTGGTGCCGCTGGCGGCCCTCGCCCGGCCCAAGTGGCGGGACTTCCTGATCTGGCAGGCGTGCGAGGTGGCGTACTTCCTCGGCATCTGGATGTACCTCGCGTACACGACCAGCGGAGACGCCCACAAGGGCCTGCCGACGCACGGCTACCACTGGGCGATCGCGCTGCACCTGCTGGGCACGCTGTACCTGTGCGCCGTCGTCGTCCGCGACATCCTGACGCCGGAACGGGACGTGGTGCGCCGGTCCGGGGACGACGACCCCTCGGGCGGCGTGCTCGACGGGGCGGACGACGTCTTCGTCCTGGGCGCGGCGGCCCGCCCGCCCCGGCACGCCACCCGTCACGAGGCGCCGCAGGTGGACTGGGGCAGGCCGGACTCGGCACCCCAGCAGGGCGGTTCGCTCTGAGCGAACGTCTCCCCAGGGCATGCAGAAGGCCGTACACGGTGCTCCGTGTACGGCCTTCTCGTCGAACTGGGGCCTCAGCGGTCCACGATGCGGTCGAACTGCGTGGTGGTGTGCCGCAGATGGGCCACCAGCTCGTCGCCGACCTTGGGCTCCGCGGCGTCCGAGGGGACGAACAGGATCGACACCTGCATGTGCGGCGGCTCGGCGAACCAGCGCTGCTTGCCGTCCCAGACGAACGGGGAGAGGTTCCGGTTGACCGTGGCGAGACCGGCGCGGGCGACGCCCTTGGCGCGCGGCATGACGCCGTGCAGGGCCTTCGGGGCCTCCAGGCCCACCCCGTGCGACGTACCGCCCGCCACGACCACCAGGAAGCCGTCGGAGGCGGCCTTCTGCTGCCGGTAGCCGAACCGGTCGCCCTTGGCCACCCGCGTGACGTCCAGGACGGCACCGCGGTACTCGGTCGCCTCGTGGTCCCCCAGCCACAGCCGCGTGCCGATGCGGGCGCGGAACCGGGTCTGCGGGAACTGCTGCTGGAGCCGGGCCAGTTCGTCGGCCTTGAGGTGGCTGACGAACATCGTGTGCAGCGGCAGCCGGGCCGCGCGCAGCCGGTCCATCCAGCCGATGACCTCCTCGACGGCGTCCGAGCCGTCCGTGCGGTCCAGCGGCAGATGGATGGCGAAGCCCTCCAGGCGGACGTTCTCTATGGCCTGGTGCAGCTGCGGCAGGTCCTGCTCGCTGATGCCGTGCCGCTTCATCGAGGACATCACCTCGATGACGACCCGGGCCCCCACCAGGCCGTACACGCCGTCGATCGAGGAGACCGAGCGCACGACCCGGTCGGGCAGCGGCACGGGCTCCTCGCCACGTCGGTAGGGCGTCAGCACCAGCAGGTCACCGCTGAAGAAATCCTTGATGCGCGCGGCCTCGTACGTCGTGCCGACGGCGAGCAGGTCCGAGCCGAGCCGGGTGGCCTCTTCCGACAGCCGTTCGTGCCCGAAGCCGTAGCCATTGCCCTTGCAGACCGGGACCAGACCCGGGAACTGCTCCTGCACATGCTTGTGGTGCGCCCGCCAGCGCGCGGTGTCGACGTAGAGCGTGAGCGCCATGGCCGGACCCGGACCCTTTCTCGTGGCTGAGGTGTATCGGGGGTGTGAGTGCTGTGAACCCTATGGAATCAAACGTCGGCTGCTCAGCGGCGCGACATGTAGATGTCGAGCGCCTTGTGGAGCAGCTTGTTCAGCGGGAAGTCCCATTCGCCGAGGTACTCCGCGGCCTGGCCGCCCGTGCCGACCTTGAACTGGATCAGGCCGAACAGGTGGTCGGACTCGTCCAGGGAGTCGGAGATGCCGCGCAGGTCGTAGACGGTGGCGCCGAGCGCGTAGGCGTCGCGCAGCATCCGCCACTGCATCGCGTTCGAGGGCCGGACCTCGCGGCCGATGTTGTCGGAGGCGCCGTAGGAGTACCAGACGTGGCCGCCGACGATCAGCATCGTCGCCGCGGAGAGGTTCACGCCGTTGTGCCGGGCGAAGTACAGCCGCATGCGGTTGGGGTCCTCGGTGTTGAGGGCCGTCCACATGCGCTGGAAGTACGACAGCGGCCGGGGCCGGAAGTGGTCGCGCACGGCCGTGATCTCGTACAGCCGCTGCCACTCGGCGAGGTCCTGGTAACCGCCCTGGACGACCTCGACGCCGGCCTTCTCGGCCTTCTTGATGTTGCGTCGCCACAGCTGGTTGAAGTTCTTGTGGACCTCTTCCAGGGAACGGTTCGCCAGCGGCACCTGGTAGACGTAGCGGGGCTGCACGTCGCCGAAGCCGGCGCCGCCGTCCTCGCCCTGCTGCCAGCCCATGCGGCGCAGCTTGTCGGCCACCTCGAAGGCGCGCGGCTCGATGAAGTCGGCCTCCAGGTCGCGCAGGCGCTTGACGTCCTGATCCTGGATGCCCTTCTTGATCGTCTCGGCGTTCCAGCGCCGGATGATCACCGGCGGGCCCATCTTCACGGAGAAGGCGCCCTGCTGCTTCAGGTGCGCCAGCATCGGCTGGATCCAGTCGTCCAGGTTCGGCGCGTACCAGTTGATGACCGGGCCCTCGGGCAGGTAGGCGAGGTAGCGCTTGATCTTGGGCAGCTGGCGGTAGAGGACCAGGCCCACGCCGACCAGCTGGCCGGTGCGCTCGTCGAACCAGCCGAGGTTCTCCGAGCGCCATTCCGCCTTCACGTCTGCCCAGGCCGGGACCTGCATGTGACTCGCCGACGGCAGGCTCTGGATGTAGGCCAGATGTTGCTCGCGGCTGATGGTCCTCAGGGTCAGGCTCATGTCGGGGCGCTCCTCGGGCTGGTGTGTCCCCATGGGTACAGGGGCTCCGGCTCTCGCGCCGAAGCCTACTGCCCGGGTGAGCGCCCCGACCGGGCGGACGGCTCAGAAGGGGCCGCCCGCAAGGGGCCGGGTCAGAACAGCCCGCCGAACAGGCCGCCGTTCGACATGCCGATCAGCAGGCCGATCCCGGAGGCGCCGAGACCCAGGACGAGCCCGAAGCGCTCGCGGGTGGTCACCGAGACCCACTGCCCGTACGCGCCGGTGAGGATGCCCACCAGGCCGGCCCAGGACGTGAGCAGGTGCAGGCCGGGGAAGAACGCGGTGATGAAGGACAGCAGGCCCAGGACCAGCGTCACGGCCATCAGGATGTCCGGGAGTGGGTGGGTCTTGCCGTCGCTGGCGAAGAGGGATCCGGCGGTGTTCGGCTGCAAAGCCTGTGCCATGGGGCACCTCCTGCGGAAGGCGGCGCATCGTAGCGCCGTACACACCCGACGCGTACAGATTGACGGCCCTCCCGGCCGGATTTCAACCGGAAGCGGGTGTGCGGGTAGTCTGTACCGTCTGCACCGGTGTCTGCCCGCATCCGTGGCGGGGAATCCTCCCGGCCCGTGATCGTCACACGATCGTCAGTGGAAAACCCTGATTGTCAGTGGCGGCCGATACCGTTGCGAACGCATTACGACCCTCCTGCCACGGAACGACCGTGGCCGCTGAGTCCAAAGGAGGTGGGTTCCACATGCGTCACTACGAGGTGATGGTCATCCTCGACCCCGATCTCGAGGAGCGTGCGGTCTCCCCGCTGATCGAGAACTTCATGTCCGTCGTCCGTGATGGCGGCGGCAAGGTGGAGAAGGTCGACACCTGGGGCCGTCGTCGTCTCGCCTACGAGATCAAGAAGAAGCCCGAGGGCATCTACTCGGTCATCGACCTGCAGGCCGAGCCTGCGGTCGTCAAGGAGCTCGACCGGCAGATGAACCTGAACGAGTCGGTCCTCCGGACCAAGGTCCTCCGTCCCGAGACCCACTGAGCTTTCGCTCGGCTGATCCCGGGATTCGAGTAGCAGCAAGCAGCCAGCAGCAAACCCGCCGAGAGGTTCCCCCATGGCAGGCGAGACCGTCATCACGGTCATCGGCAATCTTGTCGACGACCCCGAGCTGCGCTTCACCCCGTCCGGTGCGGCGGTCGCGAAGTTCCGCGTCGCGTCCACTCCCCGCACTTTCGACCGTCAGACCAACGAGTGGAAGGACGGCGAGAGCCTCTTCCTGACCTGCTCGGTCTGGCGCCAGGCGGCGGAGAACGTCGCCGAGTCGCTCCAGCGAGGCATGCGCGTGATCGTGCAGGGCCGGCTGAAGCAGCGGTCCTACGAGGACCGTGAGGGCGTCAAGCGCACGGTCTACGAGCTGGACGTCGACGAGGTCGGCCCCAGCCTGCGCAATGCCACGGCCAAGGTCACCAAGACCTCCGGCGGCGGCGGTCGCGGTGGCCAGGGCGGTTACGGCGGCGGTGGCGGCCAGGGTGGCGGCGGCTGGGGCGGCGGCCCCGGTGGCGGCCAGCAGGGCGGCGGCGCTCCGGCTGACGACCCGTGGGCGACCGGCGCTCCCGCCGGTGGCAACCAGGGTGGCGGCGGCTGGGGCGGTGGCTCCGGCGGCGGTGGCGGCTACTCGGACGAGCCTCCCTTCTAGGGCTCGTATCCACACTTCTTGATCACACAGGAGAAACACCATGGCGAAGCCGCCTGTGCGCAAGCCGAAGAAGAAGGTCTGCGCTTTCTGCAAGGACAAGGTCACGTACGTGGACTACAAGGACACGAACATGCTGCGGAAGTTCATTTCCGACCGCGGCAAGATCCGTGCCCGCCGCGTGACCGGCAACTGCACCCAGCACCAGCGTGACGTCGCCACGGCTGTGAAGAACAGCCGTGAGATGGCGCTGCTGCCCTACACGTCCACCGCGCGCTAAGGGAAGGGTGACCGACTCATGAAGATCATCCTCACCCACGAGGTGTCCGGCCTCGGTGCCGCCGGCGACGTCGTCGACGTCAAGGACGGCTACGCTCGCAACTACCTGATCCCGCGGAAGTTCGCTATCCGCTGGACCAAGGGCGGCGAGAAGGACGTCGAGCAGATCCGTCGTGCTCGCAAGATCCACGAGATCCAGACCATCGAGCAGGCCAACCAGATCAAGGCCCAGCTCGAGGGCGTGAAGGTCCGCCTGGCCGTTCGCTCCGGCGACTCCGGCCGTCTCTTCGGTTCCGTCACCCCGGCCGACATCGCGTCCGCGATCAAGGCTTCCGGTGGCCCCGAGGTCGACAAGCGCCGTGTGGAGCTGTCCGCTCCGATCAAGACCCTGGGCGCCCACGAGACGTCCGTGCGTCTGCACCCCGAGGTGGCCGCCAAGGTCAACATCGAGGTCGTCGCGGGCTGACCGCCGTGCTCGGTCTGAGCAGCTGAGAGAGGGGCCGTACCCGTCGCGGGTACGGCCCCTCTTTCTTTGTCCGCGGCCATTTTGTGTGCAGCCCTCGGACGGAGCGTGATGTTTCACGTGAAACGGTCAGCGGGTCGCGCCCGTCACGATCCAGCGGCCCGAGCGGCTGCGCCACCACAGGGTCGCCATGCGGGTGGTCATCATCAGCGTCATCGCGGCCCACAGCGCGGTCAGTCCGCCACCGAGCGTCGGGAGGAGCAGGGCGACCGGCACGAACACCGCCAGGGTCAGCAGCATGGCCCAGGCCAGATAGGGCCCGTCGCCCGCGCCCATCAGGACTCCGTCCAGGACGAAGACGATTCCGCAGATGGGCTGTGACAGCGCCACCATCAGCAGAGCGGGCAGCGCCGCGTCCTTGACCACCGCGTCACCGGTGAACAGCGGGAGGAAGAGCGGACGCGCGGCGACCACGAGCAGCCCGAGGACGACACCGGTCGCGATGCCCCAACAGACCATTCGCCGGCAGGCGTCACGAGCACCCTGGGCATCGCCCGCCCCGAGGTAGCGGCCGATGATGGCCTGCCCCGCGATGGCGATCGCGTCGAGCGCGAAGGCGAGCAGGTTCCACAGGGACAGGACGATCTGGTGGGCGGCGATGTCGGCATCCCCGAGCCGGGCCGCGACCGCGGTGGCGATCATGAGGATGGCGCGCAGCGACAGGGTGCGGACCAGCAGGGGTACGCCGGCCTGTGCGGAGGCGCGGATGCCGGCCGCGTCCGGGCGGAGGGAGGCTCCGTGCCGACGGGCGCCGCGCACGACCACGGTCAGATAGACGGCCGCCATCCCGCACTGCGCGACGACCGTGCCCCAGGCCGAGCCGGCGATGCCGAGTCCGGCGCCGTAGACCAGGCTCGCGTTGAGGACGGCGTTGGCGATGAAACCGGCGACGGCGACATAGAGCGGGGTCCTGGTGTCCTGGAGGCCGCGCAGCACGCCGGTGGCGGCGAGCACCATGAGCATGGCCGGGATGCCCAGGGAGGAGATGCGCAGATATGTCGTGGCGTAGGGGGCGGCCGTGGATGAGGCGCCGAAGAGGTCCACGATGCCGGGGGCCAGGGGAAGGACGACGGCGATGACGGCGCACCCGAGCAGCAGCGCCAGCCAGATGCCGTCCATGCCCTGGCGGATGGCGCCGCGGAGATCGCCCGCGCCCGTGCGGCGGGCCACGGCGGCAGTGGTGGCGTAGGCGAGGAAGACGAACACGCTCACGGCGGTGGTCAGCAGTGCGGAGGCGACGCCGAGACCGGCGAGCTGTGCGGTGCCGAGATGGCCGACGATCGCGCTGTCCACCATGACGAAGAGGGGCTCGGCGACGAGTGCGCCGAAGGCCGGGACGGCCAGCGCGACGATCTCTCGGTCGTGCCGCCGCCGGGTGGCCTCGGGGATCTCGGGAGCCTGAGTCATGAGCGCTAATCTAATCGTCCACAGGTAAGAGATGCAATCGAAGAGTGCCCCTTACTGACGATCTCGGCCGCCGTCGTTTCGCGCACCGTTCGAAGCGATCTTGGCCCGACCGGGAAACTTTTTCTTCTGCACAGCCCGTGGATCTCGAACCCGCAGGTCAGAGAGGTGTCGCGGATGAGGGCGAGGGCTTGTTCACAGGGCTGTCCACCGGGTCGTGCACAGGTTTCGGCGAGTTCTCCACAGCATCGGGCCGGTCGTCCACATGGCCTGTGGATAACCAGATTGGCTGACGGTGCCGACGGGCCTACCGTTGTCCGGCGCCCGCTCCTTCTCCCGGCCCCGGAAGACGTTCCCTCCGAGGCCCGGGAAACGGCATAAAACCGACGTGCCAGAAGCGGAGTCGGGCCTCTCGATTTGTCAGTGTCGTGCCGTACAACAGAGGACACGGCGAGGTCCGCCGCGCGGACGGGAGGAGGTGGCTCGGTGAGCATTTCCGAGCCCTTGGACGATCCGTGGGCGGACAGCGGGCCCAGTGATCGTCTGCCGGCTTCCCGTCGGCGTCCCGACGGCGGCCGGGGTCGTGACGAGCAGCACGACCGGGGCCGGGACAACGCTTCCTGGGACGGCGGCGGTTCCTCCTTCGAGCGGGTGCCCCCGCAGGACCTCGACGCCGAGCAGTCGGTGCTGGGCGGCATGCTGCTGTCCAAGGACGCCATCGCCGACGTCGTGGAGATCCTCAAGGGCCACGACTTCTACAAGCCCGCGCACGAGACGATCTACCAGGCGATCCTGGACGTCTACGCCAAGGGCGAGCCGGCCGACCCGATCACCATCGCCGCGGAGCTCACCAAGCGCGGCGAGATCAACAAGGTCGGCGGCGCCGCGTACCTGCACAGTCTGGTGCAGACCGTGCCGACGGCGGCCAACGCCGAGTACTACGCGGAGATCGTCCACGAGCGCGCCGTCCTGCGCCGGCTGGTCGAGGCCGGAACGCGCATCACCCAGATGGGATACGCGGCCGACGGCGACGTGGACGAGATCGTCAACAGCGCCCAGGCCGAGATCTACGCCGTCACCGAGCAGCGCACCAGTGAGGACTATCTGCCGCTGGGCGACATCATGGAGGGCGCCCTCGACGAGATCGAGGCGATCGGCTCGCGCAGCGGCGAGATGACGGGTGTGCCGACCGGCTTCACCGACTTCGACTCGCTCACCAACGGTCTGCACCCCGGTCAGATGATCGTCATCGCGGCCCGTCCCGCCATGGGCAAGTCGACGCTCGCCCTGGACTTCGCGCGGGCCGCGGCCATCAAGCACAACCTGCCGAGCGTCATCTTCTCGCTCGAAATGGGGCGCAACGAGATCGCGATGCGTCTGCTGTCCGCCGAGGCCCGGGTCGCCCTGCACCACATGCGCTCCGGCACGATGACCGACGAGGACTGGACCCGGCTCGCCCGCCGCATGCCGGACGTCTCGGCCGCCCCGCTCTACATCGACGACTCCCCGAACCTGTCGATGATGGAGATCCGGGCCAAGTGCCGCCGGCTCAAGCAGCGCAACGACCTGAAGCTGGTCGTCATCGACTATCTCCAGCTGATGCAGTCCGGCGGCTCCAAGCGCGCCGAGAGCCGTCAGCAGGAGGTCTCGGACATGTCCCGTAACCTCAAGCTGCTCGCCAAGGAGCTGGAGATCCCGGTCATCGCGCTGTCCCAGCTCAACCGTGGTCCCGAGCAGCGCACCGACAAGAAGCCGATGGTCTCCGACCTGCGTGAGTCCGGCTCGATCGAGCAGGACGCCGACATGGTCATCCTGCTGCACCGCGAAGACGCCTACGAGAAGGAGTCCCCGCGCGCGGGCGAGGCCGACCTGATCGTCGCCAAGCACCGTAACGGTCCCACGGCCACCATCACGGTCGCCTTCCAGGGCCACTACTCGCGCTTCGTGGACATGGCCCAGACCTGACCGGACCCCGTGGCCCTTCTCCGCTGCGCCCGCGCCGAAATGAATTCGACGCTCGGCGTTCCAGCGGATGGACTGGGGGGATGACGACTTCACAGGACGCGCTGCTCCCGGGGACGCAGCGCGCATTGCTGCACAGGATCGCCGTCGCCCAGCGCGAGGGACGGACACCGTCGCTGGTCGCCGCCGTGGTGCGGGACGGGCAAACCGTGTGGCACGGGGCGCGCAGCTCGGTGGAGGGGCACGCGCCGGACGAGAACGTGCAGTACCGGATCGGGTCCATCACCAAGACCTTCACGGCCGTACTGGTGATGCGGCTGCGCGACGAGGGTGTGCTCGACCTCGGTGATCCGTTGGACAAGCATCTGCCGGGTACCGCCGTGGGGCAGGCCACGATCGCCCAACTGCTCGCGCACACGGCCGGGGTGGCGGCCGAGTCCCCCGGCCCCTGGTGGGAGCGGACCCCGGGCTCGCTCCGGCCCGAGCTGGGCGATGTACTCGGCGAGCAGCCCCTGCTGCACCCCGCGGGGCGGCTGCACCACTACTCCAACACCGGCTACACGCTGCTCGGCGCGCTGGTGGAGGAGCTGCGCGGCGCCCCCTGGGAAGAGGTGCTGCGCCGGGAGATCCTCGAACCGCTCGGCCTGCACCGCACCAGTCCCCGGCCGCAGGCCCCGCACGCGGGCGGCTGGGCGGTGCATCCGTGGGCCGACGCGCTGCTGCCGGAGCCGGCGGAGGACCTGGGCCGGATGGCGTCCGCCGGCCAGCTGTGGTCGACCACGGGGGACCTGGCGCGGTTCGCTGTCTTCCTGGCCCATGGCGACGAGCGGGTGCTGAGCGCGGAGTCGGTGCTGGAGATGCGGACCCCGGCGGCGCCGGCCGAGGCCCCCGATGTGGTGGACGGGGCCAGCTACGGCCTCGGGATGCAGCTCACCACCCGCGACGGGCGACTGCTGGTCGGCCACTCCGGCTCGCTGCCCGGCTTCCTGGCCAACCTCACCATCAGCGTGGAGGACGATCTGGCCGCGGTGGTGCTCACCAACTGCACCAGCGGGCCGTCGCTGGGGACGGTGGGCGCCGATCTCGTGCGGATCGTCGCCGAGGCGGAGCCGCGGATCCCCGAGCCCTGGCGCCCGCTGCGGGAGGTCGACCCGGCGGTTCTGGAACTGGCCGGACAGTGGTACTGGGGGACCGGTGCCTTCGGGCTGCGGGTGACGGCCGATGGTCTGCTCTCGCTCGCTCCTCTGACCGGCGGCGGTCGCAGCTCCCGTTTCCGCTCGAACGGGGACGGCACCTGGACGGGGCTGGAGGACTACTACGCCGGTGAGCTGCTGCGGCCCGTGCGCCGGCCGGACGGGTCGCTGAGCCACCTCGACCTCGGCTCGTTCGTGTTCACCCGGCAGCCGTACGACCCCGAGGCGCCGGTGCCCGGTGGTGTGGACCCGGAGGGCTGGCGGGGCCTCTCCTGATCCGTCGACTGGTCCGGCGGTGGGTGCAAGGGGGCTCGCGTTTCACGTGAAACGCGAGCCCCCTTCGTCCTGATCTCAGCGGGGTGAAGCCGTCAGAGGCGAAGCTTGAAGCCCTCGTGCGAGGCGGTGAAGCCGAGCCGCTCGTAGAAGCGGTGGGCGTCGGTACGGGCCTTGTCGGACGTCAACTGCACCATCCGGCAGCCGAGCCGCCGGGCCGTGTCGATGGCCCACTGGATCAGTTCGGTGCCCAGCCCGCTGCCGCGCTCGTCGGCGTGGATGCGCACGGCCTCGATGAGCGCTCGTGTCGCGCCCCGGTGGGAAAGCCCGGGGATGGTGGTGAGCTGGAGGGTCCCGATCACCCGGCCGTCGCGCACGGCGACGACGAGATGCTGGTTCGGGTCCGCCTCCAGCCGCTTCAGCGCCGCCTGGTACGGCGCGGGATCGTCGGGCGACTCCCGCTGCGCGCCCAGCGGGTCGTCGGCGAGCATGGCGATGATCGCCGGAAGGTCGTCGGCGGTCGCCGCCCGTATCTCAAGATCTCCCATGCCCGCACCCTACGCGGGCACGTTCAGCGACTCCACGACCTTGACCAGTGGGGCCAGTTCGGGGTTCTCCGATGCCTTGTCCAGCGCCTCGCGCAGGGCGGCGTCATTGGTGGGCCGTGCCTTCTCCAGCAGCCGCAGGCCCTGCTCGGTGACGTTGGTGTAGATGCCACGCCGGTCGGTGGGGCACAGGTAGCGCTCCAGCAGGCCGCGGTCCTCCAGGCGGGTCACCAGACGGGTGGTGGCGCTCTGGCTGAGCACGACCGCGTCGGCGACCTGCTTCATCTGGAGATGCCCGCCCTCGCCGTCGTGCTGCCGGCTCAGTACGTCGAGCAGTGAGTACTCGCGCACGCTGAGGTCGTGCTGCGCCTGCAGGGCGCGCTCGATGTGCGCCTCGATCTTCCCGTGCAGCGCAGAGAGGGCGCACCAGCCCTGAGCGAGGGCGGTGAGCGCGGGGTCCGTCGCTGTCATTGGCGTGTTCCTCCGTCCCGGAGCGGCTTCCTCAAGAGTAGACCACTTCCGTGATAGCCCGCCCTTGCATTTAGCCCGCGTCTGCAATTATCGTGGTGGCACGCAAAGCGCTCCTGCAACCGTTTGGGAAGGTGTACCCCCACATGCCTCTCGCGCTTCTGGCCCTCGCGATCGGGGCCTTCGGAATCGGGACCACCGAGTTCGTGATCATGGGCTTGCTGCCCGAGGTCGCGGGTGATTTCGGGGTCTCCATCCCCACGGCCGGCCTGCTGGTGACCGGCTACGCGCTCGGTGTGGTCATCGGCGCCCCGCTGATGACCGTGCTCGGCACCAAGATCCCGCGCAAGCGGATGCTGATGGTGCTGATGGGCCTCTTCATCGCGGGCAACCTGCTGTCCGCGCTGGCCCCCGCCTTCGCGGTCATGCTGATCGGCCGCGTGGTCGCCTCGCTCGCCCACGGAGCCTTCTTCGGCATCGGCTCGGTCGTGGCGGCCGAGCTGGTCGCGCCGCAGAAGAAGGCCGGCGCCATCGCCATGATGTTCACCGGCCTGACCGTCGCCAATGTCGTCGGTGTCCCGCTGGGCACCCTGGTGGGCCAGCACGTCGGCTGGCGCGTCACCTTCGCGATCGTCGCCGCGCTCGGCGTGGTCGGCCTCGCCGGCATCGCCAAGCTGGTGCCCGAGCTGCCCCGCCCCGAGGGCGTGCACCTGCGGCACGAGCTGGCCGCCTTCAAGAACGCCCAGGTCCTGCTCGCCATGGCGATGACCGTCCTCGGTTTCGGCGGTGTCTTCGCGGCCATCACCTACATCGCGCCGATGATGACCCACGTCGCCGGCTTCGCCGACGGCTCGGTCACCTGGCTGCTGGTCCTGTTCGGCATCGGCATGGTCGGCGGCAACCTCATCGGCGGCAGGTTCGCCGACCGCGCCCTGATGCCGATGCTGTACGTCTCGCTGGGCGCCCTGGCCCTCGTCCTCGCCCTGTTCACGCTGACCGCCCACAACAAGATCGCGGCCGCCGTGACCATCGCCCTCATCGGCGCCCTCGGCTTCGCCACCGTCCCGCCGCTGCAGAAGCGCGTCCTGGACCAGGCGCACGGCGCGCCCACGCTCGCCTCGGCCGTGAACATCGGCGCCTTCAACCTGGGCAACGCGCTCTCCGCCTGGCTCGGCGGCCTGGTGATCTCGGCCGGCTTCGGCTACACGGCCCCCAACTGGGTCGGTGCCGTCCTCGCGGCGGCCGCGCTGGTCCTCGCCGTCCTCTCGGCTGCCCTGGAGCGCCGTGACACCGCCCGCGGAACCGTGGTCGCCTCCGGCGCCCCCAGCGGCCGGCACGCCGCCGTCCACCACTGAGCCACGGCCCCCTGGGCGGCCACCACCTCACAGCCCCCCACAGTCACCCGCACCGATCCGGTGCGGTCCCCACCGCAGCACCCGAGGAGACACGTCCATGACCACCACCGCCGTCGCCCCGCTCACCATCGAGGACGCCGAGCTGCTGGTCGCCACCGCCCGCCGAGCGGCCGAGGAGGCGGGAGTCACCGTCAGCGTCACCGTCCTCGACGCGGGCGGCCACCTGCTCGCCTTCCGCCGGGACGACCGGGCCGTGCTGATCTCCGGCGAGACCAGCACCCGCAAGGCCTACACCGCGCTCCAGCTGAACACCCCCACCGCCGACCTGGTCGACGCCGTTCAGCCGGGCGGCCTCTTCCACACGCTGCCCACGGCCCTCGACCGGCCGCTGCTGTTCATCGCGGGAGGCGTCCCCGTCCACCGGGACGGCCGGCTGATCGGTGCCATCGGCGTCGGTGGCGGGGCGCCCGAGCAGGACCACGGCTTCGCCACCGCGGCCGTTCGGGCCCTCGCCTGATCACCGCTCCGGTACGGACACAGGCCCCGCCGCTTACCGCGGCGGGGCCTGTCCACGTCGTACGGCGGCTCAGCCGGCGGCCACCGTCAGCGGGGCGAACCGACGCGTCCAGTCACCGGGCAGCTCGTTGGTGCCGTAGGCCATCACCGAGGTGCACACCACGGACGCCAGGCCACGCGCCTTGGCCCACGCCAGCAGCTCCTCGTGACGTACGTCGATGTCGGTGCGCAGCGGACGGTCCGTGCCGGCCGCCAGGGAGGTGATCAGCGCCCGCGCGGTCTCCGTGTCCCGGGCGATCAGCGGGCCGACGACATGGGTGTCCATGTTCGGCCACGCGGCCGTGTAACCGGTGATCCGGCCGTCCTCCTCGGCCACCCGGAGCTGGTCCGCGAAGGCGGGCAGTCGGGCGATGAGGGGCGTCCGGTCGGCGCCGAACACCTCCTCGTCCAGCCGCAGGATCCCGGCCAGGTCCTCCGCGGTGGCGGCGCGCGTCCGCACCCCGGTCTCCGGCCCGCCGGGCGTGAAGCGGCCCCTGAGCATCTCCGCCCGCCCCGTCACCTTGAAGCCCAGCTCCTCGTAGAGCGGGCGGCCGTTCTCCGTGGCGTAGAGGGTCAACGGGGTGCCGTCCATGACCGACAGCACATGGCGCATCAGGCGGCGTCCGACGCCCCGACGGGCATGGCGCTCGGCGACGAGGACCATGCCGACGGCGCCGAGTTCCGGCCGCTCCCAGGTTCCGTACTCGGTGAGGACGCAGGCGGCGACGAGGCCGCCCTGCGGGTCGTCGATACCGAAGCCCCGTCCTGCCGTGAGGAGGAAGCCCCACTTGTGTTCCTCGCGTGGCCACCCCCGGTCCTCGGACAGGTCGGCGCAGGCGGTGAGATCGCGGAGCGTCAGACGACGAATGGGCAGAGCGTCGAGGGAAGGAGTTGGCACGCACGTCAGGCTGTCCGAAGCAGACCCCCGGCGTCCACCCGTTTCGATGCGGACGCACGCGCTTTTGGTCATCTCGTAGCCGTACGTACAGTCCGTGGACAGCCCGGTGGCGCGCGGGCGGGCGGGAGTGTTTCACGTGAAACATCGCCCGGCCCGGCTGTCGGGGGACGCCTGGCTATCCCAGATCCGGAGCGTGCATGGCGCGTACGCCCTCGATGTTGCCGTCCAGGTAGTGCCGCAGCGACAGCGGGACGAGGTGGACGGAGGCGATACCGACCCGGGTGAACGGGACGCGGACGATCTCGTATTCGCCGGCCGGCTCGTCCACCTCCGGGCCATGGCGCAGGGACGGGTCCATGGACTCCAGCCGGCAGACGAAGAAGTGCTGCACCTTCACACCGGTCGCGCCCCCGTCCTCGCCGATGTGCTCCACGGTGTCCACGAAGCACGGCACCACATCGGCGATCTTGGCGCCCAGTTCCTCGTACACCTCTCGGTGCAGGGCGTCCACGACGGTCGAGTCCCCGGGCTCGACCCCGCCGCCGGGGGTCACCCAGTAGGGATCGACGCCGGGCTTGGTGCGCTTGATCAGGATCAGGTCGTCACCGTCCAGGAGAACGGCGCGGGCGGTGCGCTTGACCACGGGTCGGACGGTCATGGGAGAAATGTGGCCCGGCTGGTTCCACGTGAAACATCGCAAAGCGGGGTCGGACGACCGCGTTGCGTGGCCCTCCGTGGGTCTCAGTACCAGCCCGCGGCCGCCCTCAGCAGGTGTTCATGGGCTTGAGCCACGGGCGGCAGGGCGAGCGTGCCCGTGCGTACCACCAGGAAGTAGGTGCGCAGCGGCGGCACCACCGGGTCGTGCAGGGCGGTGAGCGCCCCCCTGTCGAGTGCCGGCGCGCACAGGTACCGGGGCAGTACGGCCAGACCCGCGCCCGCGATCGCACAGGCGAGCACGGCCCGCAGATCGGGGGCGACGATCGTGCCGGGGGCGGCCGGACGGGCGTCGAAGACCGAGGTCCAGTAGCGGGAGACGAAAGGCAGCGACTCGTGGATGTCGATCAGGGGGAGGTCCTGGAGCGCGGGCGCCCCCTTCAGCCGCAACGCGTCCGGACCTATGTGCTCGGCCCAGCGGGGAGCGGCGACCAGTACGTGCTCCTCGTCGCAGAGCGCGGTCGCGGTGAACAGGGCGCCGCGCGGGCGGGTGGTGCTGATGGCCAGGTCGTGGTGCCCGGCCGCCAGCCCTTCCAGGACCTCTTCCGTGGTCCCGAAGGCGGCCCGCAGCGCGAAGCCCCTGCCGTCCTCCCCGGCCGGCTCGGTGAGAGCGGGCAGGACCCGTTCGGCGATGAACTCCGGCGGCCCGGCCAGGTGCAGCGTTCTTCGGGAGGACTCGTCCTCCAGCCGGCTCTCGGCTATCTCCACCAGCGCGTCGAGGTGGGGTGCGGCCTTGTGGGCGAGTTCGTCGCCGATGCTGGTCGGGGTGACGCCGCGCGCCTGGCGGAGGAAGAGGGGCCTGCCGAGCTGGCGTTCCAGCGTGCGGATCTGCGAGGTGACGGCGGGTTGGGAGAGGCCGAGCAGCGCCGCGGCGCGGGTAAAGGAACCGGCCCGGTGCACGGTGACGAAGGTGCGCAGCAAGGCCAGATCCATGGCAAGCCCCTCCCTGCCCTCGCCCTGCGGGCCCGGCAGTCGGCAACGATAAATATGTCGATACCCCCCTGCCATCAGCGTGATTGGACACTGACAGAGAGTCAACTAGCCTTGGTCGCACGGTTCTTCGCAAGCGGAACCGCAGACGGTCCGAGCCAAGAGGGGGGAGGCTCGGACCGTCGTCCCTTTTCCGGTGGACGCCGGGTCAGTCCGCCGACTCGTCCAGGGCACGCAGGATGTCCGCCACCAGGTCCCCTGGGTCCTCGGCGCCGATCGACATCCGGATGAAGCCCTCCGGGACCGCGTCCCCGCCCCAGCGGGCACGACGCTCGGCCGTGGAGCGCACCCCGCCGAAGCTCGTCGCGTCCTCCACCAGGCGCAGGGCGGCGAGGAAGCGCTCGGCACGCGCGCGCGTGGGCAGCGTGAACGACACCACACAGCCGTAGCGGCGCATCTGCCGGGAGGCGACCTTGTGCGCGGGGTCGTCGGGCAGCCCCGGGTACCGCAGGCCTGACACCTCCGGCCGCTGCCGCAGGGCCTCGGCAACGGTGAGAGCGGTGGCGTTCTGCCGGTCGGCGCGCAACTGGAGCGTGGCGATGGACCGGTGCGCGAGCCAGGACTCCATGGGTCCGGGGATCGCCCCGACGATCTTTCGCCAGCGCCGTACGGCGGCCATCACCTCGGCGTCGCGCCCGGCCACGTACCCCAGGAGGACATCCCCGTGCCCGGTGAGCTGCTTGGTGCCGCTGGCCACGGCGAAGTCGGCACCCAGAGCCAGCGGGCGCTGCCCGAGCGGGGTGGCGAGGGTGTTGTCGACGGCCACCAGGGTGCCCTGGGCATGGGCCGCGACCGCCAGGCGCCGGATGTCGCACACATCGAGCCCGGGGTTCGACGGCGACTCGATCCACAGCAGCCGGGCCCCCTGCAGCACCTCCAGCTGGGCGTCCCCGCCGGTCGGGGCGGTGCGCACCTCGACGCCGTACGCCTCCAGCTGGGCGCGGACCAGCGGCAGCGCCTGGTAGCCGTCGGACGGCAGCACCACCGCGTCCCCGGCGCGCAACTGGGAGAAGAGCACGGCGGAGATGGCGGCCATCCCGGAGGCGAACACCAGCGTCTCGACGTCCGCCCGTCCGGGTGCCTCCAGCTCGCCGATGGCGTTCTCCAGCAGCGTCCAGGTCGGGTTGTCGTCACGGCCGTAGGAGTACGGACCCGCCACCTCGCCCGGCAGATGGAAGTGCGCCGCGAAGACGGGGCCGGGCAGGGTCGGCTCGTGTTTGACCGGCTCGGGCAGCCCGGCCCGGACCGCGCGCGTGCCGTCGCCGACGGGGTCCTCGCCAGTCGCGCTCATGCCGCCCGTCCTTCCAGGTGTTCCCGTACGGCGGCGAGCAGACCGGTGCTCGCCTCCTCCACCATCTCAAGGCATTCCTCGAAGCCGTCCAGACCGCCGTAGTACGGGTCCGGCACGTCGAGGTCGTCACCGACCGCGGGGGGATCGTCCGGGGCGGGGGATCCGGGCGAGGCGTGGGCGTACGTACGCAGCAGCCGGATCTTGCGCGCGTCCGCCTCGGTGGGCGCGAGCCGGCGCAGGGCCCTGAGGTGTCCCGCGTCCAGGGCGATCACCAGATCGAGGCGGGCGAACCACGACGGCTGGAACTGGCGCGCGATGTGGTCGCAGTCGTAGCCGTGGTCGTGCAGGACGGCGACGGTGCGCGGGTCGGCGGGCTCGCCCTCGTGCCAGCCGCCGGTGCCGGCGCTGTCGATCTCCACGTGTTCCTCCAGCCCGGCCTCCGCCACCCGCGCGCGGAAGACGTACTCGGCCATCGGGGAACGGCAGATGTTTCCGGTGCACACGAAGCAGACGCGGTAGGTCATGGGGCGCTCAGTCCTCGTCCGGAAGGATCATGTGCAGGGCCCAGGAGACGACCGAGATGATCAGCCCGCCGAGGACGGCCGTCCAGAACCCCTCCACATGGAAGCTCAGCTGGAGCTTGCCGCACACCCACGAGGTCAGCAGCAGCATCAATGCGTTGACGACAAGGGTGATCAGGCCCAGCGTCAGAATGAACAGCGGGAAGGTGAGCACCTTCAGAACGGGCTTGACCAGCCAGTTCACCAGGCCGAAGATCAGCGCGACGACGATCAGCGTGCCGGCCTTCCCGGCGGTGCCGGCACCGGTCAAGGTGATCTTGTCCAGGAGCCATACGGCCACCGCCAGGGCTCCCGCGTTCGCGATCGTCTTGACTACGAAATTCTTCATGTGTCTGATCGTGGCAGACCCGATCGGCAGCGAGCAGTGAGGCGAGGGCGGCAACGCAGATGAAGGCATTCCGGCTGGACGACCTGGAGGCGGAACGCGCCGCCAACGAGGGTGCCTACCTACAGTTCCTGCGCGAGCGGAACATGTCGGTCGGGCTCTACGCCCTCGACGCGGGCGAGCACGACCCGCAGAAGCCGCACAACCAGGACGAGGTGTACTTCGTCGTCAGCGGCCGCGCGTCGATCACCGTCGGCCTGGAGACGACCGAGGTGGCGCGGGGCAGCGTCGTGTACGTGCCCGCCGGCGTCGCGCACAAGTTCCACCACATCAGCGAGGACCTGAGGGTGCTCGTCGTCTTCTCTCCGCCCGAGGCGTGAGAACGGACCTCCGGGTTCCCTAGGGGACGGTTCAGGGGAGGACAAGGGCCGCGGGGCCCCCGCGGGCCCCCTTGACGGCCCTAGCATCGATCGCAGGACATCGGGACCGTACGAGACGTACGCACGAGACGAGAAGGACGAGGGCCATGCGAGGGATCTTCGCGGGACTGCCGTGGTGGGTGAAGTGGGTCGCGGTGCCGGTCATCGCCCTGGTCGTCTTCGGCGGGCTGATTGCGAGCGTCGTCGGTTTCGTGATCGGGCTGCTGTTCAAGGTCCTGGTCTTCGTGGCCCTGGTCGGCGGTCTGATCTACATCGTGCGCAAGTTCATGTCGAACTCCTCCTCGCACAGCGACTGGTGAACGACGAGGGGAGCCGGTGACCGGTGAGGGGGTGCCGGTTCCCTCGGGGGAGGGAAGTTTCCCCGTGAGCCCGTCTGCACGCGGTGGCGGGCGGTTAGAGTCCGGAACTCCCCACGGGCCCGCCCCGTGGGTGGCGCAGACCCCCAACCGTGCTCCCCGCTCACGCACGGCCTGCCCCCTCGCGCTTCCGGAGTAACCCTTGGCCACGGTCGACACCGCACCGGCAGAAACCCGCTCACTCCCCGCCCAGCCCCGCCCCCGCGCCTCTTCCCCACGGCGGCCGTCCGGCATGGCCGCCGCACCGCAGCCGGCCACCGCGACCCTCATCGGCTCCGTGCAGCGCGCCATGCGGCTGCTGGAGACGGTCGCGGCCCATCCGTACGGCGCCCCCGCCAAGCAGCTCGCCCGTGCGACCGGCCTGGCCCTGCCCACCGCCTACCACCTGCTGCGCACCCTGGTGCACGAGGGCTATCTGCGCCGGGAGAAGGGGCTGTTCTTCCTCGGTGACGCGGCCGAGCGGCTGAGCAGCAACGGAGCCCGGGAGAATCGTCGCTGCAGGGTCGCGGACACGCTCGCGCACTGGCGTGATTCCATCGGTGCGCCGATGTACTACGCGATGTACCGGGACGGCGAGATCGACGTCCTGTGCGTCTCCGACTCCCGGGACGCCCCCGCGGCCGAGGAGTGGGCCGACTTCCGCGAGACTGGGCATGCGCACGCCATCGGCCAGTGCCTGCTCTCCCAGCTGGACGAGAACGCCCGGCGCGACCACCTCGCGCGCTACCCGGCGCAGGCCCTCACTCCGTACACCGTGCGCGAGAACGACGCCCTTTTGCGGCGGCTGGCCCGGGTGCGGCGCATGGAGCCGGTGGTGGAGCGCCAGGAGTACGCGCTCGGCACGGTCTGCGCGGCGGTTCCCATCACGGTCGGCACGACCGCGGCCACCGTGGCCTTCTCGCTCCCGGCCCATCAGGCCGACCGGCTGCTGCCCGCGGCCCACCGGCTGCAAACGGAGATCGGCCGCGACATCGGGACTCTCACGCTGTCTATCAGTATCTGAAATCTTACTCCTTGTGATCCACTGTGTACTTTCAGCAAGATTTACCACGGTCAGAGGGATCAAACCCGGCCAGTCGAAGTCATACGACGGGGTAGGCGATGCGCGAGTCCGTACAGGCAGAGGTCATGATGAGCTTTCTCGTCTCGGAGGAGCTCTCCTTCCGCATTCCGGTGGAGTTGCGCTACGAGACGGGCGATCCCTACGCCGTGCGGCTCACCTTCCATCTGCCCGGCGACGCCCCGGTCACCTGGGTCTTCGGGCGGGAGCTGCTGATCGACGGTGTCGGGCGGCCGTGCGGGGAGGGCGATGTGCGCATCTCCCCCGTCGAGGCCGAGGTGCTCGGCGAGGTGCTGATCCGGCTTCAGGTCGGGTGCGACCAGGCCCTGTTCCGCTCGTCCGCGTCGCCGCTCGTGGCCTTCCTCGACCGTACGGACAAACTGGTGCCGCTCGGCCAGGAGGGGGCGCTGGCCGATTTCGACGCCCACCTCGACGAGGCGCTGGACCGCATCCTGGCCGAGGAACAGAGCGCGGGCTGAGTCACCGCGAAACGGGGCGCCGCCGCTCCGCCCCGTCGCACGGAACGGTGCAGGAACGCTTCTGCAAGCACGGCGAACCGCACTTCCCACAGGGGCCTGCCCGGGAGTGCCGAGCCCGGCTCACCGCTTGCGGCGCCGGCCCCGGCCGCCCCGGGCCGCAGCGGGCCGGGCGCCCGTGGCGGCCCCCGTGCCAGGTCCCCGCCGGTCGGGCGCCACGACCAGGGCGGCCAGCGCGGTGGTGACCGGCACCGAGGCCACCAGGCCGATGGAGCCCACCAGGGTGCGCACGATCTCCTCGGCCACCAGCTCGCTGTTGGCCACCGTTCCCACGCCGCTCTGCGCGATGGAGAACAGCAGCAGCAACGGCAGCGCGGCGCCGGCGTAGGCGAGCACGAGGGTGTTGACGACGGAGGCGATGTGGTCGCGGCCGATGCGGATGGCCGCCCGGTACAGGCCGCGCGGACCCATCGACGGATTGGCCTCGTGCAGCTCCCACACGGCCGAGGTCTGGGTCACCGTCACATCGTCCAGGACCCCGAGCGAACCGATGATGACCCCGGCCAGCAGCAGACCGCTCATGTCGATCTTCGGATACAGCCCGTGGATCAGACCGGTGCTGTCGTCGGTGTTGCCAGTGAGGGCCGCCCACCCGATGAACTGCGCCCCGAGCAGGCCGATCAGCGACAGGGAGATCAGGGTGCCGAGGACCGCCACCGACGTACGGGCCGAGAGGCCGTGGCACATGTACAGGGCGATCAGCATGATGGCGCTCGACCCCACGACCGCGACCAGCAGCGGGTTGGAGCCCTGAAGGATCGCGGGCAGGACGAACTGGTTGAGCACCAGGAAGCTCACGGCGAGGGCGACGAGGGCCATGACACCGCGCATGCGGCCCACCACCACGACGGCGAGCGCGAAGACGCCCGCCAGCAGCGCCACCGGGAACCTGCGGTTCACATCGGTCACCGAGTACTGAAGGTCCCTCGGCGCCGTGGGTTCGTAGGCGGTGACCACCTGTTCGCCCTGGTGCAACTGCCGGGACTGGTCGGGCTGCACGATCTCGGTGAACGTACGGCCCTTGTCCCTGCCGGTGTCGACCCGGACGGTCGCCTTCTCGCAGGTGCCGCCCGACCGCTCCCCCGGCGGGGAGCCGCCGGTGGCGGAGGGATCGGCGGCCGGGGCTCCGCCCGAGGCGTGCACCGAGGCGCAGTCGACCGCCACCACCCGGGTGACGGTGGCCTGTTGGGTCTGCCGGTCGAAACCGACGCCGCTGTGCTTGTGGGAGGGGGTGCCACCGGGCCAGAGCACCACCAGACCGACCACCACCGCAGCGGCGAACGGGATCAGGACCGCGGCGATCACCTTGCGTAGATGCCGGGACACGGGCGCGGCGGGCCCGTGGCCATGGCTGTGGCCGTGACCGGGGGATGAGTCGCGAGGGGCGGCGTGGACGTGACCGTGCGGGTGGTCAGGTCCCGGGTGGTCCGAGCCGTCGGGCGGGCGTGGGCCGGACGGCCGGCGCGGGTGCTGCTCCATCCTGGTCATCGCCAGATCATCGCAAGAACCGGGGAGGCCCACTGTTCATCGCGCCATCGATGGCGCTAGCGTGGAGGCACCTTTGCACACGCGGGAGCTCGGAGCACCGGGCTGAGAGGGCGCTGACCTCCGTAGACGCGATGTTTCACGTGGAACGAGCGATGTTCCACAGGAGACGTCGGACCGACGGAAACCGCTGCGTCGACCGCCGAACCTGTTACCGGGTAATGCCGGCGTAGGGAGTAGGTCTCATGACCAACAAGGACGCACGCACGCCTGCCTCCGTCCAGGACGACATGTCCGAGGAGGCCGGGAAGTCCATCGGCTGGCACAAGGCGTATGTCGCGGGTTCGCGCCCCGATCTGCGCGTGCCGGTCCGTCAGGTGCACCTCACCAACGGGCAGTCGGTCACTCTGTACGACACATCGGGCCCGTACACCGATCCGCACGTCGACACCGATGTCCGCAGGGGCCTGGCACCGCTGCGGGAGAACTGGATCGTCGCCCGCGGCGACACCGAGGAGTACGCGGGCCGTCCCGTCCGCCCGGAGGACGACGGGATCAAGCACACCTCGCCGCGCGGCGGGCTGCGCAACCTGGACGCTGTCTTTCCGGGACGCCCGCGTCAGCCCCGGCGGGGCCGTGGCGGGCAGGCGGTGACGCAGCTCGCGTATGCGCGCCGGGGGGAGATCACCCCGGAGATGGAGTTCGTGGCCCTTCGGGAGAACGTCTCCCCCGAGGTGGTTCGCGAGGAGATCGCGGCGGGTCGCGCGGTTCTGCCGGCCAACGTCAACCACCCGGAGATCGAGCCGATGATCATCGGCAAGCGGTTCCTGGTGAAGGTGAACGCCAACATCGGCAACTCCGCGGTGACCTCCTCCATCGAGGAGGAGGTGGAGAAGATGACCTGGGCGACCCGCTGGGGCGCCGACACGGTCATGGACCTCTCCACCGGCCGCAACATCCACACCACCCGCGAGTGGGTGCTGCGCAACTCCCCCGTGCCCATCGGCACGGTGCCGCTCTACCAGGCCCTGGAGAAGGTCGACGGCAAGGCTGAGGAACTCACCTGGGAGATCTACAAGGACACGGTCATCGAGCAGGCCGAGCAGGGCGTGGACTACATGACCGTCCACGCGGGCGTGCGGCTGCCGTTCGTGCCGCTGACCGCCAACCGCAAGACCGGCATCGTCTCGCGCGGCGGCTCCATCATGGCCGCGTGGTGCCTGGCGCACCACAAGGAGTCGTTCCTGTACGAGAACTTCGAGGAGCTGTGCGAGATCCTCGCCGCCTACGACGTCACGTACTCGCTGGGTGACGGTCTGCGGCCCGGCTCCATCGCCGACGCCAACGACGAGGCGCAGCTCGCGGAACTGCGCACGCTCGGGGAACTCGGGCGGATCGCCAGGCGTTTGAACGTACAGACGATGATCGAGGGCCCCGGGCACGTCCCGATGCACAAGATCAAGGAGAACATCGACCTTCAGCAGGAGATCTGCGATGAAGCTCCGTTCTATACGCTCGGCCCGCTGACCACCGACATCGCGCCGGCGTACGACCACATCACCTCCGGCATCGGCGCCGCGATGATCGCCTGGTGGGGCACGGCGATGCTCTGCTACGTCACGCCCAAGGAGCACCTGGGCCTGCCCAACCGGGACGACGTCAAGACCGGCGTCATCACCTACAAGATCGCCGCCCATGCGGCCGACCTCGCCAAGGGACACCCGGGCGCGCAGGAGTGGGACGACGCGCTGTCGGACGCGCGCTTCGAGTTCCGGTGGGAGGACCAGTTCAACCTGGCCCTCGACCCGGACACGGCCCGCGAGTTCCACGACGAGACCCTGCCGGCCGAGCCCGCCAAGACGGCGCACTTCTGCTCGATGTGCGGTCCGAAGTTCTGCAGCATGAAGATTAGTCAAAGCATCACAGAGCGGTTCGGTGGTGCGGCGGCTGAGGGTGCGTCGCCTGAGGAGATCGCTGAGGGGATGCTCCAGAAGTCGAAGGAGTTCGCTGAGGCGGGGAACCGGGTGTACCTGCCGATCGCCGACTGAACCATCTAGATTGGCGCTGCTCCTTGGGTCCCGACGCCTCGGGAGCAGCGCCATCAATGGTCGGCGGTCAGGGGGCGGGCGATGGATCCCGTGATGTTGCAGGCGGCTTCGGTGCCGGTCCAGTCACTTGTCTGGCAGGGCGATGACCTGGTTGATCTGGTGGGAGGACGCGCCTGGAACTCCGCCGGCGTGGAGCGTCGGATCTTCACCGACCGCGGCCCTGCGTTCGACAGAAGTGTTGTCTCTCCCTCCGGCCGTTACAGCGTCGTCTACGCCGAGCGCGGGACGAATGCCCTACTGCTGGAAGGAGCGCGTGTTGTGCGGGAGCTCACGCGCAGCCCTTACCACGCCGATGACTTCGACTACCCCGTGGCGCTGGGGGCGTTGCGGGACGGTCGGGAGATCCTGGTTCACTGCCCGGACGAGTATGACGTCCTCCAAGTCGAGGACGTTGAATCGGGACAGCGATTCACTGCGGGCACGCGTCAGGCCAAAGATGTGTTCCATTCCCGGTTGTCGGTGAGCCGCGACGCCAGGCATCTGCTGGTGGCCGGCTGGGTGTGGCATCCGTATGGAGTCGTGGAAGTGTTCGACCTGGACAGTGCGCTGAAAGATCCGGCCAGCCTGGACGGACCAGGGGTCTTGCCCATGGAACCGGGACTGGACGCCGAAGTGGTGTCAGCGTGCTGGCTCGACAACGATCGCCTGGCTGTGGGCACCGGCGACGACATCCTTGATGACGAGGAAGTGCCGACTCTGGGCCCTCAGCACCTCGGTGTGTGGTCCCTCTCCCAGCGCAGGTGGTTGCACCTGAACCGCACCGATTACGAGATCGGCATCCTGATCTCCGAGGGCGGCCGCGTCGTCTCCTTGCACGGGCACCCCAGACTGATCGACGCCACCACCGGTTCAGTATTGGCGGAGTGGCCCGAGCTGGACGTAACGAGGCGATGCGGGGCTTACGGAGTCAGCCATGTCCCTACCCCGGTTGCGGCCTTGCACCCGGACGGTACTCGCCTGGCAGTCGCTCAGGCCGAGGGCATCGCGCTCATCGAACTACCCCGTCCCAGCGCGTGACTACGGGGTGATCCGGCTCGAACTTGTCCAGCATGAAGATCTCGCAGGACATCCGCCGCGAGCACGGCGGCAGCCGGGCCGAGATCGAGGAGGGGATGGCGCAGAAGTCGGCGGAGTTCGCGGCCTCGGGGAACCGGGTGTACCTGCCGATCGCGGACTGAGCGGGACCGGCTGGACTCGCCGTCCGCACGGGCCGGTCGGTACCGGCTCGGTGGACGGCGAGCGCGTCCCTCCCGCCGCGGGCCCGGCGAGGTCAGTCCGGCTGGTGCTCCGGGCCGCCGTAGTCGGGGCTGGTGTAGTCGGGGCTGGTGTAGCGGGGGCGGTCGGTGTGGATGCCGTCGTCGGGGCTGCTGAAGCCGGGGCGGTCGTAGCCCAGCCGGGGCATACGGCCGCGCGGGGCTGCCGTACGGGGCGGTGCGGCCGGGCCGGGCTCGCCGAGTGCTTCCCGCAGGAACGGCAGGATGCCGCGCTCCAGCAGGGCGTCCTGCCAGGCCGCTCTCGCTCTGGCGACCTCTTCGGTGGCGACGTCACGGGCCCGGGACTCGGGCGAGGCGCCGTTGCGCAGCGCGGTGAGCAGCAGTCCGACGGCGGCGACGAGTATCGCCGCCACGGTCAGGGCCCCGAACACCCAGCCGGCGGTGAGCATGGTGCCGGCCAGCGGCTGTCCGGGGTCCAGGCTTCTCAGGATGTAGCCGATGAGCAGGAATATCGCCGCCGCGGTGGCGGAGAGGAGGGGCGCCAGGACGGCGACGACCGCGACGGCACCCGCCCCGTGGGGCCCGGCGGCCGGGTCCGTCCCGGTGGGGCCGGGGTCGTCCGTGGTCGCGGGCGGTTCGGGGCGGCGCAGTTCGTCGCGGATCCGTACGTAGTGCGCGTACTCGGCGGACGCGGCCGCCGTGATGAGCGCGGAGGCGGCGATGGCCATGGTGCGCAGTTGTGCGGGGCTGAGCCGCTGTCCGGCGGCGGCCAGTTCCGCTCGGTGTGGTGCTGAGCGCAGAACCTCGTCGAGGAGCCGCTCGAATTCCTGGCGGTCCTCGCTCCGCAGGTGCTGCGGAAGGCTGTTCATGTGCATCCCCCGGTGCTCCGTAGGGCTTGGGGCCCGCACACCTGCGAGCCGTCGGGCAGAAACGGAGGGGAGCCTGCTACGGATAAGCCGATGGTAGAGCCGCGACGGCGCGTGGTGACAGGGGATTGCCGGAAATTGGGTCCCGGCCTGCGCGTACTCCGCGGGGGCGAGGCCCGCCGGAGGAACGGTCAGTGCTCCAGGGGGAGTTGGCGGACCAGCAGCTTTCCGGCCATGGTCACTCCGCCGTCCATCGCGATGGCGAGTCCGTCGGCGTAGACGTGCGGTCCTTCGACGACCGGGCCGCTGCCCTCCTCGTCGTCCTCGGAACCGACCTCGCCGAGGAGGTAGGGGATGGGGCTGTGGCCGTGCACGATCCGGGTGCCGCCGTAGGTGTCGAGCAGGGCGCGCACGGCGTCGGCGCCGCCCTCGTCGCGGAAGGAGAAGCGCTTGGTGAACTTGCGGAACAGGTCCCAGCACTCGTCCGCGTCGTTGCGGGTGAGCGTCTCGCGGACGTTGTCGTTGACGGCCTCGATCGAGTCGCCGAAGTCCAGGTAGGCGGTGGTGTCGGAGTGCACCAGCAGATAGCCGTCGACCTGCTCGACGGCGTCCAGGCGGGCCATCCACTGGAGGTGGTGGTCCTGGAGACGGTCCATGTCGGTCTTCTGGCCGCCGTTGAGCAGCCAGGCCGCCTGGAAAGTGGCCGTGCCCGCACCGGAGTTGACGGGCGTGTCGCCGAACCGCTTGGCGCCGAGCAGCAGCAGCTCGTGGTTGCCCATGAGGGCCTTGCAGTAGCCGCCGGCCGCGGCCGCCTCGGCGGACAGCCGCATCACCAGGTCGATGACGCCGATGCCGTCCGGACCGCGGTCGGTGAAGTCGCCGAGGAACCACAGCCGGGTGGTGCCGGCGCACCACTGGCCCGCGTCGTTGATGAGGCCCTGCTCCCGCAGGGCGGTCATCAGTTCGTCGAGGTAGCCGTGGACGTCGCCGACGACGAACAGCGGGCCGGGGCCGGCCGCGGGCTGCGGGGCCGGGGCCGCGGGCGCCGGGTCGACGGGGACCTGGAGCGTGTCGCCGCGCTGGATGACGGGCAGGTCGCGCTGGGTGGGCGTGTACCCCTCGGGGTACGACTCCTCGGCGGGCGGCGCGGTGTCGTCCTGCTGGTCCTGGTGGACGTACGGACCGGTCTCGTGGACGTACGCGGGTACCCGGAAGTCGCGCAGCGTCGCCGTCCGCTCCACCTCGGGTCCCTGACCGGCCCCCTGAGTCATCAGACCCCTCCACCATCGCGCCGCATCTGCACCGCTTCGGACTGCCTGGTCGCAGCGGTCCGCGGTGTCGTGGGCCCATCATAGGAATGCGCGTCGCGCCATGTGATGACCCAGGGGTGGTGAATCGGAACGAGGCTCCGCCGCACCGCCGATTTCGCCCTGTTTGGGCAGGTGTTCGCGTGCCCTCCGAGGGCCGTGGGCCCTGTGCGGCCCGGGCGGAGCGCGGCCGCCGGGGGTCTGCCCGGGGCCCCGGCGCCGTCCGTGCTACGCGTCGTCCGGGGTGCGCGGCGGGCTGACCGTGGTGCGCGGGGGCCGCCGCTGGGAGGACGTGCGCACGATCAGTTCGGTCGGTATCACCTGCTCCACCGGCTGCTCCGATTCCACGCCCTCGATGGCGTCGATGAGCAGCTGCACGACGGCCGTGCCGATGCGGCGCGGCTTCAGGGAGAGCGTGGTGATGGGCGGCTCGGTACTGGCGTACACGGTGGACTCGCTGCAGCACACCAGCAGCAGGTCGTCGGGGACGCGCAGCCCGTAGCGGCGGGCGGCGGCGAGCAGATCGGTGCCGTTGGGGTCGAACAACCCGTAGACGGCGTCGGGCCGGTCCGGGCGGGCGAGCAGCCGGTCGGCCGCGACGGCGCCCGCGCACGGATCGTGCGCCGGATAGGACTCGTAGACCGGGTCCTGGCCGACCCGCTCGCACCAGTGCAGGTAGGCGGTGGTGGACAGATGGGTGTACGTGTCGGTCGAGGTGCCCGTGAGCAGGCCGATACGGCGGGCGCCGGCGGCGGCGAGGTGGTCGAGGATGCCGAGGACGGCGGCCTCGTGGTCGTTGTCGACCCAGGCGGTGACCGGCAGCGCGCCGGCCGGGCGGCCGTCGGAGACGACGGGCAGCCCCTGGCGGACCAGTTCGCTGACCACCGGATCCTGATCGGAGGGGTCGATCACGACGGTGCCGTCCAGGGCGACGTTGGACCACACGTCGTGGCGGGAGGTCGCGGGCAGGATGACCAGGGCGTAGCCCCGGGCGAGCGCCGCCGAGGTGGCGGCCCGCGCCATCTCGGCGAAGTACGCGAACTCGGTGAAGGTGAAAGGTTCATCCCCGTACGTGGTCACGGTCAGGCCGATCAGGCCCGACTTGCCGGTACGGAGGGTGCGGGCGGCGGCCGAGGGGCGGTACCCGAGCCGGTCGGCGACCTCGCGGACGTGGCGCCGGGTGGCATCCGGGAGCCGGCCCTTGCCGTTGAGGGCGTCGGAGACGGTCGTGATGGAGACGCCGGCGGCGGCGGCCACGTCCCTGATGCCTGCCCGGCCCGGCCTGCTGCCTCGACGTGAGGTTTCCGCGCGGCTCACCTGGTGCTTCCCTGCTGCTGTCATGGCGAGCCGATAGTAGGGCTCATGCGGTGGGGTAGTGCGGACGCATATGCACTCGTTGACAGGCACGTTTCTGCATGGCCGTACGAGGTCAACTACCTGCGAATCAATGGTAGTTGAGCGCTTTCTTTGCGAGACACGATGTGGTGACGCGGATGAGCCTGCCAATGGTCCGATGTTTCGAAGAGGTCTCAACTCACCTTGACGGGTGATGCGCGCCAGGGCGTAAGCCACCGGCGCATAGATATATGTGCGGTGCGCCCCCCGAAACGGTGTCTTCCTGGCGCGACGCCCGTGCCGACGTCGCGATCCACGGGGTTTGCCCACGACCCATACTCAGCGGAGCCGAATCCTCATATGGTGAGCAGTATTGGAAGCCGGTGGTGTCGACGGTCCGCCGGTGGTCGCGAGGAGGACTGCGGTGAGCGAGACGAGCCCCAAGCTGCGCGCCGAGCTGGAGGGTATCCCCACCTACAAGCCGGGCAAGCCGGCCGCGGCCGACGGTCCGGTCGCCTACAAGCTGTCCTCGAACGAGAACCCGTACCCCCCGCTGCCCGGTGTGCTGGAGAGCGTGACCGCAGCCGCCGCCTCCTTCAACCGCTACCCGGACATGTCGTGCGCCGCCCTGACGGAGGAGCTGGCGGAGCGCTTCGGGGTGCCGGCCGCCCATGTGGCGACCGGTACGGGCTCGGTGGGCGTCGCCCAGCAGCTGATCCAGGCCACCAGCGGCCCCGGCGACGAGGTGATCTACGCCTGGCGGTCGTTCGAGGCGTACCCGATCATCACGCAGATCAGCGGAGCCCGGTCGGTGCAGGTGCCGCTCACGGCCGGCGAGGTGCACGACCTGGACGCGATGGCCGAGGCGA
Organism: Streptomyces misionensis; assembly: GCF_900104815.1. Taxonomy (NCBI): domain Bacteria; kingdom Bacillati; phylum Actinomycetota; class Actinomycetes; order Kitasatosporales; family Streptomycetaceae; genus Streptomyces; species Streptomyces misionensis. The sequence continues at coordinate 4,095,631 of NZ_FNTD01000004.1, forward strand.
TCACCGACCGGACGCGCCTGATCTTCGTCTGCAACCCGAACAACCCGACCGGCACGGTGGTGCGGCGGGCCGAGCTGGAGCGCTTCCTCGACCGGGTGCCCCGGGACGTGCTGGTGGTGCTGGACGAGGCCTACCGGGAGTTCATCCGCGACCCCGAGGTGCCCGACGGCGTCGAGCTTTACCGGGAGCGGCCCAATGTCTGCGTCCTGCGGACGTTCTCCAAGGCGTACGGCCTGGCCGGGCTGCGGGTCGGCTTCGCGATCGCCCATGAGCCGGTCGCCGCGGCGCTGCGCAAGACCGCGGTGCCCTTCGGAGTGAGCCAGCTGGCGCAGGAGGCGGCGATCGCCTCGTTGCGGGCGGAGGACGAGCTGCTGGGCCGGGTCGGCTCGCTGGTGTGCGAGCGCACGCGGGTGGTCGACGGGTTGCGGTCGCAGGGCTGGACGGTGCCGGAGACGCAGGCCAACTTCGTGTGGCTGCGGCTCGGGGAGCGGACGACCGCGTTCGCCCAGGTCTGTGAGGAGCACGGGGTTGTGGTCCGGCCGTTCGCGGGCGAGGGAGTCCGGGTCACGATCGGCGAGGCCGAGGCGAACGACATCTTCCTGAAGGTGACGGAGGCGTTCCACAAGGAGATGTAGTCCGGCTCACACCGGAGAAGATCACGGGCGCCCGGCTCTGCCGGGCGCCCGTTTCACGTGAAACGGGGGTTTCCGGGCGTCTGGGCAGCTCGCGATGGGGGTTACCCGTGGGCTGCGAGATCCATGCCCGCACAAGGGCCCCTTCCGGAGGGCGCCGACGGGGCCATGCGGATCTTGACTCGGAGGCAAGAGGACGACCCCGGACTTCCTGGCTGAAAAACAGTGCGCCATAATGGCTTGTGAATGTGAACGCGTTCACAAGCGCGTCCCGTTTGCCCCGTATGTACGTGACAGTCGGGGCGAATCGCCGCAGTACCACGGCGTAGTAAGGAGAGTGACGACGTGGACTTGGCTTTGGCGCCGGAGACACTGGCGCGCTGGCAGTTCGGGATCACCACCGTCTACCACTTCCTGTTCGTTCCGCTGACGATCTCCCTGGCCGCCCTCACGGCCGGGCTGCAGACGGCTTGGGTCCGCACGGAGAAGGAGAAGTACCTCAGGGCGACGAAGTTCTGGGGCAAGCTCTTCCTGATCAACATCGCGATGGGTGTGGTCACCGGCATCGTGCAGGAGTTCCAGTTCGGTATGAACTGGTCGGACTACTCCCGCTTCGTCGGTGACATCTTCGGCGCCCCGCTCGCCTTCGAGGCGCTGATCGCCTTCTTCTTCGAGTCCACCTTCATCGGCCTGTGGATCTTCGGCTGGGACAAGCTGCCGAAGAAGATCCATCTGGCCTGCATCTGGATGGTCTCGATCGGCACGATCCTGTCGGCGTACTTCATCCTCGCGGCCAACTCCTGGATGCAGCACCCGGTCGGCTACAAGATCGACAAGGCCCGGGGGCGCGCCGAGCTGACCGACTTCCTGGCGGTGCTGACCCAGAACACCGCCCTGAGCCAGGCCTTCCACACCCTCTCCGCGGCCTTCCTGACCGGTGGCGCCTTCATGGTCGGCATATCCGCCTACCACCTGGCCCGCAAGAAGCACATCCGCGAGATGAAGACCTCGCTGCGGCTCGGTCTGATCACCGTGGTCATCGCCGGTCTGCTGACCGCGGTCAGCGGCGACACCCTCGGCAAGGTCATGTTCAAGCAGCAGCCGATGAAGATGGCCGCCGCCGAGGCGCTGTGGGACGGACAGAAGCCGGCACCGTTCTCGATCTTCGCCTACGGCGACGTGGAGAAGGGCCACAACACCGTCGCCATCGAGATACCCGGCCTGCTCTCCTTCCTGGCCGACGACAACTTCACGTCGGAGGTCCCCGGGATCAACGACGTCAACAAGGCCGAGCAGCAGAAGTTCGGGCCCGGCGACTACCGGCCCAACATCCCGGTCGCCTTCTGGGGCTTCCGCTGGATGATCGGCTTCGGCATGGCCTCCTTCGCCATCGGCCTGGCCGGACTGTGGCTGACCCGCAAGAAGTTCATGCTGCCCCAGCATCTGCGGGTCGGCGAGGACGAGGTCCCGCACCTGGTGCTGTTCCCGAAGAAGGCGCTCGGTCCCACGCTGGCCCCCTGGTTCTGGCGCATCGCGACCTGGACCATGGCCTTCCCGCTGATCGCCAACTCCTGGGGCTGGATCTTCACCGAGATGGGCCGTCAGCCGTGGGTCGTCTACGGCGTCCTCCAGACCAGGGACGCGGTCTCCCCCGGTGTCTCCCAGGGCGAGGTCCTCACCTCGATGATCGTCTTCACCTCGCTGTACGCGATCCTCGCGGTCGTCGAGGTCAAGCTGCTCGCGAAGTACATCAAGGCCGGACCGCCCGAGCTGACCGAGGACGACCTCAACCCGCCCACGAAGATCGGCGGCGACACCCGTGACGCCGACAAGCCGATGGCCTTCTCGTACTAGGCCGAGGGAACAGTCATGGAACTTCACGACGTCTGGTTCGTCCTGATCGCCGTCCTGTGGACCGGCTACTTCTTCCTGGAGGGGTTCGACTTCGGGGTCGGCATCCTCACCAAGCTGCTGGCCCGGGACCGGGCCGAACGCCGGGTGCTCATCAACACCATCGGCCCGGTCTGGGACGGCAACGAGGTCTGGCTGCTCACGGCGGGCGGCGCGACCTTCGCCGCCTTCCCGGATTGGTACGCCACCCTCTTCTCCGGTTTCTACCTGCCCCTGCTCCTCATCCTGGTCTGCCTGATCGTCCGGGGCGTCGCCTTCGAGTACCGGGCGAAGCGGCCCGAGGAGAACTGGCAGCGCAACTGGGAGACGGCGATCTTCTGGACCTCCCTGCTCCCGGCGTTCCTGTGGGGCGTGGCCTTCGGGAACATCGTGCGGGGAGTCAAGATCGACCAGCACTTCGAGTACGTCGGCAGCGTCTGGGACCTGCTCAACCCCTATGCCCTGCTCGGCGGACTGGTGACGCTCAGCCTGTTCACCTTCCATGGAGCGGTGTTCACGGCGCTGAAGACCGTCGGGGACATCCGGACGCGGGCGCGGCAGCTGGCCCGGTGGGCCGGTCTCGTCGCCGCCGTGCTGGCGGCCGGCTTCCTGCTGTGGACGCAGGCCCACAGCGGTGACGGCAAGAGCCTCGTCGCCCTCGTCCTGGCGGTCGTCGCCCTGCTCGGCGCGCTGACGGCGAACCACTTCGGGCGTGAGGGATGGGCGTTCAGCCTGTCCGGTCTCACCATCGTGGCGGCCGTGGCGATGCTCTTCCTGTCGCTCTTCCCCGACGTCATGCCGTCGACCCTCAACGGGGACTGGAGCCTGACGGTCTCCAACGCCTCGTCGAGCCCGTACACCCTGAAGATCATGACCTGGCTGGCGGTGATCGCCACTCCGCTGGTGCTGCTCTACCAGGGCTGGACCTACTGGGTGTTCCGCAAGCGGATCGGCACACAGCACATCGCCGAAGCCGCACATTGAGTCCGCCGGGGTGTGTTTCACGTGAAACACACCCCTTGGACCGAAGGGCCTGTTTCACGTGAAACCAGTCGATCCGCGTCTGCTGCGATACGCCCGCGCCACCCGCTTCTTCCTCGTGGCGGTCGTCGGCCTGGGGGCCGTCGGTGCCGGGCTGGTCATCGCCCAGGCGATGCTCATCGCCGAGGTGGTCGTCGGTGCCTTCCAGCACGGGCGGTCCCTGACCGAACTGCGCACTCCCCTCCTGCTGTTGGCGGCGGTGGCCGTGGGCCGGGCCCTGGTCGCCTGGCTCACCGAGCGGGCCGCCCATCGGGCGAGCGCGGCCGTGAAGTCCGAGCTGCGCGGCCGGCTGCTGGACCGGGCGGCGGCGCTGGGCCCCGGGTGGCTCGGCGGTCAGCGCACCGGCTCGCTGGTCACGCTGGCCACGCGCGGGGTGGACGCCCTCGACGACTACTTCTCGCGCTATCTGCCGCAGTTGGGGCTCGCGGTGGTCGTGCCGGTGGCGGTGCTGGCGCGGATCGTCACCGAGGACTGGGTGTCGGCGGCGATCATCGTCATCACCCTGCCGCTCATCCCGCTGTTCATGATGCTGATCGGCTGGGCCACCCAGTCCCGGACGGACCGGCAGTGGCGGCTGCTGTCCCGGCTGTCGGGCCACTTCCTGGACGTGGTCGCGGGCCTGCCCACGCTCAAGGTGTTCGGCCGGGCCAAGGCACAGGCCGAGTCCATCCGCCGGATCACCGGTGAGTACCGGCAGGCCACGATGCGGACCCTGCGGATCGCCTTCCTCTCCTCCTTCGCGCTGGAACTGCTGGCCACGCTGTCCGTCGCGCTGGTCGCCGTGACGATCGGCATGCGGCTGGTCCACGGCGACATGGATCTGTACATCGGGCTGGTGATCCTGGTGCTGGCGCCGGAGGCGTACCTGCCGCTGCGCCAGGTGGGGGCGCAGTACCACGCGGCCGCGGAGGGGCTGGCCGCCGCGGAGGAGATCTTCGCGGTGCTGGAGACGCCGGTGCCGGCGTCCGGGAGCGGCGCGGTGCCCTCGGGGGCGGTGGCCTTCGAGGGGGTCACGGTCCGCTACCCCGGGCGGTCCACGGACGCCGTGAGCGATGTGTCGTTCACCGTCGAGCCCGGGGAGACCGTGGCGCTCGTCGGACCGAGCGGGGTGGGCAAGTCGACGCTGCTGCATGTGCTGCTGGGCTTCGTGCGCCCCGCGCGTGGGCGGGTGCGGATCGGGGGCGTCGATCTCGCCGAACTGGATCTGGAGGAGTGGCGCTCGCGGATCGCGTGGGTGCCGCAGCGACCGCATCTGTACGCCGGGACGATCGCGGAGAACGTACGGCTGGCGCGGCCCGACGCGGACGACGACGCCGTGCGGCGGGCGCTGCGGGACGCGGGGGCGCTGGACTTCGTGGACGCGCTGCCGGACGGTGCGGGCACCGTGCTCGGGGAGGACGGGGCCGGGCTGTCCGCGGGGCAGCGGCAGCGGCTGGCGCTCGCGCGGGCGTTCCTCGCCGACCGGCCCCTGCTGGTGCTGGACGAACCGACGGCCGCACTGGACGGGGTGACGGAGGCGGAGGTCGTCTCGGCGGTGCGACGGCTCGCGGCGGGCCGCACGGTGCTGGTGGTCGTGCATCGCCCCGCGCTGCTGGATGTGGCCGACCGGGTGGTGCGGCTCGAATCCGCCGAACCGGTGGGCGCCCTGGGGGAGCCGGTCCCGGCCGACGGGCCGCGCCCCCTGGAGGCACGGACGTCCGCCACCCGGAATCCCGGGCCGCAGGACGAGCCCGCCGAGTCGGCACCCGCGCCGTCCGGGGAGCCGGGACGGGCGCGGAGCGCGCTCGCCCGGGTCCGGGGGCTCGGCGCGGCCTGGCGGGGGAGGCTGGGACTGGCCTGGGTGCTGGGCAGCCTCGCGCTCGGCAGTGCCGTCGGGCTGATGGCGACCTCGGGTTGGCTGATCTCGCGGGCCGCGCAGCAGCCGCCGGTGCTGTATCTGATGGTCGCGGTCACGGCGACACGGGCGTTCGGGATCGGGCGGGCCGTGTTCCGCTACGCCGAGCGGCTGGTCTCGCACGACGCCGTGCTGCGGATGCTGGCCGACACCCGGGTCGCCGTCTACCGGCGCCTCGAACGGCTGGCTCCCGCGGGGCTGAGGAGCGCCCGCCGCGGTGATCTGCTCACCCGGCTGGTCGCGGACGTGGACGCGCTCCAAGACTACTGGCTGCGCTGGCTGCTGCCCGCCTCGGTCGCCCTGCTCGTCTCCACCGCGACCGTCGGCTTCACCGCCTGGCTGCTGCCCGAGGCGGGCGCCGCCCTCGCGGCGGGCCTGCTCGCGGCGGGGGTCGGCGTGCCCCTGGTGACCGCGACCGTGGCCCGGCGCACCGAGCGACGGCTGGCGCCGGCCCGCGGCGAACTGGCGACCCGCGTCACCGATCTGCTGACCGGCACCGCCGAGCTGACCGTGGCCGGCGCGCTGCCGGACCGTGCCGGCGCGGCCCGGCGGGCGGACGGCACCCTCACCCGGATCGCCTCGCGCGCCGCCGCCGTCACCGCGCTCGGCGACGGACTCACCGCGCTGATCTCGGGCCTGACCGTCACGGCCACGGCGCTGCTCGGCGTGCAGGCGGTGGCCGCGGGACGGCTCGGCGGGGTGGCGCTGGCCGTGGTGGTCCTCACCCCGCTGGCCGCCTTCGAGGCCGTGCTCGGGCTGCCGCTCGCCGTCCGTTACCGGCAGCGGGTGCGGCGCAGCGCGGAACGGGTCCACGAGGTGCTGGACGCACCCGAGCCGGTGCGCGAGCCCGAGCGGCCCCGGCAGGCGCCCGTGACACCGTTCCCGGTGGTCCTCAAGGGACTGACCGCACGGTACGAGGAGCGGGGCCGGGAGGCGCTGGCCGGGCTCGACCTGACCCTGGCGGAGGGCCGCCGGATCGCCGTGGTGGGGGCCTCCGGCTCCGGCAAGACCACCCTGGCGCAGGTGCTGCTGCGGTTCCTCGACCCGCGGTCGGGGACGTACACCCTCGCCGGGGTGAACGCCCGCGAGCTGGACGGCGACGACGTCCGGCGGCTGGTCGGACTGTGCGCGCAGGACGCGCATCTCTTCGACAGCTCGGTGCGCGAGAACCTGCTGCTGGCCCGGAAGGACGCCACGGAGGGCGAGCTGCGCGGGGCCCTGGCCCGGGCGCGGCTGCTGGACTGGGTGGACGGGCTGCCCGACGGCCTGGACACGCTGGTCGGCGAACACGGGGCGCGGCTGTCCGGCGGCCAGCGGCAGCGCCTGGCACTGGCCCGTGCGCTCCTCGCCGACTTCCCGGTGCTGGTGCTCGACGAGCCCGCCGAGCACCTGGACCTGCCGACGGCCGACGCCCTCACCGCCGACCTGCTGGCCGCCACCGAGGGCCGTACGACGCTGCTGATCACCCACCGGCTCGCCGGGCTGGACGAGGTCGACGAGGTGATCGTGCTCGACGCCGGCCGCGTGGTGCAGCGGGGCACCTACGCGGAGCTGGCCGCGGTGGACGGACCGCTGCGGGAGATGGTGCGCCGGGAGGCGCAGACGGAGTCGCTGGTCGCGGCCCGGTGAAGCCCCCCGGGGTTCGGCCGGGCCGCCATCGCACGGCTCGGCTAGGTGTGCCGGGCGAGCAACTGCTCGATCACGATCGCCACGCCGTCCTCGGTGTTGGCGGGCGCCCGGCCGGTCGCGGCGGCGATGGCGTCGGGGTGGGCGTTGCCCATGGCGTACGACTGGCCGGCCCAGGTCAGCATCTCGATGTCGTTGGGCATGTCCCCGAAGGCGACGACCTCCTCGTGGGAGATGCCGCGTTCCGCGCAGCACAGGGCGAGCGTGCTGGCCTTGGAGACGCCGGGGCCGCTCAGCTCCAGCAGGGCGCTGGGGCTGGACCGGGTGACGGTGGCGCGCTCGCCGACGGTCAGCCGGGCCAGGGTGAGGAACGCGTCGGGGTCGAGCGAGGCGTGGTGGGCGAGGATCTTGAGCACGGGCTGGTCGGCGGTCGGGCCGTCGGCCGCGAGCAGTTCCTCGGCGGGCAGCAGGTTGTCCGGCTTCTCGACGAACAGCTTGGGGTAGTCCGGCTCCTGGTGGAAGCCGTAGGTCTGCTCGACCGCGAACTTGGTGCCGGGCGCGGCCTCGCGCAGCAGGCGTACCGCGTCCAGGGCGTTGTCCCGCGCCAGCTCGCGCACCTTGACGAAGCGGTGGGCGCCGGGGCCGCCGTGCAGATCGACCACGGCGGCGCCGTTGCCGCAGATGGCCAGGCCGTGCCCGTGGACGTGGTCGCTGACGACGTCCATCCAGCGGGCCGGGCGGCCGGTGACGAAGAAGACCTCGATGCCCGCCTCCTCGGCGGCGGCCAGGGCGGCGACGGTGCGCGGGGAGACCGACTTGTCGTCGTGCAGCAGGGTGCCGTCGAGGTCGGTGGCGATCAGCCGCGGGCGGATCGCGGCGGCGGGGGTCCCGGGTTGCCTGGTCGCTGAGGTCATCCGGTCATTCTCGCGCATATGCCCGCACGGGCGTGCGGAACTGTGCACAGATGAGACGCAGATGACGCTCTGGGCGTCCCTGGGACCCCACGAGGTGTCTCCGGTCACATCAGTCCAGCTGGGCGAGGGCCTCCATGGCGATCCGCTCGAAGACCTTCTGGTCGGCGGCGAAGTCGGAGTCGGGGATGGGCCAGTGGACGACGATCTCGGTGAAGCCCAGCTCCCGGTGCCGGCCGGCGAAGTCAACGAACGCGTCCAGCGAGCTCAGCGGGCGGCCGCGGTCCGGGGTGAAGCCGGTGAGCAGGACCTTGTCCAGGCCGGTGACGTCCCGGCCGGCCTCCGCGCAGGCGTCGGCCAGCTTGGCGAGCTGGCCGCGCAGGGCCTCGACGGACTGCTCCGGGGTGCCGGACTCGTACAGCTTCGGATCGCCGGTGGTCACCCAGGCCTGGCCGTGGCGCGCGGCGAGCCGCAGCCCGCGCGGGCCGGTGGCGGCCACCGCGAACGGCAGCCGGGGGCGCTGCACGCAGCCCGGGATGTTGCGCGCCTCGTGCGCCGAGTAGAAGCGGCCCTCGTGCGACACCGCGTCCTCGGTGAGCAGCCGGTCGAGCAGCGGCACGAACTCGGCGAGCCGGTCGGCGCGCTCGCGCGGGGTCCAGGGTTCCTGGCCGAGGGCGGTGGCGTCGAAGCCGGTGCCGCCCGCGCCGATGCCGAGGGTCACGCGGCCGCCGGAGATGTCGTCCAGGGAGATCAGTTCCTTGGCGAGGGTGACCGGGTGCCGGAAGTTCGGGGAGGTGACCAGCGTGCCGAGGCGCAGTCGCTCGGTGGCGGCCGCGGCGGCGGTCAGGGTGGGGACGGCGCCGAACCAGGGGCCGTCGCGGAAGCTGCGCCAGGAGAGGTGGTCGTAGGTGTACGCGGTGTGGAAGCCCAGCTGCTCGGCGCGCACCCAGGCCGCGCGGCCGCCCTCGTGCCAGCGGCGGTACGGCAGGATCACGGTGCTCAGACGCAGACTCATGCGTTCGAGGGTAAGCGGTGGGGCGGTGTGGTGCGGGGCGGGTCAGTGGGGGCCCGGGAAGCGCAGGTGGCGCGGGGGGACGGCGGCGGTCAGCCAGACACCGTTGGCGCTGCGGTGGAAGACGTGGCCGTCCCGGTGCATGGCGGCGGCGTCCACGGTGAGGACGACGGGGCGGCCGCGGCGGGCGCCGACCCGGGTGGCGGTGGCGCGGTCGGCGGACAGGTGGACGGCGTGCCGGCCCATGGGCTTCAGTCCCTCCGCCCTGATCGCCGGCAGGGCGCCGGGGACGGTGCCGTGGTAGAGGTACGGCGGCGGGGTGGCCGGGGGCAGGCCGAGGTCCACGGGGACGCTGTGGCCCTGGGCGGCGCGGATCCTGGTGCCGTCGATCGTGAAGCGCCGTTTGTCGTTGGCCTCGACCACGTGGGCCAGTTCTTCGCGGGTGACGGGGAAGCCGTGGCGGGCCGCCGCGGTGATCAGCTCGTCGATGTCGGCCCAGCCGGCGGCATCGAGGGTGAGGCCGATCCGGTCGGGCTGGTGACGGAGGTGTCTGGAGAGGTATTTGGACACCCTGATGGTGCGTTGTTCGTCCATGTCCCCAGGATGTGGGGGAGACACGGATCACGCAGGTTGTTTTCCGCGGAGAGGTTTGGTCCACAGACAACCGGGGTTATCCACAGGGGAATTGACGAAACTGTGGACAACTGGCCCGGGGATGAGGGTGGTTGTGGGGAGCCCGCTCCACGGCGCGCTCCCCGCGACCACCCGTCTCACACCTTCGGCTCCACCCGCGCCAGCCGTCGCAGCGCCCCCGGCAGCACCCGCGACAAGGCGTGCGCCACCCGTGACTCCGGGGTCACCGGCACCAGCGGCTTGTTGTCCGCGATCGCGTCCAGGACGGCGGAGGCCACCTTCTCCGGCGGGTAGTTGCGCAGGCCGTACAGGCGGGCCGAGTTCTTCCGGCGGCGGGCCTCCTCCTCCGCGTCGACACCGGCGAAGCGGGCCGTGGAGGTGATGCCGGTGTTGACGATGCCGGGGCAGATCGCCGTCACGCCGATGGACCGCGAGGCGAGTTCCGCGCGCAGGCACTCCGACAGCATCAGGACCGCCGCCTTGGAGGTGCTGTAGGCGGGCAGGATCCGGGACGGCTGGTAGGCGGCCGCCGACGCGATGTTGACGATGTGGCCGCCCTGTCCGCGCTCGGCCATCCGCGCCCCGAAGAGCCGGCAGCCGTGGATCACGCCCCACAGGTTGACGTCGAGGACGGTGCGCCAGTCCTCGGTCGTCGTGTCGAAGAAGGAGCCGGACAGACCGATGCCGGCGTTGTTGACCAGCACGTCCAGCACGCCGTACGCACGGTGCACCCGCTCGGCGAGCTTCTCCATGGCCTGCTCGTCGGAGACGTCCGCCGTCTCCGCCCAGGCCTCGGGCGCGCCGATCAGCCGGGCCAGTTCGGCGGTGCGGGCCGCGGCCTCCGCGTCCCGGTCGACGGCGATCAGCCGCGCGCCCGCCTCCGCGAACGCGAACGCCGTCGCCCGCCCGATCCCGCCGCCCGCGCCGGTGATCAGCACCAGCTGCCCGGCGAACCGGGCGGCGTGCGCGCCGGTGGCGGTCACCGGCGCGGGGCGGCCGCCCTCGACGGACATCACGAACTCCTCGATCCACGCGGTCAGCTGGTCGGGCCGGGTGCGCGGGACCCAGTGCTTCGCCGCGATCGTGCGCCGGGTCAGCCGGGGCACCCACCGCTCCAGGTCGTCGTAGAGCCGCGCGGAGAGGAACGCGTCACCCTCGGGGACGATCAGCTGCACCGGCGCGTGCGCGTGGGCGTCCGGCCGGGGCCGGCGCAGCCGGGCGCGCACGTTGTCCCGGTACAGCCAGGCGCCGTGGGCCGCGTCGGAGGACAGGGAGGGGGTCGGGTAGTCGCCGCCGGAGACCTGTTCGGTCTTCTCCAGGATCCGCGGCCAGCGCTTGCCGAGCGGGCCGCGCCAGGCCAGCTCCGGCAGGGCCGGGGTGTGCAGCATGCCCACGTACCAGGACTTGGCGCCCTGCCCGAGGAGCTGGCCCACGCGGCGGGGCGTCGGGCGCCTGAGGCGGTCGTTGATCCAGTGCCCGAAGTGGTCCAGGGACGGCCCGGAGACGGAGGTGAAGGAGGCGATGCGGCCCTCGGTGCGGGCGACCGTGACGAACTCCCAGGACTGCACCGAGCCCCAGTCGTGGCCGACCAGGTGCACCGGTCGGTCCGGGCTGACCTCGTCCACGACGGCCAGGAAGTCGTCGGTGAGCTTGGCGAGGGTGAAGCCGCCGCGCAGCGGCTTCGGCGCCGTGGAGCGGCCGTGGCCCCGGACGTCGTAGAGGACCACGTGGAAGCGGTCCGCGAGGCGCGGGGCGATCTCGGACCACACCTCCTTGTTGTCCGGGTAGCCGTGCACCAGGACCACCGTCGGCTGCCGCGGGTCGCCGAGTTCGGCCACGCTGAGCTGGATCCCGCCGGTCCGTACCGTGCGCTCGCGCGCGTCCTTCAGGGTCGTCACTTCTCCTCCGCCCAGCGCCGCACGTGCGGCAGATCGTCGTCCAGCCAGAAGGCGCTCTCCTCGGGGTCCTTCGAGTCGGTGACCACGAGGATCTCCTCGAACTTCGCGCCGGTGCCCCGGAAACCGAGGTGGGGTTCGACCGCCCACAGGCCCGGCCGCGGCGGGTGGTCCGAGAAGCGGTACGGCGACCACAGGGGCGACCAGCCCTCGCGGTGGCCGTGCAGCGCGTCCGAGAACAGGCCCTTCAGGGACTGCGTGCCGAAGCCGAACAGCTGGGGCGCCCAGCGACGCTCCTTCACCCGGTCCACCTTGTGGGCGATCACCCCGAAGGGGTAGGCGCGGTGCCGGTTGGCGTAGCCCTGGCGGACCATCAGCCGGTCCACGTCCTCGTAGATCTCGCGCAGGGAGCGCCGCTCGCGCACCTCGCCCAGGATCAGCTCCCGGTGCGCCTCCAGATCGGCCAGCAGCCGGTCCTGCACCGGGTTCGCTCCCAGGGAGCCCGCGTAGCCGATGTCCGCCGTGTATCCCTCGTGGACCGGGGCCATGTCCAGGATGAACGGCATCCCGGGCGCCAGCTCGCGGTCGGTGGGGAAGAACTGGAGCGGGACGCGGAAATCCACGAACGCCGTACGGTCCCCGAACCAGGCGAACGGCAGGTGGAACCAGTCCCGCACCCCGCGCTCGCGCAGCCATTCCCGCTGCATCCGCGCCGCCTCGCGCTCGGTCACCCCTGGCTCCAGCCGGGCCGCGACCGCCTCCGCGCACTCGTAGGCGAGGCGCTGCACCCGCCTGAATCCCCGCAGCTCCACGGGGAGTTCGCTGCTCACTGCCGTCGTCATGCCGCCTCGTCCCGTTGTCCGGCCGACTCGCCTGTCGGCTGCGGTACGCGTCCGTAACTTGACGTACGTGAATCTCGCAGTTGTTAGAGGTGGCGTCAATAGGCGGGAGTGCGGGCCCCGGAGGGACTCCGGACGGCCCTGAGGCAGGGCGCCCCCTAGGGATGCGTAATACCTGGGGCTGACCCCAAGACGGCTCTGTGGTCTGACGACCGGCGTGGCCGGGATCACTAACGTCGGGTGGGTGACTGTGATCGCGACCGAAAGCCTGAGCAAGCGGTTCCCCCGGGTGACCGCGCTCGACCGGCTGTCCGTGGACATCGGGGCCGGTGTGACCGGACTCGTCGGGGCCAACGGCGCCGGCAAGTCCACCCTGATCAAGATCCTGCTGGGGCTGTCCCCCGCCACCGAGGGCAGCGCCCGGGTGCTCGGACTGGACATCGCCACCGAGGGCGCCGCCATCCGCGAGCGCGTCGGCTACATGCCCGAGCACGACTGCCTGCCGCCGGACGTCTCGGCCACCGAGTTCGTCGTGCACATGGCGCGGATGTCGGGGCTGCCGCCCACCGCCGCGCGCGAGCGCACCGCGGACATCCTGCGCCACGTCGGCCTCTACGAGGAGCGCTACCGCCCCATCGGCGGTTACTCCACCGGCATGAAGCAGCGTGTGAAGCTCGCGCAGGCCCTGGTGCACGACCCCAAGCTGGTCTTCCTGGACGAGCCGACCAACGGCCTCGACCCGGTCGGCCGGGACGAGATGCTCGGCCTGATCCGCCGGGTCCACTCCGACTTCGGCATCTCCGTCCTGGTCACCTCGCACCTGCTGGGCGAGCTGGAGCGGACCTGCGAGCACGTGGTCGTCATCGACGGCGGCAAACTGCTGCGCTCCAGCTCCACCACCGACTTCACCCAGACCACGACCACTCTCGCGATCGAGGTCACCGACAGCGACGCCCACCCCGACGGCACCCGGGCGGTGCGCGAGGCGCTGGCCGCGCGCGGGGTGGAGGTCGCCCACGAGGGCGCGGGCCTGCCCGGCGCGGGCCACATCCTGCTGCTCACCGCGGCCGGCGAGCAGACGTACGACCTGGTGCGCGACGTGGTCGCCGACCTCGGGCTCGGACTGATCCGGATGGAGCAGCGCCGGCACCACATCGCCGAGGTGTTCACGGCCGGCGGCGCCGACGAGCAGCGGAAGGAGGCCGTCGGTCATGGCGGTTGAGCAGCCCCTCACGGGCGAGACGACCCGTATCCACGACATCGGCTACCGCGGTTACGACGGCCCGCGCCTCGGCCGCGCCTACGCCCGCCGCTCCCTGTACTCGCAGTCCCTGCGCGGCGCCTACGGCCTCGGCCGCTCGGTGAAGTCCAAGGTGCTGCCGATGCTGCTGTTCGCGGTGATGTGCGTGCCCGCCGCCATCATGGTGGCCGTCGCCGTCGCCACCAAGGCGCACGAACTGCCGGTCGGCTACACCCGCTACGCGATCATGATGCAGGCCGTGATCAGCCTGTACGTCGCCTCGCAGGCGCCCCAGGCCGTCTCGCGCGACCTGCGCTTCAAGACGGTGCCGCTGTACTTCTCGCGGCCCATCGAGACCGCCGACTACGTCCGCGCCAAGTTCGCCGCGCTCGCCTCGGCGATCTTCATCCTCACCGCCGCCCCCCTGCTGGTGATGTACGTGGGGGCGCTGCTGTCCAAGCTGGGCTTCGCCCACCAGACGAAGGAATTCGCCGAGGGACTGGTCTCCGTGGCCCTGCTCTCCCTGCTCTTCGCCGGCATCGGCCTGGTCATCGCCGCCGTCACCCCGCGCCGCGGCTTCGGCATCGCCGCCGTGATCGCCGTACTGGTCATCTCCTACGGGGCGGTGTCCACCCTCCAGGCCATCGCCAGCACGCAGGGGCATGACGGCGCCGTCCCGTGGATCGGCCTGTTCTCGCCGGTCACCCTGATCGACGGCGTCCAGTCCGCCTTCCTGGGCGCGACCACCCGGGCCCCCGGCGGGGTCGCCCCCTCGACCGGGGAGGGCGCGGTCGCCGCCCTCGTCACCCTCGCACTGATCGCCGGCAGCTACGGCCTGCTGCTGCGCCGCTACAAGAAGGTGGGACTGTGACGACCCTCAGCATCGACCACGTCTCGCGCTGGTTCGGCAACGTGGTCGCCGTCAACGACATCACCATGACCATCGGCCCCGGGGTGACCGGTCTGCTCGGCCCGAACGGCGCCGGGAAGTCCACCCTGATCAACATGATGGGCGGCTTCCTCGCCCCGTCCACGGGCACCGTCACCCTCGACGGGCAGCCGGTGTGGCGCAACGAGCAGATCTACCGGCACATCGGCATCGTCCCCGAGCGGGAGGCGATGTACGACTTCCTCACCGGACGCGAGTTCGTCGTCGCCAACGCCGAGCTGCACGGCCTCGGCGACAAGGCCGCCCAGCGGGCCCTCGCCACGGTCGAGATGGAGTACGCCCAGGACCGCAGGATCGCCACCTACTCCAAGGGCATGCGCCAGCGCGTGAAGATGGCGAGCGCCCTGGTGCACGACCCGTCGCTGCTGCTGCTGGACGAGCCGTTCAACGGCATGGACCCGCGCCAGCGCATGCAGCTGATGGACCTGCTGCGCAGGATGGGCGACGAGGGCCGCACCGTGCTGTTCTCCTCGCACATCCTCGAAGAGGTCGAGCAGCTCGCCCGGCACATCGAGGTCGTCGTCGCCGGACGGCACGCGGCCAGCGGCGACTACCGCAAGATCCGCCGGCTGATGACCGACCGGCCGCACCGCTACCTGGTGCGCTCCAGCGACGACCGCGCCCTCGCGGCCGCGCTGATCGCCGATCCGTCCACCTCCGGCATCGAGGTCGACCACGCCGAGGGCGCGCTGCGCGTCCAGGCCGTCGACTTCGGCCGCTTCACCACCCTGCTGCCGAAGGTCGCCAGGGACCACGGCATCCGGCTGCTCACGGTCTCGCCGTCGGACGAGTCCCTGGAGTCCGTCTTCTCGTACCTGGTCGCGGCGTAGGAGGCCGAAGATGTACGACCCCACCGTCGCCCGGCTCACCTACCGGGCCCTGCTCGGCCGTCGCCGGGCCCTCATCCTCGGCGCGCTGCCGCTGCTGCTCATCGTGATCTCCGTGGCCGTCCGCGCCCTCAGCGGCGCCGACGACCAGACGGCCGCCGACGTGCTCGGCGGGTTCGCCATCGCCACGATGGTGCCGATCATCGGCGTCATCGCGGGCACGGGCGCCATCGGCCCGGAGATCGACGACGGCTCCGTCGTCTACCTGCTGGCCAAGCCGCTGAAGCGGCCGACGATCATCTTCACCAAGCTGATCGTGGCCATCGCCGTGACCATGGTGTTCTCGGCGGTGCCGACGATGATCGCCGGGCTGATCCTGAACGGCAACGGCCAGCAGGTCGCCGTCGCCTACACGATCGCCGCGCTGGTCGCCTCCATCGCCTACTCGGCGCTGTTCCTGCTGCTCGGCACGGTCTCGCGGCACGCCGTGGTCTTCGGCCTGGTGTACGCGCTGGTCTGGGAGGCGCTGTTCGGCTCCCTGGTGCCCGGGGCGCGCACGCTGAGCGTCCAGCAGTGGTCGCTGGCCGTCGCGCACAAGGTGGCCGGGGGCGACCTGATCACGTCCGACGTCGGCCTGACCACGGCCGTCGTGCTGCTGGTGGCGGTGACGGTGCTGGCCACCTGGTACGCCGGCCAGAAGCTGCGGTCGCTGAAGCTCGCCGGGGAGGAGTGAGTACCCCGCCGCCCTCTTGACGGGGACTTCATCCCCGTCCGGGCACACTGGGCAAACCGGACGTATGTGAGGAGGCCGGGGATGGCGGAGGAGACGCCGGGCGGGGGCGGGGGGTTCGAGGGGGACGCCTTTGAGGGGCTGGTCCTGGACGAGGCCTTCGTCCGTGCCGCGGAGGCCTCCGAGCCGTCCGCCCGGGCGCGGATGCTGGCCGCGCGTTGGCGCGCCGAGGCCCCCGAGCCCCAGCCGTGGCGCTCGGACCAGCCGCCCGCGGGGTGGTTCTTCAGCAAGGCGAGGCGTCGGCGCAGGCGCAGAAGGGGCGACTGAGGCGCCCCGCGGATGACGCGAGGCGCATCGCCGTGCGCGACCGGCCGTGGCGGCGGCCCCTGTGGGGGCCGGGCCGTCATCCCAGCAGGGTCTCCAGGACCGCCGCGATGCCGTCCTCCTCGTTGGAGGTCGTCACCTCGTCGGCCACCGCCTTGACCTCCTCGTGGGCGTTGGCCATGGCCACGCCCCGGGATGCCCAGGCGAACATGGGGATGTCGTTCGGCATGTCGCCGAAGGCGATCGTGTCCGCGGCCCGCAGGCCGAGACGGCGCGCGGCCAGCGAGAGACCCGTGGCCTTGGACAGGCCGAGCGGCAGGAGTTCCACGATCCCCGCGCCGGCCATGGCGACGCTGACGAACCCGCCCGCCGCCTGGCGCGCGGCCTGGGCCAGCTCGTCGTCCCCGAGCGTCGGATGCTGTATGTAGATCTTGTTCAGCGGGGCGGCCCAGAGATCGGACGCGTCCGTGAAGGGTACGGCGGGCAGCGGGCCCGCGACCGCGTACCCCGGGCCCACGAGCACCTCGCCGTCCAGCCCGTCCCGGCTGGCCGCCAGATGCAGCGGGCCGACCTCCGCCTCGATCTTGGCGAGGGCGACCCCGGCCAGCTGCCGGTCCAGGGTGACCGAGGTCAGCAGGCGGTGCGCGCCCGCGTCGTAGACCTGAGCGCCCTGGCCGCAGACGGCGAGGCCGTCGTAGCCGAGGTCGTCCAGGACGTGCCGGGTCCAGGGGACGGCCCGGCCGGTGACGACGATGTGGGCCGCGCCCGCCGCGGTGGCCGCGGCGAGCGCGTCACGGGTGCGCTGGGAGACGGATCCGTCGGAGCGCAGCAGCGTCCCGTCGAGGTCGGTGGCGACGATCCCGTAGGGGAAGCTCACTTGGCCACCGGCTCCAGGACCTCCCGGCCGCCCAGGTAGGGGCGCAGCACCTCGGGGACCCGGACGGAGCCGTCGGCCTGCTGGTGGTTCTCCAGGATCGCCACGATGGTGCGCGGTACGGCGCACAGCGTGCCGTTGAGCGTGGCGAGCGGCTTGACCTGCTTGCCGTCGCGGACCCGGATGGACAGCCGGCGGGACTGGAACTCGGTGCAGTCCGAGGTCGAGGTCAGCTCGCGGTACTTGCCCTGGGTCGGGATCCACGCCTCGCAGTCGAACTTGCGGGCGGCCGAGGAGCCGAGGTCACCGGAGGCGACGTCGATCACCCGGAACGGCAGCTCCAGCGAGGTCAGCCACTGCTTCTCCCAGTCCAGCAGGCGCTGGTGCTCCGCCTGGGAGTCCTCCGGGGCGACGTACGAGAACATCTCGACCTTGTCGAACTGGTGGACGCGGAAGATGCCCCGGGTGTCCTTGCCGTGCGAGCCGGCCTCGCGGCGGAAGCAGGGCGAGAAGCCCGCGTACCGCAGCGGCAGCTTGTCGGCGTCGATGATCTCGTCCATGTGGTAGGCCGCGAGCGCCACCTCGGAGGTGCCGACCAGGTACAGGTCGTCCTTGTCCAGGTGGTAGACGTCCTGCGCGGCCTGGCCGAGGAAGCCGGTGCCGGCCATGGACTGCGGGCGGACCAGCGCCGGGGTGAGCATCGGGGTGAAGCCGGCCGCGGTGGCCTGGGCCATCGCCGCGTTCACCAGGGCCAGCTCCAGCAGGGCGCCGACGCCGGTGAGGAAGTAGAAGCGGGAGCCGGAGACCTTGGCGCCGCGCTCGACGTCGATCGCGCCGAGCCGCTGGCCCAGCTCCAGGTGGTCCTTGGGCTCGAAGCCCTCGGCGCCGAAGTCGCGGATGGTGCCGTGCGTCTCCAGGGTGACGAAGTCCTCCTCGCCGCCGACCGGGACGTCGGGGTGGACGAGGTTGCCGAGCCGGAGCAGCAGCTCCTGGGTCTCGGCGTCGGCCGCGTCGCGCTCGGCGTCGGCGGCCTTGACGTCGGCCTTCAGCTGCTCGGCGCGCTTGAGCAGTTCGGCCTTCTCGTCACCGGTGGCCTTGGGGATCTGCTTGCCGAGCTGCTTCTGCTCGGCGCGCAGTTCGTCGAAGCGGACGCCGGAGGACCTGCGCCGCTCGTCGGCAGACAGGAGGGAGTCGACGAGCGCGACGTCCTCTCCACGGGCGCGCTGGGACGCGCGCACACGGTCGGGGTCCTCACGGAGCAGGCGAAGGTCAATCACAGGGCCAAGGCTACCGGTGCCGGGTTGTCGCTCACGAATCACTATTCCGGCGCGCTTGGATTTGCGGCTTACGGTGCGTTATGCGCTAATTGCCAGCCGTGTCAAGGGAAAGTGTCTCACTCCCTGGGACGGGGCAGGCCACGGGCGCCCTGTTGACCGGATTTCCTTGTGGAGAACGGGATTTGGGGGCCCGGTTGTCCACAGAAATCCACACCCTCGGAAGAGTTATCCACAGGGTGTGGGGAAGAGCTGTGGATGCTGGAATTGATCACTCCGGAACTCTCCGGGGCGATGAGTGGGCGTGCAGAATTCCTCGGTCAAAGTGGATCGAGACCCACTTTCGGGTGGAAAACGGTCGTCCTAAAAGATGAACCGAAGGAAACGGGTGGACGAAGAGCGAGTCAGGTGATGGTTGCCCCGTCTGGGCGCCGTGGGGCGATTTGTCGACTGGATCACCCCGTGCTGTCGACTTGTCCCCAGGTCGAGAAGGGTACCTGTGGATAACTCCTGTGGATAACGATGATACGCAGGTAGGACTGGCTAGAAGCGACCGTCCTGGCAGCGCGCCACCCAGTCCGCCGCTCGCATGAACTCCTCGTCCGAGGTCCCGGTCTGCGCGGGCCCGGCCTCCCCCGGCTCCATGTCGGCGCGCGGGTACGAGCCGAGGAAGCGCACATCGCGGCAGATCCGCTTCAGGCCGGTCAGCGCCTCCGCCATCCGCCGGTCCGAGATGTGGCCCTCGGCGTCCACGCAGAAGCAGTAGTTGCCGATCCCGGCGCCGGTCGGCCGGGACTGGAGCAGCATCAGGTTGATGCCGCGCGAGGCGAACTCGCCGAGCAGGTCGCGCAGTCCGCCGGGGTGGTCGGCGCGCTGCCAGAGCACCACCGAGGTCTTGTCGGCGCCGGTCCGGGCGGCGGGCCGGGCCGGGCGGCCGACCAGCACGAACCGGGTCTGCGCGTTCTCCGCGTCGTGGATCCCGGTCTCCAGGGCCTCGAGGCCGTACCGGGCGGCGGCGAACTCGCCGGCGAAGGCGGCGTCGTAGCGGCCCTCCTGGACCAGCCGGGCGGCGTCCGCGTTGGAGGCCGCCGACTCCCAGACGGCGTCCGGGAGGTTGGCCTTGAGCCAGTTGCGCACCTGCGGCTGGGCCGCGGGGTGGGCGGAGACCGTCTTGATGTCCGCGAGCTGCGTACCCGGCCGGACCAGCAGCGCGAAGGTGATGGAGAGCAGCACCTCGCGGTAGATCGTCAGCGGCTCGCCCGCGACCAGACCGTCCAGGGTGGCGGTGATGCCGCCCTCGACCGAGTTCTCGATCGGCACGAACGCCGCCTCGGCCTCGCCGGCCCGCACCGCGTCCAGCGCGGACTGCACCGACACGTACGGGGTCAGCTCCCGGGTGGCCGCCTCCGGCAGCGTCCGCAGGGCCACCTCGGTGAAGGTGCCCTCCGGGCCGAGATACGCATAGCTCGCTGGCATGGTCCTCACCCTAATGGCCGTCGGCCGTCCTGGCTCAGCCGTCTCATGACAGCCACTCGACCGGGTGGTTTGATCCCGGAAAGTCCGCAGAGCGCACAGGGCGTCGGCTAAAGGGTCGGGTCCGCCGGCAGCCCGGTGTCCGGCCTCAGCCCTCCAGCAGCCGCTGCCCCACGTACTCGCCCTTCGCGGCCCCGCCCGGCACCGCGAACAGCGCGCTCGCCTCGTGCCGGATGAACCGCGACAGCGCGTCGCCGCGGTCGAGCTTGCGCTGCACCGGCACGAAGCCCCGCAGCGGATCGGCCTGCCAGCAGACGAAGAGCAGACCGGCGTCCGGCGTACCGTCCGCGTCGAAGCCGTCGTGGTACGAGAACGGGCGCCGCAGCATGGCCGCCCCGCCGTTCTTGTCCGGCCGGGTGATCCGCGCGTGCGCGGTGAGCGGGATCACGTACTCGCCCCGGGCGTCGGTCTTGTCCAGCTCCATCGGGCTGGTCTCCCCGCCCCCGGTCAGCGGCGCCCCGTCCGCCTTGCGGCGCCCGATGACCTGCTCCTGGGCGGTCTGCGACAGCTTCTCCCAGTCGTCCAGCAGCATCCGGATCCGGCGTACGACGGCGTAGGAGCCGTGCGCCATCCACGCGGGCTCCCCCGAGGCGGGCACGAAGACCTGCTGCTCGAAGGCGGCGTCCGTCGGCTTCGGATTGCCGGTGCCGTCGATCTGGCCCATCAGGTTGCGGGCCGTCATCGGGTGGGCGGTGGCGCCCGGGGTGCGGTTGAAGCCGTTCATCTGCCAGCGCACCCGCGCGGCCGAACCGGCGTCCTTCTGGATCGCGCGCAGGGCGTGGAAGGCGACCAGGGCGTCGTTCGCGCCGATCTGCACGAACAGCTGGCCGTCGCTGCGCGCCTTGTCGAGGCGGTCGGAGGAGAAGGCCGGCAGCGGGTCGAGCGCGGTGGGCCGCTGCTTCTCCAGGCCGGTGCGGGAGAAGAAGTCGTGGCCGAAGCCGAAGGTGACGGTCAGCGAGGAGGGGCCCGCGTCGCGTGCCACGGCGGTGTCGTCGTGCGGCGCCGGCTCGCCCGCCATCAGCCGCTCGGCCGTCGCCGACCAGCGGCGCAGCAGGGCCGCCGCCTCCGTGCGGCCCGCGCCCGCCACCAGGTCGAAGGCGACGAGATGGCCGCACGCCTGGAGCCCCTCGGTGATGCCGGGCTGATGTTTCCCGTGAAACATCGCCCGGTCGGAGCCGACGGAGGTGAGCGGGGTGGCCTGGGCGGGCGCGGTGGCACGGCCGATGGCGCCGCCCGCCGCGCCGAGCACCAGTCCGGTGGCCCCCGCGGTGCCGAGCAGGGTGCGCCGGGAGACGCCGCCCGCCTCGGCGCGGGCCGCGTTCGCCGGGGCCTCGGGGGTGCGGGCCGCCGGGATGGACTGTTCGGTCATGGTCTGGTTCAGCCGATCTGCGCGTTCTTGGAGACGGTCACTTCGTCGATGTCGGAGGTGCGTACGGTGACGGCGACCTTCCAGTCGCCGGCCATCGGGATCTGCACCGAGTCCGCGGACCAGTGACCGGTGGTGATGTGCTCGGCGGTCACGGCGAGCGGGCCGATCTTCTTCGCCTCCAGGGTGAGGGCGACCTTCACCTCGGGGACGTCGAAGGGGCGGCCGTCGGGCTTGCGGACGAAGAGGTGCAGCTGGTTGGTGCCCGCGCGGGCGGGGTCGAGGTCGAGGGAGACCACGCCCTTGCCGTCGGCGCCGCCCGTGTCGAAGGGCAGGGTCAGGGAGCCGTTCGGGGCCGTCGTGGCGGTGCCGGCCGAGGTGGCGGCCCTGGCCTCCTGCTCGGTGCGGCCGGACTCGGTCTGCGTCAGCGCGGTGGTGACGGCGAGCAGGACGACGGCGACGGCGGCCTCGGCGAGCACCGAGCGGCGCAGCCCGTGGCGTCCCGTGTCCCCGTCGCGCAGCCGCTTGCGCCGGGCGGTGTCCATCGCGGCCCGCTGCCGGGCGAGCTGGGCGGCGCGCCGGGCGTCGCCGGGGTCCGCCGGGTGGTCCTCCGCCACGTTCGCGTCCTGTCCGGCGGCCGTCGAGGCGGCGACGCTCTCCTTCTCGGTCTCCGCCTCCTCGGCCGCCGCGCCGCCCGCGGCCCGGTCGGTGAGCCGTCCGGTCCAGCGCCGGGACGCCGAGGCGATGCCGACCATGAGCGCCACCAGGGCGATCTTGGCCAGCAGCAGCTGACCGTAGCGGGTGCCGGTGAAGGCGGACCAGGAGCCGAGCTGGCGCCAGGACTGGTAGACGCCGGTGACGACGAGGACGAGGACGGAGCCGAAGGCCAGCCGGGAGAAGCGCCGCACGGCCGCGGCCTCGACCGGCATCCCGGCGGGCGCCCGGTACAGGGCGACCAGGAGCGCGGTGAGCCCGCCCAGCCAGGCGGCGACGGCGAGCAGGTGGACGACGTCGACCGGCATGGCGATGCCCGGCTGGAGCCCCACCGAGGCGTGCTCGGACACCGCCCAGCTGGTCGCGAGTCCGGCCGCCACGACCACGCCCCCGATCCCCAGCCCGAAGGTCAGGTCCCGCTTCTCCGCGCCCTCCTCGCGCCGCTGGTAGGAGCCGAAGAGCACGGCGATGAACAGCGCGGCGGCGGCGAGCAGGAGCAGCCGGGAGACCAGCGCGGCGCCCGGCTTGGTCTGGAGCACCTGGCCGAGCAGTCCGAGATCGAAGACGTCGGCGAGCTTGCCGGTGGTGGTGTAGGAGCCGCGCAGCAGCAGCAGCCACAGGGTGGCCGCGGTCAGCGCCAGCCAGCCGCCGACCACCAGCCGTTGCAGGGCCCGAACGCCCGCGCCGCGCCGCCAGCAGACCAGTACGAAGGCGGTACCGCCCGCGAGCACGATGAAGCCGGCGTACGACACGTACCGCCCGAAGGCGTAGAGGCCGCCGACGATCCCGCCGCCCACGGCCGTCGCGGCGTCGGGGACCACGGTCTTCGAGGGTGCCCCGACGGAGAAGGTGTAGGCGCCGGCCACGGGGTGGCTGTCGGCGGAGACGACCTGGTAGGTGACCGTGTAGGTGCCCTGGCCCAGGCCGCTTTCGAGGTTCACGGCGTAGGTCGTGCCGCGCACGTTGGCGGGCGCGCCGGTCTGCACCGGTCTGCCCTTGGGGTCGAGGACCCGCAGGGAGCCCTCGTTCATCGCCACCTTCTCGGAGAAGGTGAGCGACACCCGGGCGGGCGGCTGTGCGACCACCACCCCCTGCGCGGGGTCGCTGCCGGTCAGCGCCGCGTGCGCGGAGGCCGGGCCGGCCCCCGCGAGCAGCGTGCCGGTGACGGCGAGGAGCAGCAGCAACAGGTTCCGCAGTCGGGGGGTGATGGTCCGGGTCACGGTGTCCCTTCCCTCAGTGGCCGGTCGACGGGTGGTACGTGGCGGACTCCACCGGCATCCGGACCGTGAGCGGCGCGGACGTGGCGAAGGTGAGCTTCAGGGTGACCGTCTGGCCCTGCTTCGGCTGGTGCCGGAGCTGCTCGAACATCAAGTGGTTGCCACCGCTCTTGAAGACGAGCCGGCCGTGGGCGGGTATGGGGAAGGAGGACTTCTCCCGCATCTCGCCGCCCACGGTGCTGTGCATGGTGATCCGACCGGCGGCGGCACTGGTCACCGAGGTCAGTTCGTCCTTCGCGGCGCCCTTGTTGGTGATCGTCAGGAAGCCGGCGGCCATGTCGGCGGAGACCGGCTGCGGCATGTACGACCCGCTCACCGACAGCTCGGCCTTCGCCGGCGCCGGCTTCGAGCAGCCCACGAGGGTGAGCGCGCCGGCGAGCGCGGCGGCCGTGGCGAGCACCGCGGGGCGACGGCTCACGGCTTGGCCCCCTCGACGAGCTTGGGCAGGTCCTTGATGTAGTCGTCGACCGTGGCTTCCTCGCCGATGAGCACGTAACCGCCGTTCGTCTTCGGCGAGAAGGCGACGACCTGGGTGCCGTGCACGGAGACGAGCTTGCCGTTCTTGTCCTTCGTCGTCGGCTCCACCGAGATGCCGACGGAGCGGGCGCCCGCCTGGACGGTCTTGAAGTCGCCGGTCAGGCCGATGAACCGGGGGTCGATGCCCTTGAGCCAGCTGCCGAGCGCGGCCGGCGTGTCCCGGCCGGGGTCGGTGGTGACGAAGACGACCCGCAGGTCGTCGCGCTGGGCCGGGGTCAGCGACTTCTGGGCGGCGACGGCGATGTTGCTCATCGTCGTCGGGCAGATGTCGGGGCAGTGCGTGTAGCCGAAGTAGAGCAGGGTCGGGTGGCCCTGGGTCTCCTTGCGGAGGTCGTACTTCTTGCCGTGGGTGTCGGTGAGCACCAGGCCGGGCTTGTCCCAGGGCTGGTCGAGGACGGTGGCGGGGCCGCTCTGGCCGGACTCCTGGGAGACCGCGGCGACCGGCGACCGGCCGTCGGAGTCCTGGCTGCCGCAGGCGGAGAGGGTCAGGGTGGCGGCGGCGAGCAGTGCGGCCGCGGCGAACGTCTTCTTGCGCATAGAAAAATGTCCCAGATGTGAGATCTCCGGCGCGCACCGGGGTCGTGCGGGGGCTTGCGAGAAGCCTGGCACGGCCCCGGCGCGCGCTGCGGAACGGTGGGCTCAGGCGGTGCGGCGGCGTCCGGCGAAGACGCCGTAGGCCACGCCCGCGGCGCCGACGACGATGCCGGCCACGCCGAGCACCCGGGCGGTGGTGTCACTGCCGCCGCCGGAGCCGGTGGCGGCGGTGCCGTCGGTCTTGTCGGCGGCGGCGCTCGCCGTGCCGTGCTCGCCGGCCGGGGCGGTCAGCTGGAGCACCGGGGCGGGGTTCTGCGGCTCGTCCTGGCCGGGCCGCGGTACCTCGATCCAGCGCACGACCTGCTTGTCGGAGTACGTCTGGAGCGCCTTGAACACCAGCTGGTCGGTGTTGTCGGGCAGGGCGCCGACGGAGAGCGGGAACTTCTGGAAGTAGCCGGGCTCGATGCCCTTGCCGTCGGCGGTCCAGGTGACCTTGGTGACGGCCTGGTCGATCGTCTCGCCGTGCACGGTCAGCGGCTTGGCCAGCTTGGCCTTGGTGACCTGGACGTGCCAGCCCGGCACCGGCTCGGCCATCACGGAGGCCAGCGGGTGGTCGGCCGGGAGACTGACCTCGACCTTGGTGGTCGAGGCGTCGTCCCGCTCGTTGGGGACCTTGAAGTCGACGACCGCGTAGCCGCCCTTGGCCGCGGCGCCCTCGGGCTGCACGGTCACGTGCGCGAAGGCGGGTGCGGACAGGGCGAGCACGGCGGTGCCGGCGACGGCGGCACCCGCGGCGAGCCGGGCGGCGGTACGACGGGTCGCGAGGGACGCGATGGGGAAAGCCTGCATGGCAGGAGCGCTCCATGGTGAGAGTTCCGGTGAGGAGAAACGGCGCGCGAGCGCGCGCGGACCGCGCGACGGCGGCCGCCTCCTCGGTTCCCGGAGCTGTCCCGGGGCATGGGGCGGGCGCGTCGCGTCAGGCGGCGAGTCGCAGGTCGGCGGCGGGCGGGCCGCGCCGGATCACCGTGTGCTGGAGCGCGAGGGTGTGCGGGGCGGGCGGTTCGTCCCGGTCGCCGCGCCGGCCGCGCGGCCAGGGCTCGGCGGCGGGCAGCAGCCCGGCGCACAGGGCGTGCGCCAGCGCGAGCGCCGCGCGCAGGGAACGGACGAGGGCCGTCTCGGCGACTCCGTGCGCCGACAGTTCGAGCAGCCGCCCCACGGCCAGGTCGCCGCGGCGCAGCAGCCAGCCGACGGCGACGGCCGCGAGGACGTGCCCGAGCAGCATCGGCAGCGAGGGCAGCAGGCCCCCGAGGGCGCCGGTGGCCTCGGCCGGGTGCGGCGCGGGCGGAGCGGCCGGGGTGCCCACGGGCCGGCCCGAGCGGTCGATGAGTCGGGCGGCGAGCAGCAGGTGGAAGGAGTGGCCCGGGGTGAGCGCCGAGGCGTTCGCCCCGCACAGCAGCCGTGAGGCCTGCTCCACCAGCGCGGTGTCGGTGAGCGTTCCCGCCGGAGCGGACCGCCCGGCCGGCGCCCCCGCCATGACCATGGCCCCGTGCTGGCCCAGACCGAACAGCGCGTGCAGCGCGGTCTGGCCGAGCGCCAGGAGCGCGGCGGTGCCCGGCAGCGAGCGGGTCCGCCCGGTCAGCGGGGCCACCAGCAGCAGACAGCCGAGGAAGCCCACACCGAGGGTCCACGGCGGCACGCTCGCGCAGGAGGCCAGCGCGTGCCCGGCCGCGGCCAGCACGACGCAGACCGCGGCGAAGACCGCGGCCCGCGGCATCCGGAGCCCGGCTCCGGGACGCGCCGTGCGCGCGTGGGGGGCAGACATGGCGGGCACATCATCCCACTGCGCTCCCGGCCGTCCTACGCCAGGGCCGGGAGATTCGTCCGACGGCCGCCGATCGGGTACGTCCCTCATACACCGTTTCCTCCCGGGGCGCGTCGGCTGTATGGGCGCAGTCACGTAGACCGTGCGCTTATGGCCGTGCACGGGCGGCAATACGTAACGGTATGTCGAGCCGCGGCCGGGAGGCTGGAGCATGAGCATCTGGTGGTCACTCCATCTGCGGCGGGAGGCGGCGAGCGTGCCGCTCGCACGGCGGCTGCTGCTCGGCAGCATGGAGACGGCCGGGGTGGACCCGGAGATCTCCTACGACCTGGCCGTCGCCCTCGGGGAGGCCTGCGCGAACGCCGTCGAGCACGGCGGGGCCGGCGGCACCCCGCAGGGGTACCGGGTGACCGCGTACCTCGACGGCGAGAGGTGCCGTATCGAGGTGGCCGACTCCGGGCCCGGCTTCGCGCACACCCGGGGATCGCTGCCCGCCCGCCCGGACGCCGAGCACGGCCGGGGCCTGTGCCTGATCCGGGAACTCGCCGACCACGTCCACATCGGCCCCGAGCCCGGCCGCCGCGGCACGGTGGTCAGCTTCGACAAGATCCTCAAGCGGTGCGACGACTCCCCGCTGCCGGCGGTGTAGCGCCATAGTGGTGGGATGCAGACCGACGACGGGGAACTGACGGCCGGGGTGAAACTCCGGCTGCTCACGGCCGGGGACGCGGAGGCGCTGGCGGCCGCGTACACCGCCAACCGCGCCCACCTGGCGCCATGGGATCCGGTGCGTCCGGAGGCCTTCTTCACCCCCGAGGGCCAGCGGCAGCGGATCCACGGGCTGCTGCGGCAGCACGCCGAGGACTCGTTGGTGCCCTGGGTGTTCGAGGAGGCGGACGGGCGGATCGTCGGGGCCATCACCCTGACGGGGATCTCCCGGGGGCCCTTCTGCAGCGCGCACCTGGGCTACTGGGTCGCCGCCGACCGGCAGGGCCGGGGGCTGGCCGGCGCGGCCGTGGCGCGGGTGTGCGCGCTCGCCCGGGACGAGGTGGGGCTGCACCGCATCGAGGCGTCCACGCTGGTGGAGAACGCCGGATCGCAGCGGGTGCTGGCGAAGTCCGGGTTCCAGGAGATCGGCACGGCCCCCGACTACCTGCACATCAACGGCCGGTGGCGCGACTGCCGGCTCTTCCAGCGGATCCTGCACGACAGGGATCCCGCGTTCTAGGGGGAAAGGCGAAACGGCCGGGCACCTTCCCGGTGCCCGGCCGTCCCGGAGCGGATCAGCCCTTCAGGGCGGCCATCCACGCCTCGACCTCGTCGGAGCGCCGCGGCAGACCGGCCGAGAGGTTCCGGTTGCCGGTCTCCGTCACCAGGATGTCGTCCTCGATCCGGACGCCGATCCCCCGGTACTCCTCCGGCACGGTGAGGTCGTCGGCCTGGAAGTACAGACCCGGCTCGACGGTGAGCACCATGCCCGGCTCCAGCACGCCGTCCACGTACGTCTCGGTCCGCGCGGCGGCGCAGTCGTGGACGTCCATGCCGAGCATGTGCCCGGTGCCGTGCAGGGTCCAGCGGCGCTGCAGGCCCAGCTCCAGCACGCGCTCGACCGGGCCCTCGACCAGGCCCCACTCGACCAGCTTCTCGGCCAGCACCCGCTGCGCGGCGTCGTGGAAGTCGCGGTACTTGGCGCCCGGCTGCACCGCCGCGATGCCGGCCTCCTGGGCCTCGTACACGGCGTCGTAGATCTTCTTCTGGAGCTCGCTGTACGTGCCGTTGATCGGCAGGGTGCGCGTGACGTCGGCGGTGTAGAGGGTGTGCGTCTCCACGCCGGCGTCGAGCAGCAGCAGGTCGCCGGAGCGGACGGCGCCGTCGTTGCGGACCCAGTGCAGGGTGCAGGCGTGCGGGCCGGCGGCGCAGATGGAGCCGTAGCCGACGTCGTTGCCCTCGACGCGGGCGCGCAGGAAGAAGGTGCCCTCGATGTAGCGCTCGCTGGTGGCCTCGGCCTTGTCGAGGACCTTCACCACGTCCTCGAAGCCGCGCACCGTGGAGTCCACGGCCTTCTGCAGCTCGCCGATCTCGAACTCGTCCTTGATCAGCCGCATCTCGGAGAGGAAGACGCGCAGTTCCTCGTCGCGCTCGGCGGTGACCTTGTCGGTCAGCGCCGCCTCGATGCCGGCGTCGTGGCCGCGCACGACGCGCACCGGGCCGGTGGCCTCGCGCAGCGTGTCGGCCAGCTCGCGCACATCGGCGGCCGGGATGCCGTACAGCGCCTCCGACTCGGCCAGGGAGTGGCGGCGGCCGACCCACAGCTCGCCCTGGCCGTCGAGCCAGAACTCGCCGTTCTCGCGGTTGGAGCGCGGCAGCAGGTAGACCGTGGCCTCGTGGCCCTCGCCCTTGGGCTCCATGACCAGGACGCCGTCCTCGGTCTGGTTGCCGGTGAGGTACGCGTACTCGACCGACGAGCGGAAGGAGTACTCGGTGTCGTTCGAGCGGGTCTTCAGGTTGCCCGCGGGGACGACCAGGCGCTCGCCCGGGAAGCGCGCGGAGAGCGCGGCGCGGCGCCGGGCGGTCTCGGCGGCCTGCGGGATCGGCTGGAGATCGCGCAGTTCGGTGTCGGCCCAGCCGGACTGCATGTTCTCGGCAAGCTCGTCGGACACGCCCGGGTACAGGCCGTTCTTCCGCTGCTTGATGGGCTCTTCGGACTCGGTCTCCGGGGTCGCCGGGTTGAGCTCGTCGGCCACGTGATCCTCCTCGGTACGGCGTGTGATCTTCCCCCGGCGGCCCCCGGCGCTCGCCATGGTGGGCCACGGCGTCGGGGTGGGGGACCCCCACCATCGTACGGTCGTACCGGCAGGGGAACGGGGCGGATGACCTGATATGCCTGGTCGCACCCTGCCGGGGACGGGATCGGGGCCCGCTCAGTCGAAGCGGGCCGCCAGCAGCACGACGTCCTCCTCGCCCTCGGCCGCGTCCCGGCCGTCCGGCAGCACCGCGCGCAGCACGTGGTCGGCGACGGCCCCCGGGTCGCCGCGCAGCGCCCGGGGAACGCTCGCCGCGGCCGTGTGCAGCCGGGCGAAGGCACGGTCCATCGGGTCGCCGGTGCGGTGCAGCAGCCCGTCGGTGTACAGCAGCACCGTCTCCCCGGCCTCGGCCTGGATCTCCACGCTGGGCGCCTCCCAGCAGGAGAGCATGCCGAGCGGGGCGGAGACGGAGGTCTCGGCGAACTCGGTGCGCCGCTCCCCGGTCAGCAGCGGCGGGCTGTGCCCGGCACCGGCCAGGGTGACCCGGCGCAGCGCCGGCTCGCAGTAGGCGAACAGGGCGGTGGCGCAGCGGGCGGGCTCGGTCAGCCGCAGCAGCAGTTCCAGGTCGGACAGGACGGCGACCGGGTCCTCGCCCTCCATCACCGCGTAGGCGCGCAGCGAGGCGCGCAGCCGGCCCATGGCGGCCACCGCGCCCGGCCCGGAGCCGGTGACCGAGCCCACGGACAGGCCGAGCCCCGCGTCCGGCAGCGGCAGCGCGTCGTACCAGTCGCCGCCGCCGCGCCGCCCGGTGCGGTGCCGGGCGGCGAGCCGCACGCCGGTCACCCGGGGCAGCCGGGAGGGCAGCAGTTCCTCGGTGATGGCCGCCATGCAGGCGCGGGTCCGCTCCAACTCGCCCAGCCTGGCCAGGTGTTCCGCGGCGTGCCGGACGTAGAGGCCGGCCAGGTGGCGCTGGCGCTCATGGGGTTCGGCGGGCTCGTCGTAGAGCCAGACGGCGGCGCCGAGGGGGCCGGCGCCGTCGGTGGTGAGCGGCAGGGCGTAGCTGGCGGCGTAACCGAGGCGGGCGGCGACCTCCCGGTGCCGGGGGTCGAGGCCCTCCTCGGCGAACAGGTCGGGGTGGACGGCCTCGCCGCCGGGGGCGGTGTCGTACGGCAGCGCGGCGCGCGGGACGGTCTCCAGATGGCCGAGGTCGGCGCGGCCGAGGCCGAGGCCGGTGGCGGGGCGGGGGCCGAGTCCGTCGCCCGGGTCCAGGACGACGAGGCCGCGGCGGGCGCCGACGAGGGCGGCTCCGGCGCGCAGCAGTTCGTCGAGGGCGGACTCCAGGGCGTCGGTGCGGGTGAGCCGCTCGGTGAGTTCGTGGAGCGTGGTGAGGTCCGAGACCCAGCCGGCCAGCCGGTCCTGGAGGAGGGCGCCGGGCGCGGGGCCGTGCGGGGCGGGGACGGCGGGGGCCGCGGGGGCGGGGCCGAAGGCGGTGCCCGAGGTGGCTGCCGAGGTGGGGGTGGCGGCCGCGACAGTGTGGCCGGAGGTGGGAACGGTGGGATCGATTCCGGCCACTTTCGGGGGGTGCGGGGCGTTCATCGCGCGCGGCCTTCGGACCGGTGCGTAGTGCTCAAAAGCATCGCAAACCCCCATGTGATTCTGCGCCGCTAGCAGTGTCTCCACATGTACACGCACTCGTGAGGGGATGTCCAGCATTGTCCTGCTGGGATTCCTGGTGTCCGAGGGACTGCCGGGTGATTTCTCCGAACCCCTTGCCTTACTGCCAAGTTGGCTCAAAACTGCCTGAGGGAACGGTCCATTGCGATCGACTGGGCTCGCTCCACGGAGCGTCACAACGGTCGTGATGGGTACGTACTCGGAGAAGGCCAGGGGTGGTTGGGGGCCACCCGGAACCTGGCGACGGACCCGGGCGTCATAACCACCGACGGCCGAGCCCCATCCTCCCGTGGCGGAGGCGGAGAGAACCACGCGCGACGGCAAAACGCCATGCTTCGCCACCCTCACGCCGCAACCGCGTCCTGCCTCACGCGCCACGGACGCGGCCGCGGCCGACGTTCGACCCCCTGGGGATCCCCTGCCGTGCGCGGGGATGTGATGCGCCACCAGGTACGCACAGTGAAGTGATCGACTCATGTTGTGATGTGGACCACGGTGTTGCCAGCGGTGCAACGGAAAGGAACGAGCGCTCATGCGCGAGATCCTCGGAAGGCGACGCAGGCTCCTGTCCAGGCGACGGAACGACGGAAGGCCCGAGCTGCTCGGCACGGCCCTCACCGTCGCGACGGAGTGGCAGTGGCCCGTACTCCCGGGCGTGGCCCCGGACCCGCAGGGCCGGGCCCGCTGCGGCTGCCCCGACCCGGAGTGCACGGTGCCCGGCGCCCACCCCTTCGACCCGGGCCTGCTCGCGGCCACCACCGACGCGCGCATGGTGCGCTGGTGGTGGACCAACCGGCCGAGCGCGCCCATCATCCTCGCGACCGGCGGCAGCGCGCCGTGCGCGGTCAGCCTGCCGGCGCTGGCCGCCTCCCGCGCCCTCGCCCTGCTCGACCGGCGGGGCATGCGCCTCGGCCCGGTGATCGCCTCGCCCACCCGCTGGGCGCTGCTCGTCAAGCCGTACTCCATGGAGCAGTTGGGCGAGCTGCTGTACGCCAAGGACTTCGTCCCCGGCTCCCTGCGCTTCCACGGTGAGGGCGGCTACGTCGCGCTTCCCCCGTCCGAGACCGGCGCCGGCGCGGTGCGCTGGGAGCGGGAACCGCTGCCCGGCTCGGCGGCGCCCTGGGTGCCGGACGTGGAGGCCGTGGTGGACGCGGTGGTCGACGCCCTCACTCGTACGGGTGTGAGCGCGCCCGAGATGTAGGGGCCGCCCGGCGCGCACGGCCCGGTCGGCGCCCCGCGCTCGTTATCTTCCGCCCATGCTGCGATTTTCTGGGGGATTCGGTACTCGGTGGCGGGGGCGCGGGGGCCCGGCCGCGCCCGGCCCCTCGACGGGGGACCGGGCCCACGAAGCGGGCCCGGCGCCCGGTGCGGGGACACAGCCGCCTCCTGCGGGCGGGCGCAAGCCCGCCTTTCGCAGGGCCCGTTACGGCAGGTCCGAACCCCGGCGGACGCATCTGGTCGGGCTGGCGTTCGTGGTGACGGCCGCCGTCGTGCTGCCGCTGACCGTGGCGTCCGCGGGCCAGGTCGGGGACGTGGGCGAGGCGCTGGTGCCCGGGGTGCTCCGGCACGGTGACGCCAAGGACCCGTCGGCTGCCCCGAACGACTCGCTGCTCGGCCTCGGCCTGGCCACCGCCGCCCGCTGCGGTCCCCAGCTCTCCTCGCCGGCCGGCGTCGAGGCGCAGACCTGTGTGCTGACGCAGGGCGCGGACACCTGGGCGCGCACCTACTACCGCAACGCCACCGGGTCGTCGCTGGACGCGGAGCTCAGCCTCATGGGACCGCGCGGCCGTACCGTGCGGACGCGCTGCGAGACGGGGACCGACGACGAGCCCGCGACCTGTGAGACGCCCCGGGAGCGCAGCCAGGGCGGACCGGACGACTACACGGCCGTCGCCGAGTTCGCCGAGCGGGGGTCCGAGGGCCGGCTGCTGTTGCGTTCGGGCAGCAACTCCGGTGACGGGGACGGCGGTTGACGCCGTGCGACGCTTCGATCACCGAGCGCGGACATGGAAAGACCCGGTTGCTGGCGACGGGGGATGCACCAGCAACCGGGCTACTGGAACGGTAACAAGAGATCGGCCGTTCGCAAATTCCGACTCAGTCATTCGGCCACCGATTTCTCGCGGATTTCCCTGTCGGGACCGGGAGTTGTGACCGGAGTCACCTGTCCGGCGGCCCGGTGTCATCACTGACCGACCGGTCGGTCATGACACCCGCGGCGCCCGCGTCAGCTCAGCGTGACCTGCCGGTTGGTCAGTCCGCCGCGTGCCCGCCGCTCCTCCGCGGTGAGCGGTTCCTCCACCGCCAGGGCGGCGGCCAGTCGCTCGGCGAACTCCGCCGCCGGCTTCTCCACGTCCTGCGCGCCGACCCCGCTCGGCAGGTCCCAGACCGGGACGGTGAGCCCGTGAGCACGGAAGGAGCCCACGAGCCGGGTGCCCTCGCCGAGGCTGGAGCGGCCCGCCGCGTGCAGCCGCGCGAGAGCGTCCAGAAGCCGCTCCTCCGGGTGGGGCATCACCCAGCGCAGGTGGTTCTTCTCCGGGGTCTCGCACCAGTACGCGGCGTCCACCCCGGACAGCCGCACCGTCGGGATCGCGGCCGCGTTGGCCCGCTCCAGGGAGGCGGCGACCTCCGGCGTGGCGTTCTCCGCGTCCGGCACCCAGAACTCGAAGCCGCTGTGCACCACCGGCTCGAACGGGCCCTCGGGGTCAATCAGTTCCTGCAGCCGGGGGCCGTCGGCGGGGGCGCGCCGCCCCTGCACCGGGGTGCCCGGCTCCGCCACCAGCGCGCGCTGGAGCGTGTCGGCCAGGTCGCGGCTGATGTCGCCGGAGGCCGTGTCGTTCTGGAGGCCGAGCAGGACCGAGCCGTCGTCGCGGCGCAGGGCCGGCCAGGCCATCGGCAGCACCGTGGCGAGGGTGACCGACGGGACGTCCTCGGGCAGGCCGTCCTTGAGGGTCAGCTCGACCGTCGCGGCCGGGACCAGCTCGCGCAGCGCCACCCAGTCGCACTCGCCGGGCAGGCCCTCGAACGGGCGCCGCACCAGCTCGGTCACGGCGTGCGCGGCCTCCCGGCCGTGGCACGCCTTGTAGCGCCGGCCGCTGCCGCAGGGGCAGGGCTCACGGCCGCCGACCACCGGAATGGCACCGTCGGCGCCCGCCCCGCCCGCCGGCTGCGGGCGCTTGGCCTTGGTCTGGGGTCGCTTCTTGGCCATCGTGGATGTCTCCCGGTTACGGCTCGTCTCGTACGGCGGGAGCCTAGCCGTTCAGGCCCCGGCCGACGGGAACCTGTGGACAACGCACCCCCGCGCTGCACACGGCGGGCGATCGCGCCCCTCGGGACGGCCCCGGACCCGGCCGGCGGAAGCGGCACGCCCCGCACCGCCTCCGCCGCCGGGCCGGGCCCGCAAGCCCTCAGGCCAGGTCCTCGAACGCCTCCGCGAGATCCAGCCCCGCCAGCTCGGGCAGCGCGGACGCGGTGATCGCCGCGGCGACGTGGTCGCGCCGGCAGCGGGCGTCCGGGTCGTGCACGTCCCCGTGGACCACCACCCAGACCGTCACCTCGCCGCGCACGTCGTCGCGCACGCCCCAGTCGTCGGCGAGCGCCGTGATGATGTTCAGCCCCCGGCCGCCGTGCGCCGTCACCGAGGGGGTGGCCGGCGCCGGGCGGGTCGGGCCCCCGCCGTCCGTGACCTCCACGATGAGCCGGCCCCGCGGATCGACCCGCCAGGCGGCCCGTACGCCGCCCTCCCCGGCCGTGTCGTCCAGCGGCCGGCCGTGTTTGCAGGCATTGCTCAGCAGTTCCGAAAGGATCAGTACGGCGTCGTCGACCACCGCTTCCGGCACGCCTCCGTCGCGCAGCTGCGCGCGCATCCGGCGCCTCGCGTTCCCCACGCCCGCAGGGCCATGGGGTACGGCCATGCACGACGACGTGGGCACCTCCTGTGCCACCACCAACGCCACCCCCGAGACCTCCTTCGCCCCACGCCACGGTGTGGATGCCCCAGCGATCTGTGCCGGAAACCGGCCAATCCTCTTCCGGTGACGCATTCGGCACGGCCGTACACGCAGTGAACGCGCCGGAGCACTCCCGGTGACGGGCGGCCTCACGGGTGGCGGGACGTCAACAGGAGGGGAGGCGGCCGAGCTGGTCCAGCACCGCGCGCGGGCGGTTGGTGATGATGGCGTCGACACCGAGCCGGACGCAGAGGTCGACGTCCGCGGGCTCGTTCACGGTCCACACGTGCACCTGGTGGCCCGCCCGCTTCAGCCGCTCCACGTACCCGGGGTGGCTGCGCACGATGCGCACCGAGGGTCCCGCGATGCCCACCCCGGCGGGCAGCCGGCCGTCGCGCAGCCGGGGCGAGAGCCACTGCACCAGGTAGACCGTCGGCAGCGTGGGCGCGGCCGTGCGCACCCGGTGCAGCGAGCGCGCCGAGAAGCTCATGATCCGCACCGGGGACTCGGCGGCGGTGGCGGGTGCGTCGAGGCCGAACCGCTTGAGCAGGGTGAGCAGCCGCTCCTCGACCTGGCCCGCCCAGCGGGTGGGGTGCTTGGTCTCGATGGCCAGCTCGACCCGGCGCCCGGCGTCCGAGACCAGCTCCAGCAGCCGCTCCAGGGTGAGCACCGAGGTCTCCTCGCGGTCCTCGGGCCGGTGCTCCCAGTCGGGCTCCTCGTCCCGGCCGCGCCAGGCCTCCCGGTTCTTCCACGAACCGAAGTCCAGCGCGGCGAGGTCGGCCAGTTCCAGGGCGGAGACGGCACCGCGGCCGTTGGAGGTACGGTTCACCCGCCGGTCGTGGACGCAGACCAGGTGGCCGTCGGCGGTCAGCCGCACGTCGCACTCGAGGGCGTCCGCGCCGTCCTCGATCGCCTTCCGGTAGGCGGCCAGGGTGTGCTCGGGCGCGTCCTCGGAGGCGCCCCGGTGGGCGACGACCTGAGGGGAGAACTGTGGTGCGTGGGTCACCGCGTCATGGTGCCACCCCCACGGGGTACGCGGGACGGCGCTCGTACATC
Organism: Streptomyces misionensis; assembly: GCF_900104815.1. NCBI lineage: Bacteria > Bacillati > Actinomycetota > Actinomycetes > Kitasatosporales > Streptomycetaceae > Streptomyces > Streptomyces misionensis. The sequence continues at coordinate 4,131,429 of NZ_FNTD01000004.1, forward strand.
CGTACGGCGAACGGTGGCGTGCCATGTGCCGGGTTATGTAACTTTTGCCGTTAATGCCCTGTGTAAAGAGTGGCCCGGGACCCACAGCCACGGCTTATGGTGCTCTGACGGCCCGTGGGAAAAGCTGACTGCATACAAACTGGAACAGTGAACGCAGGACCATGCGCAGCCGCATCGTGACCGGACACGACCAGCGCGCACGCGCCGCCGAGCGTGCACGAGCGTGTCGAGTGCGACCGAGGACAACAGCCGTGGATCGAGGAGAAGAGCTGTGAGCACCGAGAACGAGGGCAACGAGGTACCCCCGGCCCCGTCCGCGCCTCCCGTGCCGGTGGCCTCTCCCGACGCGTCCCCGCAGGCGCAGGGCGGCACGCCCGGGACCGAGGGGCCGACGGGCGGACCCGAGCAGGCGGCACACCCGGCCGGGGCCGAGCAGCCGGTGGGGCACCAGGCGACGGCTCCGGGCGCGCCCGGCGGCAACGAGCCGACGGCTCCGCTGCCGCCCGTCCCCGGCAGCGCTCCCACCCCGTCCCCCGCCGGGGCCTGGCCGCCCCCGCCGTCCGGCATCCCCGGCTACGGCGACGGCGCCGCCGGCGCGGGTGGCGGTGCCTGGGGGGCGTCGTACCAGCAGCCCGCCCCCAAGCCGCGCGGCCGCGGCGGCCTGGTCGCGGCGGTCCTGGTGGCCGCGCTGGTCGCGGGCGGACTCGGCGGCGGTCTCGGCTACACGCTGGCCAAGGACAACGACAACGGCGGCTCCACCACCGTCTCCGCCTCCGACAACGGCGCCGCGCAGATCAAGCGCGCGCCCGGCACCATCGCCAACGTGGCCGCCAAGGCGCTGCCCAGCACGGTCACCATCGAGGCCGAGGGCACCAACGGCGACGGCGGTACCGGCACCGGCTTCGTCTTCGACAAGCAGGGCCACATCATCACCAACAACCACGTGGTGGCGGACGCCCTCGACGGCGGCAAGCTGACCGCGACGTTCCCGGACGGCCGGAAGTACGACGCCGAGGTCGTCGGGCACGCCCAGGGCTACGACGTCGCGGTGGTCAAGCTCAAGAACCCGCCGTCGGACCTCAAGCCCCTCGTCCTCGGCGACTCCGACAAGGTGGCCGTCGGCGACGAGACCATCGCCATCGGCGCCCCCTTCGGCCTGTCCAACACGGTGACCACCGGCATCATCAGCGCCAAGAACCGCCCGGTGGCCTCCAGCGACGGCAGCTCCACGAGCAAGGCGTCGTACATGAGCGCGCTCCAGACCGACGCGTCCATCAACCCGGGCAACTCCGGCGGCCCGCTGCTGGACGCCTCCGGCGCGGTGATCGGGATCAACTCGGCGATCCAGTCCACCGGCAGCAGCGGCGGCTTCGGCTCCGGCGGCCAGTCCGGCTCGATCGGCCTCGGCTTCGCCATCCCGATCAACCAGGCCAAGTACGTCGCCCAGCAGCTGATCAAGACCGGCAAGCCGGTGTACGCCAAGATCGGCGCGTCCGTCTCCCTGGAGGACTCCTCGGACGGCGCGAAGATCACCGACCAGGGCGCGGCCGGCGCCGCCGCGGTCGAGGCGGGCGGCCCCGCCGACAAGGCGGGCCTGAAGCCCGGGGACGTCATCACCAAGCTCGACGACTCGGTGATCGACAGCGGTCCCACCCTGATCGGCGAGATCTGGACGCACCAGCCCGGCGACAAGGTGACGGTCACCTACAAGCGCGGCGGCGAGGAGCACACCGCCGAGCTGACCCTGGGCGCCCGGGTCGGCGACAGCTGATCCCGCGCCCGGTTCGGGTCCGGCGCCCCAGGGCCGGCACACCGCCCGGCCCCGCCCCCTGACGGGCGGCCGGGGGGCGGTGTGCCGGCCCTCGGCATGCGGGCGCGCGGCCCGGACCGGTGCGGGAGCGCGCCAGGTGGTGGCGACCAGATCGTCCCGGCGCAGCCGGGACAACAGGGGACAGGTGGTGCCCTGACCGGCCGCGAGCGCTCCGCTCGCGGCGTCCTGCCTCGCAAGGTAGTGGCGCACGCGACTACCTCCGGCCGCCGTCGCGCCCGGAGCCGGGAGCGGTGGGCCCGGGGCGGACCGCATACCCGTCCGACGCCCGATCCCGGTACGCTGTACCCCGCTCCGCCCCAGGTGGGCGGCGCGGGGAGGTGTGCCCGAGCGGCCTAAGGGAACGGTCTTGAAAACCGTCGTGGCAGCGATGTCACCGTGGGTTCAAATCCCACCGCCTCCGCAGAGGTCATGGATGTGCCGGTCAGAAGGGGTGTTCCTCGGTGAGGGACGCTCCTTCTGCATGTGCGCAGGTCTCTTGTCGTGGGCGCCTGCCGATCGAGGCACGGGCGCGAGCGAAGGGCGCCCGGGAAGCCGTACGCCCTCTCGGGGCGAGGGTGGCACGGTGGATTACCGCGGCAGGAGCTCGATCTTGATGGCGAGCGCGCCGAGCGCTTCCTTCTCCGCCGGGTAGATCTCGCGGATGTTGGCGAGCTGCTGCTCGCGGGAGGAGGCCGGGTTGACGTTCGCAGGCCCCTCCCCGTCGAGCAGTTCCGCGAACGTCTTGTACTCCGTGACCCGCTTGACCAGGACGTCACAGCTCTCGTCCGTGCCCTTGATGCGGAAGCGGATGACGTCTCCAGCGGCCAGGTCTTCGAGGTGGGGATACTTCACCCGCACCTCGATCGTCTTCTGACCAGTGGCGACCAGGTCGAAGTACCGGCGGTAGAGGTTCAGTTCGTGGACGCGCGGGGCGGCAGTTTCCGTCATCGGGCGGGAACGCTCCTGGCAGTTGCGGTGGACATGAGCCGGCCCAGTTCGCCGGCCGAGTACGAGCGGAAGAAGTGGCGGTTCGTCGTCGTCGCTGCCTCTGGCGAGTTAGCCGGGCGGGAGTCCCCGCACTGGTACAAACTGAAGTGGTGGATCACTTTTGCGGCACCACTCCGGCAACACCCTGGTCATGACGACTGGCGGGAGAGCATCCGGGGAGAGCGTCCCGGACCGTACCCAGTCCTTCGGGGAAGAAGTGCTGGGCACGTTGCTTGACCGCGCCCATGTGCTGCCGCCTCATCGCATCGGCCCGATCGTCGCGGACGCGGTCGGCAGGCTGGGCGGGCGGGACATCTCCGTGCTGCTTCAGGACTACGGACAGTGGCTCCTCGTTCCACTGCCCAGTGACGGCCTGGTCACCGGGGACCCGCAGTCGATCGACGGATCACACGCCGGCCGGGCATTCCTGGACACCCATTCTGTCGAGGTATCGCTCGGCGACGGTGTGCGTGTCCACGTCCCCCTCCTGGACGGCGGGGACCAGGTGGGTGTCATGTCCGTCACCCTGAACAGTGTCGATGACGACGTTCGGCGCTTGCTGCGCCGGATCGCCTGCGTGGTTGCGGACATGTTGGTCACCAAGCACAGCTACACCGACTTGTTCTTTCTCTCCAGGCGACGGGAGCCTATGACCGTGGCGGCGGAGATCCAGTGGTCACTGCTCCCCCCGCTGGCGATGATCATGCCGCGCGTGGCGGTGGCGGGCATCCTGGAGCCGGCGTACGACGTGGCGGGGGACAGCTTCGACTACGCCCTGAACGACGACATGCTGCACGTGGCGATGATCGATGCGATGGGGCACGGCCTGAGTGCCGCCGTGATGGCGACCGTCGCCATCGGTGCCTACCGGCACGCACGCCGCAGTGCCATCAACCTGTCCGAGATCTACTTCTTCATGGACCAGGCCGTGGCGGACCAGTTCGGCCCCGACCACTTCGTCACCGCCCAGATGATGCGTCTCGACACCGCGACGGGACGGCTGCAGTGGGTCAACGCCGGACACCCCGCGCCTTTGCTCCTGCGCGGTGACCGGGTTGTCAGCCGTCTCGACAGCCCCACTACCCTGCCGGTCGGGTTCGGCGGCGAAGAGCCTGTGATCAGCGAACGCGCACTGAAACCGGGCGATCGCATCCTCTGCTTCACGGACGGGCTCATCGAGCAGCACGAGCCCGGCGAGCAGCCCTTCGGCGAGCGCCGGCTGATCGACTGGGTCAACCGTGTGGCAAGCGTCAGGATGGGCCCGCGGGCGATGTCACGCTCGCTTTCCCACGCCCTCAAGAATGCCCGCGGGGGACGCACCACTGATGACGCGACGATCTTGCTCATCGAGTGGTTGGGGTCTTCGGAGAGCGATCACATCGTGCTGTGAGGTTGGTTCTCCAGCGCTGCGACAGGGGTGGCCTGGTCAGGCCGGCTCACGGCCGGTGCTCGCAAGGAGAAACGGGGTTGTGGACCCCCTGTGGACCACAACCCCCGTACGGCGACGGAGACCGGTCCGCTGTACCCGCTCCCTCCCAGGCGGGACGGGGCCGAGGGGGCGCGTGGGTGCCCGTCGTTCCCCTTGGGCCCCCGCCCGCTACGGTCGGTGGCCGGTCATCCTCGCCGCCGAGGCGATGGTCGCGCGGGCCTCGTGTTCGGGCAGGCCGGTGTGGCGGGCGGCCTCGGTGAGGGGGGTGGCGAGGGCGGGGCCGATGCCGTTCTCGTAGGCGCGGCAGGCGGCCCAGAACAGCCGGGTGTTGCGCTGGCCCTCGTGCGCGGTGAGGACGAAGTGGACGAGGCCGTGGCCGGTGTGCGCGGGCGCCGGGTGCCGGGCGGGGCGCGGGGGCGGGAGCAGCAGCCGCAGCAGGGCCGGCGGGCAGGCGGCCGGGGGCAGGTGGGCGGTGCCGGGAGCGGTGGAGTAGACGCCGTGGTCGGTGCGGGAGCCGGGGCCGACCAGATAGCCGCCGGCGCCGCGGATGTCGATGCCGGGCGCGAGCCGGCCCGCCGAGTTCGGGACGACGACGTCCGGGGGCCCGGTCAGCCACAGGTGCCGGCCGCCGCTCGGGGTGAGCACCACGACGGTCCGCGGGACGGTGAACCGGTGCCGCAGGCCCAGCTCGCGCAGGGCGGCCGGGGCGTCCGTGCCGGACTTGGTGTCCAGGTCGACGCCGATCAGGTGGTACGGGGGCAGCCCGCAGGCGATGCCGTAGCCGGTGGCCCAGGGCGCGGCGGCGAACATCGCGCGGACGCGCGCCGGGTCGCTGGAGGCGTCGTACACCCCGTGGCCGAGGCGGCCGCACGCGCCGTGGCAGACCGGGCCGCGGTCGCCGTGGTGCGGGGAGCGCAGGGCCGGGAGCTTCGTCCGGGACAGCGGGAGGACGGCCAGGCCGTGTTCGGCGGCGGACAACGCGTGGGCGAGGGCCAGGGTCGTGGCCCGCCGGTCGGTGGTGGCCATGCCCTTATGGTCGTACTTACGTTCGAAAAAGGGAAGTGGGCGAGCGGCCGGTCCGGACCAGGCATCGGACACCGCCCGGACCCTGGGGACGGCCGGCACCCGGGTACCCGCGTCCGGCCCGGTCCCGGCCGCGGACGGCTGGGACGGCGGGCCGGGCCACGGGGGTTTCTCAGGGTCGACCCGCAGACGGGGCGGACCCCCGCTCCACCCAGAGGAGGTGGAGCCATCCCCACCCCTACAACCTGAGGCGGACCCCGCTTCGGCACTTGCGGCCGATCCGCCGGTACGGGGAGCGCTCATAGCGTGGAGCCATGACCACACCCGTCTGCACCAGCGCCTCGGCGGCGGCCCCGGCGTACCCGACGTTCTCGTCGTACGTGCGTGCCCGCCGGCCCGTTCTGCTGCGCGCCGCGCGCTCGCTGACCGCGAATCCCAGCGATGCCGAGGACCTGCTGCAGACCGCGCTCGCCAAGACCTACGCGGCCTGGGAGCGGATCGAGAACCAGCGGGCGCTGGACGGCTATGTGCGCCGCGCGCTGCTGAACACACGGACCTCGCAGTGGCGCAAGCGCCGGGTGGACGAGTTCTGCTGCGACGAACTGCCCGAGCCGGAGCCGGTGCCCGGCGACGACCCGGCCGAGCGGCAGGCGCTGCACGACGCGATGTGGCGGGCGATCATGAAGCTGCCGGCGCGGCAGCGGGCCATGGTCGTCCTCAGGTACTACGAGGACCTCAGCGAGGTGCAGACCGCCGAGGTGCTCGGGGTCTCGGTCGGCACGGTGAAGTCGGCGGTCTCCCGGGCGCTCGGCAAGCTCCGGGAGGACCCGGAACTGGACCCCGCGAGATGACCGTCGCGGCCACGGGGTGCCCCGGGCCGCATTTTCCCGCCCCCTAGTGACATACCAAGCGGTATGTGCGCAGAATCAGCGCACCCCCCTACCACCGCGTAGGCATCGTCGCCGGGAGGACTCCGTGCTGAGCACCATGCAGGACGTACCGCTGCTGATCTCCAGGATCCTGACCCACGGGTCGACGGTCCACGGTTCGTCGCAGGTGATCACCTGGACCGGTGAGCCCGAGCCGCAGCGGCGTTCCTTCGCCGAGATCGGCGCCCGCTCGGCCCGGCTGGCCCACGCCCTGCGCGACACCCTCGGGGTGCGCGACGACGACCGGGTCGCCACGCTGATGTGGAACAACGCCGACCACGTCGAGGCCTACTTCGCGGTGCCCTCCATGGGCGCGGTGCTGCACACCCTCAACCTGCGGCTGCCGGCCGAGCAACTGGTGTGGATCGTCAACCACGCAGCCGACCGCGTGATCATCCTAAGCGGCTCCCTGATCCCGGTGATCGCCCCGCTGCTGCCCCGGCTGAAGACGGTCGAGCACCTCGTGGTCTCCGGCCCCGGCGACCGCGCCCCGCTGGCCGGCGCCACCGCCCGGGTGCACGAGTACGAGGACCTGCTCGCGGGCCGCCCGGCGGACTACGACTGGCCCGAGCTGGACGAACGCCAGGCCGCCACCATGTGCTACACCTCCGGCACCACCGGCGACCCCAAGGGCGTGGTCTACAGCCACCGTTCGATCTATCTGCACTCCATGCAGGTCAACATGGCCCAGTCGATGGGCCTGACCGACCGGGACACCTCGCTCGTGGTCGTCCCCCAGTTCCACGTCAACGCCTGGGGGGTGCCGCACGCCACCTTCATGACCGGCGTCAACATGCTGATGCCGGACCGCTTCCTGCAGCCCGCGCCGCTCGCCGAGATGATCGAACGGGAGCGGCCGACCCATGCGGCGGCCGTGCCCACCATCTGGCAGGGCCTGCTCAAGGAACTGCACACCCGGCCGCGTGACGTGGCCTCCCTCACCCAGGTCGTCATCGGCGGCTCGGCCTGCCCGCCCGCGCTGATGCGGGCCTTCGACGAACTGGGCATGCGCGTCGTGCACGCCTGGGGCATGACGGAGACCTCCCCGGTGGGCACCATGGCCCGTCCGCCGGCCCACGCCGTCGGCACCGACGAGGAGTTCGGCTACCGCGTCACCCAGGGCCGGTTCCCGGCGGGCGTCCAGGCCCGCCTCACCGGCCCCGGCGGCGAACGCCTGCCCTGGGACGGCAAGTCGGCCGGCGAGCTGGAGGTGCGCGGCCCCTGGATCGCGCGCGCCTACTACAACGGTCCCGGCGCCGAACCCCTGTGCCCCGCCGACAAGTTCAGCGCGGACGGCTGGCTGAAGACCGGGGACGTCGGCGTCATCTCCCCGGACGGCTTCCTCACCCTCACCGACCGCGCCAAGGACGTCATCAAGTCCGGCGGCGAGTGGATCTCCTCGGTCGAGCTGGAGAACGCGCTGATGTCCCACCCGGAGGTCGCGGAGGCCGCCGTGGTGGCCGTGCCCGACGACAGGTGGGGCGAGCGCCCGCTGGCCGCCGTCGTCCTCAAGGACGGCGCGGACCCCGGCTTCGAGACCCTGCGCGCCTTCCTCGCCGAGGAGGCCCACATCGCCCGCTGGCAGCTCCCCGAGCGCTGGACGACCGTGGAGTCGGTGCCGAAGACGAGCGTCGGGAAGTTCGACAAGAAGGCGCTGCGCAAGCAGTACGCGGACGGGGACCTGGACGTCACCCGGCTGTGAGACGAAGGGGCCGGGCGGCAGGCCCGGCCCCCTCGCCGCCGGAGCGCTAGTTGGTGCCGATCCGGGACAGCAGGTCCACGATCCGGGACTGCACCTCGGTGCTGGTGGACCGCTCCGCGAGGAACAGCACCGTCTCGCCCGAGGTCAGCCGCGGCAGCTCGGCCTGGTCGACGGCGGCCGTGTAGACGACCAGCGGGGTGCGGTTGAGCTGCCCGTTCGCGCGCAGCCAGTCCACGATCCCGGCCCGCCGCCGGTGCACCTGCATCAGGTCCATCACCACGAGGTTCGGCCGGAACCGGCCCGCCAGCGCCACCGCGTCGGTGTCGTTCGCGGCCCGCGCCACCTGCATCGCGCGCCGCTCCAGCGTCGCGGTCAGCGCCAGCGCGATCTCCTCGTGCTCCTCGATCAGCAGCACCCGCGGCGGATGCTGCTCGCTGTCCCGCGGCGCCAGCGCCTTCAGCAGCACGGCGGGATCGGCGCCGTACGCCGCCTCCCGCGTCGCCTGCCCGAGCCCGGCCGTGACCAGCACCGGCACCTCGGCGGCCACGGCGGCCTGGCGCAGCGACTGGAGGGCGGTACGGGTGATCGGACCGGTCAGCGGGTCCACGAACAGCGCCGCCGGGAAGGCCGCGATCTGCGCGTCGACCTCCTCGCGCGAGTGCACGATCACCGGCCGGTAGCCGCGGTCGCTCAGCGCCTGCTGGGTGGTCACGTCCGGCGCGGGCCACACCAGCAGCCGGCGCGGGTTGTCCAGCGGCTCCGGCGGCAGTTCGTCGTCCATCGGCTGCGGGCGCGGGGTGTCCGCCACCTCGACGGCCCCGCCGGGACCGTCCAGCGGCTCGGGCCCCTCGGCCGCGTTCGCGTCCGGCGCGCCGATCGCGTACGACCGTCCGGCCCCCTCGGTGCCCGGCGCGAGCCGTGACTGCCCGGGCAGGCCCGGGGACTGCGCGGGCGCCGGCTCGGCCGTCTGCTCCTGCCGGGCGGCCGGGTCGGGGGGCGTGCCCAGCTTGCGCCGGCGGCCGGAGCCGTTCGGCGTGTGCGGGGGCGGCGTCGGCGTCCCCTGCCGCGTGAACGGCACGCCCTGACCGAGGGTCCGCACGCTGAAGGCGCGGCCCTGGGTGGAGTCGGGGTCGTACGCCGGGACGCTCCCGGTCGCCGTGGCACCCGCGTTCTCGGCGGGCAGCGGCTGCGCGGCACGGTGCTCCGCGGGCAGCGGCGTGCCGGCCGCGGGGGTCGGCTGCGGCGCGGGGGCGGCGGGCGCCGCCGGGGGCACCGGAGTACCGGCCGCCGGGGTCGCGGCGGGCCCGGACCGCGGTGCGGGGGCGCCGGGCGCGGGCGGGGCGGTGGGCGCGGGCCGCGGTACGGCGACGCCCGCGCCGGAGGTGTCGTCGGCACCGGGCCACCCCGGGGCGGCGGCCGGTGCGGGGGCGGCGGTCACCGGGCCCTGGGCGGGGGCGGGCCCCTGGGGGGCGCCGGCCTCGGCGGGCAGGGGCAGCGGCTGGGCGCCGGGGGCGGCCGGGGTGCCGTGGGCCGGCGTGGCGGCCGCAGGGGGCTGCTGGGCCGGGGCGGGCTGCCCGGGGGGCACGGGCCGCGCGGCACCCGGCTGACCCGGGACCGGCGGCACGGCGGCGTGGGGCGCGCCCGCCGCGGCCTGCGGCCCGGGAACACCGGGCGCGGCGGCCGTACCGGGGGCGGCGGGAGCGGCGGGAGGGGTGACCGTACCCGGGGCGGCCGGGGCGGCCGGCGCGGCCGGCGCGGCGCCCGCGGTCCCGGGCTGTGCCGCGACCGCCTCCGCCGGTGCCGGCGCGGCGACCGCCGGTCCGGCCTGGAGCGGGACGCCCCGCCCCTCGGTGTCCTCCACCTGCGGCTGCGCGGGCGGTGCGACGGACCGGCGGCGCCGCCCGGTGGGGGCGCTGGTGGGATGCGGCTGCGGCGGGGTGTGGTCGGCGGCCTGGCTCAGCGGCACGGCGTCGTGCCGTCCCTCCTCGGCGGGCATGGTCAGCGGCGGCTGCGCGGGCACCCGCACCTGGCCGGGCAGGCCCGGGGCCGGTGCGGCCGGGGCCGCCGCCTCCGGGGCGCGGTCGGCCGTGGCGGGCGGCAGCGCGAAGACGGTACGGGCGGCCGACTCCTGCGCGGCGGCACGCTCGGCCGCCGCGGCCAGCGCGCGCCGGCGCCGTCCGGTGGGCCGTCCCTCCTCGTCGGTGTCCTCGCCGTCCCCGGCCGGCAGCGCGGCGGGCAGGGCGGCCTGCGCGGCCGCCTCCGAGCCGTGGCGGGCGCGTCGTCCGGCGGGCGCGGGCACGCCCTGCGGCGGTACGGCGCCGCCGAGCCCGGTACCGGAGGCGGCGGTCCCCGCGGCATGCTCGGCCGCGGTCACCACGGCGCCCTCGCTCACCCCGTCGCCACCGGCGCGGACGGGCAGTTCGGCGGGCCGTCCACGGCGCCGCCCGGTCCCGCCGGAGGTCGCCTGGGGGTCCTCGACCGGAACCGGGCCGGTCTCGTCGGCGGGCGCGCCCGCGCGCCTGCGCCGCCGCCCGGTCGGCGCGGGCGCCCCGGTCCCGTCACCGCCCGCGTCCGGCAGGTCGCCGCCGTCCAGGAAGGAGTCGGTGGACCCGCGCCGGGCCCGGCGCCTGCCACCGGCGGCACCGTCCTCGTGCTCCTCCGCGGGCCCGGCGGGCTCGGGCGCCGGCGCGGCGACGGCCCCGGCGCCCGCCCCGAGCGGCACCTCCAGGACGTACGCGCTGCCGCTCATGCCCGGCACCTCGTGCGTCTGGAGCACACCGCCGTGGGCGCGCACGATCCCGCGCACGATCGGCTCGTGCACCGGGTCGCCGCCGGCGTACGGTCCGCGCACCTCGATCCGGGCCACCGCACCGCGCTGGGCGGCGGCGACGACCACGGTGTTGTCCAGGTAACCGCCCGTGGAGACGGGCGCGTTGCCGGTCGCGTCGACGCCCGCGACGTCCGCGACCAGATGCGCCAGCGCGGTGGCGAGCCGCTGCGGGTCGACCTCGGCCTCGATGGGCGGGGCGTGCACGGCGAACTGCACCCGGCCGGGGCCGATCAGTTCCACCGCGCCGTCGACACCGGCGGCGACGACGGCGTCCAGCATCACCTTCGTACGGGTGATGTCCTCGCTGCCCGCGTCGATCCGCTGGTAGCCGAGGACGTTGTCGATGAGGGTGGTGATCCGCGAGTACCCGGCGGACAGGTGGTGCAGCACCTGGTTGGCCTCGGGCCACAGTTGCCCGGCGTCGTCGGAGGCGAGGGCGGCCAGTTCCCGCCGCAGCTCGTCCAGGGGCCCGCGCAGCGACCGCCCGAGCAGGGTGAGCAGCTGCTCGTGCCGGCCCGCCAGCGCCTCGTACCGGTCCTTCTCCCGCTCGCCGAGCGCGGCGTAACGCTCCTCGCCCGCCGCCAGCTCCTCCGCGTGCTTCTCGCGCAGCCCGGCCAGCTCGGCGTCGTACTTCTCGCGCAGCTCCTCCACCTCGGTGGCGTGCTGCTGGCGCAGGGCGGTGAGGTCGGAGGCGTGCTCCTCGGAGAGCTTCTCCAGCTCCTCGGCGTGCGCCTGCTCCAGCGCCTCCTTCTCCTCCACCAGGGCGTCGAAGGGCCGCCGGTCGGCGAAGGTCATCACGGCGCCGACGAGCTGGTCCCCGTCACGCACCGGCGCGGTGGTCAGGTCGACCGGCACCTTCTTGTCGCCCTTGGACCACAGCACCTGCCCGCGCACCCGGTGCTTGCGCCCGGAGCGCAGGGTGTCGGCGAGCGGCGACTCGGCGTACGGGAAGGGGGAGCCGTCGGCCCGCGAGTGCAGGACGAGGTTGTGCAGCTCCTTGCCGCCCAGCTCGCCCGCCCGGTAGCCGAGGATCTGCGCGGCGGCCGGGTTGACGAGCACGATCCGCCCGTCGGTGTCCGTGCCGACGACGCCCTCGGAGGCGGCGCGCAGGATCATCTCGGTCTGCCGCTGCGAGCGGGCCAGCTCCGCCTCGGTGTCGACGGTCCCGGACAGGTCCCGGACGACGATCATCAGCAGCTCGTCGCCCGTGTAGCCGTAACCGTCGTACGCCTGCTGCCCGTTCTCCAGGTTCGCGCTGGTGACCTCGACGGGGAACTCGGTCCCGTCGGTGCGCCGGGCGACCATCCGGGCGGGCTTGGTCCGGCCCCGCGGGTCCCGCTGACCGGGCCGCCGCATGGAGCCGGGGATCAGCCGGGAGTCGAACTGGGGCAGCAGATCGAGCAGACCGCGCCCCACGAGCGCGGTCCCCGGCGTTTCGAAGGCCTCCAACGCGATGGTGTTGGCGTTGACGACGGTTCCGTTGGCGTTGACCAGGACCAACGCGTCCGGCAGAGCGTCGAGTATGGCTGCGAGGCGAGCAGCGCCTCGGGATGGCCTGCTGCTCACGAGACGCTTCCTCCCTGTTACCGCACCTTGCCGACCGCTCGGGCCATCTTGCCAACCGGCCCGCGGCGTGTCACGCGAGGGAGTCTATGCGCACGTGTTGTGCCGGGGGCGCCGGATGAGAGGGAGGTCCCACGAGGAAGTGACGCCGATGCGGTGACGACCGGACCTTTGGCCCAGGCTCAGGTGACCTTCGGCAGCAGCGGCACCAGCCGGTCCCAGCGGGCGATCTCGCACCCGTTCCCGCGCCCGAAGGAGGCGTCGACGGGCCGCCCGGCCCACCGCCCGGTGACCCGCGCGGTGGCGGGCCCGCCGGAGATCATGCTGCACACGCTCCCGGGGGGCACCGGCGCGAACACGTCCCGCCCCCACTGGGTCTGCGCGTCAAGCCCGCGACAGGCACCCTCCACGTCCGGGTGATGCCCGCCGCCGGGATGACAGAACAGTTCGTACGTCCCGTCCCGCCCGGCCCCGGCGTGCCGGACGACGACGGTGAGGTGATCACCGCCCGGCACGGTGCCGGCCGCCGCGGCGGGCACGGCGGCCAGCGCCACGGCGGACAGGGACGCGGAGACGGACAAGGCCACGGAGGCGGCCACGGACACGGACGCGGTGACGGGGACGGCGACGGCGGCGGCGAGCCCCGCCCGGATCCTCCGCCACCCCCCGCCCGGCACTCCCGAGAGAACAGAACCCATGCCTCCCTCAACGCCCGACCGCCGCAGACGTTGCGCGCCACCCCGGCACGAGAAGCCCTTTGCCCTGCGGCCCGCCTGCCTAGTACCGTGGGGGTCGATTGGTGACGGGGCCCTCGGCTGTGTCATCATCTGCACGCACCACTCGCGCGCTCGCGTGAGCGGTTGTGCTGGAGGCGTCGCCTAGTCCGGTCTATGGCGCCGCACTGCTAATGCGGTTTGGGCCTTAAAGCCCATCGAGGGTTCAAATCCCTCCGCCTCCGCCCCAACCGAAGCCCCGGTCCCTGTGGACCGGGGCTTCGTCGTTCCCGCCGTTCACTCCCCCCACCTCCCCCATCCTGGGCGTTTCCGCAGGTCAGAGGGGGTGAGCCAATCGGATTTCACATGACGGCGGCAGTCATGTAATGTTCTTCCTGTCGCCGGGACGGGCCGAAAGGAACCGAAACGGAGACAAGAACAAAAGAACAAGCACTCGTAGCTTAACGGATAGAGCATCTGACTACGGATCAGAAGGTTGCAGGTTCGAATCCTGCCGAGTGCACACAGAACAGAGGCCCCGGAGAGATCCGGGGCCTCTGGCGTTGGTTCGCTTTCGCGCTCAGGTCTCCGACGGACGGATGTCGTCCAGGCTGCCGACGATCGTCACCGGGGTCGGGTGGGCGGGTGTGGGGACCTGGATGAGGATCGGGACGTAGACCACGTCGCCGTGCCGGTACTCGGCCTTCCATGAATGCCGGTAACACACGGTCGCGTCGGGACTGCGGTGTGTCGCGTAACACCGGACCGCCGACTCCGTGGGTCCGGGCCGCGGTTCCTGTGCCGGGGAGAATGCCGTGCAACACAGGGCGGCGGCCAGGAGGTTGACGCTCAGTAAGGCTGCTTTCCGCATCGGTCCACCCCTTTCGCGGATACCCGTCAGCGTTTCGGATCGTGGAGTTTGCGGGCGGCTTCCTGCCGGGAGTGGACGCCGAGTTTCGCGAGTACCGCGCCCACGTGGTGCCCGGCGGTCTTGCGCGTGATGTAGAGGCGGGCGGCGATCTCGGCGTCCGACATGCCTTCGTGCAGCAGCTTGAGCACGTCCATCTCCCGGACGGTCAGCCCGTACGGATTGGCCAGGGTGGCCGCCCGCGGGCCGCGCCGGATCGGGCGGACGCCGCGGGCACGCATCACGGCGCGGGTACGCGCCACGACCGGCCGGGCGCCGAGCGCCTCGAAGGCGGCCAGAGCCTGGTGCAGCGCCGGGGCGTCACCGGACAGCCGGACCAGCGCGGCCTGGTACGCGCAGCCGAGCCCGTCCCATTGCTCCGCCGCACCGGCCCAGTCGCCGGCCAGTTCCAGCGCGTAGGGTCCCGCTGCGGGAACCGGCCGGGGTGTTCCTCCGGCACGGCGGACCCAGCAGGCCAGGGGCCCGGACAGCCAGGGGTGGTCCCGCTCGGCCAGGGCGTCCAGACCGCGTTGCGCCTCCGTGCGCACCCGGTCGAGGTCGCCGCCCAGCCAGGCCGCCTCGACTCGGGCCTCCCACCCCAGGCCCGTGTCCAGCAGGCAGCCCGGGTCGACCGAGCCCGCCGCCTGCTCCAGCAGGGGCCATGCCCGGGCCTTGCCCTGGCGGGCCCGCACCAGGCCCAGGACGGTCAAGGCCAGGGCCCGGGCGACGGGTGGCGGGCCGGGGTGGCAGAGGACTCCCTGCGCGGTGTCGGCGGCCTGGGCCCACAAGCCCCGGGCCAGCAGTCCCCAGCTGCCCCAGGCCCTCGTGCACAGCAGGTAGGACAGCAGGTCGTGATCGAGGCAGTAGGCCTCCGCCCGGTTCACGGCCGCGGTGGTCCGGGCGGCATCGCGCCGGAGCGCGGCGAACCAGCACATGGCGAGCGCCAGGAAGCCCGCGTCCTCCGGCAGGTCCTGCGCCATCGCGCTGGACATGGCAAGTTCGCATTCCTCCCAGCCGGAGCCGTTGCTCAGCATGTCCGCCGCCGCGGCATGGAAGCGGGCCTGGACGACCACTCCCGCGTCGCCGAAGCGCTCGCCCAGAGCGATCGCCTTCTCGGCGTACGCGGTGGTCACCCGCGTTTCCTCGTGCCGGTAGCAGGCGAGCTGACAGAGGTTCAGGTACGCCCGGGCCAGTTCCCGGCCGGGCCCCAGTCCTTCGAGCACCCGTACCGCCTCCAGGCCGGTCCGTCCGGCCTCCGCGGTCAGCCCGAGCGGCCACAGCCAGCAGGACAGCCGGCGCAGGTCCTCGCCCTCGCGCAGCCGGTCGCCCAGGGCGCGGCGCAGCTCCAACGCCGTACGGCGAGAGGCGATTCCCTCGTCCAGCCTGCCGGAGAGCCCACACGCGTGCGAATGGCCCTCCAGGAGGGAGGCCCTTCGGTCGAGCGGCAGGGGGTCGGCGTACCGCAGGGCGCGGGCGTACTGGGCGGCCGCCTCCCGGTGCGCGCCCGATGCGGCGGCATGCGCGGCCGCGTCGGGCGCGTACTCCAACACGGCGGCCGGGTCCCCGGCGCCCTCGGCGTGATCGGCCAGCAGCGCCAGATCGTCCGCGGCGACCGGACCGGACCGCATCGCCGCCAGTACCTGCCGGTGCACCCGCAGACGGCAGGCGGCGGGGACGGACTCCAGCACCGCCTGCCGGGTCAGCTCATGACGGAACTCGGCCACCTGTCCGTCGGTCCGTACGATCCCGCCGGCCACGGCGTCATCGAGCGCCGCCTCCGAGGCGGGCAGCAGGTCGGCCAGCAGCGCCAGCGGGACCCGGCGCCCCAGGACCGCCAGCACGTCGACGACTCCGCGCGCCGCGGCGGACAGCCCGGCCAGGCGGCCGGCGACGGCCTCGCGCACCGTTGCGGGGATGGGCTCCTCAGGGGAGTTCAGCATCGCGGTGACGATGAACGGGTTGCCGGCGGAGTCCTGGTGCAGCCGCTCGGCGTCGACGGTGTGTCCGCGGGCCAGCCGGGCCACGGCCCGACGGCTCAACGGGGCCAAGTCGTGGCGGTACACCCACGGGTACCCGGCCAGGGTGCCCAGGAGCGCGGTCACGGTGTGGGTGCGGCCTATCTCGTCGTCGCGGTAGGTGGCCACCACCAGCGCCGGAACGCCGGGCAGACGTCTGGCCAGATAGCGCAGCAGGTCCATGGTGGTCTCGTCCGCCCAGTGGACGTCCTCCACGACCAGCAGGCTGGGGTAGGAGGTCAGGTCGGCGAGCAGCGCGTCGAACACCTCGTCGGGACGACAGGTGCCGACCAGCGCCCCGCTCAGGGCCGTCCGCACCGGCCGGCCCAGACGCGGGGCCAGGTCGGTCAGAGGGCCGAAGGGGCGGGGGGCGGACAGCGGGTCACAGGCGCCGACCAGTATCCGGATCCGGGGATCGGCGAGCTGGGCCAGGCGGTTGACGACGCTGGTCTTGCCGATGCCGGCCTCGCCGCGTACGAGTGCCAGTCGTCCAGGGCCGACCGCGGCCGCCCGGAGGTGACCGGTGAGGTCCTGTAGCACGGCCTCTCGCTCTAGCAGGTCCATCACCACTCATTTTCTCTCCGCGACCGGAGCCGCGCAAAAGATCCAAGCGGATCAAGACGGCTCGACAGGTGGGGTGATGCGGGGAATCCGGACTGGCACGTGGGGTGTGCCGGGGCGGAACTTGGGGTGCCCGCCCGATGTGTCCCCGACCGCGGCGGATGCATGCTGGCGGAAAGCGCACGCCTTGGTGTTCCGGTTGCCAATTCCCGAGATTTCGGCGGCTGGTTGCGGGCGAATCGGTGCGACTATCCGGACTCATCGAAAAGAGATCGTGATGCTCAAGAAGGTTGCAAAGCGTACGGCGGTGCTGACCGCATCGGCCGCTCTGGCAGCAGGGGGCGCCCTGGTCCCCTCCACCGCGTTCGCGGCTCCGACGCCGACAGTCGCTCACGTGACGACGCCGAATGACAACGGCGGCGGAAACAACAACAACAATAACAACAACAACGGCCGGGGCAGGCACCACCACAACAACAACAATAACAACAACAACAACAACGGTCGGGGCGGGAACAACAACAACAACAATAACAACAACGGTCGGGGTGGGAACAACAACAACAACAATAACAACAACGGTCGAGGTGGGAACAACAACAATAACAACAACAATAACGGCGGGCGGGGTGGCAACAACAACAATAACAACAACAACAACGGCGGAGGCGGGAACAACAACAATAACAACAACAACAACGGCCGGGGCGGGAACAACAACAACAATAACAACAACAACGGCGGAGGCGGAAACAACAACAATAACAACAACAACAACGGTGGGGGCGGGAACAACAACAATAACAACAACAATGGTGGGGGCGGCAACAACAACAATAACAACAACAACGGCTGAACTTCACAGCCCGGCGGCCGATGGAAGTCCACTCGGTCGCCGGGCTGTTCCGTGTCGACGCTGCTGAAGAGGCTTCAGCTCCCTATCGGGATCGGCGTCTCAGCTCTGGTGGCAGTTGATGTTCTGGTTTCCGGTGAAGGTGTTGCCCGATCCGACCTGCCCCTTCGGGTAGCAGACCTGGAAGTTGAAGAGGGACTTGCCCAGGAGCGGGAGGAGCCCCGTCACGTTTCCCTGGGTCTGGCTGTCGCCGTTGTTGTTGTTATTGTTGTTGTTCGTGCCACCCCCGTTGTTGTTATTGTTGTTGTTCGGGCCGCCTGCGTTGTTGTTGTTATTGTTGTTGTTGGTGGTCTGGGTTCCGGTGGGGGTGTCGCCCTGGCCGGTCGACCCCATCGTGTAGGGCATTCGCAGGAGCGGAATGCTGTCCAGAACCGAGAGGAGACCCCCGTCGCTTTGGGCCTGGGCGCCGGCGGCGCTGAAGAGAATTGCCGCGGTGGCAGCGGCGCTGATCGTGGCAAAACGCTTGGCGAGCTTCACTCGGCCGACCTTTCCTCGTCTCTGGTGCCGAATCTCGGGCTTTAGTGGTCAGGATGACGAACCGCGGGCGCCGAACGATTACCAGGCACGCTGCGGCGCCCGCGTTTTCCCCCGTACAGCCCCAGAATTCCTGCTCGGTCCTCGTGGCGCGGCTGAGTACCGCTCCTCATGGCGCCCGTTCGCCCGTTCGGGGAAACTGGCGGCATGGATCTGCCCGTCGCCCCGCCGGCCTTCGACGCGACCACCGGTCCGGGGGCACACCGCCGTGCCGACCTCGGTGCCGACATCGGGGTCGGCTGCGCGCTGCTGCTCCTGGAGCTGATCGCCCTGGCGGGGATCTTCTGGCTCTGGTTCCTGACCGGGTTCGACCTCGACCCGGCCGAGACCGCCACCGCCGCCCCGCTGTGGCCCTACCTTGCGGCCGTCGGCGGGGTCGGCGTGCTCGCCGTCGTGGCGACCGCGATCGCCGCGCGGGCGGGGGCCCTCGTCACCGTGGTCACCCAGGCGGTCGTGGTCGTGCTGACCGCGGTCGTCGTGTTCGGCGGCGCCACGGCGCAGTCCCACCAGGACCGGCTGTGCCGTGACACGCCCTCGGCCGCCGGCTGCCGGGACGACCGTTAGCCGCAGCGGTACCGCCGGGCGTGCTCAGGCGGTCACCCGTGCCGATCCGGGGGCGCGCGCCAGGAGCGAGAGGTGGAGGCACCCCGCGAGAAGGCAGACGGCCGAGACGCCCGCCAGCAGTGCCGGGGCGTGGCGGGCGGGGACGAAGAAGCCCGTCGTGAAGCTGAGGAAGAGGGACGCGTTCAGGATCCAGTTGAAGGCGGCCCAGGCGTGCGGCTGGGCCTCGGCCGGTATGCCCGACCAGATGACGCGGGTGAGGAGGAGGTTGAAGACGCCGTTGCCGATGCCGCCCAGGGCGAAGGTGGCGGCGGCGGTCCAGAAGGGCAGGCCGAGGCTCGGGAGACCGAGCGCCAGGGCCACCAGGACGTTGGCGAGGGGGAGGAGGAGGCGGACGCCCGTGAGGCGCCTCGGCGTCGCCGCCGCCGTGACCATGGAAGCCACGGCCCAGCAGGCCAGCACCACGCCGAGCCCGTTCGCGTCGTACCCGGGCGTCCGGGCCAGCATGAAGGGGCCCGACACGCCCTCCAGGCTGGTGGTGAGCAGCATGGTGCTCACGCAGACCAGGCCGAGGGCGCCGAACGCGCCGGGGGACAGCAGCCGGCGGAAGCCCGCGGTGGCGCTGCGGTGGGCCGGCGCGCCGTCCTCCGGGATTCTCGGGGACCACGCCACGGCCAGGACGAGCAGGAAGGTCAGGGCGTCCAGCGCGAAGGCCGGGCCCGGCCCGGAGAAGCCCACCACGACGCCGGCCAGAACCATGCCCAAAGCACCGGCGCCCGCCTTCGACACCGCCCACCACTTGGCCAGTTCGGCCTGCCGCCCGTCGCTCAGCGCATGCAGGAGCGAGCGTGAGAACGGCATGGTCAGGGCCTCGCAGGACGCGGCGACGAGGACACCGGCCAGGACGACCGTCCGGTCGCCGGCCGTCGCGGCCGCGACGGCGAACGCCGCCACCTGCCCGATCAGCCCGGCCCGCCACGCGGTCCGGGAACGGAGCCAGCCCCGGGAGCTGACCAGCGGGGTCAGCACCAGGACCGGAACCGTCTGGGCGGCCAGCACGGCGGCGAGGAACGTCGTCGACCCCGTCCGCACCGCGATGAGCGCGTACGCCACCTGGACCAGCTTGTCGCCGAACTCCGAGGCGGACAGGGCGAGAAGAAGTCTGACGAGCCCGGCTGGACAGGCGCCGGAACGGGCTGACAACGCTGCCGCCTCCCACCCTCGGAGAAATGACAGGGGAGGCTATCCCGCGCCCGGCCGGCGGCGCTCGGAATTTCCGGCCCCGGTTCGGCACTCCCGCGCCGGAGGCCCGTCTCCCGGGACCGCTGTCAGACCCACCCCCTACCCTCACGAGTGATGGCAACCATGTGGCGGTGTTCCGGGCTCCGCTGGTCCGAAGAAGGGCCCGTGCTCGGCTGGGAAGGCGGGCGGAGCAGCCGCCTGACCTGGGGGAAGCGCGTCGCCTTCGGCGTGCCGGAAGGGGGCCTGCGGACCTGCGTCGGGGCGCGGGGCCATGCCTGCCCGGTGCGGGCACCCGTGTCCCCGCGCGCCACCGGCGCCCGCTGTGAGGAGTGCGCGCGTCTGGACCGGGCGCACTCCGTGGCCGCCGACACGATCGCCGACGACCCCCGCCCGTACCGCGTCTACCTCGCCTGGTTCGGGCCCGGCATGGTCAAGGTCGGGATCACCGCCGTGGAGCGGGGGCCGGCGCGGCTGCTGGAGCAGGGGGCCGTCTGTTTCGGCTGGCTCGGGACCGGCCCGCTGATGGCCGCCCGGCGCACCGAGGAACTGCTGCGCGCCGCGCTGCGGGTGCCGGACCGGATCCCGTACGCCGACAAGCGCGCGGTGCGGGCGGTGCTGCCGGAGGCGGCGGAAGACCGGGCCGCCGAGGTGCGGGAACTGCACGAGAGGGCCGTCGCGCTGGCGCAGTGGCCACAGTCGCTGCGGCCCGAGCCCTGCGCGGTCGTCGACCACGTACGGGTCTTCGGGCTCGACCGGGGGCCGGGCGCCCGCGGGGAGGTCGAGCGGCTCCTGCCGGGCGCGACCGTCAGCGGTGAGCTGGTCGCTGCCGCCGGGCCCGACCTCCATCTGGAGGTCCGGCCGGGACGGGTCGTCGTGCTCGACACCCGGCTGGTCAGGGGGTGGGGGCTCGTGCCGGCCGCGCCCGGCGGTGCCGTACGGGACGTTCCCGTACGGGAGTTCGTCCAGGAGCAGGACGGGCTCTTCTGAGGGACTTCCCAGGGGTTGGCTGAGCGGTGGCTGTGCGTTTCTCAGGAAAAACCAAGACTCGTGAAACGCTCTTCTCAGAGGACCCCGACAGGGTGGCCGCCATGACCACGACCTCGCCCCAGGGGCGCACCGAACTGCTGAAGCCGGACGGTAGCCCGGTCCGCGTGCTGGTGGTGGACGACGAGACGTCGATCACCGAACTGCTGAGCATGGCCCTGCGCTACGAGGGCTGGCAGATCAGAAGCGCGGGCGACGGACAGGGCGCCCTGCAGACGGCCCGCGAGTTCCGGCCCGACGCCGTCGTCCTCGACATGATGCTGCCGGACATGGACGGGCTGGCCGTCCTCGGCCGGCTGCGCCGTGAACTGCCCGACGTACCAGTGCTGTTCCTGACCGCCAAGGACGCCGTGGAGGACCGGATCGCCGGGCTCACCGCCGGCGGTGACGACTACGTGACCAAGCCGTTCAGCCTGGAGGAGGTCGTCGCCCGGCTGCGCGGGCTGATCCGCAGGTCCGGGGCGGCCGACCGGCGGTCCGAGTCCGTGCTCGTCGTGGGCGACCTCACGCTGGACGAGGACAGCCACGAGGTGACCCGGGGCGGCACCTCCATCCACCTGACCGCCACCGAGTTCGAGCTGCTGCGCTTCCTGATGCGCAACCCGCGCCGCGTGCTCAGCAAGGCGCAGATCCTGGACCGCGTCTGGTCGTACGACTTCGGCGGCCAGGCCAACGTGGTCGAGCTGTACATCTCGTACCTGCGCCGGAAGATCGACGCCGGACGCGAGCCCATGATCCACACCCGGCGCGGCGCCGGATACCTGATCAAGCCCGCCGTGTGATGAGCGGACCTCCCCGGCCCCGGCCGAAACCACGGTCGAGCCGGGTACGACGGTCCACCTCGCGCCCGCCCCGCGCGCCCCGCACCCTGCGCACCCGCCTCGTCGTCGTCTCCGTCCTGCTGATCGCCGTGGTCTGCGCGGTGATCGGGACCGTGACCACCCTGGCCCTGCGCTCGCACCTGTACGCCCAGCTCGACGGCCGGCTGGACGAGGTCGGCAAGCGGGCCTCCGGCGCCTTCGCCCCGCCGGGGCAGGGCAAGGGGCCCGGCATGCCGGACGGCGCCCACGCACCGCCTGGCATCGAGCTGGGCCAGTTCGTCGCCCTGGGCCCGCAGCCGCAGTACACGGTCGTGGCCGTGGTGGAAGACGGCACCGCCACCGAGGGCAAGGTGGGCCGCAAGGCGAAGTCGGCGCCGTACACCAGCGCCCAGGACCTCGACGCGGACCAGCTCGCCGCCCTCGGCACCGTGCCCGCGGACGGCCACGCGCACACCCTCGGCCTGCCCGGCCTCGGCAGCTACCGCGCCCAGTACGTCACCGGCCCCAACGGCTCCTTCTACGTGGGTATCCCGACCGAGGACACCGACGGCATCGTCAACACCCTGATCGTCGTCGAGGTCTGCGTCACCGCCGCCGGGCTGCTCGCCGCCTGTCTCGCCGGAACCGTCATCGTCGGCGTGGCCACCCGCCCGCTGCGCAGGGTCGCCGCCACCGCCACCCGGGTCTCCGAACTGACGCTGCACACCGGCGAGGTGAACCTCAGCGAGCGCGTCCCGGACGCCGAGTGCGATCCGCACACCGAGGTCGGACAGGTCGGCGCCGCGCTGAACCGGATGCTCGACCACGTCCACGGCGCCCTACAGGCCCGCCAGCTGAGCGAGACGCGGGTACGGCGGTTCGTCGCCGACGCCAGCCATGAACTGCGCACCCCCCTCGCCTCCATCCGCGGCTACGCCGAACTGACCCGGCGCGGCCACGAACAGGTCGGACCCGACACCCGGCACGCCCTCGGGCGGATCGAGTCCGAGGCCGGGCGGATGACCCTGCTGGTGGAGGACCTGCTGCTGCTCGCCCGCCTGGACGCCGGCCGGCCGCTGGAGTTCGGGCGCACCGATCTGGTCCCGCTCGTCGTGGACACCGTCAGCGACGCCCGCGCGGCCGGCCGGGACCACGACTGGCGGCTCGCCCTGCCCGACGAACCCGCACCGGTGCGCGCGGACCCCGCCCGGCTCCAGCAGGTCCTGGTCAACCTGCTGGCCAACGCCCAGCGCCACACCCCGCCCGGTACGACCGTCACCGCGCGGGTGCGCCGGCAGGGGTCGTGGGTGTGCGTGGACGTCGAGGACGACGGGCCGGGCATCCCGGACGCGCTGCTGCCGCACGTCTTCGAGCGGTTCGCCCGCGGGGACTCGGCGCGGTCCCGGGCCACCGGCTCGACCGGGCTCGGGCTCGCCATCGTGCAGGCCGTCGCGGCGGCGCACGACGGCGCGGTGAGCGTCGAGAGCGTGCCCGGCAGGACCGTGTTCACCGTGCGCCTGCCCGCGCTCGGCACCACGTCCGTCCCCGGACCGGCCCGCGCCGCCGACCCCAACAGCCCGCCGCGGCAAGGCGGTTCACACTCACAGCCCGACCACAGCGCCACCACATCGGTGCGACAGGGCGCCTGACGAGAGTCGGTTCCATGCGAACCGACTCTTCTCCCGACGCGCCCCCCGGCGCCCTGCCGGCCCGGGAGCACCTGCCGGCCTCGGCCGCCGGCCCGGCCGTCCTGGACGTGGTGGTCCCCGTCCACAACGAGGAGCAGGACCTCCAGCCGTGCGTCCGCCGGCTGCACGGGCACCTGACGCGCACCTTCCCCTACGCCTTCCGCATCACCATCGCGGACAACGCCTCCACGGACACCACCCCGCTGGTCGCGGCACGGCTCGCGGCCGAGCTGCCCGGGGTGGGCGTCGTACGGCTGGAGCAGAAGGGCCGCGGCCGCGCGCTGCGCACCGTGTGGTCCGCGTCCGAGGCGCCGGTCCTCGCCTACATGGACGTCGATCTGTCCACGGACCTCAACGCCCTGCTGCCGCTGGTCGCGCCGCTGATCTCCGGCCACTCCGACCTCGCGATCGGCTCCCGGCTGGCCCGTTCCTCCCGGGTCGTGCGCGGGCCCAAGCGCGAGCTGATCAGCCGGGCGTACAACCTGATCCTGCGCAGCTCGCTCCACGCCCGCTTCTCGGACGCGCAGTGCGGGTTCAAGGCCATCAGGGGCGACGTCGCGCGGGTGCTGCTGCCGCTGGTGGAGGACAGCGGCTGGTTCTTCGACACCGAGATGCTGGTCCTGGCCGAGCGGGCCGGGCTCAGGATCCACGAGGTGCCGGTCGACTGGGTGGACGACCCGGACTCCACCGTGCACATCGTGCGCACCGCGGCCGACGACCTCAAGGGCGTGTGGCGGATCGGCCGGGCGCTCGCCACCGGTTCGCTGCCGCTGGACCGGCTCGCCCGGCCCTTCGGCGACGATCCGCGCGACCGTGAGCTGACCGGCGTACCCGGGGGGCTGGCCCGCCAGCTGGCCGGCTTCTGCGTGGTCGGCGTCCTGTCGACCCTCTTCTACCTGCTGCTCTACAGCGGTTTCCGGCAGTTCTGCGGGCCGCAGGCCGCGAACGCGTTCGCGCTGCTGGTGTCGGCCGTCGGCAACACGGCCGCCAACCGCCGGCTCACCTTCGGGGTGCGCGGCCGGGGCGGCGCGGTCCGCCACCAGGCCCGGGGCCTGCTGGTCTTCGCCATCGGACTCGCCCTGACCAGCGGTTCCCTGGCCGCCCTCGACGCGGCCGACGGCCACCCCGCGCACTCCACCGAACTGGCGGTCCTCGTCACCGCCAACCTCGCCGCGACCGTCCTGCGGTTCCTGCTCTTCCGCGCCTGGGTCTTCCCCGACCAGCGGCGGCCGTACGACGCCGGAACCGGCACCCACTCCTGCGAAGGGCCCCGATGAGCACCTCCCACGACCGCCCGCTCGACGCGTCACCGGGGCCGGCCGGCACGGCCGTGCCGGGGCCGCCGCCGGCCGCCGCGCCCCGGCCGTCCCTGCCGCACCGGCTCTGGCGCGGCCGTCCGGAGGACCCCCGCTGGGCACGCCCCGCCCTCCTCGGGCTGCTCGCCGCCACCCTCCTGCTCTACCTGTACGACCTGAGCGCCTCCGGCTACGCCAACTCCTTCTACTCGGCGGCCGTCCAGGCGGGCAGCAAGTCCTGGAAGGCACTGTTCTTCGGCTCGCTGGACGCGGGCAACGCCATCACCGTCGACAAGCCCCCGGCCTCGCTGTGGCCGATGGAACTGTCGGTGCGGCTCTTCGGCCTGAACTCCTGGGCGATCCTCACGCCCGAGGTGCTGATGGGCGTGGCGACCGTGGCCGTGGTGTACGCCGCGGTGCGCCGCCGGTCCGGTCCCGCGGCCGGTCTGATCGCGGGCGCCGTGCTCGCGCTGACCCCGGTCGCGGCGCTGATGTTCCGGTTCGACAACCCGGACGCCATGCTGGCCCTGCTGATGTCGGTGGCCTGCTACCTCGTCGTACGGGCGCTGGAGGACGGCCGGACGCGATGGCTGGTGTGGGCCGGGGCCGCGATCGGCCTCGCGTTCCTCGCCAAGACGCTCCAGGCGTTCCTGATCCTGCCGCCGCTCGCGCTGGTGTACGCGGTGTGCGCACCGGTGCCGCTGAAGAAGCGCCTCGGGCAACTGGCCGCCGCGGCCGTCGCGTTGGTGGTGTCCGGGGGCTGGTGGGTCGCCGTCGTCGAGCTGTGGCCTGCCTCCTCCCGCCCGTACATCGGCGGCTCGCAGCACAACAGCTTCCTGGAACTGACCTTCGGCTACAACGGGTTCGGCCGGCTCAACGGCGAGGAGACCGGCAGCGTCGGCGGCGGTGGCGCTCCCGGCGGCGGTGGCGGCGGGATGTGGGGGACGACCGGCTGGGACCGGATGTTCGGCTCCGAGGTCGGCGGCCAGGTCTCCTGGCTGCTGCCCGCCGCGCTGATCCTGCTGGCCGCGGGTCTGGTGGCGGCCCGCGGGCGGGGGCGCACGTCGGTCACCCGCTCCGCGCTGCTGGTCTGGGGCGGGTCCCTGCTGACGACCATGGCGGTGTTCAGCTACATGGCGGGCATCTTCCACCAGTACTACACCGTGGCCCTCGCCCCCTACGCGGCGGCCGTCGTCGGCACGGGCGCCGGGCTGCTGTGGGAGCGGCGCCGCGAGACGTGGGCGGCACTCGCGCTCGCCGCGTCCGCGGTGGCGGCCGCGACCTGGGGGTACGTGCTGCTCAACCGCACTCCGGACTACCTGCCCTGGCTGAAGTGGCCGGTTCTGGTGGGCGGTCTGCTGGCGGCCCTCGGCCTGGTCTTCGCGGGGCGTCTCGTGCGGCGGGCCGCCCTCGGCGCGGCGGCCCTGGCCGTCGTCGCCGCGCTGGCGGGTCCCACCGCCTACACCCTGAGCACGGTGGCCTCCGGGCACGAGGGCTCGATCCCCACGGCGGGTCCGGCGGGCGCGAGCACGATGGGCTTCGGCGGCGGCCGGCCCGGCGGCGCGAAGGGCGGCTTCGGCAGCGGGGGCAGGCCGGGGGGACAAGGCATGCCGGGCGGTCCGGGAATGCCCGGAGGTCAAGGGATGCCCGGCGGTCAGGGGATGCCGGGCGGAGGGAGCGGGAACGGGTTCCCCGGTCCCGGCGGCGACCTCGCCGGCGGTTTCCCGGGCGGCGCGCGCACCGGCGAGGGCGGGGGCCCCGGCGGCTTCGGCGGGCTGCTGAACGGCACGGACGTCGGCTCGGCGGCCAAGGCGCTGCTGGAGAAGGACGCCTCCCGCTACACCTGGGTCGCCGCGTCCATCGGTTCACAGAACGCGGCGAGCTACCAACTCGCCACCGGCGACCCGGTCATGGCGATCGGCGGCTTCAACGGCACCGACCCGTCGCCGACGCTCGCCCGGTTCGAGAAGTACGTGGCCGACGGCAGGATCCACTACTTCATCGCCGGCGGCGCCATGGGCGGCGGCATGGGCCGGGGCGCGGAGGGCGCCGGGGGCGGCGGCAGCGGCACCGGCTCGCAGATCAGCTCCTGGGTCCAGAGCACCTTCAAGAAGGTGACCGTGGGCTCGGCCACCTTCTACGATCTCACCCAGCGCGCGAAGGGCTAGCGGAAACGGCAGCGCGGGCAGCGGGGCCGTGCGGGGCCCCGACCGGCCGGAGACAGAGGAAGGTGTGCCGGTGGCGAAGTCGGCGGGGCGGTCGGCGCGGGACAGCGTGTGGCTGCGGGAGACGCCGCGGCGCGGCGGGCGCGCCGGGCAGCCCTCCGGACTGGACCGGGAGCGGATCACCGCGGTGTCCGTACGGCTCCTGGACGCCGAGGGCCTGGCCAGGTTCTCCATGCGGCGCCTGGCCGGCGAGCTGAACGTCACCGCGATGTCCCTGTACTGGTACGTCGACACCAAGGACGACCTGTTCGAACTCGCCCTCGACGCGGCCTTCGGCGAACTGCGGCTGCCCGGCGAGGACGACCCCTCCGACTGGCGGGAGCAACTCCGGGCGCTGGCCGCCGAGTACCGGCGGCTGCTGGTGCGTCACCCCTGGCTGTCCCGGCTGGCCGGCCAGTATCTGAACATCGGGCCCCACGCGCTGGACTTCTCCCGCAGCATGCAGCGCGTCCTCGGCGGCTCCGGGCTGCCCGCGCACCGGGTGATGAGCGCGATCTCGGCCGTCTTCCAGTTCGTCTACGGCTACGGCACGACGGAGGCCCAGTTCATGTCCCGGATCGCCGACAGCGGCCTGACCCCGGACGACTACCACGAGCAGGCCCTGGACTCGGTGCGGCAGGACCCCGGCATCGCGCAGTTCCTCAAGGACTCCGTGCCCCTCATGGACGCCCGCGGCGGGGGCACGGTCGCCGAGCTGATGGACCGTGACTTCACGTTCGCCCTGGACCTGCTGATCGCCGGGATCGAGGTGATGGTCGAACGGGGATGACGGGGTGCCCCCCCGTCAGGCCTCACTCCCCGCTGGCCAGCCGCGCCGGGAAGCCGCCGGTGGCCACCGGCCCCCAGCGCTCGGGCGTGACCCGGATGATCGACTTGCCCTGCTTGAGCATGGCCGCCCGGTACTCGTCCCAGTCGGGGTGCTCACCGGCGATGTTGCGGTAGTACTCGACCAGCGGTTCCACCGAGTCGGGGGAGTCGATCACCTCGGCGGTGCCGTCGATCTGCACCCAGGGGCCGTTCCAGTCGTCGCTGAGCACGACCAGGGCGACCCGCGGGTCCCGCTGGGCGTTGCGGGTCTTGGCCCGCTCCGGGTAGGTCGAGACCACGATCCGGCCGGAGTCGTCCACCCCGCAGGTCAGCGGAGAGGCCTGCGGGGCGCCGTCGGCGCGGCGGGTGATCAGCAGCGCGCGGTGGCGGGGCCGTACGAAGTCCAGCAGTTCGTCCAGGGAGACACGGGTGTTGGTCGCGATGTTCGGTGCCATGGCCGCAGCCTAGAACGCGAAGCGGTGCGCGAGCCTGACCCTGCTGGGCACAGGCTCGGCGCGCCGGACCGACGGCCGGTGCGGGCGGCACCGGTGCAAGGTCACTTCACCGCAATGGAGCAGCTAGAGTTCTTCTGTCCTGTGCTCGCAGTCGGGAATGTGCTGCGGAGCTCTCCTGCGCATGGCCGTACGGTCATGTCAACCGAGAGGTTCGTGGTGGCCGCGTCCGACTTTCCCGTGTACGACTTTTCCGCGTATGACGTCTCCGAAGCGACCCGTTCCCCGGGCGGTCTCGACCTGGCCGAGGCCCTGACGGCGGCGGCGCGCGAACTGCACGGGAGCCCTACGCCCGGTGCCACGCTGGACACCGCCGTACGGCTCGCGGTGCGCCTGCTGCCCGGCGCCGAACACGCCGGGGTCTGCGAGCTGGAGCGCGGGGAGGCGCGGCGCGCCCTCGCCTGGACCGACGACCTCGTGCGCGACGCCGAGGTCCCCGAACCGCCGCACTGGGAGCGGCTGTGGACCTCGCCGGTGGTGCGGGTGGCGGACAGCGGCGGCGCGGACGGCGAGGGCCAGGAGCTGCGCTCGGTGCTGTCCATGCGGCTGCGCGCCGACAAGCGCCGGCTGACCGTGCTGACGGCCTACTCCCGGGAACCGGGCGCCTTCGACGAGACGGCCGCCCGGCTCGGCCGGCTGTTCACCGCGCATGTGAGCCTCGCCCTCAACTCGGTCACCGTGCGCGAGCAGTTGACGGAGGCCATGCACACCCGCGACCTGATCGGACAGGCCACCGGCATCCTGATGGAGCGCCTGGAGATCGACGCCCAGGCGGCCTTCGACAGCCTGGTGCGCGCCTCCCAGCGGGAGAACGTCAAACTGCGCGACCTGGCCCGGCGCATCGTGGGCGCGACGGAGAACTGACAGGGCCCGCCGACCGTCCAACGGTCGGCGGGCCCCTGTGCGGGAGGGTCAGGCCGCGGGCAGGCTGTCCCCCTGCACCGCCTGGATGTCCAGCTGCACCTTCAGCGTGGTGCCGATGGCGGCGATGCCCGCCTGGAGGACCTGGTTGTAGTTCATCGCGAAGTCCTCGCGGTGCAGCTCCGCCGTGGCGCGGAAGGCAGCGCGGGTGCCGCCCCACGGGTCGGCGCCGGTGCCGAGGTAGGCGAGGTCCAGGTCGACCTGGCGGACCACGCCGTGCAGCGACAGCTCGCCGTGCACGGTCCAGCGGTCCGGGCCCGCCTGGGTCAGCCCGGTGGACCGGTAGGTGATCTCCGGGTGGGTCTCGACGTCGAGGAAGTCACCGGAGCGCAGGTGCGTGTCGCGCATGCCGTTGCCGGTGTCGATGGACCCGGCCTTGATCACCGCCTCCACCCGGGACTTGGCGACGTCGTCCGGCGCGATCTCGATGGTGCCGCCGAAGTCGGTGAACCGGCCGTGCACGCTGGAGATCCCCAGGTGCTGGGCGACCGCGGCGACCGAGGAGTGCGCCGGGTCGATGGTCCAGGGGCCGGGCGGGGGCAGCTCGGTGCCGCCCTGCCGGGCCAGGGTCACGGCGCCGATCTCGGCCCGTCCGCTCGCGGTGACGATCGCGCTGGAGGCGGCCGGCGCGTAGCCGACGGCCGTCACGATCACGGTGTACGCCCCCGGCGCCAGTTCGGTGGTGTCCCTTACGGCCCCCTCGGCGTCCGCCTCGGCCCGCAGCACCTGCGTACCGGTCATGTCGGTCACCGTGACGACCGCGTGCGACACGGCCCACCCGTCCCGCGTACGGATCTTCGCGGTCAGTCCCATCCCGTTTTCTCCCTGCAAAGCCTTACAAATCGGTCGTGAGAAACCGGCCCGTGGCGGGCACCTCCGGTCGGAGCGTGCCCCGCCACGGGCCGGGTGGAACTACTCGCCGGGGTGGGCGAGTTCGATGTCGTGACCGTCGGCCCCGGTGCCGGTGACGGTCAGCGCGGTCGCCACCGGCGGGTAGCCGGTCGCGATGACGGTGTACTCACCGCTGTCCAGGTCGGTGAAGGCGTACGCGCCGTCCTCACCGGTGGTGGCGGTGCCGACCACGTTGCCCGCCTGGTCGACCAGGGTCACCCGGGCGTCGGCCAGCGGACCGTGCGGGGCCCGGACCACGCCCTGGAGCTGGGCGCCGGCGTCGAGGTCGACGCCGATCCGGGTGATGCCGGTGGTGGCCACCTCGACCGGCAGCGCCCGCGGCCGGAAGCCGGCCGCGTTGACGGCCACGGTCACCGGACCGGGCACCAGGTCGGTGAAGGCGAAGTCGCCTTGCTCCCCGGTGGCGGCGGTGGCCAGCAGGTCACCGCGCACGTCGGTGACGATCACCATGGCGTCCTTGACCGGCTGCGCGCTCCCGGCGGCCCGCACCACACCGGTCAGCCCGCTGGTGCCGCTGAGCAGGATGTCGTACGACAGCGGTTCCTCGCCCACCACGATGGTGGAGGCCTGCGGCTGGTAGCCGTCGGCGGAGGCGATCAGGACGTACGAGCCGGTGCCGGGGGCGGCCAGCGCGTAGGAACCGTCGCCCTGGGCGACCGCGCGGCCGAGCTGACGGCCGGCCAGCGAGATCAGGGTGACCGCGGCCTGCGGGACCGGGGCGCTCTCGGCGCCGCGGACGAAGCCGTGCACCGGGGTGCCGTCCCCGCCCGAGCCGGGCTCGGCGACGGTCGCCACGGCGGTCATCGGCGCGGCGGAGGCGGTCGCGGTCGCCAGCGCCTCGGCGGCGCCGACCACCGGAGCGGCTGCGGTCAGGCTGGGTACCTTCTCCTCGGCGGGCTCACCCGGCACGTTCTGCATGGTGGCGTTCTCCATCGTGGTCTCGACGGGCGCGGCGGCCTCGGCCGTCGTCCCGCTCTTCTCCTGCGCGGCCTGGGCCAGCGCGCCGGTCGTCCGCAGCGGGACCTCCTTGATGAAGATCACCAGGATGAAGGCGACCAGGGCGCAGGGCGCCGCATAGAGGAAGACGTCGGCGATGCCGTGACCGTAGGCGCCTTCCAGCCAATGCCGGATCGGCAGGGGCAGGCTGTTCATGTCGGGCAGGTCGCTGCCGCCCATGGCCTTGGCCGCGGCCATCCGGGCCTTCGGGCTCAGCTCGCCGATGGTGCTGGTGGCGTAGTGGGTGATCCGGCCGGACATGACCGAGCCGAGCACACCGACGCCGACCGCGCCACCGAGGGAGCGGAAGAAGCTCACCGTGGAGGAGGCGGAACCGAGGTCCTTCGGGGCGACCTGGTTCTGCGTGGACAGCACCAGGTTCTGCATCATCATGCCGACGCCGATGCCCAGCAGCGCCATGTAGATGGCCAGCTGCCAGTAGGGGGTGTCGTAGCGCATCAGGCCGAGCAGGGCCAGACCGGCCGTGAGCAGCAGACCGCCGGTGACCAGCCAGTTCTTCCAGCGTCCGGTGTTGGAGATGATCCGCCCGGAGACCATGGAGGAGATGAACAGACCACCGATCATCGGGATGGTCATCACACCGGACATGGTCGGGGACTTGTCCCGCGCCAGCTGGAAGTACTGCGAGAAGAAGACGGTGCCCGAGTACATGCCGACACCGACGAACAGCGAGGCCGCCGAGGCCAGCGAGATCGTGGGGTTGCGGAACAGGCGCAGCGGGATGATCGGCTCGGACGCCTTGGACTCGGTGAGGACGAACAGCAGGCCGAGCACGATGGTGCCGCCCACCATCACGTAGGTCTGCCACGACAGCCACTCGTACTTGTCGTTGGCGAAGGTCACCCAGAGCAGCAGCAGCGAGGCGCCCGCGGTGATGAAGAAGGCGCCGAGCCAGTCGACCTTGACCTTGCGCTTGACGACCGGCAGGTGCAGCGTCTTCTGGAGGACGATCAGCGCGATCACCGCGAACGGGATGCCGACGAACAGGCAGTAGCGCCAGCCGAGCCAGCTGGTGTCGGTGATGACACCGCCGAGCAGCGGACCGCCGACGGTGGCGACGGCGAAGGTGGCGCCGGTGTAGCCGGAGTAGCGCCCGCGCTCACGCGGGGAGATCATCGCGGCCAGGATGACCTGCACCAGGGCGGAGAGACCGCCGGCGCCGAGGCCCTGGATCGCACGGGCGGTGATCAGCATCGCCGGGTTCTGCGCGAGACCGGCGATGACCGAACCGGCCACGTAGATGACCAGG
This sequence comes from Streptomyces misionensis, assembly GCF_900104815.1. Taxonomy (NCBI): domain Bacteria; kingdom Bacillati; phylum Actinomycetota; class Actinomycetes; order Kitasatosporales; family Streptomycetaceae; genus Streptomyces; species Streptomyces misionensis. The sequence continues at coordinate 4,163,618 of NZ_FNTD01000004.1, forward strand.
GCTATCTGGACGAGCGCCTTCTTGCTGAACAGGTCGGACAGCTTGCCCCACAGGGGCACCGAGGCGGTCATCGTCAGCAGGGCCGCGGTGACGACCCAGGTGTAGGCGGACTGGCCGCCACCGAGGTCCTTGATGATCGTCGGCAGTGCGTTGGTGACGATCGTCGAGGACAGGATGGCGGCGAACAGGCCCACCAGGAGGCCGGAGAGGGCCTCCATGATCTGCCGGTGGGACATCGGGGCGTCGCCCGCCGAGGAGCCTCCCCCGTGCTTGGCGTGAGCCCGCACACCGGCTGGTGTGGTCGTTGCCATGGGCTTCCTTTACTTACGTGCTTGCGGGTGTACGGGTGGTCTTTTCGACTACGGGGGTGGGCGGCCGGGCCGAGGGCGGCCGGCAGTCGCCGAAGGACGAGCGCAGGCGGGTCATCAACCCGATCAGCTGGCCGACCTCGTCGTCGGTCCAGTCGCTGAGCCGCTCGGCGAGCACCTGCGTGGTGCGCCGGGACAACTCGTCGAGCTGCTCCAGACCCGCGGGCGTCAGGCGCAGGATGCGCGAGCGCTTGTCCGCCGGGTCCGGGTCCCGCTCGATCCAGCCGCGCGCGGCGACGTGCGCGACATGCCGGCTGGTCACCGACAGATCCACGGCGAGCAGCTCTGCCAGCTTGCTCATGCGCATGTCTCCGTGGCGGCCGAGCAAGGTCAGCACGGCCGCCGAGCCGCCCGGGCAGTCCGTCGGCAGCACCCGCACGAGGTCCCGTTTCACGGCGCCGACGGCGCTGAGCTGACGCGCCAGCTCTTCAAACTGCGCCTGCTCGGCCATCACACCTCCCGTATTCGTTGCTTGGGGCAACCATAAATGGGATTGGTTGCTACAGGCAAATAACTGGGGGGCCTTCCGCGTAAAACCTTGGCAAAGGCAAGCGTTGCGGTCGTGAATATGCAGGTCGGAGCGGGGGGCCTGTCCCCGTCTGTCCCGGTGGCCCCCCACTTGGGCGGCAGGGGCCGTCTTCGCTAAGGTCTCGGGCCATGGCTAACACCCAGGGCCCCCAGGGCAATTACGACCCTGCCGGCAGCACTCAGATGTTCCGCGCGTTCGTCGACGAGGCTCCGCAGGGGCGCCAGCAGCAGGCGGCCGCCCCCTCCGGCCCGCGCATCGGTCTGATCATCGGCGTCGTCGTGGCGCTCGTGGTGGTGGCCGGGGTCGCCTGGCTGGCGCTGAAGTAGCACACCCCTTCCGCAGGGCCCGCGGGTCCCGCGGTGATCCGTTCCACCGGACGGAGGCGTTCCGCGTCTCGGTGTGCGTGCCCCGGCGGCACGCCAGGCGTCGGCGCGGACCGTCCAGGTGTGGTCCGGGCGCCCGCCCGGACCGGCGCACGCCCCCGACACCGTCCCCGGACAGACGCCGGCCGCCGACGCTCCCGCGAGGGCGCGTCGGCGGCCGGCGATCCGGGCGTCGTACGGAGCATCCCGTGACGAAGCATCCGGCCAACGTGGCCGACGCCTCGTCAAGGGAGAGGGATCAGTCCGAGATCAGACCCTCGCGCAGCTGGGACAGGGTCCGGGTGAGCAGGCGCGAGACGTGCATCTGGGAGATGCCGACCTCCTCGCCGATCTGCGACTGGGTCATGTTGGCGAAGAAGCGCAGCATGATGATCCGCCGCTCCCGGGGCGGGAGCTTGGCCAGCAGCGGCTTGAGGGACTCGCGGTACTCGACGCCCTCCAGGGCCGTGTCCTCGTAGCCGAGCCGGTCGGCCAGGGAGCCCTCGCCGCCGTCGTCCTCCGGGGCCGGGGAGTCCAGCGAGGAGGCGGTGTACGCGTTGCCGACCGCGAGGCCGTCGACCACGTCCTCCTCGGAGACGCCGAGCACGGCGGCCAGTTCGGTGACCGTCGGGGAGCGGTCCAGCTTCTGCGACAGCTCGTCGCTGGCCTTGGTGAGGGCCAGGCGCAGCTCCTGGAGGCGGCGCGGGACCCGCACCGACCAGGAGGTGTCCCGGAAGAAGCGCTTGATCTCGCCGACCACCGTGGGCATCGCGAACGTCGGGAACTCCACGCCCCGTTCGCAGTCGAAGCGGTCGATCGCCTTGATCAGGCCGATGGTGCCGACCTGGACGATGTCCTCCATCGGCTCGTTGCGCGAGCGGAACCGCGCCGCCGCGTAGCGGACCAGCGGCAGGTTCAGTTCGATCAGGGTGTCCCGGACGTAGGCGCGCTCGGGGCTGTTCTCGTCGAGCGCGGCGAGCCGCAGGAACAGGGAGCGGGACAGGGTGCGGGTGTCGATGGCCTCGCCCGTGGCGGGGGTGGCCGGAGCCGGCACGGCATCGAGGGCCGTGACGCCCTCGATGCCGTCGAGGACGTCGAGTGCGTCGAGCTCCTTGGGCGCCGCCTCGCTCTTCGCGGGCGTCAGCACCTTCGAGCTGCCCTGTTCTGCGGACATGCCACCCCCTTTGGGTCGCGGGACGGTCGCGGCCGCGTCGTCGGTCGAGAACGCAGCCTTCACCTGAATACCGGAGCCGGGGCTCCGGCAAACGCGTCTCCCGCAGAATGTCACATGTCGGCAACGCGCTGTAGTGACATGTCGACATGAGAGACGCGAATCACCGCTGGAGAAAAGGGGTCTGACGGACAGTCGGGCCGGAAGTGTCGGCAACGGCCCTGGTGAGCGAATCGCTCGCGGCGGTGAGCGCTCGATCTGGTTTGCGATGCAGGGCTGTTCGGGTGTGTGCTTCGGTGCGCCCACCATGCTCCCGCCATGTCGTCCGGTATTCGCCCGGAACTCTGTTATACGGCGGAGCGGTTATCAGTTATGCGTCGATGCGGTTCGCTGAGCGCAGTCTCTGGAAGCTGCGGGCGAGCAGGCGCGAGACGTGCATCTGGGAGACCCCGAGTTCCGCGCTGATCTGTGACTGGGTCAGATTGCTGTAGTAGCGCAGCAGCAGGATCCGCTGCTCGCGCTCGGGGAGCTGGACGAGGAGGTGGCGGACCAGGTCGCGGTGTTCCACGCCGTCCAGGGCCGGGTCCTCGTAGCCGATGCGGTCCAGCAGCCCCGGCAGCCCGTCGCCCTCCTGCGCGGCCTCCAGGGAGGTCGCGTGGTACGAGCGGCCCGCCTCGATGCAGCTGAGCACCTCCTCCTCGCTGATCCGCAGGCGCTCGGCGATCTCGGCGGTGGAGGGGGAGCGGCCGTGCAGCGTGGTCAGGTCCTCGGTGGCGCTGTTGACCTGCACCCACAGCTCGTGCAGCCGGCGCGGTACGTGCACGGTGCGGACGTTGTCCCGGAAGTACCGCTTGATCTCGCCGACCACGGTCGGCATGGCGAACGTCGGGAACTGCACGCCCCGGTCCGGGTCGAAGCGGTCGATGGCGTTGATCAGGCCGATGGTGCCGACCTGGATCACGTCCTCCATCGGCTCGTTGCGGGAGCGGAAGCGGGCGGCGGCGTAGCGCACGAGCGGGAGGTTCGCCTCGATCAGCGCTCCCCGCACCCGGTTGTGCTCCGGCGTGCCCGGGGCGAGCTGCTTCAGCTCGGTGAAGAGCACCTGGGTCAGGGCGCGGGTGTCTGCGCCACGGCGCTTCCCGGGGTTCACAGAGGCGGGGACGGGGGCCTCCTCCTGGGGCGGCGCAGTACTGGCCGACACGGTCAACGCCACCTCTTCGGTCAATCATCCGTCAAAAGCGGTCATAGCATCACAAGACATGTGCACTGTGTGCAAGCACCTGATAACGCCGTGTTGGTTTCAAACATGGGGGAACCGGGGCGGAAAACGCGGGAAAGCCCCCCGCCTGCGCGGCGGAGGGCTTCGGAGCGGAAGGCGCCCTGGAAGGGCGAGGTGTCAGAACTCGTAGTCCGCGATCACCCACGTGGCGAACTCACGCCACAGGGCGACACCCGCCTGGTGGGCGGGGTGGTCCAGATAGCGCTGGAGGGCCTCGGTGTCCTCGACGGCCGAGTTGATCGCGAAGTCGTAGGCGATCGGCCGGTCGGTGATGTTCCAGGCGCACTCCCAGGCCCGCAGCTCCTTGATCTGCTCGGGGAGCGCCCGGAAGGCCGCCTCGCCCGCCACCACCCGCGGATCGTCGCGCCGTACGCCCTCGTCGAGCTTGAACAGGACCAGGTGGCGGATCATGCGGAGTACCTCAGCTCTTTCCTCCGTTGGCGGCCCAGGTCATGAAGTCCCCGATGGCCCTGGCCGCGTTGGATATGCCCTCGAAGCCTATCTGGACGTAGTCGGCCGCCCGGGCGGGGTCCGTGATGATCACGTACAGCACGAAGACCACGAGCGCGTACACCACGATCTTCTTGGCGTTCATCGCCACCGCGGCCTCCCTAGTGTCCGTGTCCATGGCCCGTGAGGCCCCTGTTGCCGGCGGCGAGTGTAACGGTCATGCCTTTGTCGGGGACCAACGGCCCGCCGGGCAAGGGGTTTTGGGCGCCGCTCCCGCGGGGGCGGGAACGCGGAAAGGGCCCCGTCGTGAGACGGGGCCCTTTCGAAAGCGGTAGCGGAGGGATTTGAACCCTCGGTGACTTGCGCCACACTCGCTTTCGAGGCGAGCTCCTTCGGCCGCTCGGACACGCTACCGAGGGAGACCTTACAGCACGGTGGGGCATGGTCAGAAATCGGTGTTCAGCGATCCCGGAAGAAATCCGTGAGAACGGCGGCGCACTCCCCCGCGAGCACTCCTTCGATCACCTCGGGCCGGTGGTTGAGCCGCCGGTCGCGCAGCACGTCCCACAGCGAACCGGCCGCGCCCGCCTTGTCGTCCCTGGCGCCGTAGACCACCCGGTCCACCCGGGACTGCACCAGAGCGCCCGCGCACATCGTGCACGGCTCCAGGGTGACCACCAGGGTGCAGCCGGTCAGCCGCCACTGCCCGAGCCGCGCGGCGGCCCGCCGGACGGCGAGGACCTCCGCGTGGGCCGTGGGGTCGCCGGTGGCCTCGCGCTCGTTGTGCCCGGTCGCGAGCACCGTGCCGTCCGGCGCCAGCACGACGGCCCCGACGGGGACGTCCCCGCCCCGGACGGCCAGTACGGCCTCGTCCAGGGCGAGTCGCATCGCCTCCCGCCAGCGGTCGCGCACCGGGTCCGGTGCCGGACGCGGGGTGCCCACCGGGTGGCCCGCGGTCAGCGGACGGTCTCCAGCACCTCCGAGGCGCCCAGGGCCTCGGCGATCGAACCGAGCGCGTCGTCGGCGTCCAGGGTGCGCAGTTCCTTCTCGCTGATGCCCAGGTCGTCGAGGATCTCGCCGTCGCCGACCGGGCTGTGCGGCACCGCGTCGGACCCGGTGGTCTCCTCCTCGTCCTCGACGGCCTCGGACTCGCCGTCCTCCGTGCCGTCGAGGTCCAGGGAGTCCAGGTCGGGGCCGTCGGTGGCGCCGGGTTCCCGGCCCAGCAGCTCGTCGGTGAGCAGCAGCTCACCGTAGGCGCTGCGGGCGGCGGCGGCCGCGTCCGAGACATAGATCCGAGGGTCGTCCTCCCCGTCCACCCGGACGACGCCGAACCAGGCGTCCTCCTGCTCGATCAGGACGAGCACCGTGTCCTCCTCGGGAGAGGCTTCACGGGCCAGGTCGGCCAGATCCGACAGGGTCTCCACATCGTCGAGCTCTGTGTCGCTCGCTTCCCACCCGTCTTCGGTGCGCGCGAGCAGTGCGGCGAAGTACACCGTGACTCTCCCACTGGTCATAGGCGTGCCGGTTGGGGGTCCCCCCGGCGGAGGTTCTTGGGCGGCTCCGAGCCCCACCCACTCGGAATCGTGGCAGAAACTAGGCGTTCAGGGGACGTCTTCGGCTCCCTGTGTCTGGCGGTTTCGAGCGTGCGTCCCCATCGGGTCGCCAGCGGCTTCGTTGCGGCCACCTGCGGATCGTACGCGGCTTTGGCGGGCGCTCACGCACGCCCACCTCGGAAACTCCGGCGCGGGCGACGATCTTCCTCACCCACTTCTTGCCGACCGGCCCCCAGCTCAGGGCACCCGCCCTACCAGCGGAACGTCTGCATCCGCAGCGCGTGGCGGAGCCGGGCCGCCTTGGCGCGTCGCGGCTGCACCCGGGCCCGCAGCGCCCGGGCCTCCGCCAGCTCGCGCAGGAACCGGGCCCGGCGGCGGCGCCGCTCGGCGTCGGTCTCGGGGGCGTCGGGCGCGCTCCTCCCGCGCTCCGCGGTGGCGGGCCCGGCCGTCGTGTCCCCGGGAAAACCGGGGCCGTTTGTCCCCCGCTTGGTGGGGCCGGCCTTCCTCCGCCCGGCGGGGCCGGGCTTCCCCGTCCGTATGACGTCGTCGGGGCCGTGCGGCCCCCTCGTTCCGCTCCCGGTCGCGTCGTCGGGCGTCTCAGGCAGGTCAGACACGTCACACCACCCCAGTCCGTCCTTCCCCGTTTTCCCCCGGCCGGCCGGTTTGACGCCCGCGCCGACCGGTCCGGGGCGCAGGTACGGTTATGGGCATGCGTCTCCATGTCGTCGACCACCCCCTGGTCGCTCACAAGCTCACCACGCTGCGCGACCAGCGCACCGACTCCGCCACCTTCCGCCGTCTCGCCGACGAGCTGGTCACCCTGCTCGCCTACGAGGCCACGCGGGACGTGCGCACCGAGAACGTCGACATCGACACGCCGGTCGCCCGCACCACGGGTGTCAAGCTCGCCCGTCCCCGCCCGCTGGTCGTCCCGATCCTGCGCGCCGGTCTCGGCATGCTGGACGGCATGGTCCGGCTGCTGCCGACCGCCGAGGTGGGCTTCCTGGGCATGCTCCGCAACGAGGAGACGCTCCAGCCCTCCGCGTACGCCACGCGGATGCCGGAGGACCTCTCGGGCCGCCAGGTCTACGTCCTCGACCCGATGCTGGCCACGGGCGGCACGCTGGTCGCCTCCATCCGCGAGCTGATCAAGCGCGGCGCCGACGACGTCACCGCCGTGGTGCTGCTGGCCGCCCCCGAGGGCGTCGAGCTGATGGAGCGCGAGCTGGCGGGCACCCCGGTCACGGTGGTCACCGCCGCGGTCGACGACCACCTCAACGAGCAGGGTTACATCGTCCCGGGCCTCGGCGACGCGGGCGACCGGCTGTACGGCGCGGCCGAGTAACCGGCGTCCGCGACGCCGTGAGAGGGCGGCCCGGCATGCGGTCCGGCCGCCGGGGCGTGAATCGGGCGCGGCGGGTGCCCGCCCGAGGAGAAAGGCTTCAGCAGCCCTTTTCCGCGGAGCCTGCCGAAGCCGTGGGCGCGGGTGCCGTGAGGACGGTCAGGGCCCGCGCGGCGTCCGCGGGCTTGGCCAGCCCCTTGAACCCGTCCCCGAGGACGAGGTCCAGGTCGGCCTTCTTGCGCCCGTCGGCCCGCTGCTCGACGCCCGCGACCTGGGCGCCGAGCACCGGCAGCGAGGTGTGCAGGGCGGCGGCCGGTCCGAGGACCAGTGCCGTGCCCTTCACCTTCTTGTCGTACTCCGTGGTCGCGTTGCCCACGTCACCGATCTTGAAGCCGCGCTTCTTCAGCTCGTCCGCGGTGTCCTTGGCCAGCCCCGAGCGCGTGGTGGCGTTGTAGACGTTGACCGTGATCCGGCCGGGCTCGGGCAGCGGGTTCGCCTGGCGCGCGGACGCGGCCCTGGTCCCGCCGGCCGCGTCCTTGGGCCCGCAGTCCTTCTTCGCGCGGGAGGCGGCCGGATTGCCGCCCGTGAAGACGTCGATGAGCTGGAGCGTGCCCCAGCCGAGCAGGCCGAGCGCGCACACGGAGGCCAGAACGGCCACGACCAGCCTGCCCCGCCGCCGAGGCGGGCGCATCCGGGGGTATTTCGCCCCCGTGATCCGGTACTTGCCGCCCATGCCGGGGGGAGTCAGCATGCTCATGAACGCAGCGTAGTGTGCCCGAGCGGCGATGCCTATTAGATGATCAGTACAGGCCGCCAGTGGAACCCGAAAGGGTCAATCGGCGGACGCCGCACGGCCGATGAGCGGCCGGCCGCGGGGCCGCCGGGTCAGTCCAGTTCGAGCACGCGCGCGTGCAGCACCTGGCGCTGCTGGAGCGCGGCGCGCACCGCGCGGTGCAGACCGTCCTCCAGGTAGAGGTCGCCCTGCCACTTCACGACATGCGCGAAGAGGTCGCCGTAGAACGTCGAGTCCTCCGCCAGCAGGGTCTCCAGGTCCAGCTGCTGCTTGGTGGTCACGAGCTGATCGAGGCGGACCGGGCGCGGTGCGACGTCCGCCCACTGCCGGGTGCTTTCCCGGCCGTGATCGGGGTACGGCCGGCCGTTTCCGATGCGCTTGAAGATCACACGGAAAGCCTACCGGCCCAGACGTTCCGGGCGCAGCCATGGCGCCCGAGTGCGGCCCTTGAAAAGGTCGAGCAAAACGGGTGAACGCGTACCTTTCGGGGCGCGGGCTCGGGTCGTTTCCCGCCTCCGCCGGGAACGGCGCCCCCGGCGCGCCGTCCGCCGCGCACCCGTTGTGCACAGGCTGTGGACCGGGAGCCGGCGCCGGGGCGGCGGGCCTTCACACGGTCTGCGGCACCTGCCGCGCCCGATGCCGGATGCGGAACGCGGTGATGATCTCGGTGACGCCGACCACCACCAGCCAGATGCCGCCGACGAGGGTCAGCACCGCGACCGACCGGAAGGGCGAGTCGATCAGCACGATCCCGGCGACGAAGGTGAGGACGCCCAGGAAGGCCTGCCAGCCGCGGGCGGGCATCCGGGGGTCGGAGACCGCGGCCATGGTGTGCGTGACGCCGCGGATCAGCCAGCCGATGCCGATCCACAGGGCGAGCAGCAGGATCGACTGCATGGGCCCGCGGAAGCAGAGCAGCCCGAGCAGGATCGACAGCGCGCCGCTGATGAACGCCAGCACCCGCAGCGAGGTCGCCTGGTGCGTGCCGAAGGCGGCGACCAGCTGGAAGACACCGCTGACCAGCAGGTAGAGCCCGAAGAGGACGCCGGCCACGAGCAGTGAGTGGCCGGGCCAGACCAGGATCAGGATGCCCAGGACCAAGGAGGCGACCCCGGTGACCAGGACCACCTGCCAGGCGGCCCGGGACAGGGCGTGCAGCGGGCCTTCGAGGGGCGGCTCGGGTTCGAGCCGCCCGCGGTGCCCGTGCGGTTCGCGCGCGGCGCCCGGCGGGTGCCCGCCGTGGACGTGCTGGTCGTCGTACTCGCGGCCCCACTGAGGGCCGTGGCTCGATGCCTCGGTCATGCTCCATGCTCGGAACGGTGGGGCGCGCACCGCCACCCGGGTGGGCCACCAGGCTTACCCGGCCCCTACTTCCGGGCTGCCTTGGCCGCCTTGGCCGCGGCCTTCATCTCCTGCTTGTGGGCCCGCACCCTGGCCAGCGAGTCCGGTCCGGTGATGTCGGCGACGGACCGGTGGGACCCGGGCTCGCCGTAGGCACCGGCGGCCTCCCGCCAGCCGGCCGGCGTGACCCCGAGCTGCTTGCCCAGCAGCGCGAGGAAGATCTGCGCCTTCTGCCGGCCGAAGCCGGGCAGGTCCTCCAGCCGCTTGAGCAGCTCGGCCCCGCTGCCCGCGTCCTTCCAGACGGCCTCCGCGTCCCCGTCGTAGTGCTCGACCAGGTACCGGCACAGCTGCTGGACGCGCTTGGCCATGGAGCCCGGGTAGCGGTGCACGGCCGGCTTCTCGGACAGCAGGGCGGCGAAGGCCTCCGGGTCCATCGCGGCGATCTCGTGCGCGTCCAGGTCCGCGGCGCCGAGCCGGTCGGCGATGGTGCGGGGCCCCTTGAACGCCCACTCCATCGGGATCTGCTGGTCCAGCAGCATGCCGGTGAGGGCGGCGAGCGGCGAGCGTCCGAGCAGCGCGTCGGCCTCCGGGTCCTGGGCGAGGTGCAGGGTGACGTCCATGGGTCGATGATCTCGCGTCGCGTACGATTCCTCCATCAATCGAGAGTTAGGCTAGCCTTACCTAAGAAACGGAGGGCCGGGTGGCCGCCGAGACCTACCGCGACGCCTGGGGCGTCCCCCATCTGCGGGCGGCCGACGTCCACGAACTGGCCCGCGCGCAGGGCCGCGTCACCGCGCTCGACCGGGCCTGGCAACTGGAGGTCGAGCGGCACCGCGCCCAGGGCACCTCCGCGTCCTTCCTCGGCGCCCCGGCCGCCTCCTGGGACGTCCTCGTCCGCCGGGCCCGCCTCGCCGACACCGCCCGCCGCTGCTTCACCGCGCTGGAACGCCGGGACGCGGAGACGGCGCGGTGGGTCCGGGCGTACGCCGACGGCGTCAACGAGGGACTGCCGGCCGGCGCCCGACGCGCCCCCGAGTTCGCCCGCGCCGATCTCGCCGCGGGCCGCTGGGAGCCCTGGACCCCGCTCGCCGTCTGGCTCGCCACCCACCTCCTCTTCGCGGGCTTCCCCGCCAAGCTCTGGCGCGAGCGGGCGATCCGGCACCTGGGCCCGGACGCGGTCGGCCTGTTCGCCACCGACGGCCCCGGCACGGCCGGCAGCAACGGCTGGCTGGTCGGCGGCGCCCGCACCACCACCGGACACGCGCTCCTCGCCGGCGACCCCCACCGGTTCATCGAGGACCCCGGCGTCTACCAGCAGATCCGGCTGTCCTGCCCCGAGTTCGACGTCGTCGGATTCGCCGTCCCCGGCACCCCCGGCATCGCGCACTTCGGCCACGCCGGCACGGTCGCCTGGGGCATCACCAACGCCATGGCCGACTACCAGGACCTCTACCGCGAACGGCTGCGCCGCGCCGGCCCGGAGGTCCGGTGCCTCGACCCGGACGGCACCTGGCGCACCGCGCACTCCCACCGGGAGACGGTCGACGTCGCGGGCGCGCCCCCGATCGAGATCGAGGTGATCGAGACGCCACGGGGGCCGGTGATCGCGGGCGGCCCGGCGGGGCCGACGCACCGGCCGGAAGCCGCCGAGACGGGAGGAGCCGCCGAGTCAGGGACCGCCGACGGCGAGGGCGCGGCGCTCGCGCTCCGCCACCCGCCCCGGGTCACCGAGGACCTCGGCTTCGGCGCCCTCCTCCCGCTGCTGCGCGCCACCACCGTCGCCGACGTCGACCGTGCCCTGGACGCCTGGGTCGAGCCGGTGAACGTCGTACAGGCCGCCGACACCGAGGGCGGCACCCTGCACCGCGTCGCCGGGCGCGTGCCGCTGCGCGCGCGGGCCAACCGCCTCCACCCGGTCCCCGCCTGGCGCCCCGGCCACGACTGGCGGGGCTGGCACGAGATGCCGTACGCCCTCGTCCCGGACGGCATCGCGGTGATGGCCAACCAGCGCGGCCCGGCCGCTCCCCTCGGCGTCGAGTTCGCCCCGCCGCACCGCGCCGACCGCATCCGCGCCCTCCTCGGCACGCGCACCGCCTGGAGCGCCGAGGACATGCCCGCCCTCCACATGGACACCCACCTCGCCTCCGCCGCGCCCCTGCTCGACCACCTCGCCGCGCTCGACGGCCTCACCCCCGCCGCGTCCCGGCTGCGCGACCGCCTGCTCGCCTGGGACCGCCACATGGACGCCGGCAGCACCGACGCGGCGGCCTACGCGGCACTGCGCGGCGCGGTCGTGCGCCGCCTCGCCGCGCACCCGGCGTTCGCCCCGCTCGCCGAGCCCCCGGCCCGCTGCCCCGAGGTGCTGCGACCGTGGCTGGCGCTCGTCCCGCGCATCGGCTACGCCCTCGAACACCTGCTGCGCGCCGAGGAGTCGTACGGAGTCGACCGCCCGGCCCTGGTGCGCGCGGCCCTGGAGGAGACGGCCGCCGCGCCGCCCGCCGGAGACTGGTCCGACACCCACCGCCTGGCCCCCTGGCAGGCGCTGCCGGACGCCCCGGCCACCCCCGGCCTGGCCGGCGACCACGACTGCGTGCTGTGCACCTCGGCCGTCCCCGGTCTCACCGACCGCGCCGCCCGGGGCCCGGCCGCCCGCTACGTCTGGGACCTGGCCGACCGGGACCGCAGCCGCTGGATCGTCCCCTTCGGCGCCGACGGCGTCGCCGGCAGCCCCCACCACCGCGACCAACTCCCCCTGTGGCTCGGGGGAGAACTGGCCCCGGTCGTCACCGACTGGGCCCTGCTCACCCGCGACCGCACCGAGGAGCACCACCGTGACCACTGACCCGCACGAGCCGTACGAGCAGCACGTCGACGGTTTCGGCACCGTCCGCGTCCGCCCCCTGGACCCGGCCGCCGACGCGGCCGTGGTCCACGCCTGGGTGAGCGAGGAACGCGCCGCCTTCTGGGGCATGAACGGCCTCACCCGCGACCAGGTCGCCGAGATCTACGCCCACATGGCCGGCCTCGACACCCACCACGCCCACCTGGTCACCAAGGACGGCGCCCCGGCCGCCCTGTTCCAGACGTACGAACCGGCCGCCGACCGGGTCGGCGAGTGCTACGACGTACGCCCCGGCGACCTCGGCGTCCACGTCCTCCTCGCCCCCGCGGGCCCCGGCGGGCCGCGCCCCGGCTGGAGCCACGCGCTGCTGACCGTGCTGACGACGTACGCGCTCACCGCCCTCGGCCGGCGCAGGCTCGTGATCGACCCCGACGTGCGCAACGCCAAGGCGATCGCCCGCTTCCTGCGCCAGGGCTTCGTGCCCGGACCGGCCGTCGTCCTGCCGGAGGTGGACCTCCCGGACGTGTACCTCCCCGAGAAGCACGCGCGACTCGCCTTCCTGGAGCGGCCGGTAGCCTTCCCCGGGTGACGACCGCGGACGAGCTGATCGCGCACTACGGACTCGAACCGATCCCCCGCGAGGGCGGGCTGTTCCGCCGCACCTGGGCGGGCCCGCCGCGGGCGGACGGCCGTCCGGAGGGGGCCGCCATCGTGGCACTGCTCACGGCGGACGACTACTCGGCCCTGCACCGGCTGCCGTACGCCGAGATCTGGCACTTCTACCTCGGCGACCCGCTCGAACTGCTGCTCCTCGCCCCCGACGGCACCAGCGGCACCGCCGTCCTCGGCCCCGGCCTGGGCTCGGGCCAGCGGCTCCAGCTGACCGTGCCGGCCCGCACCTGGATGGGCGCGCGGGTGGCGGCGGGCGGCGCGTGGACGTTCTTCGGCTGTACGACGGCCCCCGGCTTCACCTACGCGGACTACGAACACGGCGACGCGGCGGACCTCACGGCGCGTTATCCGTCCGAGGCCGCCCGGATCAGGGAACTGTGCCGCCCATGAGCCTGCTCGACGGACAGACCGCCCTGGTGACCGGCGCGGGCGGCGGCATCGGCCGCGCCATCGCACTGCGCTTCGCCGAGGAGGGCGCGGCGGTCGCCCTGCACTGCCGTACGGCGGTGGGCCCGGCCGCCGAAGCCGCCGCCCGGATCCGGGAGCTGGGCGGCGAGGCGGTCGTGCTCCAAGCGGACCTGACGGACGAGGACGCCTGCCACCGGCTGGTCGGCGAGGCCGCGCGGTGGTCCGGCGGCCGGCTCACCGCGCTGGTCAACAACGCGGCCGTGCAGCCGGTGCGGCCGCTGCCGGGGATGACGGCGGCCGAGTGGCGGACGGTGGTCGACACCAACCTCACCAGCGTCTTCGCCTGCACCCAGGCCGCCGCCGCCCGGATGCGCGGCGGCGGCACCATCACCCACATCGCCTCCGTCGAGGCGGCCCGTCCGGCCCCCGGCCACGCCCACTACGGCGCGGCCAAGGCGGCGGTGGTGACGCACGCCCGCGCGGCCGCCCTGGAGTACGGCCCCGAGGGCATCCGCGTGAACACGGTCTCGCCCGGACTGATCGACCGTCCGGGCCTGGCGGAGGACTGGCCGGACGGCGTCCGCCGCTGGCTCGCCGCGGCCCCGGCGGCCCGCCTGGGCCGCCCCGAGGACGTGGCCGACGCGTGCGTCTTCCTGGCCTCGCCCCTGGCCTCCTGGATCACCGGGCACGACCTGGTGGTGGACGGAGGGGTGTCGGCGCGGCCCACGTGGTGAGCACGCGGGCGAGCGGGGCCCCGGGGGGCCTACAGCTTGGTCATCTTGGTGTAGGGGCTGGAGATCCGCTTCTGCGCCGAGCCGAAGTCCACGAGCGCCGCGACTCCGTCCTCGATGCCGATCACCCGGCCGAGACCGTACACGTCGTGCGTGACCTGATCCCCCAGCGCGAAGTGCTTGGGAGCCGGGACGACCGGGGCCTTGAAGGGGCTGGTGGGCAGATGACGCTTGGGCGCAGCGGACTTTGTCATGACTCAGTATGCGCCCACGGAGCCGCGTTCCGCGGCCCTCGGGGCAATCGGGAGAGTGCCGGCGCCGTGCCGTCGGGGCAATCGGTGCTGGTGGAGGGGCAGGGACGGGTTCGTCATCATTGGCTGCCGCTCATGTTCTGCGCCAAGCGCCGAGCAGTTCCTCGGGGCCGTACGCCGCCTGCAGCCCGGAACAGTCGACCCCGTTGCGGGAGACCGCCACGAGCGGCACCGGTTCGTCGGTGACCGCCGCCCGGTGCTTGTGCAATGCGGCCAGGTCGTGGCCGTCGAACGGAGAGTTCTCCAGCCACTTGACCGAGCCGAGGAAGAGCAACTCCTTGGCCACCGGTTGCCGGTCGGCGCCGACCAAGTCGATTTCGACGTCGTTGCTGCGGGTCCAGTACCCGCCGATCGCCGGGGCGGCGGGCAGGCGCCCGTCCGGCAGGAGACGGGCGAGGGATTCCCGCACCAGGGGCTCGATCGCGCGGCCGCGCCAGCTCGTCCACTGTTCCTGGATGCGGCTCAGCGTGAGATCTCCCCGCATCCGCTCGATCTCCGCCATGTGCGGATCCAGAAACGCGAGCCAGAACCGCAGGTAGGGGTCTGCCACCCGGTAGCGGCGTTCTTTCGACGGCCGCGGTGAGAGGGGCAGTTCGGCGGCTACGACCCGTTTCTCGGTCAGGACGTCGGTGGCCCGGGTGAGAGTGGTGTGGGCGATGCCGCCGGCCGCGCGCGCGATGTTGGTGAAGGTCCGCTCTCCGGATCCGATGGCTCGCAGGACCTCCCTGCTCATCGCCTGTGGTGGAAACTCCGCGGCCAGTGAGCGTTCGGCGGAGACCAGCAGGGCCGAGATGGGGTTCTCCAGCGAGTCGCGGAGGAACTCCCAGATGTCGGCCCCGGGCCGCCACTCCGCGCAGATCAGGGGGAGACCGCCCGTGACCAGCGCGGCGTCGAACGCGGCCGCCGGAGACAGACCGAGCATCTCGCCGATGTCGGCGGGGTTCAGCGGCCCGACGATCATCTCCCGCCCCCGCTGGTGGAAGGGACGGTCGTAGCTGTTCAGCGCCTCCATCATCGACAGATCGGACCCGACCAGGAGGAGAAGTACCGGCTTGCGGCTGAGCAGCCGGTCCCACGCCCGCTGCAGCATGCCCTCGAAAGCGTCGATGCGGTCCATGAGATACGGAACCTCGTCGAGGACCACCACGCTCGGGCGGTCGTCGGGAAGGATCTCCGCGAGCAGCCTGAAGGCCGCGTTCCACTGCGCCGGCGTCTCCTCGGAGAACAGTTCCCGCTCCGGCAGGGTGGATCTCGCGACGGCGTCGAGCAGTTCTGCCAGTTCGTCCTCCGCTGTGCCGCCCGCGGCGGTGAAGAAGAGGTAGGGCGTCTCGGAACGCCGGAGGAACTCCTCGACGAGGCTGGACTTGCCCACCCGACGCCTCCCCCGCATGAGGATGCACTGACCGGCCTTCGCCGACCCGACGGCATCGTGAACGGCCTGCAAGGCGTTGCCGAGCACCTTCAGTTCGCGTTCCCGCCCGATGAAGCGACGCAAGCGAGCCTCCCGCTGGAGATGGTATCTCCAGCGATACTATCGTCGCCGATACCATCTGGTACTCGGGATGCTGTGGGTGCTCGACAGCGTGCCGCTGGGGTACGTCTTCGCCTCGCCCGCATGCGCGCCCGGTACGTGCATGTGACGGGAGTCATGCTGGGAAAGGTCGTTCAGCAGGTCGGTGACGCGCTCTGGGCGTCACCGGGCTCCGGGAAATAGCCGACTGAGACGGACAACGTCGAAGGGCCCCACTGCGAACAGTGGGGCCCTTCGACATCGTGCCCGGTGAGGCACTGGCGGAGGATACGAGATTCGAACTCGTGAGGGGTTGCCCCCAACACGCTTTCCAAGCGTGCGCCCTAGGCCTCTAGGCGAATCCTCCGCCGGAAACATTACATGACCGAGGGGAGTGCTCGCGAACTCGTTCCCGCAGGCTCGGATCGGGTACTCTCTGCGTAGCCCCTCACGCGGCGCTATCTGACTGAACTCCCCCAGGGCCGGAAGGCAGCAAGGGTAGGTCGGCTCTGGCGGGTGCGTGGGGGGCGTCTGCGTTCCCGGGCCCGGGCGGGCGCCCGGCGTCGGCGGGCGGGGCCGGTTGTCGGTGGGCGCCTATAACCTCGTAAGCGTGTCGTCTCTCGCGCTGTACCGCCGCTACCGTCCGGAGACCTTTGCCGAGGTCATCGGGCAGGAGCATGTCACCGACCCGCTGCAGCAGGCGCTGCGGAACAACCGGGTCAATCACGCGTACCTGTTCAGCGGGCCGCGTGGATGCGGGAAGACCACCAGCGCGCGCATCCTCGCCCGCTGCCTGAACTGTGAGCAGGGCCCCACCCCGACCCCGTGCGGCGAGTGCCAGTCGTGCCGGGACCTGGCGCGCAACGGCCCGGGCTCCATCGACGTCATCGAGATCGACGCCGCCTCCCACGGTGGCGTGGACGACGCCCGTGAGCTGCGCGAGAAGGCCTTCTTCGGACCGGCCGGCAGCCGGTACAAGATCTACATCATCGACGAGGCCCACATGGTCACGTCGGCCGGCTTCAACGCGCTGCTGAAGGTGGTCGAGGAGCCGCCGGAGCACCTCAAGTTCATCTTCGCCACCACCGAGCCCGAGAAGGTCATCGGCACCATCCGGTCCCGGACCCACCACTACCCCTTCCGGCTGGTGCCGCCCGGCACCCTGCGGGACTACCTCGGCGAGGTGTGCCAGAAGGAGGACATCCCCGTCGAGGACGGCGTGCTCCCGCTCGTCGTGCGCGCCGGCGCCGGATCCGTCCGTGACTCCATGTCGGTCATGGACCAGCTCCTCGCGGGCGCGGGCGCGGACGGTGTGACGTACGCCATGGCCACCGCCCTCCTCGGTTACACCGACGGCTCCCTCCTCGACTCCGTCGTGGAGGCCTTCGCCACCGGGGACGGGGCGGCGGCCTTCGAGGTCGTGGACCGCGTCATCGAGGGCGGCAACGACCCGCGGCGCTTCGTCGCCGACCTGCTCGAACGGCTCCGGGACCTGGTGATCCTCGCCGCCGTCCCCGACGCCGTCGACAAGGGGCTCATCGACGCCCCGGCCGACGTGCTGGAGCGCATGCAGGCCCAGGCCTCCACCTTCGGCGCCGCCGAGCTGAGCCGCGCCGCCGACCTGGTCAACGAGGGCCTGACCGAGATGCGCGGCGCCACCTCGCCCCGCCTCCAGCTCGAACTCATCTGCGCCCGTGTGCTGCTCCCCGCCGCCTACGGCGACGAGCGCTCCGTCATGGCCCGCCTCGACCGCCTGGAGCGCGGCGTCAACTTCTCCGGCGGCGCCGGTGCCCCGGCCATGGGGTACGTCCCCGGGCCGGAGGCGCACGGCGGCGCCCCGGCCGCGGCGGTGCCGCTCGGCGGAGGACCCGCGGCGGCGCGGGCGGCCGTGCGGGCCCAGGGCGCCGGCCCCGGTGCGGGCGCCGCGGCACCGGCACCGGCACCCACTCCGGCACCGGCACCGGCACCCACTCCGGCACCGGCACCCACTCCGGCACCGGCACCCGCTCCGGCACCCGCGGCCCCGCCCGCCCCCGTCCCCGCCGCGCCTGCCGTCGCGCCCGCGGCCCAGGCGGCGCCCGCGCCCGCCCCCGCCGGCCAAGCGGCCCCCGCCCCGGTCGCCGCTCCCGGCGCCTGGCCCACCGCCGCTCCCGCCGGTGGCGGGCGGCGCCCCGGCGGCTGGCCCACGGCCGCCGCGCCGGGCGGGCCCCAGGGCCAGGCCCCGGCCCAGAGCGGGCCCCCGGCCGGTGCGCGGTCGGCCCCCGCCCCGGCGGCGGCCCCGCAACCCCCCGCGGCCGCCCCCGCCGGCGGTCTCGACCCCGGCGTGCTCTGGCCGAACATCCTGGAGGCCGTCAAGAACCGCCGGCGCTTCACCTGGATCCTGCTCAGCCAGAACGCCCAGGTGACCGGCTTCGACGGCACCACCCTCCAGCTCGGCTTCGTCAACGCCGGCGCCCGGGACAACTTCGCCGGCAGCGGCAGCGAGGACGTGCTGCGGGCCGCGCTGGCCGAGCAGTTCAACGTGCACTGGAAGATCGAGGCGATCGTCGACCCGTCCGGCGGCGGCTCCGCGCCCCCGGCCCCGGGCGGCTCCGGCTTCGGCGGCGGCGGTCACGGCGGCCCCGGCGGCGGTGGTCACGGCGGCCCCGGCGCGGGCGCGTCCGGCGGCGGTGGATACGGCGCACCCGCCGCGGCCCGGCCCGCCACAACCGCCCCGTCCGCACCGCAGGCCCCCGCCGCTCCCCGCACGGCATCCGGCCCGGCCGCGCCCCGGCCCGCCGCGGCCCCCGAGCCGCCGCCCGTCTCCATCGAGGACGACATCCCCGAGGACGACGACCCCGACCTGGACGAGTCGGCCCTCTCCGGGCACGAACTGATCGTGCGGGAGCTGGGGGCCACGGTGGTGGAGGAGTTCACCAACGAGTGACGGGTGCCGGGCACCCGGTGACGGGCGGCGGGTCGCGAGGCCGTCCCTTGGAGGAACCTACGGCTTCCCCGGCCCCCGGCCTTCGGCAACCTTGCCATTAGGCTGACCCCGTGAAGGTCCTCGTCATCGGCAGCGGCGCCCGCGAACACGCCCTGTGCCGCTCCCTGTCCCTCGATCCCGACGTCACCGCGCTGCACTGCGCCCCCGGCAACGCCGGCATCGCCGAGGTCGCCGAGCTGCACCAGGTCGACGCGCTCGACGGTGCCGCGGTGACCGCGCTGGCGCAGCGGCTCGGCGCCGAGCTGGTCGTCGTCGGCCCGGAGGCCCCGCTGGTCGCCGGGGTCGCCGACGCCGTGCGCGCGGCGGGCATCCCGGTGTTCGGCCCGTCCGGCGAGGCCGCCCGGCTGGAGGGCTCCAAGGCCTTCGCCAAGGACGTCATGGCCTCGGCCGGGGTGCCGACCGCCCGGTCGTACGTCTGCACCACCGCGGAGGAGGTCGCCCGGGCCCTCGACGCCTTCGGCGCTCCCTATGTCGTCAAGGACGACGGGCTCGCGGCCGGCAAGGGCGTGGTGGTCACCGACGACCCGGACGCCGCCAAGGCGCACGCGGCCGCCTGCGAGCGCGTGGTGATCGAGGAGTTCCTCGACGGCCCCGAGGTGTCCCTGTTCGCGGTCACCGACGGCGAGACCGTCGTACCGCTCCAGCCCGCGCAGGACTTCAAGCGCGCCCTCGACGGCGACGAGGGCCCCAACACCGGCGGCATGGGCGCCTATTCGCCGCTGCCCTGGGCCGACCCGAAGCTGGTCGACGAGGTGCAGCGCACGGTGCTCCAGCCGACGGTGGACGAGCTGCGGCGGCGCGGCACGCCGTTCTCCGGCCTGCTCTACGCCGGTCTGGCGATCACCGGCCGGGGAGTGCGGGTCATCGAGTTCAACGCCCGCTTCGGCGACCCGGAGACCCAGGTCGTGCTGGCCCGCCTGAAGACCCCGCTGGCCGGGCTGCTGATGGCCGCCGCCACCGGCAACCTCGCCGACCTGCCGCCGCTGCGCTGGAGCGAGGACGCGGCCGTCACCGTCGTCGTCGCCTCGCACAACTACCCCGGCACCCCGCGCACCGGCGACCCGATCACCGGTCTGGACGAGGTGGCCGCCGAGGACGCCCCGCACGCCTACGTGCTGCACGCGGGCACCCGGCAGGACGGCGACGCGGTGGTCAGCGCGGGCGGGCGCGTGCTGTCCGTCACCGCGACCGGCAAGGACCTGACCGAGGCGCGCGAGCGGGCGTACCGGGCGGTGGGCCGGATCCGGCTCGACGGCTCGCAGCACCGCACGGACATCGCGGCCAAGGCGGCGGCCCAGGCGGTCTGACCGGCCGTCCCGTACCGCCGGGCGAACCCCGCACGACCCTGGAAGAACCCCTCGGGCCCCGGAGTAAATCCGGGGCCTGATCTTTGCTGTCTGTCACCCAGCTCTGACCAAAGCCATTCCATCGAGTGAGCAATCGCCCATACGGCTGACGCGGGCCGGGGCCGCAACTAGGGTGCCGCGCAAGCGTTCCGGCACTTGGCCCACCGGCATTGCGTTGTCAGTGACGAGTGCCACAGTGGGGGAGTGAACAGCGCCAGGACAGCACGGCATCGGCAGGGGAGGGGGTGAGGTCGGCACGTGAGCGGAATCGGTGTGGAAGCGGGCGCGCAGGCCGCGCGCTCCCGGGCCCTCGCGGTGCTGCGCGTCCGGGGCCGGGCCCTGGGCGTGGCCGTGCTGCCCGCGGGCGCCGAGGTGATCCTGCTGGCCGGTGCGGTCACCGGCCACCTGGTCGGCCCGGGGTGGGACGCCGCCCGCTGGGCCGTGGGCGTGCTCGCGGTCCTCGTCCTGCTGGCCACCGCCGGGATCGCCCTGGTCGTCTCCCGGGCCCGTCCCGCCACGAGCCCCACGGTGCCGGTCCCCGAGGAGTCCGCCCCCGACCTGTACCGGATGGTGCGCGACCTCGCCGAGCGGCTGGAGGTGCCGGCGCCCTCCGCCATAGCCCTCACCCCGGACTGCGACAGCTGGCTGGAGGACCGGGCCCACGCGGCCCACGGCCCGCCGCCGCGCCCCGGGCCCGGTGAGGCGGACATACCGGGCGAGTCGCGCCGTTCCCCGCGCCGGGTGCCGGTCGCCCCGGTCCTCGTCATCGGCTCCCCGTTCCTGTGGTGGATGCGGGTCGGCGAGCTGCGCGCGGTCCTCGCCCCGGTCGTCGCCGGTACGGGCCCCTCGGCGCACCCCGACATAGCCGCCGCCCGCCGTTTCGTGCACGGTCTGGACGCCACGGCGGCCATAGCCGCCACCCCCGGCCGGGGGCCGCTGGCCCGAGCGGCGTGCGCGGTCCTCGGCCGGGTGGCCCGGCTGCTGCTGGGCGCCTGCCGGGAGCACGCGGCACAACTGGAGCGCGGGGTCGCCGCGGCGGCGGCCGAGCGGGCGCAGGCGGTGGACTACGGCGCGCGGATCGTCGCCCAGGAGCAGGTCGGCCTCGCCTACGCCGGCTGGGACCGGCTGCTGACCCGGGTGGCGCTGCCCGCCTGGCGGATGGGGCGCTGGCCCTCCCGGCTGGACGCGGGCGTGGTGGCTGCCCTCACCGAGCTGGCCCGGCGCGACCGGCTCGCCGAGGGCTTCGCCTCCCGCCTCGGCGAGCGGCCCGCCTGCGACCTCCTGGAGGAGCCCGGCACGGTGGACGAGGCCGCCTCGCTGCTCGCCGCGCGCCTCTTCCACGGCGGCCCCGCCGAGTGCGGCCCCGACTGGGCGCCGGTGGACTGGCAGTCGTACCCGGAGGAGGTCGTGGACCGGACCTGGCGCACCGACGCGGCCCGTCTGCACCGCGTCCTGGACTCCCTCGGCGCCCGGCCCGCCCGGCCCGCCCCCACCCTCTCCCGCGTCCTGGACCACCTCACCGAGCCCCCCGCCGCCCTCGCACCGGCCCACGCCGACGACGACGCGGGCAGCGCGTCCACCGGCGCCGCACCGGCCCCGGCCGCCCCCGGCTCCGCGCTCGTCCCGTACGACCACGCGCCCGACGGCCCGGACGAGGACCCGGAGGAGGACCCCGGCACCGAACGCAGCGCCGTCCTCGCCGCCGGCCTGAGCGCCGCGGTGGCCCGCGAGGAGACGGCCGTGCCGCGGGGCGCCACCGCCGCGGGACAGGGACCGCCGAGCACCCTCTGGGACGGCGGCGCGCTGCCGCTGGTCCCCCTGCAACCCCCGCGCACCGCCCGCGAACTGCTCGCCGACCACGTCACGGCGATGGTGTGCTGCGCGGCCGTGGACACCGCCGGCGCGGTCCCGGCCCTGGACTGGCTGGACGGCCCCTCCCTGCTGCTGCACGGCGAGCGGGCGGCCGATCTCACCCCCCGGGTGCTGAGCCTGATCGAGCGGGGCGACCCGGGTCCGCTGCGCGACTGGCTGGCCGCCGCGGGCATACGCCCCGAGAAGCCGATACGCCTCGTCTGACCGGTTCCGGTTGCCACTTGGGCTGATGTGCCACTCGGGTTGATTTGCCACTTAGGTTAATTCGCAACGAATGGTGACCGTCCCCGTGCTTTATGTGATGTGCTGGGGACCATCACGCACCTGGCAAAGGCATGCGACATACGACAGCACGGCCGAGCACCGCGAGCCCCGCCCGAACAGGACACGGTGGGCTCGGGGGAGGGGAGCGACCATGGCCTCGGACCACATCCGCCGCTGGGAGTCCGGAGCGCTCGCGCACGCCGTGACGGACCCCTTCGGCCTGGGCCCGGTGCCCTGGCTGCGCGGCAGCGAGACGTATTTCGACGACACCGGTCATGTGGTGCCCTGGTACGTCGAGGCCGTCCCCCAGCAGCACACCACGGCGGCCGGACGCGTCCCCGCGCCGCGCACCTCCCCGGGCGGCCCCCGCTCGGCCGACGACGTGCACCGGCAGATCAAGGGCTTCACCGCCACCGGCGCGGTCGCGCCCGGCGAGGCGATCGACTTCCACATCACGGTCGACCCGCCGCAGGAGTTCTCCGTCGACATCTACCGGATCGGCCACTACGCGGGCGACGGCGCCGCCCAGATCACCACCAGCCCCCGGCTGTCCGGCATCGTGCAGCCCCAGCCGCTGGCCGCCGACCGCACGGTCTCCTGCCACCACTGGTGGCTGTCCTGGCGCCTCCAGATCCCCTCGCACTGGAGCGTGGGCGCCTATGTGGCCGTGCTGACGACCGCCGACGGCTACCGCTCCCACGTGCCGTTCACCGTCCGCGACGACCGCCCGGCCGATCTGCTCCTGCTGCTGCCCGACGTCACCTGGCAGGCGTACAACCTCTATCCGGAGGACGGGCACACCGGCGCCAGCCTCTACCACGCCTGGGACGAACAGGGCCGGCTGCTCGGCGAGGCCGACGCGGCGACCACGGTCTCCTTCGACCGGCCGTACGCGGGCGCGGGCCTGCCGCTGCACGTCGGGCACGCCTACGACGTCATCCGCTGGGCCGAGCGCTACGGCTACGACCTCGCCTACGCCGACGCCCGCGATCTGCACGCCGGCCGCGTCGACCCCACCCGCTACCGGGGCCTGATCTTCCCGGGCCACGACGAGTACTGGACGGGCCCCATGCGCCGCGCGGCCGAGCGGGCCCGCGACCACGGCACCTCACTGGTCTTCCTCTCCGCCAACACCATGTACTGGCAGGTCGAGTTGGGGCCGTCGCCGTCCGGAGTACCCGACCGGCTGCTGACCTGCCGCAAGCGCAAGGGCCCCGGCAGGCCGGTGCTGTGGCGGGAGGTCGACCGGCCGGAACAGGAGCTGATCGGCATTCAATACGCGGGCCGGGTGCCCGAACCGCGCCCGCTGATCGTGCGCAACGCCGGGCACTGGCTGTGGGAGGCGACCGGCGCGCACGAGGGCGACGAGATCCCGGGTCTGGTCGCCGGCGAGGCCGACCGGTACTTCCCGCGCACCCCGCTGCCCGAGCACGACGAGCGCATCCTGCTCGCCCACTCCCCGTACACCGACACCACCGGCACGCCGCGCCACCAGGAGACCTCCCTGTACCGCGCCCCCTCGGGCGCCTGGGTGTTCGCCTCCGGCACCTTCGCCTGGTCCCCGGCCCTGGACCGCCCCGGCCATGTGGACCCCCGTATCCAGCGCGCCACGGCCAATCTCCTGGACCGCATCTGCAAACGCGACTGACGCGCCCGGTCCCGGGGTGCCCCCGGACCCACCCCCCGACCGCGGTTCACCTCCCATAAGGGAGAATCGAGGCACTTGGACAGAACCACGGGGAGGAACCGTGTCCGGATTCGTAGAAAAGCCCGAGCCGACGGAGGTTCCGGGCCTGGTGCACCTGCACACCGGAAAGGTGCGGGACCTGTACCGGAACGAGGCGGGCGACCTCGTGATGGTCGCCAGCGACCGCATCTCCGCCTATGACTGGGTACTCCCCACCGAGATCCCCGACAAGGGCCGCGTCCTCACCCAGCTCTCCCTGTGGTGGTTCGACCAGCTGCGCGACCTGGCCCCCAACCATGTGATCTCCGCCGAGCTGCCCGCGGGCGCCCCGGCCGACTGGGCGGGCCGCACCCTCGTGTGCAAGTCGCTGAAGATGGTCCCGGTCGAGTGCGTGGCCCGCGGCTACCTCACCGGCTCGGGCCTGGTGGAGTACAACGAGTCCCGGACCGTCTGCGGCCTCGCCCTCCCCGAAGGTCTCGTCGACGGTTCCGAGCTGCCCGCCCCGATCTTCACCCCGGCCACCAAGGCCGAGGTCGGCGAGCACGACGAGAACGTCTCCTACGAGGAGGTCGCCCGCCAGGTCGGCGCCGAGACCGCCGCCCAGCTGCGCCAGACCACCCTCGCCGTGTACTCCCGGGCCCGGGACATCGCCCGCGACCGGGGGATCGTCCTGGCCGACACCAAGTTCGAGTTCGGCTTCGACGGCGACGAGCTGGTCCTCGCCGACGAGGTGCTCACCCCGGACTCCTCCCGCTTCTGGCCGGCCGACGAGTGGCAGCCGGGCCGGGCGCAGCCGTCGTACGACAAGCAGTTCGTGCGTGACTGGCTGACCTCCGCCGAGTCCGGCTGGGACCGCAGGAGCGAGCAGCCCCCGCCGCCGCTGCCGCAGCAGGTGGTGGACGCCACGCGCGCCAAGTACGTGGAGGCCTACGAGCGCCTGACCGGCACCCGCTGGTCCTAGGGAACGAAGAAGACCCCGGTCCAGTGGACCGGGGTCTTTTCCGTGGAGCGGACGACGAGGCTCGAACTCGCGACCTCAACCTTGGCAAGGTTGCGCTCTACCAACTGAGCTACGTCCGCACTGCGCCGTGGCGCGACAGCTACTATACCCAACCTCGCTCGGGTGTGAGACGCACTGTCGCGTGCCGGTACCCGCACCGATCTTGGTGCCGGTCGGGGGAGCGAGTGCGGCACCGCACCCGGCGATCTCCGTGACCGGCGCCCGCCGGCGGCCGGTTCCCGTGCCCCTGCCTCCCGCACGGCCGGCGGCGAAACCCGGCGGAGACCGCGCCGGCCGCCAACTCGGGCTCCGCGCAACGGTTTCCGGTGCGCACGGTACGGACGGTCTCCGGGAGCCGCCGCCCACCGAGGGTCTTCGGTGCCAACCGGCACACCCCGCCGCGAGCGCCCGTTTCGGATGCCCGGGCCGCCGTGCCCGGTGCCGACCGGCGTCCGACGACCGGGCAGCTCGGCCCGGAAATGTGGCGACCGTCACGCCTCTCGCGCCGGGTGATCGTGGACCCCGTCGGCATTCGCCGGTCTCGACAGCGGGGAGATCTTCCGCGCGTGAGGGAGAAGCCGATTGCGCGTACGGCGGGGAAACGAAAAAACCCCGGTCACGAAGACCGGGGTTTTCCCTTGGAGCGGACGACGAGGCTCGAACTCGCGACCTCAACCTTGGCAAGGTTGCGCTCTACCAACTGAGCTACGTCCGCACTGCTCCCGACCGGCTCCCACCGATCGGTGCGAGCACCAGCCTACCTGATCCACAGGAGTGGTCGTGACGACCGGTGCCAGAGCGGGTGACAGGAATCGCACACTGCGCCTTCCCCCTGGAAGGGGGATGTTCTACTACTGAACTACACCCGCACGATCCTCGGGGTTTCGGCCTTTCGGCCTCGCCCCTCGGCGTGACTCAGACATTAGCTGATCAGCAGGGGGGTTGCGCAAGTCGGTTCCCCCGCGGGCCCTTCCCGGCTCCCCGGCGGGCCCGGCCGGCGTCTCGGAGCGGCCCAACCGCACGGCCCCCAGGGCCCGCTGACGGACCCTGAGAGCTGCCCCTTCGCGGGCCCTGTGTCGCCTCACTGCGCGGCGCTGAACGCCTCGTAGACCTTCTTGGGGATGCGCCCGCGTGCGGGGACGTCCATCTTGTTGGCCTGAGCCCAGGCGCGGACGGCCGCCGGATCGGGCGCCACCTCGGTCTGCTTGTACGCCTTGCCGGAGCGCGACCTCTTGCGCCCGGCCTCGACGTAGGGCGCGAGCGCCTTGCGCAGTTTCTTGGCGTTGGTTTCGTTCAGGTCGATCTCATACGACTTGCCGTCGAGTCCGAAGGCGATCGTTTCCGCCGCTTCCGAGCCGTCGATGTCGTCAAAGAGAGTGACCACGACCTTTTGCGCCACGAATATCGGTCCCTTCGTGCGGCACGTCGATACAGCTCAAGCGGCGTCGACGTACCGAGTATCGGCTATTGCCAATTTATTTGTACAGTGCCCGGCAATGCAATGTGAAGCCCGACTAAAACCGTCCGCGTGTCCGAGTGCAATAGGGGTTGCGGGCGGCCTGTCGAACTTTCCCAGAAATTTTCACGGTGGTCGGGCTCCGACACCCGATCGTGATGCGCCTCACGTAGTTTCCTCCAACTCTACCCGCGTAGAAATTTTGTGCGGGTAGTCTGAAGGAACCTGCTCAGCACCACACACCGGGAGTGCCAGTGGCACGCGTCGTAGTCGACGTCATGCTCAAGCCGGAGATCCTCGACCCCCAGGGCCAGGCGGTCCAGCGTGCGCTGCCGCGCCTGGGTTTCGAAGGGATCTCGGACGTACGTCAGGGAAAGCGATTCGAACTGGAAGTTGACGGGCCGGTCGACGAGGCCGCGCTCGCCCGCATCCGCGATCTCGCGGAATCCTTCCTCGCCAACACCGTGATCGAGGACTTCACCGTCAAGGTCGAAGAGGGTGCGGAAGTCGCGGAGGCGGCGAAGTGACCGCTCGTATTGGCGTCGTCACTTTCCCGGGAAGCCTGGACGACCGGGACACCCAGCGCGCGATCCGTCTCGCGGGCGCCGAACCGGTCGCCCTGTGGCACAAGGACAAGGACCTCAAGCAGGTCGACGCCGTGGTGCTGCCCGGCGGTTTCTCCTACGGCGACTATCTGCGCGCCGGCGCCATCTCCCGTTTCTCGCCGGTCATGGACACGGTCATCGAGCAGGCGAAGGCCGGTCTTCCGGTCCTCGGCATCTGCAACGGCTTCCAGGTCCTCACCGAGGCCCACCTCCTGCCGGGCGCGATGCTCGGCAACGACCACCTCCACTTCATCTGCCGCGACCAGAAGCTGCGGGTGGAGAACGCGGAGACGGCCTGGACCGGCGACTACCGCCAGGGCCAGGAGATCCACATCCCGCTGAAGAACATGGACGGCCGGTACGTCGCCGACTCGTACACGCTCGACAAGCTGGAGGCGGAGGGCCGCGTCGTCTTCCGCTACCTCGACTTCAACCCCAACGGCTCGCTCAACGACATCGCCGGCGTCACCAACGAGGCCGGCAACGTCGTCGGCCTGATGCCGCACCCCGAGCACGCCGTCGAGCCGCTGATCGGTACGGGCCGTACCGACGGCCTCCCCTTCTTCACCTCGATCCTCAAGAAGCTGGTCAACGCATGAGCCGGACGCCTCTGGACACGGTCGAGCACGCGGCCGCGACCCCCGACGTCGAGCTGCCCTGGGCCGAACTCGGCCTGAAGAAGGACGAGTACGAGCGGGTGGTGGAGATCCTCGGCCGCCGCCCGACCGGCGCGGAACTCGCCATGTACTCGGTCATGTGGTCCGAGCACTGCTCGTACAAGTCCTCCAAGGTCCACCTGCGCCAGTTCGGCGAGAAGGCGCCCGAGTCCGACGCGCTGCTCGTCGGCATCGGCGAGAACGCCGGCGTGGTGGACGTCGGCCAGGGCTACGCGGTCACCTTCAAGGTGGAGTCGCACAACCACCCCTCCTACGTCGAGCCCTACCAGGGCGCGGCCACGGGCGTGGGCGGCATCGTCCGCGACATCATCGCGATGGGCGCCCGCCCGGTCGCGGTGGTCGACCCGCTGCGCTTCGGCGCCGCCGACCACCCCGACACCAAGCGCGTCCTGCCCGGCGTGGTCGCGGGCATCGGCGGCTACGGCAACTGCCTGGGCCTGCCCAACATCGGCGGCGAGGTCGTCTTCGACGCCTGCTACCAGGGCAACCCGCTGGTCAACGCCGGTGCCATCGGTGTGATGCGGCACGAGGACATCCACCTCGCCAAGGCCTCCGGCGCCGGCAACCAGGTCATCCTGTACGGCGCCCGGACCGGCGGCGACGGCATCGGCGGCGCGTCGATCCTGGCGAGCGAGACCTTCGACGACGCCAAGCCGTCGAAGCGCCCGGCGGTCCAGGTCGGCGACCCCTTCCAGGAGAAGCTGCTCATCGAGTGCACCCTGGAGGCGTTCCGGGAGAAGCTGGTCGTCGGCATCCAGGACCTGGGCGCGGCCGGACTCTCCTGCGCCACCAGCGAGTTGGCGTCCAACGGCTCCGGCGGCATGCGCGTGACCCTGGACGACGTCCCGCTGCGCGACTCGACCCTGTCTCCTGAGGAGATCCTCATGAGCGAGTCGCAGGAGCGCATGTGCGCGGTCGTGGAGCCCGACAAGGTCGAGCGGTTCCTGGAGATCTGCGCCAAGTGGGACGTCATCGCCACCGTCATCGGCGAGGTGACCGACGGCGACCGGCTGGAGATCTTCTGGCACGGCGAGAAGATCGTGGACGTCGACCCGCGCACGGTGGCGCACGACGGCCCGGTCTACGAGCGCCCGTACGCCCGCCCCGACTGGCAGGACGCCCTCCAGGCCGACGACGCGAACAAGCTGCCGCGTCCGGCGACGTCGCAGGAGCTGAAGGACCAGGTCCTGAAGCTGGTCGCGTCCCCGAACCAGGCCTCCAAGAAGTGGATCACGCAGCAGTACGACCACTTCGTGCAGGGCAACACGGTGCTGGCCCAGCCCGAGGACTCGGGCATGATCCGCGTGGACGAGGAGACCGGTCTCGGCGTCGCCATCGCCACGGACGGCAACGGCCGGTACGCCAAGCTGGACCCGTACACGGGCGCGCAGCTGGCGCTGGCGGAGGCGTACCGCAACGTGGCGACGACGGGCGCGAAGCCGCTCGCGGTCTCGGACTGCCTGAACTTCGGCTCGCCGGAGGACCCGGCGGTGATGTGGCAGTTCGCGGAGGCGGTGCGCGGCCTCGCGGACGGCTGCAAGCAGCTGGGCACGCCGGTCACGGGCGGCAACGTCTCGCTGTACAACCAGACGGGCGAGGCGGCGATCCACCCGACGCCGGTCGTCGCGGTCCTCGGTGTGATCGACGACGTGGCCCGCCGCACCCCGGTCGCCTTCCAGGAGGAGGGCCAGCTGCTCTACCTCCTCGGCGAGACCCGCGAGGAGTTCGGCGGCTCGGCCTGGTCCCAGGTGATCCACGACCACCTCGGCGGCATGCCCCCGGCGGTGGACCTGGAGCGCGAGCGGCTGCTGGCCGAGATCCTGATCTCCGCCTCCCGCGACGGCATGATCGACTCGGCGCACGACCTGTCCGACGGCGGTCTGATCCAGGCGGTCGTGGAGTCCGCGCTGCTCGGTGACAAGGGCGCCCGCCTGATCGTCCCCGACGGCCTGGACGCCTTCACCTTCCTCCTCTCCGAGTCCGCGGGCCGCGCCCTCGTGGCCGTCCCGCGCTCGGAGGAGGTCCGCTTCAACGACATGTGTGCGGCCCGGGGTCTCCCGGTCACTCGCATCGGCGTGGTCGACGGCGACACGGTCGAGGTCCAGGGCGAGTTCACCCTCCCGCTGGCCGACCTGCGCGCGGCCCACGAGAACACGATCCCGTCCCTGCTGGCGTGACGGAGCCCCCGCCCGGACGACTCGTTCCGGGCGGGGGCCTCTCGCCGCGACGGAGGTTCGGCGGACGTCGTTCTCGAGACGGCGGAATCCCCGGCCGGCCGTACGCGGCCGGCTGCTCGTGCCGGTCCCGCCGGTCGGTGTCCCCGCGTTCGGTTGCCCGTCACCCACCCGGGTGGGCCGGCGGGAGCCTTCGCGCCCTCTCCTCGAGCGCATAGGCTCGCCCCATGCCTCCCGCCAGGAAACGTGCCCGCGCCTACGACCCCGCCCGCACCCGTGCCGCCGTGCTCGGTCAGTTCGAGGCCGTGCGGGATGCCGTACGGCGGCTGGACGACGCGCAGTTGGCGCTGCCCACGCGGCTCGACGGGTGGACGGTGCGGGAGTTGGTGGTGCACATCGGGATGGCGCTGACCGCCCTGCACCGCGCGGTGGCGCTGCCCGAGCCGGCCACGGCGGACGCCGTGCTGCTCGACTGGCCCTTCGCCACCGCCGCGAACTCCGCGGCCATCGACGCCTTCACCCGGGACCTCACGGCCGAGCACCCCGACCTCGACGCCTATCTCGCGGACATCGACGGCTCCCTGCGCGCCCTGCTCGCCGAGCAGCCCGGCACCCGGCTGCTGCCGACCAACGCGGGCGTCCTCCGGCTGGACGACTACCTGGTCACCCGTGCCGTGGAACTCGTCGTCCACACCGACGACCTGAACGCGGCCGTGCCGGGCCTCGACGTGCCGTTCGACCGGCAGGCGCTGGCCGCCGCCACCCGGCTGCTCGCGGACGCCCTCGCGGTGAAGGCGCCCGGTGGTTCCACCGAGGTGCGGGTGCCGCCGTACGCCGTGGTGCAGTGCGTCGAGGGGCCCCGGCACACCCGGGGCACCCCGCCCAACGTGGTGGAGACCGATCCGCTGACCTGGGTGCGGCTCGCCACCGGCCGTCTGGCCTGGCGGGAGGCGCTGGACGAGGCCAAGGTCAGCGCCGGCGGGGAGCGGGCCGACATCGGGGCGCTGCTGCCGGTCATGACCTGAGGGAACCGCCCCGGACGGTCCGCCGTCCAAGCGGTATGAAACGGTACAAAGCATCTGCGGTCTCCGTGCTCTTCCCCCTGCTGGTGGCCTGTGGGGCCACCCCGGCGCAGAGTGGATCCGTGAGTGTCGACGAACCCCTGACCGGCGTCGAGTGGCGGATCGTGAGCGTCACCAGCGACGGGACGACCCGGCCCGCCCCGGCCGCCGCCCGCCTGCGCATCGACGCGGCCGCGGGGGCGGCCGGAACCGCCGCCGGCAACCTCGGCTGCAACGCCTTCAGCGCCCCCGTCACCCTGCACGGCGACCGCATCGGCTTCGGCGCGCTGCGCACCACCAAAATGGCCTGTGACAGTGCCCGGATGGCCTTCGAACGGACCCTGGCCGGGCTGCTGGGCGGCCGGACGCTCACCGGGACGAGTGAGGACGGCAAGCTCACGCTCACCACCAGTCACGGCGACCGCGTGAACCTCACCCGCAGCACACCCGAATGATGTGCGACACCTCACTCACGCATACGGCCAAACCGCCCGGGCATCGGGCGCGCCCGCCCGCCCGACGCCACGCCGGTCGCCGATAAAAACCCGCTGACCTGCGTAAACGCGGAAAGCGACAACCTGATCGGTAAACCACCCGTCCGTTACGACCGCGTATCCCCAATTCGGACCAGTGGTCGACCTCGCCTACACTCGGTGCTGTGCCACGTGGTGACGGTCGACTCAATCACGACCTGCTCCCCGGTGAGAAAGGCCCCCAGGACGCGTGTGGCGTCTTCGGTGTCTGGGCTCCGGGTGAAGAGGTCGCAAAGCTCACGTACTTCGGGCTCTACGCCCTCCAGCACCGGGGTCAGGAATCCGCGGGAATCGCGGTCAGCAATGGCTCCCAGATCCTCGTCTTCAAGGACATGGGCCTGGTCTCCCAGGTCTTCGACGAGACCTCTCTCGGTTCGCTCCAGGGTCATATCGCGGTCGGTCACGCCCGCTACTCGACCACCGGCGCCTCCGTGTGGGAGAACGCCCAGCCGACGTTCCGCGCCACCGCGCACGGCTCGATCGCGCTCGGCCACAACGGCAACCTGGTCAACACGGCGCAGCTCGCCGAGATGGTCGCCGAACTGCCGAACGACAACAACAGCCGCTCCACCCGGGTCGCGGCCACCAACGACACCGACCTGCTGACGGCCCTGCTGGCCGCCCAGGTCGACGAGGACGGCAAGCCGCTGACCATCGAGGAGGCCGCCCAGCAGGTCCTCCCGAAGATCCGGGGCGCCTTCTCGCTCGTCTTCATGGACGAGCACACCCTCTACGCCGGCCGCGACCCGCAGGGCATCCGCCCGCTGGTCCTCGGCCGTCTGGAGCGCGGCTGGGTGGTCGCCTCCGAGACCGCCGCCCTCGACATCGTGGGCGCCAGCTTCGTCCGGGAGATCGAGCCGGGCGAGTTCGTCGCCATCGACGAGAACGGTCTGCGCAGCTCGCGGTTCGCGGAAGCAAAGCCCAAGGGCTGTGTCTTCGAGTACGTGTACCTGGCCCGCCCGGACACCGACATCGCCGGCCGGAACGTGTACCTCTCCCGCGTGGAGATGGGCCGCCGGCTCGCCAAGGAGGCCCCGGTCGAGGCCGATCTGGTGATAGCGACCCCGGAGTCGGGCACCCCGGCCGCCATCGGCTACGCGGAGGCCTCCGGCATCCCCTTCGGCGCCGGTCTGGTGAAGAACGCCTACGTGGGCCGCACCTTCATCCAGCCCTCGCAGACCATCCGCCAGCTGGGCATCCGGCTGAAGCTGAACCCGCTCAAGGAAGTCATCAAGGGCAAGCGCCTGGTCGTCGTGGACGACTCGATCGTGCGCGGCAACACCCAGCGCGCCCTGGTCCGCATGCTCCGCGAGGCGGGCGCGGCCGAGGTGCACATCCGGATCTCCTCGCCGCCCGTGAAGTGGCCCTGCTTCTTCGGCATCGACTTCGCGACCCGCGCGGAGCTGATCGCCAACGGCATGACGATCGACGAGATCGGCACCAGCCTCGGCGCCGACTCGCTCGCCTACATCTCCATCGACGGCATGATCGACGCGACCACCATCGCGAAGCCGAACCTGTGCCGCGCCTGCTTCGA
This sequence comes from Streptomyces misionensis, assembly GCF_900104815.1. Taxonomy (NCBI): domain Bacteria; kingdom Bacillati; phylum Actinomycetota; class Actinomycetes; order Kitasatosporales; family Streptomycetaceae; genus Streptomyces; species Streptomyces misionensis. Next base: position 4,196,478 of record NZ_FNTD01000004.1, read on the forward strand.
CGGCGAGTACCCGATGGAACTGCCGGACCCGGAGCTGCTCGGCAAGCAGCTGCTGGAGACCGAGCTGGCGGCCGGTCCGGCCGAAACGGCCGCGGCCGACGCGATCCGCCGCCCGTAACACCCCGCAGTACGACACGAAAGCTCTCACAGTCATGTCTGAGACAACTGGTGCCAGCTACGCAGCGGCGGGCGTCGACATCGAGGCGGGCGACCGCGCCGTCGAGCTGATGAAGGAGTGGGTGAAGAAGACCCGGCGCCCCGAGGTGCTGGGCGGCCTCGGCGGCTTCGCCGGCCTCTTCGACGCCTCCGCCCTCAAGCGCTACGAGCGGCCCCTGCTGGCCTCCGCCACGGACGGCGTGGGCACCAAGGTGGACATCGCCCGCCGCATGGGCGTCTACGACACCATCGGCCACGACCTGGTCGCCATGGTGATGGACGACATCGTGGTGTGCGGCGCCGAGCCGCTGTTCATGACCGACTACATCTGCGTCGGCAAGGTCCACCCCGAGCGCGTCGCCGCCATCGTCAAGGGCATCGCGGAGGGCTGTGTGCTGGCCGGGTGCGCCCTGGTCGGCGGTGAGACGGCCGAACACCCGGGTCTGCTCGGCGAGGACGACTTCGACGTCGCGGGCGCCGGTACGGGCGTCGTGGAGGCCGACCGGCTGCTCGGCGCGGACCGTATCCGCGAGGGTGACGCCGTGATCGCGATGGCGTCCTCCGGTCTTCACTCGAACGGGTACTCCCTGGTCCGCCACGTCCTGCTGAACACGGCGGGTCTGGCCCTGGAGTCGGAGGTGGCCGAGCTGGGCCGCACCCTCGGCGAGGAGCTGCTGGAGCCCACCAAGATCTACTCGCTGGACTGTCTGGCCCTGACGCGCACCGCCGAGGTGCACGCCTTCAGCCACATCACCGGCGGCGGGCTCGCGGCCAACCTGGCCCGGGTCATCCCGGACGGGCTGCACGCCGTGGTCGACCGCGCCACCTGGACCCCGGGTGCGATCTTCGACCTGGTCGGCCGGACCGGGGACGTGGCTCGCCTGGAGCTGGAGAAGACGCTCAACATGGGCGTCGGCATGATGGCGATCGTCCCGGCGGAGTCCACCGAGGTGGCCCTCGCGACCCTGGCCGACCGGGGTGTCGACGCCTGGGTGGCCGGCGAGATCACCGAGCGCGGCGACAAGGACAGCGGCGCCGAGCTGGTGGGGGACTACGCGGGCTGACCCCTACGGGGTGGCGCCCGCGGGACCCCCTCGCGGGTAGCACAGAAGCCGGTCGGTGGCTGTGCCACCGACCGGGCTGGTGCTCAGTGCAAGGTCAAGCGCCGCGACGGTGTTGTGAGGGTCCCTCGTCCTCGTCGTCGTCGTCCTCGTAGAGGTCGGCGTAACGGGAGTAAAGGTCGTCCTCGTCATTGTCATCGTCCTCGAACGGCTCGCCGTTCGGCGGCTGGCTCGAAGTTGATGCGCCCAGTTCACTGGCCAGACGTGAAAGGTCAGTCCCACCGCTGTTGTACTTCAGCTGGCGGGCGACCTTTGTCTGCTTGGCCTTGGCCCGGCCGCGCCCCATGGCTCGACCCCCTCGGTGACGGGGCTCGACGGCCCCAGAGTCTGACACGCGTTCATGATCTGGAACGGACTCTCCTTGGAGAGGCCGGTCCGTAGGGCTTCCACGGTACCTGAGCCCGCGCCCATACGGTACGTCGCCCGCAGCACGCGCGTGTGCACAGGACCTTCGAGGCGCCCCGTCCTCGCTGGTCAGTGGCGATTTTAACCACTTATCGGGGAACGACCCGCCGGTGGAAGTGAGAGTTCTCTCTAAGTTGCCGCCGACGGGTACCGCTCATTTGTGCGAACGAATCAGTGTCCGGTGTGTCCCGCGCGCGCCTCGGCCATCCGCTGCTCGGCGATCCGGTCGGCCGCCGCGGCCGGCGGAATCCCGTCTTCCTTCGCACGTGCGAATATGGCCAGCGTGGTGTCGAAGATCTTCGACGCCTTCGCCTTGCACCGCTCGAAGTCGAAGCCGTGCAGCTCGTCGGCCACCTGGATGACCCCGCCCGCGTTCACCACGTAGTCCGGCGCGTAGAGGATCCCGCGGTCGGCGAGGTCCTTCTCCACGCCCGGGTGGGCGAGCTGGTTGTTGGCGGCACCGCACACCACCTTCGCGGTGAGCACCGGCACCGTCTCGTCGTTCAGGGCGCCACCGAGCGCGCACGGCGCGTAGATGTCCAGGCCCTCGACGCGGATCAGCGCGTCGGTGTCGGCGACCGCCGTCACGCCCTCGTACTGGTCGAGGATCCGCTGCACGGCGTCCGGGCGGACGTCCGTGATCACGACCTCGGCACCCTCGTCGAGGAGGTGGCGCACCAGGTGGTGGCCGACCTTGCCGACACCGGCGACACCGACCTTGCGGCCGCGCAGCACGGGGTCGCCCCACAGGTGCTGGGCGCAGGCGCGCATGCTCTGGTAGACGCCGAACGAGGTGAGCACCGAGGAGTCGCCGGCGCCGCCGTTCTCGGGCGAGCGGCCGGTGGTCCAGCGGCACTCGCGGGCGATCACGTCCATGTCGGCCACATAGGTGCCGACGTCGCAGGCGGTGACGTAGCGCCCGCCGAGGGAGGCCACCATCCGGCCGTACGCGAGCAGCAGTTCCTCGGTCTTGTCCCGCTCCGGGTCACCGATGATCACGGCCTTGCCGCCGCCGTGGTCCAGGCCGGCCATGGCGTTCTTGTACGACATCCCGCGCGCGAGGTTGAGGGCGTCGGCGACGGCCTCGGCCTCGGTGGCGTACGGGTAGAAGCGGGTGCCGCCGAGGGCCGGGCCCAGAGCGGTGGAGTGGAGGGCGATCACGGCCTTGAGGCCGGTGGCGCGGTCCTGGCAGAGCACGACCTGTTCATGGCCCCCCTGCTCCGAGTGGAACAGGGTGTGCAGGACATCGACAGGCGCGCCGGTTACGTCGGTCACTGTGGTGACTCCTGTGTACTAGCGGCGAGTGGGGAGCAGCTCCCGTATGGGTGGCGGGTGCTGGTGGCATGAGCGTAGAGCCTCCGCCCGACCACCGTCCGCGCAGTGTTCAGGATCACTCGCACGGGCCCGCCGCGGTCGCCTGACCGTGGCACGATTTGCAGTGTTTCGAGCCGGGTCCGATGGGGAGGGAGCAGGCGTGCCGAAGGTGTCCTCCGTGGTCGTCCCCTATGCCGCCTATCTGCGCGTGTACGAGCCGCTGGGCGCCTTCCCGGAGCCGGAGCGCGACCACTGGGCGCGTTACGCCCGCCGCGCCGAGCGCCCCTCCTACCAGGACGAACTGCGGCGCTCGCTGGCGGACTTGGTGCCCACGCCGCCGGTCGCGGTGCCCGTGCAGGAGAGCGGCGACGCCTTCGTCCTGGAGGTCGACGGGGTCGTGTGCGTGTGCCCCTGGCGGACCCGGCTGCGCGGCTGGCAGGCGCTGGAGGACCTGGGCGACGAGCTGCCCCCGCCGGTGCTGGACGCGGTGCTGCCCCCGGTGGTGCGCCGGCAGGCGGCGCTGGACTACGAGCGCTGGCTCGCCCGCAACCCCGACGCGCGCCCCTGGATCCGCACGGCGACCTGGCAGGTGCCGCTGAACTGGTTCGTGCTGGTCGCGGACGAGGAACGGCGGTACGACAAGGGGACCGCCGAGGTGTCCCCGGTGCTGCGCTACCGCACCCCCATGGTGCAGGCCCGGCGCCGGGTGGCGCGGGCGCTGCGCACGCTGCGGGAGACCGTGGCGGAGGGGCCGCTGACCGACGGACTGTTGGACGTCGGCCGCTGGCTGGAGGAGTTCCACCCGCGCTCCCTGGTCGAGCTGGACTACGGCGGCCTGGTGCACGTCCTGCCGGCGGGCGAGCTGGAGGACGACCACTCGGCGGCGGACGTGGCCGCGGGCATCGACGCGCTGCGCCGGGGCGACGGGGAAGCGGCCGGAGAGGCGTACGCGCGGCTCGTGGAGCGGTGGCGTGCGGTGCGGGACCGGCGTTCGGCGAACTGACGTTTCAACAGAAACACGCAAAACGTGACCTGCGCCACAGCTGAGAGGGCGTTGGACGGCGTACGGTCAAGCGCACTTCACCCAGCTGACGAGATGTCGGTCCCGATCCGGGCGTTTGTGTCCAGAATGGCCGAAGGGTGATGGACCGCACGTACAGGGCCCCTTGCGCCTCTTCCCCCTCCTCGTGCCAAAATAGGACAAGGAGTCCGGGGAGGGCTCCTTCCGTCCAAGTGTGGTGCACTATGGGCGGAATCTCAGCATTGCACGCTTTGGGGGGTCTGATGCCTCCTGATCGCCCTGTGACTGATCGTCACAGTGGCGTGACTGTCCGCTATGGCATGGTCCATCGGCTTCCGTCGCTGATGAACACCTGGGAGGGCAATTCCATCGGTTTGGCCGACCGGGCTGGACAGATGGTGTAGTTGTAGTGCCGAGGACAAGCCGTTCGTCCTATAACCGACTCGACTCGCGTCCGCCATTTCGGGCAACGCGGGTCAAGGTGCAGAATTTAGAGGAAAGAACCGAGAAGGTTCGGTTCTCCCGAGGAGGCCGCTCATGACCGCTCGCACCCCTGATGCCGAGCCGCTGCTGACCCCGGCTGAGGTCGCCACCATGTTCCGCGTCGACCCCAAGACGGTCACGCGGTGGGCGAAGGCCGGCAAGCTCACGTCGATCCGCACGCTCGGCGGGCACCGCCGTTACCGCGAGGCCGAGGTCCGCGCCCTGCTCGCGGGCATCCCGCAGCAGCGCAGCGAGGCCTGACCGAGCAGGCGGAACAACTGAAAACAGGGCGAACCGGCAGGCCCCCCAACCCGCCGAGCCGCCCGAAACCCTAGCTCCAAGCGACGCGGGACCTGCCCCAACAGGCCCCACGCCCGGGCCGAAGAACACGTTGTAGGCAAGCGACACAGGGTGCGTCGTCGATCGCGCTGGACTCCGCCGAGTCCAGCGCGATCTGTTTTGTGCGCTGGTCGGGGGCGGGGCGGGGGCTCCGTGCGGGTGCCGGAGGGGCGCCTCGGGAAGCAGTGCAATTGCACATATTAAATTGACCGATTGTAGGGCGGGTGTAAGTACCGCCGATCTCAAAACTCATACGGTGACACCCGTCACATTGCGGGCCACTTGTTGCCTCGGGCATCCGTGCGCTAATGGAAGCGCCGCTTCCAGTCTCCCCTGTGCGCACGGGAGTTGGGGCCGTCCTGCGTCATGTCGCGGAAGGCCGCTCGTCCTTGTCCCGGGGCCTCGGCCCCGAGTCCATCGCCAGCCGCAGCAGGCGGTGGCAGACGGGACAGTGACGGGTGAGGTGGCGGTACGACGACGCGGCCGCGAGGTGTGCCCTCAGCAGTGCCCGTGTCTCATGCCTGACCGATGCCCCCATCGCCCACCTCCCGAACCCGGGTGCTGTCATCTGGGTACCGAGGGAAGGCGCAGCAGTCAAGGGTGCCGGACACGCCTCGGGAACGACGAAAGGCCCCCTCACGAGGGGGCCTTTCGCTATGCGGTCCTGACGGGATTTGAACCCGCGGCCTCCACCTTGACAGGGTGGCGAGCACTCCAAACTGCTCCACAGGACCAGATGTCGCCGCGCTCCGCTTGCTGCGTTGCGCTGCGAGAAGGACTGTACAGGAGGTGAGGCCGCCAGGTCGAACTCACCTCCTGTGACCGTCCGGTCACGGCGCGGCGGCGTCGATCGCCTTCACGATCCGCTTGTCGGAGATCGGGTACGCCGTGCCCAGCGCGTGGGCGAAATAGCTGACCCGCAGCTCCTCCAGCATCCAGCGGATGTCCAGGACCTGCTGCGGCACGGGCCGCCCCTGCGGGAGCTGCTCCAGCAGCCAGGCGTACTCGTCCTGCATCTCGTGGACCTTCTCCATGCGGGTGGTGTCCCGCTGGACGTTCGTCGGCATCTGCTGGAGCCGCCGGTCCACGGCCACCAGGTACCGCATCAGGTCGGGCAGCCGCCGTATCCCCGCCCAGGTGACGAAGCCCGGCTTCACCAGGGCGTCCAGCTGCTTGCGGACGTCCGTGAGGTTGGCGAGCAGCGCGGGGCTCCGTACGGCCTTCAGACGCCGCTCACAGGCCCCCCAGGCGGCCAGCACCTGCTGGACCTGGCCGACCGTGCGCACCGTGGTGTCCACGATCTCCGCGCGCACCCTGTCGTACAGCTTCCGGTACGACTCCTCGTCCCACGCCGGCCCCCCGAAGTCCGCGATCAGCTTGTCGGCCGCGGCCATCGCGCAGTCGTCGAACAGGGCCTGGATGGAGCCGTGCGGGTTCGCGGACAGCCCCAGCTTCTGCTGGTTGCTGAGCTTCTCGGACGCGAACTTGGCGGGGTTCACCGGGATGTTGCGCAGGATCAGCCGCCGGGTGCCCTTCCACATGGCCTCCGCCTGCTCGGCCTCCGTGTCGAAGAGCCGTACGGAGACCGTGTCGCCGTCGTCCACCAGCGCCGGGTACGCCTTGACCGGCTGGCCGGCCCGCCGCGTCTCGAAGACCCGGCTCAGCCGGCCGATCGTCCAGTCGGTCAGGCCCGTGCGTTCCAGCGCGGGGCCGCCCTCGCGGGACGCGGTCGCGGCGGCGGCCTGGGAGAGGGCCTTGCGCGCCTTCGGCTTCAGCCGGAGCTTCAGTGCCTCCAGGTCCTTGTCCTCGGCCAGCTTGCGGCGCCGCTCGTCGACGATCCGGAAGGTGATCCGCAGGTGGTCGGGGACCTTGGACCAGTCGAAGTCCTCCGCCTCGAAGGGCACGCCGACCATCCGCTTGAGCTCACGGGCCATCGTCACGGTCAGCGGTTCCTGGAGCGGGACCGCCTTCTCCAGGAAGGCCTTCGCGTAGTTCGGCGCGGGCACGTAGTTGCGCCGCACCGGCTTGGGCAGCGAGCGGATCAGCTCCGTGACGACCTCTTCCCGCAGGCCCGGGATCTGCCAGTCGAAGCCCTCGTCGGTGACCTGGTTGAGGACCTGGAGCGGGATGTGCACGGTCACGCCGTCGGCGTCCGCGCCCGGCTCGAACTGGTAGGTGACCCGGAACTTCAGGGCGCCCTGCCGCCAGGAGTCCGGGTAGTCGGCCTTGGTGACCGCCTCCGCCGACTCCCGGATCAGCATCTCCCGCTCGAAGTCCAGGTAGTCGGGCTGCTCGTGCCGCTTGTGCTTCCACCAGGAGTCGAAGTGGGCGCCGGAGACGACGTGTTCGGGCACCCGCTGGTCGTAGAAGTCGTACAGCGTCTCGTCGTCGACCACGATGTCCCGGCGCCGCGCCCGGTGCTCCAGCTCCTCGACCTCGCTGAGGAGCTTGCGGTTGTCGGCGAAGAACTTGTGGTGGGTGCGCCAGTCGCCCTCCACCAGCGCGTTGCGGATGAACAGCTCGCGGGAGACCTCGGGGTCGATGCGGCCGTAGTTCACCTTGCGCTGGGCGACGATCGGCACGCCGTACAGCGTGACCTTCTCGTACGCCAACACGGCCGCCTGGTCCTTCTCCCAGTGCGGTTCGCTGTACGTGCGCTTCAGCAGGTGCCCGGCGAGCGGTTCGACCCACTCGGGTTCGATCTTCGCGTTGACCCGCGCCCACAGCCGGCTGGTCTCCACCAGCTCGGCCGACATCACGAACTTGGGCTGCTTCCGGAACAGCGCCGAGCCCGGGAAGATCGCGAACTTGGCGTTGCGGGCGCCCAGGTACTCGTTCTTGTTGCCCTCGCGCACGTCCTTCATCCCGACGTGCGAGAGCAGGCCGGCGAGCAGGGAGACGTGCACGCGGTCGGCGGGGGCGTCCTTCTCGTCGAGGTGGATGCCCATCTGCTTGGCGACCGTGCGCAGCTGGGTGTAGATGTCCTGCCACTCGCGGATGCGCAGGAAGTTCAGGTACTCCTGCTTGCACATCCGCCGGAACGAGCTGGAGCCGCGTTCCTTCTGCTGTTCGCGGATGTAGCGCCACAGGTTCAGGTAGGCGAGGAAATCGCTGGTCTCGTCCTTGAAGCGGGCGTGCTGCTGGTCGGCCTGGGCCTGCTTGTCGGCCGGGCGCTCGCGCGGGTCCTGGATGGACAGCGCGGCCGCGATCACCATGACCTCGCGGACACAGCCGTTCTTGTCCGCCTCCAGCACCATCCGGGCCAGACGCGGGTCCACGGGCAGCTGGGCCAGCTTGCGGCCGGTGTCGGTGAGCCGCTTGCGCGGGTCCTTCTCGGCGGGGTCGATCGCGCCGAGCTCCTGGAGCAGCTGCACGCCGTCGCGGATGTTGCGGTGGTCCGGCGGGTCGATGAAGGGGAACTTCTCGATGTCGCCGAGCCCGGCCGCGGTCATCTGGAGGATGACGGAGGCCAGGTTGGTGCGCAGGATCTCCGCGTCGGTGAACTCCGGCCGGGCGAGGAAGTCGTCCTCGCTGTACAGCCGGATGCAGATGCCGTCGGAGGTACGGCCGCAGCGGCCCTTGCGCTGGTTGGCGCTGGCCTGGGAGACCGGTTCGATGGGCAGCCGCTGCACCTTGGTGCGATGGCTGTAGCGGCTGATCCGGGCGAAGCCGGGGTCGATGACGTACTTGATGCCCGGGACGGTGAGGGAGGTCTCGGCGACGTTCGTGGCCAGCACGATCCGGCGCCCGGTGTGCGGCTGGAAGACCCGGTGCTGCTCGGCGTGCGACAGCCGGGCGTACAGCGGCAGCACTTCGGTGAACCGGTACTTCTTCTTCTCCAGCGCGTCCGCCGTGTCGCGGATCTCCCGCTCGCCGGAGAGGAAGACGAGGATGTCGCCCTTGCCCTCGGCCTGAAGCTCCTCGACCGCGTCGCAGATCGCGGTGATCTGGTCCCGGTCGGCGTCCTCGGAGTCCGCCTCCAGCAGCGGCCGGTAGCGCACCTCGACCGGGTAGGTCCGGCCGCTGACCTCGATGATCGGGGCGTCACCGAAGTGCCGGGAGAAGCGCTCGGGGTCGATCGTCGCCGAGGTGATGACGACCTTGAGGTCCGGCCGCTTGGGCAGCAGCTGGGCGAGGTAGCCCAGCAGGAAGTCGATGTTGAGGGACCGCTCGTGGGCCTCGTCGATGATGATCGTGTCGTAGGCGCGCAGCTCGCGGTCGGTCTGGATCTCGGCGAGCAGGATGCCGTCGGTCATCAGCTTGATGAAGGTGGCGTCCGGGTTCACCTGGTCGGTGAAGCGCACCTTCCAGCCGACGGCCTCGCCGAGCGGCGTCCGCAGCTCCTCCGCGACCCGCTCGGCGACGGTGCGGGCGGCGATCCGGCGGGGCTGGGTGTGCCCGATCATGCCGCGCACGCCACGGCCGAGTTCGAGACAGATCTTGGGGATCTGGGTCGTCTTGCCGGACCCGGTCTCACCGGCCACGATGACGACCTGATGATCGCGGATGGCCGCCGCGATCTCGTCCTTCTTCTGGCTGACGGGCAGCTGTTCGGGGTAGCTGACGGCCGGCACGCGCACGCGCCGCTCGGCCATCCGGCCCGCTGCCTTGTCGATCTCGCCCTCGATCTCGGCGAGAACGGCGGCGCGGGCCTCCGGCTTACGGATCTTGCGCGCGCCCTCGAGCCGCCGCCCGATCCGGTGCGCGTCGCGCAGCGACAGCTCGGTCAGGCGGGGGGCGAGGGTGCCGAGGGCGGGGGCTGGATGCGTAGACATACGCGATCCAGGATCTCACCTCGGCCGAAACAGAGGCGACCGAATTGACGCCGGACGGAGCGGAGGGGCCCCGGACGGCGGGCCGGGCGCGTGCGACCCGCGCCCCGCGATGAACGGGCGACCCCCATGGCGAGATGTCAAAGTTCCCCTATGTCCGATTCGCGCTGGACGGCATTCAAACGGTCCCCGTTCCTTCCCGCCACGGTCCTGCTCCTGCTCATCTCCGCCGCGGCCGGCCTCTTCGCCGGCTCCTACACCTACGCGATGGCGAACCCGACCCCGCACAGCATCCCCGCGGCGGTGACCGGCGCCTACGACCAGCCGCCGGCCCGCCGCTTCATCGCGGGCATGGAGCAGGCCCTCTCCGCCTCGCTGAAGATGCACCCGTACGACAGCCGGGCGGCGGCGGTGCGGGCGGTGGAGCAGCAGCGCGTCTTCGCGGTGGTGGACGCCCCCGCGCACGGCGGGCCGATCACGCTGAACGTGTCGGCGGCGTCCGGCGCGACCGTCGCGCAGGTGCTCGGTCAGGCGGCGGCGAGCGTGAGCAGGGCCACCGGCACACCGGTGGTGCTGCGCGATCTCAAGCCGCTCCAGCAGGGCGACCCGCGCGGGCTGGCGATCTTCTACATCTCGCTCGCGGCCGTGGTGATCGGCTTCATCGGGGCGATCCAGCTCAGCGTGCACGCGAGGGCGCTGAACCCGCTGGAGCGCATCGCGTTCACCGCCGCCTACGCCCTGCTCGGCGGGTTCACGATCGCGGCGGTGGTGGACTGGTGGCTGCACGCGCTGCGGCTGCCGTTCATGGAGTCGTGGCTGATCCTCGCGCTGACCATGTTCACGTCCGGCATGGTCTTCACGATGTTCAACACCCTGTTCGGGAGGTGGGCGATGCTGCCCACCTGGGGCCTGATGGTGCTGCTGGGCAATCCGTCGTCCGGCGGTGCGGTGTCCTGGCCCCTGCTGCCGTCGCCGCTGGGCACGATCGGCCGCTGGCTGCCGCCCGGCGCCTCGGTGAACGCCCAGCACACCGCGGTGTACTTCCGGGGCGACCAGCACGCCTTCCCGTTCCTGGTGCTGGCGGGCTGGTCGGTCCTCGGCTGCGCGGTCTTCCTGATCTGGCGCCACCGCCACCCGGGCGGCCGCCCGCCGGAACCGGCCTAGGAGAGGGGTTCGACCGGCGCGGCAGGACTGGGTACGGCGGGGGCGGGGGTCGTGGGCACCGGGGCGGCCTGCTGGACCGGCGCGCTCCCCAGGGCCATGGACCGCGCGGTGTTGGAGACGGCCTTGATCCCGAGATAGGCGGTGGTCATGCTGCTGACCGCGGTGAACGCGGCGGTGAGGATGCCGACGATCACCGAGGTGTCCCCGTGCAACCGCCAGACCCCGACGACCGCCACCACGACGATCGCGACGTTGCTGACGCTCACCGCCAGCAGCCCGTACTTGGCCTTGTCCTGCTCCAGCTCGACCTCGGTACCGCTCATGGTCCCCCCGACCGTGTAGTGCGACGCCGCCATACGAAGAAGGCCCCGTTCGTCGAACGGGGCCTTCTGGCTGTGGCTGGGGCCGGGGTCGAACCGGCGACCTTCCGCTTTTCAGGCGGACGCTCGTACCAACTGAGCTACCCAGCCACGAGGTTTCACGTGAAACCTCAGCGGTCCTGACGGGATTTGAACCCGCGGCCTCCACCTTGACAGGGTGGCGAGCACTCCAAACTGCTCCACAGGACCAAGCTGTTTGTGTGCAACAGTGTCGCACACGGTTCTGCGTGCCCCCAACGGGATTCGAACCCGTGCTACCGCCTTGAAAGGGCGGCGTCCTAGGCCGCTAGACGATGAGGGCTATCGGCCCGCCTGGGCGCTTCGCAGCGCGTCGGGGACGTGAGAAGCATATGGGATGGCGAGGGGGATCGCCAAAACGGTTTACGGACGGGCGGGCGCGGTCGTCCCCGAAGGCGTCGCTCCGGGGCTCGCACCGGGGTGGTTGTCGTCGGCCAGATGGCGGCTGACCTCGGCCGTCGTCAGACCGAGACCGCCCAGCTGGATCGCGTCCCACGCCTGGAGCCGGTGGGTGTCGCGGTCGAAGTAGAGCACCGAGGCCTCGATCGGCGCCGGGTACTTCCCCTCCACCGCGCGCAGCCCGCTGCCCCCGGTCGAGCCCTCCATCCGCAGCCGCGTCCCGTACGGCAGCTTCTCGTACCCCTCGTGGTGCAGATGCCCGCACAGCACCAGCGGCACCTCCCCGTCCGTCTCCCGCGCCGCCGCCGGCTCGTGCGCGATCGCCACGTCCACCGGCGTGCCCGCCGCCCGCTGCGAGCGCAGGGCGCTGGCCAGCCGGTCGCCCGCCAGCCGCTCGGCCGCGTCCCCGCCCGGCACCACCGCGCGGTCCGGGGTGAACTGCGGATCGCCCGTCCCCGCGAAGCGCAGCCCGCCCGCGGTCACCGCGTGCCCGTCGTCCAGCACGCGCACGTTCTTCATGCGCTCCAGATAACCCTGGGTGGTCCGGGAGTCGTGGTTGCCCCGCACCCAGACGTACGGCACGCCGAGGTCCGCGACCGGGTCCAGGAAGCCGTTCTCCGCCGCCGTGCCGTGGTCCATCGTGTCGCCGGAGTCCACGATCACGTTCACCTTGTACTGCTTCACCAGCGAGGCGATGATCTTCCAGCTCGCCGGGTTGAGGTGGATGTCCGACACGTGCAGGACCCGGATGGTGGAGGGGTCCGGCTGGTAGGCGGGCAGGGTGGAGGTGACGTCGTAGAGCTTGGTCACGTTCGTCACCAGGCGCGCCAACTCCTTCTGGTAGACGTCGAATCCCGTGACGATGCTGCGCGCGTTGCCGATCACCGACGGCGCCGAGGACAGCAGCCCGGAGAACCTCGGCTCCATCACCGACTTCGGGTTCCAGGTGGCGTACGCCGACACGCCCGAGGCGGCCAGCAGCGTCAGGGCCAGCCCGCCGGCCGCGAGCGCGCGCCGCGGACGCCGGTAGACGGCGAGCCCGAGGAGCCCGGCACCGGCGACCACCGCCACACCGGAGCGCACGGCGAGGTCGAGCGTGCCGTGCTCGACGTCGTGCACCACCTCGCCCTGGAGCCCGGAGAACCGCTCCGGGTGGTCGACCAGTTCCTGCGAGCGCAGCGGGTCCAGCTGGTCGACGTTCACGTCCAGGCGCACCGGTGCCACATGGCTGTCCAGGGTGAGCGCGCCCAGCGGGGACACGTTGATCTTCGTGCCGCCGGACAGGGACGGGCGCAGCGCCATCGTGGTGTTCATCGGGCCGACCGGGGTCCGTACGTTGCCGACGACCAGCAGTCCCAGCCAGGCGCCGACCAGCACGACTCCGGTGAGGCCGAGGGCACCGAGCCACGGCCGGGGGCGGGCGGCGAGTTCCAGATCGGGGAGCGGGCGGTGACGGCGGCGGAAGCGGGCTGCGAAGGGGACGCGGACCATTGGTCCCGTATGCCCATGTGCGGGGGCGGATATGCCGGGGCCCGCCGCCCTCGTACGGCCCTTCGGGCCCTCCTGTGCCGGACAATGGCCCTGTGCTGGAGATGACGCGCGAGGAGTTCGAGGAACTGGTCGCCGAGGCGCTCGACCGGATCCCCCCGGAGCTGACGCGGCTCATGGACAACGTGGCCGTCTTCGTGGAGGACGAACCGCCCGCCGGCGACCCCGATCTGCTCGGCCTGTACGAGGGCACCCCGCTGACCGAACGGGGCGAGTGGTACGCCGGGGTGCTGCCGGACCGGATCACGGTCTACCGGGTGCCGACGCTGCGGATGTGCGACACGCGCGAGGACGTCGTCGCGGAGACCGAGGTGACCGTGGTGCACGAGATCGCCCACCACTTCGGCATCGACGACGCCCGGCTGCACGCGCTCGGCTACGGCTGACCGGCCCGGCCGGCCGCGGAGTTGATGCGTACGCGGCGCGTGTCCTCCTGCGGGTGGCGGGAGTTGGGGAGGTTGACTCCTTTCCTTTCCCGGAGGTGGCCGCCGTGCGCCCCTTGTACGTACCTGCCCGACTGGTCGTCACGGCGCTGGCCGTCTCGCTCGCCGCCGGCTGCGTGAGCGTGGCCGACCCGGGCGGCCGGACCACCCCCTCGCGCCCGGCCGGACGGTCCGGCGGCCCCGCCGCGGCCGTGGTCGGCGGCCCGGCGGCGGACGGGCTGGCCGGCCCCGGACGCGTCGAGACGGAGGGCGACGGCAAGCAGGGGCACGGCGGCCGGCACAAGCCGGGGGAGCCGGCCTCGGCGTCGGCCGGCGCGTCCGGCGCCGACAGCGCCCCCGCCCCTTCCGCGAAGCCCCGCAAGAGCCCCGGGGCCCCGCAGGCGCCGACCGGGGGCCAGCCGACCCCGGGGCCCACCTCCGCCCCGCCCGAGCCGCCGGCCACCACCCCGCCCCCGCCCGACACGGAGCCGCCCTCGGCCGAGCCGTCCTCGTCGGCGCACGAGGACCCGGGCCCGCAGCTCGTCCAGCGCGAGCCCGCGCCCCGGCCGGCCGCGCGGGCGCGGGTGTGACCCGACGCACACGCATACGGACCGTCCGGAGCGGGGATCGGTTTGCCTTCGGGGGGAGTAGGTGCGTATGGTGGTAGATCGTTTGATCCCATTTGCCCGGCGCCACCACAGAGCGCGCCGTGTGGCGCGTACTCTCCTTTGCCGTGGCGGACCGCATTGAGGCGGTCGTGTGCGAATCACGGAGTTGACGGGCGCGTGCCGACGAGACTCCGGAAGGTTTCGCATTCGCATGTCCGTGTCCAGTTTTGACCAGATCGTCGTGTCCGAGAACGAAAACGAACTCGTGGACGAGACGACCGAGGCCACTGAGACCCAGGCCCCCGAGGCCCCCCAGACCACCTTCGCCGACCTCGGCCTCCCCGAGGGCATCGTGCGCAAGCTCGCGCAGAACGGCGTGACGACCCCCTTCCCGATCCAGGCCGCGTCCATCCCGGACGCCCTGGCCGGCAAGGACATCCTCGGCCGTGGCCGCACCGGCTCCGGCAAGACCCTCTCCTTCGGTCTGCCCACCCTGGCCACGCTGGCCGGCGGCCGCACCGAGAAGAAGCGCCCCCGCGCGGTCATCCTCACCCCGACCCGTGAGCTGGCCATGCAGGTCGCCGACGCGCTTCAGCCGTACGGCGACGTCCTCGGCCTGAAGATGAAGGTCGTCTGCGGCGGCACCTCGATGGGCAACCAGATCTACGCCCTGGAGCGCGGCGTCGACGTCCTCGTCGCCACCCCGGGCCGGCTGCGCGACATCATCAACCGCGGCGCCTGCTCCCTGGAGGACGTGCGGATCGCCGTCCTGGACGAGGCCGACCAGATGTCCGACCTGGGCTTCCTGCCCGAGGTCACCGAGCTGCTCGACCAGGTCCCGGCCGGCGGTCAGCGCATGCTCTTCTCCGCCACCATGGAGAACGAGATCCAGACCCTCGTCGACCGCTACCTGACCGAGCCCGTCTCCCACGAGGTGGACGCGGCCCAGGGCGCGGTGACGACCATGTCCCACCACATCCTCATCGTGAAGCCCAAGGACAAGGCGCCGGTCACCGCCGCGATCGCCTCCCGCAAGGGCCGCACGATCATCTTCGTCCGCACCCAGCTGGGCGCCGACCGCGTCGCCGAGCAGCTGCGCGACGCCGGTGTGAAGGCCGACGCGCTGCACGGCGGCATGACCCAGGGCGCCCGCACCCGGACCCTGGCCGACTTCAAGGACGGTTACGTCAACGTCCTGGTCGCCACCGACGTCGCCGCCCGCGGCATCCACGTCGACGGCATCGACCTGGTGCTGAACGTCGACCCGGCCGGCGACCACAAGGACTACCTGCACCGCGCGGGCCGTACCGCGCGTGCGGGCCGCACCGGCACCGTCGTCTCGCTGTCCCTGCCGCA
The DNA here is from genome assembly GCF_900104815.1 of Streptomyces misionensis. Lineage (NCBI taxonomy): Bacteria > Bacillati > Actinomycetota > Actinomycetes > Kitasatosporales > Streptomycetaceae > Streptomyces > Streptomyces misionensis. Next base: position 4,211,984 of record NZ_FNTD01000004.1, read on the forward strand.
CCAGCGGCGCCAGATCTTCCGTCTGATGGAGGACGCGGGCGTCGACGCGGCCCGGCACATCATCCAGGGCGGCGCCGCCTTCGACCCGGAGGTCGCCGAGATCACCGGCGCCCGCTCCATGACCGAGGTGCAGGCCGAGTCCGCCGGCAACGCCGCGCAGCAGGCCGAGCGCGAGGTCGTCCAGCTGACCAAGCAGCTGGAGCGCGCCCAGCGCCGCGCGACCGAGCTGCGCGAGGAGGCCGACCGCCTGGTGGCCCGGGTCGCCCGCGAGCGCGGCGAGGACCCGGAGACCGCGGTGGCCGAGGCGCAGGCATCGGCGGCCGAGGAACTGGCCGTGGCCGAGGAGCCGGCGGCGCAGCAGGCCGAGCGCGAGGAGCGTCCGGCGGCTTCGGCGCCGTACGAGCGCCGGGAGCGGCGCGGCTACGACCGTGACCGCGGCGAGCGGGGCTTCGAGCGCCGTGACGACCGCCGGGACGACCGTGGCGGCCGTTCCTTCGAGCGTCGTGACGACCGCCGTCCGTTCGGTGACCGCGACCGTGACCGTGACCGTCGTGACGACCGTGGTGGCCGTTCCTTCGAGCGTCGTGACGACCGCCGTCCGTTCGGTGACCGCGACCGTGACCGTCGTGACGACCGTGGTGGCCGTTCCTTCGAGCGTCGTGACGACCGCCGGGACGACCGTGGCGGCCGTTCCTTCGAGCGTCGCGACGACCGCCGTCCGTTCGGTGACCGCGACCGTGACCGTCGTGACGACCGCGGCGGCCGCTCCTTCGAGCGCCGTGACGACCGTGGCGGCTTCCGCCGCGACGACCGCGGCGGCCACCGGGGCAGCGACCGTCCCTTCAACCGCGACCGCCGCGACGACCGTCCGGGCTTCCGCTCCGGTGGTCACGACCGCCCCTACGGCCGTCGTGACGACCACCGCGGCACCGGCTCCTCCTTCGGCCGCCGTGACGACAAGCCGCGCTGGAAGCGCAACGGCTGACCTCGGCTCCGTATCTCCCGGAAGGGCCCGCACGACACGGTCGTGCGGGCCCTTCCGCATGCCGCCTCCGAGTGACGCATGTCACGCGGGCCACGGGGGAATTGCTGGGGGCATGACAGATGAAGACGCGACAGCGGGTGTGCCGTCGGACGAGGAACGGCTGGCCCAGCTCGGTTACACGCAGGTCCTCGCCCGCCGGATGTCGGCGTTCGCCAACTACGCGGTGTCCTTCACGATCATCTCGGTCCTGTCCGGCTGTCTGACCCTGTACTCCTTCGGCATGACCACGGGCGGCCCCGCCGTGATCACCTGGGGCTGGGTCGCGGTCGGTCTGATGACGCTGCTCGTGGGTCTGTCGATGGCCGAGATCTGCTCGGCGTACCCGACCTCGGCCGGCCTGTACTTCTGGGCCCACCGGCTGGCGCCGCCCCGCTCGGCGGCGGCCTGGGCGTGGTTCACGGGCTGGTTCAACGTGCTGGGCCAGGTCGCGGTCACCGCGGGCATCGACTTCGGCGCGGCCTCCTTCCTCGGGGCCTATCTGAACCTCCAGTTCGGCTTCGAGGTCACCCGCGGCCGCACCGTCCTGCTCTTCGCCGCGATCCTGCTGCTGCACGGCCTGCTGAACACCTTCGGCGTGCGGATCGTCGCCGTCCTGAACAGCGTGAGCGTGTGGTGGCACGTGCTCGGGGTGGTCGTCATCGTGGGCGCGCTGGCCGCCGTACCCGACCATCACCGCTCGGCGGGCTTCGTCTTCACGCACTTCGTCAACGAGACCGGCTGGGGCAGCGGCGCCTACGTCGTCCTCCTCGGCCTCCTGATGGCCCAGTACACCTTCACCGGCTACGACGCCTCCGCCCATATGACCGAGGAGACGCACGACGCGGCCACGGCGGGCCCGAAGGGCATCGTGCGCTCCATCTGGACGTCCTGGATCGCGGGCTTCGTCCTGCTGCTCGGCTTCACCTTCGCCATCCAGTCGTACGACAAGGAGCTGGCGTCCCCCACCGGCGCCCCGCCGGCCCAGATCCTCCTGGACGCGCTCGGCGCCACCTCCGGCAAGCTGCTGCTCCTGGTGGTCATCGGCGCCCAGCTCTTCTGCGGGATGGCCTCCGTCACCGCCAACAGCCGGATGATCTACGCCTTCTCGCGCGACGGCGCGCTGCCGTTCTCCCGCGTCTGGCACACGGTCAGCCCGCGCACCCGCACCCCCGTCGCGGCGGTCTGGCTGGCCGCGCTGGCCGCCCTGGCCCTCGGCCTGCCCTACCTGATCAATTCGACGGCGTACGCGGCGGTGACGTCCATCGCGGTGATCGGGCTCTACATCGCGTACGTCGTGCCGACCTTCCTGCGGGTCCGCAAGGGCGCGGCGTTCGAGCGGGGGCCGTGGCACCTGGGCCGCTGGTCGGGGCCGATCGGAGTGATCTCGGTGCTGTGGGTCGTGGCGATCACGGTCCTCTTCATGCTCCCGCAGGTCTCCCCCGTCACCTGGAAGACCTTCAACTACGCCCCCGTCGCCGTCCTCGTCGTCCTCGGCTTCGCCGCCACCTGGTGGCTCGCCTCGGCCCGCCACTGGTTCCTCGGCACCACCCGCGCCCCCGCGTCCGACCCCGTCGAAAAGTAGCCATCCGCCGCCACGACGCGGCCGGGTCCCCGATACCCGATCGGAGACCCGGCCCTCTGCGGCTATGCTCGGACAGGCAACATCGCCTGGGCCCTTAGCTCAATTGGCAGAGCAGTGGACTTTTAATCCATTGGTTGTGGGTTCGAGTCCCACAGGGCCTACCCCCACAGGCGGGCCTCGCGCCCCTTGGCCTGTGTCGCGGCGCCCGAGTCGGTACGGTCCGGCCCGGGCGCCGCGCCGTTCGCCGAAGAAGGGGTCCCCCGACCGTGCGGAACGTGCTGAACCTCTGGCGGCACCGGCTGGGGGAGGTGCCCGAGTCCGTGTGGGGGCGCGGGGAGCTGGAGGTGCTGATCCTCGCGGACAACGGCCTGACCGAGCTGCCGGGCCGTATCGGGCGGCTGGGCCGGCTGCGCACGCTGGACCTCGGCCACAACCGGCTCGCCTCGGTGCCGGACGAGCTGGGGGACCTCGTCGGGCTCGGGGACTTCCTCTATCTGCACGACAACGAGCTGTCGGAGCTTCCGGAGTCGCTCGGGAACCTGACGCGGCTGCGGTACCTCAACGTCGGCGAGAACGCGCTCACGGCCCTGCCCGAGGCGATCGGCCGGATGGCCGGGCTCGTCGAGCTGCGGGCGCAGCACAACCGGCTGACCGCGCTGCCCGAGGGCATCGGGGGCCTTCGGCGGCTGCGTGAGCTGTGGCTGCGGGGCAACGCGATCGAGGCGCTGCCGCCGTCCACGGCCGGGCTGCGCGAACTGCGCCACCTGGACCTGCGGGAGAACGCCCTGCCCGAACTCGGGGCAGCGTTGGCCGCGCTGCCCCGGCTGCGCCACCTCGACGTCCGCGGCAACCGTGTCACCCGCCTCCCGGACTGGCTTTCCGCCCTGCCCGCCCTGGAGAAACTGGACCTGCGCTGGAACCCGTGCGAGCCCTCCGCCCGGCTGCTGGACGAGCTGGAGCGGCGGGGCTGTGTCGTCCTCTTCTAGACGTGCCCCGCTTCCGGGACGGCGCCGGGCGTACGGACGCGTCAACTCCGGTACGGATCGGTATCGTTGGCCGGATGACCGAACTTCCGGTGATCCTGTTGTTGTCGGGGAGCCTGCGCGGCGGTTCCAGTAACGAGGCGCTGTTGCGGACCGCGCGGGCCGTGGCGCCGGAGGCGGGGGTGCGGGGCGAGCTGTACGAGGGGCTGGCGCGGCTTCCGCACTTCAATCCGGACGACGACACCGACCCGCTGCCGGCGCCGGTGGCGGGGCTCAGGGAGGCGATCGGGCGGGCGGCCGGGCTGCTGATCTGCACGCCGGAGTACGCGGGCACCCTGCCGGGGTCGTTCAAGAACCTGCTGGACTGGACGGTCGGCGGCGTCGAGATCAGTGACAAGCCGGTCGGCTGGGTGAACGCGGCCGCGCCGGGGCGTGGCGAGGGCGCCGAGGCCACGCTGCGGTCCGTGCTCGGCTACACCGGCGCCCGTGTCGTGGACGCGGCCTGTGTGCGGGTGCCGGTGGAGCGGGGGATGGTCGGGGAGGACGGGCTCATCGCCGACCCGCGGGCGCGGCAGCGGCTCGGCGAGGTGCTCGCGCTGCTGGCGGCGGCCGGTTAGGGCCCTTCTCCCGGATCGGGGTCCGGGGGCCGTGCGGGTGCCGTCGTCGTCGCGGCACCCGGTCACCGTCTCGTGCTCACCCGCGTAGTACGTCGTTGCGCCGGCTGTGGGCCGCGTGGCGGGGGCGGGTCACCTTGGAGGAGACCTGGCCGACGATCTCCCAGAAACACACCAGCGCGGTGATCGGCGGAATTCCGAAAATGATCAGCGCCAGCGGGGAATGCGCCGCGTGGCTGACGCACAGGCCGACCGCCATCGCGGAGGCGCCCAGCAGAACTCCCCAGGAGCGCCGGGCACTTCGGCTCTGCACGGTCGCCCGGAGAATGGACAACGCCGCCACGAGCCATGGTCCGTACACGGTCAGCGGCCACCACCGTGCCAGCCGCATCGGCAGCACCGAGGAAGCGGTGGCGCGGAGTTGGGCGTAGGAATAGGAAAAGGACCAGCCCAGCATGCAGATCGCGCACACCGAGATCGTCGCGATCAGCAGTGTGATGTGTGCGCTGCGCTGGTTGTCGCGTGGTGATCCGGGTTCCGTGCGGATGCGCCGGCGGTTCTTCCGGTGGCTGGACCTGCCGTGCGGCGGAGCCGGGGCGGGATTCGCGGCGGACGCGCCGGACAGCATCTGGGCCAGCTCTTCGACCGGGTCCCACTGCATCTCGAGCGTGCTGAACTCATAGTCACACAAAACGTCTTCATCGTGAATCCTGTCCATGGGCCGGGTCCTAGAGCCTCACCATTGCCCGCAGGTACTCACTCTCCAGCTGACTGATTCTCTTCAGGAAATCGTCGAGGAGATCGGAGCAGCCGTCGGTGAACACCTCGCCATCCTTGCTTTCCAGCCGGAACGTGACCGGCGAGTGGAGATTCAACGCGGTGCGTCTCTCAATGCGTGCCACGGTCAGCTAACGAGCCTCTCGGGAGGAGGGGGTGTGGGGCATTCGGGTGCTTCTGTAACTCGAAAGCGGGGTCCGGCGGTCGTATGACAGCAACTGGAGAAAATACGAATGCCGTTTCGGGAGCCCGCTGTCCTTCGGCGGGCACGAACCGGGGACGCCCCCCGGGGAGCGGTCCGGGCGGCGGCGGGCCGCACACTTGAGCCGATGAGCACCGAGCGAGCCTTCACCGAGTCCGCGCCGTACCCGTACGTCCTGCTGTCCGCCGCCGTCTCCCTCGACGGCTGCCTGGACGACACCGGCCCCGAGCGGCTGCTGCTGTCCGGGCCGGCCGACTTCGACCGGGTCGACGCGGTACGGGCCTCGGCCGACGCCCTCCTGGTCGGCGCCGGCACGATCCGCGCCGACAATCCCCGGCTGCTGGTCAACTCGCCCGAGCGCCGCGCCGCCCGCCTCGCCGAGGGACGGCCGGAGCACCCGCTGAAGGTCACCGTCACCGCCACCGGCGACCTCGACCCCACCGCCCGGTTCTGGCACACCGGGGGCGACAAGCTCGTCTACACGACCGACCGGGGCGCCGCGCGGGCCGCCCGGCTGCTCGGCGGCGCCGCCGACGTCGTCCCGCTCGGCCCGGACCTCGACTGGCGGGCCCTGCTCGGCCATCTGCGCGCCGAGCGCGGGGTCGGCCGGCTGATGGTGGAGGGCGGGGGCACCGTGCACACCCAGCTCCTGCGGCAGGGGCTGGCCGACGAGCTCCAGCTGGCCATCGCACCGCTGATCGTCGGCGACCCACGGGCCCCGCGGCTGTTCGGGCCCGGCCGCTACCAGGAGGGACGGCTGCGCCTGGTGGAGACCCGGCGGATCGAGGACGTCGTCCTGATGCGCTACGAGCCCACCGCGCCCGGCACCGGCCCGCTGCCCGCCGCCGCAGACCGGCACTGGCTGCGCACCGCCTGCGAGCTGGCCGCCCTGTGCCCGCCCTCCGGGACGGCCTTCAGCGTCGGCGCGGTCGTGGTCGCCGCCGACGGCACCGAGCTGGCCCGCGGCCACTCCCGGGAGGGGGACGACCCCGTGGTGCACGCCGAGGAGGCGGCGCTCGCCAAGATCGACCCCGCCGACCCGCGGCTGCCCGGCGCCACCGTCTACAGCAGCCTGGAGCCCTGCGCCCGCCGCGCCTCCCGCCCCGCGCCCTGCGCCGAGCTGATCCTGCGGTCCGGGGTGCGCCGGGTGGTGACCGCCTGGCGGGAGCCCGACACCTTCGTCGCGGGCGCCGACGGCACCGGTGTGCTGCTCCGCGGGGGCGCCGAGGTCGTCGTCCTGCCCGCGTACGAGGCCCTCGCCAAGGCCCCGAACCGGCATCTGCTCGGCTGAGCCGGACGGCCCGCCGCAAAGCCGTGTGCTCGGCACCCCGAACATGGCGTACACTGGAATCAACGACGCGGGGTGGAGCAGCTCGGTAGCTCGCTGGGCTCATAACCCAGAGGTCGCAGGTTCAAATCCTGTCCCCGCTACTGAAGACTCAGGGCCGGAATCCAGATCATGGATTCCGGCCCTGAGTGTTTTCCGACCGGTTCGCAGCCCCCGTATGGGGCGTCACCCACGGTGACCGTGCGACCGCCGTACGCATAACAACTGAGTCACCATCAAAAACCCGATGACTCCTGAACACCGGCCAACTCGCCCGGATTGACGGCTCCTTGGGCGGTAAGTCCACGCCCCGGAGCCGTAATGATCAAGCCGAACGGCTTGGAAAGTGACGGCCGGGTCTATTAACGTTCGATAACGCAGCGCGGTCGTCCCAGCCGTCACCCGAGGCGGCTCCGTGCGCACGCGCCGAATCCCGTAAGGGAACCGGGGAACCACCACCTTGGGGTGAATCACGCGGACACCGTCGTGAACTCAGCGAGTCCACGGCCGGTATACGCGCGTAGGAGACCTTCCTGCTCCGAACCCGTCAGCTAACCCGGTAGGCGGAGGAAGGAAAGGAGCACGCCCCCGTGGCGTCCAACCGGCCTGCCCCACAAGCCCCCTTCGTGCCCGCTCAACGCGATGCCGAGCCGTTCGGCCCCGGCCCCGAGGGCGAGGGCCCCTGGGAGGAGTGGAACCCCACCGAGGAGTCCGTCGCCCCGGTCCGCGGCCGGCACCGCGTCGCCAAGCAGCGCGGCGGCTTCGCGCGCAGCTCCACCGTCCTCGGCGTCGGTGTGATCGCCGCCGTGGGCGCGGGCGGCATCGCCAGCGCCAACCCCGGCAAGTCCCCGGTCTCCCTCTCCATGCCGGACCTGCCGTCCGTCTCGGTGCCGCACCTGTCCTCCGTGGAGCACCTCCTCGGTGACGACTCCGCCGGTTCCGCCGAGAAGCACCAGGCCACCGACACCGCGCTCACCGGCATCGGGCAGACCACCCAGGACGGCACGCACACGGGCGCCGGCGAGGCCCTGCGCAACCGGATCATGGCCCAGGCCGAGCAGCAGCAGGGCCAGGCCGACAGCAAGGCCACCGCCGCCATGGTCGCCGCCGCCCAGCAGCAGAGCGACGCGGCGGCCGCCAAGGCGGAGAAGGAGGCCGCCGACGAGGCCGCCGCCGCCAAGCAGCAGGCGGAGGCCGACGCCAAGAAGGCCGCCGAGGCCAAGCGGCTGGCCGAACTGGCCAAGCAGTACACGCTGCCGGTCGTCTCGTACACGATCACCGGCACCTTCGGGCAGCCCGGCGCCATGTGGTCCTCCGGCTACCACACCGGCCTCGACTTCGCCGCCCCCACCGGCACCCTGATCAAGGCCGTCCACGGCGGCACCATCACCCAGGCCGGCTGGGCCGGCGCCTACGGCTACCGCACCGTCCTCACCCTGGACGACGGCACCGAGCTGTGGTTCTGCCACCAGTCCTCGATCAACGTCTCGGTCGGCCAGAAGGTCACCACCGGCGAGGTCATCGGCCGGGTCGGTGCCACCGGCAACGTCACCGGACCGCACCTGCACCTGGAGGTCCACCCGGGCGGGCAGGCCACCGGCGTCGACCCGGCGCCCTGGCTGCGCGACAAGGGCCTCAACCCCTGAGCACACCGGCCCCCGCGGGGACCGCGGACCAGCGGTGGAATGCGATCACCCACCGCCGGTGTTGTCGTTGAGCATGACTTCTCTGCGCCCACTGGGCTCTTCCGACCTCGAGGTCTTCCCGCTCTGCCTGGGCGGCAACGTGTTCGGCTGGACCGCGGACGAACAGGCGTCCTTCGCCGTCCTGGACGCCTACACGGCCGCGGGCGGCAACTTCGTCGACACGGCCGACGTCTACAGCGCCTGGGTCGAGGGCCACCAGGGCGGCGAGTCCGAGACCGTCATCGGCAAGTGGCTCAAGGCCCGCGGCAACCGCTCCGACGTCGTCGTCGCCACCAAGGTCAGCCAGCACCCGCAGTACCCGGGCCTGTCCGCGGCCAACATCAAGGCCGCCGCCGACGCCTCCCTCGCCCGCCTGGGCACCGACTACATCGACCTCTACTACACCCACTTCGACCAGCCCGACGTGCCGGTGGAGGAGATCATCGGCGCCCTGGACGAGCTGGTGAAGGCCGGCAAGGTGCGGCAGATCGCCGCGTCCAACATCAGCGCCGAGCGGCTGCGGGAGTCCCTGGACTTCTCCGCCCGAGAGGGCCTGGCCCGCTACGTGGCGGTCCAGCCCCACTACAACCTGGTCTCCCGCGACACCTACGAGGGCCCGCTCCAGGACCTCGTCGCCCGTGAGGGCCTGTCCTCCGTGCCGTACTTCGCCCTCGCCGCGGGCTTCCTGACCGGCAAGTACCGGCCCGGCCGGAAGGTGGACAGCGCACGCGCCAACCGGGCCGCGGACTACGCGGAGACCGAGCGCGGCCAGAAGGTCCTCGCCGCCCTCGACGAGATCGCCGCCGCCCACGAGGCACCGCACGCCACCGTCGCCCTCGCCTGGCTGGCCGCCCAGCCGACGATCACCGCCCCGATCGCCTCGGCGCGCACGCTGGACCAGCTCCCGGCCCTGCTGGGCGTCGGCGAGCTGAAGCTGACGGACGACGAGCTGAAGAGGCTGACGGACGCCTCGGCGTAACCGGCCGCTCCGGGGCTCCCCGGCGGCGTCACGTCCGGTACGGGTTGTACGACGTGGCGTACGGCGCCGCCGGGTAGCCGTACCCGGGCCCGCCGTACGCGGGACCGCCCTGTCCCGGCCCGCCGTATCCGTATCCGGGGCCGCCCCACCCCGGTCCGTACCCCTGGTTGTACGGCGCCGGGGCCCAGGCCGTCGGTGCCGGGGCCGCCGTGCGGGCCGCGTACTCCAGCGCGGGCCGGGCCGCGTCCCGGCGCTGCCACAGCTCGTCCAGCAGCTCCCGCTCGCGGGCGACGAAGCCGGCGCCGGCCCGGCCGCGCCGCCCCCGCCGCCGCAGCAGCGCCAGCGCGGTGGCCTGGACCTCGTAGCGCGCCACCGCGCGCGCCGTGGCCCGGCCGCCGTGGTGGCGGGCGAAGTCGCGGGCCATCCGCCGCGCCCGCATCGAGCCCAGGGCGAACGGCTCGGCCGGCCCCAGCCACCCGGCCAGGACGTAGACGGGCAGCTCCTCGCGCACGGTGCGCAGCTCCCGCTGCCGGGTCCAGATCCCGAGCCAGGTCAGCAGCCCGAACACGGGCAGCATGAAGGCGCCGTAGACGGCGAGGAAGCCGAACTGGCCGAAGGTGGCGGAGCCGTTCCACAGGGCGTGCATGCACATCGCGAGCAGCAGCCCGCCGAGCGGCACCAGCAGCCGCCGGGCACGCTGGTGCGGGCCGCTCAGCGCGGCGACGCCGAAGCCGATGCCGGTGCAGGTGGTGAACAGGGGGTGCGCGAACGGGGACATCACGATGCGCACGAAGAAGGTGGCGGCGGTGACGGAGACGATGCCGTGGCCGCCGGTGAGCTGGTCGGTCCCGAAGGCCGTGCCCAGGTAGAGGATGTTCTCGGTGAACGCGAAGCCGGTGGCGGTGATCCCGGCTATCACCATCCCGTCCACGATCCCGGTGAAGTCGCGCCTGCGGAAGACGAAGACCAGCAGCACGGCCGCGGCCTTGGCGGACTCCTCGACGATCGGGGCTATCACCGTGGCGCCGAGGGTGTTGGCGCTCGCCGGGTCGGCGGTCGAGGTGGCTATCCACTTGGTCGCGAAGCTGTTGGCGACGATGGCTATGAGCGCCGCCGCGAAGGCGCCCCAGCAGAACGCGAACACCAGGTTGCGCCAGGGGAAGGGGGCCACCCGGTCCAGCCAGCGGAACGCGGTGACCAGCCAGGGCACCGGCAGCACCGCGAGCCCGAGGCCCACCAGGAACCCCTCGGTCCCGGTCTCCCTGCGCACCAGGGCGAGGATGACCAGGCCGGACATGGCCAGCAGGGTGATCAGCGCGCCGTAGCGCACCCACCGCAGCTGCCACCAGTGCGGGTGCCGCAGCACCGCGTCGCCGGGGATCGGTGGGTACGTCGGATACGCAGGACTGGTGGCCACGGCATCGACCCTAACGGTGGCGGGACGAGGGGCTTAAGCGGTTTACCGGCGGCGGAAGAGCAGATCGTTCACGACATGTCCCTTGTCCAGTCCCTGTCCCTCGAAACGGGTCAGCGGCCGGAACTCGGGCCGGGGCGCGAAACCGCCGTCGGCCTGCGTGTTCTCGAACTCCGGGTGGGCGCCGAGCACCTCCAGCATCTGCTCGGCGTACGGCTCCCAGTCGGTGGCGCAGTGCACCAGCGCGCCGGACTTGAGCCGGGTGGCGACGAGGTCGAGGAACTCCGGCTGGATCAGCCGCCGCTTGTGGTGGCGCTTCTTCGGCCAGGGGTCGGGGAAGTAGACGCGCAGCCCGTCGAGCGCGTCGGGGCGGAGCATCTCGCGCAGCAGGATGATGGCGTCGCCGTTGCCCACCCGGACGTTCTCCAGTCCGCATCGGTCGGCGAGGTTCAGCAGATTGCCCTGGCCGGGGGTGTGCACATCCACCGCGAGCACATTGGTGCCGGGGTCGGCGGCGGCCATCCGCGCGGTGGCCTCGCCCATCCCGAACCCGATCTCCAGCACCACGGGACGGTCGTTGCCGAACAGCTCGGCGAGGTCGATGACCCGCTGCCCGTCGATGTCCAGCCCCCAGGCGGGCCACAGCCGCCGCAAGGCGTCGGCCTGCCCGGCGGTCACCCGGCTGCGGCGCGGCTGGAAGCTGCGGATCCGCCGCTCGAAGTGCGACCCGGCGGGATCGGCCCGGGGGCCGTCCGGGAACCGCGGCTCGCCCTTGGCCCGGGCACGCCGCACGGCGGCACCGGGGTCCCGCGGGGCCGGTTCGGTCAGGGCTTCGGGGGCATTCATCGCATCAGACACAGTACGACCGAGTCTACGGGCGCGACCGGACCCGGCCCCATGCGTACTCGGTCACCCGCTAACCGCCGACGGCGTCCAGCATCCCCAGCGCCCGGCGGGCGATCTCCCGGCCGATCGGCAGGGACGCGGTGGCCGCCGGGGACGGCGCGTTCAGCACGTGCACCGCGCGGGCCCCCTCCTTGATCAGGAAGTCGTCCGCCAGCGCGCCGTCGCGCAGCACCGCCTGGGCCCGCACACCGGCCGGCGCCCGTACCAGGTCCTCGGCCCGCACCGCGGGCAGCAGTCTGCGCACCGCCTCCAGGAACGCCCCCTTGGACACCGAGCGGCGCAGCTCGCCCGCGCCGTACCGCCAGTGCCGGCGCGCCAGCGCCCAGGAGCCCGGCCAGGCCATGGTCCCGGCCAGCTCGCGGGGGCGGACGACGCCCCAGCCGTACCCCTCCCGGGCCAGCGCGGGCACCGCGTTGGGGCCGATGTGCACCACGCCGTCGACGCCCCGGGTCAGATGGACGCCGAGGAACGGGAACGCCGGGTCCGGCACCGGATAGACCAGGCCCCGCACCAGCTCGGGCCGCGCCAGCTCGTAGTACTCCCCGCGGAAGGGCACGATCCGCACGCCCGGTTCGTCCCCGGTCAGCCGGGCCAGTTCGTCGCAGTGCAGGCCGGCGCAGTTCACCAGCACCCGGCCGCGCACGACGTCCCCGCCCGCGGTGCGCACGGCCACGCCCCGCTCCGGGCGCCGGTCCACCCGCACCACCCGGGCGCCGTAGCGGATCTCGGCGCCCGAGGCCTCGGCGAGCCGCCGGGCGACGCCCGCGAAGTCGCACACGCCCGTGGTGCCCACGTGGATCGCGGCCAGTCCGCGCACCTCGGGCTCGTACTCGGTGATCTGGGCGGGGCCCAGCTCCCGCACGGGTATGCCGTTCTCCCGGCCGCGCTGCACCAGGGCGTGCAGCCGGGGCAGCTCCGCGCGCTCGGTGGCGACGATCAGCTTGCCGGTGACGGCGTGGTCGATGCCGTACTCGGCGCAGAACTTCACCATCTCGGCGGCGCCCCGCACCGCGTACCGCGCCTTGAGCGAGCCGGGCCGGTAGTAGATCCCGCTGTGCACGACCCCGCTGTTGCGCCCGGTCTGGTGGCGGGCCGGGCCCGGCTCCTTCTCCAGCACGGTCACCCGGGTGCCCGGCGCGGCCCGGCTGATCGCGTACGCCGTCGACAGCCCGACGATCCCCCCTCCGACCACGAGCACATCGCAGTCGTACGCCCCGACCGGCACCTGCACCACCTCCCACGTCGATAGTGCACTGCGCCACTGACATCGCCTTCAAACGCCGAAGTGATCAGTACCGCTCGGGGTGCGGGGCGTGCGCGGGGGCGGGTCCGCAGGCGGGTGTGCCGGGCGGGCGCGCGGGTCCGGGGTCAGGCCGGTGCCATCAGGAGGGGACGGGCCCGCTCCCGCAGTTCCACCACCCTCGGTTCGTCCCCGTACGGCTCCAGGCGGTGCAGCAGGTCCTTCACGTACTCGGTCGTGCGGGCAGACGAGATCCGTCCGGCCACCTCGACCGCCCGCACCCCCTGCTCGCACGCCGCGTCCAGGTTGCCGGACTCCAGCTCGGCGACCGCGGAGACGACCAGCCGCAGCCCGTGCGAGCGCACGAACTCCTCCGTCGGCTTGGACAGGGCCTGCTCGGTGAAGCGCCGCACCTGCCGGGGCAGCTTCAGGTCCCGGTAGCACTCGGCGGCGTCCGCGGCGAACCGGTCGTAGCCGTAGAAGCCGAGCCACGAGGGATCGTTGTCCCCCTCCCGGGCCCGCTCCAGCCAGCCCTCGGCCGCCTTCAGGGCCGCCCCCGCCGCCTGCGCGTCCCCGGCGCGCGCGTGGGCGCGCGCCTCGACCAGCCGGAAGAAGCTCATGGTGCGGGCCGTGGCCAGTCCCCGGTTGCGCTCCAGCGCGGCCTGCGCCAGGTCGACCCCCTCGTCGCCGAAGCCCCGGTAGGTGGCCTGGAGCGACATGGAGGCGAGGACGTACCCGCCGAGCGGGACGTCGGCCGCCGCGCGGGCGAGCCGCAGCGCCTGGATGTAGTAGCGCTGGGCGGCCTCCTGCTGCCCGGTGTCGAAGGCCATCCACCCGGCCAGCCGGGTCAGTTCCGCGGAGGCGCCGAACAGGGCGCGGCCGACCTCGTCGGAGTAGGCGCCGAGCAGCAGCGGCGCCGCCTCCACGCGCAGGCACTCCGGCACCATCGACGAACGCCAGTCGCCGCCTCCGTACTTGGAGTCCCAGCGCCTGGCGTCCTCGGCGGCCTCCCGCAGCTTGCGCACGTCGCTGTGGCCGACTCTGACCGCCCCGCCGGTGCCCTCGGCGGAGCCGTCCTCCCGCGCGACCGAGCTGTCGGCGGGGGTTATCAGCCAGCGTGAGGCGGGCGTCGCGTAGGCGCTCACCGCGAAGGAGCCGGCGAGCGACTGCCAGATGCCGCCGGAGCCGGCCCGGCGCCCGGCGAGGTCGAGCCGGTACAGCTCGGTGGCCGACTTCACCGCCTGCGCCACGTCCCGGGGGAAGGCGAGACCCACTTCGGGTGCGGGGTCCGCGTCCGCCAGGCCGATCTCGTGCAGCGGCACCGGGCGGCCGAGCTTCTGTCCGATGGCGGCCGCGATGAGGTGCGGCGCGGCGCCCTGCGGCACCATGCCCTTCGACACCCAGCGCGCCACGGAGGTCTTGTCGTAGCGAAGAGTCAACCCGCGTTGGGCGCCAAGATCGTTGACGCGTCGCGCGAGTCCTGCGTTGCTGATTCCCGCGAGGGCGAGAACGGCGCCGAGTTTTTCGTTCGGCCCGCGTTGCTCCCTGGACATGCGCCACCCCTCGACACAGACGGCCGCCGCGCGGGCATAACCGCGCGGCATTCGTAAACCCAGCGTAGTTCGCCGCATCCCAAGCGTTAAGGGGCATTGTTCCGGATGGCGGGATTGTGGTCCGTACGGAAGTACGGTCCTGTACGCACCGTGCACGGCCGGTCGTCGCGTGCCCCCGCGCGTGTGGCCGTGCGCCCGGCCGTGCGCTCTTCTCCGGCCAACTCCGTGGCGGTTTCCTGGTCTTGCGTGGGTCGGCCCGCTGTACTGGATCCAGTGGGCTGGGGGACACCGCCACCTTCATCCCCGCGGGTGGCGGACCGGTCCGGGAGGCGGCGACCGCCTCCCGGACCGTGCGTGCGTGAAGGGTGCCGCGCGCATCGCCGGCCCCTACGGAGCGTGCTCGGTTTCCGCGCGCCTCACGGTATTTGGCTGAAAATCGTCCCGCAGAACGCCGGGTGTTCACGGCTGCGACCATGAAAATTCGGGGCGTGAAAGGCGTTTAGGGGGCGCACATGGGGCGTATTCGCGTCGCGTCCTGCCCGGTGGCCCCCGGCCCCGGGTCAACGGCCACCGCGTCAACGCCGGTTGCCCTTCCACCGTCCCGGGCGGTGTCACCACACCTCTCCCGCGCGTCCTTCGTGGCAGCATGGGGGCCGGTTCGTCCGGTGCAGTGGTTGTCCACAGCCTGTGGAGGCGTCGATGCGGTGGTTGGTGGGGTGGAGCAGCACCGCCGCGGGCACGGCCGCGCCCGGCTCGGCCGGCGCCCTCGACCTCGACGGCGAGACCCTGCACCCGGTCGGCTCCCAGCTGTTGTGGGGCGACCCCGACCCGCTGTGGGCCGTCGGCGACTGGCGCCCGGACGAGGTGCGGGTGATCAAGGCCGACGAGCAGAACCGGATCGCGGTCCTCGGCATCTGCGGCGCCTCCGACGAGGAGCTGCGGCGCGGCCTGTTCACCGCGCGCGGCGGCGCCCTGCGCCATCTGACCGCCTGGCCCGGCAGCTACACGGCCGTCGTCCAGGTCGGCCGCCGCGTCACCGTCTGCGGCGACCTCGCGGGCGCCCGCCCGGTCTTCCACACCCCGTGGGCGGGCGGCACCGCCTACGCCACCGCCGCGCTGCCGCTCGCCGACCTCGTCGAGGCCAACCTCGACTTCGGTCACCTGGCCGCCCTGCTCGCCGCCCCGGACGTACCGGCCGCGCTGCGCGACACCACCCCGTACGAGGGGGTGCGGCGCGTTCCGCCGGGGCACGCGCTGGTCCTGCGCGCCGGGGCGCGGGAGATCGCCGGGTACGACCCGGTCTCCTCGCTCGCCGTGTCCGCGCCCCCGGCCGACCCCGACCACGCCGTGGACGCCGTGCGCGACGCCCTCGTGGAGGCGGTGCGCACCCGGCTGTCCGCGCCCCGGCACGTGCCCGACCTCGATCCCGGCCCGGTGCCCGGGATGGGACCCGCGGAGCGGCGCGCCCGGCGCGGCATGCCGGTGCCCGGCATCGGCGCCGACCTCTCCGGCGGGCCGGCCTCCGCCACCCTCGCGCTGCTCGCCGCCGGGCTGCCCGGCCGGCCCGGCACCCTGCTCGGCCACGGCGCCGGCGAACGCCTCCTCGCCGTCACCTTCAACGACCTCGCCGTCGGCGGCCGGGAGGCCGAACTCCAGCGCGCCGGCGCCCTCGCCGAGAACCCCCGGCTGCACCACGTGGTGGTGACCGGCGGCGAGGAGCTCCTGCCCTACGCCGACCTCGACGGCCCCCTCACCGACGAGCCCGGACCCTCGCTGGTCACGGCCGCCCGGCACCGGGCCCGGCTGGCCGCGGGCAGCGCCGACCACTTCACCGGACACGGCGCCCGCCAGGTCCTCGACGCCCATCCCGCCCGCCTCGCCGACCTGCTGATGGACCGCCGGCGCCGCCATCTGGTCCGGCCGGTCGCCGCGCTCGCCCGGGCCGACGGCTCGGTGCTGGTCCCCGCGCGGGTGTACGGCGCGGCCCGGCGGCTCGCCCGCACGCCGTACCGGGCCGGGGTCGAGGCGCTGGCCGAGCGGCTGATGCGGCGCCGGTTCGAGGAGCCCAAGGGGGCGGTCGGAGCGTCCCTCGCGGCGCTGACCTGGGCCCCGCCCGGGGCGGCCGCCCGGTGGCTGACGGGGGAGGCGCTGGCCGAAGTATCGGTTCTGCTGGGGGTCGAGGCGGACCGGACCGGCACGGGCGTCCAGCGCCCCGGCGACCACCGGGCGCGGGCCGCGCTCGCCCGGTACGCCGCGGACCTCCGCGTCCTCGAACAGGCCGCGGAGATCCGGTCGCAGCGGCTGCACGCGCCCTTCCTGGACAACCAGGTCGTCCGCGCCTGCCGCGCGCTGCCCGAGGCGCTGCGGGTGCGGCCGGGGGCGCGGGCCGCGATCCTGCGCACCGTCCTGTCCGGCGCCGGTGTCACCGACCTCCCGCCCGGCTGGGGCGTACCGTCCCACGCCTCCTCGGCGGCCGCGGCCCGAGCGGGCCTGCGGGTGTCCGCCGACGCGTTGCAGGACCTCTTCTCCCGCCCGCTGCTGGCGGACGCGGGACTGGTGGAGGCCCGGGTGATCCGCAAGGCGCTGCGCGCGGCGGCGGGCGGCTCCGCCGTACCGCTGGACGGCCTCGCCGACCTGGTCTCCCTCGAACTGTGGCTGCATCGCCTGCTGGCCCGCCGGGGGACGTGCTGGACCGGAACGCCCGCGCGCTCGCGGGCGGTGCCGGCGGGGATCACCCCGCGCCGGGGGGCGCTGGCGTCCGGCGCGTGAGCCCGGGCATGCGCGCCCGCACCCGCCCGGCCCGCCGGTGTGTTCGTCAGGCCCGCGCCCGTCGTCCCCGCCCGCCCGGCTCCGCCCCCCGTGCCCGCCGTGTCCCCGCCCCCGCCCGCAAACCCGTCGAACCCATGCCCGCTCCCCGTCCACAATGACCGGGTGCGGTACAGAATCCTCGGCATCACCCAAGCGGCGGACGGTCACGGCGACCCCCTCCCGCTCACCGCTCCCCGCCTGCGCACCCTCCTCGCCGCCCTCGCCCTGCGCCCCGGCCGCACCACCACCCCGCACACCCTCGTCGAGGAGATCTGGGCCGACGCCCCGCCCCAGGACGCGCCCGCCGCCCTCCAGGCCCTCGTCGGCCGGCTCCGCCGCACCCTGGGCAAGGACGCCGTCACCTCCACCCCCGGCGGATACCGCCTCGAAGCCACCGAGGACGACGTCGACCTGCACGTCTTCGAACGTCTCACCCGCACCGGCACCAGGGCCCTCGGCGCCGGCGACCCGGAGACCGCGCACCGCGCCCTCACCACCGCGCTCGCCCTCTGGCACGGCCCCGCCCTCGCCGACCTCCCCGACCGCACCGCCGCCGCCCGCCCCGAGGCGCTGCGCCTGGAGGCCACCCGCGCCCGTGCCGCCGCCGCCCTCGCCCTGGGCCGCGCCCGGGAGGTCGTACCGGAGCTGCGCGAGCTGACCGCGGCCCACCCCTACGACGAGCCGCTGCACGCCCTCCTCATCCGCGCCCTGCGCGACTGCGGCCGCCCCGCCGACGCCCTCGCCGCCTACGAGTCGGCGCGCCGCACCCTCGCCGACACCCTCGGCACCGACCCGGGCGAGGAACTGCGCGCCCTGCACGCCTCACTGCTCGCGCCGCAGCGCCCCGCCCCGCCCCCCGACCGGCGCGGCAACCTCCGGCCCCGCCTGACCTCCTTCGTCGGCCGGGAACCGGAACTCGCCGCGGTCCGCGCCGATGTGCGGGCATCCCGCCTGGTCACCCTCACCGGACCCGGCGGCTCGGGAAAGACCCGGCTCGCCGAGGAGGCCGCCGCCGCGTTCGCCCCCGCCTGGCTGGTCGAACTGGCCCCGCTGGACCATCCGGAGGCGGTGGCCGGCGCCGTGGTCAACGCGCTGGGGCTGCGCGAGACCGTGCTGCTGAACACCGAGCTGACCGCGCAGCACGACGACCCGACCGCCCTGCTGATCGAGTACTGCGCCCCGCGCACCCAGCTCCTCGTCCTCGACAACTGCGAGCACGTCATCGACGCGGCCGCCGCCCTCGCCGAGACCCTCCTCACCCACTGCCCGGGGCTGACCGTCCTCGCCACCAGCCGCGAACCCCTGGGCGTGCCCGGCGAGTCGGTGCGCCCGGTCGAACCCCTGGCCCCCGAACAGGCGCACCGCCTCTTCACCGAGCGCGCCAAGGCCGTCCGCCCCGACGGCGTGCTCGGCGACACCGCCGCCGTCGCGGAGATCTGCCGCCGTCTGGACGGGCTGCCGCTCGCCATCGAACTGGCCGCGGCCCGGCTCCGGATGCTGACCCCGCGCCAGATCGCCGACCGGCTCGATGACCGGTTCCGGCTGCTCACCTCCGGCAGCCGCACCGTGCTGCCCCGCCAGCAGACCCTGCGCGCGGTGGTCGACTGGTCCTGGGACCTGCTGGACGAGCGCGAGCGCACGGTGCTGCGCGAGGTGTCGGTCTTCGTCGGCGGCTGGGACCTCGCGGCGGCCGAGGCCGTGTGCTCGGGCCCGGTGGCCGATCTGATCGGGGCGCTGGTCGACAAGTCCCTCGTCGTCGCCACACCGGACGCCACCGACGCGCCCGGCGGCATGCGCTACCGCATGCTGGAGACCATCCACGAGTACGCCACCGAGCGCGCGGCCGACACCCCCGGACTGCGCGCCGCCGCCGAGCGCCGCCACCGCGCCTGGGTGCGGTCGCTGGTGGAGCGGGCCGAGCCGCTGCTGCGTTCGGCGGAACAACTCCCGTGGATCGCCCGTCTGGAGACCGACCTGGACAACATCCGGGCGGCCCTGGACCGCGCGGTGCGCGACGGCGAGGAGGCCGAGGCGGGCGCGATCGTCCTGGCCATGGGCTGGTTCTGGTGGCTGCGCAACCACCGCCGGGAGGCCGTCACCCGGACGCGCCAGGTGCTCCGCCTGGGCATCGCCCTCGACGCCCTCGCCGCTGGAGCCACCCCCGAGGGCGGCCTGCCGGCCCTGATGGAGTCGGCCGACATCGTCGGCGCCCTGCTCGCCGCGCCCGACGGCGAGCGGGGGCACCCGCTGCGCGAACTCCGCATGGACCTGCGGATGTCCGACCTGTTCCTGACCACGGAGGGCAGGATCGAGCGGCTGACCGACGACGACGAGCGGGGTCCGCGCTACATCGCCCGGGTCCGGGCGGCCTACGCGCGCGGCGGCCCGCACGCCGCCCGCCTCCCCGGCATCACCTGGCCGCTGACCGCCTACTACCTGGGCGGCCCGGGGGACGCCGGCCGCGACCTCACCCCGGCGGTCGCCAACTGCCGGAAGTACGGCGGCGACTGGGAGACCGGCGTCACGCTGATGTTCCGCACCCACGCGCTCGTCGACTCCCCGGGCAATCTGCACGGCGTGGACGAGGACCTGGCCGAGCTGCGGACGCTCAGCCGCCGCGTCGGGGACCGCTGGATGCGGGCGCAGGTGTGCAGCGCGGCCGGTGAGACGGCCATGGCGCGCGGCCGTTACGCCGAGGCGCGCGACGAGTACGCGCAGGCGCTGCGCCTCGCCTACGAGGTCGGCGCCTACGCGGAGTCGCCGTTCCTGCTGGCGCGGCTCGGGGAGATCGCCTACCGTGCCGGCGACCGCGACGGCGCGCTCGCCACCCTCGCGGAGGCGGACACGGCCGCGGACCGCTACGCGGTGACGGAGGCCCGCGCCTTCGCCCTGATGATGCGCGCCTGCATCGCCCTGTACGACGGGCGGACCGCCGAGGCCCGCGAGCTGTACGACGCGACGTTCGAGGCGACCCGGGGCGAGGCCGCGCCCCCGCAGTTCGCGGCCGCCCTGGGAACCGTGGAGGCGCTGCTCGCGGCCGCGGAGTCGGGCCCGGAGCACGGGCTGCCGGTCGTGGCCGAGGCGCTGGAGGCGGCCGTGGCCATGCGGTGCGCCGAGTGGATCACCGGGGGACTGGTGGACACCGCGGCCGGACTGCTGGCCCGGCTCGGGGATCTGCCGGGCGCGGTCCGGCTGTACGAGGCCGCGGACCGCTGGTGCGACGGCCGCCCGCGCAGCGAGCCCGAGCGCACCGAGGCCGCCCGGGTGCTGGCCGGTGCCCGCGCCGCCCTGCCCGCCGAGCGGTACGCGGCCGAGCGGGCCCGGGGCGCCGGCTACGGGGTGGCGGAGGTCCTGGCCGACATCCGGCGGGTGCGCACGGCGGCTACGCGCAGGTGAACCGGGATTCCGCCCAGTCGGCCAGCGAGTTCCGGTCGAAGGCGTTGCTGTGCGGCCGTACGACGAGCCGTACGGCCGTCCGCCCGGTGAGGTCCACGTGGACGGGCACGGCCTGGTCGCGGCCCTTGACCATCCCGGACTGCCACAGCGGGACGCCGTCGGCGTAGACGGCGAAGGAGACCTTGCCGAGGCCGAGCGTCATGTCGTCCACCCCGGCGAGCGCGTCGTAGGCGGTGCACCGCCGGTTGAGGACGACGGTCACCGAGGAGTCGCCGCGGACGGTCGCCCCCTGTGCGTACAGCTTGCCGCCGACCGACAGGCCGTAGCGCTGCCACACCCAACTGCTCTCGCCGAGCGCGATCTCGGGCTCGGTCCCGTCCCCGTCCGCGTCGTAGCGCAGCTCGCCGAGCTGGTAGACGACGGGGGCCGGCGGCGGAGTCGGGCTCGGCGTCGGGCTCGGCGTCGGGGTGGGCGTCGGGGTCGGCGTGGGTTCGGGGGCGGGCTTGGAGGGCGCCGGCCTGGGGGTTCTGGTCGGGGTGGGCGTCGGGGACGGCGTGGGTGTGGGCGCCGGGGTCGGCGTGGCGGGCACCACCGGCGGCGGTACGGCCTTCGACGGCGCGGGCTTCGGCTTCGCCGGTGCGGGCGTCGGCGCCTGGGACACCACGACCGGCGCGGACGGCGCCGAGGGCTTCGCGGTCTCCTTCGCCGGACTGCCGTCGTTCACCAGGCCGAAGGCCACCGCGGCGGCGGCCACGGCGACCACCCCGGCCGCGATGCCCGCCTTGACCGGCGCCCCGACCGCCTCCGTTGCGGCCCCGCCCGCGGAACCGGCGCCCCCGGAGGAACCGCTCGCGGCGGCGGCACCCGCGGCACCGGCCCCCGCGCCCCCGGCGACGAGGCCGAGCGCCTTGGCGTACCCGGCGGCGCCGAACCACCCGATGACCGCGACCGGCACCACCGCGGGGATGCCGCCGGCGACCTCTTCGATCTGCGCCGCCGCCAGCCGGCACCTCGCGCACTCCGCCAGGTGCTTGCGCAGCCCCCGCTCGGCGCGGACGCGCAGCTTGCGGCGGGCGTAGGAGCCGAGCTGGTCGGCGTAGCGGGCGCAGTCCGCGTCCGCGGTGAGGGTGGCGCTGACATGCGCCTGGAGATAGGCCTGCTTCAACCCCTCGCGGGCGCGGCTGGCGAGCACCCGGGTGCCGTTGGCGTCCAGACCGAACAGGACGGCGACCTCGCTCGGCGACTCGTCCTCCACCTCGGTGTGCCACAGCACGGCCTGCCAGCGCTCGGGCAGCGAACGGAACGCCCGCATGGCCATGGACTGCTCGGCCTCGTGCAACGCCCGTACGTCGGCGCCGAGTTCGAGCGTGTCGTCGTCGGACACCTCGGCGGACCGGGCGGCCTGCTGGGCGAAGGTGGCGAAGTCGTCGACGAGCTGTTCGCGCCGGGCCGACCTGAGCCAGTGCGCGGCGACGCGCCGCACCGAGGTCAGCAGATAGGCCCGTACCGCGTGCTCCGGTCCCGAACCGCCGCGCACCGCCTGCAACATGCGGGCGAAGACCTCGGCGGTGAGGTCCTCGGCGGTGTGCGCGTCCCGGCAGCAGGTCCGCGCGTACCGGCGCACCGCGCCGGCGTGCCGCCGGTACAGCTCCTCGTACGCCGAGTCGTCCCCGGCCCGCATCCGCTCGATCAGCTCGGCGTCACCGGGTGGCACGTCCTTGCCGCGCTGGGCCGGCACCCCGTGTCCCCTCGTCCGACGTCCCTGGCTCGGCACCTGCGGCGCGTCCGGTCCGACCGCGTCCACATCACCGTCGTCACCGCGTGGTCCGTCCCACCCGTCAACGCTCATAGCGGAACGCCCCCGCCCCCGGCCCGGCCCAACCCATCACGGCCACAGCGTGCCACATCGTCATTTCTTCAACGACGTCCGGCGGTCCCGGTCACCCGTCCGGGCAGTCGCTCCGGAACAAACCACTCCGTGCGGGTGGACGGGCAGGGCGGCATGCGTCGTGGAGGACGGGCGCAGGACCGCGGGCCGCCGCACCAGCCGCGGAAAGAGGCCACCCGCACCACCCGGCCGAGCGGCACGGGTGATGCGGGTGGGGGGAACGAGAACCTCTCAGCCCGCCGTGGGACGTGACCGCAGCCCCTCCAGCAGGATGTCCAGCAGCCGCGCGGACGCCGCCGCCTGCTGGGCCGCGTCCGGCAGGGACGGGGCCGCCGTCGCGATCACCAGCAGCACGTCGGACACGGACACGTCGGTGCGCAACTCGCCCGCCGCGCGCGCCCGTTCGACCAGCTGACCGACGACCGACAGCAGCGCGCCGATCCCGGTGTCGTCCGAGGCGTCCACGGAGTCCCGTGCCACCAGGCGCAGTTCACCGCCGCCCGGCTGCACCCGCTGCTGCGGCACCCGGGCCTCCTCCAGCAGACCGGTTCCCTCGACCGGACCGGCGGAGCCCTGCGCGGAGCCGACCCGCAGCACCTGCGGCGGCAGCAGCCGCCCCGCCCCGGACGCCACCGACGTCCGCAGGAACCGGGACAGCGCCGACCACGGCTCGTCCTCCTGACCCAGCGCCGCTCGCGCCTGCTCGGTCAGCCGTGCCGTCTCCTCCTCGGCTATCCGCCGGACCAGCACGTCCTTGCTGGGAAAGCGCCGGTACACCGTGCCGACCCCGACCCGCGCCCGCCGTGCCACGTCCTCCATCGGCGCGCCGTACCCCAGCTCGCCGAACACCTCACGCGCCGCCCGCAGCACGTGCTCCAGATTGCGCTGTGCGTCCACCCGCAGCGGCGTCGTGCGCGCCCCGTCCGCGCGCCCGTTCGCCGTCGCGACCGCCGGTGCCGCCGGCACCTGCACGGCCGGGCCGCCGGCGGCCACCGCGGCAGCCGGCCAAGACGTGTCCTGAATATGCATGTGTTTCCCCCGGTACATGACGTCTCCCCCCGGAGACACTCCCCGTCACTGATGCCGGAGTGCGCGAAGGTGGTACCGGTCACCGCGGCCCCGCCCGTCGCAGAGCCCGTGCGACCACATCCCCCACACCCCGTCGACACGAACATAGTTGAGAGGCAGTCAATACAGAAGGGGCAGGTTCCGCACACTGCGCCCCCCGATCGGAGTACGAGTCATATACGTCCCGGTTCCCGCCGCTCCCGTCCACGCGCCCGCCCCCGCTGACCTGCCCCGTTTCTGGCACCCCGGACACGGCGCCCGCCGCGCCGCACACCCGCCCGCCGGTCACACAAATTGCCGGGGCTGTGGACAAACCACTGCGCCGGGTGCGTCATGGGATGGTGAAGGAACGTGCGCGCATTCTGGTTGTCGGCGGCGGCTACGTCGGGATGTACACGGCCCTGCGCCTCCAGCGGAAGCTGAAGGCCGAGCTGAGGCGCGGTGAGGTCGAGATCACCGTCGTCACTCCCGACCCTTACATGACGTACCAGCCCTTCCTGCCCGAGGCGGCCGCGGGCTCCATCTCCCCGCGCCACGTCGTCGTACCCCTGCGCCGGGTCCTGGACCGCTGCCACATCGTCGTCGGCGAGGCCGTCTCCATCGACCACGTGGTGCGCACCGCCGCCGTCACCACCCTCGCCACCGCCGACGAGGGCCGCGCCGCCGAACTCTTCCCGTACGACGAGCTGGTGCTCGCCCCCGGCTCCGTCTCCCGCACCCTGCCCATCCCCGGTCTCGCCGAGCACGGCATCGGCTTCAAGACCGTCGAAGAGGCCATCGCGCTGCGCAACCACGTCATCGAGCAGATGGACATCGCCTCCTCCACCCGCGACCCGGCCCTCCGCGACGCCGCCCTCACCTTCGTCTTCGTCGGCGGCGGCTACGCGGGCGTGGAGGCCCTCGGCGAGCTGGAGGACATGGCCCGGTACGCCGCCCGCTACTACCACAACGTGCGCGCCGAGGACATGAAGTGGATCCTCGTCGAGGCCACCGACCGCATCCTGCCCGAGGTCGGCGCGGAGCTGGGCCGCTACACCGTCACCCAGCTGCGCCGCCGCAACATCCAGGTGCTGCTGGGCACCCGCCTGGAATCCTGCGCGGACCGGATCGCCGTGCTCAGCGACGGCCGCCGCTTCCCGACCCGTACGGTCGTCTGGACCGCGGGCGTCAAACCGCACCCCCTGCTCGCCGCCACCGACCTGCCGCTCACCGACCGCGGCCGGCTGCGCTGCACCGCCCGGCTGACCGTCGAGGGCACCGAGCACGCCTGGGGCGCGGGCGACGCCGCCGCCGTCCCCGACGTCACCGCCGCCGAACCCGGCGCCCTCACCGCGCCCAACGCCCAGCACGCCCTGCGCCAGGCGCGGGTGCTCGGCGACAACCTTGTCCACGCCCTGCGCGGCGAGCCCCTGGACACCTACGCGCACGCGTACGCGGGCTCCGTCGCCTCCCTCGGGTTCCACAAGGGCGTCGCCCAGGTCTACGGACGCCGGCTGAAGGGCTACCCTGCCTGGTTCATGCACCGCGTCTACCACCTGAGCAGGGTGCCCACCGTCAACCGCAAGGCCCGTGTGCTCGCCGAATGGACCCTCTCCGGGCTGTTCAAACGGGAGATCGTCTCGCTCGGTTCACTCGAACACCCGCGCGCGGAGTTCGAACTCGCGGCCGGGGGAATGCATCCTCACGACCCCTCGGACGACCCGAAGGGGTCGTCCTGACCGCATCCAGGAACTCCACCATTCGCCCCACCGTCTGACGGATGTCGCCCGCCGCGGCCCGCTCCCTGCCAGACTGCCCGACGACAACGGCCGGGCACCCGCCCGCCTAGCACCCACGAGGCCTTCCCCACAGTGAACTTCACGCGCTGGAGCGCCCGGCTCCCCGGAACGCAGCGCCGCGCCGCCGCGCGGACCGAGACCCCGGACCGGCGGGGGGAAGGCTCCGTGCCCGCGGCCCGCGCCGGACAGCCCGCCGACGGCACCGCACCGGTGCCCGCCGTCGACGAGCTGCCCGCCCGCGACGTCCTGGACCGCGTCCCGGCCCTCGTCGCGCTCGTGCACGGCCCCGACCACCGCCTCGCGTACGTCAACGACGCCTACACGACGGCCTTCGGCCCCCGCCCCGCCGGCGCCCCCGCCCGCGAGGCCCTGCCCGAACTCGCCGAGCTGGGCCTGCTCCCGCTGCTCGACCAGGTGCTGCGCAGCCACCGGCCCCGCACCCTGAAGTCCCGCCGGGCGGTGGACGGCCGCTCGTACACCTTCACCTGCACCCCCGTCGCCGAGGACGGCGACCGCGACGGCGGCGTGCTGGTCTTCGCCACCGACGTCACCGACCACGCCGAGGCCGCCGAACGGCTGCGCGCCAGCGAACGCCGCCAGCGCGAGACCGCGGTCACCCTCCAGCGCTCCCTGCTCCCGCAGGACCTCGAACAACCCGACGACCTGCGCATCGCCGCCACCTACCAGCCCGGCGGCACCGAGGCCGCGGTCGGCGGCGACTGGTACGACGTGATCACCCTCGGCGGCGGCCGCACCGCCCTCGTCATCGGCGACGTGATGGGCCGGGGCGTGCGCGCGGCCGCGGTCATGGGCCAGCTGCGCACGGCCGTGCGCGCCTACGCCCGCCTCGACCTGCCCCCGCACGAGGTGCTCCAGCTGCTCGACGGCCTCGCCACCGAGATCGACCCCAACCAGATCGCCACCTGCGCCTACGCCGTCCACGACCCCAACGAGGGCCGCCTGGTGTACGCCTCCGCGGGGCACCTGCCGATCCTGGTCCGCGACGAGCACGGCACGGTCTCCCGCACCGAGGAACCCACCGGCCCGCCGCTCGGCACCGGCGGCTGGATGCACTCCTCCGGCTCCATCGCGCTGGGCCCCGGCTCCACGGCCGTCCTCTACACGGACGGCCTGGTCGAACGCCGGGACGAAGACCTGGACGAGGGCATCGCCGCCCTGGAGCGCGCCCTGGCCGGCGCCACCGGCTCGCCCCAGGTCGTCTGCGACCGCCTGGTCCGCTCGGCCGGCGTCACCGCCGACCACGACGACGACGTGGCCGTCCTGGTCCTCCAGCAACCCGCCCGCACCGGACCCGACGGCGAGCTGTTCCGCAACGCGGCCCTGGAACTCCTCGGCGGCGTCGAGGCGGCCCCGCGCGCCCGCGCCTTCGCCTCCGGCGTCCTGACCAGCTGGCGCTTCCCCGCCGAACTGCACGACCTCGGCGTCCTCGCCACCAGCGAACTCGTCGCCAACAGCCTCCAGCACGGCACCCCGCCCATGCGCCTCAGACTCCGCCGCACCGACCGCCGGCTGATCGTGGAGGTCACCGACGGCGACGACCACCTGCCCCGGCGCCGCCGCGCCGAACCCGCCGACGAGTCCGGCCGGGGCATCGCCATCGTCGCCACCATCGCCTCCTCCTGGGGCTGCCGCCGCACCCCGGGCGGCGGCAAGGCGGTGTGGTGCGAGTTCGTCCTGCCGAGACCGCGTCCCTGAACGACGCTCGTCGTTGGCCCGTGCACCCGTCCGGGGTGTTGACTGCACATGTATGGGACCAATACATCGCAGCACCGAAGGCCCCGAGGCGTACGAGACCCACAGCGCTCCGATCATGCGCCCCTTCGTGGCCGAGCTGCTGGCCGCCGTGGGCCTCGGCCCCGGTGAGCACGTGCTCGACCTGGCGTGCGGCACCGGCTTCGCCGCCCGCGCGGCCGCCGCCCTGGTCGGCCCCGCCGGCCGGGTCCGCGGCGCCGACATCGACGAGGGCATGGTCCGCGTCGCCCGCGAGCACCGGTCGCCGAGCTGCCCGGACACCGGCTTCACCGCGGCCCCCGCCGACCGCCTCCCGTACGACGCCGCCACCTTCGACGCGGTCGTCTGCCAGCAGGGCGCCCAGCTCTTCCCCGACCTGACCGCCGCCCTCGTCGAGGCGGCCCGCGTCACCCGCCCCGGCGGCCGGTTCGCCGCCACCGTCTGGGCCCCGGTCGACCGCCTGCCCTACTTCCTCGCCGAGCAGCGCGCGCTGGAGAAGTACGCCCCCGACGCGCTCCCCTACCTCGCCCGCGCCTACGCCCGCACCGCCGACCAGCTCACCACCGCACTGCAGACGGCCGGCTACCGCGACACCGCCCACCGCGAGGTCACCTTCGACATCACCCTGCCCCCGCTGGACCGCTACGCCCGCGAACACCTGGACACCCTCTGGGGCGGCATGCTCAGGGAGGCCGGCGGCGAGGAGGCCGTCACCCGGGCCGGCGAACTGGTCCGCGAGCAGCTCGCCGACCGCGTCGCCCCCGACGGCACGGTGACCGTCCCCTTCACCTCGCTGCTGGTCACCGCGGTGCGCTGAGCAGGCCCCGAGCACGCGAAGACGGCCGCCGCCCGAAGGCGACGGCCGTCGTGTCCCGGCGGCGCGGAGCCGGCCCGGCTCACGCCTCCGCGGAGACCGCCTCCGCGGGCGCCCCGCCCCGGCTGACCACCCGGCTGGCACGCGCCTGCCACGGCTGGTCCTGCACCGGGGCGAGCCGCCGCCCGAGCCGCAGCGCCAGATACGTGATGCCCAGCGAGAACAGCACGAAGGTCACGATGTACGGCGCGTGCAGCGATGCCGCGAGGGGACCGCCCACCGCCGGACCGATGGCCAGCGCCAGCTGCTTCACCAGGGCGAACGCCGAGTTGTACTGACCGGCCATGCCCTCCGGCGCCAGATCCGCGACCAGCGGGGCGACCGTCGGCGACAGCATCGCCTCGCCCAGACCGAACAACGCGTACGTCGACACGAAGGCGGCCGTGGCCATCTCCTGGCTGCCGTGTCCCAGCCCCGCGTACCCGGCGGCCAGCCAGGCCACCGCCCAGACCAGGCCCACCAGGGCGATCACCCGGGT
Source organism: Streptomyces misionensis (assembly GCF_900104815.1). NCBI lineage: Bacteria > Bacillati > Actinomycetota > Actinomycetes > Kitasatosporales > Streptomycetaceae > Streptomyces > Streptomyces misionensis. The sequence continues at coordinate 4,240,312 of NZ_FNTD01000004.1, forward strand.
GCGCCGGGCGCGCTCCACGAACCTCAGCACGGCGAACTGGGCGACCACGATCATCAGGGTGTTCGCGGCCAGGGCCGTGCCCAGCGTGGAGGTGGATATCCCGGCGGCCTCCACGCCGTACGCGCTCAGACCCGACTCGAACTGCCCGTAGCAGGCGAAGAAGATCACGAAGCCCAGGACGCACAGCTGCACCATCGCCCGGTTGCCGAGCAGCTGCTTCCAGCTGCCCTTCGACGTCGTGGGCGCGTCCTCCAGACGCGGCGAGCGCGGCATCCGGACCGTGGCCATCACCGCGACCAGCAGCAGGAACATCGCCGCCTCGATCGCGAACAGCAGGGTGAACGACGAGACGCGCGTGGTGTCGACCAGGTGACCGCCGATGAGGCCGCCTATGCCGAGGCCCAGGTTCTGCAGGAAGAACTGCATGGCGAACGCCCGCGAGCGGGTGTCGGCGCTGGAGCAGTCCACGATCATCGTGGCCAGCGCCGGCTGCATCACGGCCTGTCCGGCGCCGAGCACCGCGGCCGCCGGCAGCACCGACCAGGCACTGGCCGCGAGCCCCAGGCCGAGCGCGCCGAGCGCGGCGGCGACCAGGGCGGCGAGCAGGACCGGCAGCGGGCCGCGCCGCACGATCGCCCGGCCGGCGAACGGCAGCACGATCAGCGCGGCCACGGCGAAGACGGCGAGCACGAGACCCGCCGTCATGGCCCCCAGGCCCCGCACCTGCGCCACATAGACGTACAGGTAGGGGACCGTGAAGCCGAGCCCGAACGCGCTGAGTGCGTTGCCCACGTGGATCCGGCGCATCGCTGCGCCCATCGCCCTGGTCACGTTCACCTCTCTCACTAGTTAGGAGTGAAGACTTCAAAGCTAAAGTTCGAAGCTAAAGAGTACACAGCGAAGGACTTCAACGCAAAGCGGTCGCGTGCCATACTCGGCCCATGGCCGACACAGCCGGCGTCACTGAGCCGACCCTCGAAGAACAGATCGCCGCCTACCAGCGCGAGTTCCAGGACCTCGACCCCCAGGTCGAGAAGATCGTGTCGGCCCTGTCGCGGCTCAACCGCCGGATGAACGTGGCCTACGGCCGCCAGACCGCCGCCCTCGGCATCAGCAACGCCGAGTGGGAGGTGCTCAAGGCGCTGGTCCTCTCCGGCGCCCCCTACCGGATGGGCCCCAGCGACCTCGCCAAGCGCCTCGGTCTCACTCCGGCCGCGATGACCCACCGGATCGACCGGATGGTCTCCGAGGGCCTGGTCACCCGGGAGCGGGACGAGTCCAACCGGGTCCGCGTCATCATCGAGCTGACCCCCGAGGGCCGGGAGAAGTGGCTGGAGGCGATGCGCCTCGCCACCGTCTTCGAGGAGGACCTCCTCCAAGACCTCACCCCGGCCGAGCGCTCGGTCCTCGGCGAGGTCCTCACGACGCTGCTGCGCAGGGTCGAGCACGCCCAGCCGGACGCCGGCGGCCGGCTCAGCGACCTCGACTGAGCGGGCCGAAAAGATCTTGACAGGGGTTGTTGACACGCCCTCGTCGGTTCCGTAAGGTTCTTCGGGTTGCCGCAGAGCCTTCACGTCTCCGCGGTGGCACCTCAGCCGCTTCGAGCGGCACCCCTCACACCATCAGCACGATCTCCCACCCGGGTTGATTTCGGCGTGCCCGAATTCAATTCGAATAGGGACTCGGCGGCCCGATTGGGAATCGCCGGGAGGATCCGCTAAGGTTTGAGACGTCGGAACGGCCCAACAGCCGGGAAAACAAACCCCCCTGACTGGGAGTCAGACGCCGAAAGGATCTGATAGAGTCGGAACCGCCGGAAAGGGAAACGCGGAAGCGGGAACCTGGAAAGCACCGAGGAAATCGGATCGAGAAAAGATCTGATAGAGTCGGAAACACCGAAGGGAAGCGCCCGGAGGAAAGCCCGAGAGGGTGAGTACAAAGGAAGCGACCGTTCCTTGAGAACTCAACAGCGTGCCAAAAGTCAACGCCAGATATGTTGATACCCCGTCCATCGGTCACCGATGGTCGAGGTTCCTTTGAAAAAACACAGCGAGGACGCTGTGAACGATCGGACTATTCCTCCGGTCGTTCCGCTCCCGTGTGTGTCTCACCGGATTACCGGTAAACATTCACGGAGAGTTTGATCCTGGCTCAGGACGAACGCTGGCGGCGTGCTTAACACATGCAAGTCGAACGATGAAGCCCTTCGGGGTGGATTAGTGGCGAACGGGTGAGTAACACGTGGGCAATCTGCCCTGCACTCTGGGACAAGCCCTGGAAACGGGGTCTAATACCGGATATGACCATCTTGGGCATCCTTGATGGTGTAAAGCTCCGGCGGTGCAGGATGAGCCCGCGGCCTATCAGCTTGTTGGTGAGGTAATGGCTCACCAAGGCGACGACGGGTAGCCGGCCTGAGAGGGCGACCGGCCACACTGGGACTGAGACACGGCCCAGACTCCTACGGGAGGCAGCAGTGGGGAATATTGCACAATGGGCGAAAGCCTGATGCAGCGACGCCGCGTGAGGGATGACGGCCTTCGGGTTGTAAACCTCTTTCAGCAGGGAAGAAGCGAAAGTGACGGTACCTGCAGAAGAAGCGCCGGCTAACTACGTGCCAGCAGCCGCGGTAATACGTAGGGCGCAAGCGTTGTCCGGAATTATTGGGCGTAAAGAGCTCGTAGGCGGCTTGTCACGTCGGTTGTGAAAGCCCGGGGCTTAACCCCGGGTCTGCAGTCGATACGGGCAGGCTAGAGTTCGGTAGGGGAGATCGGAATTCCTGGTGTAGCGGTGAAATGCGCAGATATCAGGAGGAACACCGGTGGCGAAGGCGGATCTCTGGGCCGATACTGACGCTGAGGAGCGAAAGCGTGGGGAGCGAACAGGATTAGATACCCTGGTAGTCCACGCCGTAAACGGTGGGCACTAGGTGTGGGCAACATTCCACGTTGTCCGTGCCGCAGCTAACGCATTAAGTGCCCCGCCTGGGGAGTACGGCCGCAAGGCTAAAACTCAAAGGAATTGACGGGGGCCCGCACAAGCGGCGGAGCATGTGGCTTAATTCGACGCAACGCGAAGAACCTTACCAAGGCTTGACATACACCGGAAAGCATTAGAGATAGTGCCCCCCTTGTGGTCGGTGTACAGGTGGTGCATGGCTGTCGTCAGCTCGTGTCGTGAGATGTTGGGTTAAGTCCCGCAACGAGCGCAACCCTTGTCCCGTGTTGCCAGCAGGCCCTTGTGGTGCTGGGGACTCACGGGAGACCGCCGGGGTCAACTCGGAGGAAGGTGGGGACGACGTCAAGTCATCATGCCCCTTATGTCTTGGGCTGCACACGTGCTACAATGGCCGGTACAATGAGCTGCGATACCGTGAGGTGGAGCGAATCTCAAAAAGCCGGTCTCAGTTCGGATTGGGGTCTGCAACTCGACCCCATGAAGTCGGAGTCGCTAGTAATCGCAGATCAGCATTGCTGCGGTGAATACGTTCCCGGGCCTTGTACACACCGCCCGTCACGTCACGAAAGTCGGTAACACCCGAAGCCGGTGGCCCAACCCCTTGTGGGAGGGAGCTGTCGAAGGTGGGACTGGCGATTGGGACGAAGTCGTAACAAGGTAGCCGTACCGGAAGGTGCGGCTGGATCACCTCCTTTCTAAGGAGCACTTCTTACCGGGCTTGCCTGGTCAGAGGCCAGTACATCAGCGAATGTCTGATGCTGGTTGCTCATGGGTGGAACGTTGACTACTCGGCACGGTTCAGGATGGACCAGGCGCTAGTACTGCTCTTCGGGGCGTGGAACGCTGATCTGGTTGGCTGATCGTGTCGGGCACGCTGTTGGGTGTCTGAGGGAATGAACTTCTCCTCAGTCGCCGGCCCCAGTGCACTCGGACCTTTGGGTTCGGGGTGATGGGTGGCTGGTCGTTGTTTGAGAACTGCACAGTGGACGCGAGCATCTGTGGCCAAGTTTTTAAGGGCGCACGGTGGATGCCTTGGCACCAGGAACCGATGAAGGACGTGGGAGGCCGCGATAGTCCCCGGGGAGTCGTCAACCAGGCTTTGATCCGGGGGTTTCCGAATGGGGAAACCCGGCAGTCGTCATGGGCTGTCACCCGCTGCTGAACACATAGGCAGTGTGGAGGGAACGAGGGGAAGTGAAACATCTCAGTACCCTCAGGAAGAGAAAACAACCGTGATTCCGGGAGTAGTGGCGAGCGAAACCGGATGAGGCCAAACCGTATGCGTGTGAGACCCGGCAGGGGTTGCGTGTGCGGGGTTGTGGGATCTCTCTTCTACGGTCTGCCGGCCGTAGGGCGAGTCAGAAACCGTTGATGTAGACGAAGGACATGCGAAAGGTCCGGCGTAGAGGGTAAGACCCCCGTAGTCGAAATGTCAGCGGCTTGCTTGAGAGACACCCAAGTAGCACGGGGCCCGAGAAATCCCGTGTGAATCTGGCGGGACCACCCGCTAAGCCTAAATATTCCCTGGTGACCGATAGCGGATAGTACCGTGAGGGAATGGTGAAAAGTACCCCGGGAGGGGAGTGAAATAGTACCTGAAACCGTGTGCCTACAAGCCGTGGGAGCGTCGGGATCTTCGGATCCTCGTGACTGCGTGCCTTTTGAAGAATGAGCCTGCGAGTTTGCGGTGTGTTGCGAGGTTAACCCGTGTGGGGAAGCCGTAGCGAAAGCGAGTCCGAATAGGGCGTTTCAGTAGCACGCTCAAGACCCGAAGCGGAGTGATCTAGCCATGGGCAGGTTGAAGCGGAGGTAAGACTTCGTGGAGGACCGAACCCACCAGGGTTGAAAACCTGGGGGATGACCTGTGGTTAGGGGTGAAAGGCCAATCAAACTCCGTGATAGCTGGTTCTCCCCGAAATGCATTTAGGTGCAGCGTCGTGTGTTTCTTGCCGGAGGTAGAGCACTGGATAGGCGATGGGCCCTACCGGGTTACTGACCTTAGCCAAACTCCGAATGCCGGTAAGTGAGAGCGCGGCAGTGAGACTGTGGGGGATAAGCTCCATGGTCGAGAGGGAAACAGCCCAGAGCATCGACTAAGGCCCCTAAGCGTACGCTAAGTGGGAAAGGATGTGGAGTCGCACAGACAACCAGGAGGTTGGCTTAGAAGCAGCCACCCTTGAAAGAGTGCGTAATAGCTCACTGGTCTAGTGATTCCGCGCCGACAATGTAGCGGGGCTCAAGCGTACCGCCGAAGTCGTGTCATTGCAGCATATAGCCCTAACGGGTGTTGTGATGGGTAGGGGAGCGTCGTCTGCCGGGTGAAGCAGCACCGGAAGGTAGTTGTGGACGGTTGACGAGTGAGAATGCAGGCATGAGTAGCGATTCACACGTGAGAAACGTGTGCGCCGATTGACTAAGGGTTCCTGGGTCAAGCTGATCTGCCCAGGGTAAGTCGGGACCTAAGGCGAGGCCGACAGGCGTAGTCGATGGATAACCGGTTGATATTCCGGTACCCGCTGTGAAGCGTCAAACATCGAGCATCGTGATGCTAAGGCCGTGAAGCCGCCCTGGAGCCTTCGGGCAAAGGGGAGTGGTGGAGCCGCTGAACCAAGCGGTTAGTAGGTGAGTGATGGGGTGACGCAGGAAGGTAGTCCATCCCGGGCGGTGGTTGTCCCGGGGTAAGGGTGTAGCCCGAGTGGTAGGTAAATCCGCCGCTCATGCAGGGTGAGACCTGATGCCGAGCCGATTGTGGTGAAGTGGATGATCCTATGCTGTCGAGAAAAGCCTCTAGCGAGTTTCATGGCGGCCCGTACCCTAAACCGACTCAGGTGGTCAGGTAGAGAATACCGAGGCGTTCGGGTGAACTATGGTTAAGGAACTCGGCAAAATGCCCCCGTAACTTCGGGAGAAGGGGGGCCACACCTGGTGATGATCTTTACGGTCTGAGCTGGGGGTGGCCGCAGAGACCAGCGAGAAGCGACTGTTTACTAAAAACACAGGTCCGTGCGAAGCCGTAAGGCGATGTATACGGACTGACGCCTGCCCGGTGCTGGAACGTTAAGGGGACCGGTTAGCTTCACTTCGGTGGGGCGAAGCTGAGAACTTAAGCGCCAGTAAACGGCGGTGGTAACTATAACCATCCTAAGGTAGCGAAATTCCTTGTCGGGTAAGTTCCGACCTGCACGAATGGCGTAACGACTTCTCGACTGTCTCAACCATAGGCCCGGTGAAATTGCACTACGAGTAAAGATGCTCGTTTCGCGCAGCAGGACGGAAAGACCCCGGGACCTTTACTACAGTTTGATATTGGTGTTCGGTTCGGCTTGTGTAGGATAGCTGGGAGACTTTGAAGCGGCCACGCCAGTGGTTGTGGAGTCGTCGTTGAAATACCAGTCTGGTCGTGCTGGATGTCTAACCTGGGTCCGTGATCCGGATCAGGGACAGTGTCTGATGGGTAGTTTAACTGGGGCGGTTGCCTCCTAAAGGGTAACGGAGGCGCCCAAAGGTTCCCTCAGCCTGGTTGGCAATCAGGTGTTGAGTGTAAGTGCACAAGGGAGCTTGACTGTGAGACCGACGGGTCGAGCAGGGACGAAAGTCGGGACTAGTGATCCGGCGGTGGCTTGTGGAAGCGCCGTCGCTCAACGGATAAAAGGTACCCCGGGGATAACAGGCTGATCTTCCCCAAGAGTCCATATCGACGGGATGGTTTGGCACCTCGATGTCGGCTCGTCGCATCCTGGGGCTGGAGTCGGTCCCAAGGGTTGGGCTGTTCGCCCATTAAAGCGGTACGCGAGCTGGGTTTAGAACGTCGTGAGACAGTTCGGTCCCTATCCGCTGTGCGCGTAGGAGTCTTGAGAAGGGCTGTCCCTAGTACGAGAGGACCGGGACGGACGAACCTCTGGTGTGCCAGTTGTTCTGCCAAGGGCATGGCTGGTTGGCTACGTTCGGGAGGGATAACCGCTGAAAGCATCTAAGCGGGAAGCCTGCTTCGAGATGAGGACTCCCACCCACTTGATGGGGTAAGGCTCCCAGTAGACGACTGGGTTGATAGGCCGGATCTGGAAGCCAGGTAACTGGTGGAGGTGACCGGTACTAATAGGCCGAGGGCTTGTCCTCAGTTGCTCGCGTCCACTGTGTTGGTTCTGAAACCACGAACAACCATTGTGCTGGTTGTCAGTTTCATAGTGTTTCGGTGGTTATAGCGTGAGGGAAACGCCCGGTTACATTCCGAACCCGGAAGCTAAGCCTCACAGCGCCGATGGTACTGCAGGGGGGACCCTGTGGGAGAGTAGGACGCCGCCGAACAATTTTTGAGGGGAACCCCCGCACCGTTGGTGCGGGGGTTTTCCGCGTTTCAGGGGCAAACGGCCACTTTATGGGATGCCGAGGGCGGCCCGCGGCACTACGGTGGCGGTCATGAACAGGCTTTCCAGCGGAGATTACGTCGTACGCGCCATACGGCCCGAGGAATGGCAGAAGGTGAAGGAGCTGCGGCTCGACGCCCTGCGGGATCCGGCCGCGCCGCTCGCCTTTCTGGAGAGCTACGAGGAGGCCGCGGCGAAGGCCGACCTCTTCTGGCAGGACCGGGCGGCCGGGTCCGGCGAGGGCTCGCTGACCGCCCAGCAGTTCACCGCCGAGGTGCCCGACGGATCATGGGCCGGCTCGCTGACCGTGCTGATGGAAGAGCCCGGCACCGAGGACTGGGCGGGGTACACGATCGAACGCCGGCAGGGGCACGTCGTCGGCGTCTACGTGCGGCCCGGGCACCGGGGCAACGGGCTGATCAAGTCCCTGCTGGACGCCGGCGTGGACTGGGCGTGGCGGCGCGGCGCCGAGCGGGTCCGGCTGCTGGTGCACGAGGACAACTCCCGGGCCCAGGGCGCCTACCGCAAGGCCGGGTTCGAGCCCAGCGGGTTGGTGGTGCCGTTCGTGAAGGACGCGGCACAGAACGAGCTGGAGTTCGTTCTGCAACGGTGACTAGACGGGGAGTCCCGGCAGCCCGGGCAGTTCCCGGTGGGGCCAGCGGGCGCGGGCCTGTTCGCGGGAGCGGAGCAGGGCGAGCGTCGCCAGGCCCTGCTCCGCACCGGAGGCCAGCAGGTCCGGAAGCTCGGGCAGCGGGGCCACCGCGGCGATGTCGTCCAGGACCAGGGTGAGTGGTGGGTCGAGCCGACCGGAGGATGACCGTTCGGCCATGCGCCGGCCGCGCTCGACCACGCTGGAGACGAGGGCCGTCAGCAGGGGCATCGCGCCCGGCGTGCTCCTGGGGTCCTCGATGGATTCTCCGACTACGTAAAGCGTGCCCCCTTCATGGACAAAGGAATCCAAGGCGAGGGCATCACTTCGATTGGGGGTGCAAGCCTCGCGGATGTTGACCGTCGACAGCGCGGCGAGCGCCCGGCCGGTCAACTCCTGGGCGATGTCCCGGCGTTCCGGGTGCGCGGTGAGCGCGGCCTCCAGCTCGCCAGCGGCGCCCGCGGCGGCCTTGGGATGGGTCCGCAGGATGCGGACGGCGTCCTGCACCTGGGTGCCCTGGGCCCAGCGGTGGACATGGCGGATGGTGCGGTTCTCCAGGGCGGCGGCGTGCAGACAGCTGCGCAGAAGGGTGGTCGCCGTGTCCGCGACCGCCTGGTCGATGCGGGCGGTGGGCTGCACCGGGGCGAGAAGCGCGGTCGCGCGGTGCAGGGCGGTCTGCTTGTCCTCGCAGCCGGCCGTGGGGGACCAGTGGAGGCGGGCTGGGGTGTCGCAGCGGTGGGTGGGGTCGTAGAGCAGCGCGGGGCCCAGCTTGGCACGGGCGTCCTTGGTCTCCGACCAGAGTCCGGGGTTCGAGGTGACGACGAGGAGGGGACCGTCCGCGTCCCGTACGGCCTGCACGGCGGCCGTACGGCGGGTCTGGGCGGGTGCGACGAGGATCTTCTCCCGGCCGCCCACGCGTTCGCTCTCGCCCGGGAGCCGGACCGGCGGCTCCGGCACCGGCACCGGCTCCGGCACCGGCACTGGCTGGGCGGGCTGCGGTGCAGGCATCTCGTGCCGCTGAACCGGCACCTCGTACCGCTGGGCGGCTTCCACCGGCACCGGGGCCGCCGCGGCCGGCTCGGGACGCGGCGGTGGCTCCGGCATCGGTGCCCGCTTCGCCGCCCGGGCGCGGGTCCTGGCCGCCCGCCAGCGTGCCACCGTCCCCAGCGCGAACACGGTCACGACGAACAGCACCATCAGCTGGGCGATGAACAGCCCCCAGAACAGGCCCCAGCCGGGCAGCTGGGACGCGGGAGTGTCGGGCCAGGCGCCGGCGAGGTCGTGCGGGCGGGCGAGGAGGTGGCGCATGGCCACGGGGGTGCGCACGAAGGCGACGCCCGCGGGCCAGGCGCCCTTGGCGAAGAGCGCGGCCAGGCCGGTGGCCGTCCACACCAGCACCGTGATGCCGAGGAGGAAGGCGAGGATGCCGAGCAGCAGCCCGTCCGGGATGCCGCCCTGGCCCTGCCGCCGGTCCTCCCGGGGTTCGCGAGCGTCCGGTCTCACCCGTCCGTACCTCCTTACGCCACCGTGGACTCGGAGTCGCCCAGGTGCTGTTCCACGAAGGCTGCCGCCCGCTGCTCGGCCTCCAGCTCCGCGGCGCGCAGGGCGTCGTCGGCCGCGAGGTCGCTGGAGGACTCGGTCATCGCGCGGTCGGTGAAGACCAGCGGCCGTTCGGTCTCGGTGATCAGGTGTTTGACGACCTGCACATTGCCGTTGACGTCCCAGACCGCGATGCCCGGGGTCAGCGTCGGAATGATCTCCACCGCCCAGCGGGGCAGGCCCAGGACGCGGCCCGTGGCCCGGGCCTCGTCGGCCTTCTGGGCGTAGATCGTCCTGGTCGAGGCCATCTTCAGGATCGCCGCCGCCTCCTTCGCGGCCGCGCCGTCCACCACGTCGGAGAGGTGGTGGACGACCGCCACGAAGGACAGGCCGAGGCGTCGGCCGAACTTCAGCAGGCGCTGGAACAGCTGGGCCACGAAGGGGCTGTTGATGATGTGCCAGGCCTCTTCGACCAGGAAGATCCGCTTCTTGCGGTCGGGGCGGATCCAGGTGTGCTCCAGCCACACGCCGACGATCGCCATGAGGATGGGCATGGCGATGGAGTTGCGGTCGATGTGCGAGAGGTCGAAGACGATCAGCGGGGCGTCCAGGTCGATGCCGACCGTGGTGGGCCCGTCGAACATGCCGCGCAGGTCACCGTCGACGAGGCGGTCGAGGACCAGGGCGACGTCCAGGCCCCAGGCCCGTACGTCGTCCAGGGCGACGTTCATCGCCTCGGCCGAATCCGGCTCGGGGTGCCGCAGCCGCTCCACGATGTCGGTGAGGACCGGCTGGCGGTCCACGATCGTCTCGTTGACGAAGGAGTGGGCGACCTTGAGGGCGAAGCCGGAGCGCTCGTCCAGGCCGTGGCCCATCGCCACCTCGATGATGGTGCGCAGCAGCGCCAGCTGGCCGGTGGTGGTGATCGCCGGGTCCAGCGGGTTGAGGCGGATGCCGTGGTTCAGGGCGGCCGTGGGGTCCAGCCGGATCGGCGTTATCCCCAGCTCCTCGGCGATCAGGTTCCACTCGCCGACCCCGTCCTCGCCCTGGGCGTCCAGGACGACGACCTGGCGGTCCCGGAACCGCAGCTGGCGCAGGACGTACGTCTTCTCCAGCGCCGACTTGCCGTTGCCGGACTCGCCGAGGACCAGCCAGTGCGGGGCCGGGAGCTGCTGGCCGTACAGCTGGAAGGGGTCGTAGATGTAGCCCTTCCCGGAGTAGACCTCACGGCCGATGATGACGCCGGAGTCGCCGAGGCCCGGTGCGGCCGTGGGCAGGTAGACCGCCTGCGCCTGGCCCGTGGAGGTGCGCACCGGCAGCCGGGTCGTCTCCACCTTTCCGAAGAGGAAGGAGGTGAAGGCCTCGGTGAGGACGGACAGCGGATCCCGCATCGGCGAATCAGCCCCTACCTTCGGATGCCGGTGGCGAAAGGAAGTGTGTTCACGAAGGCGCGGTGGTGCTCCCGGTCGCACCACTCCAGCTTGAGGTACGACTTTCCGGCGGACGCCCTGATCGTACGCTTGTCGCGGGCGAGGGATTCCGGAGTACGGGCGGAGACGGTGATGTAGCCGACGAGGTTGACGCCGGCGGCGCCGCTGGCGAGGTCCTCGCCGCGCTGGTCGAGCCGGTTGTGCGCGGCCAGGTCGCGGGGGTCGACGGTGCGGTTCATCTTGGCGGCGCGGGACGCCTCGGCCTCGTCGTTGGTCTTCTCGGTCAGCATGCGCTCGATGGCGACCTCGGTGGGTTCGAGGTCCATCGTGACCGCGACGGTGCGGATGACGTCCGGGGTGTGGACGAGCAGAGGTGCCAGGAAGTTCACGCCGACCGGGGTCATGGGCCACTCCTTGACCCAGGCGGTGGCGTGGCACCAGGGGGCGCGGGTGGCGGACTCGCGGGTCTTGGCCTGGAGGAACGTGGGCTCCGTGGCGTCCAGTTCGGCCGGCCAGGCGTTGCGCCGGGTCATCGCCTGGATGTGGTCGATGGGGTGGTCCGGGTCGTACATGGAGTGGATCAGGGAGGCGAGCCGGCCCTGGCCGAGGGGCTGGCGGACGCGGATGTCGGCTTCCTGGAGGCGGGAGCAGATGTCGGTGAGCTCGCGGGCCATGACGACGGCGAGGCCGGCGTCGCGGTCCAGCTTGCGGCCGGACTGGGGCCGGGCGGCGCGGGCCATCGCCTGGGCCTCGGCGGCGAGTTCGCGGCTGTAGTGCATGCAGGCGACGAGGTAGGCGCGGTGCTGCTCGCTGCTGGTCGACACCATGGACTGGAGCTGGTCGTAGGACCGCTGGAGCCATTCGGGGGCGCGTCCGTCGCCGCGCTGGGCGACGTCCTTGGCGTGGGCGTCGGGGTCCGCGGGCAGGGTGCGGGCGAGCATCTGGAGCCGGGTGACGAAGCCGTCGCCGTTGGCGACGTGCTTGAGCAGGGTGCCGAACCGGTCGACCAGGGCCTCCTGGTCCTCGGAGTCGCGCAGGCCGACGCCGGGGCCCTCGATCTCGATGGCGGCGGTGACGGTCTTGCGGTCGGCGTGCAGCAGTACGGCGATCTCGTCCGGCCCGAAGGGTGCGGCGAGCCAGCTGATGCGGCCGATGCCCGGGGGCGGCCCGACCTCGACCTCGGCGCCGTCCAGGCGGGTGCCGGCCTCCATGGCGCCCGACCGGTAGGTGGCGCCGCGCTTGAGGGCGCGCTTGTAACTGCGGTTGATCTCGAACCACTTGTAGAAGGTGCGGCGCTTGTACGGCACGTAGACCGCGGCGAGGGCGAGCAGCGGGAAGCCCGTCAGCAGGACGATCCGCAGGGGCAGGTTCGGGACGAGGAGGCCGCACATCATGCCGAGGAACGCGCCCACGACGATCAGCGCGATCTCGCCGGACTCGCGGTTGCGGCCGATGATCGCGTTCGGCCGGGCGCGGCCGATGAGATACGTACGGCGGGGCGTGATCGGATGGGACAGGTGGGACTCGGTCGTCAACGCCCTTCACCTCCCGTGCGGTTGTTGCGGGTGTTGCCGGCGTGCGGGGTGTTGACCGGGCTGGCGGCCCGGGGCGCGGGGGCGGCGGCTTGGCCGCCTCCGCCGGAGGTACGGCTGCTGTGGGCCGCGACGCCGCCGGAGACGGGGTTGGCCGGGCGGGGCGTGCTGGTGCCGCCGCTCTGGGCTCCGCCGTTGCTGTCGGCGCGGGAGCTGTGGGTCTTGATGCCCTGCGCGACGAGGGTGGCGGGGGAGCTGATGACGGCGGCGGCCTTGCCCTCGGCGCCCTGCATGATGCGGTTGTTGCGGCCGCTGGCGATCTCGTCGCCGAAGCCGGGGACGAAGCGGTAGATCGCGGCGCTGGCGAAGATGGCCAGCAGGATGATGGCGAGGCCGGAGACGACGGCGGAGAAGGCGTCGGGGCCGTTGCCGGAGGAGAGGGCGCCGGCGAGGCCTAGCACGATCACGATCACCGGTTTGACCAGGATCACGGCGATCATGATCCCCGCCCAGCGGCGGACGTGTCCCCACAGGTTCTTGTCCACGAGGCCCGCGTAGACGACGGTGCCGAGGAGGGCGCCGACGTAGAGGAGGGCGGCGCGGATGACGAGCTCCAGCCACAGGACGCCGGCGGCGAGGATGCTGACCAGGGAGACGACGATCAGCATGATGGGGCCGCCGCCGATGTCGGTGCCCTTGCTGAGGGCGCCGGAGAAGGTGCCGAAGAACGTGTCGGCCTGGTCGCCGGTGGCTTTCGCGAGGACGTCCGTCACGCTGTCCGTGGCGGAGACGACGGTGTAGAGGATCAGCGGCGTGAACGCCGACGCCATCACCGTCAGCCACAGGAAGCCGACGGCCTCCGAGATGGCGGTGGTCAACGGCACACCGCGCACCGCGCGCTTGGCGACGGCCAGCAGCCACAGCAGCAGCGTCAGGATCGTGGACGCGGCGAAGACGATGGCGTACTGCTGGAGGAACTTCTCGTTGGTGAAGTCGACGGTGGCGGTGTCCTTGACGGCGGAACTGAGCTTCTTGACGGTCCAGGCGGCGGCTTCGGCGCAGCCCTTGGCCAGTGAAGACAGCGGATCCATGGTGGAGGTGTCCGGGATGTTGGCACCTCCCGATCCGCTGGAGGTGTTGCCTCGGTCACAGTACTTCTTGGCGTCGCCGACGATGTTGGTGCAGTCGAGCCCGCCCGACGGGGAGCTGGACGGGCTGCCCGAGGGGGTGGGGGAGGGCGAGGGCGCGGCGACGGCGCGGGTGGCCAGGAGTACGGCCGTGGTCTGGACGGCTGTCACGATTCCGGCGAGCTTGAGCGCACGTTGCGGGCTACCGGGCATACGTGAACCCTCCGTACTCTTCGATGGCCTTGGAGATCTGGTCGGAGGTGGCAGCGGGGTCGTCACCGGGGACGGGGGAGGGGCCGTTCTTCTGGGTGTCGGCGGCGATCTTCCAGTCGCCGTCGGACCAGCGCAGGTCGAACGTCCATGTCTTCCAGGTCGAGGTGACGGGATCGGTCGAGCCGTTGCCGGCCATGCCGATGAGGCCCACGTACCAGACCGCGACCTTGGCCGCGTTGTCCGTATAGGTCTGCACGGTCGCACCGACCGGAGTCACCCGGGCGACGAAGGTGCTGCCCTTCGGCGGGTTGCCGTTCGCGTCGAGGCCCATCGTGGCGAGGAAGTCCGCCGTGTAGGACCGGTCCATCTCGCCCTGGAGACGGGCTGCCACATCGGGCACGTACACGAGGCTCAGCAGCCTTTGGCGGCTGTCCTTCTTGAACATGTCCGTCGACCCCAGGGCCACCGCGTAGTTCGAGGCGGCAGACTGGGCTCCCTGTTCCGAGTGGGCGAAGCCCGTCGGGATCCCCATCGTCTTCGTCTGCACCGGCCGGGTTCCGCTCGCCGCCGTGGGGTCGGTCGTCGGCGGTTTGTGTGACGAGGCCGTGGGGCTGTCGGCGGACGAATGGTCGCCCCTGTTCGCGAACGCGATCGCTGCGATCAGGAGGACGACGACGCCGACGACCGTGATCAGGCCCCGGGAGGGGGAGCGGGTGGGGCGGCGGGGGGCGCCGCCGTAGGGGTCGTTGTCGGGGAGGCGGGTACGGGTGTGGCCCGTGTCGCCGTAGTCGGAGTAGCCCTGCTCGTCCGCGGGACTCATACCGGGTACGCCCCCTCCACCTCGTAGACATACGACGGTAGCCGTGCTGGTTCCCGCGCGGGCGCGGTGTGGTGACTCGACATCAGGGAAACGCAACCTCAGCCGGTGGGCACGACGGACAGGGAGGGGACAGGGAGGCTAGACCGCCATGCCGTAGACGATGGTGAACAGCGTGCCGAGGGAGCCGATGATGAAGACTCCGGTGAGCCCGGCGATGATGAGGCCCTTGCCCTGCTCGGCGCTGAAGGTGTCGCGCAGTGCCGTCGCGCCGATGCGCTGCTTCGCCGCGCCCCAGACCGCGATGCCGAGGCAGAGCAGGATGGCGACGGCCATCACCACCTCGATCATCACCTTGGCCTCGTTGCCCAGGCTGCCGAAGGGCCCCCAGTCCGGAGCGATCCCGCCGATGATGGTGTTGATGTCTCCCTTGTCGGCCGCAAAGAGCATGTAAGTCACCGCCCCTGGTGGGTAGTTCCGCGAGTCCCCTGCGGTGTGCAGAGGTCAGGCCTCATTGTCGCCGACAACGTCGCCGTCGTATGTCGACTTGACGTCATTGACTGGCGGGTTTCGTACGAATACGTCGTACCGTCACTCTGTGTATCACGGCAGGTCACCCCGGGCAACGAGGTCTGACCGGAACCTGCCGTGTGGTCCCGTCGTTGACCTTCTTTACGCCCTGGCACGGTTTTTGACGGCCGGTCGGGTGAGAAGCCGCTTCGATGGTCTCACGCGTGGGCGCCCTGAAACGGCCGAGGGCCCCGGCGGCGGGTGCCACCGGGGCCTGTCGGGCGCGGGTTCGGGAAGGGTCAGCCGGTGAAGGCCGAGACGCCCGCCGGGGTGCCCCAGCCGGTCGGGCCGTCGTAACCCGAACGGGCGGTGCACAGGTAGCTGGTGGAGCAGGAGCCGTTGCTGCCGCTGGTGACGTCGTTCAGCGCGGTGGTGCCGGCCTTGGCGTAGGGGAACTTGGCCGGGTAGCTGCCGCTGCTCGGGGTGCCGGCGAGGGCGTAGACCGAGGCGATGATCGGGGAGCTGGCACTGGTGCCGCCGAAGGTGTACCAGCCGGCGGTGACGCCGTACGAGTCGTAGACGGAGACGCCGGTGGCCGGGTCGGCGACGGCGGAGACGTCGGCGATGGTGCGCTTGGCGCAGCCGGTGTCGGTCTGCCAGCTGGGCTTGGCGTCGTAGGCGGAGCAGCCGGAGCCGGTGCCCTCGGTGCTGGAGGTGTTCCAGACGCTCTCCGACCAGCCGCGGGTGCTGGAGTCCTTCTTGAGGGCGGTGCCGCCGACCGAGGTCACGTACTGGGAGGCGGCGGGGTACTCGGCGCCGTAGCCGGAGTCGCCGGCGGAGACGGTGATGGCGACGCCCGGGTGGTTGAAGTAGGAGGAGTCGTAGCTGCTGTCGGAGGAGGACTCCGAGCCGCCGTAGCTGTTGGAGACGAACTTGGCGCCCAGCTTGACCGCTTCGTTCACCGCGGTGCCGAGGTTGGTCATCGTCGGGGTGGTGGCCTCGACCAGCAGGATGTTGCAGTTGGGGCAGATCGCGGAGGCCATGTCGAGGTCGAGGGAGATCTCCTCGGACCAGCCGGCGTCGCTGGTGGGCAGGGAGGTGGTGGAGCCGGTCTGGCTGACCTGCTTGAAGCAGCCGCTGGCCTTGGTGCAGGCGGGCAGGCCGTAGTACGAGCGGTACTTGGCGAGGTCGGCCTCGGCGTTCGGGTCGTTGTAGGCGTCGACGATCGCGATGGTCTCGCCCGAGCCCTTGGCGGCGGCCGCGGAGGTGAGGCCGTAGGCCGCCTGGAGGTCGGAGGGGCCGTACCCGGAGGGCGTCGAGGCGTTGGCGGCCTTGGGTGTGATGCCGGTGCGGGCGGCCTGTTCCTGCTGGAAGGCGGTGAGTCCGCCGGTCACGCGCAGCGAGTTGCAGGCGAGTTCACCCTGGTGCTTCGGGGTGGCACAGGGGGTCTTGGCCCAGGTCGCCCCGGCGGGGGCGGCGGTGGCCGCGCCGGCCTGGACGGCGGTGCCGAACCCGGCGAACGCGAGTGCGGCGGCGGCGGCGAAGACGGTGCCGACGCGGCGCCGGCGGCCGGGTGCGGCCGTGGTGCCGACGGCGGGGGACGTACGCATGTGCAGCCTCCTGATGTTCCGGTCGAGGGGTGGGAACAGGGGCGTTGCTGGTGCGTGCGGCGGTACGACGAAGACGATGACTTGTTGAGTACGCGACAACAAGAGGGAGGTTGCGTTCGCGCGGGAATCCTGGCTTCCGCCTTGCCCAACGTTGTCGTTCTCTTGACCCAACTCACAGGTGGCGCAGGGGAAACGGGCGGGCGACGGGGCGGCTGCCGGGCGAGGACACGCCGGAGGGCGGACCACGGCCGGCTGCCGTGGTCCGCCCTCCTTCTTTCCGTGCCGCCGAGGGGGCCCCACGCCCCCCTCATCGGCGGCGCCCCGTGACCCGACGGGGTGTCCCGTTCGCGGGTCGGCGGCTCAGCCCGTGAAGGCGGCCGTGCCCTCGGGGGTGCCCAGACCGGTCGGGCCGTCGTAGCCGGACCGGGCGGTGCACAGGTAGCTGGTGGAGCAGGAGCCGTTGCTGCCGCTGGTGACGTCGTTCAGCGCCGACGTACCGGCCTTGGCGTACGGGAACTGCGCCGGGTAGCTGCCGCTGCTCGGGGTGCCGGCGAGGGCGTAGACCGAGGCGATGATCGGGGAGCTGGCGCTGGTGCCGCCGTAGGTGTTCCAGCCGGTGCCGTCGGCGCCGTAGGTGTCGTAGACGGAGACACCGGTGGCGGGGTCGGCGACGGCGGAGACGTCGGCGATGGTGCGCTTGGCGCAGCCGGTGTCGGTCTGCCAGCTGGGCTTGGCGTCGTAGGCGGAGCAGCCGGAGCCGGTGCCCTCGGTGCTGGAGGTGTTCCAGACGCTCTCGCTCCAGCCGCGGGTGGTGGACGCCTTCTTGAGCGCGGTGCCGCCGACGGCCGTCACGTACCGGGAGCCGGCCGGGTACTGGGCGCCGTAGCCGGAGTCGCCCGCGCTGGCGGTGATGACGACGCCCGCGTGGTTGTAGTACGACGAGTCGTAGCTGCTGTCGGAGGAGGACTCCGAGCCGCCGTAGCTGTTGGAGACGTACTTGGCGCCCAGCTTCACGGCCTCGTTGACCGCGGTGCCGAGGTTGGCCATCGACGCCGTCTTGGCCTCGACCAGCAGGATCTTGCAGTTCGGGCAGGTCGCGCTGACCATGTCGAGGTCGAGCGAGATCTCACCGGCCCAGCCGCTGTCGGCGGTCGGCAGCGAGGTGGTGGAGCCCGTCTGGCCGACCTTGGTGAAGCAGCCGTTGGCGGTCGTGCAGGCCGGCAGGCCGTAGTACGAGCGGTACGTGTTGAGGTCGGCCGCCGCGTTCGGGTCGTCGTAGGCGTCCACGATGGCGACGGTCTCGCCCGAGCCCTTGGAGGAGGCGGCGGAGGCCAGGCCGTAGGCGGACTGGATGTCCGAGGGGCCGTAGCCGGTGGGGCTGGAGGCGGTGGCGTTCGGGCTGATCGTCCGGGGCGCGACGCCCTTGACGGCGGCCTGCTTCTCCATGAAGGCGGTGGTGCCGCCGGTCACACGGAGCGCGTTGCAGGCGGCGTAGCCCTTCTTCGGGGTGCCGGCACACGCCTTCGTGTACTGCACATGGGCCTTGGCGACCTGGGCGGCGATGGTCTTGGCGCTCACCTTGTGCGGGGTGGCCGCCTCCGCGTGGGCGGCGGTGCCGAGACCCGCGAGGGCGAGCGCGGTGGCTGCGGCGGCGGCCGAGCCGATCCGGCGCCATCTGCCGGATATGTGGGGGTGGGTCGGGGTGGTCGTACGCAACGTACAGCCTCCTGGGAGTGATGGGGAGAGGCCTGCGGTGGGGTCCACCGGCGGGTTGTGCCGGTGGGGGCGGCGGCCCGCGACGACCATCGCTTGTTGAGTACGCGACAACAAGGGGTTTTCGGAATCCTGACTTCCGCGTTACCGAAACGGGGTGCCCGGCTTACTGATCAATGACGGGCGGATGGCGGAGAGGTGACCTGCCGAAACGGGACGGGAGGCGTCGACGGGCTTGCCGCGTCAGGGGAGTTGGCCGCGTGCGTCGTCGACGAGGCATTTGCGTAAGGGCGTTGATGGTGCGCATTGCCGTTCAGGCGTGTGCGAACGGGGGTTGACCGGGCATTTCGTCTACGTTCCTTGCTGCGGCGGGGTGTTGTCCTGCCGCAGCCGCCGACTCCCTCGTGGGCGCTCTGGTGTTGACCGGCCGTCAGCGGGGCTTGAGGCCGTGCAGTACCAGCCGGACGTGGTCGTCCAGGCCGGCCAGGACCTCCTCGGCGTCCAGCGCGCAGCCGGCGATGAGGGCGGCCAGGCCGTGCAGTCCGGCGGCGGCGGTCAGGGCGATGCGCTCGGGATCGCCCTCGACGATCTCGCCCCGTTCCTGGGCGTCCGCGAACATCCGGGTGAGGGAGCCGAAGGTGCGGTCGACGGCGGCGGCGAGCGGCGCCGAGCCGTCGGGGTGGTGCTTGCGCGCGAACATCAGCTCCAGCAGCGCGGGATGTGCGACGGCGAAGCCGAGGTAGGCGCGTGCGCTCGCGGTCATCCGCTCGTCGAGGCCGGGCCCCGCGTCGGCCGCTTCGGCCAGCGCGCGCTCCAGCCGCTCGTACCCCTCCAGTGCGAGGGCGTCGAGCAGGGCCTGCTTGTCCTTGAAGTGGCGGCCCGGGGCCGCATGGCTGACGCCGACGTCCCGGGCCAGCGCGCGCAGCGACAGGGCGCCGGCCCCCTCCTCCCGCAGAGTGCGCTCGGCGCTCCTGAGCAGCGCGGCGCGCAGGTCTCCGTGGTGATAGGGGCGGCTTTCGGGCATGCGCACCATCGTATCCCGGTGTTGACGACGCCAGCATTGTTGTCGTTGACACCATTGTTGCCGCTGCCTACATTATGGGGATGGCTGAGACGACCGGCGCGCGCGGTGCGCGCAAGTGGAACGTGACCGACCTGCCCGACCAGAGTGGCCGTACGGCCGTGATCACCGGCGCCAACAGCGGCCTCGGGCTCGTCACGGCCGAGGCGCTGGCGCGGGCCGGGGCGCACGTGGTGTTCGCCGTACGGGACGTCGCGCGGGGCGAGGCCGCCGCGGCGCGGGTCGGCGGCAGCACCGAGGTGCGCCGGCTCGACCTGGCGGACCTGGACTCGGTGCGCGCGTTCGCCGCCGGCTGGGACCGGCCGCTGGACCTGCTCGTGAACAACGCGGGCGTGATGATGCTGCCGGAGGGGCGGACCGCCCAGGGCTTCGAGCGGCAGTTCGGCACCAACCACCTCGGGCACTTCGCGCTGACCAACCTGCTGCTGCCGTACGTCACGGACCGCGTGGTGACGGTGGCCTCCTCCGCCCACCGCTGGGGCAGCCGGCGCATCCACTTCGAGGACGTGAACTTGCGCGGCCGCTACCGCCCGGCCCGCGCCTACGCCCAGTCGAAGCTGGCCAACCTGCTGTTCACCCTGGAGCTCCAGCGCCGGCTGACCGAGGCCGGCTCCCCGGTGCGGGCGCTCGCCGCCCATCCGGGCTACGCGGCCACCAACCTTTCGAGCCACCACGCGAACCCGGTGGTCAGGGCGGGTATGGCGGTCGCCGACCGACTGGTCGCGCAGAGCGACCGGGCCGGGGCCCTGCCCACCCTGTACGCGGCCAGCCAGGACCTGCCCGGCGCCTCCTACGTCGGCCCCGACGGCTTCGGCGAGTGGCGCGGTGCCCCCACCCTGGTCGCCCGCAGCGCCGCGGCGAGCGACCCGGAGGCGGCCCGGCGGCTGTGGACGCTGTCGGAGGAGCTGACGGGCGTCGAGTGGAAGGCGGCGGGCGGACACGGCTGAACCCGGCGGGGAAGCCCGGGTGACCGGATACCGGATACGGTGACGGAAAGGGACACCCCGGGACGCGACCACGGAACTGAGACCCATGACCGCCGCAGAGACGGGCGACACCGGTGCCGGCGCGGGCGCCGGTCCCGGCCCGGTGAGCTTCCGGCTCGACGGCCGTACGGCCCTGGTGACGGGGTCGGCGCGCGGCCTCGGCCTGGAGATGGCGCGCGGCCTCGCCGGTGCGGGTGCGCGGGTGGTCCTCAACGGCCGGGACCCGGCGGCGCTCGCGGCGGCGGCCGAGCGGCTGCGGGCGGACGGCGGGTACGACGTCACGACCGCCGCGTTCGACGTCACGGACCGGGCGGCGGCCGAGCAGGCGGTCGAGGAGCTGGGCGACCTCGACATCCTGGTCAACAACGTCGGCCACCGGGACCGGCGGGGCGTGGCCGAGATGAGCCCGCAGGAACTGAACGTGCTGCTCGACACCGATCTGACGTCGGCCTACGCGCTGAGCCAGGCGGTGGCCCGGGGCCTGGCCGCGCGCGGGGTGCCGGGCCGCATCGTCAACGTGTCGTCCGTGGTGGGGCAGTTGGGCCGTACGGGTGATGTCGGCTATGCCACCGCGAAGGCGGGCCTCGACGGTCTGACCCGGGCACTCGCGGCCGACCTCGGCCCGAGCGGGACGACCGTCAACTCGGTCGCGCCGGGCACCTTCGCCACCGCGGCCAACGCCGAGCTGACGGCCGATCCCGGCTGGGAACGCTGGCTGCGCACCCGTACCGCGCTGGGCCGCTGGGGTCGGCCGGAGGAGATCGCGGGCGTCGTCGTCTTCCTGGCGAGCGACGCGGCGTCCTTCGTCACCGGGCAGACCATCGCGGTGGACGGTGGGATGACGACGACGTTCTGACGCCGGGTGAGCGGTGGGGAGGCGGGCGGGGCGGACCGCCAGTACCGTGGTGGCTGCACCGGCCATCGGGAGGTTTCTGCCGGAAATCTCAGCGAAGTCGGAGCGGGTTTCTCACCTTCGTGAGACAGAGTGAGGCCTGATGAAGCGCATCTCACGCATCTCGGTCACCTCGCGTCCCGCGTTGCTCGGGGCTGTGGTGATGCTCGCCCTGACGTCGGCGTCCGTGGCCGCCGCCGATGACGGGCCGGGACCCCTCGGGGTCACCGCGGACGCCGTCGCGACCGCGCGCGCCGCCCGGGTCGGCGCGCTGTTCGGCGCGGACCGCGCGAACCGCCTGGCCGGCGGGCACTTCTGCACCGCGTCGGTGGTGCACAGCCCGCGGGGCGACCTCATCGTCACCGCCGCGCACTGTGTGAGCGGCTCCGACGACGACCTGGTGTTCGTGCCGGGCTACCGGGACGGGCAGGCGCCCTACGGGGTGTGGAAGGTGACCCGGCGCTTCCTGCCGGACAGCTGGGCCACGGACCAGGACGAGGACAGCGACCTCGCCTTCGCCACGGTGGCCGATCTCGGCGGCCGGAGGATCGAACGGGTGGTCGGCGGCAACCGGTTCGTCACCGGCGCCTTCCCCGGGGCCACGGCGGTGACGGTCACCGGTTACCCGGACTCCCGCGAGGTCCCCATCCGCTGCACCAACAAGCCGCGCCGCCAGAGCGCCACCCAGCAGCGCATCTACTGCCCCGCCTTCACCGGCGGCACCAGCGGCAGCCCCTGGATCAACGGCGACCACCAGGTCGTCGGCGTCCTCGGCGGCCACGAGGAGGGCGGCTCGACGGACGACGTGTCGTACAGCGTGGTGCTGGGGGCGCAGGCGGGGGAGCTGTACCGGGACGCGACGAGCTGACGGCCCCTACTCGGGGAACGGCTTGCCGGACGTGCAGGTGTCGGTCTTCTCGGCGGCGTTCGTGTACTCGGTGACGAGGCGCTTCATCGCGCCGGCGTCCTGGTGGTCCGCCGAGTACATCTGGAACGCGGTGAACAGCCGGGCACCGAGCAGCTTCTTGCTCGTGCAGTTCCGCGTCTCGCCGAACCCTTCCCAGCCGGAGTAGAGGAACCGGCCGCCCTCGGCGCGGTGGTCGAGCTTGGAATTGGCCTGGCCGCCCACGTAGTAGGTCGTATTGGGGGCATCTGCCAACCACTGCAACGAGGTCTGCGCCACGAGGCGGGAATCGACGCGGACCTCGCAACGGACTCCCCAGCCGTCGGAGAGCTTCTGCTTCGTCGTCAAGGTCCGGCCGCCCGGCAGGAACGGCGTCAACGCCTCACTGTCGACGGGAATCCCGCACAGAGTCCGGGGAACCGCGTACTCGCGCTTCTCCTCCGTGCCGCCGCACCCGGAGAGTGCGGCCAGAAGAGCGGCGGCGGAGAGGGCGGCCACAGGTTGCAGTATCGCGCGAACCCGGATGGCGTTCATAGGCTTGCGCTCCTTCATCCCGCGATGTCGGCTGTATTGCCGGGGTCCTGGCCGTTCAGGATTGCCTGGGCGTTGTAATAGCCTTGATGGCTCGCATTCGACGCATAATTCACAAGGTCTGGGCTAAGGTGGTAGCGCTTTACTGCCAGCTCCGTCGCGGTTTGTGTGTACTTGCTGTTGCGGTCCAATCCGGTCTGCCAAACCTGTGATTCGTTGTCGTGAGCACCATCCGCCGCGTTGCCCTGCACGTCTTGGAAAAGCCACTGCAGCGCGGAGCCAGTCGCGGTGCCCGCGGCCCCGCCCACGATCCCACCGGCCACAGGTGAGCCGATGAACGACGTGCCCACGCCGACGGCGGTGCCGATGCCACCGGAGATCAGGTTTTGGTACTGGGCGACGGCGTGGTTGAAGGCGTCGTCCTTTCCCTTCGCCGCACTTCCGATGGCCTCCATACGGCCCAGGCCGAGGACCCCGGAAACCTCCCCACTGTGCTCCGCGACGGTCTGCACGAGAAGTTTGTGATCGCTGGTGAAGCGGTGGTCGGCAGGCAGGTCGGGGTCCAGGTGGTACTGGAGCAGATTGGACATGTACGCCTTCTGGCCCACTTCGACCGCAGCGTATCCCTCCGGATTCTGCCCCACGGCAAATAGGAATTTGTTCACGTCCCTGCCGTCGAGGTGGGCGGCGGATCCGTCGATGGGGTACAGCAGGTCCGTGTGCGGCAAGTCGGTGTTCGCCCGGTTGATGTCCGGCAGATACTCCGCCGCGATCTGTCCGAAGCTGTCGGACATGTAGCCGCGCTTCGTGAGGAGTTCGGGTTTGTCGGCGGTGGCGGAGACGATGTCCTCGAACAGGCCGGTCTGGGCGGGCGTGTGGGCCGGGGTGTCGATGGTCGGCATCTCGCCCGCCGGGTGCCCGGTGGTCGCTGCTTCCAGGGCCTGGGCCAGGAAGTTCTGGCCGACGGTGCTGTGGACGCCGTGGGGGTCGATGGAGTCCATCGGCCAATGGCGCTGTTTGAAGAGGTAGTCGAAGTTGGACACCGCGGACTTGTGGTGGGAGTCCTGCGCGATGAAGTCGTCGTTGAAGAAGTTCGTGGCGGCCGCCGGGTTGTTCGACAGGCCCTTCAGGTAGCCGTTGAGCGGGTCCCAGCCGCCGTCACTGCCCTCGTAGTTGAGCTGCGGACAGATGCTCGCCTGCCAGGCCACGTTCTTGCCGTCGTCGGTGTAGAAGCGCTCGGTCTTCATGAGCGCGTGGCCGTAGTCCGTCATGAACTTGTCGTCGAAGTCGCCATCGCGCATCAGATTGCTCATCACCTGGAAGCCGAGGACGTTGCCGTTGGTGCCGACGGCCCTGCCACCGGTGTCGATGACCTGCTGCTTCCACTGCGTCATACCCGCGCTGTCCGACTGGCTTGCGGTGGCCAGGGTCAGGCTGAGGTTCTTCTGCAGCTCGGCGAACTTGTATCCCCGCTCGTAGCCGAGGTGGCCGCCCTCACGGGAGTCGTTGAGTCCGAGCCAGAAGTCCTCCGTGCCCTTGGCACCGAGTCGCTCGGCGAACTCCTCGGCGAACAGCGGGTCGTCGTGGTACTGCTTCAGGCCGTTGTTGATCGCGTCGAAGTCCTTCGCGGTCAGCTGCCGCGGATCCTTCTTCGCGAGCTTCGCCAGCTCGTCAGCCTCTTGGACCGCCTTCTCCGCCTGGTCACGGTTCTTGTAGACGACGCCGGAGAAGCCGTACTTGCTCTCGTCCACGAGCGCCGTGAGCACCTGGGACGCGGTGCTGTCGCTCTTCGCCGCGTTGTTCAGGATCCGCTGTACACGGTCGCGCAGGTCGTCCTCGTCGGCGACGCTGTGCTCCGGCACCGAGGTGCCGTGCGCCGCGCGGTCGGGGTGTACGACCATGGTGACGATAAAGCCGCCGTCCCCCGACGAGATCACCGTGAGGTTCTTCTTGCGGCCGTCCTCGACCGCCTGGTGCAGCTGTTGCTTGTAGGATTTCAGCTCGTCGCGGGTGTCCTGGAGGATGTTGTGGATCGACGTCGCCTCCTTCGTGGCGTCGTCGAATTCGCCCGCGGTCTTGCCGATGAATTCCTTGGAGACACCGGCGTTCACACCGTGCCAGTCCGCCTTGACGGCCTTGTCGTGCAGCCCGTCCCGCGCCTGCTTCTGTAAGTCGGTGAGGTTGCGGACCAGCAGGCCCCAGTCGCTCACCGCGTCGTCGAGCAGCTTGAAGTCGGCTTGGTAGAGGTCTTCGAATTTCACCGAGCGCCGTCCTTCACTGCTTCTTCGGCTTGGGCGTCTCGTAGACCGGGTTGTTCCTGCCCGGGGGGCCCACGCGGTCGTCGAAGCCGGCGTCCAGGGTGTCGATGCTGCTCATGCTGCGGGCGATGTAGCCGTCGTCCCCGGAGTGGATCTTCTGGGTGACGTGCATGTGGTTGGCGATCTGCGCGCAGGCGTCCAGCAGCGACTTCAGCTGGTCCTCCCAGCGCTCGTGCACGTGCTTCAGGCCGGCGCCCAGTGCGAACCCCTGTCCGGACAGGTCACCGGCGGCCGACTCGCTCGTCGCCTGTGCCACCCGGGCTCTCTTCCATAACTGGTCGTAGAGGTCGTGCGCCTCCTTGCCGATCCCGGCGAGATCGGCGTTGGTGACCTTGAGGTCACCGTAGGTGGTGCTCCCCTCGATGGGGGCGGCGTGATTGAGCTGCATCCGCGGGGATCCCGCGCTGCGCCGCGCCGCGTCGGTCTTGAGCTGTTCCCACTCGTCCCACGCCATCTCCGGTACTCCTCCCCCTGCGCGTCCCGGGCCCGGGCGCCCGGAATCTCACCGAGGGGCTCATCGTAGGGGGAGGCCGAATCGGTCGTGGCTCGGACGGACGTTCTCGTGCCGGCGGGCCTTGGCTTCTACACTGCTGTGCGGCGGACTGGCAGGCGGTGAGGGGCGGTTGACGGTGCGTAAGGGGTGGATCGTCGGTGGCGCCCTCGTCGGGGGTGGGCTGGCCTTCGTCATGCTGCTCGTCGTCGGGGTGTACCTGGTCGCGGGGAACCTGGTCGGCGGGATGGCGGCGGGCGGGCGCGCGCTGGCCAAGGGGGCGGTGCCGGCCGCGTACCAGCAGCTGGTGCAGAAGTGGGGGAACATGTGCCCCGCGCTGAGCCCCGCGCTGCTCGCGGCACAGCTGTACCAGGAGAGCGGCTGGAACCCGCGCGTGGTCAGCCCCGCCGACGCCCGGGGGATCGCGCAGTTCATCCCGAGCACCTGGGCGACGCACGGCATCGACGGCAACGGCGACGGCAAGCGGGACATCTGGGATCCGCAGGACGCCATCCCGTCGGCGGCGTCGTACGACTGCGAACTGGCCAAATACGTCAAGGACGTTCCGGGCAACGTCTCCGACAACATGCTCGCCGCCTACAACGCCGGTGCCTACCGCGTCATCCAGGCGGGCGGGGTTCCGGCCATCAGCGAGACGCAGAACTACGTGCGGCGCATCCGCAGCCTCGCGGAGAGCTTCGCCGCGCCGCCCACCCGGCTCGACCCCACCCGGCAGGCCGCCGGCGCCATCGACTTCGCGCAGAAGAAGCTCGGTACGCCGTACCTGTGGGGCGGCGAGGGCACCGCCGCGCAGGGCGGGCGGTTCGACTGCTCGGGGCTGACCCAGGCCGCGTACCGGAGCGTCGGGATCTCGCTGCCGCGCGTGGCCAACGACCAGTACAACGCCGGCCCGCACCCCTCGCGCAGCCAGCTCCTCCCGGGCGACCTGGTCTTCTTCTCGCACGACCCCAACGACTCCCGGGCCATCCACCACGTGGGCATCTACGTCGGCGGCGGGTACATGATCGACGCGCCGCGGACGGGGGCCGTGATCCGGTTCGACCCGATCGACGGCGCGGATTATTTCGGCGCCACCCGGGTAACGGAAGATGGCGCAAAAGCGCTCCCCACGTCGGTCTAAACCGCGCGTGAACCTGTGCCCTGAGCTGCGATGATGAGTCTCTCTTCGGTAACGTCTGCGTGATCTTTCAGTGGAGAGTGGAACGTATTGATGGTGGCCGTGCGTTCCTGTTGACGTAGCCCGGCGGACGTCAGTACGGCGCAGTGCAGCGGAAGCGGAACTACGAACCACGGGGGCCGGTGCGACGCACACGAGGTGCGTCCGGGAAAACGACGAAGGGGCCGCAGCACCATGGCTGTACTCGCCGAATCCGGATCGAACCCCGACGTCGAACTGCTCTATGACATCAACGGGCTGGCCAAGGACGCCCCGCACTGGCTCGACCGGATCATGGAGTTCGTGGGCGAGTACGGGCTGCTCCTCGCGATGGTGCTGCTGGTGGTGTGGTGCTGGTGGTCCGTGCGCCGGCGGGGCGGTGAGGACGCGGCGTCCTCGGTGGCCGCGCTGGTGTGGGCGCCGCTCGCGGCCGGTATCGCGGTGCTGGTGAACATCCCGATCCGGGGATTCGTGGAACGGCCGCGTCCCTTTGTGGACCACCAGGGGCTCGATGTCCTCGTCGCCGGCAAGACGGACTTCTCCTTCGTCAGCGATCACGCCACCTTGACGATGGCGCTCGGCGTGGGCCTGTTCGTCGCCAACCGGAAATTCGGCATCGTCGGGATCGGCCTGGCGCTGCTGGAGGGTTTCTGCCGGGTGTTCATGGGCGTCCACTACCCGACGGACGTGATCGGCGGATTCGCCCTCGGTACGGCGGTGACCCTGCTTCTCGCCCCCCTGGCCTCGGCCCTGCTCACCCCGCTGATGCGGGCGGTGGAACGGTCGCCCCGGGCGGGCCGGCTCGTGCGGCGCCGGGCCGCGGCCGAGGTGCCCGTGGTGCCCGGGGCGCGCAGGACCGTGGAGCCGGTGGACTCGGAGGAGCGGGATCTGGCCGCGTAGCGGCCCCCATCCCCTGCAACCCGTTCAGATCCCCTGCGCGTACGAGAAGAACCGGTGCGGGTCGTACTGCGCCTTCACCTGCGCCAGCCGGGCCGCCGCGTCGCCGTAGTACGCCTTGCGCCAGTTCGTCAGCGTCGGGTCCGTGTAGTTCTGGTACGCCGCGCCGGAGGCGTGCGGGGCCATGGCCTGGTGGGCCGACGTCAGCCAGGACTGGGCCGTGGTGCCGGAGGCGCCCGCCGGCCAGGACGCGATGTACTGGGCCAGCATGCGCGAGCGGCGGTGGACGAAGGCCGTGGCCGTCGGGGCGACCCGGTTGACCGCGCCGCCCAGCGCGGTGAACGCGATGCTGCCCGCGCCGCCCCGCACGGAGGCGATCTGGCGGAGCACCGTCTGGATGCCCGCCGCGGACAGCGAACGGTCGAAGAAGTCGGAGCGGGCCGCGTACGTCTCGCGGCCGAGCGCGCCCCGCGGGGAGCGGCCGGGTGTCGCGCCGGGCAGGTGGCACTGGGCCTGTGCCGAGAAGGAGGAGCAGCCGGCGTAGATCTCCATGGCCTGCTCGTAGCCCCGGCGGTGCAGGGAGACGGCGGAGGCGTTGGCGCCGGCCAGGTGGGCCAGGCGGTCCACGGCGTTCTGCAGCTCGCCGTACGTGCCGAGGGAGAAGCAGGAGACGGAGATGGCCGGGGTGCGGCCGGGGGAGCAGGACAGGTGCAGCGAGGACCAGATCTCGTCCGGCTGGCCCGGCCCCCACTCCTGCCACGCCTTGAGCACCGCCGCCGCCTTCGACCAGGGCCAGGACAGGTACGCGGTCACCGCCTGCGGCGCCGGATGCGTCCTGAAGTGCAGCTCGGTGACGACGCCGAAGTTGCCGTTGCCCGCGCCGCGCAGCGCCCAGAAGAGGTCGGAGTGGTTCTTGGCGTCGGCGGTGAGCTGCTGGCCGTCGGCCGTGATCAGTGTGGCCTGGGTGAGGCTGTCGCAGGTCAGGCCGTAGGCGCGGGAGACGACGCCGTGGCCGCCGCCGAGCACCAGGCCGGAGACGCCGACCGTGGGGCAGGAGCCGGCGGGTATGGTCACGCCCTTCGCGGCCAGCCCCCGGTAGACGTCGATCAGCTTGGCGCCGGCGCCGACCACCGCCTGGCCGCCGCTCACCCGGATCCCGCCCAGCCGGGAGACGTCCACGACGAGGCGGTTGTCGCCCGAGGAGTAACCGGCGTAGGAGTGGCCGCCGTTGCGGATCGACACGGGTATGTGCCGGGCCTTCGCGTACGACAGGACCGTACGGATGTCGGCGGCGTGCGCGACGTAGGCGACCGCGGCGGGCTTCAGGCCGTCGAAGCGGGTGTTGTACAGCTGGTGGGCCGTCTTCCACTGGGCGTCGCCGGGGCGGACCAGGGTGCCGTCGAGGTCGTGGGCGAGGGCGGTCCAGTCCGCGGCGGCGCTCGCGGTGGTGGTCCTCGCGGCCGTGAGCGACGGTGCGGAGGCACCGGAGGCCCCGGACGTGCCCGAGGGGTGTGTCGAGGCCGCCGCGGGGTGGCTCCCGCCCGCCCCGCACGCGGTCACTGCCGTCGCCAGCGCGGCCACGCCGCCCGAGATGAACGTACGCCGTTCCATGTGTCCGTCGCCTTTCCCCGGCCCTCAGGGCCTCCGCGGGCCCCCTGACCCCCGTGGCCCCCGCGAATCGAGACGACGGCGCGCGCCGCGGGGTTCCCCCGTACGGGTGCCGGACCTCGCACGGGTGTCCGTCCGGCCCGGTCATCGGGATCTGGGCGTGGCCTCCCCGTGAGCATTCCGTTACCTCACCGGGCTGACGGCAGGGGTTCACCCGTCGTTCATTTATGGCCTTCGGCGGCTTCACCTGATCTGCCTAATTTCGGCCGTACCCGGTGCGGAGTGCGGTGATGGATGCGCTCCCGCACCCACGACTTCGCACGCCGCCGACAGCGGCGGCTCCTGGAAGGAACTCCCGAACGTGAAGCTTCAGCGCAAGAACCGGCTGCGCGCCCTGACTCTCGGTGCTGTCGCCGTCTCCGGCGCCCTGGCCCTGACGGCGTGCGGCTCCGACGACAACGGTGGCGGTTCCAAGGCCTCGGGCAACCCGTCCTCGGCCGCCAACGCTTCCTCGATCAAGTGCGACGGCGCCAAGGGGCAGCTGCTCTCCGACGGTTCTTCCGCGCAGAAGAACGCGATCGACGCCTGGGTCAAGAACTTCTCGCAGGCCTGTGGCGTGCAGATCAACTACAAGGCCGGCGGCTCCGGCGCGGGCGTGACCTCCTTCACGCAGGGCCAGATCCCGTGGGCGGGCTCCGACTCGGCGCTCAAGCCCGAAGAGGTCGCCGCGTCCAAGAAGGTCTGCTCCGGCGGCCAGGGCATCGACCTGCCGATGGTCGGCGGTCCGATCGCCATCGGCTACAACCTGAACGGCGTGGACAACCTGGTCCTGGACGCCCCGACGCTCGCCAAGATCTTCGACGGCAAGATCACCAACTGGAACGACGAGGCGATCAAGAAGCTGAACCCCTCGGCGAAGCTTCCCGACCTGAAGATCCAGGCCTTCCACCGCTCGGACGACTCCGGCACCACGGACAACTTCACCAAGTACCTGATCGCCACCACCCCGGACAACTGGAAGTACTCCGGCGGCAAGACCTGGCAGGCCAAGGGCGGCCAGTCCGCCGCGCAGTCCTCCGGCGTGGCCCAGCAGGTCAAGCAGACCAACGGCGCCATCGGCTACTTCGAGCTGTCCTACGTCGGCGACGGCATCAAGCCGGTCAGCATCAACACCGGTGCCGCCCAGCCGGTCGCCCCCAGCACCGAGAGCGCCACCAAGGCCATCGCCGACGCCAAGGTCGTCGGCACCGGCAGCGACCTCTCGCTGAAGCTCAACTACAACACCAAGGCCGACGGCGCCTACCCGATCACCCTGGTGACGTACGAGATCGCCTGCGACAAGGGCAACAAGGCCGACACGCTGCCCACCGTCAAGTCCTTCCTCAACTACATGGCGTCCGAGGACGGCCAGAAGCTGCTCAGCGGCATCGACTACGCGCCGATGCCCGACGCGATCATCAGCAAGGTCCGCAGCACCATCGCGACCCTGAGCTGACCTGATCCGAGAGTGCGGCCCGGTTCCCACGGCCTCCCCGCGGGCCGGGCCGCACCGTCCGGTGCACCGCCGCCACGAGTCGCGCGCCCCTTCGGCGGGCGGCTCCGCAGACCGGAGAACCCGATGGACATAACGAAGACAACCGACGCCCCTCCCCCCACGTCCCAGCCGTCCGCGAACGCCCAGAAGCGTCCGAACCGCGGCGCCACCCGCCCCGGCGACCGCGTCTTCCTCGGCCTGTCCCGCGGCTCCGGCATCCTGCTGCTGGTGATCATGGCCGCGATCGCGGTCTTCCTCACCTACCGCGCGTCCCTCGCGATCAGCAAGGACCACGGCAACTTCCTGACCACCTTCGAGTGGAACACCAACCTGGTCCCGCCGTCCTTCGGCATCGCGGTCCTGGCCTTCGGCACGGTGGTCTCCTCGGTCATCGCCATGGTCCTGGCCGTGCCGGTCGCGGTCGCCATCGCGCTGTTCCTCACCCACTACGCCCCGCGCCGGATGAGCGGCCCCGTCGCGTACGTGATCGACCTGCTCGCCGCCGTGCCGTCCATCGTCTACGGCCTGTGGGGCGCCCTGATCCTCGTACCGCACCTGAACGGCCTGTTCGGCTGGCTCGACGAGTACCTCGGCTGGACCGGCATCTTCTCCTGGCAGGGCGGCGCGCCCCGCTCGATGCTCACCGTGGGCATCCTGCTCGCGATCATGATCCTGCCGATCATCACCAATGTGAGCCGCGAGGTCTTCCGGCAGGTCCCGCAGATGCACGAGGAGGCCGCCCTGGCCCTCGGCGCCACGCGCTGGGAGGTCATCCGCATGTCGGTGCTGCCCTTCGGCCGCTCCGGCGTGATCTCCGCCTCGATGCTCGGCCTCGGCCGCGCCCTCGGCGAGACGATGGCCGTGGCCACCGTGCTCTCGCCGACCTTCGACATCCAGACCAGCCTGCTCGACCCGGGCGGCGGCACCTTCGCCCAGAACATCGCCAGCAAGTTCGGCGAGGCGACGCAGGACGGCCGTGACGCGCTGATCGCCTCCGGTCTCGTCCTGTTCGTCATCACCCTGCTGGTCAACGGCGCGGCCCGCGCGATCATCGCCCGCCGCAAGGAGTACTCGGGGGCCAACGCATGAGCACCGCAGCCGTCACCGACAAGCGCGGCAGCTCGCTGCGCAGCGCCAGCCTGCCGAAGTGGTCGCCGTGGGCGATCGCCGGCGGCTCGATCGTGGTCGCGATCGGCATCGGCGCGGGCGCCGGGCTGACCAGCCACATCCAGTGGGGTCTGATCGCCGCGCTGCTGTTCGTCCTCGGCACGTACGTCATCGCCTCCGCGGTGGAGGGCCGGCGGCAGGCCAAGGACCGCATCGCCACCTCGCTGGTGTGGGTCGCCTTCCTGCTCGCCGTGGTCCCGCTGGTGTCCCTGGTCTGGACGACCGTCAAGCGCGGTGTGAAGGTCCTCGACCCGTACTTCCTGACGCACTCCATGGGCGTCGTCGCCGACTCCGAGCCGGGCGGCGGCATCTACCACGCGATCATCGGCAGCCTGGAGCAGGTCGGCCTCGCCACCCTGATCGGCGCCCCGGTCGGCGTGCTCACCGCGATCTACCTGGTGGAGTACGGCCGTGGCGGCCTCGCCCGCGCGGTCACCTTCTTCGTCGACGTGATGACGGGCATCCCGTCGATCGTGGCGGGCCTGTTCATCCTCAGCCTGATGCTGATGGCCGACATGCAGCCCTTCGGCTTCGCCGGCTCGCTGGCGCTGGCCATCCTGATGATGCCGGTCGTGGTCCGCTCCACGGAGGAGATGCTCAAGCTCGTGCCGAACGAGCTGCGCGAGGCGTCGCTGGCGCTCGGCGTGCCCAAGTGGCGCACCATCCTCAAGGTGGTCCTGCCGACCTCCATCGGCGGCATCACCACGGGCATCATGCTGGCGATCGCCCGTATCGCGGGTGAGACGGCGCCGGTCCTGCTGCTGGTGTGGGGCAACTCCTTCATCAACAACAACCCGTTCTCGGGCGCCCAGCAGGCGCTGCCGCTGTACATCTACCAGCAGTACTCGCAGAGCTCCGGTTCCACGGCGGCGTACGACCGTGCCTGGGCGGCCTCGCTCACGCTGATCGCCTTCGTGATGATCCTCAACCTGGCGGCCCGCGGCATCGCCCGCTGGAAGGCCCCGAAGACCGGTCGCTGAAGCGGCCTCAGCGACTGACGGAAGTGAAGCAAGCAATGGCCAAGCGAATCGACGTAAGCGGACTGACCGCGTACTACGGCACCCACAAGGCGATCGAGGACATCTCGATGACGGTCGAGCCGCGCTCGGTGACGGCGTTCATCGGGCCGTCCGGCTGCGGCAAGTCGACGTTCCTGCGCACGCTCAACCGCATGCACGAGGTCACCCCGGGCGGCCGGGTCGAGGGCAAGGTGCTCCTCGACGACGAAAACCTGTACGGCACCGGGGTCGACCCCGTGTCGGTGCGGCGCGAGGTGGGCATGGTCTTCCAGCGCCCGAACCCCTTCCCCACGATGTCGATCTTCGACAACGTGGCGGCGGGGCTGCGGCTGAACGGCAACTACAAGAAGAGCGAGCTGAACGACATCGTCGAGAAGTCGCTCAAGGGCGCGAACCTCTGGAACGAGGTGAAGGACCGCCTGAACAAGCCGGGTGCCGGTCTCTCCGGCGGCCAGCAGCAGCGGCTGTGCATCGCGCGGGCGATCGCCGTCGAGCCCAAGGTGCTGCTGATGGACGAGCCGTGCTCGGCGCTCGACCCGATCTCCACCCTCGCCATCGAGGACCTGATCGGCGAGCTGAAGGAGCGCTTCACGATCGTCATCGTGACGCACAACATGCAGCAGGCGGCGCGTGTCTCCGACCGCACGGCCTTCTTCAACCTCGCGGCGGTCGGCCAGCCCGGCCGGCTGATCGAGATCGACGACACGGAGCGGATCTTCTCCAACCCGTCGGTCCAGGCGACCGAGGACTACATCTCCGGCCGCTTCGGCTGAGCCGGCACGAACCCCTCGCGGTGCTGCATGGCGGTGCCACCGCGAGGACGCGAAGGGCCCGCCCCCGGCTCCCGGGGGCGGGCCCCTTCGCGTCCGGTTTCGCGGCCGCGCCTCCGGGACGCGGAACGCCCACCCGTCTTTCGGCGGGTGGGCGCAGGGGCCGGGAAGGGCTAGAGCACCGTCAGCTTCACGAGACCGAAGACCAGGGCGGCGACCAGGGCCGCGGCCGGCATGGTGATGAACCAGCCCAGGACGATGTTCTTGGCCACGCCCCAGCGCACCGCGTTCACGCGCTTCGTCGCGCCGACACCCATGATCGCCGAGGTGATGACGTGCGTCGTGGAGATCGGCGCCTTGAAGAGGTACGCCGTGCCGAACATGATCGAGGCGCCGGTCGCCTCCGCCGCGAACCCCTGCGGCGGATCCAGCTCGATGATCTTGCGGCCCATGGTGCGCATGATCCGCCAGCCGCCGGCGTACGTACCGAGCGACATCATGATGGCCGAGACCAGCTTCACCCAGACCGGGATCGGGTCGCCGAACGTCTCGTTGCCGGCGATCACCAGCGCCATCACCACGACACCCATCGTCTTCTGGGCGTCCTGGAGACCGTGGCCGAGCGCCATGCCCGCCGCCGAGACGGTCTGGGCTATGCGGAAGCCCCGCTTGGCCTTGTGCGGGTTGGCGCGCCGGAACAGCCACATGATCAGCAGCATCACCAGATAGCCGACGACCAGACCGACCACCGGCGACAGGAACATCGGCACGATGACCTTGTCGACCACGCCGTCCCAGTGGACCGCCGTGCCGCCCGCGAGCGCCGCGCCCACCAGGCCGCCGAACAGTGCGTGCGAGGAGGACGAGGGCAGGCCGAAGTACCAGGTGGTCAGGTTCCAGACGATCGCGCCGATGAGCGCGGCGAAGAGGATGCCCATCCCCAGCCCGCCCGAGGGCGTCTCGATCAGGCCCTCGCTGACCGTCTTGGCGACCCCGGAGCCGAGGAAGGCGCCGGCGAGGTTCATCACCGCGGCCATCGCCAGCGCCGCCCGCGGGGTCAGCGCCCGCGTGGAGACCGAGGTGGCGATCGCGTTCGCCGAGTCGTGGAAGCCGTTGGTGTACGTGAAGAGGAGCGCGACCGCGACGGTCACGATCAGAGCCAGGGTGTCCATCGACGCCTCAGGACTCCTTGACGGCGATGGTCTCCACCGTGTTCGCCACGTGCTCGAAAGCGTCCGCCGCCTCTTCCAGCACATCCACGATCTGCTTGAGCTTCAGCACCTCGATGGCGTCGTACTTGCCGTTGAAGAGGTGGGCCAGCAGCTTGCGGTGGATCTGGTCGGCCTGGTTCTCCAGGCGGTTGACCTCGATCCAGTACTCGGTGAGGTTGTCCATGGTGCGCAGGTTCGGCATGGCCTCCGCGGTCAGCTCGGCCGCGCGGGCCAGCACCTCGATCTGCTGCTCGACGCCCTTGGGCAGTTCCTCGACGTTGTAGAGGACGACGAGGTCGACGGCCTCCTCCATGAAGTCCATGATGTCGTCCAGGGAACCGGCGAGGGCGTAGATGTCCTCGCGGTCGAACGGCGTGATGAACGAGGAGTTGAGCTGGTGGAAGATCGCGTGCGTGGCGTCGTCGCCTGCGTGTTCCGCTGCCCGCATGCGCTCCGCGATCTCGGCTCGGGCGGAGGAGTCCGCCCCGAGCAGTTCCATCAGGAGTTTCGAGCCGGTGACGATGTTGTCCGCGGATGCGGCGAACATGTCGTAGAAGCTCGTCTCCCTGGGGGTCAGACGAAAGCGCACGTGGGGTCCTCGGGGTGCTTCGGTTTCGGTCAGGCTGATGCTAGGCGCATCATCCGGCCACGGCTATCGGGCCGCCCTCCAGTGTCGCCCATGAAACGCGGCGATCATCACGGGGGCGTACCAAGGCCCCCATACCCAGCAAAATTCGGTACCATATACCCAGTAGGGGTATGCCGGGCGGTATGTCCCCCGGTGTGTGACCGAAAACACCCGTCCCGAGATGGAGGCCCGCGATGACGACGACCGAGGCCGGCGCCACGGCACCCTCCGAGCACACGGACGGCGCCGAGCACGTCACGCACGGCTACCACAAGCAGAAGGACGAGCACCTCAAGCGGCTGCGCCGGATCGAGGGGCAGATCCGGGGTCTTCAGCGGATGGTCGACGAGGACACCTACTGCATCGACATACTCACCCAGGTCTCCGCCTCCACCAAGGCGTTGCAGTCCTTCGCGCTCCAGCTGCTGGAGGAGCACCTGCGGCACTGCGTGGCGGACGCGGCCCTCGCGGGCGGGAACCAGATCGACGAGAAGGTGGACGAGGCGACGAAGGCGATCGGCCGGCTGCTGCGCACCTGAGCCGGCGCCGCGCGCCGCGTGCTCACTCCGCGCGGCGCGCGCGTTCCTGCCGTTCGACGCGGAGCACCTCGTCGATGCTCTCCAGGCTGAGCCGGTCCTCGGCGGCCGAGGCCGCGATGATCAGCTCGCCGCACAGCTCGATCTCGGCGAGGGCCACGTGGTCCTGAACCGCCGTACCGCCGACCGCCGCCACCCGCCTCACCTCTTCCCTGCCGTCACCGAACTCCTAGGGTAGGCAGCGTCTTACCTACCGCGCATGGCACGGACGGGCTACTTACGGGGTGGCGCCTGGGACTAGTACGGGGCGGAAACCCGGCCGGATTCAGGCCCCGGAGGATCCGCCGTCCTCCGCGATCCGGCCCGCGTAGATGTCGTGCTCGCGCGGCAGGGCCACCACGGCGGGGGCGCCGAAGCCGTACAGCAGGGTCGTCGAGGCGACCGCCACCGGCGTCTTCTGCCGGCCGTTGACGAAGCTGAAGCGCTGGCGCAGCTTGCGCAGCCGGCCCTGGTCGTCCAGGTAGGCGTCGAAGGGCACCTCGGCCGTGGCGAACCCTTTCGCCGCCGCGGCCAGCGACCGCCGTACGTCGGCCGGGGCGTGCCGGGCCGCGCGGGCCAGGTCGGCGGTGCCCCGGTAGTGCCGCACGGGGGTGCCGCCGACCTCGGTGCGGCCGACGTAGGCCGCCTCCCGGGTGCCGCGCAGCACCTCGGCCGCCGCGTAGGGGTCGGTGACGCCGCCGGTGACGAGGTTGCCGTCGGAGAGTGTGGCCGTCTCCACCCGTACCCATTTGTCGGCGGGCACCCCGGCCCCGCGGTTCTTCATGAACAGGGCGCCGGGTGCGAGGAGTTCGGTGATGGGCCGGTGCTCGGCGGCGCCGGTCGGGTCCTCGGGGAGGACGACGGTGAGCCGGCCGAGCCGGCGGACGTAGTCGTAGACGCCCTTGCCGCGGATGGTGACGCGGGTGCCGCCGGTGGCCATCTCCATGGCCGTACTGGCCTTGGAGGTGCCCGCGGCGCGCAGGGTGTCGGCGGCGCCGGTCAGCAGGGCGACCGGATCGCCCCCGCCGCTGCGGACGCCCTCCGCGGCGGCACCGCGGCCGGAACAGCCGGTGGCGCCCGCTCCCAGGGCGAGGGTGGCGAGGGTGGCGCCCAGTGCGACGGCCGTCCTGCCCGTGAGTCTGTGCTGCCGCCGTTCCATCGTCTGCC
Source organism: Streptomyces misionensis (assembly GCF_900104815.1). Lineage (NCBI taxonomy): Bacteria > Bacillati > Actinomycetota > Actinomycetes > Kitasatosporales > Streptomycetaceae > Streptomyces > Streptomyces misionensis. The sequence goes on from NZ_FNTD01000004.1 coordinate 4,277,729, forward strand.
TTCCCCCAGCCGGTACGTCCGTCACGGGCCCCTGTCGTTCCGGTTAACGACGGGTAGGGGACTGCCGTCACGCCCCCGTCCGGGGTCCTCGGTACCGTGGACGTCGTGGCGCAGGAGGACGGGCAGGACCATCTGACGACGACGACCGAGCAGGGCCGCTTCTGCGTGGCCCGGTGCAGCTGCGGCTGGCGCGGACCGGCCCGCAGGGCCCGCAGCCAGGCCCGTACGGACGCGGCGGCGCACGCGGGCCCGGCCGCGGCCGACGAGAACGGTCCGGTCTAGAACCGTTCCCCGAGCACGCCGAGCAGCGCGTCCACCAGGTCGCGGTCGTGGGCGTGGGTGAGGCGGGCGCGGGCGGCGGCGGGAGCCAGCCACAGGACGCGGTCGACCTCGTGGTTGGGCACGAAGCCGCCCGCCGCGGCCTCGGCCGCCCAGTAGCGCACCTGCTTGGGGCGGGCGTCCACCAGGTAGCGCAGGGTGGGCAGTTCCGCGCCCGGCTCGGCCGTGTACCCGGTCTCCTCCACGACCTCCCGCAGCGCTCCCGCGAGCGCGTCCTCGCCGGGTTCGAGCTTGCCCTTGGGGTGCGACCAGTCGTCGTACTTGGGCCGGTGCACCAGGCACAGCTGAAGGGCGCCGTCGGCCGGGGCGCGGCGCCACAGGACGCAGCCCGCCGCCAGGATCGGGGTGTCGCTCACACAGCCTCCACGGTCTCCTTCTGCCAGGCCCGCTGGAACGCGAACCTGGACGCCTCCACCTCGTGCCGCTGGTCGGCGTGGAGCACGCCGAGAGCGTATGCCGTCGCGGGGGCGATCCGGGGGGTGCGGGCCGCCTGGGCCGCCGCGGCGGCGGCCTCGGAGGCGTCGCGGTGCCGGTCGAGCGCCTGGCCGGCCGCCAGGATCCGCACGTCGGCGGGTGCGTCGCCGTGCAGCACCTCCCGGGCGTACCGGTGCAGGCGCAGCAGCAGGCGGACCTGGTGCCAGGGGCCGTCCTGGGGGTGCGGGGACGGGTCCGGGGACAGGCCGTGGATCAGGGCCTCCGCGTTGTACGGGTGACCCGCGGTGAGCAGGGGCAGGGCGGCGACGGCGTCCGTCAGCCGCTCCTGCGCCGCGGCGGCGAGGGGGTGCAGCTCGGTGGCGGGGGCGGCCGGGGCGAGCGGGACCTCGCTGGCGAGCACGGCGACCTTGTCGGCGACGGCGTGGAAGCGGCTGGAGCCCAGCGCCTGGAGGGCGGTGGAGTGGGCCCTGGTCCGGGCGAGGGTGAGCTGCCGGTCCAGCAGCGCACCGGCCTTGGCGGCGCCGACGGTGAGGCTGGCGCGGTCCGCCGCGGCCGGCGGGCCGCCGCCCGGACCGGCCGGCACCCCCTCGGCCGCCGCCGGGCCCGGGAGCGCCGCCCCCGACAGCCGGTGCAGCGCCTGCAACAGCCGCTCCAGACGCGCCTCGTACGCGTGCTCCAGGGCCAAGGTGCCGGACACCCAGGCCAGTTCGGGCCGCAGCGACTCCGTCCAGGCGGGGTCGAGGAGCGGGCGGTAGGTGTGCAGGCTGGCGCTGATGCGGCGGGCCGAGCGGCGCAGGGCGCTGGCCGCGTCGACGGACTCCTCGCCGGTGCCCGCGGCGCCGCCGGTCTCCCGGTGCAGCCTCAGGGCGCGCAGGAACTGGGTGGCCTGGGCGCGCAGATAGCCCGCAAGGGCGTCCCCGGTCGCCACACCGGCCGTGGGGTCCGTCGGGTCAAGGTGTTGCTGTGCCACGCCGGCGCCTCCGGGCGTCTATGAGCATCTCCTGGATGTTGCGCAGGGGCTGGCCGTCCGCGTCGGTCGCGTGCCGCGTCCACTCGCCGTCCGGGCCGAGGTGCCAGGACGCGGTGCTGTCGGACATGCCGGTGTCCAGCAGCCGGTTGAGGGCCGCGCGGTGGCCGGGGTCCACGACCCGCACCAGGGCCTCGATCCGCCGGTCGAGGTTGCGGTGCATCATGTCGGCGCTGCCGATCCACACCTCGGGCTCGCCGCCGTTGCCGAAGGCGAACACCCGGGAGTGCTCCAGGAAGCGGCCGAGCACGGAGCGGACCCGGATGTTCTCCGAGAGCCCGGGCACGCCGGGCCGGATCGCGCAGATGCCGCGGACCCAGACGTCCACCGGCACGCCCGCCTGGGAGGCGCGGTAGAGCGCGTCGACGACCGCCTCGTCCACCATCGAGTTGACCTTGATCCGGACGAACGCGGGGCGGCCCGCACGGTGGTGCTGGGCCTCCTTGTCGATCCGCGAGATCAGGCCGTCGCGCAGGGACTTGGGGGCGACGAGCAGCCGGCGGTAGGTCTCCCGGCGGGAGTAGCCGGACAGCCGGTTGAACAGGTCGGAGAGGTCCGCGCCGACCTGGGGGTCCGCGGTGAGCAGGCCGAGGTCCTCGTACAGCCGGGCGGTCTTGGGGTGGTAGTTGCCGGTGCCGACGTGGCTGTAGCGGCGCAGGGTCTCGCCCTCCTGGCGGACCACCAGCGACAGCTTGCAGTGCGTCTTCAGGCCGACCAGGCCGTAGACGACGTGGCAGCCGGCCTCCTCCAGCTTCTTCGCCCACTTGATGTTGGCGTGCTCGTCGAAGCGGGCCTTGATCTCGACCAGGACCAGTACCTGCTTGCCGGACTCGGCCGCGTCTATCAGCGCGTCGACGATCGGGGAGTCGCCGGAGGTGCGGTACAGGGTCTGCTTGATCGCGAGGACGTCCGGGTCCTCGGCGGCCTGCTGGAGGAAGGCCTGCACGGAGGTGGAGAAGCTGTCGTAGGGGTGGTGCAGCAGCACGTCCCGCTGGCGCAGCGCCGCGAAGATGTCCGGCGCGGAGGCGGACTCGACCTCGGCGAGGTCGCGGTGGGTGCCCGCGACGAACTTGGGGTACTTCAGCTCGGGCCGGTCCAGGCCGTGGATGCGGAACAGGCCGGTGAGGTCGAGCGGGCCGGGCAGCGGGTAGACCTCGGCCTCGGAGATCTTCAGCTCGCGCACCAGCAGGTCGAGCACCTCGCGGTCGATGGACTCCTCGACCTCCAGGCGCACCGGCGGCCCGAAGCGGCGCCGCATGAGTTCCTTCTCCAGGGCCTGGAGGAGGTTCTCGGCGTCGTCCTCCTCGACCTCCAGGTCCTCGTTGCGGGTGAGCCGGAAGGCGTGGCTCTCCAGCACCTCCATGCCCGGGAACAGCTCTTCCAGGTGCGCGGCGATGACGTCCTCGACGGGGACGTACCGGCCGGGGCTGGACTCCAGGAAGCGGGAGAGCAGCGGCGGGACCTTGACGCGCGCGAAGTGCTTGTGGCCGCTGACCGGGTTGCGCACGACGACGGCCAGGTTCAGGGACAGGCCGGAGATGTACGGGAAGGGGTGCGCGGGGTCGACGGCCAGCGGGGTGAGGACGGGGAAGATCTGGTGCCGGAACAGCGTGAACAGGCGGGCCTGTTCCTTGTCGGTCAGCTCGCTCCAGCGGACCAGGTGGATGCCCTCCTCGGCGAGCGCGGGGGCGACGTCCTCGTGGTAGCAGGCGGCGTGCCGGGCCATCAACTCGCGCGAGCGGGCCCAGATCATCTCCAGCACCTCGCGCGGCTGGAGCCCGGAGGCGGAGCGGGTGGCCACGCCGGTGGCGATGCGGCGCTTCAGTCCGGCCACCCGGACCATGAAGAACTCGTCCAGGTTGCTGGCGAAGATCGCGAGGAAGTTGGCACGCTCCAGCAGGGGCGTGTCCGGGTCCTCGGCCAGTTCCAGGACGCGTTCGTTGAAGGCGAGCCAGCTGCGCTCCCGGTCGAGGAACCGGCCCTGGGGCAGCGGGGCGCCGCCGGCCCCGGACTCCTCGTACGCGTCGAGATCCGCGTCGATGTCGGGTGCCAGGTCGGAGACCGCGGCGGCCACCGTGTGCGGGCGGTGCGCGGCGATGGAGCCCACGGGGGGCTGCGGGTGCTGTGCCTGTGCCTCTGCCTGGGTGTCTTGCTGACTCATGAACCCATTCTTCCGCGCGACCGGGCTCACGGGCGCGTCGGAACGTGCGGGCGGGAGCGTCGTGGTCCCGTTCCCCGCGGGACCCTCGGGGGGCGGCGAAGGCTCTGGCACGTCGGGTCTCATTGGCCGAGCGTCGCAAGCCCGTCTGAATCGACGGTTACGGCGACATGACGTGCGGGATAGCGGGGGGCGGCTCCCGGGGGTCCCGGCCGGGCGCGACCGCGTACGGGGCGCGCGGGGCGGCGTGCGGTCCGGTGCCCGGACGGAGCGGGGCCGGGCGGCCCTCGGAGGGCCGATCGCGCTCGTGCGGGCTTCGTCCGAACCCGACCGCGGCCGGTGGGTCCGTACGGCCGCGCCGGGCGGCGTACGGACCCGTGGCCGCGCGGACGGGTCAGACCCTCTTCGTCGTCTTCGGCGGGCGCAGTGCGCCGGTCTGGCGGCGCAGGGTCAGGAAGCAGGCCGCGACCAGGAGCGCGGTGACGGCCAGCAGCAGCGCGCTGGTGGTCAGCTGGAGCGGCCAGAAGTGGGAGGCCGGGTGGAAGACGTCGTAGCGCCCGGCGAAGTCCTTGTACGCCGCGTCGCAGCCGGCCGGGCTGTCGCAGGACGGGGCCGGCACATGGGCGCCGTCGCGGGTCAGCATGCCCTGGTCGACGCCGAGTCCGTCGGGGGCGACGAACCCGTCCACGGAGCCGGTGCGGGTGACCGCCGGCCACAGGTGGGGCAGCGCCAGCTCGGTCAGCGCCCGCAGCCCGCCGGTCACCAGGACGCCGACGACCAGCGCGGGCAGCGCGCGGCGCACCAGCAGGCCGGCCAGGGCGCCGGCCGCGAGCCCGGCGAGGGTGAGGGCCGCGAGGGTGGGGCCGTTCGCATGGAAGGTGTAGCGGTCGTACCACTCCTTGGCGGAGTCGACCCGGTCCACGCCCGCGGCCCAGGCGAGGTGGTGCAGCACGCTCAGCAGGCCGGTGGCGGCCGCGAGGCCGAGCGCCGGGACGGCGAGGCGCACGGTCAGCCAGCGGGCCGGGGAGGTGGCCTGCGTCCAGGCGAGCCGGGCGGTGCCGGACTCCAGCTCGCGCCCGGTCAGCGCGGCGCCCGCCCAGGCGGCCACCACGAAGGGCAGCAGGTTCAGCGCGACGGTGGCGTAGTTGTAGTAGTCCTTGTAGCGCATGATCGCGGCCTGGTCGTAGCTGCACCGCGGGTTCATGCCGCACGCCCGGTACTGCCGCCAGCCCTCGGCCGCCGCGTTCACCAGCGGGCCGGCGAGTGCGAGCAGCAGGGCGGCCAGGACGACCGCCAGCGCGGCCCAGGCGCACAGCGCGGGCCGGTGCAGCCGCAGCAGCCAGCGGGTCTGCCGGGGCCGCTCGGCGGACGGCGTGGTCAGGGTCAGGGCGCTCATGCGGCACGCTCCTCGGTCAGGCTCGGTGCGCCGGGGCTGCGCAGATGGGCGAGGACGAGTTCCTCGAGGGAGGGCGCGGTGGTGCGCCAGCCGTCGGCGACCGGTCCGGCCGGCCGGATCAGCGCGCTGAGCTGGCGGCCGGTGACCCGGGACTCCACCACGGTGTGCGGGCCGAGGTCGGCGTCCGCGGCGGCGCCGCTGATCCGCAGATGGGCGGCGAGCAGTTCGTCGATCTCGCCGGCCAGCCGGATCCGACCGCCGCCGACCAGCAGCAGGTGGTCGCAGGAGTCCTCCAGCTCCGCGATGACGTGCGAGGACAGCACGATCGTGGTGCCGTACCGGGCGGCCTGCCCCATCAGGGTGCCCATCAGGTCGTGCCGGGCCAGCGGGTCGAGGTCGGCCATCGGCTCGTCCAGGAGCAGCAGTTCGGGCCGCTTGCCGAGGGCGAGGGCGAGCGCGACCCGGGTGCGCTGGCCGCCGGAGAGGGTGCGGACGCGGGCCGCGGGGTCGAGGCCGCCGCCCGCGACGACGTGCTCGGCGACGGCCGGGTCCCAGCGCTCGGGGTTGAGCGCGGCGCCCATGCGCAGCGTCTCGGCGACGGTGAGCTGGGGGTACAGGGGCTTGTCCTGGGCGACGTAGCCGACCCGGGGCCGGGCCTCGGCCGGGGTGGTGCCGAGGACGGCGAGGCTGCCTTCGGTGGGGGCCGTCAGCCCGGCGGCGAGGGCCAGGAGGGTGGACTTGCCGGCTCCGTTGGGCCCCACGACGGCGCACACGCGCCCGGTGGGCAGCCGGAACGCGCAGTCCCGCAGGGCCCAGCCGGTGCGCCGGCCGAACCTCTTCCCCAGAGCGTCGGCCCGCAGGGCCGTGTCGCTGCTCATGACGGTTCTCCCTGGAAGTGCTTGTCGAGTACGGCGGTGAAGAGCGCGGCCACGTCGTCCCACTCCAGGCCGTCCGCGCGGGCGCGCCGGGCCCACTCCTCCAGCTCCGCGCGCAGCGGGGAGTCGGCCGGGGCGGCGCCCAGCGACCGGCGGACGAAGGTGCCGAGCCCGCGCCGCGCCTCGACCAGGCCCTCCCGCTCCAGTTCGCGGTAGGCCTTGAGGACGGTGTTGGGGTTGATGGCGGTGGCCTCGACGACCTCCCGGGCCGTCGGCAGCTTGTCTCCGGGGCGCAGCAGTCCGAGGCGCAGGGCCTGTTTGGTCTGCTGGACGATCTGGACGTAGGTGGCGACACCGCTGTGCCGGTCGATGCGGTATTCGACCACGCGTTGAACCACCCTTTCACTAATTGAGTAGTGAAAGGGTGGTGCAAGAGAGGGGCGGTCGTCAATACGACCGCCCCTTGTGTCCCTTACCTCATGTTTCGGTGCGGTACATCAGGTCCGTCTCGTAGGTGCCGAAGCCCAGCCGTTCGTACACCGCCACCGCGGCCGAGTTGTCCGCGTCGACGTAGAGCATCGCGGTCGGCAGGCCCTGTGCGGCGAGGTGGCGCAGGCCGATGGCGGTGAGCGCCTTGCCGAGGCCGCCGCCCTGCTCGCCGGGGCGGACCCCGAGGACGTAGACCTCGCCGAGGCCCTCCTCGGCGTGCACCTTGGTCCAGTGGAAGCCGATCAGCTCCCCGCGCCGCTCGGCGAGGAAGAACCCGGCCGGGTCGAACCACGGCTGGGCCTTGCGGTCGTCCAGGTCCCGCTGGGTCAGCGAGCCCTGCTCGGGGTGGTGGGCGAACGCGCCCGCGTTGACCGCGAGCCAGGCGCTGTCGTCCTTGCCGGGCACGAAGGTGCGCACGGTCACGCCCTCCGGCAGCCGCGGCTCGGACAGTTCGAGGTCGGTCAACGGCCGCCGCATCTGGCGCAGTTCGCGGAACAGGGTGAGGCCGAGGACCTGGGCGAGATGACGGGCGGCGGGATGTCCGCCGTGCGCCCACACCCGCAGGCGCTTGCCGGAGGCGGCGAGCAGGGCCGAGCCGAGCGCGCGGCCGTGGCCGTGCCCCCGGCGCGCGGGGTGGACGACGAGTTCGGCGGCCGGCGCCTCGACCGGGTCGGTGTCCTCCAGCTGGGCGTAACCGGCGAGTTCGCCGTCGACGGTCAGCAGCAGATGCGTGACGCCCTCGCGGGCACCCCCGCGCAGTTGCAGCCGGCCCTGCTCGGACACCGGCTGCTGCCCGTCGACCCGCGCGGCCTCGCCGAGCAGGGTGAGCACGGCCTCGGCCTGGTCCGGGGTGAGCGCGGAAAGGGTCTCGATGGAGCGGGCCGAGAAGGCCCCTACGGTGTCGTCGCTGCTCATGTGTACGAGGGTACGGGGCGGGCGGGGGCGGCGGGCGGAAGTGGCGGCGGATGCAAGGACACGGCGCCCGCGTGGGTGCCCCCGGCTGCCGCGGCCGTCCGGGCCTAACCGGCCACCTCGGCCGCGGACGTCTCCGGCGGCGGCACCGGCGCCCCCGGCAGCCGGACCGTCACCACGGTGCCGCCGCCCTCCGCCCGGGCCAAGGCGACCTCGCCGCCGGACTGTTGCACCGTACGGGCGACGATGGACAGGCCGAGGCCGGAGCCGGGCAGCGAGCGGGCGCCGGGGGAGCGCCAGAACCGGTCGAAGACGTGCGGGAGTTCGTCCTCGGGGACGCCGGGACCGTGGTCGCGGACGGTGAGCACGCCGTCGGCGAGGCGGACCTCGACGGTGCCGCCCTCGGGGCTGAACTTCACCGCGTTGTCGAGGACGTTCACCACGGCCCGCTCCAGCGCGGACGGCTCCCCGCGCACGAACCAGGGCTCCAGGTCCGCCGTGATGGTCAGCTCGGGGCCGCGCAGCCGGGCCCGGCGCAGGGCCGCCTCCACGGTGTCCTGGAAGGAGACCACCTGGACCCGCTCGCCGTGCTGGCCCTCCGACCGGGACAGCTCCTGCAAGTCCCCGATCAAGGAGGCGAGTTCGGTCATCTGCGCCTTCACCGAGGCCAGCAGCGCCTTGCGGTCCTCGGGGGGCAGCGGACGGCCCGTCTCCTCGCTGCGGGTGAGCAGTTCGATGTTGGTGCGCAGTGAGGTCAGCGGGGTGCGCAGCTCGTGCCCGGCGTCCGCGATCAGCTGCTGCTGGAGTTCCCGGGAGCCGGCCAGGGAGGCCGTCATGGAGTTGAACGACCGGGACAGCCGGGCCACCTCGTCCTCGGCCTCCTCCTCCACCGGGATGCGGATGGTCAGGTCCTCGGTGCGGGCCATGTGCTCCACGGCCTCGGTGAGCTTGTCCACCGGGCGCAGTCCGGCGCGGGCCACCGCGAGGCCCGCGGCCCCCGCGCCCAGCACGCCCACCCCGGACACCAGCAGCAGGACGAGCGCCAGGTCGTTGAGGGTCTTCTCGGTGTTCTTGAGCGGGACGCCGATCATCATCGCCGCACCGGGGTACAGCTGGGGGCCCACGTTGGTGTCGATCACCAGCGGCATGGTGAGCACCCGGACGTCGTTGCCGTTCGTGTCGGTGCCGTTGCGCAGGATGCCGTCGCCGTGGGTGACGGCGTCGCGCACCACCACCCGGTCGGCGTCGGTGGTCTTCACGGTGCCCGCGGAGTCGCTGGGGACGCAGGGCGTGCCGTCCGGCTTCACCAGCTGGGTGTACACGGTCTCGCGGGACCGCAGGACGCCGTAGGGGGAGGTGTCGGCCGGTTTCTGCGGACACGCGGAGAGCAGGTTGTACACCGTCTCCGCGGCCGGACGCGGCGCCGTTCTGCGCAGATCGTTGTCGACCTGCTCGTACAGCTTGCCCTGCACGATGAACCAGCAGGTCACGGAGACCGCCGCCACCGCGAACGCCACCGCCGCCGCGACCAGCACGGCCAGCCGGGCCCTGATCGGCAGCGAACGGTAGCGCCGCACGAGTCGGCTCACTCGGCGCCGCCCTGCCGCAGGACGTAGCCGACGCCCCGCACGGTGTGCACCAGCCGGGGCTCCCCGCCCGCCTCGGTCTTGCGCCGCAGGTACATCACGTAGACGTCGAGCGAGTTGGAGGACGGCTCGAAGTCGAAGCCCCACACCGCCTTGAGGATCTGCTCGCGGGTGAGCACCTGGCGCGGGTGCGCCATGAACATCTCCAGGAGCGTGAACTCGGTGCGGGTCAGTTCGACCTGCCGGCCGCCCCGGGTCACCTCGCGGGTCGCCAGGTTCATGCGCAGGTCGCCGAAGCTGAGGGCCTCGTCCGCCTGGGCCTGGGGCGAGACGGCCGCCGCGTAGGAGCTGCGCCGCAGCAGGGCGCGGATCCGGGCGAACAGCTCGTCCAGCTCGAAGGGCTTGACCAGGTAGTCGTCGGCGCCCGCGTCCAGGCCGGTCACCCGGTCGCCGACCGTGTCGCGGGCGGTGAGCATGAGGATCGGCAGGGTGTCCCCGCCGCCCCGGATGCGGCGGGCCGCCGTCAGACCGTCCATCCGGGGCATCTGGATGTCGAGGACGACCAGGTCCGGCTTGTACGCCGCGGCCTTCTCCAGCGCGTCCGCGCCGTCGACGGCGACCTCGGTGTCGTACCCCTCGAAGGCGAGACTGCGCTGGAGCGCCTCGCGTACGGCCGGCTCGTCGTCGACGATCAGGATGCGCTGGGTGTCACGGTCGCCTTCGGCGGGGCTCATGCTCGCGATTCCTTGTGGAGGTGGAAGGGGAGGAGGGCTGGGTTCGGGTTGTCCGTGTCCGGGTGCATTGGTTCGCTGTCTACAGCCTCCCATGGTGCCGGGCCCGGGGGCCCGGACGCCAAGGGTCAGGTGCCGAGGACCGCCAGGCTGCGCATCGCGGTCAGCCGGTGCAGCGGCACCTTGCGGCGGTGGGGGCGGTCGGCGGAGCTGCGGCGCAGGCCCATCAGCTGGGGCACTGGCGCCGGGATGATCTCCGGGGCGCGGGGGGCGGGGGCGGCCGGCGCGTGCAGTTGACGCGCGACCGCGAGGGCGAGGGAGAGGTCGGCCGGGCCACGGCCCGCTTCCTGGTGGAAAACCTGCGTGGTCATGATGTTCCTCCAGACACTGCGAGTGACGCTGTGGCGGGCCCGAGGGCCCGACCGGGTGCGCTAGTTCTGCCCGCCCGACCGCAGCTTGGCCAGGTCGGCCTTGACCGTGTTGACGGGGATCGCGAAGCCGAGGCCGATGCTGCCCGCGTCCGAGGACGAGGACTGCTGCTGGCTCGACGAGTACATCGCGGAGTTGATGCCGATGATGTTCCCGGCCGCGTCGATCAACGCGCCGCCCGAGTTGCCGGGGTTGAGGGAGGCGTCCGTCTGGATCGCCTTGTAGGTGGTGGTGGACGAGCCGGTGTCGCCGTTGAACTGGCGGCCGCCGAACTGGAACGGCCACTGACCGTCGCCGCCCGTGCCCTGCCCCTGGCTCTCGTCGGTGGGCACGGTGACGTCCCGGTCGAGCGCGGAGACGATGCCGCTGGTGACGGTGCCGGTCAGGCCCTCGGGGGAGCCGATCGCCACGACCGAGTCGCCGACCTGCACGCCCGCGGAGTTGCCGAGGTTCGCCGCCTTCAGCCCGGAGGCACCCTCCAGCTTGATCAGCGCGAGGTCCTTGGAGCGGTCGGTGCCGACGACGTCGGCGGTGTAGGCGTGGCCGTCGCTGGTGCGGACCTTGACCGACTGAGCGCCCGCGATCACGTGGTTGTTGGTGACGATCTCGCCGTTGCCGGAGATGATCACGCCGGAGCCGGTGGAGGAGCCGTTGGCGAGGGTGGCGTTGATCTCCACCACGCTCGGGCTGACCGCGGCCGCGATCGCGGCGACGTCGCCCCGCTTGCCGGCCGGCACCGCGTTGGTGCTGGTCCCGGTGGCGGTCACGGCGTCCTTGCCGGTCAGCTCCTGGAAGCCGTACGCGGTGGCGCCGCCGACCGCCGCAGCGACGATGGCGACCGCCGCGAGGAGGGCGACGGGACCGCGGGTGCGCTTCCGCGCCGGCGGCTCGGGGGCCGGCAGGGGGGCCGTCGCCGCCGGCTCGTACGGCGGCGGGGGCGGCCACTCGGGGTTCACGGGAGCGGAGTAGCCGTACTGCTGACTGTCGTACTCGTACTCGCCGCTGCGGCGGAGGCTCTCGGTCATGCAAGAAGCCTCCCCGGCGACCATGAGAGCTTCCTGAGTGCTCGCTGAGAAGCCCGGCAGAACCTCGTTTGCCCGATATAAAGAAGCATCTCGGGGCTCGGGCCCGGCTCTCACCGGCCTCTCAGACGGGCCCGTCAGGCCCCGCAGCCGCAGGAGGCGCGCACCACCAGACGGGAGGGGAACGTCTTCAGCCGCTCGCGCCGGGACCCGGCCACCCGCAGCCCGTCGTCCAGCACCAGGTCGACCGCCGCCCGGGCCATCGCCGAGCGGTCCGAGGCGACCGTGGTCAGCGGCGGGTCCGCGAACGCGGCCTCCTTGATGTCGTCGAAGCCGGCCACCGCCAGCTCCCGGGGCACGTCGATGCGCAGCTCCCGCGCGGCCCGCAGCACGCCGATCGCCTGGTCGTCGGTGGAGCAGAAGATCGCCGGGGGCCGCCGGGGCCCGGACAGGATGTCCAGCGCCACCCGGTAGGCGTCGTAGCGGTTGTACGGGGCCTCGAACAGCCGACCCTCGGTGCTCAGGCCCGCCTCCGCCATGGCCCGCTTCCAGCCCTCGACGTGGTCGGAGACCGGGTCGCCGACGGCGGGGGTGTCCGCGGTGCCGCCCATGCAGGCGACGTACGGGTGGCCGTGCTCCAGCAGGTGGCGCACGGCGAGCTGGGCGCCGCCGAGGTCGTCCGTCACCACCGCCACGTCGTCGATCGCCTCGGGGCGCTCGTGCAGCAGCACCACCCGGGCGTCCCAGGCGTCGATCTCGGCGGCGGCGAGGTCGTTCAGCGCGTGGCTGACCAGGATCAGTCCGGAGACCCGCATGCCGAGGAAGGCGCGCAGATAGTGGACCTCGCGCTCGCTGACGTAGTCGGTGTTGCCGACCAGGACCATCTTGCCGCGCTCGGAGGCGGCCTGCTCCACGGCGTGCGCCATCTCCCCGAAGAAGGGCTGGCGGGCGTCCGGGATGATCAGCCCTATGAGGTCGGTGCGCCGCGACGCCATCGCCTGGGCGACCCGGTCGGGGCGGTAGCCCAGCTCCTTGATCGCGGCGAGGACACGCTCGCGCGTTGCCGGGGCGACCGGCCGGGGTCCGTTGTTGATGACATAGCTGACGACGGCGGTGGAGGTCCCCGCCAGCCGCGCCACATCATCCCGAGTCACCTTGGCCACGCGCGGAGTCTACGCGGATTGACCCAGCTCGGGCAGGGTGTTCCGTCCGCTGGCGGGACGTCGGCCGTGCGCGGCCGACGCTTTCGTGCGCGGACTTGGCGGGAATTCGCCGGAAGGTGTGATGGATCAGGCGTCCGCGTGCACCTGGGCGTCCGCCGGGGCGGTGGATGCATCGCTGTTGTCCGCCTTCGCCCGCTTCGCCTCGGCCTTGCCCTTCTCCTCGCTCCGCTCCCCCTTCTCCGGGGTAACGAATCGGTAACCGACGTTCCGTACGGTGCCGATCAGCGACTCGTGCTCCGGGCCGAGCTTGGCCCGCAGCCGCCGTACGTGCACGTCGACCGTCCGGGTGCCGCCGAAGTAGTCGTAGCCCCACACCTCCTGGAGCAGCTGGGCCCGGGTGAAGACCCGGCCCGGGTGCTGGGCGAGGTACTTCAGCAGCTCGAACTCCTTGAAGGTGAGATCGAGGACGCGGCCCTTGAGCTTGGCGGAGTAGGTCGCCTCGTCCACGGACAGGTCGCCGTTGCGGATCTCCATGGGGGAGTCGTCGTGGGTGAGCTGCTGGCGTCCCAGGGCGAGCCGCAGCCGCGCCTCCACCTCGGCCGGCCCCGCCGTGTCGAGCAGCACGTCGTCGATGCCCCAGTCGGCGGTGACGGCGGCGAGCCCGCCCTCGGTGACCACGAGGACCAGGGGACAGCCGGGGCCGGTGGAGCGCAGCAGCTGGCACAGGCTGCGCACCTGCGGCAGGTCGCGGCGGCCGTCGACGAGGATGACGTCGGCGCCGGGGGTGTCGACCAGGGCCGGCCCCTCGGCGGGGGCCACCCGGACGTTGTGCAACAGCAGGCCGAGGGCGGGCAGGACTTCTGTCGACGGCTGGAGGGCGTTGGTCAGGAGCAGCAGAGAACTCATATATCTGGTTCCTCCTCGGTCCCTGCGAGAACTGTGCGGACGGGCACTGCTCTTGCGTTCCCGAAGGCCCCGTACACCGGCGGTCACCCGAGGATCACCGCTTCGTATACAACGCTTCCGAAAGCACAAAAGGACCCGGTGGCTACGCTGCCCGAGTCCTCTGCCCAGCAGAATAGCCCACATGAACAACCGCCCGGCAGGTCATGTGGCAGGTTCCACCGTACGTCCGGATGACGAGACAGGCAGACGGGGTCCTGTCCGGACATTTCTGCGTACGGCCGACGGAACACCGGTGGAGGCCGTGTACCAGCCGGGCCCGGACGCGCCCGGCACCGGCCCGGTCCTGGTGATCGCGCACGGCTTCACGGGTGACGTCGACCGGCCGCACGTGCGCCGCGTGGCCGCCGGGCTCGGCCGGCACGGCGCCGTCGTCACCTTCTCCTTCCGGGGCCACGGGCGCTCGGGCGGGCGCTCCACGGTCGGCGACAAGGAGGTGCTGGACCTCGCGGCGGCCGTCGAGTGGGCGCGCGGCTTCGGGCACGACCGGGTGGCGACCGTCGGCTTCTCCATGGGCGGCTCGGTGGTGCTGCGGCACGCGGCCCTGTACCCGGGCACGGTCGACGCGGTGGCCGCGATGAGCGCGCCCGCCCGCTGGTACTACCGGGGCACCGCCCCGATGCGCCGGCTGCACTGGCTGGTCACCCGCCCGACGGGCCGCCTGGTCGGCCGCTACGGCCTGCGCACCCGCATCCACCACCGCGACTGGGACCCGGTGCCGCTCTCCCCGGTGGAGGCGGTCCCCCGGATCGCCCCGGCCCCCCTGCTCATCGTCCACGGCGACCGCGACGGCTACTTCCCGCTCGACCACCCGCGCATGCTCGCCGAGGCCTCCGGCGGTCACGCCGAACTCTGGCTGGAGCCGGGCATGGGCCACGCGGAGCACGCGGCGGACGACGCCCTGGTGGACCGCATCGGGGACTGGGCCGCCCGCCGGTCCGGCTAGCCTGACCCTGTACTTACTGACATTCCCCAGCCGTTCGACGGCCGTGAAGGCCCGTCGACCGCCGTCGATTGAGGAACCAGATGCCCAAGGTCACGGTGCGCTACTGGGCCGCCGCCAAGGCCGCGGCCGGAGTCGCCGAGGAGCCGTACGACGCGGCGACGCTCGCCGACGCGCTGACCGCGGTGCGCGAGCGGCACCCCGGTGAACTCACCCGCGTGCTCCAGCGCTGCTCCTTCCTGATCGACGGCGACCCCGTCGGCACGCGCGCGCATGAGACGGTACGGCTGGCCGAGGGCGGCACGGTCGAGGTGCTCCCGCCGTTCGCAGGAGGGTGAGCCGATGAGCGACCAGCCGTACCAGGGCGGCCCGTACCAGGGCTACGACCCGCACCAGCAGCACCCCCAGTGGCCGGGGCACCCCTCCGCCCAGGGCGGTTACGACCCCGACGACACCCAGCACTGGCAGGGCCAGACCTGGGAGACCCAGACGCACGCGCCGGTCCAGCCGGTGCGGGCGGCGGAGGAGACGGCGTACCTGCCGCCGGTGGGGGAGTCGCAGGGCGGCCGGCAGTACCAGCAGCCGTACCCGCAGCAACAGCAATATCCGCAGCCGCAGTACCAGCAGCAGCCGTACCCGCAGCAGGGTTTCCAGCAGCAGGACGTGCAGCACGACCGGTTCGCGGGCTCGTACGGCGGCGGGGTGCCGCAGGGGCAGCCGCAGCCGGTGGCCCAGCCCCAGCCGCAGCCGATGGCGCACTCGGGCGCGCAGCCGATGGCCCAGCCGCAGCCGCAGCCGCAGCCGGTGGCGGAGGCCGCGCCCGCGCCCGCTCCCGTGGCCGCCGGGGTGGCCGCTCCCGCTGCCGGTGCCTCCGAGGACGGGCCCGCCTACGGTCCCGCCACCCTCGCCGGCAACGCCCGGATCACCGACGCGCAGCGGGCGCGGCTGGAGGGCCGTTCGCCGATCATCGAGCCCGGCATGCAGCCGGCGCTGCTCACGGCTGTGCTGGGGCTGCTGCTCGCGGGTGCGGCCGGACTCGGTACGTTCGCGCTCGTGGTCCCGCTGGTGGTGCTCCAGGCGGTGACGGCGGCGGGCTGGTTCCGGCTGAACGGCATGTGGCCGGCCCGGCAGGGCATCGCGCTGGCGTTCCTGGGCGGTCTGGTCGCGGACGCGGCGGTGCTGGCCGCGGGCCGCGGCGACGCCCCGGCGGCGATCCTCGGCACGCTCGGCGTGTGGGTCCTGCTCTCCCTGGTCCTCCAGCTCCGCTCGCACGCCTCGCCGGACGAGCGGATGTACGGCCTGATGGCGACCGTCGCCTCGGCGGCGCTGGCGATCGTGGCCACCGGCTACCTGGGCGCCGACCCGCACGCGGCCTCCGTGGGCGCGGCGGCGGTGGCGGTCGCCGCGCTGGCCCGCGCGCTGCCGCTGCCGACCCCCGTCTCGATCGTGGTCTCTCTGCTCGCCGCGGCGGGCGCGGGCATCGCGGTGGGCGGCATGACGGGCTTCGGCACCAAGGGCGCCCTGCTCGGCGCGCTGGCCGCCGCCTGCGCCCTGATCGGCCACCGCGTCGCGAGCTACGACTACCCCTCCCGCTTCGTCCACTTCACCGCGGGCGTCGCCCTGCCGCTGTCGGCGGCGGCCCCGGTGGTGTGGGCGCTGGGCAGGGTGCTCGGCTAGGACTTGTCCGGGTGTGATCAAGTTCGTAGCCGGATGACCAGGGTTGCCGCTGTGGCGGTGCCGAGGAAGACGTACCCGCGTTTGTCGTAGCGGGTCTCGACTGCCCGGGACCGCTTCAGGCGGTTGATCGTTCGTCCGACCATGTTGTGTTTCTTGTAGCGGACTTCGTCGATGCCGGGCGGCCGTCTGCGGCGTGCCCTTGCGCAGGCGGGTTGCTCACCGGCAGGAACCGCCGCAGCCGTTCCCACTCGGCAGTCCAAGACGATCCACGCGGCCAGGTGGAGCAGGCGGGTGGCGGTCAGGTGACCGATTCCCACGCCGCGAGCATTGGTAGGTTCCGGGCGGTGGACGAGTCCGGTTCGGCGGTGTAGATGACGAGCCGCTGGTCGGGGTCGCGAGGCTTCTCGACGGATTCGATCCCGAACTCCAGCAGTCCGGCCAGGGGGTGGGCGATCCGCTTGCCCACCGACGTACGGTCAGTTACGCCGCGGTCGTTCCACCAGCGTGCCACGTCCGGGTCGGCGGCGCTCAACTCGGCGATCAGCGCGGCAAGGCGCCGGTCACCGGGGTGCCGGCCGGCCTCGTACCGCATCGCGCCGACTGCCGGCGCGGCGAAATCAGCCCAGTTCACGATGCGTTCGCGGGCGAGGGGGTCGAGGAAGAGCCAGCGCAGGAAGGAAGAACGGGGTTCCATCGGCGCACCGAGCACCGCGGTGAGTAGCGTGTTGCGGGCCAGGACCACGCCGCGGCGGCCGAGCAGCAGACCCGGCACATCGAGGTTGTCCAGCACCCGCAGCAGGCCGGGGTCCGCCCGCTGCGCCGCGCTGTCATCACGTGGGGGGCGCCGGACCGGGGCGGCGAGGTGGCGTAGGTGTTCGCGCTCCACGCTGTCGAGTCCGAGCGCCCGCGACAGCGCCTCCAGAACGTCCTCGCTGATCGTGGGCTGCCGACCCTGCTCGATACGGCTGTAGTGGTCCGAGCTGAGCCCCGCGAGCACGGCAAGCTCCTCGCGGCGCAGTCCGGGAACCCGCCGCGGCCCGGGGAACGGCTCGATCCCCGCTTGTGACGGGGTCAGGCTGTCCCGCCGTGAACGGAGGAAGGCCCCAAGGGCCGCACGGTCCGCTGCCATGCCCACGAGCATAGAGAGTGTCTCTATCGCCTGCCTGGTCATACCGTGACCAGGCAATGCCCGCACTGGTACCCCTCCCGGTACCGGTGTTGCCTGGCGGGCATGACCCAGACACTCACCGGCCGCACGGCCCTCGTCACCGGATCGACCAGCGGCATCGGCGCCGCCACCGCGCACCGCCTCGCTGCCGAAGGCGCGAGGGTCCTCGTCACCGGCCGCGACACCGCTCGCGGCGAGACCGTGGTGGAGGAGATCCGCGACAACGGCGGCGACGCGCTGTTCATTGCCTCCGACCTCACCGCCACTCCGGACGCCCTGCGCGCGTTCGCCCGGGAAGCCACCGACGCCATGGGTGGCATCATCGACCTGCTGGTGCACAACGCCGCGGTGTGTCCGGCCGTGGACACCATCGCCCTGTCCGACGCGGATCTTGAGCGGACGCTCGCTGTCAACATCCGCGCCCCCCACGTCCTCACCGCCGCGCTGGCACCCGCGATGACGGAGCGAGGCCGCGGCGCGATCGTCGTGGTGGGCTCGTGGATGGCGGGGGTCGGACACGCCTTCGTCGGCCTCTACTCCGCATCGAAAGCCGCTGAAGCACAGCTCGCCCGGAGCTGGGCGGCCGAGTTCGGGCCGCGCGGCGTCCGCGTCAACACCGTCGCGCCCGGCGCCACCCGGACGCCGATCAACGACGATTCAGCCGACGTCATCCGCCGCATGACCGAAAACCTGCCCGCCGGACGCGCGGGCACGCCGGACGACATCGCGGCTGCTGTCGCGTGGCTGGCCTCGGACCAGGCGGCGTACGTGCACGGTGCCACGATCGCGGTCGATGGTGGTATCACCGCCACCCGCGCGAGCTGACGAACCGCCGGCCTCGTCGTCCTCCGAGCAGGCGAACTCTCCTGCCCCGCGCAATACGGCGTCCGCGGTGGCCGGCACGCCGTGAAGGAAGACCGGCGGGAAGCATGGGACGGACCCGCCCGCAGTCTCCGTACCGGCCTGCTCCTAGCTAGGCGGCCGTCAACGCACCAGCTCGATCAGCCGGCCGACCGCTTCGGCGAGCGGCCGGCCCACCGTGCCGACGGCGGCCGCGATCTGCGCGAGCGAGGCCAGCATGAGGCCGCGCTCGCGCAGGGCACCGCGGTCGGGGACCAGTTCGGGCAGGGCCTCGTCCACGGTGCGGGCCTGGTCCTCGGTGAGGTGCTGGTGCAGGCCCCGCAGGTGGCGGGTGAGTTCCTCGACGGCGGCGCGGAGTTCGGCGTCGGGGGCGGCGCCGTAGGCGGTGCCGTGGTTGAAGCCGATGTTGCCCTGACCGCCGTGCAGGTTGGCCACGGGCCCGTAGTTGTTGGTCGTTCCGTCGCTCACAGCTTGAACCCCGTGTTCCCCCGGCCGCCGGTCATGTTGACGACCGGCCCGTAGTTGTTGGTGCTGTTGCTGTGGTACTGGTGCACGATCGTCGCGAACTCGGCTTCCGGGTTGTTGATCGCGTTCACGATCTGCCCGGCGATGCGCCGCAGCTCGTCCAGGCTCGGCAGGGTGACGGCCAGCTGGGCCCCGCCGGCCGTCTCGACGGCGAGGACCGGCTTCCCCCGGGTGAAGAGGTCCCGGCAGAAGAAGCAGACGAGGGCGATCAGGAGGACGAGCAGGGGACCGCCGAGGCGTGCGTCGCCCCCGCTCCCGGCCTGGGCCGCGGCCCCGATCACGACGATGACCAACAGCCACATCAGGAGGCGGCCGGCGGCCGACCACCGGTCGGGTTTGGCGAGGTGGGGGTTGACCAGGGTGATGTTGCGCAACGGAACGGCCGCCTCTCCGATCCACAGCATGCGCCCGCGAACACCGAGGACGACGTTCTCGTCTTCGTCGAGCGCCGGCGGAGGCGCGGGCGGTACGGGCGGTACGGGCGGTGCATCGGGCGTCGGCGGTGTGCCGTTGTCGTCCGGAAAGCTCATGTGTCCCCCTGGGCCGGCTGCCGTCGTGCATGAGCGTGTAGCGGGAGAACCGTGTGTGCCGCACGGTCCGGCTCCCTAGTGTGGGGGCGCCTTCATACCAAGGGAACCCAAAGGGACGGTCCAGGACTCGTACGCCGGGTCGTCCAGCCATGCCTGTTGCCCGTGGGCGTCGACGCTGAGACCGAAGCGGGAAACGCCCGGCGACCCCCGGTTCTTCCACCACAGGTAGGCATCGGTCACCTCGTCCCACAGCCGTCGGCGCCCCGACTGCCACACCACGGCGTCCCGTTGTCCCTCGCGGAACAGTACGCACGCCCAAGACATGTCCGTGAGGCTGTAGAACCAGACTGGCCGGGCCCCTTCCCGTTTGTCCGCGACGGCCTGTCGGCACCCGGGCACGCGGAGGCCGAGGACGAAGGGCAGGTCCGTGAGGCGGCCGGTGACGAACTCCTCCTCCGTCAGTGAGGTCGTGCCCCTGTCCGCATCGTTCAGCGGGCCGGCCGACAGATAGGCGTCGTGGTCGATCACGCGGCCACGCTGGGAGCGGAGCTTCATGAACTCCACGGGACGGGTGAAGGGGCCGACGGCCGTCTCGCCCTGGACCGTCAGACGTGCCACGGCGTCCGCGTTGCCGTAGGCCGTGCCCCATGGCACGAGGATCACCCCGCCGGGCCGTGTCTGCCTGATCCAGGCCGGGGGGATGCGGCGGACGCCGACCGTCGCGAGGACGCGGTCGTACGGCGCCCCGGCGGCGTGACCCTCGAATCCGTCACCCACGACCACCTGCGGGTGCAGACCTTGTCGGCACAACCGCTCCCGAGCCGCCGCGGACACGGCGCGGTCCACGTCGACGGTCGTCACCTTGCCGCGCCCGAGGCGGTGGGTGAGCGCACCGGCCGTCTCGCCGGTGCCCGTGCCCACGTCCAGGACGCGCATGCCCTCCTCGATCGTCAGGTCCCGGAGCAGGCCGTAGACCACGGACGGCATGGACGAGGAACTCGTGGAGAGTTTGCCCGGCTCCGTCCCGCGGTGCGCGCCGTCGTCCCACTGGGTGACGATGGGAACGTTGTCGTCGGCCGCCGCGTACCAGGCGTCCGGGTCCTTCCGCTTGTCGACGGTGGCGCTTCCGCCGGTCGTCATGTCGTAGGGCCACATGAGGTCGGGGAGAAACGCGGCCCGGTCGACGGCCGCGAACGTCGGTGCCCAGTCCGAGGTCAGCACACCGGTTTCCATGAGGTACCGCCCCAGCTCCTTGCGGCCGGGGCGGTCCATGAGCGGGGCGTCGTACTTCACTTACGGTGCTTCCCGTCCCCCTCCGGGCTGCCGCCGTCCGGGCTCGGTGGTTCCTGCGGCGGGTTCCACGGCTGGCCGGGGAGGTTGTCGTCTCCCTTGGCGTACAGATCGATGCGTACCCTCATCGCCCGCTCTCCTTGCGTTCGCTGCGGATTGCCGTGTTCAACACGGTAGGAGGGAGGGAAGTCCGACTTCCATGCGATTGCACAAGGTTGCACGTACATCATCGAAGCCGTTCCGCCGCGGCTTCGATCAGTGCGCGAGCCTTGGTTCCGTACACGGCCAGCTCGGCCAGTTCCGCGAACGTGTCGGCGTACATGGCCACTTCGCTGGGCTGCGTGATCGTGAGGTAGCCGGACACCAGCTCGACGTTGACCTGTGCCGCGTCGTAGATCCAGAAGCCTTCGACCGGCCAGCGCTCCCTGTCCGGTCGCTGGGGGACGACACCCAGGCTGACGTTGGGGCGTGAGGCCACGGCGACGAGGTGTTCAAGCTGCCCGGTCATGACGTCGGCGCCGCCGATTCCGGACCGCAGCACGGACTCCTCGACGAGAAAGGCGAAGCGACGATCGCCTTCGCGCAGCACGCGTTGACGCTCCATGCGGGCGGCCACCGCTTCGGTCACGTCGTCCACGAGGCCCCGTCGCCGCTGGATCGCCCGGAGTGCCGCTGTGGTGTACGGCATCGTCTGGATCATGCCGGGAACAAGCCATGAGGAGTACGACCGGAATCGGCGGGTCCGCTGATAGAGAGGCAGACGAGCCTGCTGTGCCCGCGCCAGCCCGGACCGCTCCATGCGCCGCCAGGCCACCCACATGCCTTCGGCCGTACGCAGCGACGCGATCAGGTCTTCCGTCTGCTCCTCCGCTGCGCAGGCCCGGCACCAGGCTCGGATGTCGTCGGCGGAGGGTGGGGTGCGGGCGTTCATGATCCGCGACGACTTCGACCGGCTCCAGCCGCAGCGATCCGCGAGTTCGGCCCCGGTCAGGCCGGCGTCCCGGCACAGATCCGTAAGGCGTCGCGCGAGGGCTTGGCGGGCCTGTTGGGCGCTGGAAGACGGAGAGACGGTCATGGCGTGGAATGTCAGACGGGCCGGTACTCCCGGTGGGGGATCGCCCGTTCCCATGCCGCCTCGTACGCCTTCGTGTACTGAGCGGCCAATGCGGAGTCGTGGCAGACCTCCATGCGCGGGCCGGTCCACTGGCCGTCGCCGCTGAAGTGATGGAGGATCACGGTCTCCTCGTCCATGACCCATCCGTCCAGGGCAGGCAGAAGCAGATCACGCGCCTGTGACCGCGGCAACCAGCGCACGTCCTCGCCGGCCTCGACATTCGTGAACGTGCCGTCGTACTCGTACCGGACGTAGTCGCTCAGCGGCTCGGAGACCACGCGCAGCCGTCGCATGACCACCCCTCGGGCCGTGGCGTCGGCCACCACGTCCAGCCACGGGCGCCACCAGGACCGGCGGTCGGCCGGGTCGTACCGGTGCCCCTGCTGCCAGCGGATGAACTCGGGGTCGTCCAGCATGTAGCTGTCTCGCATCTCCAGGTGCATCGCCGATTGCTGCGCCTTGGCGAGGGCTTCACGTACCGCTGTTGCCACTGTTGCCGTCCTTGCGGTCGAATCCGCGCGCCGCCTCCGGGCCTGCCGGCCTGGGAATGAACTGGAGCATGTTGGCGGGAAGGCGAATCACGGTTTCATGCGGAGGAACGTCCGTCGAGTGTCCGGGCACCGAGCCGACCTCTTGTGCTTCCCGGATGGTCGCTTCATCGGCCTTCCAGGACTGGATGATCAGATCGCCTGTGGTGTCGTCCAGCCAGATGGTGGGCGAACCGTCATCCGGGGTGTTGGGCCAGATCCCGAGGAACTTCAGAGCCATCGCGTGCTCCTGCCGCAGAGTGGATCCCGCAGATGCCCAGGACCATCGCTCTTGGCCTGACTACGTGTCAAGAGCGACGGTTCGCCTGTACCGCACTGACGAAGGCCGCCCAGGCGGGGGCGGTGAAGAGGAGGGGGGTCCGGGTGGTGTCCTTGCTGTCGCGGACCGGGACGAGGGAGGGCAGGTTGTCGGAGACCTCGACGCAGTTGCCGCCGTCCGTGTTGCTGTAGCTGCTCTTGCGCCACGTCAGAGTGCTCAGGACGATGACTCGCATGGCGTTTCCTCCAGGGGCGGGGGGTGGTTACGACGCCGACTTGATCCCGTGCACGAAGGCCGCCCAGGCGGGGGCGGTGAAGAGGAGGGGGGTGCGGGTGGTGTCCTTGCTGTCGCGGACGGGGACGAGGGAGGGCAGGCTGTCGGAGACCTCCAGGCACTGGCCGCCGTCCTGGTTGCTGTAGCTGCTCTTGCGCCACGTCAGAGTGCTCAGGTCGATGACTCGCATGGCGTTTCCTCCAGCATCCGCTTGATGAACTCCCGCGATTCACCCGGAGACAGGGCCAAATCGCGTACACGATCGTATCGGAGCTGAAGGGCCTCAACTGCTGCTGATTCCTGGACGAGTTCGCCTGAGTAGCCCGTCTCGATCCAGGCCACGGTCCGGCCTCCAGCGTCTCGCAGGAACATGGCGTCGGTGTTCGTCAGCCCATGTAGGCCAGCTGACAATGGCAGTACCTGGATGACGATGTTGGAGCACTCTTCCATCACCAGAAGATGGCTCAATTGCGCACGCCACGCACTCGAATCGTGGAGCGGGCTGCGCAGCACGGTCTCAGAGAGGATTGTGCGGAACTGCGGAGCGCCGTCCGCGAGCAGTAGTTCGCGGCGTCCCATGCGAGCCGCCACCTGTGCGTCCAGCTCCGCCCCGCTCAAACCGCCTTGCCTCAGCAACTCTTCCGCGTACTGGGGGGTTTGCAGAACGCCAGGGAGATTCGAGGCGGCGTAATGCCACATGCTGACAGCCTCGGCCTCCAACCTCATGTACAGCCGATACCGCTCCCTGAACTGTGGAGGGTCGGCCATCGCCAGCTCCCACAGCGTCAGCAGCTTGTCGATGGTGGCGTAGAACGTGTCCAGGGCCATCACGACCTCCGGCCCCCCGAGCGTCTGGCCCTTCTCCATCTTGCCGAAGAGGGACGCGTCCCAGCCCACCGCGTCGGCCAGTGCCCGCAGGGACAGGCCCTTCCTGGTGCGCAGTAACCGCAGTTCCTCGGCGAAACGAGCCCTCGGCTCCTGGCTGCGACCCGTGATCGCTCGTCGTTGCGGCACCGCGCCCTCCCCGGCTGTCGAATTTACGGCAGGTGGCCCGTACGTGCTGGCAGGTGGGGCCGATCCGTGCGTTTCCGCCTCCGCGCTGGGCCATTCTCGTATCAGCCCAGGAGCACGCAGAGTAGTGCAACTAGCGCAATACGTATAGAACTTGGAGCAAAGGAGCAAACATGACGGGAACGGATCCGGCCACCCCCGAGGCCGGGCACACCCTCTACGACCGCGCACGCCTCAGCGCCGAGGTGCGGATCGCCAACGAGCGCGCCGTGGCCATGCCGCCGGACCCCGAGGACCTGAGCCGGCCGCCCCGCCCGGTGCCCGGCTGCTCGACGTGCCTGACGCTCGCGGAGCGGCGCGCGGCGGCGCGGTCGGAGTACGACCGCAGCGCGGAGACGGACGCGAACGTGCTGCTGCGCAAGCACCTGCGGCAGGAGCACCGCGGATGACCCGGCGCCCCGCACCCGAGACGGACCGCGCCCCGCTCAGCCCGGGATACGCGATCCCCCCGCCGCTGTTCCCGGCGACGCCGGTGCCGCGTCCGCCGGAGCCGTCGGCGCCGGCTCCCGCCCCGGTCGCCGTACCGCCGCGGCACCGCCGTGCCCGCGGGTTCGACGGCGCGTTCGTGAGCGGCGTACTGACGCTGTTCAGCCTGGCGAGCCTGCTGGTGGCGATCGCCGTCGTGGCGGTCTGAGCGGGCCGGGCTACGCTTCCCGCATGGCGAAGAAGCTCGTGATCAAGGTGACGGCAGGGGCCGATGCCCCGGAGCGCTGCTCGCAGGCGTTCACGGTGGCGGCGGTGGCCGTGGCCAGTGGAGTGGACGTCTCGCTGTGGCTGACCGGGGAGTCGTCGTGGTTCGCGCTGCCCGGCCGGGCCGCCGAGTTCGAGCTGCCGCACGCGGCCCCGCTGCCCGACCTGCTCGACTCCCTCCTCGCGGCCGGCCGCGTCACGCTGTGCACCCAGTGCGCGGCCCGGCGGGAGATCACCGAGAAGGACGTGATCGAGGGCGTCCGCATCGCGGGCGCGCAGGTCTTCGTCCAGGAGGCACTGGCGGACGACACCCAGGCGCTCGTCTACTGAGCCCGTTAGCGGCGCGGGCGCTTCTTGCCGTCCAGCTCGTCCCACCACTCGTCGGACTCGGGATCGCCGGACGGGTCGTCCCACCAACGGTCCTCCGGCCCCCGCCGGTTGGCGATCATCGCCGCGACCGGCGGGATCACCATGGCCACGATGCACATGCCGACGGCCGCCGGGACGGACCAGATACGCACGCCCCCCCACGCCAGGACGAAGAGGCCCACACAGACCCCCATCATGGCGAAGTACACGTGACGTCGCCGTGCGTACATGTCTCCAGGGTAGGACCGAGCGGCGGGTTCAGCGCCATGGCGGAGGGCGCTGGTCGGCGGGAACGGCGTGCGTGGAAGCGCGGCTCGGCGGGCGACACGACGGTGGCCGCTGCGGCGCCTGTCACAACTGATCGACAATCCTCCGTGCCCCCGCCCGCGCGGCGTTACCGTGGCGTAGCCGTGCCACGCCGACCCGGGGGAACCACCACATGCGCGCCCTGCGAATACTGCTGATCCTCGTCGTCGTCCTGGGCGGGCTGTTCGTGATCGTGGACCGGGTGGCGGTGCACTTCGCCCAGGGCCAGGCGGCGGACAAGCTCAAGGCGAACGAGAACCTGGCGTCGACGCCGGACGTGCACATCAAGGGCTTCCCGTTCCTCACCCAGGTCGCCGGCGGCTCCCTGGACGACGTCGAGGTCGGCATCAAGAGCTACGACGCGGCCACCGGCGACGCCGGCAAGACGATCCGCATCGACGACCTGAAGGCCGACATGAAGGGCGTCTCCTTCTCCGGCGACTACAGTTCGGCCACCGCCTCCAGCGCCACCGGCACCGCCACCATCTCCTACGACGAGCTGCTGAAGACGGCCAAGCCCGAGCCGACCGAGATCCTGCCCGGGGTCAACGCCCAGGTCGTCAGCCTCGCCGACGGCGGCAACGGGAAGATCAAGGTGACGGCCAAGGTGAGCGGCACCGTCGCGGGCGCCATCCCCGTCAACCGCACCGTCTCCGTCCTCAGCACCGTCAGCGTCGTCCACGACAAGGTCGAGGTGCACGCCGACTCGCTGCCCGCCGTCACCGGTCTCTCGGTCGCCGAGGACCGGGTCCGCACGATCACCGACTTCCAGCAGGCCATCGACCGGCTGCCCGGCGGCATCAAGCTGGACAAGGTGGAGGCCGCCCAGGACGGCGTGCGGATCACCGTGCGGGGTTCGGACGTCAAGCTGGCGGGGTAGGGAGCCCGGGGACCCGGACATCCCGCCCGGACGCCGTTCGTCCGAGGGGCGAGACGGTGATGTCCGTTCCGTAGATGCGAGGACGCGACGCGAGCGCCCGGAGGCCGCCGGCCGGCCACCCGGGCGCTTTTTCGTTCCGTCATTCGGACGATCGCGTCTCGCCATACGACATGCCGGTGACACGCGCGCCCCGACGTCCCTACGATCGGCACCATGAAGCGACAGGCGGATCTCACGAAGCGGCGGGCAGTCGACCTGTGCCGCGTTGCCGCCATGCTCTGTCGCCCCTTCTGAGCGGAACGTCCGAGACTTCCGCGTCTTCACCCCGCCCTGCTGGGCACCCGTGCGCCGCCCGCACCCCGGGCGCGCCCCTTCGTACCCGCACGCCCCGCCGTAACTGCCCCGGAGGAGAAAGAGCATGAGTCGCAGCGACGTCCTGGTCGACGCCGACTGGCTGCAGGAGCACCTGGACGACCCGACCATCGCGATCGTCGAGGTGGACGAGGACACGTCCGCCTACGAGAAGAACCACATCAAGAACGCGATCCGCATCGACTGGACCAAGGACCTCCAGGACCCGGTGCGCCGTGACTTCATCGACCAGGCGGGCTTCGAGAAGCTCCTGTCGGAGAAGGGCATCGGCAACGACCACACGGTGATCCTCTACGGCGGCAACAACAACTGGTTCGCCTCGTACGCCTACTGGTACTTCAAGCTGTACGGCCACGAGAGCGTCAAGCTCCTCGACGGCGGCCGCAAGAAGTGGGAGCTGGACGCCCGCGAGCTGGTCGCCGGCGACGAGGTGCCCGAGCGCGCCAGGACCGAGTACAAGGCCAAGCCGCAGGACGCCTCGATCCGCGCCTTCCGCGACGACGTCGTGGCGGCCATCGGCACCCAGAACCTGGTCGACGTCCGCTCGCCCGACGAGTTCTCCGGCAAGCTGCTCGCCCCGGCCCACCTGCCGCAGGAGCAGTCCCAGCGCCCCGGCCACGTGCCGAGCGCCCGGAACATCCCGTGGTCCAAGAACGCCAACGACGACGGCACGTTCAAGTCGGACGAGGAGCTGAAGGAGCTCTACGCCGCCGAGAACGTGGACCTCGCCAAGGACACGATCGCCTACTGCCGCATCGGTGAGCGCTCGGCCCTGACCTGGTTCGTGCTGCACGAGCTGCTCGGCGTGGAGAACGTCAAGAACTACGACGGCTCCTGGACCGAGTACGGCTCCCTCGTCGGTGTGCCGATCGAGCTCGGCGCCAACAAGTAAGCGACCCCAAGCGACCTCTGGAGAAACAGCATGTGCGGAGCGAAGGCCGGCGGCCCCGACGCCTCGGCGATCAAGCCCGGTGAGACCACCATCCAGGGCCAGGTGACCCGTGACGGCGAGCCGGTGACGGGCTACGTCCGTCTGCTCGACTCGACCGGTGAGTTCACCGCGGAGGTTCCGACCTCGGCGACCGGTCAGTTCCGCTTCTACGCGGCCGAGGGCACGTGGACCGTCCGCGCGCTGGTGCCCGGCGGCACCGCCGACCGCACGGTCGTCGCGCAGCAGGGCGGGCTCGCGGAGGTCGCCATCGCCGTCTGACCGGCAGCACGCGGAAGGGCCGTACCCCTGGGTTGGACGCCAGGTGGGGTGCGGCCCTTCGGCATGTCCGGAACACCGCGTGCTTCCCCGAATCGTGACCTCGCCCCCTACAACTACATGCACATGTCACGGGTCTGCTGTGCGTGCGCGGATCTTCGAGTCCGTGCCCGTACAAGGAGGGGGTTGCCGTGGAAGACCTGGAATCGCCGGCACCGCGGGCCGGAGCGGCCGAGGCGGAGACGGAGGCGGGGGAGGCGGACAGACCCGCGGCCCCGGTACGGCGGCGTGGCCGTACCGCCGGACTGATCGCCGGGGCCGCCGCGCTCGGGATCGTCGCCGGGGTGTGTACCGGGTACGTCGTACAGGCCGGGCGGCCGCCCACGAGGCTGCCGTCGCTGTCCCAGCCGGTGCTGCGGCAGGGCAAGGGTGACGTCCCGCTGCTCACGGCCGCCGAGGACCGGCAGGTCAAGACGGACGGCGACCTGCGCGAACTGCTGCTGCCGAAGCCGCGCGGCGCCCGGGACGACGGCACCGGCGACGACGGCTGGATGGATCTGGTCGAGTACGCCACGAACAGCGAGCACCCCGGCGCCGCCTTCCGCTACGACCTCCAGAGCCAGTTCCGGCGCGCGGCCGTCACCGGCTGGGAGACCGGTGCCACGTACGCCGTCGAGATCCGGCTCGTCCAGTACCACCAGGACCAGGAGGCGGGCGCGCGCGAGCACGTGAAGGACCAGGAGGCATGGGTCGGGTCCAAGCAGGACACCGACAGCTGGCCGGTCCCCGGCGCGGGGGACGGGATGGCGTACGTGCACGACCGGCCGCGGACCAGGCCCGGATACCTGCCGATGTACGAGGCCGAGGCCTACGCCTCGCGCGGCGACATCGTCATGGAGATGTGGATCACCGACTCCAAGCCGGTGTCCAAGGAGAAGATCATGGATCTGGCGAAGCGGCAGGTGGGCCGGCTGTGAGCAGAGCGAAGGGCAGGATCGTCGGGGCCGGGCTGCTGGCCGCCGCGGTCGTCGCCGGGGCCGGCTTCACCGCCGTCACCGTCGCCGGCGCCGACCGGGACCCCGGCAGACCCGTCTGGAAGTTCCCCCCGGCGGCCGCCGCCAAGGACACCGGCGGGGGGAAGGCCACCGGGCTCTCCGGCCTGCTGCTGCCCTACGAGGAGGGGCCGGTCGGATACACGCGAGGGCCGGACATCGGCCAGTACGGCTCCGACGTCTCGCTCACCGGGCGCCAGGCCACCGCCCTGCGCAAGCAGGCGATCCAGGGCCTGCCGCCGGACACCCGGCGGCGGATGGACGAGCTGATCGACAAGCAGCACATCAGCGGCATGGCCATGCGCAGCTACTCGAACGTCGACTCCAGCGACGACGACGGGGAGCACGCCCTGACCATCGACGTCCAGCTGGTCCGGATGGACGGCGGCGGCTCGGTGCACGACCACGACGTCGCCCTCGCCCGGGCGCTGGCCTCCGCCCTGCACTTCCGCAAGGGGCCCGCGATCAAGGGTCACAAGGACGCCGCGTGCTTCCTGACGCCCAAGGACGACGGCGAGAAGTTCGACCAGATGTTCTGCTCCGCCTACCAGGGCGGCGTCCTGGTCAGCGTCGACGCCGCGGGACCCCGTCCCGCCCAGACCAACGCCCTCGCCCTGTTCATCGGGCGCCAGCTCGACCGCATCAAGGAACCGGGGAAGGCCGTATGAGCGAGCGGAACGCCATGGCGGCCACGGAGGCCGCGGAGGCCATGGAAACCACGGAGGCCGCGGAGGCGATGGAAGCCACGGAGGCCGCGGGGGCCACCGAGACCGCAGAGGCCGCGGAGACCTCCGCCGAGGGGACCACCGGGGAGCAGCCCCCGGCCCGACGCCACCCCCGCCCGCTGCGCGGAGCGCTCCGCTGGGCCGCCGCCCTCGCCGTCTTCGCGGTGTTCGGGGCGTCCACCGCGTACGGCGTCACCCGGCTGGAACGCACCGACGTGCCCGGCCTCGCCACCGCGAAGGACGGCCGCTGGGACTACCCGGAGCTGGTCCGCCCGCCGCTGCCGGCCGGCAGCCCGGCCCCCTTCGCCCCCTCGAACAAGGCCGCCGCCCACTACGCCGACCTGCGCGCACTGCTGCTGCCCGAGCCGCGGGGCGCCACGGCGGACAGGACGCTCGCCGCCAGGCACGGCTGGGTGAAGACCGGGACCTTCCTCGACGAGTACGCCCTCCAGGACGACCGGGACCTGCTCGCCGGGGTGTTCCGGGACCGGGGCCTGCGGCACATCGCCGCCCGCGGCTGGACCACGCCGGACGGCACCCGCACCCGGATCTACCTGCTCCAGTTCGACACCGGGGTGACCGCCGGGGAGGTGCAGCAGGAGGAGTTCGCCGGGTACGACCAGGCCCCGCGCACCCTGCGCGGGGCACCCCGCTCCGTGCTCGACGACACCTTCCCGGAGCAGGCGCAGGTGCCGAACGTGACGCACTACGCGTACGACGAACCGCGGCCGTACGGCACCGCGCACGTGCGGCAGGCGTACCTCCTGGCGGGGGACGTGATCGGGCTCGTGGTGCAGTCCCGCGAGGGCGGCGCCGAGGCCGTGCCGTTCCAGCAGACCGTCGTGCTCCAGGAGCAGCTGCTCGGCTGAGGCCGACCTCGGAAAGAGAGCCGGCGCCCGGCCGCGTAAGCTGGGCTCCGGCTCTGTCGTATGCCCACCCTCGCTCAAGGAGCACCCGTGGAGATCTTCTTCGAAACCCTGCTGGTCCTGGTCTGCGTCGGCGTGCTCGCCTTCGCCTACCTGACCGTGAAGAAGCTGTACCAGGGCCAGCGCTGACCCTCCCACCAGGAAAGCTCCGCTCATGATCGAGATCCCGTCCGACCTGCACAAGGACCTCGTCCCGCTCGCCTTCCTCCTCGGCAACTGGGCCGGTGCGGGCGTGCACGACTTCCCCGGCTCGCAGAAGTGCAACTTCGGGCAGGAGGTCACCTTCAGCCACGACGGCCGGGACTTCCTGGAGTACCACTCCCACACCTGGGTCCTGGACAACGACGGCAACAAGGTCCGCCCGCTGGAGTCGGAGTCCGGCTTCTGGCGGATCGACGCCGACCGCAAGGTCGAGGTCACGATGACCCGTGACGACGGCACCATCGAGATCTGGTAC
The DNA here is from genome assembly GCF_900104815.1 of Streptomyces misionensis. NCBI lineage: Bacteria > Bacillati > Actinomycetota > Actinomycetes > Kitasatosporales > Streptomycetaceae > Streptomyces > Streptomyces misionensis. The sequence continues at coordinate 4,308,497 of NZ_FNTD01000004.1, forward strand.
GGCGAGATGGCCGACAAGAAGCCCCAGATCGACCTGGTGACGGACGCCGTCGCCCGGACCGCCGCCGCCCGGCCGTACACCGGCGGCAAGCGGCTCTACGGCTACGTCAAGAGCGACCTCATGTGGGTCGGCGAGAAGCAGACCCCCGAGGTCGAGCTGCGCCCCTACATGTCCGCCCACCTGAAGAAGGTCGTCACCCCCGAAGAGGTCGAACGCTGGGCCAAGGCCCTCCCGGACGACATGCCGGACGACGGCATCGCCTTCTTCAAGTAGGCCCCGCGAGCCCGGCCTGACCCAGGCGAGAGGCCCTAGACTCGTCGGTGTGGTGAGCACCGACTGGAAGAGCGACCTCAGGCAGCGCGGTTACCGGCTGACGCCGCAACGGCAGCTTGTCCTCGAAGCCGTGGACACCCTTGAGCACGCGACCCCCGACGACATCCTCGTGGAAGTGAGGAAGACGGCGTCGGGGGTCAACATTTCCACCGTGTACCGCACGCTGGAGCTGCTGGAGGAGCTGGGCCTGGTCAGCCACGCCCATCTGGGGCACGGCGCGCCGACGTACCACCTCGCCGACCGGCACCACCATCTGCACCTGGTGTGCCGGGACTGCGAGAACGTCATCGAGGCCGATGTGAGCGTGGCCGCGGAGTTCACCGACAAACTGCGGCGGCAGTTCGGGTTCGACACCGACATGAAGCACTTCGCGATCTTCGGTCGCTGCAAGGACTGTTCGCCGAAGGGCCCGTCCGCCACGTCGTAGGCTTGCTCATATGAAGAGCCCCCTGCTGTCCCTGCCCGGCGCCGTCCCCGCCGAGGGCGTGGACGAAGGTGTCGCCGCCCACTACGGCGACCTGTTCCGCGAGCAGCGTGCCCTCGCCGACGGCACCGGATTCGTCGATCTCTCCCACCGCGGTGTCATCACCGTCACCGGCGAGGACCGGCTGTCCTGGCTGCACCTGCTGCTCACCCAGCACGTCAGCGAACTGCCCGCCGGCCAGGCCACCGAGGCGCTGATCCTGTCCGCGCACGGACACATCGAGCACGCGCTCTACCTGGTGGACGACGGCACCACGGTCTGGGCGCACGTCGAGCCGGGCACGCGCGAGGCGCTGGTCGCCTACCTGGAGTCGATGAAGTTCTTCTACCGGGTCGACGTCGCCGACCGCACCGCCGACTTCGCGGTGGTCCACCTGCCGGCCGGGTCCATCGCGCAGGCGCCCGAGGGCGTCGTCGTACGCGAGACGGCGTACGGCCGTGACCTCTTCCTGCCGCGCGAGGAGCTGGAGTCCTTCGCGGCCACGCACGGGCCCGCGGCGGGGCTGCTCGCGCACGAGGCGCTGCGGGTGGAGCAGCACCGGCCCCGGCTCGGCTTCGAGACCGACCACCGCACGATCCCGCACGAGCTGGGCTGGATCGGAACGGCGGTGCACCTCCAGAAGGGCTGCTACCGGGGGCAGGAGACCGTCGCCCGGGTCCAGAACCTGGGCAAGCCGCCGCGCCGCCTGGTCTTCCTGCACCTCGACGGCAGCGAGGTCCACCTCCCGGCGCCGGGCACCGAACTCCGCCTCGCGGACGAGGGCCCCGACGGCCGCAAGGTCGGCTTCGTGACGACGTCGGTGCGCCACCACGAGCTGGGTCCGGTGGCGCTCGCGCTGGTGAAGCGGAACGTGCCGGTGGACGCGCGGCTCCTGGCCGGAGAGACGGCGGCGGCGCAGGAGACCGTGGTCGAGCCGTAGCGCCGCGGGGCGGGGCCGGGCGCCCGGCCGCGGCGCCGGGAGCGACCGGCGCGCGGCCCGCCCCGGCCGGCCGCGCTACATCTCCAGCAGCACCGTGAACGGCCCGTCGTTCGTGAGCGAGACCCGCATCTGCGCTCCGAACCGCCCGGTCGCCACCGTCGCGCCGAGCGCCCGCAGCTGTGCCACCACTTCCTCCACCAGCGGCTCCGCCACATCGCCCGGCGCGGCGGCGTTCCACGTGGGGCGGCGGCCCTTGCGGGCGTCGCCGTACAGGGTGAACTGGCTGATGACCAGCAGGGGAGCGTCGGCATCGCTGCACGAGCGCTCCCCGGTCAGCATCCGGATCGACCAGAGCTTGCGGGCCAGCTGCGCCGCCTTCTCCTTGGTGTCGTCGTGGGTCACGCCGACGAGCACGCACAGGCCCTCGCCCTCGATCGCGCCCACCGTCTCGCCGTTCACGACGACGCTCGCGCCGTCCACTCTCTGCACCACCGCACGCATGCGGACCATGATGCCGGGTCGGTGCGGGAGGGGCACAGGCGGATGCTTATGGAACCCTTACCGCCCATCTGGGGCTGTTCGGGGGCACTCGGTCACATACTGTGCGCCGGGGGTGGCACGATGCTGTCACACGCCGGTCGAGGGGACGGTCAGAACCACATGAGCACTTCCAGCACCAGCGAGCTGCCGGCCCCGCAGGGGACCTTCCGGCCGCCCGTGCAGCGGGCCGACGAGCCCAGGGGCGTCACCGCCTCGCCCGCCCGGCCGTCCGGGCCCGAGCTGTCCCGGCTGAGCCTGCCCGAACTGCGCGCGCTGCGCCGCGACGCCCAGCGCGACGAGGCCGACCTCAGTTATGTGCGGCGCCTGTTGCAGGGCCGGATCGACATCCTGCGCGCGGAGCTGGCGCGGCGCGGCCGGGCGGCGGTGCCCGCGCCGGAGGACGCCTCCGTGGTCGAGCTGCTCCCGGAGATCCTGCGGGACGCCCCGGCCCGGCACCGTTCCTCGGCCCGCCATGTGACCGTCGGCCCCCCGCACAACGAGGAGGTGCGCCGGCTGGCCGCCGAGATGCTCGGCGAGGTGGAGCTGAGCGATCTCACCGCCCGCACCGACCTCGAACTGACCGTCGCCATGAGCCGGTTGGTGCGCAACGAGCAGGAGGTCTCGCGGCGCCGCCAGCGCTTGCAGCACACCGCCGACGGCTGCGGCGGGGAGATCGCCCGCCGCTACCGGGTGGGCGAGGCACAGGTCGACGATCTGCTGGTGTGAGGCGGAAATCGGGGGGACACCCGGCGGGGCGGCTGCCTACGGTGGGCCCATGAACGACGTCCGCACCGTCACCGAGGCCGATTTCGACGACTGGCAGCGCGCCCTGGCCGTGGGCTTCACCGATCCGCCGGTCCTCGCCCGCGAACAACTCGACGCCCGCCGGAAGAAGTTCGTGCCGGGGCGGTACCTGGGGGTCGTCGACGACGGCCGCTGGGTGGCCACCCTGCGCTCCTTCGAGCAGGAACTGACCGTGGTGGGCGGCGGGGTGGTCCCCGCCGACGCCATCAGCGGCGTCACCGTGAGCCCCACCCACCGCCGCCGCGGCATGCTGAGCCGGATGATGGCCCAGGACCTCGCGGCGGCGCGGGAGCGCGGTGACGTGGTCGCCACGCTGATCGCCGCCGAGTACCCGATCTACGGCCGCTTCGGCTTCGGCCCGGCCACCTGGGCGAGCCGGTGGACCGTCGAGACCCGGCGGGCCGGTCTCGACCCGCGCTGGTCGGGCCCGGACGACGGCGGCCGGATCGAGCTGCTGGACGCCGAGGAGGTGCGCAAGCTGGGCCCGGAGCTGTACGACCGGTTCCGCCTCGGCCGGCCCGGCGCGATCAGCCGCGACGAGCTGTGGTGGCAGGAGCACACCGGGGCGCTGCGCACCCACGCCGAGTTCAAGGAGCCGACGTACGCCCTCTACCGCGCGGCCCGCGGCGAGGTCCAGGGCCTGGTGTCGTACGCCAGTGACCGGACCTGGTCGGGCAAGCAGCCCGACCAGACCGCGAACGTCTTCAAGCTGTTCGGGACCACCCCGGCGGCTGAGCGCGGGCTGTGGCACTACCTGTGCTCCATCGACTGGGTCTCCAGGGTCGACAGCGGCTACCGCGCCCCCGACGACCTGCTGCCGCTGTGCCTGCCCGACCCGCGCGCCGCCCGGATCACCGAGCACGGGGACTGGCTGTGGGTGCGCGTGCTGGACGTCGTACGGGCCCTGGAGGCGCGCACGTACGACCGGGAGGGCGCACTGGTGCTGGAGATCGAGGACGAGGCCGGGTTCGCCGCCGGCCGCTACCGGCTGGACGCCTCGCCCTCCGGCGCGTCCTGCACGCCGACCACCGCGAGCGCCGATCTCACCCTGGACGTGCGGGAGCTGGCGTCGGTGTGGCTGGGCGGGGAGTCGCTGCTGCGGCTCGCGGCGCTGGGCCGGGTGCGCGAAGAGCGAGAGGGCGCCGCCCGTCAGGCCGACGCCCTGTTCCGCTCGCCCGGGCTCCCGTGGTGCCCGGACATGTTCTGACCGCTCCCCTCGTCAGCGGCGCTGAACCGGCTATCCGTAGCGGGTTGTTCAGTTGTGGCTGTGCTTGGCGGTGTTCAGTTGTGGCTGTGCGCGTCGTGTTCAGTTGTCGGCGTCTTCAGTTGTGACTGTGCGCTTCGCCGGCCGTCCCCGGTCCGGGCTCCCGGCTCCCCTCCGGTTCGGGGCCCGGTACGGCCAACCACGGGAAAGCTTGACCATGTCAGCCGAGTTGGCTGCCAACTTACTCCACTTATCTCCGCCGGAAGGCGGCTTATAACCAGCTGTCGGTGAACTGCCGGAAGTTGGCGGGAAGTTGTAGGTTTTGTCCGTGGACCCGGAGCACACTGCCGCCAGGGGGCCCCGCGCGGCCCACCGGGAGATCGCCGACGCGCTGCGCGATCGGATCGGCTGAGGCTCATCCATTCGGGCGAGCTGAAACCGGCCAAGATCGATGTGCGCTGGTTCGGTGCGCTGTGGGGGACGACCGGCTCGGAGCTGGAGCCGACCCCGTGGGCGCGCGGCGCCGGCACGGCCAACTCGGCGGAATTGGCAGCCAACCACGGCCGGGTTCGGGCAACTTGGTGTCACTTGATAAACAACTGCGCGACAACTGCCCTTGGATGGAAGTGAGTTGTAGCGTTTGGTTGTGACTCAGGAGCAGGTGGCAGCGAACGGAAGCGGCAGGCACAACCCTCGGGAGATCGCCGGTGTCCTGCGCGAACGCATTCGTGCCGGAGTCCTGCGGCCGGGTGAACGGCTGCCCACCCAGGCGGAGCTGGCCGAGGAGTTCGGCGTGGAGCGCGGTGCGGTGCGCCAGGCGCTGCGGGTGCTGCAACAGGACGGTCTGCTCAGCGATGTGACCAAGGGCAGTCCGCCGCGGGTCGCCGCGCCGCAGTCCGGGCCCGACGAGCCGCAGCCGACCATGGTGGCCCTCGCGCCCCGGCTCACCGAGGCGTTCGCGGCGCCGCACGTGCGCATCGACGCCCTCTGCCTGACCGCGCAGAGCCTGATCCCCGCCCTCGGCGAGCCGCTGCGCCTGATCCACGAGGGCAGGCTGCGCCCGGAGCGGATCGACGCCCGGATCCTGCTGCCGTCCAGGGAGATCAACCTCGCCTTTCCGGTCTCGGTCCAGGCCGGCGGCGCGGAGGACGACGCGGTGCACCAGCGCTGGCTGGCGATGCGCAACGCCCAGGGGCAGGTGCTCCGGTACAACCTCCAGGCCCTGCGCGGCACCCACGACATCGAGGTCGACGTCACCTTCCGGGCGCTGCCGTTCACCCCTCCGGTGAAGCTCTACCTGCTCAACGGGGACGAGGCGCTGTTCGCCCACTACATGATCACGCGCCGCGCCGAGGCCACCGACCGGGGGACGCTGGAGATGTACGACGCGGTCGGCTCCGAGTCCCTGCTCTTCTCCTTCGAGCAGCGGGCCGGACAGCGGGACGCCGCTTTCGTGGAGGAATCGCAGAAGTGGTTCGACGCCCTCTGGGAAACCATCTCCACGGACCTGACACTCTCCTAGTGACTTCTCATACGACTTCTGATGCGAACGAGATCGAGAAGCTTCGTGTACTGATCACTTCCGCCCGGGTCGTGCTGTGGGACTTCGACGGCCCCATCTGCCGGCTGTTCGCCGGCCACAAGGCCGAGCGGATCGCCGCCGACCTGGTCGGCTGGCTGGAGCGGCAGGGTTTGCACGGCCTGCTCACCGAGTCCGAGCGGACGACGCCGGACCCCCAGGTGGTGCTGCGCGCGGTGGGCCGCAGCCGCCCCGGCAGCGACCTCGTCACCGGCCTGGAGGAGCGCCTCACCCAGGAGGAACTGCGCGCCGCCTCCTCCGCCCTGCCCACCGCCTACGCCGACCCCGTGATCCGCACCTGGACCGCCGTCGGCGCCCGGCTCGCCGTCACCACCAACAACTCGCCCCGGGTGGTGCGCACCTATCTGGAGTCCCGGGGCCTGACCGCCTGCTTCGCCCCGCACCTGTACGGCCGTACCGAGCAGCTGCACCACCTCAAGCCGGACCCGCACTGCCTGCTGCGCGCCCTCAGCGCGACCGGCGCCACCCCCGCCGACGCCCTGATGATCGGCGACGCCCCCTCGGACTTCGCCGCGGCCCGCGACGCCGGGGTCCCCTTCCTGGGCTACGCCCGCAACGAGGACAAGGAGAAGCCGCTGCGCGCGGCCGGGGCCACCCACGTCGTCCGTTCGCTGGAACCGCTGTTGCGCCTGCTCAGGGACGGTAGGCGGGCCGGTTAGCCGGTCGGCGCGGCCGGCCACCGCCCGCGCGCGTACCCGGGCACGGGGACCGGCGCCGAACCGGTTCCCGGCCGCCGCCCCGGCACAGCCGGGCGGCGGACCACCCGTTCGGTTACTCCGCCGCGCCCGGAGGCCGCACCGGCCACCACGGGGGAATAGCGTTTCCCCGGACCCGTCGTCCGACAGGTCCTCCCCCTTGTGCGATCGATCCTCGGAGCGGCCAGTGGGCGCACCGCCAGTTCCCCCCACCGCGGCGGCGGAGCGTGCCGGGAGCACACGCACGGACGCCGTCTGCCGCGCGTTCGCGGCCCGTGCCGCGGCCGAGGGGGTGACGCGCGAGGGCCCGCGCCACCGCGACCACGTGCTGCCGCTGACCCAGCCGCTCGCCGGTCTGCTCGGCCGGGCCCCGGGCACGCTCGTGACCGTGCGGCTGCCCCGGCCGGACGCCGCGCCGGCCGTCCGCACCTGGGGCGGCGAGGCGGAGATCCTGCGCGCGGTCCACCGGGTGCTGCCGGAGGCCCCCGAGTGCCTGGCCGCCGGGGACGGTTACCTCATCCACAGCCATGTGGACGGCCGGGTGCCGGAAACCGGCGACGGGCCGCCGCCGGAGGCCGCGGCCGCCCTGCTCGCGGCCGTCACCCAGGTGCGCGGCCCCGCGCTGCCGCCGCTGCCCGCGCACTGGCCGCGCAACCACACCGACTCCCAGGGGTTCGTGCGCACCCTCGCCCGCCTCGCCGACCGGCAGGTCCGCCACCCCGACTGGCGCGCGTACGGCGGCCTGTTCACCGCCCTCGGCGTCCCCGAGGACGCGCTCACCCGGTTCGCCGACCGGGTGCCCGCGCTGACCCGCCGGCCCTACGGCCTCCTCCACGGCGACCTGGGCCCCGGCCGGCTCGTCCGCACGGCCGGCGGGTTGCACTGCACGGGCTGGGAACTGGCGAGCTACGGCGACCCGTTGTACGACCTCGCCGTCCACCTGGTGCGGACGGGCCGCAGCGGTCCCGAGCGCGAGGCGACCGTGCGGGCCTGGGCCGAGGCGGTGCACCGGGTGCGGCCCGCCGCCGTCGCCGGACTCGGCAAGGACCTGCCCCACCACCTCGCGCTCGTGCGCGCCCAGGCCCTCTACGCCGATGTCGTCGGGGCCGTCCGCGCCCTGGAGCGCTCCTTCGGCCCGGCCGCCCTGGCCCGGGCCACCGCCGCCGTGGGCGACGCGCTGCGCGCGGCCACCGAACCGCTGTGCCTCGGCCGGGTGCCGGGCGAGCGCGAGATCGAGCGCGTCCTCTTCCGGCGCGGCGCCTCCCGGCCGGGCCGGCGCCCCCGCGGCATCGGCTGGGTGCCCGACCGGCGGGTCCCCGAGCACCCCGACTTCCCGCACCGGGCGGTCGCCGACGCCCTGTTCCTGGAGGGCGCCGCCCCGGCCGAGCGGGTGTTCAAGGGCGCCACCCACCTGACCACCGTGCTGCGGGTGCCGGGCGCCGGCTTCCCCGTGGTCGTGCGCCGCGAGGTCACCGTCGTGCCGCGCCGCGAACGCAGCTTCCTCAGCGAGCACGCCGTCCTCGCCGCCATCGAACGCTCCGGGGTGCCGGTCGCCGCGCCCCGGGTGCTCGCCCTGGGCACCAGCCACGCCACCGACCCGGCCCACCGCCACCACGCCGACCGCTTCGCCGTCCACACCTACGAGGGCGCCCGCGACCTGGGCCGCCGTCCCGACCACCCGGTGCACGGACTGCGCCCGCACGAGGCGGACTGCCTGGTCGACCAGCTGGCCGCGCTGACCGGGGTCGACCACGCCGGACTCGACCCGCTCGGCGGCCGGCCCGGCTTCCACGGCTGGCTGAACGAGCAACTGGTCGCGCTGGTCGAGGGCCTGCCCCGCGAGTCCCGGCAGACCGCCCGCTTCCTCGGCCTGCCCGACGCCCCCCGGCTGCGGGAGATCCTCGCCCGCCACCGCGTCACCGACCGCGCCCCCGCCCTGCTGCACGGCGACCTGAACCCGTGGAACCTGGTGCGCCGCGACGACGGACCCGCCCTGACCCTCATCGACTGGGAGATGGCCCTGGTCGGGGACCCGCTGTACGAGCTGGTCCGGCACATGCACCTCACCCCGACCCGGCCGGAGATCCGGGACCGGATGTTCCGCCGCTGGGAGGCCCGGCTGCCGGAGCGGTTCACCCGCAACTGGCGCGAGGACTGGCGGGTCTACCGCTGGATCGAGCTGGTCCGCTCGGCCTACGTCGACCTCGACCGGCTGGTGACCGGGTCGAGCCTGGACGCGCCGAACGTGCGGCGGGCGGTGGCGTCGTACGGCATGACGCTGGCGGCGGCGACGGCCTCGCTGGGGCTGTCGGGGCGGCCGGGCGCGCTGCCCCGGCTGGGGCCCGCGTGAGACGTGCGTAGGCTCGCCCCATGGGTGAGACCGAACCGCGTGAGACGGGTCTGCGCGAACGCAAGAAGCAGCGCACGTACCAGGAGGTGTCCGACACCGCCGTACGGCTGTTCCTGGAGCGGGGCTTCGACGCGGTGTCCGTGGCGGAGGTGGCCGCGGCCGCCGGGATCTCCAAGCCGACCCTCTTCCGGTACTTCCCGGCCAAGGAGGACCTGGTCCTGCACCGGATCGCGGACCACGAGACGGAGGCCGCGCGGGTGGTCGCCGGGGAACCGGACCCGGTGGACGCGCTGCGCCGGCACTTCCTCGCCGGTCTGGAGCGGCGCGACCCGGTCACCGGGCTCAACGACCACCCGCAGGTGCTCGCCTTCCACACCCTGCTCTACGGGACCCCCGCCCTGGTCGCGCGCGCCTACCGGCACCAGGAGCGCTCGGAGGCGGCGCTCGCCGAGGCGCTCGGCGGGGACCTGGACGCGCGGCTCGCGGCCGGACAGATCATCGCCGTCCAGCGGATCCTCGCCCTGGACAACTGGCGGCGGATCGCGGCGGGGGAGCGGGTGGCGGACGTGGCGCCGGACGCGGTGCGGGCGGCGGAGCGGGCGTTCGGGCGGCTGGCGGCGGCGGTGCCGGCACGGCCGGGACGCGAGGCCGATTGAGATGCGGTAAAAAATTTAACTCGGTAACGCTTTGGGGTTAGGGTGACGCCATGACGCCAGACCCCGCCCTCACCGACGCCCTGCGGGCCGAGCGCGCCCACCACGACGACTGCCGGGCCGTCCTCGCCGCGATGGTCGAGGGCGCCGACGAACAGGTCGTCATCGGCGAGGACGTCTCCGCCTCCGGTGCCGACGCCGAGGTGCTCGGCTACCGGCTGCGCAGCCAGGCCAAGGCACTGCGCGAACTCCCGCCCGGCCCCCTGTTCTTCGGCCGCCTCGACTTCGCCGCCGACCACCCCGAGCACGGCGGGCACTCCTTCCACCTCGGCCGGCTGCGCATCACCGAGAGCCCCGCCGCCCCGCCCCTCGTGGTCGACTGGCGGGCCCCCGTCTCCCGCGCCTTCTACCAGGCGAGCGCCCGCGACCCGCAGGGCGTCGCGGTGCGGCGGCGGTTCGGCTGGGCGCCGGGCAGCACCGGGGAGAGCGCCGACCTCACGGCGCTGGAGGACGAACACCTGCGCGAGGGCGGTCCCGGGGGCGGGCTCAGGCCCGGCGGGATCGTCGCCCGCGAGATCGAACGGCCCCGCGTCGGCCCCATGCGGGACATCGCCGCCACCATCCAGCCCGAGCAGGACGACCTCGTGCGCGCCGCCCTCGCCGACTCGGTGTGCGTGCAGGGTGCCCCCGGCACCGGCAAGACGGCGGTCGGCCTGCACCGCGCCGCGTACCTGCTCTACACCCACCCGAGGCGCCTCCAGCGCTCCGGACTGCTGATCCTCGGCCCCAACCGCACCTTCCTCGCGTACATCTCCGAGGTGCTGCCCGCCCTCGGCGAGACCGGGGTGCGCCAGTCCACCCTCCTCGACGAGATCGCCCGCCACCCGGTCACCGGCACCGACCCGGCCCCCACCGCCGCCCTCAAGCACGACCCCCGCATGGCCGAGGTGCTGCGCCGGGCGCTGTACGCGCACGTCACCACGGACGGCGTGACCGACCTCGCGGTACCGGACGGCTCCTACCGGTGGCGGGTGCCCGCCGCCGAACTCGCCGCCATCGTCCGGGAGGTGCGGGCGGAGGAGCCGCCGTACGCCGTGGGCCGCGAGCGGGTGCGCACCCGGGCGGTACGGCGGCTGCGCGAGCGCGCCGAGCGGCGCTCCGGGGTGCTGCCCGCCGCCTGGACGCGGCGCATGGAGCACGCCCGGCCGCTCACCGCGCATCTCGACCTGGTGTGGCCGAAGGTCCGCCCGGAGGAGGTGCTGTTCCGGCTCCTCACCGACGCGGGAACGCTGGCCCGTGCCGCGCAGGGCGTGCTGGAGCCCGGCGAGCAGGAGGCGCTGCGCTGGGCGCGGGCGCCGCGCTCGTACAAGTCCGCCCGCTGGTCGGCCGCCGACCTGGTGCTGCTGGACGAGCTGTCCGGCCTGATCGAACACCCCGAGGCGTACGGCCATGTCGTCGTGGACGAGGCGCAGGACCTCTCGCCGATGGAGTGCCGGGCCATCGCCCGCCGCGCCGCCTTCGGCTCGCTGACCGTCCTCGGCGACCTCGCCCAGGGCACCGCGCCCTGGGCCGCCCGCGACTGGTCCGCGCAGCTGCGCCACCTCGGCCGGCCGGACGCGGCCGTGGTGTCCCTGACCACCGGGTTCCGGGTGCCGGCGGCCGTCGTGGCCCTCGCCAACCGGCTGCTGGCCCGCCTGGCGGTCCCGGTCCCGCCCGCCCGGTCGCTGCGCACCGACGGCGAGCTGGCCCTCCACCCGACCGACGACGTCCTCGCCACCACGGTGGCCGCCGCCCGCCGCGCCCTCGCCCGCGAGGGTTCGGTCGGCGTGCTCGCGGCCGACGCGGACGTGCCCGCCCTGTCCCGCGCCCTCACCGAGGCGGGCCTCGCCCCGGCGGCCCCCGACGCGCTCGGCGCCCGCCTGACCCTCGTCCCCGCGAGCCTCGCCAAGGGCCTGGAGTACGACCATGTCATCGCCGTGGAACCGGCCGCCGTCACGGAAGCCGAGGAACGCGGCGCCCACCGGCTGTACGTGCTGCTGACCCGGGCGGTGTCCCGCCTGGACGTGGTCCACGGTCGCCCGCTGCCGTTCTGAGGGGCGCCGGGTGGCGTGCCGGGCATGACCCGACTCGGCGACGGAGCAGCCGACTGCGCCGCCTTCCGGGACGTACCGAACCACCACCCCCGCCGAGATCACGCCCCCACGTACGCCGCCAGGTGCTCCCCGGTGAGCGTCGAGCGGGCCGCGACCAGGTCGGCCGGGGTGCCCTCGAAGACGATCCGGCCGCCGTCGTGTCCCGCCCCCGGGCCGAGGTCGATGATCCAGTCCGCGTGGGCCATGACCGCCTGGTGGTGCTCCACGACGATCACGGACTTGCCGGAGTCCACCAACCGGTCGAGCAGACCGAGGAGTTGGTCGACATCGGCGAGGTGGAGCCCGGTGGTCGGCTCGTCCAGGACGTAGACACCGCCCTTGTCGGCCATGTGCGTGGCCAGCTTCAGCCGCTGCCGCTCGCCGCCGGACAGGGTGGTGAGCGGCTGGCCGAGGGTGAGGTAGCCGAGACCCACGTCGGCCATCCGGCCGAGGATCCGGTGCGCCGCCGGCGTGTGCGCCTCGCCCGCGCCGAAGAACTCCGCGGCCTCGGTCACCGGCATCGCCAGCACCTCGCTGATGTCCCGCCCGCCGAACCGGTACCGGAGCACGGACGCCTCGAACCGCCTGCCCTCGCACTCCTCGCACGTCGTGGAGACCCCGGCCATCATCGCGAGATCGGTGTACACGACCCCCGCACCGTTGCAGTTGGGGCAGGCGCCCTCCGAATTGGCGCTGAACAGCGCGGGCTTGACCCCGTTGGCCTTGGCGAACGCCTTGCGGACCGGGTCGAGGAGCCCGGTGTACGTCGCCGGGTTGCTGCGCCGGGACCCCCGGATCGGCGTCTGGTCGACCGAGACGACACCCGCGCCCGCCGGGATCGACCCGTGCACCAGCGAACTCTTGCCGGACCCGGCGACCCCGGTGATCACGGTGAGCACGCCGAGCGGGATGTCCACGTCGACCCCGCGCAGGTTGTGCGTGGTGGCGCCCCGGATCTCCAGCGCGCCGGTGGGCTTGCGCACCGTCTCCTTCAGCCTGGCCCGGTCGTCCAGATGACGTCCGGTGAGGGTGCCCGCGGCCCGCAGCCCCGCGAGGCTCCCCTCGTAGCAGACCGTGCCGCCCGCCGTGCCCGCGCCCGGCCCGAGGTCCACCACATGGTCGGCGATCGCGATCACCTCGGGCTTGTGCTCCACGACGAGCACCGTGTTGCCCTTGTCGCGCAGTCGCAGCAGCAGCGCGTTCATCCGCTGGACATCGTGCGGGTGCAGGCCGATGGAGGGCTCGTCGAAGACGTACGTCACATCGGTGAGCGAGGACCCGAGGTGCCGGATCATCTTCACGCGCTGCGCCTCGCCGCCCGACAGGGTGCCCGCGGGCCGGTCCAGCGACAGGTAGCCGAGGCCGATCTCCGTGAACGAGTCGAGGGTCTGCCGCAGCGACTCCAGCAGCGGCGCGACCGACGGCTCGGTCAGCTTGCGCACCCAGTCCGCCAGATCGCTGATCTGCATCGAGCACGCGTCGGCGATCCCGAGCCCGTCGATCTTCGAGGAGCGGGCCGCCTCGGTCAGCCGGGTGCCCTCGCAGTCGGGGCAGGTGGTGAAGGTGACCGCGCGGTCCACGAACTCCCGGATGTGCGGCTGCATCCCCTCCCGGTCCTTGGCGAGCATCGACCGCTGGATGCGCGGGATCAGCCCCTCGTACGTCATGTTGATGCCCGCGATCTTCATCCGGGTCGGCTCGCGGTGCAGGAAGTCGGCCAGTTCCCGCTTGGTGTACGAGCGGATCGGCTTGTCCGGGTCGACCAGGCCGGACTCGGCGTACAGACGGTGGTTCCAGCCGCCCGCCTTGTAGCCGGGCACCATCAGCGCGCCCTCGTGCAGCGACTTCGAGTCGTCGTAGAGCTGGGTGAGGTCGAGGTCGGTGACGGTGCCCCGGCCCTCGCAGCGCGGGCACATGCCGCCGGTGATGCTGAAGCTGCGCCGCTCCTTGACCTGCTTGCCGCCGCGCTCCACGGTGACCGCGCCGGCCCCGCTGATCGAGGCCACGTTGAAGGAGAACGCCTTGGGCGAGCCGATGTGCGGTGTGCCGAGCCGGCTGTAGAGGATGCGCAGCATGGCGCCCGCGTCGGTGACGGTGCCGACGGTGGAGCGCGGGTCGGCGCCCATCCGCTGCTGGTCCACGATGATGGCGGTGGTCAGCCCGTCCAGCACGTCGACGTCGGGGCGGGCGAGAGACGGCATGAAGCCCTGCACGAACGCGCTGTACGTCTCGTTGATCAGCCGCTGCGACTCGGCGGCGATCGTGTCGAACACCAGCGAGCTCTTGCCCGAGCCGGACACGCCCGTGAACACCGTCAGCCGGCGCTTGGGAAGCTCGACGGTGACGTCCTTCAGATTGTTCTCGCGTGCCCCGTGCACCCGGATCAGATCGTGGCGGTCGGCGGCGGGCTGTGCGGTGACCTCGTCCATGCGGGCCACGGTAACCGGGGGCGGCGCGGGCGTGCTTCTCCATTCCTGACCGATCCTCTAGGCTGCCCGGCCGTGACGGTGCCTTCGCGCGAGACCCCCCAGGACGAGACCCTCCCGGGCGGCCCCGCGGCCGTCCCGCCCCTGTGGCGCGACCCCCGCTTCACCCTCCTGCTGTCCGCGCGGGTCGTCTCCGTGCTGGGCAACGGCTTCGCGCGGGTGGCCCTCGCCTTCGCGGTGCTGTCGCTGCCGGGCGCGGGCCCGGCCCGGCTGTCCCTGGTGCTGGCCTGCCAGGCGCTGCCGCAGCTGCTGTTCGTGCTGGTGGGCGGGGTGATCGCGGACCGGATGTCGCGTTCGGCGCTGATGGCCGCGGCGGATGTGCTCGGCGCCGGGGCGTACGGCGCGCTGGCCGCCATGGTGCTGACCAAGGTGGCGCCGCTGCCCGGGCTGTGCGTCCTCGCCGTCCTGGCCGGCACGGCGACGGCCCTGTTCGCCCCCGCCTCCGAGGGCCTGGTCCCGCTGCTGGTCCCCGCGGACCGTCTGCAACGCGCCAACGGCCTGCTCCGCGTGGGCACCAACAGCTCCATGCTGCTGGGCCTCGCGCTGTCCGGGGTGACCGTGGCGGCGGTGGGCGCGGGCTGGGCGCTGGCGCTGAACGCCGCGTCCTTCGGGCTCAGCGCGGCGCTGACGGCACGGCTGCGGGTGCCGGCGCGGCCCCGGGGCGGCACCTCCGGCTGGACCGAACTGCGGGAGGGCTGGCGGGAGTTCTCGTCCCGGCAGTGGCTGTGGGTGGTGGTCGCCCAGTACGCCGTCGTGGTCGCCGCGCTGAACGCCAACGCGGGCGTCCTCGGCCCCCTGATGGCCGAAAGCCGGCTGGGCGGCGCGCGCGCCTGGTCGGTCGTCGTGGCGGCGCAGGCGGTCGGCACCATCGCGGGCGCCGGACTGGCCGCCCGGGTGCGGGTCTCCCGCCCTCTCCTCGTGGCGGTCCTGTGCACCTTCCCCTCCGCCGTCCCGATCGCCCTGCTCGCGGCCGCGGCCCCGGTCTGGCTGATCGCCGTCGCGATGTTCGGCGCGGGCGTCGCGAGCGACGTCTTCGGCGTGCTGTGGACCACGACCATCCACCGCGAGGTCCCCGAGCACGCCCTCTCCCGCGTCAGCTCCTACGACTGGTTCGGCTCCCTCTCCTTCGCCCCCCTCGGCCTCCTGCTGGCCGGCCCGGCGGCGACGGCGGTGGGCCCGGCCCACGCGCTGGCGGCCTGCGCGGCGCTGATCACGGCGGCCACGGCGGCGGCACTCCTCGCGCCCGGGGTCAGAGGGCTGCGCGCGCCGACCCCGTAGCCTGCGACCGCCCCGCCGGCCGGCGGGGCGATCCTCACCGCGCCCCGGCGCCCCGCGCGTTCGCGCCCCTCTCCGTGCAGCACGCGGCGACGGTGTCGGCGAAGGCGCGGGCGAGCGGGGTCAGGGCGTCCCAGCGGCGGACGGCCCAGCCGACGGGGAGCGGGGGCAGACCGGGGATGGGGACGAGGCGCAGGCGGTCGCCGTCACCGGCGGAGGGCCGGCCGGGCAGGGCCGGGACCACGGCGTGGCCGAGGCCGAGTTCGGCCAGCAGCAGGGCGGTGTCCCAGTCGGCGACGCTGGTGTCGGAGCTGCCGCGGATGCCCAGTTCGGCGAAGGCGGCGTCGAGGCGGATGCCCGAGGTGGAGTTCTGCGGCAGCCGGATGAGGCTGACCCCCGCGAGGTCGGCGGCGTCGATCCGGGACCGGGCCGCCAGCGGGTCGTCCGCGCGGACGGCGAGCACCCACGGGAGTTCCACGACGGTGCGCTGCTCGACGCCGCGCACCGGCCCGCCGATGGTGACCCACGCGAGGTCCAGCTTGTCGGCGACGAGCGCGTCGAAGCAGCTCCGGCTGGAGGTCTCCGTCTGGAACTCCAGGCTCACCCTCGGGTGGCGCTGCCGGAAGGCGACGATCGCCTCGGCCATGAAGTGCCGTACCGTCGTCCCGCCCGTGGTGACGCGCACCGCGCCGCTGTCGCCGTTGACCAGGTCCCCGAGGCGCCGCAGCGCCAGGTCAAGCCCCGCGATGCCGTCGGCCGCGGCGTCCCGCAGCACGCGCCCCGCCTCGGTCGGCACGACGCCGCGCGGCTGGCGCTCCAGCAGGCTCACCCCGGTCTCCCGTTCCAGCCGCTTCACGTGCTGGCTCACGGCCGACTGCGTGCGGTCCAGCTCCCGGGCGACGGCACTGAGGCTGCCTGCCCGGCACACGGCCACGAAGACACGGAGATCGTCCAAGGTCATACCCAAGCTTTAGCTTGGATGGAGGGAGAAATCCATAGGATTGACTGGGGTTGGCGGCCTCGGGATGATCAGTGCAGGGCCCAGGGCGGCAACCCGTCCGGCGCCTTCGCGGGGGTCCGGACCCCGGGCGGGGGCACGGACGGGTGCCGACCCGAGTGACGGAAGGAACCCGCCTCGTGTCCGCTTCCCTTGCCGAGTCCGCGCAGGCCACCGCGCTGCTGCGGCGGCTCGGCGCCACCCGCGTCGCCCACCCGGGCGGCACCCTCCTCGTGCACCTCCAGCGCGTCCGCGACCTGCTCGCCACCTGGGGCGCCCGCCCGGCCCTCCAGCTCGCGGGCCTGTGCCACGCCTGCTACGGCACGGACGGCTTCCCGGCCGCGCTGCTGTCCCCGGACCGCCGTGGCGAACTCGCCGAGGTGATCGGCGCGGAGGCCGAGGCGATCGTCCACCTCTACGCCTCCTGCGACCGCGCGGCCACCTACCCGGCCCTCCCCGCCCCCGATGCCCCCTTCCACGACCGCTTCACCGGCCGCACCCATGTCCCCGACCCGCAACTGGTCCGTGACTTCGCCGAGTTGACGGCCGCCAACGAACTCGACATCGCCCGCGTCGACCCGGCCTTCCGCGACGCCTGGGCCCCCGAACTCCTCCCGCTCTTCACCCGGCTGCGCCCCCTGCTGACCGACCGCGCCTGGTCGACCTGCCAGGAGGTCCTCGCTCCGCGGGGCCAGGGTCGGGGTGACTGAGCCGTGTCCCTGCGGATGAAACTGGTCGCGATCACGCTCGACTGCCCCGATCCGCTCGCCTTGGCCGACTTCTACCGGCAGGCCACCGGCTTCGCACCGCATCCGAAGTCGGACGCGGACTTCGCGGGTCTGGTCCGCGAGGACGAACTCTTCATCGGATTCCAGCGGGTCGACGACTACCGCCCCCCGCGCTGGCCCGGGCAGACGGTTCCGCAGCAGCTGCACCTCTGCTTCGAGGTCCCGGACCTGGACGAGGCCGAGGCGCGGCTGCTGGAACTGGGCGCGGGCAAGCCCGGTCACCAGCCCCACGACGCCGGGAAGGCGCGGGTCCTCACGGACCCGGCCGGTCACCCCTTCTGCATCTGCCGAGGCTGACGGCGGGGTTCCGTCCCTGCTTCCCCGCCCCCCTCCGCCCCCGGCACACTTTTGCAAGCGGGTGCTTGCAATTGTTAGCGGGGCGGGGCATGGTGGAGGCATGGCATCGCTGAACGTCGGCAATCTCGGTGAGTACCTGCGCGAGCAGCGGCGAAACGCGCAGCTGTCGTTGCGGCAGCTCGCCGATGCCGCCGGGGTGTCCAATCCGTACCTGAGCCAGATCGAGCGCGGGCTGCGCAAGCCGAGCGCGGAGGTGTTGCAGCAGGTCGCCAAGGCGCTGCGGATCTCCGCCGAGACGCTGTACGTGCGCGCCGGCATCCTCGACGCCGAGCGGGACCGGGATGAAGTGGAGACGCGTGCCGTCATCCTCGCCGATCCCTCGCTCAACGAGCGGCAGAAGCAGGTGCTGCTCCAGATCTACGAGTCCTTCCGGAAAGAGAACGGATTCGGGATCGGCGAACCCGCGCGGGCGCCGGACGGTACGGAGGAAGGAACCGGCGACGACGATGCCGGTTCGCGGCGGACGGCCGGCTGACGCCGGACCAGGGCACCGGGCGTCCACCACGAACCAGACAACCTCAGCCGAACGCGAATCCGGGAGGACCATCACCATGGCCATCACCGACGACCTGCGCAAGACCCTCAGCGACCCGACCCCGCTCTACTTCGCCGCCGGCACCGCCGACCTCGCCCTCCAGCAGGCCAAGAAGGTGCCCGCCCTGGTCGAGCAGCTGCGCGCCGAGGCCCCCGCCCGGATCGACAAGGTGCGCAACACCGACCCCAAGTCCGTGCAGGAGAAGGCCGCCGCCCGGGCCAAGGAGGCGCAGGAGACCCTCCAGACCAAGGTCACCGAGCTGTTCGGCGGCCTCGACGTCGACCTGAAGAAGCTCGGCGAGCAGGCCCAGGACCTCGCCCTGCGCGGTGTGGGCGTCGCCGCCGAGTACGCCGTCAAGGCCCGGGAGACCTACGAGAAGGTCGCCGAGCACGGCGAGCAGGCCGTGAAGGGCTGGCGCGGCGAGGCCGCCGAGGAGATCGAGGAGCTGGCCATCGCGGTCGAGGGCAAGCCCGAGCCGGCCGAGGCCGGCGACGAGCCCGCCAAGCCCGCCCCGACCAGGATCGTCACGCCGGAGTCCGCCGCGGAGAAGAAGTCCGCCGCCAAGAAGGCCCCGGCCGCCCGCAAGACCGCCCCCGCGAAGAAGACCACCCCGCCGGCCAAGTGACCGCGGGGCGTCGGAGGCACACGGGCCGGGCACCTTTGGGGTGTCCGGCCCGTTCTATGGGTACGGTGGCGGCGTAGGGACCGAGAGGGAGATCACGGGCGGTGGGAAGCATGCTGATGTTGGGCTTCAGCGGATTCATGGGAATCCTGAAGATCGTCCTCATGGCCCTGGCCGCGTTCGCGCTCGTCGACGCCGCCGTGCGCCGCGAGGACGCCTTCCGCGCGGCCGACAAGCAGAACAAGGTCTTCTGGCTGATCATCCTGGGCATCGCCCTGGTCGTCAGCATCCTGTTCTCGATCCTGTCCATCCTGCCGATCGCCGGCGCGGTGGCGAGCATCGTGTACATCGTGGACGTCCGCCCCGCCCTGCGGCACGTCACCGGCGGCAACGGCTTCGGCCGCCGCCGCGGCAGCAGCAGCGACGGCCCGTACGGCCCCTACAACGGCGGCCGCTGACCCCTCCCGGCCGGTCTACTCCGTCCGGTCCAGCAACACCACGGCCACGTCGTCCGTCAGCTCACCGCCGTTGAGGTGGCGCACCTCCTGCACGGCGGCCCGCAGCAGTTCCTCCCCGCGCAGCCCCTCGGAGAGCTGGCGGCGGATCATCTCCACCATCCCGTCCTGGCCGAGCCGTTCCCCGCCGGTCCCGATCCGGCCCTCGATCAGGCCGTCGGTGTACAGCATCAGGCTCCACCGCGTGCCCAGCTCCACCTGCGTGCGCGACCAGTGGACGCCGGGCAGCAGGCCGAGGGCCGGGCCGTTGTCGTCGTAGGGCAGCAGCTCCGCGGGGCGGCCGGGGCGGGCCAGCAGGGGCGCCGGGTGGCCCGCCAGGCACAGGCCCGCGTGCCGGCCGTCGGGCGCGATGTCCACCGTGCACAGCGTCGCGAAGATCTCCTCGTCCGCGCGCTCGTGCTCCAGCACCTCCTGCAGCGTGCCCAGCAGCTCGTCCCCGCACAGCCCGGCCAGGGTCAGCGCCCGCCAGGCGATGCGCAGCTCCACACCGAGCGCGGCCTCGTCCGGGCCGTGCCCGCAGACGTCGCCGATCATGGCGTGCACCGTGCCGTCGGGGGTGCGGACGGCGTCGTAGAAGTCGCCGCCGAGCAGCGCCCGGGAGCGGCCCGGGCGGTAGCGGGCCGCGAACCGCAGCGCGGAGCCGTCGAGGAGCGGCGTGGGCAGCAGCCCGCGCTCCAGGCGCCGGTTCTCCTGCGCCCGCAGCCTGCTCTCGGTGAGCCGCCGCTCGGCGGTGTCGGACCGCTTGCGTTCCACCGCGTACCGGATGGCGCGGCTGAGCAGCCGGCCGTCCAGCTCGTCCCGGAAGAGGTAGTCCTGCGCGCCGACGCGCACCGCCTCGGCGCCGCGCTCGGCGTCGCCGGAGCCGGTCAGGGCGAGCACGGCGTGCCGGGGCGCGAGCCGGAGGACGTGCCGGAGCACGGCCAGCTCGTCGTCGGTCTCCTTGCCGCCCGGCGCGGGCAGCGCCAGGTCCAGCAGGATGCAGTGGACGTCGTCGGTGAGCAGCCGCTCGGCCTCGGTGAGGTTGCGGGCGGTGCGCACGCGGATCGGCTTGCCGGAGGAGTCCAGCAGTTCGGGCACGATCGGCGAGCCGACCGGGTCGTCCTCGATCAGCAGCAGGGTGAGAGTGGTGCCGCCGGCGGGCGCGGCGTCGCGGTGGGCCTCTTCCTTGAGGGGGGCGCCGACGGCGCCGGCGGCCTGCGCCTGACCACTCTCCACGGCCGGGATCGCTCTCTGCCGCGGTACGGGTACGGGCATCGTCCTGGGTTCCTTCCCTCCCCCCGAGGGCACGGCGGTGTCGAGGGGTCTCGACCCACCGACGGGTGACCATAGCGGGTGGGGCCACCCCGATGGAATGGTGTGAGCCGCGTCGCTCCGGTTCCGGCCGCTGTCATATGCCGCAATCTCTACCGCAGTTGGACAGCCGTCGGGGCCCGGCGGGATGACGAAGCTCACGTCCTGCCCCGGTTTGCACGGGGGTTGGCGGTGGAGTGGGTCACATGGACCGCACGGCGCGGCGCGGAGCCCCGCTCACACCGGGACGAACGCGTACATATGGCGCGGCTCACGCGACCCGGATCACACGGGGAGCCGCCCCGCCCGCCCGGGCCCCGCGGGGTCAGCGCAGCGCGGCCAGACCGGTCCGGGTGGTGGCCAGAACCACCCGGTCGCCCTTCGCCAGCACATGGTCGTCGGGCGTGTCCGTGCGGCCCGCCAGCGCCAGCACCCGCCAGGAACCCGCGCGGAACGCCTCGCGCACCGTCCGCCCCTCCAGCATCGGATGCCCGTCCACGTCGACCGCGGCGAACAGCAGCACCTGCCGCTCCACCGAGACCGCGCCGAGCACCTGCCGCCCGAGCATCGCCCCCGCGAACGCCGGCGCCGCCAGGTGCGTGACGCTCCGGCTCCGGGTCAGCGCGTGCGGATACGCGGCCCGCAGGGTCCGGTACACCGCCGTCGCGAAGTCGTCGTCGTACAGCCGCAGCACCACCCGCAGATCCGGCCGTACCGTGCGCGCGTACAGCGCCGCCTCCAGGTTCGTGGTGTCCGCGCTGGTCACCGCGAGCAGCGCCTGCGCCCGGTGGATCTTCGCGGACTCCAGCACCCCTTCCTGCGTGACGTCCCCGAGCACCACCGGCACCCGCAGCCGCCGTGCCGTCGCGAGCCCCCGCGCCTCGGGGTCGGACTCGACGCACACCACGGGCACGTTCAGCTCCCGCAGCCGCGTCAGCACCCGTGTCCCGATCTTGCCGAGTCCCAGCAGCACCACGTGCCCGCCGAGCCCGCGCGGCGGCTTGCGCAGCGAGGTGGCCGTGCGGAACGTGCCCAGCGCCTCCAGCACCGCGGCCAGCAGCACCGGCAGCAGCAGCAACCCCACCAGCGCGGACAGCAGTTGGAGCAGCTGCCGGCCGAGCGGGGCGCCGAGCGCCGGGTCGTCGATGGCGAACATGTCGAGCAGGGTGAGGTAGAAGGCCCGCAGCGGATGGATCCGGGTCACCGCCCACAGGGCGATCGCCAGCGCGAGCACACAGCCCACCAGCCCGGCCAGCGACCACCGCAGCCGCCGCGAGAACAGGAAAGCGAGCGAGGGCACGACCCCCGCTCCCCGGCCCGGCGCCGCCGACTCGGGACCGCCCGCCGACGACACCTGCTCCAGCACGATCGCGGTCCGCCCGGCGGCCCCCCGCACCTCCTCGTCGTCCGGCAGCAGCCGCGGCTCCTGGTCCCCGCCGGCCACGCCCGCGGGATCGCTGACCGACAGCAGGGCCAGGGTGTGCAGCCCGGAGTCGGCGGGCAGCGGCCGTTCCACCGCGCGCAGCAGCAGCCCCTCGGTCTGGACGACCTTGCTGGTGCCGGCGAGCGCGGTCGCGGCCAGGGCCGGCGCGGCGGTGTCCGCGTCGGACAGCACCGTCGTCGACGCCTCCCGGCGCGCGTCGCCGCCACCACCGCTCGCCAACGCGGCCGCCTGGTCGAGGAGTTCCTCGATGTGCTGGCCCAACCGCCAGTTGTACAGCCGCAGTACGAGCCGCAGCCTCGGATTGAGCCGGCGGGCGGTCAGCGCGGCGCGGATGTTGGTCTCGTCGTCGTCGTGCACGAGGGCGAGCGCGGCGGCCCGTTCCACCCCGGCCTCCGCGAGCACCGCCTCGGTCAACTCACCGGCCTCCAGCACCGGTTCGCCGACCGGCGCACCGGCCGCGGCCGACGGGGCGGGTGCGGTGGGTGCCCCGCCCCGCGCGCCGACGGCCGCGCTGACCACCCGGTCCAGCAGCGCCGCCGACGCCGCCCGGGCCCGGCCGACCACCGGCGGTCCCGCCGTGCGCTCGCTCGGCGGCACCACGAGGGTGACCTGCTCGCCGTACACCCCGCGCAACTCGGCGGCCAGCCGGTGCGCCAGCCCGTCGTCCCCGCACACCACCATGTGGGGTGCGCCGGGTCCCCCTTGAAACGGAACACTCGCCACGAAGGGAAAGACTGCCTCAGCGGGAAGCCTGGTTCCACCGCCGCCCCGGCCGCCGGTCGACGGTCAGTGTCCTTCCGCGGCCGCCTTCTCGAAGTCGAACCGCGCCAGATCCGCGAGCCACACCCGCGCGTTGCCGTCCGACGGGGCCCGCCAGTCGCCGCGCGGGGAGAGCGAGCCGCCGGCCGAGACCTTGGGCCCGTTCGGCATGGCCGAGCGCTTGAACTGGGCGAACGCGAAGAAGCGGCGGCAGAAGACCTCCAGCCAGCGCACGATCTCCGTGAGGTCGTACGCCACCCGCTTGGCCTCGGGGAAGCCGGGCGGGAAGGCGCCGGACGCGGTGTCGTGCCAGGCGTGCCAGGCCAGGAAGGCGATCTTCGAGGGGCGGAAGCCGTAGCGCAGCACGTGGAAGAGGGTGAAGTCGTGCAGCGCGTACGGGCCGATCTTCGACTCGGTGGACTGCATCTCCTCGCCCGGCACCAGCTCCGGGCTGATCTCGGTGTCCAGGATCGCGGCCAGGATCGAGCCGGTCTCCTCGTCGAACTGGCCGCTGCCGATCACCCAGCGGATCAGGTGCTGGATCAGCGTCTTGGGCACGCCGGAGTTCACGTTGTAGTGGCTCATCTGGTCGCCGACGCCGTACGTCGACCAGCCGAGCGCCAGCTCGGAGAGGTCGCCGGTGCCCAGCACGATGCCGCCGCGCTGGTTGGCCAGCCGGAACAGGTAGTCGGTGCGCAGACCCGCCTGGACGTTCTCGAACGTGACGTCGTACACCGGCTCCCCGGCGGCGAACGGGTGGCCCATCTCCTCCAGCATCAGCCGCGCGGTCGGCGTGATGTCCAGCTCCGCCGCGGTCACCCCGAGCGCCCGCATCAGCCGGTGCGCGTTGTCCTTGGTGTGGTCGCTGGTGGCGAAGCCGGGCAGGGTGAAGGCGAGGATGTCGCTGCGCGGCCGGCCCGCCCGGTCCATCGCGCGGGCGGCGACGATCAGCGCGTGCGTGGAGTCCAGGCCGCCCGAGACGCCGATGACCACCTTGGGGCCGCCGATCGCCGCGAGCCGCTGCTGGAGGCCCTCGACCTGGATGTTGTAGGCCTCGTAGCAGTCCAGGGCGAGCCGGTCGGGGTCGGCGGGCACGAACGGGAACCGCTCGACGCGGCGGCGCAGCCCCAGGTCGGCGCCGACCGGCGGGTCCAGCCGGAAGGAGACCGTGCGGAAGTCGGCGGTGCGGGCCGCGTGGGTACGGCGGTTGTCGTCGAAGCTGCCCATCCGCCGGCGCTCCTGCTGCAACAGGTCCAGATCGACGTCGGCCGCAGCGAACTGGTCGCCGAGCGGGAAGCGGTCGGACTCGGCCAGCAGCACCCCGTTCTCGTAGATCATGGTCTGCCCGTCCCAGGACAGGTCCGTGGTCGACTCGCCCAGACCGGCCGCCGCGTAGACGTAGGCGGCGAGGCAGCGGGAGGACGCGGAGCGGCACAGCAGCTTGCGGTCCTCGGCGCGGCCGACGGTGATCGGGCTGCCGGACAGGTTGGCGAGCACCGTCGCCCCGGCCAGGGCCGCCTCCGCGCTCGGCGGCACCGGCACCCACATGTCCTCGCAGATCTCCGCGTGCAGCACCAGGCCGGGCACGTCCTCCGCGGTGAACAGCAGATCCACGCCGAACGGCACGTCCGCGCCGTCGATCCGGATGGTGCCGCCGCGCTCGTCGTCGCCCGCGGCGATCTGGCGGCGCTCGTAGAACTCCCGGTAGTTCGGCGGGTACGACTTGGGGGCCACGCCGAGGATCCGGCCGCGGTGCACCACGACCGCGCAGTTGTAGACCCGGTTGCGGTGGCGCAGCGGGGCGCCGACGACCAGCACCGGCAGCAGGTCCGCGGAACCGGCGACCACCTCCCGCAGGGCCGCCTCGACCGCGTCCAGGAGCGGGTCCTGGAGCAGCAGGTCCTCGATCGAGTAGCCGCACAGCACCATCTCGGGGAAGACGGCGACGGCGACGCCCTCCTCGGCGCACCGGCGCGCCTGGCGCAGGACCGCTTCGGCGTTGGCGCCGGGGTCGGCGATGACGGTGTGGCCCGTGCACGCGGCGACGCGCGCGAAGCCATGCTGATAGATCGACCAGAAGTTCACACAGGGAAGCCTAGAACTTCTCCTTCATGGCGGTCACCGGCGCTCGCCTTCGCCCCGAACCGGGACGTACAGTTACCCCTAGGGGTATTGCTTGAGGAGTGAGTGTGGAACTGGATCTCGAGGGCGCGTCCCTGAAGGCCGTGCTGAACCGGCTGCGGCGGGCGCAGGGGCAGATCTCCGGCGTGATCCGGATGATCGAGGAGGGGCGGGACTGCGAGGACGTGGTCACCCAGCTCGCCGCCGCCTCGCGGGCGCTGGACCGCGCCGGGTTCGCGATCATCGCCACCGGGCTCCAGCAGTGCGTGGCCGACATCGAGTCGGGCCGCAAGAACGGCGAGGACGCGGAGGCGATGCGGGCGCGGATGGAGCGGCTGTTCCTGTCGCTGGCGTGACCGCCTCACCGGGCCGGCTCCCCCGGCGGCCTGGGCATCGGCCGCGGCCGGTCACCTCGTGCGCTCGGCCGGGCGCCGTCCGGTCGTCGGCGCTGTCCCCGTCGCGGACCCCGTCCGGGGGCGTGCCCGGTCACCGGCACGGGGGCCTTTCGCCCGCCCGCGCGCGGGCCGTTCGGCCCTAGCCCGCCGCCGCACGCCCCGCCTTCACTGGTCCGGCGGCCCCCTGACCTCCACCGGCAAGGCGGAACAGCCCGATGACCAGTGACACGACCACCGGCGCCACTCCCCGGCAGCGGGACCGCCGGAGCAGCCCGCCGGACGCCCCGGCACCCACGGCCACCGGCTCCCGCGCCTTCGCCTGGCTGCTGATCATCACGGGAGCGCTGGGCATCCTCGCCTCCTACGTGATCACGGTCGACAAGATCCAGCTGGTCCAGGACCCGGACTTCAGCCCCTCCTGCAACATCAGCCCCGTGCTGTCGTGCGCCGACGTGATGCGCAGCGACCAGGCGTCCGTGTTCGGCTTCCCCAACCCCCTCCTCGGCCTCGCCGCCTACCCCGTCGTGGTCGCCGTCGGCTGCGCGCTGCTGGCCGGCGCCCGCTTCCGGCGCTGGTTCTGGCTCGGCCTGAACGCCGGCACGTTGTTCGGCGCGGGCTTCTGCATGTGGCTGATGAGCCAGGCGCTCTACGAGATCGGCGCCCTGTGCCTGTGGTGCTGCCTGGCCTGGGCCGCCACCATCGCCATGTTCTGGTACACCACCGCGCACAACCTGACGCACGGCGTCGTCCGCGCCCCGCGCGCCGTGGTGGCGGGCGTCCTGGAGTTCCCCTGGGCGGTGCCGCTCACCTGGTACCTGGCCATCGCGATGCTGATCGCCACCCGCTGGTGGGACTACTGGCGGTCGCTGCTCTGATCCCAGCTCCGCTGCCGGCCAGTTCGCCGCCGGCCGTCCTGTCGTCGGCTGCTCGGCTGCTCGGCTGCTCGGCCGTCGGTCGCCCCGTCACTGGCTGCTCGGCCGCCGGCCGTCCCGCCGCCGGTTGCTCGCGCTGCCAGTTGTCCTGCCGTCGGTTGCTCGCGCTGCCGGTAGTCCTGTCGTCGGCTGCTCGGCCGTCGGTCGCCCCGTCACTGGCTGCTCGGCCGCCGGCCGTCCCGCCGCCGGGCGCGGCGGGGCCGAACGGCCCCGCCGACCGGCCCTGCCCGCCCCCTTGTTCGCCCGGTTAGCGTCGCGCAATGGAGCTCAAGAACATCCCCGACCCGGGCTTCGCGGGCGACGACGGCTCGCCCGAGCCACGGCTGGCCGCCGCGCTCGCCGCGTGGTCCGAGGACCCCCGCGAGGCGACGGAGACCGAACTGCTCGCGCTGCTGGCCGACGCCCGCCCGCTGGTGCCGGTCGTCGCCGTGCTGGGCGAGACGGAGACCGGCCCGGACGGCCGCGAGGGCGAGAAGACGAGCGACATGGCCGTCGCCACCCTGCGCCTGCCCGACGGCCGCCGGGGCCTGCCCGCCTTCACCAGCCTCGCGGCGCTGGGCCGTTGGCGCCCCGACGCGCGGCCCGCCCCGGTCCCGGCCTGCAAGGCGGTCGAGGCGGCGTGGCACTCCGGGGCGTATACCCTGCTGATCGACGTCGGCGGACCGGTCTGCTACGAGCTGTCGGGCGCCGCCCTGCGCGCGGTCGCCGAGCGCCGGCCCCATCTGCCCCCGTCGCGCGACCCCGAGATCGCCGGCGCCCTGCGGACGGTCCTGGCCCGCCACCCGGCCGTGCGCCGCGCCCATCTGCTGCCCGCCCCGGGCGACGACACGGACGCCCGGCTCGTCGTCGTACCGGCCTCGTCCGGCACGGACGACCAACTCCCGTCGATCGCCCACCAGTTGGTCGGGGCCGTGCGCGACTTGGCCGCCGACCTGGCCGCGGACCCGCTGCTGCGCGTCCGCCTGGACCGCGGCCTGGACCTCGCGGTCGTACCCGAGGCCCGGGCGGTCCCCGGGCCGCCCCTCTACCGGCGCCACTGACCGGGGAACGCGGCAAGAAGGGCCGCCCGGCCCCACCGGCGGCCGGAGGCGGGCCTGTTGGGCCCTATCGGCGAGGGGTGTCTCCCGGCCGATCATGTGGCGGGCCGGGAAGCGCCGGGTCCACGACCCGCACGCGTGGCGCTTCCCGGCTCCGTCACGACATGAACAGCTGGAGGGACGCCATCCGGTGGACGAGGTACAGACACACAAGGTGATGACCGCACGGCCGAGCGCCGGGGTCGTCACGGCCGGGCAGCAGCCGGCCGTACGACGCGCGCGGCCCGCGTGGACGCAGTGGCTGACGACCACGGACCACAAGCAGATCGGGACGCTGTACCTGGTCTCGTCGTTCGCGTTCTTCCTGATCGGAGGCGTGCTGGCGCTGCTGATGCGCGCCGAGCTGGCCCGGCCCGGACTGCAGATCATGTCGAACGAGCAGTTCAACCAGGCCTTCACCATGCACGGCTCCATCATGCTGCTGCTGTTCGCGATGCCGCTGTTCACCGGCTTCGCGAACTGGATCATGCCGCTTCAGATAGGCGCGCCGGACGTCGCGTTCCCACGGCTGAACATGCTCGCCTTCTGGCTGTTCCTGTTCGGCTCGCTGATCGCGGCGGGCGGCTTCCTGACGCCCGACGGCGCCGCCGACTTCGGATGGTTCCTGTACGCCCCGCTGTCCGACGCCGTGCACTCGCCGGGCCTCGGCTCCGACCTGTGGATCATGGGCGTGGCCCTGTCCGGCTTCGGCTCGATCGCCGGCGCGGTCAACTTCATCACCACGATCATCTGCATGCGCGCCCCCGGCATGACCATGTTCCGCATGCCGATCTTCACCTGGAACGTGCTGCTGACCGCCGTCCTGGTCCTGATCGTCTTCCCGGTGCTGGCCGCGGCCCTGTTCGCCCTGGAGTGCGACCGCAAGTTCGGCAGCCACATCTTCGACGCGGCCAACGGCGGCGCGCTGCTGTGGCAGCACCTCTTCTGGTTCTTCGGCCACCCGGAGGTCTACATCCTGGCGTTGCCGTTCTTCGGCATCGTCTCCGAGGTCGTCCCGGTCTTCTCCCGCAAGCCGATGTTCGGCTACATGGGCCTGATCGGCGCGACCATCGCCATCGCCGGCCTGTCGGTCACCGTCTGGGCGCACCACATGTACGTCACCGGCGGCGTGCTGCTCCCCTTCTTCTCCTTCATGACCTTCCTGATCGCGGTACCGACCGGGGTGAAGTTCTTCAACTGGATCGGCACCATGTGGAAGGGCTCCCTGAGCTTCGAGACCCCGATGCTCTGGACCACCGGCTTCCTCATCACCTTCGTCTTCGGCGGCCTGACCGGAGTGATCCTCGCCTCCCCGCCGATGGACTTCCACGTGTCCGACTCGTACTTCGTGGTCGCCCACTTCCACTACACGATCTTCGGTACGGTCGTGTACGCGATGTTCGCCGGATTCCACTTCTGGTGGCCCAAGTTCACCGGCAAGATGCTGGACGAACGCCTCGGCAAGATCACCTTCTGGACGCTGACGGTCGGCTTCCACCTCACCTTCCTCGTGCAGCACTGGCTGGGCGCCGAGGGCATGCCCCGCCGGTACGCCGACTACCTGGCCACCGACGGCTTCACCGCCCTCAACACCGTGTCCACGATCGGCTCGTTCCTCCTCGGCCTCTCCCTGCTCCCGTTCTTCTACAACGTCTGGAAGACCGCGAGGTACGGCGAGCCGGTGGGCGTGGACGACCCCTGGGGCTACGGCCGGTCGCTGGAGTGGGCGACCTCCTGCCCGCCCCCGCGGCACAACTTCACCACCCTGCCCCGCATCCGCAGCGAATCCCCGGCGTTCGACCTGCACCACCCGGACATCGTGGCCCTCGAGGCAGAGGCGGCGAGCCGGTGATGCCGCACCCCGTACTGGCCCTCGCGACCGCGGCGGTGACCGCCTCCGGCTGCGTCTGGTACCTCCCGGCCCTCGCCGACCTCCGGGCCGGCGCGGACCGCCCCCTGTCCCGCCGCGTCAGGGCCGCGTCCTGCGTGGCGGCCTGGGCGACGGCCGCCACCGTCGCCGGTCTCCTCCTCGCGGCCGACGGCTGGCGCCCCCCGCTGGCGGCGGCCGCGGCGGGCACCCTGGCGGCCACGACCCTGCGCGTGTGGGCGGCCCTGCGCCACCACCGGGAGACCGCCGAAGCCGCCCGCCACTGGACGGAGCTGTCCCCCTCCCAGCCCCCGCCGGCCCCCGACCGCACCCGCCACGTCGTGGCCGTCCTCGTCACCACCGGCCTGGCCACGGCCGCGATCACCGGCGCCCTCGGACTGGCCGAGGGCCCCGACACCCCGACGGCCTGGTTCACCACGATCACCACCCCCGCGGCGATCCTCGCCCTCTTCGTCGCCCTGGCCGCGGCCCACACCCGCGCCACCCACCACCGCCGCCCCCCACGCTGACCACCCCCGTCCCCGACCCGGGCGGGGCGCACTCCCTCGGCCTCACCGTGCGCCCCGCCCGTTCCCCCGGGCCGGTTTCCCCTTCTCCGGGTGGGACGCAACCCTCTGCTCGCAGCGTCTACAGAGTGTGGACGACGAACAGGATCTCGGATGAAGCGCCGGTACGAAGAGGAATTCAGGGCGTTCGCCGCCGCGCGGTCCGCACCTCTGTTCCGCTCCGCGTGCGTGCTCACCAGCGGTGATGTGCACCTCGCGGAGGACCTGGTGCAGGACACGCTGGGCCGGATGTACGCCAACTGGCGCAAGATCGCGCAGATAGACGACCCAGCGGCCTACACCCACACCGTCCTCGTGCGGACGTACCTGTCCCACCGCCGCCGGCGCAGCAGTTCCGAGCGGCCCACCGACACCCTGCCGGACTCCGGTGCCGTCACCGAGCACGACGCCACACTGCGGATCACGTTGCTCGACGCCCTCGGCCGGCTCTCCGCCCGGGACCGGGCCGTGCTGCTCCTGCGCTACTGGGAGGACCGCAGCGTCGAGCAGACCGCCGAGATCCTGCACGTCCGACCGGGCGCGGTACGCAACCAGAGCATGCGCGCGCTCGCCCGCATCCGGGACCTCCTGGGCCACGACCTGTCCGAGCTCGTCAGTCCCTGATCCCGGTGCCGTGGCACCCACCCGCCCTCATCACCGACTCCGGAGACGCGGCAACCGCATGCCCATCGAAGAAGACTTCACCGAAGCCCTCCGCACCACCCTCCAGGCTTTCGAACCGCCCAGCACCCACGCACTGCTGCAGGGCGGTGTCCGCAGCGGCCGACGCAGGCGCCGCCGCCGCGCCCTGGCCATCGGCGTGAGCGGAGCAGCCGTACTCGCCTTCGTCGGCCTCGGCGCGACGATCGCTACCGGGCAACTGCCCGGCGGGCGAACGGCCGACCAGACGCTCACCGGCCCCGCGGCCTCGTCCACCACCGGCTCGGCCACGGCCTCCACCACCCCTAAACCGACCTTCACCGGCACGCTGCCTGCCGCCCGAGCGCTGGCAACCCTGACCGATCTGCTGCCGGCCGGGCTGACCACGTCCACCCCGCCCGGCGGCGAGCGTTCCGGGCAACTGTGGGTGGACGACGGACACGGCAAGTCGCTGCTCGAGGTCCACGTCTCCCGGCAGACCTCCACCGCCGCCCTCCGCGGCCACGTCTTCGCCGGCACGACACCCTCGGCCGACGGCACCCTGACCAAGACCACCCAGTCCCCACCCGGCCCGGGCCCCGGTCACCAGACGGTGAACGTCCTGCACCCCGACGGTCTCCACGTCACGATCATGGAATGGCAGGCCCCGAACCAGAACACCCCCTCGACCCGCACCACCCCGATCCTGACGACGACCCAACTACGAGCCGTCGCGACGAGTTCGCGGTGGCAGTAGCACTCGCAGCGGCCATGCGGCGGTGATGCGTCGGGGCGACTGGCTGCGACCACAGCAACCGGTCATACCGGGCTGGACGGCTGCACGTAGTCCCTGCTGAGACCTGACTCAGATATGAGCTCTCATCTGCTTCACCGGGTGCCCGAGCGCGTCGCCGAGAGCGGCCAGTTCCTCGTCGCCGAACCAGTCGCCGTCGGGGTTCCAGATGGCAATCTCGCAGCGGGCGAAAGCGCAAGGCCAGTCGTAGTCCAACACGTCCAATGACGTAGCGGCGTCGCAGCAGGGCACTTCCACGGCCAAGGTGACGAAGCCGTCCTCGCAGTGGCTTTCCAGCAGGTCGGCGTACCACTCGGTGTCGATCCAGGCACCGCAGTGCGGACAGCCGATCTGTTCCAGGTTGCCGCCGCAGTCGATGGCGGTGAGGGTGTTGTGCCAGGTGACGTCGATCTCGACCTCCACACCATCGGGCAGGTCGGGAGCCAGGTCCTCGGCGAGCGCGGCAGTCCCTCGGCCGCTGCTCGGTCGGGCTGCTACTGGGGGTCGGTCGGAACGATCGACAGGACGTCGTCGCTCATGGCTCACTCGATTCATTCGGCACTGGTGTTCTACGGGGTGCCGCGATCGTAGGGCCTGCGTGGAAGGCGAGCCGTTCCTCATTCCGCATCCGGCGGTCAGATTCTAAGACGTTGTTTCTTATGGTGCGTCTGAACACGCACGCTGGAGGGTATCGAAGGCTGCGCCGGCGGAGTCGGCAGGGAAAAGCCGCAGGACGGTGGCTCGGTTCGGCGTCGTTATGACGTAGTGCTGCGCCAGGTAGGAGAGATCTCCCCAGCTTTCTCGGGCATGGGCGCGCATCAGGACCTGGCCGCATCTCGTGCAGGCGATCCAGGGGACGAGGACGAGACCGGCCAGGTCCTGTTCAGCCGCACCTATGGCCTCGGCGACGGTGCTTCCGCCATCTTCGATCAGCTTCAGGTGGCCCGGTGCGCCGTCATCACGGCACTGAAGGATCCGTGGTGCGAGCGTCTCCCGCTCGCCCCAAGTCTCTGCGAGCACGGAGATCTGGGCCCTGACCGTCTCGCTGATCGGCACCTGGTGGCCGAGGATGCCGGAGACGAGCAGGCCAAGTCCCGCCTCCTGCTCTCCGATGTCCCAGCAGTCTTTGACTTCCTGGGCTTCGGCCTCCGGCAGCAAGGCGGCGAGCCGGTTCCAGATGACGGCATCGTCGGTCACCTGGCAGACGCTACCGGCCTGCGCTGACACCCAGACGCCGCAGGCAGATGAGCATGACCGCGATCGCAGTGAAGCCCATGAAGTGTTCGGGCTTGCGCTCGTAGCGCCGATGAAGCCGACGGCACCCGGACAGCCACGACATGGTCCGCTCGACCACCCAGCGGTGACGGCCGAGGCGGGCTGAGCTTCTCGACCCCGCGGCGCGCGATTCGCGACACGATGCCGCGTTCCCGCAGCCATTTCCGCAGGTGGTCGTAGTCATAACCCTTGTCGCCGTGCAGCTTGGCAGGCCGCCGACGGCGCGGGCCCCGGCGGAATCGAATGGGCGGAATGCCCATCACCAAGGGCCTCAGGGCCTGGCTGTCGTGCAGGTTGGCGCCCGAGACGGCGACCGAGATCGGCAGGCCGTTGCGGTCGCAGATCAGATGAATCTTCGACCCGTTCTTACCCCTGTCGGTCGGATTCGGTCCCGCTAGTGGCCCCCTTTGACGGCGCGGATGCTTACCGAGTCGATGGCGCACCGGGACCAGTCCAGCTCGCCCTGGGCACCAAGTTCGTCAAGGATTACTCGGTGCAACCGGGCCCACACCCGGTCCTGGCTCCACTGGGCAAACCGGCCGGTAGACCGTCTGCCAACGGGCTCCGAAGGCTGGGGGGAGCTGGCGCCAGGTGCAGCCGGACGTGGCGACGAACACGATCGCCGCCAGCACCTCCCGGTCGCCGGCACGCCGACGGCCACCACCCTGCGGCCGCTGCACGACCGTCGGCGGCACAACCCGTCGGAACAACTCCCACAAACCGTCCGGAACCAGGTGCTCTACAAGCCTCTCCACGTCGGCTTAACTTCACGCCCCCGCCAAAAGAAACGGCGTCTAAGGGCTGTCCCACTATCGAGGTCTGTTCGGCATAGGGTCTGCTGGACGGCGTGTTCGGGCCGTTGTCCCGGCCACGTGGGAGGGCATCTTGAACCTGAACCCCACCTGTTGGCTCTGCTTCCGGAATCGTCGATCTCGACCAGGACAGTGCAGCGACGGAGGGCAGGCTTGGTGCTGTCGACCCGGTGCGGGCGGTGATGTACGGCAGCGGGCCTACTCGCACTCAAGCTGTCTGCGCGAGAGAGTCCACCCGAACATCGAACTCTGGTGGGAGCTCTGAGACCGGTCCGCCCCGGAGCTGATGAGGATCCGCGCAAGACGGCCGGGGGCGTGGGGCGGGTTGAACGGTACTCGGTGCCGTTCAGGTGCAGAGGGAACGGTAGGAGCAGCGTGGGCGCCAGCGAGATGTACGGGACACAGCGGGGGGGTGCCCCTATCTCTTTCGTCAAGCCGGGTGAGGATGGTCGGCATGACGGATCGGGATCGGTTGGGGCGGGCGGCGGCGCACTATGCGGCCGCCGATGGGGACGCGGATGGCCTGAGGGTTCTTTTGGCCGGAGGCGCCGCTGCGGAGGCAGCCGACGATGCGGGCTGGACACCGCTGCATTTCGCGGCTCAGGCCCAGGCACCATCAGCCATCGAGGTCCTGTTGGCCGCGGGTGCGCCGGTTGATGCCGCGGACGGCCATGGCAATACGCCGCTGTGGAGGGCGGTGTTCTGTTCCCAGGGCGAGGGTGCGACGATCCGGCTGCTGCTGGAAGCCGGTGCCGACCCTGACCGTGGCAACGTCCATGGCGTGAGCCCGCGGGCGCTGGCGGGACGGATCGCCAACTACGACGTGGCTGCCCATTTTCCGGCCAGGGACGGGACTTCGTCCTAGGCTCCGCCGCCCGCGACGGCTGGCTGGGGCTCGTAGAAGGTTCCGTCGCGGAGCATGGCAAAGAGGACGTCGGCCCGGCGGCGGGCGAGGCAGAGCAGGGCTTGGGTGTGGTGCTTGCCCTGGGCGATCTTCTTGTCGTAGTAGGTTCGCGATGCCGGGTCGCCCAGGGCTGCGAATGCGGAGAGGAAGAAAGCGCGTTTGAGCTGCTTGTTTCCTCTCCGGGAGGGCTGTTCGCCTCGGATCGAGGAGCCTGAGCTGCGGGTCGCCGGGGCGAGTCCGGCGTAGGCAGCGAGGTGGCCGGCGGTCGGGAAGGTGCTGCCG
This sequence comes from Streptomyces misionensis, assembly GCF_900104815.1. Lineage (NCBI taxonomy): Bacteria > Bacillati > Actinomycetota > Actinomycetes > Kitasatosporales > Streptomycetaceae > Streptomyces > Streptomyces misionensis. The sequence continues at coordinate 4,342,941 of NZ_FNTD01000004.1, forward strand.
TCGCCGACCTCGATCAGGATGCGGGCTCCGGTCCTGACGCCGATGCCCGGCATCGAGGTCAGGACTTGCGAAAGAGGGTGGGCGTCCAGGAGTTCCTCGATGCGTCCAGCCAGCAGTTTCCGCTGGTCAAGCACGGCCGTCAGCGAGGTGGCGAGGCTCGGGACGATCAGCGCGGCGGCCTCGGTCCCTGGGACTGTCACGGTCTGTTCGTTCAGGGCGGTAAAGATCTCGTCGACTAGCCGCTCGGCCATCCTCGGCGCCTTCGGCCGCAGCAGGGTGACCAGCCGCCGTCTGCCGGCCTTGCGTATCTGGGCCGGGGACCCGAACCGTTCCAGCAGCGTGAGGACGGCAGGGTGCTGAAGCCGCGGTCCCAGCACTCGCTCCATTGACGGGTGGATCTGGGTGAGCAGGCCGTGCAGCCGGTTGGCGACCCGGGTGGCTTCGCCGGCCAGGTCGTCGTCGAAGCCCACGATCATCTCCAGCTCGGCGATGGTCTCGTCCTCGCCGTCGATCGCCCGCAGCGTGTGAGGCATCGCGCGAGCGGCGTCGGCGATGATGAACGCGTCCCTCGCATCGGTCTTGGCCTCGCCCGGGTAGAGGTCGGCGATCCGTCGCATCGTCAGCCCCGGCAGATAGGCGACCGGACAGCCCATGGCCCGTGCGACCGCCAGTGGCAGAGCCCCGATCGAAGCCGGCTGGTCGACGACGACCAGCACCGTTCCGTGCTTGGCCTGGAGTTTCGCGAACAACTCGCGGAGCTTGGGCTCGGTGTTGGGCAGGCGCTTGTCGAACGCCTTCTTCCCGGCCGGGGTCACGGCGGTGGCGTGGTGTTCGCCCTTGCCGACGTCCAGGCCGAGGAAGACGTCGATGTCGCCGGTGTCGATCACGTGCAGGCCCCTCCATCACGCTTTCGTCCGACCTTGCCTCGGCACCGAGCTGCCACATCCACGTTACGGAGAGCTCTTCCGGCTCGGGTGAAACCGGTGCTCAAGCCCCTCATCAGCGGTCCGTCGATGCCTCCGGACCCGGTGACACCACCCCCCGGATCATCATCAACAGGAGGGGGAAGTCATGCCGGACCCGAAGGCCGGTAGCCCCATTGCGGAGCCACGAAGAAGGTAACGGGGGGGGGGCGCGGCTCTCCTGGAGGCCGTCGGCGACTCCGTGATGGTGCTCTCGTATCAGGAGGACCGATCGTTTGCCGCCATGAGTCTGGACCGCTTCGGAGCGGCGGGGTCGGTCTGGCTGGACTGGCGTGGGCATGAGGTGATCGACCGGTGCGACGCATTCGATGGCGGGCAGCTGCGCAGGACTGTTCTTGCGCATGCCGAGCCGGGCGAACTCGCGATCGTCTTCTGGGCAACCTTGCGGTGCCGTCGGTGGCGCTGGAGGCCTCTCTGATCGCGGACCACGCCGAGGTGGTCGAAGACGTCCGTCCCAACTGCTGGATCTACCTAAGCAGGGTGGTTTTCAACGGTCCGCGCCAGAGCTGCCGATCACAGCTGCGATGATCTTGCGGTGCCTAATGTGATCACCGCGTCGGAGCCGTCCTGGATTGCCCCGTCGCAGGGCTGAGCCCGCGGGCCTTCGGGAAGCTGCTCACCCAGCTGCGGCGTGAGGGAGCCGATGCGACACGGCCGGGCCGTCCCTGGTCGCTGCCGTTGGAGGGTCGGGTACTTCTGGTTGCGGCGTATTGGCGCACCAACCTGACTCTGCGGCAACTCGCGACGCTGTTCGGGGTTGTCCAAGTCGGCGGCGGATCGGATCGTCGGCCACACGGGGCCGTTGCTGGCGCTGCACCAGCGTCAGCGGTTCCGTCGCGGTACGGTGCTCATCGTGGACGGGACTCTGGTTCCGACCCGCGACCACCAGGTGGCGGAGCAGTCGAAGAACTATCGCTACTCGACCAACCACCAGGTGGTCATCGACGCCGACTCCCGCTTGGTCGTCGCCGTCGGCCGGCCCCTGCCGGGCAATCGCAACGACTGCAAGGCGTGGACCGAGTCGGGTGCCGCCCGCCGTAGTCGGCAAGACGATCACCATCGCCGACGGCGGCTACCAGGGCACTGGGCTGATGGTCATGGCGGTGACGCCGAAGAGTTGGCCGAGGAGGTCCATCGTCGCGAGTTTGCGCAGGTGGAGCACGGTGACCAGGATCCGGTCGGCTGGGGTGAGTTTGGCTTTGGCACCTGTGCCCGGGGCCACCAGGCGCTCGTGACCGCGACGTGTGCGGAGCACTTGCTCGCGTTGAACCTCCAGCGCTGGAGTCAGCGCGTCGGTGAGCTCGCTGAGCTGCTGACGGGTCATCCCGGTCAGTTCCGGGTCCTGCAGCGAACGCCGCGTGAGGCGAGACGGTCTGCCCGCCGGGGCCCGGTCCGACGTGCTGTCGGTCGTGGCCGCGTCCATCGGATGCTGGGGGTGGAGGGTGTAGTTCCAGTCGCCGTGGAAGCGGTGGCGGTGATCGGCAGGGAAGCGATCTCGTCGTCGCTGACCTGGATGCCGGTGGGGTGCGGGTTGGTGTCGAGTTCCGCGTGCACGGTCAGGCCGGCCTTGGTGGTGGTCGACGCGATGCTCTCGACGATGACTTCGTGGCTGGCCAGGGGCCTGCCGCGGCAGTTCATGGTGATGTGGGAGAACAGCCGGTGCTCGATCCGGTTCCACTTCGATGTCCCGGGAGGCAGGTGACAGACGGTGATCGTCAGGCCGGCCTCAGCGGCGAACCGGGCGAGTTCGGTCTTCCACGTGCGGGTGCGATACCCGCTGGAGCCGCAGGCATCGGCGGTGTTCAGCAGCCGGCCGGCCGTCGGGTACGTGGTCCGCCCGGCTCCGTTCCACCAACAGCGGATCGACTCGACGGCGAACGCGGCGGTGCATGGTCGGTGCCGACGTTGACCCAGCCAGTGTTCGCGGCGACGTCGTAGATGCCGTAGGGCACCGCCCTGCCCAGCACCCGGTCGGGGAAGACGTGGGTGTCGACCCGCACCGGCTTGCCTCTCGGCTCCCATTCACGGCCGTTGTTTTTGAACGGGCCGACCAGCTCCTTCTTCTTCGTGTCCACACTGATCACTGGAGCACCGCCGTCCTGGTGGTCGCGGGCCTGCTCGTTGAGGTAGTGGAACTGTGCGTCCCGGTCGGGGGTGCTGCTTGCCTTCCAGCGTCTTGGCATTGCTCTGCAGGCTGAAGCCCTCCTCGCGCAGCAGGTCGCCCACCGTGTCCGCGGAGATCCTGTGGCCCTGCCGGGTCAGCTGCTCGGCCAGCTTGCGGGTGGATTTGGTGGTCCAGCGCAGCGGCGACATGGGATCTCCACGGACGTCGGGCTCGACCAGCGTGAGGAGTGCCTCCCGAACGGCTGGGTTCAGGTCGACGACGCGCCTGCGGCCGGCGCCAGGCCGACGGACACGACCCAACGGGGCCTCTCCGCAGCTGAGTTCCCGCACTCCGGCAGACACAGTGGCCTCACGGACACCGGCGGCACGAGCAACCGCTCTGATCCCGTCGTGGCCGAGGGACTGGGCCTCCGCCCCTATCGTCAGGCGACGCTGCCGCTCGTCGAGGTGCGGCATAATCGCCTCGAACTTGGCTGCCAGCGCGGCCCGTTGCCCATCCAACCCGCTCATGCCAGACCAACGAACCACCAGGCAGAAAGCCACGAGTTAAAGATCTGCACGCCCTTAGGCACGCGTATTCCCACACTGGTGCAGACAGCAAAGAACTTCGGGTCTTGGCCCGGGTTTCTTATCGAGTCGGTGCAGGAGCACTGCCGCGAGTCCGTCGGCCGTCGGGGTGGCGGGATACGAACCAACGATCAGGGTCCACCCCTGTGTCCGGCGCTCCAATCCGTGACGTCACCTCCGCCTATTCGCCAACCACCGTGCGAAAAGGCCCGATCAGGAGGAGTGGCGGCCGTAGCCGCACACGAACGAGCCCCTGCCCCTGCCATGCGGGGGCTCTGCATCACTCGGCATCCAGCTCGGGAGGGTGGGATGCTCCCATTCGGTCTGGGCTGGGGCGGAAATTCTTGACGGCGGGGTCAGCTGGTCTTGAGGAGGTGCCCGCCGCTGTCGTATACCTGGCCGGTGACGGCGTTCACGTGGTACACGTTAACCGGTGTTGTTTCCGGCGAGGTATCACTCTTTCCCGTGCTGGGCCACGTCACGTTCACAAGCCAATTTGGCTGCCAATTACCGTCTTGCTCGATCGCTTTCACGGTGACTGCTTCACTGTGGAATTCTGCGCCAGTGTTTCCATTGGCTCGAAGTTGTGTTGCTACCGCCTTGGTTACCGCTTTTTCGGCCTGCCCGGCGTCAAGTTTGGCTTTGGGAAGTTTTGTTCGGGTCGGGCCAAGGGTAACGTCAATTTGAGATATATGCCCAGACCTGTCTACCTGAACGTCCAACATCCTGGGCATCAGAACGTTGTCCTGAGTCCATCTCCAGTCTGTTATCCAGCCGAGTTCCGCCTTTTCGCCCACGGGGACCGTTTCTGTCATGGTTGCGCCCATCGCCCACGGATACTTTTGCTGGACGTACGACTTCGTAATGCGAGAGGCTGCTGCATCGCTAGACGGGGCTTTCGCGCCTTCCACTGGATATCCCATGACGGTAGGCCGGTCGCTGTCCTCCAGCAGCACGTTCAGGTGCTTTTTGTCCGGCCAGGAAAGGCTGCCGGTGCCGAAGTCTTCGGAGTGTCCCTCCTCACGGCTGTGCAGGTTGAATATGATGTTGGTGCATGAGGAGTCACCACACGGCTGCTTGTAGAGCTGTCCGATTTTGTAACGGTTGCCGAATGCCTCTTTCACGGCGGCTTCAACGGCCTGCCTCTGCTCCGAGTCTGCGTCGGTGAGGCTACTGCCGTCAACGTTCGTGAAGTCGAGCATGGGGCGCGCTAGTCCCGATCCAAGGATAAGTAGCGTTATGAAGGCGATCAACGTCCCCTTCAAACCCGCCTGCCAGGCGAGCGAGTGACGGATGGCGAGGAAAATCGCTACGATGGCGAGCCCTATCAAACCTCCGATAATATTCATCTCGGCGTCTGAGCTATCGCATACTCCCCCCAGGCCATTGACTGTGGCCTGAGTGAACTCGATGGCCAAGGGCAGCGCGACGACGCCGAATAGGACAGGTAGCGGGCGACGGATGGCCAAGAGGGCGAATGCGCCAACGGGGACCATCATGGCAAGGTTCCACAACCCTTGCGTGGCGTGAACGGGCTCTGCGAACTCATGGTTGATGACGCATTCCCCGCTGGCCGAGCCAGCACCCATAAAGGTGACACCGAGGACGCCGGTGAGAGTAAAGGCGAGTCCGGACCACCATGCGCCGTGAGGGTTCCTCCGCTTATGGGCGAGCGTCCACGCTGCGCTGCCGCAAATGAGGCCGATCAATGTGCACACAGCCAGATAGCCAATGTGGTGCTGGAAGATCGCGGAAAACACGGCGCGGTTCCTTGCGTGGTCAAGTCGAAGCGAGCGGGGCTGAGGGCATGGCCCCGCCCTCGCGGGCGGGGCCTATGGAACGCTGGTTCAGCAGTGCGAGGTAGGCGTCTGGTACGTGCTGCCAGCGCTCATCAAGCCGATGATGTTCGAGCAGTAGGCACTGGCCCCCAGTGACCACGTCACCCTCTTCGTCTGGCCGGAACCGATGGAGACGGCGCTGGCGTAGTGGCTGGTCCCCGAGCGCGAGTAACCAAGCTTGGCGGAGATGGTAGATCCGCTCTTCTTGTAGTACTCGGTGCCGACGACGCCGTTCGAAGCCTGGTGGACGCTCAGGATGCCGTTGTCCAGCGAGGTGCACCGTTCCATGGGCTCGTTCGTGGCGGTGTAGCCAGAGCGGTCACAGTAGGTGATGGCCGAAGCGGTCGGCGCGCTGATCATGACGGATCCTGCTGCGATAGCAAGGGCGGCGAGAGTGGCGTTGGCAGCTCGACGGCGCACGGATTCCCCTTAGTGGTGATGCGCATGCCAACCTCTCCACCATGGAGAGGCGGTGCTGGGTTGATGGTGTCGTAATCACTTGATCACACTCTGCCGTTCTAATGAAGATCCTTTTACTATCCTATGAACTTCCTCTGAGCTTCCTCTGAGGTTCGATCCCGGAAGCCCCTGATTGAGCTCATCAGGGCACAGCGACGCCACGGGCTGCGTCCACTCCCGCTCTGTCTGGGGCGACGATCGATGGGGAATGGGGGAGGAGCCCACCAGGCTCGCCGTGATGTGCCCCTCGGCCGGGAAGGGTGCTCTCCTCCCACCCTGTGCGGGCCGATCCTCAGGCGGAGCCGTCGTCTGTGACGGTGGGACGCAGAGATCGGGCGCTTGACTCATGCGCGGGGCCTATCCGTGCGGGACGGGCTTCGACGCGCCGGGTGCTTGGACCCGTAGAGAAGGCTGTGACTCAGTTCGGCTGGGGTGCGCTACAGGGGTGCTGCGTGCTGCTCGGGGAGGCTGCCTGAGGAGTGGCATCGCTCTTCGTGCTGGGAGTCACGCAGATCCGCATGTCCTCAGAAAACAGATCAGGCAGGTACTGAACCCAGTACCTGCCTGATCTGCTACTTCGGCTGTCGGGGTGGCGGGATTTGAACCCACGACCTCTTCGTCCCGAACGAAGCGCGCTGCCAAGCTGCGCTACACCCCGGTGTCGCTGCTTGTCGCGGCGACGTCGTTTACTTTAGCCCACAGGGGGCCCAGAGACGAAATCCGATTCAGAGGCGGCGTCGGACCGGGGTCGGGCGGGTGTGGTCCAGGGCGATGAGGAGGACCGCCAGGGCGTAGATCCCCAGGCCCAGGAGGAGGGCGTTGGCCAGGGTGGCGCGGTAGCCGTGGGCGGTCGGGTCCAGGAAGGGGTAGAGGTAGGCCGAGGGGTGGGCCAGCGGGCGGGCCAGGTAGAAGGCCAGGTAGGCCAGGGGGTAGAGGAGCCAGCTCGTGGCCTGGCGCAGGTGCAGGCGGGCCGCCGGGGTCAGGCACAGCCAGTCCAGCAGCGCGGCCGCCGGGGCCACCGTGTGCAGGAGCTGGAGGGCGGCCCACTGGAGGTGCCAGCGTTCCGGGGGCGTCGGCGTGCCGGTCATGGAGAACGGGGGCGTGGTGTGGGCCAGGAGCAGGTGGTAGGCCAGGGCCGAGACCAGCGTGTAGAGGAGGGCCGCGCCGGACAGCCAGGGGGAGAGGGGGCGGCGGGCCTGCCATGCCCGGGAGGCCGAGACGAACATCGTCACGGCCAGCAGGACGTTCGCCTGTACGGCGAAGTAACTCAGGGCGTGGAGCGGAGTGCTCCGGAGGATCGCCAGGGTGACGCCGGCCGCCGCGGTCAGCGCGGTCAGCAGCCGGAACACCGCAGCCCTCGGGCGGTGGGACGGGGCCAGTACCGCCGTGGCCGGCACCGGGGGGCGCAGCAGCGGGGGTGTGGTCGCGCGGACCGCGGGCAGGTCCGGGATCTCCCTGGGTATCGGGGCGGTCATGCCCTCACGCTAGGAGCGGGGGCGGGGAGGGGCCATGTGGCCTGCTCCGAGTGGGTGAGGGCGGCAGCCGGGCGGCAGTAGCCGAGGGGCCGTGGCCGAGCTGCGGTAACCGGCCGTCGGCGAGGGCGGCAGCCGCATCGGCCACCGCCGCTTGCCCGGGCCACGTGAATCGCTGAGGGGTGCGCGGTCCGCGCCTCCCCGGCCCCCTCGCGATTCGTCCTACTCCTTCGCCACCAGCGTCAGCAGCGTCGCCTCCGGCGGGCACGCGAAGCGGACCGGGGTGTAGCGGTTGGTGCCGCAGCCCGCGGAGACGTGGAGGTAGGAGGTGCGGCCCTCCGCGGTGTGGGTGGAGAGGCCCTTCACGCGGTCCGTGTCCAGGTCGCAGTTGGTGACCAGGGCGCCGTAGAAGGGGATGCACAGCTGGCCGCCGTGGGTGTGGCCGGCCAGGATCAGCGGATAGTCGTCCGCCGTGAAGGCGTCGAGGACGCGCAGGTAGGGGGCGTGGACCACGCCGAGGGAGAAGTCGTACGAGTCCGAAGGGCCGCCGGCCACCCGTGCGTAGCGGTCGCGCTTGATGTGGGGGTCGTCCAGGCCGGTCAGCTCGATCGACACGCCCTCGATCTTCAGGGAGCCCCGGGTGTTGGTCAGGTTCACCCAGCCCGCCTCGTCGAAGCCGTCCCGCAGGTCCTCCCACGGGTTGTGGATGGCACCCACGGCCGGCTTGTTGCCGTTCAGGCCGTGGCGGCCGTTCGCCTTCTCCAGCAGATAGCGGGCGGGGTTGCGGAGCTTGGGGCCGTAGTAGTCGTTGGAGCCGAAGACGTACGCCCCCGGGAACTCCATCAGCGGGCCCAGCGCGTCCAGCACCTCCGGGACGCCCTCGGGGTCCGACAGGTTGTCGCCGGTGTTGATCACGAAGTCCGGGCGCAGGCCCGCCAGCGAGCGCAGCCAGCGCTGCTTCTTGCGCTGTCCGCTCACCATGTGGATGTCGGACACCTGGAGCACGCGCAGCGGGTGCATGCCCGGCGGGAGGACGGGGACGGTCACCCGTCGGAGGCGGAAGGAGCGGGCCTCGAAGCCCGCCGCGTACACCAGACCGGCGGCGCCTGCCGCCATGATTCCCAGGGGGACTCCGTATCGCGCGCGCATATGACCATCGTGTCAGACCGCAGGGGGGTGATGAGACCGCCCGGCCCCCTTAAATCGGCGGGCGTCCGGCCCGCCGCACCTGAGACAATCGACCACATGACCACCATGCTCAAGTCGAAGCTGCAGGACGACCTCAACGCCGCGATCAAGGAGCGCAACGAGCTCCGCTCCTCGACGCTCCGGCTGACGCTCGCCGCCATCACCAAGGAGGAGGTCGCGGGCAAGGAGAAGCGGGAGCTGTCCGACGACGAGGTCCTCAAGGTGATCACCCGGGAGGCGAAGAAGCGCCGCGAGGCGGCCGAGGCCTTCGCGCAGGGCGGTCGTGCCGAGTCGGCCGAGCGGGAGAAGGCGGAGGGCGAGGTGCTCGCCGAGTACCTGCCCAAGCAGCTGTCCGACGAGGAGCTGAACGCGATCGTCGCCGAGGCCGTCCAGGAGGCGAAGGCGGCGGGTGCCGAGGGGCCGAAGGCCATGGGCGCCGTCATGAAGATCGTGAACCCGAAGGTGGCCGGTCAGGCCGAGGGCGGCCGCGTCGCCGCCGCGGTGAAGAAGCTCCTCCTGGGCTGAGCCCCGATCAGGTACGTACGACGGCGGGGCCGCCCCCTCGGGAAGAGGGAGCGGCCCCGCCGTCGTGTCGGTGGACCGGAGTCCGCCGGGTGCCTACCGCCGGCCCCCGTTCCCGTGTCCGTTGCGGCCCCCGTTCGTCTGGCCCTGGATGAGGGTGCCGGGGAGGGTGAACGTCGGGTTCGGGTTGGGGCCGCCGGTGCCGCCGCCCGGCAGCCCGCCGAGCAGTCCGCCGATCACCTGTCCCGGGTTGCCGGTGGTGCCGCCGTGCTGCCCGCCGTTGCCCCGGTCCTGGCCGTTGCCCGGGTTGTTGTCGTCCGGGATGTCGACCAGGTTGAAGTCCTGGACGGGCTTGCCCTCCAGGGCGCCGTTCATCATGTCGCGCCAGATCGGGCCGGGGACCTCACCGCCGAACACCTTGTCGTGCGGGACGCCGCCGATGGTGATGTTGATCATGCGGCGCCGGTGCTGCGGGTCGCCGACCCAGACCGCGCCCGCCATGTTCGGGGTGTAGCCGACGAACCAGGCGGCGAAGCGCTCGTCCGTCGTACCGGTCTTGCCCGCGCTCGGGCGGTCGCCGAGACCGGCTTGCTGGCCGGTGCCGTCCTCGACCACGCCCTTGAGCAGCGTGCTGACGGTGTCCGCGGTCTTCTCGGACATCGCGCGCGAGCACGTCGACTTCGGCACCGGCAGGGACTTCACCCGGCTGCCGGTCGTCTGGGTGATCGACTCGATGGCGACCGGGGTGCAGTACATGCCGCGCGAGGCGAAGGTGGCGTACGCGCTCGCCATCGTCAGCGGGGACATCTCCTGGGTGCCGAGCGCGATCGAGGGGGCCTGGTCGATCTTGCGGCCGTCGGAGCGGGCCACGCCCATCTTCTTCGCCATGTCGATCACCGGGCAGATGCCGATGTCGCTGATCAGCTGCACGTAGTAGGTGTTGACCGACTTGGCGGTCGCCTCCTTCATGCTGTACGGGCCGTGCTCCGTCTCGTTCTCGTTGGTCAGCTTGGCCGGCTTGCGCGGATCGTTCTTCCAGGTCCTGCCGTTGCAGGCGGCCACCGGGCTCGGGTACGGCATCTCGTACGGCGACGAGTACTCCTGCGTCGCCGGCTTGCCGCCCTCCAGCGCGGCCGCCGCGACGATCGGCTTGAACGTCGAACCGGGCTGGTAGCCCGCGCCGCCGCCCATGTGCTGGTTCACCGACAGGTTGATCTGGGTCTCGTCGGTGCCGAAGCCGTACGGCCGGGACTGGCCCATGGCGAGGATCTTGCCGGTGCCGGGCTCGACGATGGTCGCGGCCGTCGCCACCTGGTCGGACTTGTAGACGTGGTCCTTGATGGAGTTCTGCACGGACTGCTGGGCCTGCGGGTCGAGCGTCGTACGGATCGTCAGACCGCCCTGGTTCCACAGCTTGGCGCGGGCCTCCTTGGTCTTGCCGAAGACCGGATCGGTCAGGAAGACCTCGCGCACGTAGTCGCAGAAGAAGCCGGCACCCTGCACCGCGGTGATGCAGCCGTTCTTGGGCCGGCTGGTGTGCAGCCCGAGCGGCTGCCGCTTGGCCCGGTCGGCCTCCTTGGGGGAGATGTCGCCCAGCTCGGCCATGCGCTGGAGGACGATGTTGCGCCGCTTGGTCGCCTCCGCCTCGTCGTTGACCGGGTCGTAGCGGCTCGGCGACTGCACGATGCCGGCCAGCAGGGCGGACTCCTGGAGGTTCAGGTCCTTGGCGTGCTTGGAGAAGTACCGCTCGGAGGCGGCCTCCACGCCGTAGGCCTGCTCACCGAAGAAGGTGATGTTCAGGTAGTTCTCCAGGATCTTCTTCTTGCCGAGCTTCTCCTCGATCTGGATCGCGTACTTCAGTTCACGGACCTTGCGGCCCATGGTCTGCTGGGTGGCCTCGGCGACCTTCGTCGGGTCGTCGCCGGCCTCCTCGATGAAGTAGTTCTTCACCAGCTGCTGGGTGAGGGTGGAGGCGCCCTGGGCGACCCCGCCCTCCTGCGCGTTCTTGTTCAGGGCGCGCAGCACGCCCTTGAGGTCGATCGCGCCGTGCTGGTAGAAGCGCGAGTCCTCGATCGCGACGATCGCCTTCTGCATGTACGGCGAGATGTCCTTGAGGTCGACCACCGTGCGGTCGCGCGAGTAGATGCTCGCGATCTGCTGGCCCCGGCTGTCCAGGATGGTGGTGCGCTGGCTCAGCTGGGGGCTCTTCAGGTTGTCCGGGATCTCGTCGAAGCTCTGCACCGAGCCCTTGGCCGCGAGGCCCAGTGCGCCGGCCCCGGGCAGCGCGATGCCCGCCATCACGGCTCCCGCGAGGACACTGACACCGAGGAACTTCGCGGCCTGCTGCATCGGCGACAGACCACCGCCCGAGCGCTTCTTTGGCATGGGGGCAGCCTAATCCGTACTCCTGAACGTTTTGAGGGAGCGGCTTGCCTTCGGGATGTTCCGGTGCCGTCCCGGCCCGGCCGGGCCGCCTGACCTGCCTACGTTTCCATTTCCCGGACAGGCGCGCAGCCCTTGGCCTAAGCTGCTCCCAACTGTCACGGCAGTACGGCCCCGTACCCCCGCGTCCGGCGTCCCCGAATCGCTCCGCACCACCCCTGTCGTGTGCCGAGGCGTGTCCGAATGCGCCTCGTGTGTCACCCGGTGTCCGCTGTGACACACCAGAGCCGTCCTGGTTTGCCGGGATGGTCGCGCATGTCGCCAGCTCACTCCCGCGGGTGATCTGCCGCTTACCCATAGTCCGTTCGGGCCATTCAAGATTGGGCCCGAAGGGGGTGTTGCGCTGTGCCCACCTTCCGTAACGTCCTCAACTGGCGGCGGTGAATATGCCGCTGCCGCCGTGGGGGAGCCTCGATTCGGGAGAGGACGGCGCCGGTATGGGCTGGGTTACCGACTGGAGTGCGCAGGCCGCCTGCCGCACTACCGATCCGGATGAACTGTTCGTTCAGGGAGCAGCGCAGAACAGAGCCAAGGCGGTGTGCACCGGATGCCCGGTACGCACCGAATGCCTGGCCGATGCGCTGGACAATCGCGTCGAGTTCGGCGTGTGGGGAGGCATGACGGAGCGGGAGCGCCGCGCACTGCTGCGCCGGCGGCCCACCGTGACCTCGTGGCGCAGGCTGCTGGAGACCGCCCGCTCGGAGTACGAGCGGGGCACCGGGATCATGCGCCTCGACAGCGACGAGGTGTACGACGAGTACGCGGCGGTCAGCTGAGGGCACGCTCGGCCGAGGTCGTGCTCGGCTGAGGGCACAGGTCCAGCGCGCCCGGGTTCCGCGAGGAGCCCCGGGCGGCCGCGTGGTTCCGCGACGCCCGATTGGGCCGGCGGTGTGACGACGGCCGCGCCGGTTCCGCGGCGTGCCGACGGTTTCGCCGGTCCGGCGGTGTCACGACGGCTCCGTTCGTCCCATGGCCGCGCCCGCCGCGAGCCGGTCGCCGATGTCGCGCAGGCCCGTGAGGTCGTGGACGTCGCCGGGGAGCGCGGGCACGTCGGCCACGGCCACCTCGGGGTGGCGCGCGGTGAAGCGGTCGCGTGTGCGCTGCTCGCGCGCCAGCAGATGCATGCGTTCGGCGTGCAGTCTCAACAGGCCCGCGGCGAGCCGGTCGACGGAACGTTCCTGGTCGGCGGGGGAGCCTTCGTCGGAAGCGTCGGCACCGGCTGCGTCCTCGGGTGCGGGAGGTTGTGAACTGCCGTACGTGTCGGGGGAGTTACGAAGTCCAGCTTTCCCGTCCCCCTGATCCACAATGCCGGGGTCCGCAAGATTTTCCGCGGCGTCCAGCGCCCGCTCGGCGGACAGCCCGCCGGCTCCGGTGCCGTGCACCCGGTTGAGCACCAGTCCCACCAGCGGCATGCTCTCCGCGGCCAGTCGCTCCACGAAGTACGCGGCCTCGCGCAGCGCGTCCCGCTCCGGCGCCGCCACCACCAGGAAGGCCGTACCGGGCGCCTGGAGCAGCTTGTACGTGGCGTCCGCGCGGGTGCGGAAGCCGCCGAAGGTGGTGTCCATCGCGGACACGAACGTCTGGACGTCCTTGAGGAGCTGACCGCCCAGCAGCTTGCCCAGGGTGCCGGTCATCATCGACATGCCGACGTTGAGGAAGGCCATGCCCGCGCGGCCGCCCAGCTTGGCGGGCGCTGTGAGCAGGCGGATCAGCCGGCCGTCCAGGAAGGAGCCCAGCCGCTTGGGGGCGTCCAGGAAGTCCAGGGCCGAGCGGGACGGCGGGGTGTCGACCACGATCAGGTCCCACTCGTCCCTCGCGCGCAGCTGGCCCAGCTTCTCCATCGCCATGTACTCCTGCGTGCCCGCGAAGCCCGCCGAGAGCGACTGGTAGAAGGGGTTCGCCAGGATCGCGGCCGCCCGCTCCGGGTCCGCGTGCGCCTCCACGACCTCGTCGAAGGTGCGCTTCATATCGAGCATCATCGCGTGCAGCTCGCCCGCGCCGTCGGTGCCCTTCACCCGGCGCGGCACGTTGTCGAGGGAGTCGATGCCCATCGACTGGGCCAGTCTCCGTGCCGGGTCGATGGTGAGCACCACCACCTTGCGGCCCCGCTCGGCCGCGCGCAGGCCGAGGGCGGCCGCGGTCGTGGTCTTGCCGACCCCGCCGGAGCCGCAGCACACCACGATGCGGGTCTTGGGGTCGTCCAGCAACGAGTCGATGTCGAGCACCCGGGAGGAGGCGAGCCTGCGGGCCGCCACCTCCCGGTCCTCGGCCTCGTCGTGTTCCTCGGCCGTCATGACACCCCCTGCTTCCGCAAGTCGGCGGCGAGTTCGTACAGGCCCGCCAGGTCCATTCCCTCGGCGAGCAGCGGCAGTTCGTGCAGGGGCAGGCCCAGCTCGCCGAGGACGGCGCGCTGCTCCTGCTCCAGCGCGTACCGCTCGGCGTACTCCGCGGCCTGGTCCAGCAGCGGGTCCACCAGTTTCTCCGCGTTCCCGCCGCGCCGGGCGCCGCCGAGTCCCGCGGCCGACAGGGAACGGGCGACGGAGGAACGCTCCACCGTCCGTACGAGTTCCAGGTCCGCGGCGTCCAACACTTCGGGGCGCACCATGTTCACGATGACCCGGCCCACCGGCAGCCGCGCCGCGCGCAGTTCGGCGATGCCGTCGGCGGTCTCCTGGACGGGCATCTCCTCCAGCAGCGTCACCAGGTGGACCGCGGTCTCGGGCGACTTCAGGACGCGCATCACGGCCTGCGCCTGATTGTGTATCGGGCCGATCTTCGCCAGGCCCGCCACCTCGTCGTTGACGTTGAGGAAGCGGGTGACGCGGCCGGTCGGCGGGGCGTCCATGACCACGTAGTCGTAGACGAACCGGCCGGCGCGGTCCTTGCGCCGCACCGCCTCGCACGCCTTGCCGGTGAGCAGGACGTCCCGGATGCCCGGCGCGATGGTGGTGGCGAAGTCGATGGCGCCGAGCTTCTTCAGGGCCCGGCCGGCACCGCCCAGTTTGTAGAACATCTGGAGGTAGTCCAGGAGGGCCAGTTCGGCGTCTATGGCCAGGGCGAACACCTCCCCGCCCCCGGGCGCGACCGCGATCTTGCGCTCCTCGTACGGCAACGCCTCCGTTTCGAAGAGCTGGGCGATGCCCTGCCGGCCCTCGACCTCCACGAGAAGCGTCCGCTTCCCCTCGGTCGCGAGGGCCAGCGCGAGTGCGGCGGCGACCGTCGTCTTTCCGGTCCCGCCCTTGCCGCTGACGACCTGGAGCCTGCTCACGTCTTCGAGACTAACCAGTCCGGCCGACAGTCACGCGGGAGGCTGTGGATAACGGGGGAGACGGCGGGGGAGTGATCGGTCACAGCGGCTACAGTCGGCCCCATGACCAAGTGGGAATACGCAACCGTGCCGCTGCTCGTCCATGCCACGAAGCAGATTCTTGACACCTGGGGCGAGGACGGCTGGGAGCTCGTCCAGGTCGTGCCCGGGCCGAACGCCGAGCAGCTCGTCGCCTACCTGAAGCGGGAGAAGCAGGCATGAGCGCGGTCGAGGAGAAGCTGGCCGCACTGGGCCTGAGCCTGCCGGAGGTCGTGCCGCCGCTGGCCGCGTACCAGCCGGCCGTGCAGTCCGGCGCCTACGTCTACACCGCCGGCCAGCTGCCGATGGTCGACGGCAAGCTGCCCGTCACCGGCAAGGTGGGCGCCGAGGTCACGGCCGAGGAGGCCAAGGACCTGGCCCGTATCTGCGCGCTGAACGCGCTGGCCGCCGTGAAGTCCGTGGCCGGTGACCTGGACCGGATCGCGCGCGTGGTGAAGGTCGTCGGCTTCGTCGCCTCCCAGGCCGACTTCACCGGCCAGCCGGGTGTCGTCAACGGCGCCAGCGAGCTGCTCGCCGAGGTGCTCGGCGACAAGGGCGTGCACGCCCGCAGCGCGGTCGGCGTCGCGGTGCTGCCGCTGGACGCGCCGGTCGAGGTCGAGATCCAGGTGGAGCTGGCCCAGTAGTCCCACCGGCGGCCCTCCGGCCCCGGTACCTCTCGAACATTCGCCCTACACGGGATAGCCTCCGGCCATGGCGAACGGTCAGTGGTACCCCCCGGAGTGGCCGGACCGCATCCGCGCGCTCGCGGACGGCGCCCTCACCCCGGTGTCCCCCAAGCGCGCGGCGACGGTGCTCCTGCTCAAGGACACCGAGGCCGGACCGGTCGTCCACATGCTGCGCAGACGCGCCTCCATGGTCTTCGCCGGAGGCGCGTACGCGTACCCCGGAGGCGGCGTCGACCCGCGCGACGACGACACCCGGATCCGCTGGTCCGGCCCCACGCGCGCGTGGTGGGCCAAGCGGCTCGGGGTGGACGAGGCGGGCGCCCAGGCCGTCGTCTGCGCGGCCGTACGGGAGACGTACGAGGAGGCGGGCGTGCTGCTCGCCGGGCCCGGCCCGGACACGGTCGTCGGCGACACCACCGGCGCCGACTGGGAGGCCGACCGCGCCGCCCTGGTCGCGCGCGAGCTGTCCTTCGCCGAGTTCCTGCACCGGCGCGGCCTGGTGCTGCGCTCGGACCTGCTGGGCGCCTGGGCCCGCTGGATCACCCCGGAGTTCGAGGCGCGCCGCTACGACACCTGGTTCTTCGTGGCCGTCCTGCCGAAGGGGCAGCGCACCCGCAACGCCTCCACGGAGGCCGACCGCACGGTGTGGACCCGCCCGGCCGAGGCCGCCGCCGGGTACGACCGGGGCGAGCTGCTGATGATGCCGCCCACCATCGCCGCCCTGCGCGAGCTGCTGCCGTACGGCACCGCGGCGGAGGCGCTCGCGGCCGCCGACGCGCGCGATCTGACACCGGTCCAGGCGACCGCCCGGCTGGTGGACGGCGAGATCGTGCTGTCCTGGCCGGGGCACGAGGAGTTCACCAAGCACGTTCCGACCGCGGCGAAGGCCGCCGACGCGACCGGGGGAGGCCGCGCATGACCCACGCCGGCGCGCTGCCGGGCCAGCCCAGGGGAGCGGTCCGCTCCGGCCCCGCGACCGAGCGGGCCGTCAACGTCCTCGCGCCCAACGCCTCCGCGATGACCCTGGACGGCACCAACACCTGGATCGTCGCCGAGCCCGGCTCCGACCTGGCCGTGGTGATCGACCCGGGCCCGCTGGACGAGGGGCACCTGAGGGCGGTCGTGGACACGGCGGAGAAGGCGGGCAGACGCATAGCCCTGACCCTGCTCACCCACGGCCACGAGGACCACGCCGAGGGCGCGGCCCGCTTCGCGGAGCTGACCCGGACCCGGGTGCGGGCCCTCGACCCGGCGCTCCGCCTCGGCGACGAGGGCCTGGCGGCGGGCGACGTGATCACCACCGGTGGCCTGGAGCTGAGGGTCGTGCCGACCCCCGGGCACACCTCCGACTCGCTGTCCTTCCACCTCCCGGCCGACCGGGCGGTGCTGACCGGCGACACCATCCTCGGGCGGGGGACCACGATGGTCGCCCACCCCGACGGCCGGCTGGGCGACTACCTGGACTCCCTGCGCCGGCTGCGCTCGCTCACGGTGGACGACGGCGTGCACACCGTGCTGCCGGGCCACGGACCGGTCCTGGAGGACGCACAGGGCGCCGTGGAGTTCTACCTGGCCCACCGCGCCCACCGGCTCGCCCAGGTGGAGACGGCGGTCGAGAACGGACACCGCACCGCGGCCGAGGTCGTCGCCCACGTCTACGCCGACGTGGACCGCTCCCTGTGGCCCGCGGCGGAGCTGTCGGTGCGGGCCCAGCTGGAGTACCTGAGCGAGCACGGGCTGATCTGACCGGCGGCCGCGGGCCGGGCTAGCCGGCGGGCTCGTCCTCCGGACGCGGGGCCTTCACGCCGTGCACGCGCGCGTACTCGGCGGCGAGCCAGGGGCCCAGGTCGTCCACGTAGCTCCGCAGCACCCCCGGGTCGCCGACGGGCTCGTGGCCGTACCGGGCCGCCGTGCGCAGTTGCGCGGCGCGCTGCGGGTGGTACGCCCCGCAGACCTCGGCCATCTCGTCCAGATCGCTCGTCCAGCCGTTCCAGCGGGGCATGACGAGGGTGAAGCCGGTCCGCACGAGATGCCGGGACATGAAGCGCACCAGGGGGCGCAGGGCCGCCTCCCCGTCCCCGGCGTCCGCGATCCGCCGCCGCCAGCGGGGCAGCAGGCGCCCGAGGTCGCCGTTGGTCTCGCGGGCGAGCAGCGAGTCGGGACGGTAGCGGGGCAGGTGCCCGGCCAGGTCGGCGCCGAGCAGCGGGGTGCACAGGCAGGCCACGAACCAGCCCAGGTCGTACCGCTCCTGCTCGCTCAGCAGCCGCGGCCGGCCGTACAGCAGGGTGCCGACCCCGTCGATCTGCGGGAACTCCCGGTCCAGTGCCGTGCCCAGGGCGTGTGCGGCCGCGTGGTCGGCGTCCGCCGGTTCCTCGCGCAGGACGACGAACAGGTCCAGGTCGCTGCGGCCGGTGCGGGCGGTGCCGCGGGGGATCGAGCCGTAGAGGTACGCGCCGTCCAGCCGCGCCCCGAAGACCTCCGGCAGCCGCTCCCGGACGGCGGCCACGACGGGACGGAAGGCGACGGGTACGCGGGCCAGGGAGCCTTCCCGGGCGATGAAGCCGTGGGCGTCAAGGCCGTGCGGGCGGGGTGGCTGGGGCATGGGGTCACTGTGCCGCACGCCCCGTGGCGCGGGCAGCCGGTTTTCGAAGGGCGGGCCGACGGCGCACGGCCGTCCCGCGCCCGGGGCCCGGCGCGGGCCCTCTCGGAGCCGTTCGGCGCGACGCGGGGCACGGGCCGGGGAGGGCCCGCCCTGCGCGTCGTGCCGGCCCGGATCCGGCGTCAGCGCGAGCGCTTCGCCAGCCGCTCCACGTCCAGCAGGATGACCGCGCGGGCCTCCAGGCGCAGCCACCCGCGCTGGGCGAAGTCGGCCAGGGCCTTGTTCACGGTCTCGCGGGACGCGCCGACCAGCTGGGCCAGCTCCTCCTGGGTGAGGTCGTGGACGACGTGGATGCCCTCCTCGGACTGCACGCCGAAGCGGCGCGACAGGTCCAGCAGGGCGCGCGCGACGCGGCCGGGGACGTCGGAGAAGACCAGGTCGGACATGGCGTCGTTGGTCTTGCGCAGCCGGCGGGCGACGGCGCGCAGCAGGGCGCCGGCCACCTCGGGACGGGCGTTCAGCCAGGGCTGGAGGTCACCGTGGCCGAGGCCGAGGAGCTTGACCTCGGTCAGCGCGGTCGCGGTCGCCGTGCGCGGGCCCGGGTCGAACAGCGACAGTTCGCCGATCAGCTCGCCGGGGCCGACGACGGCGAGCATGTTCTCGCGGCCGTCGGGGGAGGTGCGGTGCAGTTTCACCTTGCCCTCGGTGACGACGTACAGGCGGTCGCCCGGGTCGCCCTCGTGGAACAGGGAGTCGCCGCGAGCGAGGGTCACCTCGCTCATCGAGGCGCGAAGCTCCGCGGCCTGCTCGTCGTCGAGCGCCGCGAAGAGCGGGTTGCGCCGCAGAACGTCGTCCACGAGTTCTCTCCTATTCGACCTGCTCAGGGGATCTTGCATCCCCTGTGTGCCAGGGGACCGTGTTCTCATTTTGCCGGACGGTCCAAACAGTGTGATCTGTCACAAGGATGCCGCACCGGTGTGCCGGGGTAAGCGTCAGGGGTCCAATCGGGGGCCGATCTCCGGGGTCCGAGGCGGATGCCGGTGACGGGCTCTAGGCTGGCCGGGTGTCCAAAACGCCGGTGAGAGCACAGGCCAAGGGGGCTTAGCGGGTGGTTGTACGTCGCGATTCCGCTGTGGGCGAACAGGGTCCCGAGGGCAGTAAGAAAAGTAGAAAAAAGGCTGAGGTGACAGGAAAGTCGGCTTCGGCCAGGAGGACAGGATCTGCCGGGAAGACGGGTTCTGCCGGGAAAGCCGCCTCCGCCAGGAAGATCACCCCGGCCGGGAAGGCCGTCGCCACCGGCGCGCCGGTGGCCGTGAGGAAGACCGCGCCCGCCAAGAAGGTCGCCGTCGAACCGCCCGCCGGGGAGTCCCGCACCGCCCTGGTCCGCCGGGCCCGCCGGATCAACCGCGAGCTGGCCGAGGTGTACCCCTACGCCCACCCCGAGCTGGACTTCGAGAACCCCTTCCAGCTGCTGGTCGCCACCGTGCTGTCGGCCCAGACCACCGACCTGCGCGTCAACCAGACGACCCCCGCGCTCTTCGCCCGCTACCCCGCGCCCGAGGACCTGGCCGCCGCCGACCCGGAGCAGGTCGAGGAGATCCTGCGCCCCTGCGGGTTCTTCCGGGCCAAGACCAGGTCGGTCATAGGGCTGTCCAAGGCGCTGGTGGAGGACTTCGGCGGCGAGGTGCCGGGACGGCTGGAGGACCTCGTCAAGCTGCCCGGCGTCGGCCGCAAGACCGCGTTCGTCGTGCTCGGCAACGCCTTCGGGCGGCCGGGGATCACCGTGGACACCCACTTCCAGCGGCTGGTGCGGCGCTGGAAGTGGACCGAGGAGACCGACCCGGACAAGATCGAGGCCGCCGTCGGCGCGCTGTTCCCCAAGAGCGAGTGGACCGATCTGTCCCACCACGTCATCTGGCACGGCCGCCGCATCTGCCACGCCCGCAAGCCCGCCTGCGGCGCCTGTCCGATCGCCCCGCTCTGCCCGGCCTACGGCGAGGGCGAGACCGACCCGGAGAAGGCGAAGAAGCTGCTGAAGTACGAGAAGGGCGGCCTGCCCGGCCAGCGGCTCAAGCCCCCGCAGGCCTACCTCGACGCGGGTGGCAGGCCGGCGCCGCCGCTGGGGGCCGCGTGACGGAACGATCGCGGCGCCCTCGGCGTTGGAAGAAGGCAGAGCGAGGGGGTGGGCGATGACGCGGGCCAGTGAGGCGCGGGACGGTGCGGTGACGCTCGACAGCCGGGGGCTGCCCGCCTGGCTGGACCCGGTGGTGCGCGCGGCGGGGACCATCCAGCCGCGCCAGCTCAGCCGCTTCCTGCCGCCGGAGAACGGCTCGGGCCGGCAGTCGGCCGTGCTGATCCTGTTCGGGGACGGCGAGCGCGGCCCCGAGCTGCTGCTCATGGAGCGCGCCGGCTCCCTGCGCTCGCACGCGGGCCAGCCCTCCTTCCCGGGCGGCTCCCTCGACCCGGAGGACGGCGACCCGCGCGGCGAGGGCCCGCTGCGGGCCGCGCTGCGCGAGGCCGAGGAGGAGACCGGGCTCGACCCGGCCGGGGTGCAGCTCTTCGGCGTGCTGCCCCGGCTGTACATCCCGGTCAGCGGCTTCGTCGTCACCCCGGTGCTCGGCTGGTGGCGCGAGCCCAGCCCGGTCGGGGTCGTCGACCCCAACGAGACGGCACGGGTCTTCACCGTTCCCGTGGCGGATCTCACGGACCCCGCCAACCGCGCCACCGCCGTCCACCCCAGGGGCCACCAGGGCCCGGCATTCCTGGTCGAATCGGCCCTGGTGTGGGGTTTCACGGCCGGGGTGATCGACCGCTTGCTGCACTACGCGGGCTGGGAGCGCCCCTGGGACCGGGAGAAGCGGGTCCCGCTCGACTGGCGCGCATGACAGGGTGATCCCCGTGCTGTCTCTTTCCCGGGGACGCTGGGTCCCTCTGCCCCGCGGGGGCGGGCCGGACGCCTCGTCCGAGCCGCGGGAAGCGGAACGGAGTAGGCGAGGCCTGAAGCGGTGAACGTGCTGGACATCCTGTTGCTGGTCGCGGCCGTGTGGTTCGCGGTCGTCGGCTACCGCCAGGGCTTCGTCGTGGGCATCCTGTCGGTCATCGGCTTCCTGGGCGGCGGCCTCGCCGCGGTGTACGCGCTGCCCCTCGTCTGGGACGCGGCGACCGGCAACGCCGACGTGAGCACCACCGCGGCCGTCGTCGCCGTGGTCGTCGTCATCGTCTGCGCCTCCGTCGGCCAGGCCCTGACCACCCACCTCGGCAACAAGCTGCGGCGGCACATCACCTGGTCCCCGGCCCGCGCCCTGGACGCCACCGGCGGCGCGCTGGTCAACGTGGCGGCGATGCTGCTGGTGGCCTGGCTGATCGGCTCCGCGCTGGCCGGCACCACCCTGCCGACCCTCGGCAAGCAGGTGCGCGGCTCCAAGGTGCTGCTCGGGGTCTCCCGGGCGCTGCCCGCGCAGGCCGACACCTGGTTCGCGGACTTCTCCTCGGTCCTCGCCCAGAACGGCTTCCCGCAGGTCTTCAGCCCGTTCTCCGACGAGCCGATCAAGGACGTCCAGCCGCCCGACCCGGCCCTCGCCGGCAGCCCGGTCGCCACCCGGGCCCAGCGCTCCATCGTCAAGGTCACCGGCACCGCCCAGAGCTGCGGCAAGGTCCTGGAGGGCTCCGGCTTCGTCTTCGCCGACCGCCGCGTGATGACCAACGCGCACGTCGTCGGCGGCGTCGACGAGCCGACCGTGCAGATCGGCGGCGTGGGCCGGCGCTACGAGGCGAAGGTCGTCCTGTACGACTGGAAGCGCGACATCGCCGTGCTCGACGTGCCGGACCTCAGGACGAACGCGCTGAAGTTCACCGGCGACGAGGCGACCGGCGGCGACGGCGCGATCGTGGCCGGATTCCCGGAGAACGGCGCGTACGACGTGCGCGCGGCGCGCGTGCGCGGGCGGATCTCGGCCAACGGCCCGGACATCTACCACCGCGGCACCGTCCGCCGTGACGTCTACTCCCTGTACACGACCGTGCGCCAGGGCAACTCCGGCGGCCCGCTGCTCACCCCCGACGGCAAGGTGTACGGGGTGGTGTTCGCCAAGTCGCTGGACGACACCGACACCGGGTACGCCCTGACGGCGGACGAGATCCGGCCGGACATCACCCTCGGCCGTACGGCGAACGAACAGGTGGGTACGGACCGCTGCGCGCTGTGAGCGGGCGGCTCAGCCGCGCGGGTGACGCAGCCGCACCGAGACCCAGCGGGCCCGGCGGCGCAGGATGTGCGGGATCCCCACGCGGAGGTCCGCCTCCGCCAGTTGGGGGGTGCCTCGCTGAGGCGTGCTCAGACCCGCGGCCGAGCGGCGGTTGCGGGGTGCGTCACTGTAGTCGTGCGTCCAGCCCATACCCCTGCGTGTGCCCCCGACCCATGGTCCATAACCGCTTGGACGACGGCCAATTGGCCTATGCGGCAGGCATGTGGCCGGACGGGGGACAACCGGCGCGGAACCGGATACTCCACGCATCGGTCCCGTCACCTCGTCGTCACCGGTCGGGCTCGGGGTCCTTCAGCCAGTTGATCAGCTCGGTGGAGAACGCCACCGGGTCCTCCTCGTGCGGGAAATGCCCGAGGCCGTCGAACAGCCGCCAGCGGTACGGCGCTTCGACGTACTCCCCGGAACCGGCCGCGCTGCGCGTGCGGGTCACCGGATCGAGTGAACCGTGCAGGTGCAGCGTGGGCACCCGCACCGGTCGCTTCATCCTGCGGTAGAACTGCACGCCGTCCGGGCGGGCCAGGGAGCGCACCAGCCAGCGGTACGGCTCGACCGAGCAGTGCGCGGTGGACGGGATGCACATGGCGCGCCGGTACGCGAGCACCGCGTCGTCCTCCGGTGCCCGGGGGCCGGACCAGTCGCGGATCAGACGGCCCACCATCTCCCCGTCGTCCGCGGTGAGTTGGCGCTCGGGGATCCAGGGCCGCTGGAAGCCCCAGATGTAGGAGTTGGCGGCCGTCTGCCGGGCGTCCCGCAGCATCGCCGCGCGCCAGCGCCTCGGGTGCGGCATCGACGCCACCGCGAGCCGCCGGACCAGCTTGGGCCGCATGGCCGCCGCCGTCCACGCCAGATAGCCGCCGAGGTCATGGCCGACCAGCGCGGCGTCCGGCTCGCCGAGCGAGCGGATGACGCCGGTGACGTCCAGGGCGAGGTTGGCCGGGTCGTAGCCGCGCGGTGTGCGGTCGCTGCCGCCGACGCCCCGCAGGTCCATGGCCACCGCCCGGTAGCCGGCGTCCGCCAGGGCGGCCAGCTGGTGCCGCCAGGCCCACCAGAACTGCGGGAAGCCGTGGAGCAGCAGCACCAGGGGTCCGTCGCCGAGCTCCGCGATGTGGAAGCGGGCGCCGTTCGCGGCGACGTCCCGGTGGATCACCTTGCGTCCGTGCGGCAGGTCGATCCGTACGACCGAGGGATTCGCGGGGTCCGTCATGAGGACGAGCGTGCCACAGCCTCGATGGCCGCGGGGGTGCGATCCTCTGGAAGCTCCGGACGCGGGTGCGGCTTGGCCTTCCCCAGGACGTTCGCCGACTCCTTCATCGACGCGGCGACCTTCTGCGGACCCCGGCCCTTCTTGGCCTTCTTCGCGAAGACCACGCCGATCAGCGCGAGGAGGCCGGCGACCAGCACATTGGCCGCGAAGGACAGCACGAAGCAGATCGCCAGGTTCCAGTGGGTCCAGGTGCGGATGCCGTAGGCCAGCGCGAAGTTGAGCATCGGCAGGGAGAACACCAGGACCGCGCCCGCCAGCGAGAACGCGCCGCCGCTGGTCGCGCCGCGCTTCACGTCCTGCTTGAGCTGCGCCTTGGCCAGCGCGATCTCGTCGTGCACCAGCGCCGACAATTCGGTCGTCGCGGAGGCGAACAGCTGGCCGATGCTGCGTTCGGCGCCGACCGGGCTGCCGTCGGGTGCGCTCATCGCGTTCTCCCTTACGAGTCTTCTCGTCTCCCTGAGCCGCGGGGGCGAGCCGTCATGGCGCCGCCGCCCCGCTCATGGTGACCGTCTTGATTTGTACCGTCTCGTCAGATCATGCCGGACGGCCGCCCTCCTCGCCTGCCCCGCCCGCCACTTCCGCACGCCCGTCGCCCGCCGCGGCCCCGCGCTCGGCGGCGATCCGCCGGTGTTCGGCGGCCCTGCGCTCCAGGATCGCGGCCATGCGCAGGTGGTACGCGGGGTCGTCCTGCTCGTAGACGTCCGGCACGCCGTCCAGGTCCTCGTCGCGGTCCTCGTCCTCGCACAGCCGGCGGTACTTGGCGTTGCGTATCTTCAGCAGCACCGTGGCACAGGCCGCGGCGATCAGCGATCCGGTGAGGACGGCCGCCTTGGTCTCGTCGGTCAGCAGCACGTTTCCGTCGTAGGCCAGTTCGCCGATCAGCAGGGAGACCGTGAAGCCGATGCCGGCGAGCGAGGCCACCGCGAAGACGTCCGCCCAGGCGAGTTCGTCGCTGAGGGAGGCGCGGGTGAAGCGGACGGTCAGCCAGGTGCCGCCGAATATGCCCAGCGCCTTGCCGACGACCAGGCCGAGGACCACGCCCAGCGTCTCGGGCCGGGTGAACAGGTCCCCGAGGGCCCGGCCGGACACCGTCACACCCGCGCTGAACAGCGCGAACAGCGGAACGGCGAGCCCGGCCGACAGGGGGCGCACCAGGTGCTCGACGCGCTCGCCGGGCGAGTGCTCCTCGCCCTCGCGGGTGGTGCAGCGCAGCATCAGGCCCATCGCCACGCCGGCGATGGTGGCGTGCACGCCGCTGTTGTACATCAGCGCCCAGTTCACCACCGCGAGCGGCAGGTACACGTACCAGCCGCGCACGCCGCTGCGCAGCAGCAGCCAGAAGACGCCCAGCCCCACGAACGCGCCGCCGAGCGCGGCGAAGTTCAGCTGGTCGGTGAAGAAGATCGCGATGATCAGGATGGCGAAGAGATCGTCGACGACCGCGAGGGTGAGCAGGAAGGCGCGCAGGGCGCTGGGCAGCGAGGTGCCGATCACCGCGAGCACGGCGAGCGCGAAGGCGATGTCGGTGGCGGTGGGCACCGCCCAGCCCTGGGTGGACCCGTGCCCGACGAGGTTGGTGACGGTGTAGACGAGCGCCGGTACGGCCATGCCGCACAGCGCGGCCACCACGGGCAGCACGGCCGCCTTCGGGTCGCGCAGTTCCCCGGCGACCAGCTCGCGTTTGAGCTCGATGCCGGCGACGAAGAAGAAGATCGCGAGGACGCCGTCGGCGGCCCAGTGGGCGACGGAGAGGTCCAGGCCGAGCGCGGCGGGGCCGAAGCTGAAGTGGCTGACCGCCTCGTAGCTGTGACGCAGCGCGGGGATGTTCGCCCAGACCAGCGCGGCCACGGCGGCGAGCAGCAGGATGACGCCGCCGACGGTCTCCGTGCGCAGCGCGTCCGCGATGAAGGTCCGCTCGGGCAGGGACAGGCGTCCCAGGGCCTTGCGGGTGGTGTTCGGGGTGCGGGGGGCGGACACGGTGGAGACCTCCGGGAAGTGGGCAGGACGGCTTTCATGCCGACCAGACTTCCCGGCGCACCCCATTTGGATCTTGTCGCGCTCCTGGCGCTTTTATTACTTTACCTAAATTGTCTGAAGATCGGTACTGCTGAGCCCGCCGAGCGGAACCACCGGGGGAGAGGGCACCTGGCTCGCGCGCCGGATGCCCCCTCCCGCCGGGCCGGCTCAGTCCTCGCTGGTGGTGGTGGGGAGTTTGGACTGGATGAGGTCCATGACGCTGGAGTCGGTGAGGGTGGTGACGTCTCCGAGTTGGCGGTTTTCGGCGACGTCGCGCAGGAGGCGGCGCATGATCTTGCCGGAGCGGGTCTTGGGGAGTTCGGCGACGGGCAGGATGCGCTTGGGTTTGGCGATGGGGCCGAGGGTGGCGCCGACGTGGTCGCGGAGTGTGGTGGTCAGTTCGGTGGTTTCGGTGGCGGTGCCGCGCAGGATGACGAAGGCGACGATGGCCTGGCCGGTGGTTTCGTCGGTGGCGCCGACGACGGCGGCTTCGGCGACGGCGGGGTGGGAGACCAGCGCGGATTCGACTTCGGTGGTGGAGATGTTGTGTCCGGACACGAGCATCACGTCGTCGACGCGGCCGAGCAGCCAGATGTCGCCGTCCTGGTCCTTCTTCGCGCCGTCGCCGGCGAAGTACTTGCCTTCGAAGCGGGACCAGTAGGTGTCCTTGAACCGCTGGTCGTCGCCCCAGATGGTGCGGAGCATGGAGGGCCAGGGTTCGGTGAGGACGAGGTAGCCGCCGCCGCCGTCGGGGACTTCGTTGGCTTCGTCGTCGACGACGGTGGCGCTGATGCCGGGCAGCGGGCGCTGGGCGGAGCCGGGCTTGGCCTCGGTGACCCCGGGCAGGGGGGAGATCATCATGGCGCCGGTCTCGGTCTGCCACCAGGTGTCCACGACGGGGGTGCGGTCGTGGCCGATGTGTTTGCGGTACCAGACCCAGGCCTCGGGGTTGATCGGCTCGCCGACCGAGCCCAGCACGCGCAGGCTGCTCAGGTCGAACCGGGCGGGGATGTCGTCGCCCCACTTCATGAAGGTGCGGATCGCGGTGGGCGCGGTGTAGAGGATGGACACCTTGTACTTCTGCACGATCTCCCAGAAGCGGCCCTGGTGCGGGGTGTCGGGGGTGCCCTCGTACATGACCTGGGTGGCGCCGTTGGCGAGCGGCCCGTAGACGATGTAGGAGTGGCCGGTGACCCAGCCGACGTCGGCGGTGCACCAGTACACGTCCGTCTCCGCCTTGAGGTCGAACACCGCCCAGTGGGTGTAGGCGACCTGGGTGAGATAGCCACCGGACGTGTGCAGGATGCCCTTGGGCCTGCCCGTGGTGCCCGAGGTGTACAGGATGAACAGCGGGTGCTCGGCCTCGAACGCCCGCGGCGTGTGCTCCGCCGACTGGCGGGCCACCAGGTCGTGCCACCACACGTCACGCGTCTCGTCCCACGCGACGTCCTGACCGGTACGGCGCACCACCAGGACGTGCTCCACATGGCCGGCCTTCGCGACCGCCTCGTCCACGGCGGGCTTGAGCGCGGACGGCTTGCCGCGCCGGTAGCCGCCGTCGGAGGTGATGACGACCTTGGCGTCCGCGTCCTGGATGCGGGTGGCGAGGGCGTCGGCGGAGAAGCCGCCGAAGACGACCGAGTGGGCGGCGCCGATCCGGGCCGAGGCCAGCATCGCGATCGCGGTCTCGGGGATCATCGGCATGTAGATGGCGACCCGGTCACCCTCACGGACACCGAGTTCGAGCAGGGCGTTGGCGGCGCGGGACACCTCGTCCTTGAGCTCGGCGTAGGTGATGGCGCGGCTGTCGCCGGGCTCCCCCTCGAAATGGATGGCGACGCGGTCACCGTGTCCGGCCTCCACATGCCGGTCCACACAGTTGTAGGCGACGTTCAGCGCGCCGTCCTTGAACCACTTCGCGAACGGGGGGTTCGACCAGTCCAGCGTCTCGGTCGGCTCCTTGGCCCAGGTCAGCCGGCCGGCCTGCGCGGCCCAGAACCCGAGCCTGTCAGCCTTGGCCTGCTCATACGCCTCCGCCGTGACATTGGCATGGGCTGCCAGGTCGGCGGGAGGCGCGAACCTGCGCTCTTCCTTCAGCAGGTTGGCCAGGCTCTCATTGCTCACGACATCCGCCTTTCGAGGGTGTCCGATGTGTCCCAAGCCACAGCTCATCAGACGTGAGGGGGCGATGACAAGGGTCGTCCGCAAAATTGGTTTAGACCTGTGTCGGGCGAGATGGTCGCCGTCCGGAGCGGCGAGTGACGTTGTGTAAAGAATAGGCAATGCCACGTAAAGATCGCGTATGGCTTTTCGTGGTGAATGGCCTAGTCGATCCCTCTCTGCGGTGAATAAATCATTTGATCAGCTTGTCGCCCTTATTTCTTCCCAGCTCCGTGCGATCTTGGCGGAACCGTCGGTGCAATTCCGGCGGATCACTACAAAGAGCCCTCACCGGCTTTCGCCTGAGAGGTCGTCTGAGAGAAGGAAGAAGGTGGGCGGAACATGGCCGCCACCCAGAGGATCGCCGTCGGCGTCGTGGTCGCCGCGACCTGTGCCGCCTCGCTGACAGGCTGCGGGGCCGACTCCAACGGTTCCGGGCAAGGGGCGTCCGGCCCGCAGAAGGGGGTGCCGGCGGCGCCCGCGCCGAAGAGCGCGCTCCGGCTGATCGGCGACGGATCGACCGCGTACACCGGTGCGCAGCCCCATCTGCCCCGGCCCGAGCGGCTGAAGCCCGGTCAGAAACCACCGCAGTTCGTCGTCTTCTCCTGGGACGGCGCGGGCGAGGACGGTCAGAAGCTGTTCTCGCACTTCCGCAAGGTCGCCAAGGAGAACAACGCCAACATGACGTTCTTCCTCAGCGGGGTGTACCTGCTGCCGAAGGACAAGCGGGACCTGTACAAGCCGCCGCAGCACCCGCCGGGCAGCTCCGACATCGGCTTCAACGACCAGCAGGGCATCTCCGACACAGTCAAGCAGGCGCGGCTGGCCTGGCTGGACGGCAACGAGATCGGCACTCACTTCAACGGTCACTTCTGCGGCCCCGACGGCGGGGTCGGTACCTGGTCGGTGGACGAGTGGAAGAGCGAGATCTCCCAGGCCAAACAGTTCGTGGAGAACTGGAAGACCAACTCGGGCATGAAGAACGCCGCCCCGCTGCCCTTCGACTACGAAAAGGAACTGATCGGCGGCCGCACCCCTTGCCTGGAGGGGCAGAAGAACTTCGTGAAGGCGGCCCGCCAGCTGGGCTTCCGCTATGACTCCAGCGGGGTCGACAACCAGCTCTGGCCGAAGAAGAAGGACGGCCTGTGGGACCTGTCGATGCAGCTGGTCCCCTTCCCCGGGCACGACTACGAGCAGTTGACCATGGACTACAACTTCATGATCAACCAGTCCGGCACCCAGACCCAGGGCGACCCGGACAAGTTCGACTACTGGGGCGACCAGGTGCGCGACGGCCTCGTCCAGGGCTTCTACCGGGCCTACGACGGCAACCGCGCGCCCCTGATCATCGGCAACCACTTCGAGTCCTGGAACGGCGGCACCTACATGCGCGCCGTCGAGGACACGGTGGAGGAGGTCTGCAACAAGCCCGAGGTCCGCTGCGTCTCCTTCCGCCAGCTGGCCGACTGGCTGGACGCCCAGGACCCCAAGACCCTCGACAAGCTGCGCGGCCTGAAGGTGGGCGAGGCGCCCAGGCAGGGCTGGGCGTCCTTCCTCTCCGGCCGCCCGGCTCCGGCGCCCAAGGGGGTTCCCGGGGCGCCGGCCGTCAAGGGATAGGCGTCAGGCCGGAGTCGACACGCTCGCGCCGGCACCGGCTTCGGCGTCCGCGCCGATGGCTTCGCCGAGCGCTTCGCCGATGCCGGTGGCGTCGCCGATGCCCTCGCCGAGCACGAAGCCGGGGTCGACCTGCGCCGCCAGGTCGGCCCCGGTGCGCTCGTTGCCCCACGACTCGGCGTTCTTCAGATGGAAGTGGACCATCTGCCGGGTGTAGCGCTCCCAGTCCCGCTGCTCGTAGGTGGCGTCCGCGGTGGCCCGAAGGGTCTTCAGGGCACGGGCGTTGGCCTCCTCCAGGAGATCGAACCGGGGCGGGCGGCCCTTCTCCATGGCCCGTACCCAGTCCGAGCGTCCGACGGTGACCAGCAGGTCGTCCCCGACCTCCGCGCGCAGGAAGTCGATGTCGTCCTGCTCCTGGATCTTGTTGCCGACGACCTTCAGGGCGACGCCGAAGTCGCGGGCGTACTCCTTGTACTGGCGGTAGACGGAGACCCCCTTGCGGGTCGGCTCGGCGACGAGGAACGTCATGTCGAAGCGGGTGAACATGCCGGAGGCGAAGGAGTCCGAACCGGCGGTCATGTCCACCACCACGTACTCGTCGGGGCCGTCGACGAGGTGGTTCAGATACAGCTCCACCGCCCCGGTCTTGGAGTGGTAGCAGGCCACCCCCAGATCGGCGTCGGTGAAGGGGCCGGTGACCATCAGACGGACGGCACCGCCGTCGAGTTCCACAGGGCGCGCGCAGGCGTCGTAGACCGGGTTGGGCTCGCGCACCCGGACCAGCCGCGAGCCCCGGCCCGGCGGGGTGGTCTTGATCATGGTGGCGGCGGAGGCGATGCGCGGGTTGGTGCCGCGCAGGTAGTCCTTGATCAGCGGCAGCCGCTCGCCCATCGCGGGCAGCGCGGCCGCCTCGGCCTCGTCCAGGCCGAGGGCCGGACCCAGGTGCTGGTTGATGTCGGCGTCGATCGCGACGACGGCGGCCCCGGCCGCGGCGAGGTGGCGGATGAAAAGGGAGGAGAGCGTGGTCTTGCCGCTCCCGCCCTTCCCGACGAAAGCAATTTTCATGTTCACGAAGCGTAGTTGCGTGATTGCTGTAGGTGGCATGGTTGAGTGAAGAAGACCACTCCTTCGTGGGGTCTGCCGGTGGGGTGCGTAGTGTCGTACTCATGAGTACGACAGGCGCGACCGCCGATCCGCTCGCGGCCCTGGGCTCGCTGCCCGGCGTGGCCGAGTCCGTTGAATCCGTGCGCAAGGCCGTGGACCGGGTCTACGGGCACCGGATCATGCGGCGCCGCAGCAACGAGATCACCTCCGAGGCGGCCCTGCGTGCCGCCCGGGGCTCGGCGGCGCTCTCCGGCGCCGACTGGGCGCTGGAGGAGGTGCGCCGGCGCACCGACTTCGGCACCGACGACGAGGCGCGGGTCATGGGAGCGGCCCTGCGGCTGACGGCCGAGGCCGGACAACTGCTGTCCATCTGGCGGCAGTCCCCGCTGCGGGTACTGGCCCGGCTGCACCTGGTGGCCGCGGCGAGCGACGAGGCGCGGGTCGGCAGGCCGCGCCAGGACGGCGAGCCGGTGGACGAGCCGCTGGTCGAGCTGCCGCTGCCGGACGCCCGGGAGGTCTCCGGTCGGCTGGAGGGCCTGGCGGACCTGATCATCGCGGGCACCTCCGCCCCGGCCCTGGTGACGGCGGCCGTGGTGCACGGCGAACTGCTCGCGCTGCGCCCCTTCGCCTCGCACAACGGGCTGGTCGCGCGCGCCGCCGAGCGGATCGTGCTGATCGGCAGCGGCCTCGACCCCAAGGCGATCTGCCCGGCCGAGGTCGGCCACGCCGAACTGGGGCGCGCCGGGTATCTGGCGGCCCTGGAGGGATACGTCTCCGGCACCCCCGAGGGCATGGCGGCCTGGATCGCGCACTGCGGGCGGGCGGTCGAGCTCGGGGTCCGCGAGTCGACGGCGGTGTGCGAGGCGCTGCAGCGCGGCGCGGCCTGAGCGCGGGAGCCCGGACAGGGTTGCGGCGGTACGAGTTCTCGTACCGCCGCTGGCACGAGCACCGGGTTACCAAGCGTCCTCGATAACTTGCCCATCAGGTCGGGGTGCTTTGCCCGTCACCTGGTGCGGCTGGCCCGTAATCGACGGGTCGACGTCGCGTGGGTGCCCGGTGTTCGGTGCGTGGTCCGTGGGCCAATTGCGCAGTGGTTGGGAATCCTCTCGGATGTCCTTGGTCTCGCGGGCCTCTGTTTTCTTTGTACCGCGCCCCGGAAGCGAGCGGAACCCCTGCCCCCGTTTCTTTGCCTCCGGGCGCGAAAAGGGGCGAAGCGGGCGCGGTCAGGCGGTGCCGCGGCGCCGGCTGGCGTACCAGACGAGCCCGGCGGTCGCGGCCGCCGCTCCCACGGCCGCCGCCGCGACCAGCGCCGGTCGCGGCGGCACGGAGAGGGTGGGCAGCCGCTTCTTGAGCGGGACCGGGCGGCGGAACTCCAGCACCGGCCAGCCCCGCGCGATCGCCTCGCGGCGCAGTGCGCGGTCCGGGTTGACGGCGTGCGGGTGGCCGACCGTCTGCAGCATCGGCAGATCGGTCGCCGAGTCGCTGTAGGCGTAGCAGCGGTCGAGGTCGTAGCCCTCGGAGGCGGCCAGCTCGCGGATCGCCTCCGCCTTGGTCGGACCGTAGGCGTAGTACTCCACCTCACCGGTGAAGCAGCCGTCCTCGCCGACGACCATGCGGGTGGCCACCACCCGGTCCGCGCCCAGGAGTTCCCCGACCGGCTCGACCACCTCGGCGCCCGAGGTGGACACGATCACCACGTCCCGGCCGGCCGTGTGGTGCTCCTCGATGAGCGAGGCGGCCTCGTCGTAGATGATCGGGTCGATCAGATCGTGCAGGGTCTCCGCGACGATCTCACGCACCTGCTGGACGTTCCAGCCGCGCACCATGTCCGACAGATAGGCGCGCATGCGTTCCATCTGGTCGTGGTCCAGACCGCCCACCAGGAACACGAACTGCGCATAAGCGGTGCGCAAGGCGACCCTGCGGTTGATCAGCCCGCCTTGGTAGAAGGACTTGCTGAAGGTGAGTGTGCTGGACTTCGCAATGACCGTCTTGTCCAGGTCGAAGAAGGCCGCGGCGCGGGGCAAGGAGTGGTTTTCCACGTCCCTGAGCATAGGCGCCCACCATTCGGCGTAAGGTGGGGCGCGTGGGTTTGCCTGAGAAGGCTCTCGGGTACACCATGGAAGTCACGGATCGTTCGCGACCGTGCTAACCCGGTCCGGCTCCTCCCCCCCCGAGTCGGCCGTGGGGACGACCCCCGCTCTCCCCCCCGGCGGGGGTCGTCGCATGTCCGGACGGGTTTTTCCGCCCCTTTCCCTCCCTCGTGCGGCCCAGCGGCCGACGCCTGCGCGTCGAGACCGCCGCTTCCGCGCGCCCATGATTCGTTACTGGCGGTAATCGTAGGGCTGCGCTGTGGATGCCGTACACGGTTCAGCGCGCGGTCACCGGTTTGGGTGAGCGAGTTATTCACAGGGCCTGAGTTGTCCACTGTTTTCCACCAAGATCCACACGATTTCCCGGATCGCCGCATCGTGTTTCCGACGCGCTGCGCACGGCGAGTTCACGGCCGGTTCCGTTTGTGGCGGGCGCGTATGGCCGATTCCTGTCGGCCCTTCACGGGGAAGCCGCTCGCCGCTTCTCCGGAAGCCGGGAAATCGCGTGGTCGCGCCGGTACGCGGACCACGCGGCGAAGGGGGAACACCCATGACCGCGACCATCACCCACGACCCACGGCCCGCCACCGGCGGCAGTCCGCTCATCGTCACCGAGGACGCCGCGCTGCTGGACGACCTGCTGCGCCTGTGCGCGGCCGCCGGCGCCACACCCGAGGTGCACCACGGCGTACCGGACCAGGGCGGCGGCTGGGACGCCGCCCCGCTCGTCCTGGTCGGCGACGACGCCGCCCACCGGCTGCGCGGCTCCACCCGCCGGCGCCAGGTGGTGCTGATCGGCCGGGACCAGGACGACCCCGGGGTGTGGAGACGCGCCGTGGAGATCGGAGCCGACCACGTCCTGATCCTCCCCGACGGCGAACAGTGGCTGGTCGACCGGATCGCGGACGTCGCCGAGGGCGTCGGCCGCCCGGCCCTCACCGTCGGCGTGATCGGCGGCCGGGGCGGGGCCGGCGCGTCCACCCTCTCCTGCGCGCTCGCCGTCACCTCCGCCCGGGAGGGGCTGCGCACACTGCTCGTGGACGCCGATCCGCTCGGCGGCGGACTCGACGTACTGCTCGGCGGCGAGGGCGCCGAGGGCCTGCGCTGGCCCGCCTTCGCCGCCTCCCGCGGCCGGGTCGGCGGCGGCGCCCTGGAGGAGTCGCTGCCCGCGCTGCACTCCCTCAGGGTGCTCAGCTGGGACCGCGGCGACTGCGTCGCCGTGCCGCCCCAGGCCGTGCGCGCGGTCCTGGCCGCCGCCCGGCGGCGCGGCGGCACCGTCGTGGTCGACCTGCCCCGCCGTCTGGACGACGGGGTCGGCGAGGTCCTCGCCCAGCTCGACCTGGCCCTGCTCGTCGTCCCGGCCGAACTGCGGGCGGTCGCGGCGGCCGGCCGGGTCGCCGCCGCCGTCGGCATGGTCGTCCGCGATCTGCGGGTCGCGGTCCGCGGCCCCTACGCGCCCGGCCTGGACGACCACGAGGTGGCCCGCCTGCTCGGCCTGCCACTGGCCGGTGAGGTGCCGGCCGAACCCGCCCTGCTGCGCCCGCGCGGAACCGGGAAACCGCCCGGCGCCAGCGCCCGCGGCCCGCTGGCCCGCTTCTGCGCCGAGTTCTGGGAGCGGGCGCTGACCGAGGCGGGAGGGACGCGATGACCCCCTCGGAGCGCGGGCGGGTGGACGGCGTGGCCCGTCCCGAGGACGGCCGGAGCGGCTCGCGAGCGGGCTCCGGGGAGTGCGGACCGGTCGGGGCGGGAGGCTCGCGATGAACCTTCCCGGACTCGACCCGGCCGACGGCGCGGCCCTGCTCGACGGGGTCCGGCGGCGGCTCGCCGAGAGCGGCGCGGAGCCCACGCCCGCGCGGGTCGCCCAGGCGCTGCGGGAACAGGGCCGGGTGCTCGGTGACGCCGAGATCCTCGGCGCGGCCGAGCGGCTGAGGTCCGAGCTCGTCGGCACCGGGCCCCTGGAGCCGCTGCTCGCGGACCCGGACGTCACCGATGTGCTGGTGTCCGCCCCGGACCGGGTGTGGGTGGACCGCGGCGGCGGCCTGGAGCTGACGCGGGTGACCTTCCCCGACGCGGCGGCGGTACGACGCCTCGCGCAGCGACTGGCCGCGGTGGCCGGACGCCGGCTGGACGACGCCCGGCCGTGGGTGGACGCCCGGCTGCCCGACGGCACCCGGCTGCACGCCGTGCTGCCCCCGGTCGCCGTCGGCTGCACCTGCCTGGCCCTGCGCGTGGTCCGGCCCCGGGCCTTCACCCTCGCGGAACTCGTCGCGGCGGGCACCGTGCCGCCCGGCGGGGACCGGATCCTGCGGGCCCTGCTGGCCGCCCGGCTGTCCTTCCTGGTCAGCGGTGGCACCGGCACCGGCAAGACAACCCTGCTCAGCGCCCTTCTGGGGCTGGTCGGACCCGATGAGCGGATCGTGCTCGCCGAGGACTCCGCCGAGCTGAGACCCGACCACCCGCATGTCGTCCGGCTGGAGACCCGGCCCGCCAACCAGGAGGGAGCGGGGCTGGTCACGCTGGAGGACCTGGTGCGCCAGGCCCTGCGGATGCGGCCGGACCGGCTGGTGGTCGGAGAGGTGCGCGGGCCCGAGGTCGTGCATCTGCTCGCCGCGCTCAACACAGGTCACGACGGCGGCAGTTGCACGATCCACGCCAACACCGCGGGCGATGTGCCGGCCCGCCTGGAGGCGCTGGCCACGGCCGCCGGCCTCGACCGGGCCGCCCTGCACAGCCAACTGGCTGCCGCCCTCTCCGTGGTGCTCCACCTGGTACGGGACCGCGCCGGGCGGCGCCGGATCGCGGAGGTGCACGTACTGGAGCGGGACGCCACGGGGCTGGTGCGGACGGTGCCCGCGCTGCGGTGGGGCGAGCGGGCGTTCGTGCGGGAGCGGGGATGGGGGCGGCTGGCGCCCCTGCTGGGCGAGGACGGAGGTGACGGGTGTGCGCACTGAGCTGTCGATGGGTGCCGTGCTGATCTGTCTCGGTGTGCCGGCCTGGCTGCTGGCCGAGCGGCAGCACGGGATGCGGCGGGCCCGGCTGCTGCTGGCCCGTGGCGGAGGGGCGGCGACCGGGCCGGCGGGCCGGGCACAACTCACGGCGCGGCTCCGGCGGTTGCACGACCGCTGGGGAGTCGAGTGGTGGGCCCTCGCCGCCGGGCTGCTGCTCGCGGTGCTGGGTACCTCGGTGCTTCCGGCCGTCGCGGGGGCGGCCGGGGTGCCGGTGCTGCGCCGGGTACGGCTGGCCCGGCGGGCGAGAACCGCCCGGGAACGGCGGGCCGACCGGGTGATCACCCTGTGCGGGGCGCTCGCCGGTGAGGTGCGCGCCGGACGGCAGCCCGGGGAGGCGCTGCTGCGGGCGGCGCGGGACTCGGGCGGGCTCGGCGGGGCGCAGGCGGCCGTAGTGGCGGCGGCCCGCTTCGGCGGGGACGTGCCCGGTGCCCTCGCGGTGGCGGCCCGCCGGGCGGGCGCCGAGGGACTGCTCGGGCTGGCCGCCTGCTGGCGGGTGGCCGTCGACCAGGGCGCGGGACTCGCGGCCGGCCTGGACCGGCTGGACGCGGCGCTGCGCGCGGAACGGGATCAACGCGCCGATCTCCGGGCCCAGTTGGCGGGCGCCAGAGCCACCGCGGTATTGCTCGCGGCCCTGCCCGCCCTCGGCCTGCTCCTCGGTGCGGCCCTGGGCGCCGCCCCGCTGCGGGTCCTCCTGCACACCGGCCCGGGCCTCGGCTGCCTGCTGATCGGCGCGGCGTTCGAGGCGGCCGGGTTGTGGTGGGCGGCGCGGATCGTGCGGGCAGCGGGGGCGGCATGAGGAAGCGGCATGAGGGAGCGGATGTCCGCCCGGGCCGGGCGGCCGCGGACGCGAGGCGAGGAGTGAGGACGTGAACGGGGATGTTGTGCACAGGCTGGGGACGGTCATGGCCGCGGCGGCGCTCGGCTGGGGGGCGCGGCTGGTGCCGGCGGCCCGCCGTGCGCGCCGGGCGAGGCACCGGGCGGTGGAGCTGCTGGCGCCCGAACCGGTGGCGCCCGGACGGCGGTTGCCGGTCGCGGACACGGCGCGGCGATGGCTGCCGCCGGTGGGTGCGGCGGGCGGGGTGTGGGTGCTGGTCGGCGGGGTCACCGGGGCCCTGCTCGGGCTGGGCGTCGGCGTCGTGCTCTGGCGGTGGTGGCGCCGTCAGGCGACGGCCGGACCGGAGACCGTGGACAGTGCCCGGGCGGCGCGCCAACTGCCGCTCGCCGCCGACCTGCTGGCGGCGTGCATCGCGGCCGGCGCCGGACCGGTGGTCGCCGCGCAGGCGGTGGGGGAGGCCCTGGACGGCCCCGTCGGGCAGGCGCTGGCGCGGGGCGCGGCGGAGACACGGCTCGGCGGCGCACCGGCGGACGCCTGGCGGTGGCTGGCCGCGCTGCCCGGCGCCGGGCCCCTGGCCCGGCTGCTGGAGCGGGCCGACGAGTCGGGCCTGCCCGCGGCCGGTCCGGTGGCCCGCATCGCCTCGGACACCCGCGCGCAGTGGGGGCGGGCCGCGACGGCCCGGGCCCGCCGGGCGGCCGTGCTGATCTCCGCGCCGGTGGGCCTGTGCTTCCTGCCCGCCTTCATCGCCATCGGCGTGCTGCCCGTGGTGATCGGGCTCGCGGGCGGGGCGATGGCAGGGAGGTGACGCCCACGAAGAGGCGCAGGGCGCCGTGGCGGCCGAGCGCGGCCGCCGACCAGGGAACACGAGAACAGACCGAGACCTCACGGGGGTTGAGATGAACAGGAAGATCAGGAAAGTGGTGGCCGGACTGGCCGGGTTGCGGCGGGCGTGCCGCGCGGACGCGGGGATGGTGACCTCCGAATACGCGATGGGCATCATCGCGGCCGTCGGATTCGCCGTGCTGCTGTACGAGGTCGTCACCAGCGGCCAGGTCCGCGCGGAGTTGCAGTCCATCGTGAAGAAGGCCCTCAGTGCGCGGATGTGAACGGGGGTCGGACCGCGGGTTCGTGACCGTGGAGGCGGCCGTGGTGCTGTGCGTGCTGGTGGCGTTCACGATGGCGCTGGTCTGGGGGCTGCTCGTGGTGGCCGCACAGATCCGGTGCGTGGACGCGGCCCGCGCGGGCGCCCGGTCCGCCGCCCGCCAGGACCCGCCCGGCGCGGTGCTGTCGGTGACCCGGGACGCGGCGCCGCGCGGGGCGCGGGTGACGGTGGGGCGCGAGGGCGATCAGGTCCGGGTGACGGTGGTGGCCCGGCCGCCGGTGCTCAGCGGACTGCCGTTCGAACTCCGCGAGGAGGCCATCGCGCTGGCGGAGGAGACGGTCGGGGCGCCGGGGGCGGAACGATGACGCCGGGACGGGGTCTGAGGACGCCGGGAAGGGGCCGGACGGAGGCCCGGGTGTCTGCCCGGACTCGGTGGGGAGCGATGGCCGGCCGGGGCGTGTCCGGTCACGGCACTGGCGGGCGGGACGGCCCCGGTTCCGACCGGGGGTCCGCCTCCGTCTGGAGCCTCGGGGTGATCGCGCTGCTCTGTGTGGTGTTCGGTGCCGTGCTCGCGCTGGGACAGGCCGTGGTCGTCCGGCACCGGGCGGCCGGCGGCGCCGATCTCGCGGCGCTCGCGGCGGCGGACCACTGGGCCGAGGGCGGCCCGGCGGCCTGCGCCCGGGCCGGGCGGTTGGCGGCGGCCCAGGGCGCCCGGCTGGTGCGGTGCACGGTCCAGGGCGAGATCTCGGACGTGACCGCGGCCTCGGGAAGGGGGCCGGTCACGGCGCGGGTCAGGGCGAGGGCGGGCCCGGCGGGTCCGCTGCCGCCGGGCCTGCGGCAACCGGGTCTGTCCGCGCCCGACCCGCCACCACCCGACCCGCCACCACCCGACCCGCCACCCCCCCCGGCCTGCCTCCGCCTGACCGCTCTCCACGTGACTTGCCGTAATCCGGCCGGCATCCGCCCGGCTCCGCATCCGGTCGGCCTACGCCTGGCTCCGCAGCCGGCCGGCCTCCACCCGGCCCGTCTCTCCGCCAGGGCCGCCGCCGTCCGCGCTCAGACCTGGGGCGACTGTCCCGGAGCCGGAGCCGGAGCCGGAGCCGAGGCCGGAGCCGCCCCTTCGCCCGGAGGTTCCCCCGTTCCTTCCGCCCCTTCCCCCAACCCTTCCGGCCGGGGCTTCGGCTCGCCTCCCGGCCCTTCCCCCGGCCCGTCTCCCCGCCCGGCCACCGGTTCTTCCTCCGGCGCCCCGCGCAGCAGGGCCGTGAGGAGGCGGACCGCGCCTCTCTTGTGCAGGGGGTCGTTGCCGTTGCCGCACTTGGGGGACTGGATGCAGGACGGGCAGCCGGCCTCGCACTCGCAGGAGGCGATGGCCTCGCGGGTGGCCGCCAGCCAGGCGCGGGCGGTGTGGAAGGCGCGCTCGGCGAAGCCCGCGCCGCCGGGATGGCCGTCGTACACGAAGACCGTGGGAAGGAGGGTGTCGGGATGCAGCGGTACGGACACGCCGCCGATGTCCCAGCGGTCGCAGGTCGCGAAGAGCGGCAGCATGCCGATGGAGGCGTGCTCGGCGGCGTGCAGGGAGCCGCCGAGGATCTCCGGGGTGATCCGGGCCTCGTCCAGCTGGTCCTCGGTGACCGTCCACCACACCGCGCGGGTGCGCAGCGTGCGGGGCGGCAGGTCGAGCTTGGTCTCGCCCAGCACCTCACCGGTGATCAGGCGTCTGCGCAGGAAGGAGACCACCTGGTTGGTGACCTCGACGGAGCCGTAGCACAGGCGTCCGTCGCCCCAGGGGATCTCGGTGTCGGTCTCCAGGATGGAGATGGCGGTGGTGTCCCGGGCGACCGTCGAGTACGGCGGGTCCGCCTGCTCCACCAGGGCGACCGAGTCCTCCAGGTCGAGGGAGCGCACCAGATAGGTGCGGCCCTGGTGGAGGTGGACCGCGCCCTCGTGGACCGTGGAGTGCGCGGCGGCGGCGTCCACCGTGCCGAGCAGCCGCCCGGTGCCGCCCTCCACGATCTGGACCGGCCGGCCGCCCGTGCCGCGGATGTCGGTCAGGTCGGCGGCCCGCTCCCGGCGGGTCCAGTGCCAGGCCCGGGTCCGCCGGCGCAGCAGCTTCGCGGCCTCCATCTGCGGCAGCACGTCGGCGCAGGCGGGACCGAACAGCTCCAGGTCCTCCTCGGTCAGCGGGAGCTCCGCGGCGGCGGCGCACAGGTGCGGGGCGAGGACGTAGGGGTTGTCGGGATCGAGGACGGTCGACTCCACCGGCTGGTGGAACAGGGCCTCCGGATGGTGGACGAGGAAGGTGTCCAGCGGATCGTCGCGGGCGACCAGGACCGCGAGGGCGCCCTCGCCGGAGCGTCCCGCGCGGCCCGCCTGCTGCCACAGGGAGGCGCGGGTGCCCGGGTAGCCGGCGATCACCACCGCGTCCAGTCCGGAGACGTCCACGCCCAGCTCCAGGGCCGTGGTGGCGGCGAGCCCGAGGAGTTCCCCGGAGTGCAGGGCGCGCTCCAGAGCACGGCGTTCCTCGGGGAGGTA
The DNA here is from genome assembly GCF_900104815.1 of Streptomyces misionensis. Lineage (NCBI taxonomy): Bacteria > Bacillati > Actinomycetota > Actinomycetes > Kitasatosporales > Streptomycetaceae > Streptomyces > Streptomyces misionensis. Next base: position 4,383,160 of record NZ_FNTD01000004.1, read on the forward strand.
GCCGCCGCGGTAGGCCGCGACCCGCCGGACCAGGGAGCGGTCGACCTCGGCCAGTTTCTCCTGGGCGATCACCGAGATCAGCTCGGCGCCGCGCCGGGACCGTACGAAGGCGACCGAGCGCACGCCCTGCACGGTCAGGTCGGTCAGCAGATCGGCGGTCTCGGCGGTGGCGGTACGCCGTACGGGTGCGCCCTTCTCGCCGTGCAGTTCGGTGAGCGGGGGCTCCCAGAGGGCGAAGACCAGCTCGCCGCGCGGGGAGGCGTCGTCGGCGACCTCGACCACCGGCAGGCCGGTCAGCCGGCGGGCGGCGACGGCGGGCTCGGCGGCGGTCGCGGAGGCCAGCAGGAAGACCGGGGAGGAGCCGTAGCGGGCGCAGACGCGCCGCAGCCGGCGCAGCACCTGGGCGACGTGCGAGCCGAAGACGCCCCGGTAGGTGTGGCACTCGTCGATCACGACGTACTCGAGCGACTTCAGGAAGGAGGACCAGCGCGGGTGGGAGGGCAGGATCCCGCGGTGCAGCATGTCGGGGTTGGTGAGGACGTAGTTGGCGTACTGCCGGATCCACTCGCGTTCTTCGAACGGAGTGTCGCCGTCGTACACGGCCGGGCGTACCGCGGTGCCGAGAGGTTGTGAAAGTTCCTTCACCGACCGGCACTGATCCGCCGCGAGCGCCTTGGTGGGGGAGAGGTACAGCGCGGTGGCCCCTCGGCCGTTCGGCGCCTGGGAACCCTCCAGAAGAGTGGACAGCACGGGGACGAGATAGGCGAGCGATTTGCCGGAGGCGGTACCGGTGGCGACGACCACCGAATCGCCGTCCAGGGCGTGCTCGGCGGCCAGCGCCTGGTGCGCCCAGGGATGCTCGATGCCGCACTCCCGCACGGCCGCGATCACCTCTGACCGAATCCGGTCAGGCCAGACGGCATGGCGCCCCGTACGCGGGGGCAAGTGCTCCGTATGAGTGATGCGCGCAGCCCGGCTCGGACCGGAGGCGAGCCGGTCCAGGACCGTGCCCGGCGACGGGCGGGACGCCGGGTCCCGCACGGGTCGATCGGATCGGTGATTCTTGGCCATCGGCACCGAGTGTGTCACTGGCGTGACGGACAATGGAGCCAAGGCGTCGTGCACGCCTGCCGGTAAGTGATTGAATGCCATCGCGGCTGGCGTTGCGTCCCGGGGGCCGCAAGCCGAGGTGCCCGAGGGGCGACCGCTCGATAGCAAGGTGCTGGAGGATCCGTGGACCTGTCCCTGTCGACCCGTACCGTCGGCGATCGTACGGTCGTCGAGGTCGGTGGCGAAATCGATGTTTACACCGCGCCCAAGCTGCGCGAGCAGCTGGTCGAGCTGGTGAACGACGGCAATTTCCACCTTGTCGTCGACATGGAGGGCGTGGACTTCCTCGACTCCACCGGTCTCGGCGTGCTGGTCGGCGGCCTGAAGCGAGTGCGTGCCCATGAGGGCTCGCTGCGCCTGGTCTGCAACCAGGAGCGCATTCTCAAGATCTTCCGCATCACCGGCCTCACCAAGGTGTTCCCGATTCACACCTCGGTCGAGGAAGCGGTGGCGGCCACCGACTGACCCTGTTGCCGGCCCTTGGCGGGCCACCGGCCGACTCCGGTCGCCGACCGTCCTGACCGACGGCCGGTGGCCGGTGCGGGCTTGGTGTGTCCCGTCCTGGTCCGGTCCGGACGGGCTCGTACTTCGTAGGGGCCCGTGCCGGGTGTGCCCGGGTGGATCCGGGTATCGAAGTTCATGAGGGCCGGTCCGCGGCCGGCCCGTCCGCAGTCCCGTAGTCGCGAGGGGGATGCATGGCCACCGTCGAACTCCGCTTCAGCGCGCTGCCCGAGCACGTCCGGACCGCCCGGTTGGTGGCGGCAGCGGTGGCACGCAGGGCCGGAGTGGACGAGGCCGTCCTGGACGAGGTCCGGCTCGCCGTGGGCGAGGCCTGCTCCCGTGCCGTGGGACTGCATCAGAGCGGTGGCATCACGGCGCCCGTGAAGGTGGCGTTGATCGAGGAGGAGAAACAGTTCTCCATCGAGGTCGGCGACGAGGCCCCGCACGCGGTCCCCGCCGAGCGGACTTCCCGGGGAGCCGCCGCCGACGCGGACGTGGAGGCCGAGGAGGACGAGATGGGCCTCGCGGTCATCAGCGGCCTCGTGGACGACGTCGAGGTCACCACCGGCGAGAACGGCGGACTGATCCGCATGACCTGGCCGGCCGCTCCGCCGGCGGTCACCGCCGCCTGACGCCACCGACCGAAGACTCCGACTCACCTCAGGGCCCTGCCGAGCGCAGGGCCCTGATCGTGTTGTGGGCAGGTCATTTCCCGCCGTCGGAAGAACGGCCGGAAGACGGCCCCGGAGGCGGGCCGGAAGACGGCCTCCTAGGCAGGACGGAAGACGGGTTCGCAGGAGGGCCGGAAGACGGGCCCGGAATTCGTGAAGGAATTCACGATCAATAGCCGTATCATTCGATCAAGGTTCAATGGGACCGACGGCGACCGTCAATGCTTTTGGGGCATTACTTCTTTCGGGTTCGCTCACCTGGGCGGGCAAGCCAATTCCGTTTACCGTGCTCTTTTGGCATCACTCACTGGTACCTACAATCCGTCCACATCTTGAGCTCAGCCCAAGCGTCAAGGAGGACGAATGGCGGGGCTTTCTACCCCCTCTCAGTTGGACCACCCCACATCCCTCGCGGCCGCGGTACTCACCGACGGCAACAGGGTCATCGTGGCCGTCATCGCGGCGGTCGCCCTCGCCGCGCTGGTGGTCGCGGGGATCCTGGTGCGCCAGGTGCTTGCGGCGGGCGAGGGCACCGACAGCATGAAGAAGATCGCCGAAGCGGTGCAGGAAGGCGCCAAGGCGTATCTCGCCCGACAGCTGCGCACACTCGGCGTATTCGCCGTGGTCGTCTTCTTCCTGCTCCTGCTGCTGCCCGCGGACGACTGGAATCAGCGTGCCGGGCGTTCGGTGTTCTTCCTGATCGGAGCCGCGTTCTCGGCGGCCACCGGTTATATCGGCATGTGGCTCGCCGTACGCAGCAATGTGCGGGTCGCCGCGGCGGCCCGGGAAGCGACACCGGGCGAAGGAGAACCCGAAAAAGATCTCACGACCGTCTCGCACACCGCGATGAAGATCGCATTTCGCACGGGCGGTGTCGTCGGCATGTTCACCGTGGGCCTCGGCCTGCTGGGTGCCTCTTGTGTGGTGCTGGTCTATGCCGCCGACGCGCCGAAGGTCCTGGAGGGCTTCGGTCTCGGCGCCGCTCTGATCGCCATGTTCATGCGTGTGGGCGGCGGCATCTTCACCAAGGCCGCCGACGTCGGCGCCGACCTGGTCGGCAAGGTCGAGCAGGGCATTCCGGAGGACGACCCGCGCAATGCCGCGACCATCGCCGACAACGTGGGCGACAACGTCGGCGACTGCGCCGGCATGGCGGCCGACCTGTTCGAGTCCTACGCCGTCACCCTGGTGGCCGCGCTGATCCTCGGCAAGGCCGCGTTCGGCGACTCCGGGCTCGCCTTCCCGCTGCTGGTGCCCGCCATCGGGGTGATCACCGCGATGATCGGCATCTTCGCGGTCGCCCCGCGACGCGCCGACCGCAGCGGCATGTCCGCGATCAACCGCGGCTTCTTCATCTCCGCGGTGATCTCCCTCGCACTGGTCGCCGTCGCGGTCTTCGTCTACCTGCCGTCGACGTACTCCGGACTCAACGGAGTGACGGACGCGGCGATCAGGGGCAAGGACGGCGACCCGCGGATCCTCGCCCTGGTCGCGGTCGCCATCGGCATCCTGCTCGCCGCCGTCATCCAGCAGCTGACCGGCTACTTCACCGAGACCACCCGGCGCCCGGTCCGCGACATCGGCAAGACCTCCCTCACCGGTCCCGCCACCGTCGTCCTGTCCGGCATCTCGGTCGGTCTGGAGTCCGCCGTCTACACCGCGCTGCTCATCGGGCTCGGCGTGTACGGCGCGTTCCTGCTCGGCGGCACCTCGATCATGCTCGCGCTGTTCGCGGTCGCGCTGGCCGGCACCGGCCTGCTCACCACGGTCGGCGTGATCGTCGCCATGGACACCTTCGGGCCGGTCTCCGACAACGCGCAGGGCATCGCCGAGATGTCCGGCGACGTCGAGGGCGCGGGCGCGCAGGTGCTCACCAACCTGGACGCGGTCGGCAACACCACCAAGGCCATCACCAAGGGCATCGCCATCGCCACGGCCGTGCTCGCCGCGTCGGCGCTGTTCGGGTCGTACCGCGACGCGATCACCACCAACGTGCAGGACGTCGGGGCCAAGCTCACCGGGCCGGGTGCGCCGCTGAGCCTGTCCCTGGACATCTCGCAGCCCAACAACCTGGTCGGTCTGATCGCCGGCGCCGCGGTCGTCTTCCTCTTCTCCGGACTGGCCATCAACGCCGTGTCGCGTTCGGCGGGTTCGGTGGTGTTCGAGGTGCGGCGGCAGTTCCGTGAGAAGCCCGGGATCATGGACTTCACGGAGAAGCCCGAGTACGGCAAGGTCGTCGACATCTGCACCAAGGACGCCCTGCGGGAGCTGGCCACGCCCGGTCTGCTCGCGGTGATGGCGCCGATCTTCGTCGGGTTCACGCTCGGCGTCGGCTCGCTCGGCTCCTACCTGGCCGGCGCGATCGGCGCGGGCACCCTGATGGCGGTGTTCCTCGCCAACTCCGGCGGCGCCTGGGACAACGCCAAGAAGCTGGTGGAGGACGGCCACCACGGCGGCAAGGGCAGCGAGGCCCACGCGGCCACGGTGATCGGCGACACGGTCGGCGACCCCTTCAAGGACACCGCGGGCCCGGCCATCAACCCGCTGCTGAAGGTCATGAACCTGGTCTCGCTGCTCATCGCGCCCGCGGTGATCAAGTTCTCCTACGGCAGTGACAAGAGCCTCGGCGTGCGGATCGGGATCGCGATCCTCGCGCTGCTGGTGATCATCGTGTCCGTGTACGTCTCCAAGCGGCGCGGTATCGCCGTGGGCGACGACGAGAGTGCCGAGCGGGTCGCCAACTCGCCGGACGCGGCGGTGGTTTCGTAGGTCTCCGGACGGAGCCCCCGCAATGGGCGGGCGGACGGCGCGTGCTGACGGCGTGCCGCCCGCCCGTCCGTGTGTGCGGGCGCGGCGCCGCCGTGAGCCTTCTCTCGCGCAAAAAGCAATAAAAGGTACCTAGGGGGCGATCGGTGTGCGGAGGGTGTGCGTCCGCCGTGTAGGGTCCGGGGCCCGAGAGCCATGGAAGGGACCAATCCGGTGAACAAGAAGCTCGCGGCCGCACTGTCCGGCGGTGCGGTACTGGTGGTGGCGCTGTCGGGCTGCAGCAGCAACAGCGCGCCCAAGGGCCCCGACCCCAAGCTGGTCGCCTGGGCCAAGTCGGTGTGCGACGCCGTGCCCGCGCAGGACGCGAAGATCAAGGCGGCGAACGACGCGATCTCCACGACCGCCGCCGACACCGCCAAGCCCGAGACGCTCCAGAAGACCGACTCCCAGGCCTTCCAGGACATGGCCGACGGCTACAAGGCGATCGCCACCGCCGTCAACGAGGCCGGTGCGCCCCCCGGGGTCGAGGACGGCGCCAAGCGGCTGAACGACGTCGTCAAGAGCTTCAACAGCCTCTCGGCCTCCTACGCCGACCTGAAGAAGCAGGTCGACGGGCTGAACACCAAGGACCAGGCGAAGTTCGCCTCCGGGCTGCACGACGTCGCCCAGCAGATGACGGAGCTGGAGAAGAAGCACCAGAGCGGCACCGAGTCGCTGAAGAAGCTCCAGCAGGGCGAGGTCCAGGACGCCATCGCGCAGCAGGCCAGCTGCAAGAAGGTCGCCGACGCGGCGTCCGCGTCGCCGTCCACGGGCGCCGCGGCGGGCTGACGCCGACCGGGGCCGGCCCATGCCGTGACGAAAGCCGTGGCGGGCTGGTGTCGTCGGCGGTGGGCGGGCCGGGGCGCGCGGATGCTGCCGGCGCCGTCCCCCGCCGGGCGCGCTCCGGCCGTCCCCTACGGGGCGCGCGGGACACAATGGGGGCGTGACTGACTCCGGACCCGCCTCCCTGCCCGCCGCCGACCGGCCCGAGACCACCGCGCGCCTGCGGGACGCGCTGCTGGCCGCCTCCTTCACCGCCGACGGCCTGCTCGACCTGCTCGGCGCCCCCGCGTACGCGGCGCTGGCCCGCAGCGAGACCGTGCCCGCCCTCAGGGCGACCCGCGGCGACACGCCGCTGGAGACCCTCGTACGGCTCTTCCTGCTCCAGCAGCCCGTGGCGCGGGCGCGGGTGGCCGCCGTGCTCCCCGTCGAGGAGGCCGTCGAGGCCGGGTGGCTCACGCGGGTGGGCGGCGACGAGGTGGCGGCCACCGTGGACGTGCGGCCGTACGGCGGTCCCGGCGGCGAGGACTGGTTCATCGTGTCCGACCTCGGGTGCGCGGTCGGTGGCGCGGGCGGCATCGGACAGCGCGCCGAGGGCGTCGTGCTCGGTGTCGGCGGCGCGTCCACCACGCTGGCCGGCATCACCGTGCGCACGCCCGTCGCCGCCGCGCTGGACCTCGGCACCGGCTCCGGCATCCAGGCGCTGCACGCCTCGCGGCACGCCACGCGCGTGACGGCCACCGACCTCAATCCGCGCGCGCTGCACATCACCGCGCTCACGCTGGCCCTCTCCGGCGCACCCGCCGCCGAACTGCGCGAGGGCTCGCTGTTCGAACCGGTCCGGGACGACGAGAAGTTCGACCTGATCGTCTCCAACCCGCCCTTCGTCATCTCGCCGGGCGCGCGGCTCACCTACCGCGACGGCGGGATGGGCGGGGACGATCTGTGCCGCTCGCTCGTTCAGCAGGCGGGGGAACGGCTGAACGAGGGCGGGTTCGCGCAGTTCCTCGCGAACTGGCAGCACGTGGCGGGGGAGGACTGGCAGGACAGGCTCAGGTCGTGGGTGCCGCGCGGGTGCGACGCCTGGATCGTGCAGCGCGAGGTGCAGGACGTCACGCAGTACGCCGAGCTGTGGCTGAGGGACGCCGGGGACCACCGCGGGGACCCGGCGGACTACCAGGCGCGGTACGACGCCTGGCTCGACGAGTTCGAGGCGCGCAAGGTCAGGGCGGTCGGCTTCGGCTGGATCACCCTGCGCAGGACGGGCGCGGCCGAGCCCTCCGTCACGGTGGAGGAGTGGCCGCATCCGGTCGAGCAGCCCCTCGGGGACACCATCCGGGCGCACTTCGACCGCCTCGACTACCTCCGGGAGCACGACGACGCGGCCCTGCTCGCCAGTCACTTCCGGCTGGTCGGCGAGGTGGTGCAGGAGCAGGTCGGGCTGCCCGGCGCGGAGGATCCCGAGCACGTCGTCCTGCGCCAGCACCGCGGCATGCGCCGCGCCACCAAGGTGGACACGGTCGGCGCCGGTTTCGCGGGCGTGTGCGACGGCAGCCTGAGCGCCGGCCGCATCCTGGACGCCATCGCCCAGCTGATGGGCGAGGACTCCGTCCGCCTGCGCGACCAGACCCCGGCCCAGATCAGGCTCCTCGTCGAGCAGGGCTTCCTGGAGCCGGCGGAGTGAGGTGACGGCTGCGGGGGGTTCGTCCCGCCCAGCCGACGGGCCGCGCCGCCCGCGCGGTGCCGAGCGGTCGTCGCCGGAGCACCGACGTGTGCGCGCCCACACCACCCCGCCCCCCCGCGAGTCACCCCGGACACGTGTGCGCGCCCGCACCACCCCGGCCCCCGCGAGTCACCCCCGACACCCCCGCGCACCGCCCCCGCCGCGCGCCCGTCGTATGCCTCCGGCACACCCGGCGGTAAAACGGCCGGAACAGTACGGGTCTTCCGGGGCGGACGGCCCGGGCGGCCGGCCCCCGCCCGGGGGCGCAGGGGTGGCCGGGGGTCGTTCACCCCGATGTCGCCCGCCGGTCTCCCCCGCGTCCCCGCGGCGTGTCACGCTCCTCGCGCCGGGCCGGGAAAGAGGGGGGCGGGCGGGGGATGGAAAGCGGACCTGCGGTCTTCGCCGGGGCGGTGTTCGCCCTGTTCGGGGCCGCCCTCCTGGTGTGGACCGGCGTACGGCTGCGGCACGGGGAGCCGGTGGCGGACGGTGTGAACCGGGTCGCATCGGCCACCGTCGCGGGCCTCGCCGGAACCCTCGCGCTGGTCCTCGGCGGCTACTGCCTCACCCGCCTCTGACGTCGGCGTGCGTCCTCCCGGGAGCGTGCCGAGAGAGTAAGAGGAGCAATACGCTCCGGACAGGCCGCACCGGGGTACCCGGTACTCCGGGCGGCAGGAATGCCGGTAGTCGGGTTACCGTTCGAGTGGCCGTTGTGGGCTTTTCCCGTTTGACACGGGGGCGGGATGTACCGTCACACTCCGCAGCGTCACACGTGCCAGCAGTACGCCGCGACCCCGGGACGAAGGCCTGGGGAGGCCAAAGCGTCGACCGGAGAGAAGAGCGAAGTTGTCCCCGACCAGCGAGACCGCACAGGGCGGCCGCCGACTCGTCATCGTCGAGTCGCCTGCCAAGGCGAAGACGATCAAGGGCTACCTCGGCCCCGGCTACACCGTCGAGGCGAGCGTCGGGCACATCCGTGACCTCCCCAACGGCGCCGCGGAGGTGCCCGAGAAGTACACCGGCGAGGTCCGCCGCCTCGGCGTGGACGTGGAGCACGACTTCCAGCCGGTCTACGTCGTCAACGCGGACAAGAAGGCGCAGGTCAAGAAGCTCAAGGACCTGCTGAAGGACTCCGACGAGCTCTTCCTCGCCACCGATGAGGACCGCGAGGGCGAGGCCATCGCCTGGCACCTCCAGGAAGTCCTGAAGCCGAAGATCCCGGTCAAGCGGATGGTCTTCCACGAGATCACCAAGGACGCCATCCGGGAGGCCGTCGCCAACCCGCGCCAGCTCAACCAGAAGCTGGTCGACGCCCAGGAGACCCGCCGCATCCTCGACCGCCTCTACGGCTACGAGGTCTCCCCGGTGCTGTGGAAGAAGGTCATGCCCCGGCTGTCGGCCGGCCGTGTCCAGTCCGTCGCGACCCGGCTCGTGGTCGAGCGGGAACGCGAGCGCATCGCCTTCCGCTCCGCCGAGTACTGGGACCTGACCGGCACCTTCGGCACCGGCCGGGCCGGCGACCCCTCGGACCCGTCCTCGCTGGTCGCCCGTCTTCAGACGGTCGACGGCCGGCGTGTCGCACAGGGCCGTGACTTCGACTCCCTCGGGCAGCTCAAGAGCGCGAACACGCTCCACCTGGACGAGGCGACCGCCCGCGGGCTGGCCGCCGCGCTGGAGAACACCCGCTTCTCCGTGCGTTCGGTGGAGTCCAAGCCGTACCGCCGCTCGCCCTACGCGCCGTTCCGTACGACGACGCTCCAGCAGGAGGCCAGCCGCAAGCTCGGCTTCGGCGCCAAGGCGACGATGCAGATCGCGCAGAAGCTGTACGAGAACGGCTACATCACGTACATGCGTACGGACTCCACGACGCTGAGCGAGACCGCCATCGCGGCCGCCCGCGCCCAGGTCACGCAGTTGTACGGCGCCGACTACCTGCCTCCGCAGCCGCGGACCTACGCCGCCAAGGTGAAGAACGCGCAGGAGGCGCACGAGGCGATCCGTCCCTCGGGTGATCGTTTCCGCACGCCCGCGGAGACCGGCCTCACCGGTGACCAGTTCAAGCTGTACGAGCTGATCTGGAAGCGGACCGTCGCCTCCCAGATGAAGGACGCGACCGGCAACAGCGTGACCGTGAAGATCGGTGGCACCGCCGCCGACGGCCGGGACGCGGAGTTCAGCGCCTCCGGCAAGACGATCACCTTCCACGGCTTCCTCAAGGCCTACGTCGAGGGTGCCGACGACCCCAACGCCGAGCTGGACGACCGCGAGCGCCGGCTGCCGCAGGTCGCCGAGGGCGACGCGCTGTCCGCCGACGAGATCACGGTCGACGGCCACGCCACCAAGCCCCCGGCCCGCTACACCGAGGCCTCCCTGGTCAAGGAGCTGGAAGAGCGCGAGATCGGCCGCCCGTCGACCTACGCGTCGATCATCGGCACCATCCTGGACCGCGGCTACGTGTTCAAGAAGGGCACGGCGCTCGTGCCGTCCTTCCTGTCCTTCGCCGTCGTGAACCTCCTGGAGAAGCACTTCGGCCGGCTGGTCGACTACGACTTCACCGCGAAGATGGAGGACGACCTCGACCGCATCGCCCGCGGCGAGGCCAAGGCGGTGCCGTGGCTGCGGCGCTTCTACTTCGGCGAGGGCAATGTCACCGGCGCCGCGGCCGACGCGGGCAACGGCGACGGCGACCACCTCGGCGGCCTGAAGGAGCTGGTGACCGACCTGGGCGCGATCGACGCCCGCGAGGTCTCCTCGTTCCCGGTGGGCAACGACATCGTGCTGCGCGTCGGCCGCTACGGGCCGTACATCGAGCGCGGCGAGAAGGACACCGAGCAGCACCAGCGCGCCGACATCCCGGACGACCTGGCGCCGGACGAGCTGACCGTCGAGCTGGCCGAGGAACTGCTGGCCAAGCCGAGCGGCGACTTCGAGCTGGGCACCGACCCGCAGTCCGGTCACACCATCGTGGCCAAGGACGGCCGCTACGGCCCGTACGTCACCGAGGTGCTCCCCGAGGGCACCCCGAAGACCGGCAAGAACGCGGTCAAGCCGCGCACGGCCTCCCTCTTCAAGTCCATGTCGCTGGACACGGTGACCCTCGACGACGCGCTGAAGCTGATGTCCCTGCCGCGGGTCGTCGGCACCGACGCCGACGGCGTGGAGATCACCGCGCAGAACGGCCGCTACGGCCCGTACCTGAAGAAGGGCACGGACTCGCGCTCGCTCCAGACCGAGGACCAGCTCTTCACCATCACGCTGGAGGAGGCGCAGGCGATCTACGCCCAGCCCAAGCAGCGTGGGCGCGCCGCCGCCAAGCCGCCGCTGAAGGAGCTGGGCGAGGACCCGGTCTCCAACAAGCCGGTCGTGGTCAAGGACGGCCGCTTCGGGCCGTACGTCACCGACGGGGAGACCAACGCGACCCTGCGCTCCGGCGACAGCGTCGAGACGATCACCCCGGAGCGCGGCTTCGAACTGCTCGCCGAGAAGCGCGCGAAGGCCCCGGCCAAGAAGACCGCGAAGAAGGCGGCGGCCAAGAAGACCGCCCCGGCGAAGAAGACCGCCGCCAAGAAGACGGCGGCCAAGAAGACGGCGAGCGCCGCGAAGAAGACGACGGCGAAGAAGACGACCGCCAAGAAGGCGACGGCCGCCAAGTCGACGCCTGCCGGCACGGAGGACTGAGTCCCGGAGCCGGGCCCACCGGTACCGACGATCCGGTGGCCTCGGCACCCGGGAACCGGTCCCTGGTGCGGACGGCCGACGCTTTCCTCGTTTCGCCTCGCACACGCCCCGGCATCACTTTGGTGTCGGGGCGTGCGCATGCCAGGAGAGCGAGGTGTGGTGTCGTCGGCTACGGATAGGCTGAACGCATGACGCGAGCCGAGCAGCCAACGGCCCACACCCCAGAACCGGACGACGCCCTGGTCGCGGACTCCCGCGAGCGCGCCGTGCGTTCCCTGTTGCGCCGACCGCAGTTGCGGCGCCTGTGGAGCGCGCAGCTGGTGAGCGGCGTCGGCGACATCCTCGCCCTCCTGGTCCTGGTCCTCCTCGTCCTTCAGGCGGCGATCGACCAGGGGACGTTCGGCGGTGGCTACCGGGGCGTGGCGTTCGCAGTGGCGACCGTCTTCGCGGCGCGCGGCCTCGCCGCGCTGCTGTTCGGCGCGGTCCTGCTCGGCCCGCTGACCACGCTCACCGCGCAGGAGGGCCCGCTCGACCGCCGCTGGACCATGGTCGGCGCCGACGGACTGCGGGCCGCGCTGCTGATCATCGCCCCGCTGTGGATCGACTGGACCCCGGCGGACGCGCCGTCCGTGCTCCTGGTCACCGCCTTCGTCACCGGCGTCGCCGAGCGGCTGTGGACGGTGTGCCGCGAGAGCGCCGCCCCCGCCCTGCTGCCCGCCCCGCCCCCGGAGGGCGCGACGGTACGGCCGCTGCCGGACCACATGGACGCGCTGCGCCGCCTCGCGCTGCGCACCGGCTTCCTCGCCGTCCCGCTGGCCGCCGCCGCCCTGGTCGTGGCCGCCCTGCTGAACAACCTGCTGGGCACCGGCGTGCCCTGGTTCGACCAGCACCACGCGGCCCTCGCGTCGTACGTCGCGGCCGGTCTGTTCGCCGCCTCGCTGTCCCTGCTGACCTTCCTCGAACTGCCCGACACGCGCACCCCGCGCGCCCGGTCCCCGCTGGAGGGACTGCGCCGCCCGCGCACCGGCACCGGTGTCGACAAGGGGCGCACGGGCGCCATCCCGCTGCTCGTCCCGGCCTGCGCCGCCGTGGCCGGCGCCATCGCCGCGGCCGTCTCCGTCTGCGTGCTGCACGCCACCGACCTGGGCGGCGGCCCGGTCCTGTTCGGCCTGCTGGTGCTGGGCCTGACCGGCGGTGTCGCCGTCGGCATCCGCACGGCCCCCGCGCTGCTGCCCTCGCTGTCCCGCCGCCGGCTGCTGTCCCTGGCCATCGCCTTCACCGGCATCGCGCTGCTGGCCGCCGGGCTGGTCCCGGACGTCACGACCGTGCTGCTGATCGCCACCCTCGCCGGCTTCGCCGCGGGCGTCGCCGCCAACACCGGGCACGCGCTGCTCGACCAGGAGACCGAGGACTACCGCAGGGCACGCGTCACCGAGCACCTCCAGGCCGTGGTCCGCGTCTGCATAGCGCTCGGCGCGCTGATCGCCCCGGTGATCGCCGGGCTGATCGGCCGGCACCGGCTGGAGAACGGCCGCTTCGTCTTCGCCCACGGCGGCGCCTCGTTCACGCTGATGCTGGTCGGCGCGCTGCTGCTGCCGGTGGCCGCGCTGGTGCTCGCCAAGGTCGACGACCGTTCCGGCATCCCGCTGCGCCAGGATCTCAAGGACGCGCTGCTCGGCGGCGACGACCCGGTGGAGACCCCGGCGGCCAACGGCTTCTTCATCGCCCTCGAAGGCGGCGACGGCGCGGGCAAGTCCACCCAGGCCGAGGCGCTCGCCGAGTGGATCCGCGGCAAGGGCCACGAGGTCGTGCTCACCCGCGAACCGGGCGCCACGCCGGTCGGCAAGCGGCTGCGCTCGATCCTGCTGGACGTGTCCTCGGCGGGCCTGTCCCACCGCGCGGAGGCGCTGCTGTACGCCGCCGACCGCGCCGAGCACGTCGACACCGTCGTACGCCCCGCCCTGGAGCGCGGCGCGGTCGTCATCTCCGACCGCTACATCGACTCGTCCGTCGCCTACCAGGGCGCCGGCCGCGATCTGTCCCCGACCGAGATCGCCCGCATCAACCGCTGGGCGACCGACGGGCTCGTCCCGCACCTCACCGTGCTCCTCGACGTCTCCCCGGAGGCCGCCCGCGAGCGGTTCACCGAGGCGCCGGACCGGCTGGAGTCGGAGCCCGCGGAGTTCCACGCGCGCGTGCGGGCCGGCTTCCTCACCCTGGCCGCCTCCGACCCCGGCCGCTACCTGGTGGTCGACGCCGCCCAGGAGCCCGAGGCCGTCACCACCGTGATCCGGCACCGGCTCGACACCGTGCTGCCGCTGTCCCAGGCCGAGATCGAGGCCCGCGAGGAGGCGCGCCGCAAGGCCGAGGAGGAGGCGCGCCGCAAGGCCGAGGAAGAGGCCGCCCGCAAGGCCGAGGAGGAGCGCCTGGAGCGCGAGCGCCAGGAGGAGCTGGCCCGGCTGCGTGCCGAGGAGGAGGAGCGCAAGCGCCGCGAGCTGGAGGAGGCGCAGCGCCGCGAGGCCGAGCGGCAGGCGGAGGAGGCCCGGCAGCGGGCGGCCGAGGCTGCCCGGCGCGCGGAGGAGGAGCGGCAGCGCCTGCTCGCCGAGGAGAAGGCCCGCGCCGAGGAGGAGGCCCGCCGCAAGGCGGAGGAGGAGCGCCGCCGCAAGCAGGCCGAGGAAGAGGCCCGGGTCCGCGCGGAGGAAGAGGCCCGCCAGGCCCGGCTCCGTGCCGAGGAGGAGGCCCGGCTGGCCAAGGAGCGTGCCGAGGAGGAGGCGCGGCGCCTGGAGGCCCAGCGCAAGGCGGAGGCGGCACTGCTCCGCGCCGAGCAGGCCCGCCGCCAGGCGGCCGAGGCGGCCGCCGCCGCCGACGCCGCGGCCCGCAGGCCCAGCAGCCCCCTCCCGAAGGCCCCCGGTGTGACCCCGGACGCGTCGACGGTCGCCACCCCGGTGGTGTCACCCGGCCCGGGCACGGAGGAGACGGTGCCCACGCCGGTCGTCTCGCCGGACCAGGACAGGCCCGTCGGCCGCGAGGCCGCGGGCGGCCACCGGGACTCCGGCTCCGACGCCGAGGTGACCGCCGAGCTGCCCCAGCCGCCGGCCGCCGGGCCCGGCGCGGCCGTTCCCGGTGCGGCGGACGAGACGGCGGTGCTGCCCCAGGTGGGCGCCGCCGACGAGACCGCCGTACTGCCCCGGGTGGACGCGGAGGAGACCGCCGTACTGCCTCCGGTGCGCGACGACGCCCCGGCGGACCGGATGCCGCGCGGCTTCTTCCGCGACGAGCGCCCGGCGGCGGGCCCCGACGGCTCCGAGGACCGCACCCGCGAGATGCCCCAGCCGGGTGCCGAGGGCACCGCGCGCCGCCGCCCCCGCCCCGACTGGGCCGAGGAGACCCCGCTGGACGACCTGCCGTCCCTGGCCGACGAACTGCTGGGTTCGTACGACGACCACGACGACGACCGGTCCCGCCGGGGCCGCCGGGGCTGAGCCCCGCGCGCCTTCCGGAAGCGGCGCCCGTTCCCTGCCCGGCAGGGGGCGGGCGCCGCTCCGCTTCGGCGGGCGCCACCGTTGTCGGTCCCCACCCGCACAATGGAGGTCGGAACGCGGAGTGTGACGGAAGGGCGGCGTGACCCGTGAGCGTGTGGGACGACCTCGTCGGGCAGGAAAAGGTGTGCGCGGTGCTGGACGGCGCCGCGCGGGACGCCGACGCCCAGGTCACCGCCGCGGCGACCGACGCGCCGCTGCCGGAGGCGTCGAGGATGACGCACGCCTGGCTGTTCACCGGTCCGCCCGGCGCGGGCCGCAACCAGGCCGCGCGGGCCTTCGCCGCGGCCCTCCAGTGCGTGAGCCCGGACCGCGCCCTCGGCGGCGCCCCCGGCTGCGGCTTCTGCGACGGCTGCCACACCGCCCTGCTCGGCACCCACGCGGACGTCACCACGGTCGCCGCGGTCGGCGCCGAGATCCTGGTCAGGGACATGCGGGACACGGTCCGCAAGTCCTTCACCGCGCCGGCGAACGGCCGCTGGCAGATCATCCTGGTCGAGGACGCCGAGCGGCTGAACGAGAAGTCGGCCAACGCCGTCCTCAAGGCCGTCGAGGAGCCCGCCCCCCGCACGGTCTGGCTGCTGTGCGCCCCCTCCATCGAGGACGTCCTGCCGACCATCCGCTCCCGCTGCCGCCACCTGAACCTGCGCACCCCGTCCGTGGACGCGATCGCCGACATGCTCGTACGCCGTGACGGCGTCGAACCGGAGGCCGCGGCCGCCGCCGCCCGCGCCACCCAGGGGCACGTGGACCGGGCCCGGCGCCTGGCCACCGACCCGGCGGCCCGCGAGCGCCGCGCCGCCGTCCTGCGGCTCCCGCTGCGGCTGGACGAGGTCGGCGCCTGCCTCAAGGCCGCCCAGGAACTGGTCGACGCGGCCGCCGAGGACGCCAAGCAGCTCGCCGAGGAGATGGACGGCAGGGAGGCCGAGGAGCTGAAGGCGGCGCTCGGCGCGGCCCAGGGCGGCCGGCTGCCGCGCGGCACGGCGGGCGTGATGAAGGACCTGGAGGACATGCAGAAGCGCCGCCGTACCCGCACGCAGCGCGACAGCCTGGACGTGGCCCTCGGCGACCTCACCGCCTTCTACCGTGACGTCCTCGCCCTCCAGCTCGGCTCCCGCGTGGCCATCGCCAACACGGACGCCGAGGACGCGCTGCAGCGGCTGGCCCGGGGCAGCTCGCCGGAGTCCACCCTGCGCCGCATCGAGGCGATCGCCGCGTGCGGCGAGGCCCTGGACCGCAATGTGCCGCCGCTGCTGGCGGTGGAGGCGATGACGATGGCGCTGCGGGCGGGCTGACGACGTTCGTTCCCGCCCGAGGGCGGGTTGGCGGCACGGCGCTGTGCGCGGGGTGGGCCGGTGACGGCCGCCGCCATCCACGGGGCGGCCCGCCGTCATCCGAGGGGTGGACCGGCGACGCCCGCCGTCCCCCGTACGGGGCGACAATCCGCACGCACCGCACTCCCTCTATCGCACAGCGTTAATCTCGCCAGATGCACACCTGGTCCTCCCCCTCCAGCCGCCGGCGCACCGCGTCCGGCACCCGGGCCCGCCTCACGGCCGCCGCCCTCGCGACCGCGGCCCTCCTGGTGTCCGCGTGCTCACCCGGCGGCACCTCGGTCGCGTCGTCCTCGGCGGCGGCCCCCCGGACCGGTGCGGCGGACGTCCCCGCCCTGGCCCCGCTGCCGCGCACGACACCCGCGGCGCTGAAGCCGTACTACACACAGCGGCTGAAGTGGCGTGACTGCGGCGCCCCCGGCTTCCAGTGCGCCACGATGAAGGCCCCACTGGACTACGACAAGCCGGCCGCCGGCGACGTACGGCTCGCGGTGGCCCGCAAGACCGCCACCGGCGGCGCCAAGCCGCTCGGCTCGCTGCTGGTCAACCCGGGCGGCCCCGGAGGTTCGGCGATCGACTACCTCCAGCAGTACGCCGGTCTCGGCTACCCCGCCGAGGTCCGCGCCCGCTACGACATGGTCGCCATGGACCCGCGCGGCGTCGCCCGCAGCGAGCCCGTCGGATGCCTGGACGACCGCCAGATGGACACGTTCACGCAGACCGACCTCACCCCCGACGACCAGGCGGAACGCGACGCGGTGGTGGCGTCGGACAAGAAGTTCGCACAGGCCTGCGGGGCGCGCTCCGCGCGGCTGCTGCGACATGTCTCCACCGTCGAGGCGGCCCGGGACATGGACGTCCTGCGCGCGGTGCTGGGCGACCCGAAGCTGAACTACGTCGGCGCGTCCTACGGCACCCTCCTCGGGGCGACCTACGCCGGCCTCTTCCCGGGCCGGGTGGGCCGCGTGGTCCTGGACGGAGCGCTGGACCCCTCCCTGGACTCCCGCACGGTGAACCTGGAGCAGACCGCGGGCTTCGAGACCGCCTTCCAGGCCTTCGCCGAGGACTGCGCGCGGCAGGCGGACTGCCCGCTCGGCGGCAGGGGTACGACGCCCGCCCGGGCCGGCGACCGCCTCAAGGCCTTCTTCCGCGAGCTGGACGCGCGTCCCGTTCCCGCCGGCGACCCGCACCGCAAGCTGGGCGAGGCCCTGGCCACCACCGGCGTGATCGCGGCGATGTACGACCAGGGCGCCTGGGGGCGGCTGCGCGCGGCGCTGACCTCGGCGATGAAGGACCACGACGGCGAGGGCCTGCTCGCCCTCTCGGACAGCTACTACGAGCGCGACGCCTCGGGCCACTACACGAACCTGATGATGGCCAACGCCGCCGTGAACTGCCTGGACCTGCCGCCCGCCTTCACCGGCCCCGAGCAGCTCGCCAAGGACGTGCCGGCCTTCGAGAAGGCGTCCCCGGTCTTCGGCGAGGGCCTCGCCTGGGCCTCGCTGAACTGCACGTACTGGCCGGTCCGGGCCACGGGCGAGCCGCGCCGCATCCCGGCGCGCGGCGCGGCACCGATCGTCGTGGTCGGCACCACCCGCGACCCGGCGACCCCCTACCGCTGGGCCCAGTCCCTGTCCCGGCAGCTGTCCTCGGGCCGCCTCCTCACCTACGCCGGCGACGGCCACACCGCCTTCGGCCGGGGCAGCACCTGCATCGACTCCGCGATCGACACCTACCTGCTGCACGGCACCCCGCCGGCCCACGGCAAGCGCTGCTCCTGACCACCGCCCCGGCCCCGGGACCCCCGGCCCGGGGCCGGTACGAAGCACTCCCGGAAACTGTGTAGACTTACCGACGTTGCCGACCGCACCCTAGGTGCACGCAGCACGCCGCTTTAGCTCAGATGGCCAGAGCAACGCACTCGTAATGCGTAGGTCTCGGGTTCGAATCCCGAAAGCGGCTCAGAGCAGGCCCGGGACGGAGACTCTCCGTCCCGGGCCTTCGGCGTGCACGAGAGCCAGTCGGCGCGGGACGGCGGTACGGCGAGGCCCCGGTTACGGTGTCAGCACGATCCTGCCGAAGACCTCGCCCGCGTCCATCTTCCGGTGGGCCAGTACGGCGTCGTCCAGTGGCAGCACCTCGTGCACCACCGCTTCGATCTCGCCACGGGCGGCCGCGGCGAACTGCTCGCTGCGTACGGCGCTCAGATCGGCCGGGGGGACGGTGGCCGCGCTGAAAGCGGCGAAGGACAGCGACTTCCGGAATGCCGTCATGATCTTCGTGCCGAAGTCCGCGGGCGGCTGGCCCGCGACAGCGCCCACGGCCACCATGCGGCCGTTCGGGTTGAGCCTGTCGAGGAACGACGGCATGTCCGCACCGGCCACGACGTCGATGATCACGTCGTAGCCCGCGGGAGCCCCGTCCTCTCCGTCGCCGGAGCGGTCCAGCACATGGGTCGCGCCGAGGCGGCGCAGCCGCTCGCCGCGCTCGGCCGACGACGTCGTGACCGCCACCGCGGCGGCACCACCGCGAGCAGCGAGCTGCACGGCCATGATCCCGATGCTGCCCGCCGCGCCGCGCACCAGGACGGTCTCCCCGGGAGTGAAACGGGCGTGGCGCAGCCCGAAGTGCGCCACCGCGCCGGAACTGCCGAGCGTCACCGCGGCAGTGGCGGACAGACCACCGGGCAGGGGAAGAACCTGTTCGACCGGCGCGACGGCCTGTTCGACGTAGCCTCCGCCGGTGCCGGTGAAGCCCCACACCCGCAGGCCGAGCCATGACGCGTCGACGCCGTCGCCGACCGCCGTCACCGTGCCCGCGACCTCGCCACCCGGGACGTGGCCCTCCGTGAAGCCGTAGTCGGCCAGGGCCCCGCTTCGGATCACGGTGTCGACACCGCCGACGCCCACCGCCTCGGTGGCTATCAGTACCTGCCCGGCGGCCGGCACCGGTACCGGCAGGTCGACGACGGCCAGGCCGTCGGGACTTCCGAACGTCCGGATCGAGATTGCCTTCACTGTGGTCTCCACGTTCCCGGCCCGCCCAAGCGCGAGCGCTTCCGCGTCCCGGAACGTAACGGACGCCCCCGTCCGTTTGGCTAAAGTGAGAGCGGTGACCGGCCCTTTGCCTCGGAAGCCGCGCTCCGACGCGCGGGACAACCGCGAACGCGTCCTCGGCGCGGCCCGAGCGCTGTTCTCCGCCGACGGCCTGGACGTGCCGATGCGGGAGGTCGCACGGCGCGCCGGGGTGGGCCCCGCCACCTTGTACCGGCACTTCCCGACCAAGCGGGCACTGGTCGCCGAGGCCTTCGCGGACCAGCTGCACGCTTGCCGTGCCATCGTCGACGAGGGGTGCGCCGATCCTGATCCATGGCGCGGCCTGTGCCTGGTGATCGAGAGGATCTGTGAGCTGCACGCACGCGACCGGGGCTTCACCGAAGCGTTCCTGTCGGCCTACCCGGGGGTGGCGGAACTCGCCGAGGGCCGCGCGTACACGGTGAAAGCGGTCGCCGGACTGGCTCGGCGGGCCAAGGAAGCCGGGCGCCTGCGGTCCGACTTCGTCCTGGACGACCTGATCCTCGTCCTCATGGCCAACAAGGGGATCCACGCCGCGTCGGCCGCCGGCCAGGTCGCGGCCTCCCGGCGCTTCGCGGGGCTGGTGATCCAGGCGTTCGAAGCCTGCCCCCGGCACGCGCCGCTTCCGCCGGCGGCCCGACTGGCATCCGCGGGCCCCGCGGTGGGCGAGACCGGCTCCACCGACTGACCCGCGAGGTCCCGCGTACGGCAGGCCGTCACCGGGCCGGCGGTTCGGCGCCGACGGCATCGCGGTCGCACCCGCGCCGCCCGCACGGAAGCGGTCCGATGCATTGACAGTGTGCGATCAAAGTAGGTGTCATTGTGGGAGCGCTCCCACGTTTCCGTCGGCACCTCCCACTCCGTCTCGGAGGCAACCATGCGCACTCTCGTCACGCGATTACGGCACCGACCCTGGGCCTTGGCCGCACTGGCGGCCTTCTCGGCCGTCGGACTGCTGCTGTCCGCCTTCGTCGCGGCGCCGCCCAGCAGCGCCGCGGACTCCGGCTGCCGGGTCGACTACACCGTCAACCAGTGGTCCGGCGGCTACACCGCCGCGATCAAGGTAACCAACCTCGGCCCGGCGATCACCGGTTGGCGTCTGACCTGGACGTACGGCGGCGACCAGAAGGTGACCTCGGCCTGGAACGCCACCGTCTCCCAGAGCGGCAAGGCCGTCACCGCCACGGACGCCGGGTGGAACGGCAGCCTGGCGACGGGCGGTTCCGCCGACTTCGGTGTCCAGGGGACCTACCAGTCCGCCGACCCCACGCCGACCGACTTCGCGGTCAACGGCGTGGCCTGCGGCGGCACCACGACGCCGACCGACCCCGGCACCCCGCCCACGACGCCTCCGACCACCCCGCCCCCGACGGATCCGCCGACCGGCGGTGACTGCGGCACTGCCGTGCTCTGCACCGGGTTCGAGGACCAGAGCGGTACCACGCCGTCCGGCGCCTGGCAGTTCGCCGCGCCCGACTGCCAGGGCAGCGGCACGGTCACCGTCGACACCTCGGTCGCGCACAGCGGCGGCAAGTCGATACGGGTGGACGGCAAGGCCGGTTACTGCAACCACGCCTTCGTCGCCACGACGGCCGACCTGTCGTCGGTGGGCCCCCTGTACATCCGCATGTGGGTACGGCACACCACCGCGCTCCCCGCCGGGCATGTCGCCTTCGTGTCCATGCCCGACAGCTCCCAGGGCGGCAAGGCGCTGCGCATCGGCGGCCAGAACGGCGCCCTCCAGTGGAACCGGGAGATCGACGACGCCACCCTGCCCGCGCAGAGCCCGGCCGGTGTGGCGCAGAGCAGGCCGCTGCCGACCGGCAGCTGGCAGTGCCTGCGCTTCATGATCAACACGTCGAACGGCAACCTCGACACCTGGCTGGGCGACCAGCAGGTGCCCGGCCTGCACCAGGACGGTGTCCCCACCGCGGACATCGACCAGCAGTGGCTGTCCCGCACCACCGCACCGCGCCCCACCAGTCTGCGTCTCGGCTGGGAGAGTTACGGCGGCGGTGACGACACCCTCTGGTTCGACGACGTGGCCGTGGGCTCCTCGCCGATCGCCTGCTGACACCGACCGGCACCGACACCCGTGCCGTCCGCGGCGTCCCTGCCGGACACGGCGGGCGGCACGGTGTCCCCGCACGGCGACCGCGAGGTCGTCCGTCCACGCCGGGGCGATCTCCGTCCGCCCCTTGGACGGGAGCGTTCCGTTCGTAGAATGCGGCCATGACGGAACCCCCTCTCAAGTGGGGCATCCTCGGCACAGGGTGGATCGCTCAGCGGTTCACCGAGGATCTCCTCCTTCTCCCCGGCCACACCGTTTCCGCCGTCGGCTCCCGTGTCCCGGAGACCGCGGAAACGTTCGCTCGGCAGTACGGCGTCGAGCGGGCGTGGGGCTCGTACGAGCAACTCGTCGCCGACGACGAGGTCGACGTGGTCTACGTGGCGACGCCCCACACCTTCCACTTCGCCCACGCCGGCCTCGCCCTCGAAGCGGGCCGGCCGGTCCTGGTGGAGAAACCCTTCACCGCGAACGCCACCGACGCCCGGCGACTGGTCGAACTCGCCCGCAACCGGGGTCTGTTCGCCATGGAGGCGATGTGGACCCGGTTCAATCCGCTGATCGCCAGGCTGCGGGAGCTGGTGGCGGACGGGGCGATCGGTGACGTCACCTCCGTCTACGCCGACTTCGGGACCAACGCGCCGTACGACCCGGCGCACCGCCTGTGGTCCCCCGAACTCGGCGGCGGCGCCCTGCTCGACCTCGGCGTCTATCCGCTGTACTTCGCCTGGATGCTGCTCGGCGCGCCGGAGACGGTCGAGGCGACCGCCGCGACCGCTCCGACCGGTGTCGACGCCAACACCGGGATGGTGCTGGGGTACGCCTCCGGCGCCGTCGCGGTGCTGCACTGCTCCCTGACGTCCGACTCGCCGTGCACCGCGGTGGTGAACGGGACCAAGGGCCGCATCGAGGTGCCCTCGCCGTTCTACTCGCCGCACACCCTGGTGCTGCGCCGCGAGGGCGCCGAGCCGGAGACCTTCCACCTCGACGTGGTCGGCAACGGCTACGGCTACCAGGCGCAGGAGGTCGCCCGCCGCCTGCGGGCGGGCGAGACGGAGTCGCCGGTGATGCCGCTCGACGAGACGCTCGCCATCCACGGCAACCTCGACACGATCCTCGCCCGCATCGAACGGCAGGCGGCACTGTCGAGCCGCACGCCGGTGTGAGATGGGCGGTGGTGGGCGAACCCACGGACCTGAGGCAACATCTTGGTGAACGAGGAGCGGCGCGCGACAGGAGCGCGCCGCCACCGGCCGGATGGGGTGAGGAACGTGGCGGAGCCGAGGATCGCCGTCGCCGTGGTGACCATGGGCAACCGGCCCGCCGAGGTCGACGCCCTGCTGGAGTCCGTGGCGAAGCAGGACCTCGCGCCCGCCCGGATCGTGATCGTGGGCAACGGCTGCCGGCTGCCCGAGTTCGCCCGGCGGCTGTCGCTGCCCGGCGAGGTCACCGCCATCGACGTGGACGAGAACCTGGGCTGCCCGGGCGGCCGCAACGTGGCCCTCGCCCGGCTGCGGGAGTTCGGTGACGTCGACGTCGTCGTGGAACTGGACGACGACGGCCTGCTCGTCGACGCCGACGTACTGCGGCGGGTGCGCGACCTGTACGCCGCCGATCCGCGGCTCGGCATCGTCGGCTTCCGCATCGCCGACGAGCACGGCGAGACCCAGCAGCGGCACGTGCCGAGGATCGGCAACTCCGATCCGATGCGCGGCGGTTACGTCACCGGGTTCCTGGGCGGCGGCCACGCGCTGAGCATGGCGATGCTGGCCGAGACCGGGGACTGGCCGGCGGAGTTCTTCTTCGCGCACGAGGAGACCGATCTCGCCTGGCGGGCCGTCGACGCCGGCTGGAAGATCCGGTACTCGCCCGAACTGCTGCTCCAGCACCCCAAGACCTCCCCGGCCCGGCACGCCATCTACTACCGGGTCAACGCCCGCAACCGCGTCTGGCTCGTACGGCGCAGGCTGCCGTTGCCGCTGATCCCGGTGCACCTGGCGGTCTGGACCCTGCTCACCCTCGCCCGCACCCGCTCCGCGGCCGGGCTCAAGGCCTGGCTCGGCGGCTTCGTGGAGGGTCTGCGCAAGCCGGCGGGCGAGCGCCGCCCGATGCGCTGGCGGACGGTGTGGCGGCTCACGCGGCTGGGGCGTCCGCCGGTGATCTGACGGGAGCGGTGGCACCGGCCGCCGACCGGAGCGGTCGCAGGTCGCCCATCGCGGACCGGTCGCCGATGGCGGTCGGGGGCGGCGGATCGGTTGCCGACGGTGGCCGGGGGCGGCGGATCGATTGCCGACGGTGGCCGGGGTGGGGGCCGTGGACCCGGTGCCGATGGCGACCGGTCGGCCGATGCCTGCCGACGCCCGGCCTTCCGGGACGCGCCCGGAACGAATGGCCCGCCGACCTGGAAAAACGGGACGGGCCCCGGTCGGTCACCTCCGCCGACCGGGGCCATGCTCGTCCCCGGATCCGGCCTGCGGCGACACTCCCCCGAGTTACGCGACTGACGCGCGCGCCGTCGGACCGGTTCCGATGGAATGATCACATCAAGTCTCGCCAACAGATCGCTAACATGTGGCCAACGGTTCGCCGGAAGCGTGCGTACCGGTTGGCCGGAAGTCGCCGGGCGGGACCGGCGACAGAGGAGTGAGCAGGGCGTCGGCGAGCCGCACGGTGGCCGTTGACCAGGCCACGTGTGAAGGGGCGGCGCCGTGAGGCCGTCCGCGGAAGGTGGCGTGAAGTCGTTGCGTACGGGGCGGAATGCCGCCAGGGTGCGGCGGGCGCGCGTCCGCCGTGGAGCATGGTCGTCCCCGGCCGCGCGGGAAGGCACTGGGGCGGCGTGAAGGGGCTGCGCGAGCTGCGATTCGGACTGCTGGGCCCACCGGTCCTCTACGACCGCCCGCCGTACGACACCCCCGGCGACCCGGAGTCGTACGAGTCCGCCGAGGGCGCCGTCCGGCCCATCGGCAGCCCCAAGATGCGCGCGCTGCTCGCGGCGCTGCTGCTGGAGCCCGGACGGGTCGTGTCGGTCGAGTCGCTGACGGAGGCCCTGTGGGGCGGGGCGCCGCCCGCCTCCGCGCGGGCCTCGCTGCACAACCATGTCACCCGGCTGCGCCGGCTCCTGGACGACCCCGATCGGCTCCGGTCCGTACCGCCGGGCTACCTGCTCCGCGTCGAGCAGGGCGAGCTGGACGTGTACGTGTTCGACGCGCTGGTCGCCGAGGCGCGCGCGGCGCACGCCCGGCGCGACTGGCCGGGGGTCGCCCGCGCCTGCGCGGCCGCGCTCGTGCTGTGGCGCGGGACCCCGCTCGGCGGGCTGCCCGCCGACCTCGGCGGCCACGCCCTCGTGCCGCGCCTGGAGGAGGCGCGGCTGCTTCTGCTGGAGTGGCGGTACGACGCCCAACTCGCCGTCGGCGCGGGACGGTCCGCCGCGCTCGTGCCCGAGCTGGCGGCGCTCGTCGCCGAGTATCCGCTGCGCGAGGCGTACCACCGCCAGCTGATGCTGGCCCTGCACCGCACCGGCCGTCAGGCCGAGGCCCTCGCCGTCCACCGCGATCTGCGCGCCCGCCTGATCGAGGAACTCGGCGTCGAGCCCGGCCCGGCGGTCCGCGAGGTCCACGTCGAGGTGCTGCGGGGGAGCGGGGAACCGGTCGACGAGGGTGCGTGGCCGGGGCCGGAGACGGAGCCCCGGCGTGCGGCGGAGGGAGCCGGGCCGGCGGAGGAGCGGGCGGCGGACCGCACGGCTCCCGCGGGCCCCCATGACGGCGGTCGCGGAGGCGGGCCCGCCGAGGGCGCCGAGGACGACCCGAGCGCGCCGTCGCCCCCGTGCAGCACCCGGCTTCCGCCGCCTCCGGCGCAGCTCCCGCCGCCCCCGGCCCACTTCACCGGCCGGGCCGTCGTACGCCGTGCGCTGCGGCGCGCGCTGACCGAGCCGTCCGAGCCGTCCGAGCCGTCCGCGCCGGGTCCCGCCGTCGCCGTCGTCTCGGGCATGGCGGGCGTCGGCAAGAGCGCGCTCGCGCTGTACGTCGCACATGAGTTGAGGGAACGTTTCGTCGACGGTCAGCTCTACGTCAACCTGCACGGCGCCACCCCCGGCGTGCCCCCGCTCGGCTCGGCGCAGGCGCTCGCCGCACTGCTGCGGGACCTGGGCGTGGAGCCCCGCAACGTGCCCGAACACCAGGATGCCGCCGCCGCGTTGCTGCGCTCCCTGCTCGCCCCGTCCCGGGTCCTGCTGGTGCTGGACGACGCGGCGGACGCCGCCCAGGTACGGCCGCTGCTCCCGGCCGGCCCCGGCTGCGCGGTGATCGTCACCAGCCGCTCGCCGCTGGCCACCCTCGACGGCGCCAGGCGCTTCCCCCTCGCCCCGCTGACCGGCGAGGACAGCGCGGCCCTGCTGCGCGCGGTGAGCGGTCGCGCGGGCCTGGACGCCGGTCATGCCCTGGTCGCCTTGACCGGTGGGCTGCCGCTGGCCCTGCGTGTGGTCGCGGCCCGGCTCGCCGCCCGGCGGGCGCTCACCCCGGAGGCGCTCGCCGGTCAACTGACGGCGCGCGGTGGCAGGTTGAGGCACCTGGAGTACGACGACCTCAGCGTCCGGCGCTCGCTGGCCGTCGCGCTCGACGCCCTCGCCGCCGCCGAGCGGGAGGCCGACCGGGACGCGGCCCTCGTGCTGCGCGGCATCGGCGCGCTCGACCTGCCCACTTACGGCGCGGCGCTCGTCGCCCGCCTCACCGGCACCGACGAGCGGCGCGCGGAGGCCGCGCTGGACCGCCTGGTCGACGTCGCCCTCCTGGAGGAGACGGCCTACGGCCGCTACACCCCCCACGACCTGGTCCGCGAGTTCGCCCGCGAACTGGCCGAACGCGCGGGGGAGTCCGCCACGACCACCATCCGGCCCCCGTCACCCACCACCCCCGGCGACGGCACCTCGCGGACCCTCCCGCCCCCGGGCCCGGCGCCCACCCACCCGGGCGAGGACCCGCGGACGACACCCGCTGGTCCGGCCGAAAGCAGCGCTGCGGCACCCGCCGACCCAACCGGCCTCCCGCTCCCGGCGACCTCTCACCCGGCCGATCCCGCACCGGCGGCGCCCCCTCACCGGGCCGCCCCACCGCCCCCCTCACCCCCCACCCCCTCCGACCCCCCACCCCCCGACCTCGTCGCCCTCCGCTGGTACGCCGCCGCGGCCGAGCTGGTGCTCACCGCCATCGTGGAGCCCGGGCCGGATCTGGACGACCGGCGGCGGCCGACCGCGGCGCAGCCCGCGGGGCATGCCGTCGACGTGGCCGCGCTGCGGTCGTTCGAGTCGGCCGAGCAGGCCTTCGCCTGGGGCGAGACCGAGCTGGAGAACGTCGTCGCGCTGGTGGCGCGCAACGCCGACTCGGCCGATCCGCGCACGTCGGCCCACCTCTCGGTGCTGGCGCGGCTGCTGTTCCCGTATGTGCAGCGCAGCGGACGGGTCGCCGAGATGGAGGTGCTCGGACGGGCCGCGCTCACCGCGGCGCGGCGGCTCGGGGACGCGGCGGCCGAGGCGCACGCGCTCGGCGACCTCGCGGGCCTGCACTTCCTGACCGGCCGGCACAACGACGCCCTCGCCCTGAACGACCGCTGCCTGGAGATCTGGCGGCGGCTCGACGTGCCCAGCCGTATCCGCCGCTGTCTGAACAACCGGGGGCTGCTGCTGGAGGGGCTCGGCCGGTACGCGGAGTCGGAGGAGGCGCTGCGGCAGAGCCTCGCCTGCTCCCGGCTGCTGAACGACCCCGTCGGCGAGGCCGTCACCCACAGCCATCTCGGCAACCTCTACGAGCACACCGATCCGCGCGCCGCCATCGAGCAGCACCGGCGCTCGCTGGCGATCGGGGAGCGGATCGGCTCCGTCATCGTGCGGCACTCGGCGCACTGCAACATCGGTTACGCCCATCTCACCCTGGGCGAACCGGCCTCCGCCGCCCGGCACTTCGAGGAAAGCCTGCGCATCCTCGGCGGCCACGGCGACTGGCACGGCGAGTCCCAGACCCGGCTCGGCCTGGTCCGCGCGCTGCGGCAGCTGGAGGAGGACGAGCGGGCGTACCAAGAGTGCGGGGAGCTGCTGCGCCGCGCCGACGCCCGCGCCGACCGCTACATGGGCGGTCTGGCCCGCCACCAGCAGGGTCTGCTGCTGAACGCACAGGGCCGGCGGGCGGCGGCCCGGGAGGCCTGGCGCACCGCCCTCGCCGCGCTGACGGGTACCGACGAACAGGCGGTGGTGGCCGAACTGCGCGAGCTGCTGGACGGGTGAACACGGCGGGGGAGTCGGTTACTTGGCGTCCGCATAGCACTCCACCACCGCCGTCGTGAACGGGAACCGCACCGGTGTCTCGCCGAAGGTCAGCCGGCCGGCGAGAGCGGCCGCGTCGCGGATGGCGGCCACGACGGTGTCGGCCTCCTCGGCGGGGCAGTGCACGATCACCTCGTCGTGCTGGAAGAAGACCAGCTCGGCCCGGAGGCCCGCGCAGGCCTGACGCAGCGCGGCGAGCAGCAGCAGGGCCCAGTCGGCGGCGCTGCCCTGCACCACGAAGTTGCGCGCGAACCGGCCCCGCGCGCGGGAGTTGGCCGAGGCGTACCCGGGGACCCAGGCGGACTGGCCGTCGGCCTGCACCTCCCCTTCGTCCTCCGCGGCCTCGACGGGGATGCCCGCCTCCTCCGCCGCGTCCTCGCCCGTGCCCACGGCCGGCGGGCAGGTGCGGCCCAGCCAGGTGCGCACCAGCCGGCCCTCCTCGCCCGCCCGCGCCGCCTCGTCCACATAGGCGACGGCCTTGGGGAATCGGCGGCGCAGCGCGGCGAGGTTCTTCAGACCGTCACCGGACGTCTGGCCGTAGACCGCGCCGAGCACGGCCAGCTTGGCCTGGTCGCGGTCGCCGGAGAAGGCCCGGTCGGAGACGGCCTGGTAGAGGTCGCTCTCGCGGCCCGCGACCTCCATCAGCCCGGGGTCGCGGGAGATCGCGGCCAGCACCCGCGGCTCCATCTGGTCGGCGTCGGCCACCACCAGCCGCCAGCCGGGGTCGGCGACCACCGCCCGCCGGATCACCTTGGGGATCTGCAGGGCGCCGCCGCCATGGGTCACCCAGCGCCCGGTCACCGTGCCCCCGGCCTGGAACTCCGGGCGGAACCGGCCCTCGCGCACCCAGTCCTGGAGCCAGGACCAGCCGTGGGCCACCCAGATGCGGTACAGCTTCTTGTACTCCAGCAGCGGGGCGACGGCCGGGTGGTCGACGGACTGGATCTCCCAGCGGCGGGTGGACTTCACCTTGATCCCGGCCTGCGCGAAGGCCCTGATCACATCGGCCGGCAGATCGGGACGGACCCGGCGGCCGAACGCGGCCGAGACCTCGTCCGCCAGCTCGGCGAGGCGGCGCGGCTCGCCCCCGCCCGCGTACCGCTCGCCGAGCAGGTCGCGCAGCAGCCGGCGGTGGACCTCGGCGCTCCAGGGCAGACCGGCGTGGTTCATCTCGGCGGCCACCAGCGTGCCGGCCGACTCGGCGGCGGTCAGCAGCCGCATCCTGCCGGGGTGCGCCGCCGTCTCGTGCCGTCGCTGCTGGTCGGCGTAGACGGCGAGGAGGTCGGTCAGGGGCAGCTGGGTGCCGGTGGGTTCGAACAGCGGGGACTGCGCGCCCGGTTCGGCCGCCCGCTGCGGCGGATCGGGCGGTACGGGGCCGCCCCGGAGGCGGGCCAGGGCCGCGGCGGCCGAGCGCGGCTCGCCGTACCGCCCCGCGTGGCCCAGCAGCAGCGTCTCGGCGACCTCGATGTCGTAGCACCGGTCCACTCGCACCCCCGTGGCGAGCAGACGCGGATAGACGTCGGCGGTCGACCGCCACACCCAGCGCGTCACCTCCGGGCGGCTCCGCACCGCCCCGGCGGGATCGCTCTCCCGCCGCACCGGGCCGGCGGGCAGCCCGTCCGGACCGAGGGGGGCGACGTCCACGCCACCGTCCTCGGCCGGAGCGAGCGCCCACCGGTCGGTCATGTTTGCGAGTGTGGCAGGCACCACTGACAATCGCCGTGACCTGCGGTTCTCAGTCCCCGGCAGGGGTTTCGGGGCGCTGTTCGAGCAGCAGTGCCAGCACCTTCGCCACGTACGCCTCCGTCGCGGGCTTGGTGACGCCGAGCCCGCTGAGGACGCCCTCGCCGTTCTCGTGCTCCAGCAGGGCCAGCAGCAGGTGCTCGGTGCCGATGTAGTTGTGCCCGAGCCTGAGGGCCTCGCGGAAGGTCAGCTCCAGGACCTTCTTGGCCTCGGGGCCGTAGGGGATCAGGTCGGGGACGTCCTCGGCGGCGGGCGGCAGCGCGGCGGTCGCGGCCTGCCGTACGGCGTCCAGCGGGACGTCCTGCGCGGTGATCGCCTTCGCCGCCAGGCCCTCCGGCTCGGCCAGCAGCCCGAGGAGCAGGTGCTCGGGGCGGCCCTCCGGGTTGCGGGCGGCCAGCGCCTCGTTGTGCGCGGCCATGACCACGTTGCGGGCGCGCGGGGTGTAGCGGTTGAAGCCCTGGCTCGGGTCGAGGTCGGCGGACTCCTTCGGCACGAACCGCTTCTGCGCCGCCTGCCGGGTCACGCCCATGCTCTTGCCGATCTCCGTCCAGGACGCGCCCGAGCGGCGGGCCTGGTCCACGAAGTGCCCGATCAGGTGGTCGGCCACGTCACCGAGGTGATCGGCCGCGATCACCGCGTCCTGCAACTGGTCGAGGGGCTCGGGATGAACCTTCTTGATGGCCTCGATGAGGTCGTCGAGGCGTACGGAAGCCGTGATGTTCGGGTTGGTCGCCATGTGTCAACCGTAGGTTGCACCACCAGGCGTGTCAACCGATGGTTGACAGTCGGTGGGCGGATGACCGGAAGAGTTGTCCACAGGCTGTGGATCGCGCTCACCGCGCTGTCGGCGGGGCGTGGCACGATCGGCGATGTGACCAGTACCGCCAGCACCGTCGAGCGGGCCTTCGCGGCCGCGCTCTACGACGACACCGACACCGGCCTCGACACGGGCGCCTCCCTGCTCGCCGCCGACCCCGCCGCGGACACCGAACTCGCCCGGCGCGGCGAGGAGTTCGTGGCGTCCGCGTGGCGCCGCGGCTGGGCGCCCGCCGATGTCATACGCCTGGTGCGGCGCGAACTGGAGCAGCCGCACGTCCACCTGGCCGCCGCCCTGATCCGGGCCCAGGCGGGCCGGGACCGGCCGCGCGGGCGCCGCTGGGCCGCCCAGCTCGAAGAGCTTCCGGACGGCCCCGCGCGCGGAGCCGACCGCTTCTCCCACGCCACCGCCGTCCTGGAGCTGTACCGCCTGCTGCTGCGCCTGCCCGCCCTGGAGCCCCTGGAGGAGGAGACCCGGCGCCCCCGCGATCCGGCCGCCTCCCGGCACCTCGGCCGCATCCGCGCGCTGCTGGCCAAGGCAGAGGCGACCGGCTACCCGGAGGAGGCTGAGGCGCTGACCGCCAAGGCGCAGGAGCTGATGGCCCGGCACAGCGTCGACGAGGCGCTGCTCGCCGCCGCGGCGCCCGCGCCGGACGCGCCCGGAGCCTGCCGGATCGGCGTCGAGCCGCCGTACGAGCAGGCCAAGGCCGTCCTGCTGGACGCCGTGGCCACCGCCAACCACTGCCGTGCGGTGTGGAACGAACCGCTCTGCTTCTCCACCGTCGTCGGCTTCGAGGCCGACCTGGAGTCCGTCGAGCTGCTCTACACCTCGCTGCTGGTGCAGGCCACGCACGCGATGGCCAAGGCCGAGGCCGGTCAGCGTGCCGCCGGACGCAAGCGCACCAAGACCTTCCGGCAGTCGTTCCTCGCCGCCTACGCCCACCGGGTCGGCGACCGGCTCACCGCCGCCGCGGAGAGTCAGGTCACCCGGGACCTGCTGCCGGTGCTGGCCACCCGTGAGGCGGCCGTCAGCGGTCGCCTCGAGCGCATGTTCCCGCAGACCACGACCACCCGGCTGCGCGGAGTGAGCGACGCGGCCGGGTGGACGGAGGGCACGGCGGCCGCCGACCGCGCCCAGGTCAGGGCGCGGCCACGGCTGGAGTGAGGCTTCCGGGCGGAGCGGGATCAGTCGCCGGCCTGCTGGAAGGCGCTGACGGAGGCGTTCGGCTTGTTCGGGGCGCCCTGGCCGGCGATCGGGCCGTACTTCCAGGGGAAGGTCTGCGCGGAGTCGCCGCCCGGCAGGGTGATCTTCATTTCGCTGGCCGCGAGGCTGGTGGCGTCCCCGTCCTTGCCCCGCACGTAGCTGATCGTGAAGGTCGCCGCCTCACCCTTGGCGAGCTTCAGCTTCTGCGCGGTGGCGCCCTTCTGCGCGGACAGCTTCCCGCTCACGCCCTTCTGGCTCAGGGTGACGGCGGGGAAGTTCTCCAGCGTGCACGTCTTGCTCTGGTTGGTGATGCTGACCGGAACCTCGCCGGTGTCACCCGCCGCCGGCGCCACGCTCGCCGCCCCGACCTGGAGGGAGACCCCGCCGATCTGGCAGGCCGAGCTGTTCTTGCCGCCGCTGCCGTTGTTCCCGCCCCCGTTGCAGGCGGTCAGCAGCAGGGCGGCGGCAACGGCGGTGACGGTGAGCGGAATGGCGCGCATGAACAGTCCCATCGAGGTCGTGACGGTGCCCCAGCATCATCCCGCCTGGACGGCGAGCGTGTTCACGTGCCCCTCCCGAATCACCGCTTCAGGTGCTTCCCGGCGAAACCGCCCACCCGGGCCGCACCCGGCTTCACCGCTGTCCGGGACTCGGCAGCCCGGACGGCAGCTTGCCGCCCTCCGCCTTGGTGTACGTCTCCTGGCCGACCTTGCCCGACCACGTCACCTTCATGGACGTGCCGTCGACCGAGTCGACCATGCCGGTGGACCGGTCCTTGCTCCCCTTGGAACAGGTGAGATGGATCATCTGCATGCCGGACTCGGCGCCCGCGGTGCCGCTGCACACGGTCCCGCCGGTCGCGAAGATCCCGGCCTGCTTCCCGTTGATCACCAGGGCCACGATCGTGCCGCCGTTGGTGGTCAGCCAGCTGCCCTGGAGCTTGTCCGAGGCGCCGGTCACCCCGGAGCCGTCCGCGCTGGAGGACGGCGTGGCGCCGGCGCCCGCCGTGCCGGAGGGCTTCGCCGTGGCCGCGTGGCCGTCATTGCCGTCGCCGCCGCTGCCGCACGCCGTCAGCGTCAGCGCGCCCACCAGGCCCGCGGCGGCCAGGGCCGCGATCCGCACCCGAGTACCGGCCGGTGCACCGGTCGAAGCAGTCCCCGAAGTCACGTCAGGCTCTCCCAGCAGTAGCGTCCGTGCCGTCCTCGGCCGGACGGCCCGCAGCAAGCTACCAGCAGTCGACGCGCCGGACTTCGGTCGCAGGCCGGGAGTTCCCCGGGACGCCGGGGGCGGGGGAGCCCCTACGCTGTACGACGAGCGGATGCCGTCCTTCCGGTGTGCGGAGGCCGGTCCGGCCCCTCCCGCGCAGCGGACGGTCGTCCCGGCGTGGAACAGGAAGGGCGCGGAACGCGTCTCCTTCCAGTGCACGAGGAATTCCGGCCGGCCGGCTCGGCCGGCGAGGCGGACGCGCACGGACGGAAGGCGGAGCGGGCATGCCACGCCCGCTCCGGGGCAGACGCTCGGACAGCTTCGGTGGAACGGCGGCATGGGGCCGCGCATCGCCAGGTAAAGCGCACGTCAAGGCTGTAACCGTGGGAACACCCCCCGTGCACGTGCATCTGCGCATGCAGGTGCACGTGAACGGGAGTTATGATCCAGGTCAGTTGACCACCGCATCTATGGCCACACCAGCCAGTGCACCACCGGGGAGCGACCTGTGGACCGCGACGTTGACGGCGTGTTCGGGGGGTACGACGTGTACAACGGCATGGCTGCCACGCAGCTGGACGGAGTGGCCTGGCAGAAGAGCAGGCACAGCAACTCACAGGGTTCCTGCGTGGAGTTCGCGCGGCTGCCCGGCGGTGAGGTCGCCGTCCGCAACTCGCGCTTCCCGGACGGCCCGGCGCTCGTCTACACGCGGGCGGAGATCGAGGCGATGCTGCTCGGCGTCAAGGACGGCGAGTTCGACCACCTGATAGCGAGCTGACGGAACCGGGCCCGCGCGGCCGGCCCCGCCCGCCCGCGCGTCCGGCCCGTCGGGGCCGCCCGCTGGACGAGCGGGGACCGGAAGAGGCCGTGACGCGCGTAGAGCGAGGGCCTGCGTCAGGCCGCGGTGTCCAGGCGGAACATCGCCCACACCACTTTGCCCTCCAGCGGGCCCGCGAGCGGGTGCCAGCCCCAGCCGTCGGCGAACGAGTCGACCAGGAAGAGGCCGCGGCCCGATTCCGCGGAGAAGTCGTCCGAGTCCCGTGGCACCGGCGTCTCGTGGCTCGGGTCGCGCACCGCGCACACCAACCGCTCGGCCCAGCGCATCAGATGCAGCCGTACCGACGCGGTGTGCTCGTCCGCGCACCCGAACTCCGCGGGCAGCGCGTGCCGCAGCGCGTTGGTGACGAGTTCGGAGACGACCAGGCAGATGTCGTCGAAGCGCTCGCCGACGTCCCACTGGGCCAGGGTGTCCCGGGTGAACCGCCGGGCTTCGCGCACCGCTTCGTACCGGGCCGGCAGAGCACAGGACGCGGCACTGGACACGGCCGCGGGATCCAGCGGCGGAAGGCCCTGCCGTAACGGCTTGAGCATGGTCGATCCATTCGTCCCCATGCGAGGCACTCCCGGGAATTCGCGGTCGTAGCGATGCAGCGGTGGCGCGGCACCATGGTTTCGGATGGGAAGAGCAGATGCAAGGGCAGATGCACGTGCACGCGACCGAAATGGACAAGCCCGTACCGCTTCTTGGCCATATTTTCCGTCCGCTTGAGGGCCGCCACTGCCCCCGACCCTGCCATTCGCCCGTTTCCCACCCGCCCGAAGCGGGCCCGTACTCTCCGTTTGCGTAACCGTACGAGTACTGCACGGAGCGTTTTAGTGGCAGACTTCGGGCCCTCAAGACGGTTGGGGAGGCTGGCGAACGTGAGCGCGGGAGAGCCCGGATCGGTGGTGCGGCGGATGCTGCTCGGCTCGCAACTCAGGCGACTGCGGGAGGCGCGGGGGATCACGCGCGAGGCGGCGGGGTACTCCATCCGCGCCTCCGAGTCGAAGATCAGCCGGATGGAGCTGGGCCGGGTGAGCTTCAAGACGCGGGACGTGGAAGACCTGCTGACGCTGTACGGCATCACGGACGAGGCGGAGCGGCAGTCGCTGCTGTCCCTCGCCCGCGAGGCCAACGTCGCGGGCTGGTGGCACAGTTACAGCGACGTCCTGCCCAACTGGTTCCCCACCTACGTGGGCCTGGAGGGCGCCGCCGCCCTGATCCGCGCCTACGAGGTTCAGTTCGTGCACGGCCTGCTGCAGACCGAGGAGTACGCCCGCGCGGTGGTCCGGCGCGGCATGAAGGGCGCGAGCGCGGACGACGTCGAACGGCGGGTCGCGCTGCGCCTGGAGCGCCAGAAGTACCTGCTGACCGACAGCGGCCCCGAGTTCCACATCGTCCTGGACGAGGCCGCGCTGCGCCGCCCCTACGGCGGCCGCGAGGTGATGCGCGGCCAGCTCCAGCACCTGATCGACATCTCGGAGCGGCCCAACGTACGGCTCCAGGTCATGCCGTTCAGCTTCGGCGGCCACTCCGGCGAGAGCGGCGCGTTCACGATCCTCAGCTTCCCCGAGTCCGATCTGTCCGACGTCGTCTACCTGGAGCAGCTGACCAGCGCCCTGTACCTGGACAAGCGCGAGGACGTGGCCCAGTACGAGCAGGCGCTCAAGGAGTTGCAGCAGGACAGCCCGGGCCCGGACGAGAGCCGGGATCTTCTGCGGGGGCTGCTCCAACTCTCGTGACCCGCAAGTAGGATGACGCCCGATCAGACTCAGACCGTGGCCGGGATCCGGCTCCGCTAGTGATTGAGGGATCACATGTCGTCCTACTTCAGCGACCTGGCCCAGCAGTACATCGACGGTGAATGGCGACCGGGCAGTGGCTCCTGGGACGTCATCGACTTCAATCCGTACGACGACGAGAAGCTGGCCTCCATCACCGTGGCCACCGTCGACGAGGTCGACCAGGCCTACCGGGCCGCCGCGCGCGCCCAGAAGGCCTGGGGCGAGACCAGCCCGTACGTCCGGCGCGCGGTGTTCGAGCGGGTGCTGCGGCTGCTGGAGGA
Organism: Streptomyces misionensis; assembly: GCF_900104815.1. NCBI lineage: Bacteria > Bacillati > Actinomycetota > Actinomycetes > Kitasatosporales > Streptomycetaceae > Streptomyces > Streptomyces misionensis. Next base: position 4,418,604 of record NZ_FNTD01000004.1, read on the forward strand.
CCGCGAGCAGGAGATATCCGACCTGATCATCGCGGAGCTCGGCGGCACCCGGGTGAAGGCCGGCTTCGAGCTGCACCTCGCCAAGGAGTTCCTGCGCGAGGCCGTCCACCTGGCGCTGGCCCCCGAGGGCCGGATCCTGCCGTCCCCGGGCGAGGGCAAGGAGAACCGCGTCTACCGGGTGCCGGTGGGCGTCGTGGGCGTGATCAGCCCCTTCAACTTCCCCTTCCTGCTGTCGCTGAAGTCCGTCGCCCCGGCCCTCGCGCTCGGCAACGGCGTGGTCCTCAAGCCGCACCAGAACACCCCGATCGCCGGCGGCACCCTGATCGCCAAGCTGTTCGAGGAGGCCGGGCTGCCCGGCGGCCTGCTGAACGTGGTCGTCACCGACATCGCCGAGATCGGCGACGCGTTCATCGAGCACCCGATCCCGAAGGTCATCTCCTTCACCGGTTCCGACCAGGTGGGCCGGCACGTCGCCACCGTCTGCGCCGCCAACTTCAAGCGCTCGGTGCTCGAACTGGGCGGCAACAGCGCCCTGGTGGTGCTGGACGACGCGGACCTCGACTACGCGGTGGACGCGGCGGTCTTCAGCCGGTTCGTCCACCAGGGCCAGGTCTGCATGGCCGCCAACCGGGTCCTCGTGGACCGGTCGGTCGCCGACGAGTTCACCGAGAAGTTCGTCGCCAAGGTCCGCACCCTCAAGGTCGGCGACCCGCGCGACCCGGAGACCGTCATCGGCCCGGTGATCAACTCCGCGCAGGCGAACGCCCTTTCCGGCGTGGTCGAGCAGGCGCTGGCCGAGGGCGCCACCGCCCTGGTGCACGGCACCACCACCAACAACCTGGTCGAGCCCTCGGTGCTCACCGGTGTGCCCGCCGACTCGTCGCTGCTCCAGCAGGAGGTGTTCGGTCCGGTCGTCTTCCTCGTCCCGTTCGACGGCGAGGAGGAGGCGGTCAGGATCGTCAACGACACCCCGTACGGCCTCAGCGGCGCCGTCCACACCGGGAACGTCGAGCGGGGCGTCGCCTTCGCCAAGCGCATCGACAGCGGCATGTTCCACGTGAACGACGGCACCGTGCACGACGAGCCGATCGTGCCCTTCGGCGGTGAGAAGAACTCCGGTGTCGGCCGCCTCAACGGCGAGACGACCCTGGAGGCCTTCACCTCGGTCAAGTGGATCTCGGTCCAGCACGGCCGCAGCGGCTTCCCGTTCTGAACCGCTCCGGCTCCCGCGGGCCCTTTAGGTCAGGATCCGACCTAGAGGGCCCGTAGCTTTTCCGGTGTCGGGGCGACCGCCCCGGTGAACCGAGGAGAGGCGGCCGGTCATGGTCACGCACGTGGCTGCGGAGGCACGGGGCGACGAGCGGGGAGCGCTGCTGGCGTTCCTGGAGGAGCAGCGCGGCGGCATCCGCCGGGCCGTGCTCGGGCTGAGCGAGGAGCAGGCCCGCACCCGTCCGAGCGCGAGCGAGCTGTCCCTGGGCGGGCTGCTCAAGCACGTCGCCGAGGTCGAGCAGGCGTGGCTCGCCCGCGCGAAGCAGGAGCCGCCGGCGGTGCGGCGGGACCAGTCGAACTGGGACGAGAGCTTCCGGCTGGTCGGCGAGGAGACGGTGGCCTCCCAGCTGGCGTACTGGGAGCAGGTCGCGGCCGAGACGGAGAAGTACATCCGCTCCGCGCCCAGCCTGGACGACACCTTCCCGCTGCCGCCCGACCCCTGGTTCCCGCCGGAGGGCCGCGTCTCGCTGCGCTGGCTGTGCCTCCACCTGATCCGCGAGACCGCCCGGCACGCCGGTCACGCCGACATCCTGCGCGAGTCCCTCGACGGGAAGACCGCCTTCGAACTGGTCGCCCTGGAGCGGCAGGAGCCGTAACCGGACGGCCCCGCAGGGCCCCGGCCGCGCGCCCGCCGCGGCCGGGGGAGAGGCCCTAGTGGTGGAAGCTCGTCGCCGCCTCCTTGTCCCGGGTCAGCGGGTGGGGCTGGCGGCGCAGCTCGGGCAGGAGCCGGGTGAGGTCGGCCAGGAAGAGGTCGGCCAGGTCGTGGGAGAAGCCGTTGCGGCAGACGATGCGCAGGACCGAGAGGTCCTCGCGGTTGGCCGGGAAGGTGTACGCCGGGACCAGCCAGCCGCTCTCCCGGATGCGGCGGGAGACGTCGAAGACGTCGTACGCCGTGACGTGCTCGGCCGTGGTGAAGGCGAACACGGGGAGCTGGTCGCCGCGGGTGAGCAGCCGGAAGTCGCCGAGGCCCTCGATCCGGTCGGCCAGTGAGCGGGCCACGTCCCGCGTCGACTGCTGGACCGCCCGGTAGCCCTCGCGGCCCAGCCGCAGAAAGTTGTAGTACTGCGCCACGACCTGGGCGCCGGGGCGGGAGAAGTTGAGCGCGAAGGTCGGCATGTCGCCGCCCAGGTAGTTGACCCGGAAGACCAGGTCCTCGGGCAGCGCCTCGGTGTCCCGCCACAGCGCCCAGCCGACGCCCGGGTACACCAGCCCGTACTTGTGCCCCGAGGTGTTGATGGAGGCCACGCGCGGCAGCCGGAAGTCCCAGACCAGGTCCTCGTCCAGGAACGGCGCCACCATCGCGCCGGAGGCTCCGTCGACGTGCACCGGGATGTCCAGGCCGGTGCGCTCCTGGAGCGCGTCCAGGGCCGCGCACAGGTCCGCGATGGGCTCGTAGGAGCCGTCGAAGGTCGAGCCGAGGATGCCGACGACCCCGATGGTGTTCTCGTCGCACAACTCGGCCGCCGCCTGCGGGTCCAGGTGGAAGCGCTCGCCCTCCATGGGCACCAGCCGGGCCTCCACCTCCCAGAAGTTGCAGAACTTCTCCCAGCACACCTGGACGTTGACGCCCATCACGAGATTGGGGCGGGCGCCCGGGTACCGGTCGGCGTTGCGCTGCGCCCAGCGCCGCTTGAGCGCCATCCCGGCGAGCATGCACGCCTCGCTGGACCCGGTGGTCGAACAGCCCACGGCCGCCGAGGGATCAGGCGCGTTCCACAGATCGGCGAGCATCGCCACGCAGCGCCGCTCCAGCTCGGCGGTGCGCGGGTACTCGTCCTTGTCGATCATGTTCTTGTCCCGGCACTCCGCCATCAGCACCCCGGCCTGCGGCTCCATCCAGGTGCTCACGAAGGTGGCCAGGTTCAGCCGGGAGTTGCCGTCCAGCATCAGCTCGTCGTGGACCAGCTGGTAGGCGGTGGCCGGGGGATCGGGGCGTCCGGAAGCCGGTGGGTGGGCGGGGCCTCGGTCATGCCGCCGACCGGGTTGGCCTCCCCGAAGAACGGGTTGACGGACATCACCTGTTCCTGGTGCTTCTGCGGACCTTTGTGCAGGGCCATGGGCAGCCTCCTCGCGATCACCCTACGCAATACCGCACCACCCGACATCCGGGACGACCCCGACGCCTACCCTGAGCCACCCGCCCCGGCCCCGGGGGACGGGACGGACTTGCACCTCACGTGACGTGAGGCCGCAGGGTGGACCGCGTACCGACGAAAGAGCGAAGGAGAGCGGAGAGTTGGGCTACTCCGTGGGACAGGTCGCGGGATTCGCCGGCGTCACGGTGCGCACCCTGCACCACTACGACGAGATCGGCCTGCTGGTGCCCGGCGAGCGCACGTACGCGGGCCACCGGCGCTACACCGACGCCGATCTCGACCGGCTCCAACAGGTCCTGTTCTACCGGGAACTCGGCTTCCCGCTCGACGAGGTCGCGGCCCTGCTGGACGACCCGGACGCGGACCCCGGCGCGCACCTGCGCCGGCAGCACGCGCTGCTGACCGACCGGATCGAGCGGCTCCAGAGGATGGCCGCGGCCGTGGAGCACGCCATGGAGGCACGCACGATGGGCATCAACCTCACCCCGGAAGAGCGGTTCGAGGTGTTCGGGGACAAGGACCCCGAGCAGTACCGCGAGGAGGCGCGGGCGCGCTGGGGCGACACGGAGGTGTACGCCGAGTCGCAGCGCCGCGCCGCCACCTACACCAAGGAGGACTGGAAGCGGATCAAGGCCGAGGTCGACGACTGGCAGGAGCGGTACGCCGCCCTGGTGGCGGCCGGCGTGCGGCCCGCCGACGAGGCGGCCATGGACCTCGCCGAGGAACACCGCCGGCACGTCGGCACGTACTACTTCGACGTCCCGTACGAGATGCACCGGTGCTTCGCGCAGATGTACGTCTCCGACGAGCGCTTCAAGGCGTACTACGACGCGGTGCACCCGGGACTCGCCGAACACCTGCGCGACGCGATCCTGGCCAACGCCGACCGCCACGCCTCCTGAGGGGCGGCCGGGCGCGGTGACCGGTCCTGGCCCGGGGTCACTCCCGGGTCAGGACCACGGCCGTGCCGTAGGCGCACACCTCGGTGCCGACGTCCGCGGCCTCCGTCACGTCGAACCGGAAGGCGAGCACCCCGTTGGCGCCCCGCGCGCGGGCCTGCTCCACCAGGCGCTCCATGGCCTGGTTGCGGGTCTGCACCAACGTCTTGGTCAGCCCCTTCAGCTCGCCGCCGATCATCGACTTCAGCCCGGCGCCGATCTGGCTGCCCAGGTGCCGCGAGCGTACGGTGAGCCCGAAGACCTCACCGATCACCTGCTCCACCCGGTAGCCCGGCACGTCGTTCGTCGTCACGACCAGTACGTCCGACTGGGGCCCCTGCCCGCCGCCGAAGTCCTCGAGTCCCATGGAACACCGCTTTCTGCCCGTCGTCCCGCGGCCACCTGGGGGAACCCGGGGCGGTCACCTCACGTTGATAGCTTTGTGCGGCCGTACCGAGACACCGTAGCCGCCACCCTTCCCCCATCAGGAGCCCGGACCCGTGATGACACTCGCCCTCGGCCCGAGCTGGCTGGACCCCAACTACCTGCTCGACACCTACAGCATCTGGGGTCTGCTGCTCATAGTCTTCGCCGAGTCCGGCCTGCTCATCGGCTTCTTCCTGCCCGGCGACTCGCTGCTGTTCACCTGCGGTCTGCTGATCACCTCGCACCAGCTGGACTTCCCGCTGTGGGGCGCGATCGCGCTGATCTGCGTGGCCGCGATCCTCGGTGACCAGGCGGGCTACATGTTCGGCAAGAAGGTGGGCCCGTCCCTGTTCAACCGGCCCGACTCCCGCCTGTTCAAGCAGGAGAACGTCACCAAGGCGCACGAGTTCTTCGAGAAGTACGGCCCCAAGTCGCTGATCCTGGCCCGCTTCGTGCCGGTGGTGCGCACCTTCACGCCGATCATCGCGGGCGTGAGCGGCATGCGGTACCGGTCCTTCCTGACCTTCAACGTCATCGGCGGCACCCTGTGGGGCGCGGGCGTCACCCTGCTCGGTTCCTGGCTCGGCAACATCGGCTTCGTGAAGAACAACATCGAGGCGATCCTCATCCTGATCGTCCTCGTCTCGGTGGTCCCGATCGGCATCGAGTACCTGCGGGCCCGCGGCAAGGAGAAGAAGGGCGCCCGGGACCAGGCGCAGGAGCGGCCGCGGCCGGCCCGGGCCGAGGCACCCCGCCCGCAGTACCAGCCCCCGATGACGGACGACGCCACGACCCGGCTGCGCCGCATCGAACCGGACGAGCCGCGGCCGTACCGGCAGCAGCAGTACGGCGGCGGGCAGTACGGCGACCAGGGCTACGACGGCCGGCAGTACGGCCACCAGCAGCCCCAGCCGCACCAGCAGCCTCAGCCGCAGTACCAGCAGCCGCAGTACCAGCAGCCCCGGCAGCAGGACTGGGACCAGCGGCAGCCGTACTACGACCCGCGCCAGTACCCGCAGCAGGGCCAGGCCCCCCAGGGCCAGTACCCGCCCCACCAGGACCAGGACGGGTACCCGTACGACCAGCGCGACCGGTAGGCCGCTCAGAACCCCCTGGTCCGCTTGGCCGCCCTGCGCTTGCCGGGGGAGCCCACGCGCAGGAACAGCCGGAAGACCTCGGACCCGAGATTGACCCCGATCGCGATCGCCATGGCCAGCGACGCCGCGTTGGCCAGCGACACCAGCCCCTTGTCCACGTGGTTCTGGGCCATGTTCAACAGCCCGAAGTAGGTCGCGGAACCGGGTAGCAGCGGCCCGATCGCCGCCGTCGTGTACGGCAGCGCGGAGGCGAACCGGTAGCGGGACAGCAGCTGCCCGAACAGCCCGACCAGGCCCGCGGCCACCGCCGTGGACGCCACCGGCGAGATGTCGGCGACGTAGCGCATCGCGCCGTACACGCTCCAGGCGACCCCGCCGTTGAGGGTCACCCAGAGCACGGTGGACCGTTCCTGCTGGAGCAGCACCGCGAAGGTCAGCGACAGCAGCATGGAGGCCGCGATCTGGATCAGCGGCCGCTGGGAGGTGTGCAGCGCCACGTCCGGGTTGAGCTTGCCGCCCACCTTCACGCCGAAGTACAGGACGACCAGCACGCCGGTGACGATGCCCACGAAGAAGTACAGGACCTCCAGGAGGCGGGCCGAGGCGGTGATGTAGAAGCCCGTCAGGCCGTCCTGGACGCCGGCCACCAGCGCCCGTCCGGGCAGCAGCGCGAACAGCCCACCGGTGATCACCGCGGACGCCTTCACGTCCACGTGGGCCAGCGCGAACGCCACCCCGATCGCCGCGGGCGGCATCGCGGCCACCGTGAACTGGTAGAACTCCGGCAGTCCGCGGCCCGCGCACAGCCACGCCAGCCGGTCGCCGAGCATCGCACCGACCGCCGCCGCGAAGAAGACGACCAGATCACCGCCGACCAGCATCGAGGCCGCGCCCGCCAGCAGCCCGCTGGCCAGGCTCAGCGCCCAGCCGGGGTAGGGGTGCCGGTTGCGCCGTATCTCGGCCAGGCGCCGGTAGGCCTCCTCCAGGGACACATGGGTCTCGGGGTCGGTCAGGTCGTCCACCAGCCGGAAGACGGCCGCGAGGCGGGTGTAGTCGGTGCCGCGCCGCCGTACCGTCCGGGAGGCCGTCACCGGGTCCTCCACCAGCGACGGCTGGTGCGAGATCGACAGCAGGGTGAACGTGACGTTGGGCTCGCAGCGGTCCAGGCCGTAGGACCGGCACACCGCGAACATCGCGGCCTCCACGTCCTCCGCGCCCTCGCCGCCCGCCAGCAGCAGCTCCCCGATACGCAGGGTCAGGTCCAGCACGCGCGGGACCGCCGGGCCGCTCTCCTCCTCGTGCTGCACCGGCTCCGGCGCGGGCCGCTCCGTCACCGGCATGCGCAGCATCGTGCGCATCCGGTCCTGCCACGGGGCGTCCTTGATCAGGCTGACCAGCGGCACCCCGGTGGCCGGCGTGAACGCGGCCGGCCCGCCCTGCGCGCTGTACGTGCGCGGCGTGCTGAACGCCGATCCCTCCGGTTCCGCGCCCGGCGGCTGCGGCGCGAGGAGCCCTTCGGGCACCGCGAACTCGGAGGTCGTCTCCGGTTCGGCCACCGTCTTCGGGACGTCGAGCCCCTTGGGGATGGCGAACTCCGAAGTGATCTCCGGGTCGTACCGCGCCTCGTCAGACCGGGGCTTGCGGTCCTCCGCCTCCGTCACCTCGCACCGTCCCTGAACGACACCTTCCGCTGGCCTCAGTATGCGCATGCGCGCTCAGCGGACATGCAAACGGGCCGCACACGGGTGTGTGCGGCCCGTCCCACGAGCGGGGGTCAGTGACCGCCCTGCTCCTTGAAGCGCTTGTAGGACCGCTCGATCTCCTGCTCGGCGTCCGCACGGCCCACCCAGTTGGCGCCCTCGACCGACTTGCCGGGCTCCAGGTCCTTGTACACCTCGAAGAAGTGCTGGATCTCCAGGCGGTCGAACTCCGACACGTGGTGGATGTCGCGCAGGTGCTCGACCCGCGGGTCGGTGGCCGGCACGCACAGCAGCTTGTCGTCGCCGCCCGCCTCGTCCGTCATCCGGAACATGCCGATGGCGCGGCACTTGATCAGGCACCCCGGGAAGGTCGGCTCGTCCAGGATGACCAGCGCGTCCAGCGGGTCGCCGTCCTCGCCGAGGGTGTTCTCGACGAAGCCGTAGTCGGTCGGGTAGGCGGTCGAGGTGAAGAGGCGACGGTCCAGGCGGATCCGACCGGTCTCGTGGTCCACCTCGTACTTGTTGCGCGAACCCTTCGGGATCTCGATCGTGACGTCGAACTCCACCGGTGGCTCCTCCATGATCAGCACATAGTTCTGGTGGTTAAGTGTCCCTCACGCAGGTGTGTGATCGCGAAAGGGGCTGGTGGTCGTGCCGGAGCTCAGGCCTTGGCGGGCCGCAAGGCCGCGGGTGAAGCGGTTCGCGAACGCCGTACGACCGCGCCTCACGCTTGCCCTCGGGACGGCGAAACCGCAGGTCGCGCGGCTTGTGTCCACGGTACGACCGCTGCTCGCCGACCTCCCCCGTCCGCGTACCCCCAGCACCTTGCAGTACACCGCGGGCGCCGCCACCGCCGGCCTGGTGCTCGCCGCCGGCGTGGTGACCCTGGCCGGGCCGTGGGACGCCACCGGTCAGCGTACGGCCGAGCGGGACCGGGCGGTCGCCCTGGAGCACGCGGGTGGCGCAGATCACGGCGCCGCCGGTGCGGCGGGCGAGCCCCGCCCGGCGCCGAGCGCGCCGCCCGTCCTGACGGGCCTGGGCCCCGCCACCGGCCCCGCGGACACCAGGCAGGCCCCGGCGAAGGGCGCGACCCCCCTCGCGGACGTCCTGGACCCCCTGCTGGCCTCCACCGCCCTCGGCGACACCCGCACGGCGGTGGTCGTGGACGCGGCCACCGGCAGACGGCTGTACGGCACCGGCGCCGACAAGGGACTCACGCCCGCCTCCACCACCAAGCTCGCCACCGCCGTCGCCGCGCTGAACGCGCTCGGCCCCGACCACCGCTTCACCACCCGCACCGCCTTCACGGCGGCCGGCGGCGAACTCGTGCTCGTCGGCGGCGGCGACCCCACGCTCACCGCGCGCGCCGACGCGGGCGGCTGGGCGAGCCTGCGCACCCTGGCGACGAAGACCGCCGCCGCCCTGCGGCAGCGCGGCGTCCACAAGGTCACGCTGGCCTACGACACCTCGCTCTACACCGGTCCCGCGCTGCACTCCATCGGCGTCAACGACAACCTCGCCCAGGTCGTCGCCCTCACCGCCGACGAGGGCCGTACCGACGGCTCCGCCAGCGGGCCCGTGGCCCGGGTCGCCGACCCGGCGAAGGACGCGGCGCAGAAGTTCGCCGGCTTCCTCGAGGCCGCCGGGATCACCACGACCGCGCCCGCCCCGGCCAAGGCCACCGGCCACCCCGAGACCCTCGCCACCGTCGCCTCGCCGCCGCTGTCCGCCCTGGTCGAGCGCATGCTGACCAACAGCGACAACGACATCGCCGAGGCCCTCGCCCGCCAGACCGCGCTGGCGAGCGGGCAGCCCGCGAGCTTCGGCGGCGGCGCGAAGGCGATCGCCGCGCAGCTGAAGCGGCTGGGCCTGCCGCTGGCCGGGACCTCCTTCCACGACGGCAGCGGCCTCGACCGCACCGACCGGCTCACGGCCGACCTCCTCACCGCGATCCTGGTCAAGGCCGGCACCCCCGACCACCCCGGCCTGCGGCCCCTGCTCACCGGCCTGCCCATCGCCCACTTCACCGGCACCCTCAGTGCCCGCTACGCCGACGGCGCCGCCGGCCTCGTGCACGCCAAGACCGGCACCCTGACCGGCGTCAACACCCTGGCCGGCACGGTCGTCGACCGCTCCGGCCGGCTCCTGACCTTCGCCTTCCTGGCCTCGGGCACGAAGGACCCGATGGCGGCCCAGTCCGCCCTGGACAAGACCGCCACCGCACTGGCCACCTGCGCCTGTGGCTGAGCGGCTCCGGGCCGCCCGGCGCACCGTCCGGCCGGCTCCCGCCCCCGCCGACGCAAAACCTTGTCCGTACGGCCCCCGGCCGACCCCCACGGCCTGCCCCAAGCGGTGGCGCTCACGTACCGTTGACGCATGACAGGCTTCGGAGGCACCGCATCCCCCGGGATGGTCGACTGGAACCTCGCGGTGGCGACCGCGACACGGCTCGCACGCCCCGGCCCCGACGTCACCCGCGACGAGGCCCGTGCCGTCGTCGCGGAGCTGCGCCGGCACGCGAAGGCCTCGGAGGAACACGTCCGGGGCTTCACTCGTCTGGAGACCGAGCAGAGCCACGACACACCCGTCCTCGTGGTGGACCGGCCCGGCTGGGTCCGGGCCAACGTCGCCGGTTTCCGCGAGATCCTCAAACCGCTCCTGGACAAGATGCAGGAACGGCGCGGCGGCCACCCCGGCAGCGCCGTTCTCGGCGCCGTCGGCGGCAAGGTCACCGGCGTGGAACTCGGCATGCTGCTGTCGTTCCTCTCCTCCCGCGTCCTCGGCCAGTACGAGACCTTCGCCCCCGCCACCCGCGACCTGCCGGCCGGCGGGAACGGCGGCGGACGCCTCCTCCTCGTCGCCCCCAACATCGTCCACGTCGAGCGCGAACTCGACGTGCAGCCGCACGACTTCCGCCTGTGGGTGTGCCTGCACGAGGAGACCCACCGCACCCAGTTCACGGCCGTGCCCTGGCTGCGCGACCACCTGGAGGGCGAGATCCAGTCGTTCCTGGCGGAGACGGACGTCGACCCCATGACCTTCCTGGAGCGCATCCGCGAGGCCGCCCAGTCGCTGGCCGGCGGCCGGCCCGAGGGCGAGCAGGACGACGGCGGCCGCTCCTTCGTGGAACTGGTGCAGACGCCCGCGCAGCGCGAGATCCTCGGCCGGCTCACCGCCGTGATGTCCCTGCTGGAGGGCCACGCCGACTACGTGATGGACGGGGTCGGCCCCAGCGTCGTACCGACCGTCGCCGAGATCCGCGAGAAGTTCCAGCAGCGCCGCGCCAAGGGCGCCTCCCGGCTCGACCAGGCCCTGCGCAAACTGCTGGGCCTGGACGCCAAGCTCAAGCAGTACCGGGACGGCGAGCGCTTCGTCCGGGCCGTCGTCGACCAGGTCGGCGTCGACGGCTTCAACCGCGTGTGGACCTCGCCCAACACCCTGCCCACCAAGGCGGAGATCGCCAAACCGGCGGACTGGGTCGCGCGGGTGCACCGCAAGGCGGAGTCGTGAAACACACGCCTGGGTCGTGAACCGAATCCGGCCGACGGCAGACGAACGCCCCTCCAATCACCCGTCCGAGGGACCGTGAGCCATGCGTAGGCGTGCAATGCTCGGGGAACGGCCCGCTTCTGTCACCATCTACACACTCTGAGTGACCGAATCGGGCTCACCCCCCGGATACTTCATGAAGGGAACCGGACATGGGTCCCCATCCTGCGGTCGCGGCGATACGCCTGGCGGTCCGCCGCGTCCTCCACGACATCCTGAACGACCTCCCGGCACCCGGCGACGGCCACCCGGCCACCGTGGGACACCCGGGCCGGACGGCCGAGCGGCCCCCCTCCCCGCTCGTCCCCTCGCCCGCGGCCTCCAGCGCCCCGCCCGCGCCCCCGCTCGTGCTCGTCGCGTGTTCCGGCGGCGCCGACTCCATGGCCCTCGCCTCCGCGCTCGCCTTCGAGGCGCCCAAGCTCGGCCTGCGCGCCGGCGGCATCACCGTCGACCACGGTCTCCAGCCCGGCTCCGACCTCCGCGCCGACGAGGTCGCCCTGCGGATGCGCGGTCTCGGCCTCGACCCCGTCGAAGCCGTCGCCGTCGACGTCGGCCGCGACGGCGGCCCCGAGGCCGCCGCCCGCGACGCCCGCTACGCCGCCCTGGACGCCGCGCTCGAACGGCACGGCGCCGCCGCGATCCTGCTCGGCCACACCCGCGACGACCAGGCCGAAACCGTCCTGCTGGGCCTCGCCCGGGGCTCCGGCATCCGCTCCCTGTCCGGAATGGCCGCGGTCTCGGGGGCCGGCGGCCGTTACCGGCGCCCCTTCCTCCACCTCGACCGGCAGACCGCCCGCAAGGCCTGCATGGTCCAGTCCCTGCCCGTCTGGGACGACCCCCACAACACCGACCCCGCCTACACCCGCTCCCGGCTGCGGCACGAGGGCCTGCCCGCCCTGGAGAAGGCCCTCGGCAAGGGCGTCGTGGAAGCGCTCGCCCGCACCGCCCAGCTGTCCCGCGACGACGCCGACGCCCTCGACGCCTGGGCCAGCCAGGCCGAGGCCTCGGTGCGCGACGCCGCGGGCCGGCTGGAGTGCGCCAAGCTCTACGCGCTGCCGCCCGCCGTGCGCCGCCGGATCCTGCGCCGCGCCGCCATCGAGGCGGGCGCCCCGGCCGGTTCCCTGTTCGCCCGCCACATCGAGGAAGTCGACCGGCTGATCACCGGCTGGCGGGGCCAGGGAGCCATCAATCTCCCGGGCCGCGTCGTCGCCCAGCGTCAGGGTGGCAGACTGGTGATTCGGCAAGGCTGAGTCCCGACGGCCCGGAGCGACCCTCCGGCGGCCGACCGGGCCGGCCGGAGGCCGTTTTCACGGCCGTAAGTGCGGGACGACCGAAAGTGATGCGGGTGGACGCGAAAGACATGGGTGCCGACCTCGAGAAGGTGCTCATCACCAAGGAAGAGATCGACGCCAAGCTGGCCGAGCTGGCCGCGAAGATCGACGCGGAGTACGAGGGCAAGGACCTGCTGATCGTCGGCGTCCTCAAGGGCGCGGTGATGGTCATGGCCGACCTCGCCCGGGCGCTGTCCACCCCGGTCACCATGGACTGGATGGCCGTGTCCTCCTACGGTGCGGGCACCCAGTCCTCCGGTGTCGTGCGGATCCTCAAGGACCTCGACACCGACATCAAGGGCCGCGACGTCCTGATCGTCGAGGACATCATCGACTCCGGCCTGACCCTGTCCTGGCTGATCAACAACCTCGGCTCCCGCGAGCCGGCCTCCCTCAAGGTGTGCACGCTGCTGCGCAAGCCGGACGCCGCCAAGGTCGCCATCGAAGTGGAATGGGTCGGCTTCGACATTCCGAACGAGTTCGTCGTCGGCTACGGCCTCGACTACGCCGAGAAGTACCGCAACCTCCCGTTCGTCGGTACGCTCGCGCCGCACGTCTACGGCGGCTGAACCGGAACCGGGCCCGGGCTGAGCCAGTCGGCCCAAGCCCGGCGAGGTGATCGGGAACCCCGGCGGGTCCCGTGCCGTTGAAGCTTGCAGAGACGGGTTTCCCAGCCGTCGAAACGGCTCCGCGCGGCTTCGGGCACCATTGCTGGGGTACCGTCAGAAGAACTGTCTTATCAAACTCACTATGGCAGGAGGGACGGGGCGGCACCGCTCCGTATGGATGGACGTGAAGCGATACTTCCGTGGGCCGGTCATGTGGATCGTGCTGGCCGTCCTTGCCGTGGTCGTGTTGATGCAGGTCGTCGGCTCGTCCGGCGGCTACAAGACGGTGGACACCGGCCAGGTCGTCGCGGCGATCAATGACAACAGGGTCCAGTCGGCCAAACTGACCACGGGCGACGAGCAGACCATCAAGGTCACCCTCAAGGACGGCCAGAAGGTCTCCGGCAGCTCCAAGATCCAGGCGAGCTACATCGGCGACCAGGGTGTGACCATCGCCGGCACGCTGCAGACCAAGTACCAGAACAAGCAGATCCCGGACGGCTACACGGTCTCGCCGTCCAAGCAGAACCCGTTCGTCGGCGTCCTGCTCTCCCTGCTGCCCTTCGTCCTGATCGTCGTCGTCTTCCTGTTCCTGATGAACCAGATGCAGGGCGGCGGCTCCCGGGTGATGAACTTCGGGAAGTCCAAGGCCAAGCTGATCACCAAGGACACCCCGAAGACGACGTTCTCGGACGTCGCCGGCTGTGACGAGGCCGTCGAGGAACTCCACGAGATCAAGGAGTTCCTCCAGGAGCCGGCCAAGTTCCAGGCCGTCGGCGCCAAGATCCCCAAGGGTGTGCTGCTCTACGGCCGCCCGGGTACCGGCAAGACCCTGCTGGCGCGTGCCGTCGCGGGCGAGGCCGGGGTCCCCTTCTACTCGATCTCCGGTTCCGACTTCGTGGAGATGTTCGTCGGTGTCGGCGCCTCCCGCGTCCGCGACCTGTTCGAGCAGGCCAAGGCGAACGCCCCGGCGATCGTCTTCGTGGACGAGATCGACGCGGTCGGCCGCCACCGCGGCGCCGGCCTCGGCGGTGGGCACGACGAGCGCGAGCAGACCCTCAACCAGCTGCTGGTCGAGATGGACGGCTTCGACGTCAAGGGCGGCGTCATCCTGATCGCCGCCACCAACCGGCCCGACATCCTCGACCCGGCGCTGCTGCGGCCCGGCCGCTTCGACCGCCAGATCGCGGTCGACCCGCCGGACCTCCAGGGCCGTCTGGAGATCCTCAAGGTCCACCAGAAGGGCAAGCCGGTCGCGAACGACGTCGACCTGGCCGCCGTCGCCCGCCGCACCCCCGGTATGACCGGCGCCGACCTGGCCAACGTGCTCAACGAGGCCGCGCTGCTCACCGCGCGCAGCGACCAGAAGCTGATCGACAACAAGGCGCTGGACGAGGCGATCGACCGTGTGGTCGCGGGCCCGCAGAAGCGGACCCGGATCATGTCGGACAAGGAGAAGAAGATCACCGCGTACCACGAGGGCGGTCACGCCCTGGTCGCGGCGGCCTCGCCGAACTCCGACCCGGTCCACAAGATCACGATCCTGTCCCGCGGCCGTGCCCTCGGTTACACGATGGTCCTGCCCGACGAGGACAAGTACTCGACCACGCGCAACGAGATGCTTGACCAGCTCGCCTACATGCTGGGCGGCCGGGCGGCCGAGGAACTGGTCTTCCACGACCCGACCACCGGTGCCGCCAACGACATCGAGAAGGCCACCAACCTGGCCCGCGCGATGGTCACCCAGTACGGCATGACCGAGCGGCTCGGCGCCATCAAGTTCGGCGGCGACAACAGCGAGCCCTTCCTCGGCCGTGAGATGGCGCACCAGCGCGACTACTCGGAAGAGGTCGCCGCGCTGGTGGACGAAGAGGTCAAGAAGCTCATCGAGACCGCGCACAACGAGGCCTGGGAGATCCTGGTCGAGAACCGCGACGTGCTCGACAACCTCGTTCTCCAGCTGCTGGAGAAGGAGACGCTGGGCAAGGAGGAGATCGCCGAGATCTTCGCCCCGATCGTCAAGCGCCCGCCGCGGCCCGCCTGGACCGGCTCCTCGCGCCGCACCCCGTCCACCCGCCCCCCGGTGCTCTCGCCGAAGGAGCTGGCGCTGACCAACGGTGCGAACGGTTCGACGGCCGCGATCAGCACGGCCAAGTCCACCGCGAGCGAGTCCGCCCCGGTGACGGACCAGGCTCCGGAGGACCGTCCGGAAAGCTGACCCACCGGCCGCTTTCCGGCCGAGGCGGCCCGGAATGAACGCCGCGCCCCCCAGGTTCTAGCCTGGGGGGCGCGGCATTTTTCGTATGCACGCACGTGGGACGACAGGAACGAGGCACCAGATGACCGACCCGGTGACGCTGGACAGCGAGCGCCCCGTCGGCGAGTTCGACGAGAAGCGCGCCGAGAATGCCGTACGCGAGCTGCTGATCGCGGTCGGTGAGGACCCCGACCGCGAGGGGCTGCGCGAGACGCCGGCTCGGGTGGCGCGGGCGTACAAGGAGATCTTCGCCGGGCTGTGGCAGCAGCCCGAGGACGTGCTCACCACCACGTTCGACCTGGGGCACGACGAGATGGTCCTGGTGAAGGACATCGAGGTGTACTCGACCTGTGAGCACCACCTGGTGCCGTTCCGGGGCGTGGCGCACGTGGGCTACATCCCGTCGGTCTCCGGGAAGATCACCGGTCTGTCGAAGCTGGCGCGTCTGGTGGACGTCTACGCCCGCCGGCCGCAGGTGCAGGAACGACTCACCACGCAGATCGCGGACTCCCTGATGGAGATCCTGGAGCCGCGCGGCGTCATCGTGGTCGTCGAGTGCGAGCACATGTGCATGTCGATGCGCGGCATCCGCAAGCCGGGCGCCAAGACCATAACGTCGGCGGTGCGCGGTCAGCTGCGCGACGCGGCGACCCGCAACGAGGCCATGAGCCTGATCATGGCGCGCTGAGCCGGAGACCGGGGGAGCCGGCGGTCACGCCGCCGGTTCCGCGCCCGGGTGGTCCTGGTCGTCGTCCTCGGGGAGCTTGCAGACGCGTTCGAGGAAGAGGGCGGCCGCTATCACGGCGATGCCCGCGAGGACCGAGAAGCCCGCGTAGAAGGCCTGGTCGCGGCGGGTGGGGATGTCCAGGAGCTCCAGCAGGAAGACGCCCGTGCCGCCGTACATGCCGGCGACGAGGGCGGCGACCAGGGCGCTGGCCTGGCCGAAGACGACCGCGCGGGCGGCCATCAGCGGGTCGACGCCCTTCGCGCCGGGGCGGCGCTCGCGCTGGGCCTTGAGGCGGGAGCGGATCGAGAGCGCCGTGGACAGCAGGACCACGGCGATCAGGGCGAGGACGATGGGGGCGGCCAGGGGGACGCCGGGCAGGGTCCCGATCGAGTTCCAGAGGCGGGCGCCCGCCCAGGACAGGATGCCCGCCACGACGAACACGCCGATCAGCACCCTGATGCGCAGCTCTCTCACGGTGTCCCTTCAGTTCCCCCGGACCGGGTCCCGGTGGTGGTCGTCTTGACCTTAACGACTACTCGGGCAGTCGGAGTTCCAGGTCTGTGCGCGGTTCGACGCCTTCCCGGGTGACGGCCGCGAGCAGCTCGGCCACGGTGCCGCGGCCGGGCAGCTGGGCCGCCGGGTCCACGTCGTGCCAGGGCGCGAGGACGAACGCGCGCTCGTGGGCGCGCGGGTGGGGCAGGGTCAGCTGCGGGTCGTCGGAGGTGACGTCGGCGTAGGCGACGATGTCCACGTCCAGGGTGCGCGCGCCCCAGCGCTCGTCGCGGACGCGGTGGAATGCCTCCTCGACGGCGTGCGCGCGCTCCAGCAGGGAGGAGGGCGGCAGGGTGGTCTTCAGGGCCACCACCGCGTTGAAGTACGACGGCTGGCTGCCGGGTTCGACGCCCCAGGGCTCGGTCTCGTAGACGGGCGAGACGGCCTTGACGCGGACGCCGGGGGTGTCCTCCAGCGCGTCCACGGCGCCCTGGAGGGTCTCCAGGCGGTTGCCGAGGTTGGACCCGATGGAGATCACGGCCCACTTGGGGTTCTGCAGGGTGGTGTCGGCCGCGTCGACCTTCTCGACGACCGAGGCGGGCACCGGCTGGACGGTCGGGTCACTGTGACCCTGGACGAAAGGTCGGGTCATACTCGGCTCCGGGTGATGGTGACGGTCACGTCGTCGAAGGGGACGGTGATCGGGGCGTCGGGCTTGTGCACGCACACCTCGACCTCCTGGACCCCTTCGTGTTTCAGGCAGGTCTGGGCGATCCGCTCGGCCAGCGTCTCGATGAGGTTCACCGGCTCGCCCTCGACCACGGCCACGACCTCCTCGGCCACGATGCCGTAGTGCACGGTCTTCGTCAGGTCGTCGTCGGCCGCGGCCGGCCGGATGTCCAGGCCCAGGACGATGTCCACGAGGAAGGTCTGGCCCTCCTCGCGCTCCTTGGGGAACACACCGTGGTGCCCGCGGGCCTTCAGGCCGCGCAGCGCGACACGATCCACGCGAATCACTCCTGCAATCGTCGGGAACGACCGGCCCGTACCGCGTGCGGGCGACACACCGGTCACAGACGAATCTACCTGCGGGCGCCGACAGGCCCGGGTCCCAGGGGCCCGGGCCCGGCCGGGACAGGGAGGGTTTCCCCGCTCGTTCCCCCCGGGGAACCCCGCCGCGTCATGGGCTGGTAGCCGGTCATACCCCGGGGTAGGTGATTCCAACCACTTCTCGGTCCGGTGCGCCGTCGTCGGTTCCCTACCCGCTCAGGCGAGGGGGTCGTCGTCCGGATTCACGCCATTCGCGCCGCCCTCGCCTTCCTCGGTGTCGTCGCCGTCGGCGAGCACGGGTGAGGCGTGGTGGGACCAGAGTTTCCAGCCGAGCGGTGTGCGCCGGAACACATTGGTGGCGACGACGAGCTGGCCGACCAGGGGCCCGAGTTCGTCGCCCTCCGCGGGGGCGGGGCCGCCGCTGAGGATGTTCTCGGTGCAGGTCACGAGCGCGGTGTCGCCGGTGACGGAGACGTGCACATCGGTCAGGAAGAACTGGATGTAGTCGGTGTTGGCCATGATCAGGGCGTACGACCTGAGGACCTCGCCGCGGCCGGTGAGCACCGGCCAGCCGGGGTGCACGCAGGAGATCACGCCGCTGTCGGCGGGGTCGTGGTACTCCTCGTCCACGCCCAGGTCGGCGGGGGTGAGCCAGAGGTCGGAGACCTCCTCGAAGTCACCGCGTTCGAGGGCCTCGTAGAAGGCGGTGTTGGCGGCCTCGACCTGTTCGACGTCGGTGTGGGGGGCGCTCACCGGGCTCCGTCCGCGGTGTGTCCGCCGGCGGCGCCGGGGGCGTGGCCGGTTTCGTGCGCCGCGTCGGCCGCCGGGTCCGCCGGGACGGGCGCCGTACCCGCCGTGGCGCGTGCCCCTTCGACCGCGCGCGCGACCCGTACGGCGTCCGCCGTGGCGCGCACCTCGTGGACGCGCACGGCCCAGGCGCCGGCGTGCGCCGCGAGGGCGGAGACGGCGGCGGTGGCGGCGTCGCGTTCCCGCGCGGGCGGGGGAGCGCCCTCGGGTCCGGCGAGCACCCGGCCGAGGAACCGCTTGCGGGAGGCGGCCACCAGCAGCGGGTGGCCGAGGGCGCGCAGCCGGTCGAGGTGGGCCAGGAGGGCGAGGTCGTGCTCGGCCTCCTTGGAGAAGCCGAGACCGGGGTCGACGACGATCCGGTCGGGGGCGATGCCGCCGGCCAGGACGGCGTCGATCCGGGCGCGCAGTTCGTCCACGACCTCGCCGACGACGTCCTCGTACACGCCGTGGATGCCGCCGCCCGCCAGGAAGCCGCGCCAGTGCATGACGACGAAGGGGGCGCCGGCGGCGGCGACGACCGGGATCATCTCGGGGTCCGCGAGGCCGCCGCTGACGTCGTTGACGAGGGCGGCGCCGGCCTCCAGGGACCGGGCCGCGACGGAGGCGCGCATGGTGTCGACGGAGACGACGACGCCTTCGGCGGCGAGGCCCCGCACGACCGGGATGACCCGCCGCAGCTCCTCGTCCTCGTCCACCCGGGTGGCGCCCGGGCGGGTGGACTCGCCGCCGACGTCGATCAGGTCGGCGCCCGCGGCGACGAGGTCGAGGCCGTGCTTGACGGCGGCCGTCGTGTCGAACCAGCGGCCGCCGTCGGAGAAGGAATCGGGGGTGACGTTCACGACCCCCATGACCGCGCACCGGTCCCATGCCGGAAGGCCCGCCACTCGGCCGCGCCCGCTGAGCTTGTTCATACGTTCAGCGTAGGCCCCGGGCGGCGCCGCGACGGCCCGTAGGGCCGGGGCGGCGCCGGACGGACGGATCATGCCGCGCGGGCGTCGCGTTCGGTCACGGTGTGCGCGCACGTGCGTTCGGCGGCCGGACGGCGGCGCCGCAGGAAGCGGGGCATGGGCAGGGCCAGGTTGACGAAGCCCTCGGCCTGCATGGTGGCGAAGCCGATGCGGGGCAGGTCGGTGGTCGCGCGGTAGACGATGAAGCGCGGCTCCCAGCGCGGCTGGAACTTGGCGTTGAACTTGTACAGCGACTCGATCTGGAACCAGCGCGAGAGGAAGACCAGCAGCCCGCGCCAGGCGCGCAGCACCGGCCCGGCGCCGATCTTCTCGCCGCGGGCGAGGGCGGAGCGGAACATGGCGAAGTTCAGCGAGACGCGGGTGATGCCGAACCTGGGCGCGGCCTGGAGGGCGGCGACGATCAGCAGCTCGTTCATGCCCGGGTCGGCGCTGCGGTCGCGCCGCATCAGGTCGAGCGAGGCGCCGTCCTCGCCCCAGGGCACGAAGTGCAGGATCGCCTTCAGGTCGCCGTACTCGCCCGGTGCGTCGTCGGCCTTGTGGGCGGTGGCTATGAGGCAGTCGCCGTCGGCCGGGTCGCCGATCCGGCCGAGGGCCATGGAGAAGCCGCGCTCGGTGTCGGTGCCGCGCCAGTCCTCCGCGGCCCGCCGGATGCGGTCCAGCTCGGCCTCGCCGAGGTCATGGATGCGCCGTACCCGGGTTTCGTAACCGGCCCGTTCGATGCGCTTGACCATCTGCCGGACGTTGCGCATGGCGCGCCCGGCGAGCGAGAAATCCGCGACGTCCACCACCGCCTCGTCGCCGAGTTCCAGGGCGTCCAGCCCGGTTTCGCGGGTCCACACCTCGCCGCCGGTCTCCGAGCAGCCCACGACCGCGGGCGTCCAGGAGTGCGCCCTGGCCTCGTCCATGAAGCGTTCGATGGCGCCCGGCCAGGCCTCGACGTCCCCGATGGGGTCGCCGCTGGCGAGCATCACGCCGGAGATGACGCGGTAGGTGACGGCGGCCTTGCCGCTGGGCGAGAAGACGACCGCCTTGTCGCGGCGCAGCGCGAAGTGGCCGAGGGAGTCGCGGCGGCCGTGCCTGGCCAGCAGCGCCCGCAGCTTCGCCTCGTCGTCCTCGGTGAGGTGGGCGGCCGGGTGCTCGGGGCGGAAGGCCAGGTAGATGGTGGTGACGGCGGTGAGCCAGCCGAGCGCGCCGAGGGAGAAGGCGACGGTCCAGGAGGTGTTGCCCTGGTAGTCGACCGGGCCCTCGAAACCGAACAGGCCGTAGACGACGTGGGTGAGGCGGTCGGCCAGGCTCGGGTCGCCGATCGTGCGGTGCGGGTGGACGCTGACGATGACCAGCCCGAGCACGAGCGAACCGGCGCTCATCAGCACGAAGTTGGCGAGTGCGCGCCAGCGGCTGCGCGGGTCCGGCAGGGCCGCGAACTCCCGGCGGTGCCAGATCAGCGGCACCAGCAGGACGACCGCGAACAGCACGCCGGCCAGCGAGTGGCGGTAGGCGAACTGGCTCACCGCGCCGGCCGGCAGCAGCGCGACCGCGGCGCGCCACGCACGGCGCTTGCGCCGCCTGAGTCCATGCGCGAGCAGCAGCAACAGCACGCCGACGCTGAGCGAGAGGGCCGCGGCGAACGGTCCGAAGGAACCGGGGAGCACCTCGGCCAGGGCGTGCATACGGCTGTGACGGAAGCGCGGGAAGACTCCTGCGGCGATGTCCAGGAGGCCGACGAGCGCGACCGCCCTGCCGACCAGGCCGGGGACGGCCTCGGGGCGCGGGCCGCGCGGTATGCGCAGCGCCCGGTTCGATCGGCCCGGAACCCCGCCCGACATTTCCCCATCTATCCTGACAGACATCGCATCCCGTAGTTCTGCGAGAGACCTTGGACCCGGGCCCGATCGGGCATCCGGTGACATTGCGCCCTCTAGGACGGTGTCTCGGGGAGAGAGGTTCACTCCCCTCCGGAAAGTCGGGTCAAAGGCCGAGGAAAGCCCCGGGCAAACCCACGCGACGGCGCGTGGGCGCGGCACGGGCCGAGAGCGCAGGCAGGGAAACAGCCATGGGTCTGACGAGCAACAAGGTGCTGGTGCTGGCGGTCGTGTTCGCCGTGGTGCTGTTCGCGGGCACGGTGTGGCTGTGGCCGCGGCTCGCCCGGCACAGCTGGCGGGCCGTCGGCGGACGGATCGGGATGCTGCTCGTCACCCAGCTCGCGCTGTTCGCCTCGGTGGGGCTCGCCGCCAACCAGGCGTTCGGCTTCTACGCCAGCTGGGCGGACCTGTTCGGCCAGGAGAACGGCCAGGGCGTGGTCGTCGACCACATAGCGGACGGTGCCCGCAGCCCGATCCAGGTGGTCTCCACCTCCCGGGTGACCGGGGTGAGCAGCGGGGCGCCGCAGGTGGCCGGGCAGATCCAGAAGGTCGACATCCTCGGCCGGACGACCCGCATCGGGGCGCCGGCGTTCGTGTACCTGCCGCCGGAGTACTTCCAGCCGCGCAACCGCGACCGCAAGTTCCCGGTCTCCGTCGTCCTGACGGGCTACCCGGGCACCGCGCAGGCGCTGGTGGACAAGCTGCGCTACCCGAGCACGGCGCAACAGCTCGCCAAGAGCGGCCGGATGCAGCCGATGATCCTGGTGATGATGCGCCCGGCGGTGGCCCCGCCGCGGGACACCGAGTGCGTGGACGTGCCCGGGGGCCCGAAGACGGAGACGTTCTTCGCCAAGGACCTGCGCGACTCGGTGATGGCTCGTTACCGGGTGGACAAGACGCCCGCGAGCTGGGGCATCATCGGCGACTCGACCGGCGGTTACTGCGCGCTGAAGATCGCCATGCACCACCCGAAGTCGTACGCCGCCGCCGTCGGCCTGTCGCCGTACTACAACGCGCCGATCGACCCCACCACCGGCGACCTCTTCCACGGTGACGCGAACCTGCGCGATCGTGCCAACCTCTTCTGGGTGCTCAAGCACCAGGCGGCCCCGGAAACGTCACTGCTCGTCACCAGCAGCAAAATCGGTGAGCACAACTACAAGGACACGCTCAAATTCATCAAGAGCGTGCAGAACACGAACGTGACCAGGATTTCCTCGATCATCCTTCCGAGCGGTGGGCACAACTTCAACACCTGGCGGCGGGAGATCCCCGAGGCGTTGCAGTGGCTCGGCAGCCGGCTGGTCTCGCACTGAACCACCGGATCCTGACGCCCCGTGAAGCACACGGCGTGGCCGTGTTTTTGCGGGGCGGGGACCCATGAATCGCCTACGCGCGGTAAGTTTCTGGCCATGCCACGTGGACGCCACCGCCATTCCCCGCCTCTGCACCGGCTGTTGCCCCCCTCCGCCATCGCCGGCGTCTCCGTCGCCTGCGCGCTGGGTCCCTGGGTGTTCTCCGAGGCCGCGGTGCTGCGCGTGCTGGCCGGAGCCGCCGCGGTGACCGCGCTCGCCGGCGCGTTCGTGATGCGCCGCTGGGACATCCACGCGGGCAAGCAGGTCGCCGACCTCGCCCGCGCCCGGGCCGGCGACGAGTGGCGGTTCGAGGAACGGGTCGCCGAGCTGGAGGCCGACCTGGAGGAATCCCGCGAACTGCGCACCAAGCTGGAGCAGCGGCTGCGCGCCAAGCGCGCCGAGCTGGCCGGGCTGCGCAACGAGCACGCGGCCCTGCTGCGCCGCTACGCCACCGCGGAGACCGAGCGCGCGAGCGCCCTGGAGGGCCGCCGCCTGCTGGAGATCGAGTCCGGGACGCCCGCGCTGCCGTCCGCCGCGCGCTCGTCCGCCACACTGCCGTCGCGCTCGGCCTCGCCGGCCCTGCCGCCGGCCCGGAGCGCGGAGCCGTCCGCCGCCGTCGCGGAGCCGGAGAAGACGTACGACGTGTTCTCGGCCGAGGGCGCGAAGCTGTACGGGCAGGCGCTGCGGGCGCTGGCCGCGTTCGGCCGGGAGCGCGGCAGCGGGTCCGGGCCGGAGGGTGAGGGCCCGGCCGCCGCCAAAGGAGACGACGACGCCGGGGACATAGCCGCGCCGGACGGTGCGCCCGCGCCGTCCGAGGAGGCCGGACCCGCCGGGGCACGGCCCGCGGCCGCCGCCCCGCAGGCCCCCGCGGCCTCCGGCACGCAAGACGGGACGCCCGAGCCTGCCGGGACCCCTGAGCCGGTCGAGGCCGCCGGGGCGCCCGCCGACGGGCACTTCACGGTGCCGACCGCCGTGGCCGTCGTACCGGCACCGCCCGTGCGGCGCCCGACGACCTCGGGCGGATTCGACTTCTTCGGCACGCACAAGGGCGCGGGCCCGCAGAAGGCCGCGCCGAAGCCCGCGCTGGACGCCGTGCAGAACGAGGACCTGGCCGATGTCGTCGGCCAGGAGGCGCTGGCCGTGCACAAGGCCGAGGCCGAGGCGGAGTTCAAGCCCGCCGGCGACAAGGCGCACGGCGTGGGACAGGTCATCGACCTGACCGCGCACGACGAGACCGAGCAGATCGACGTCCAGGGGCTGCGCAGCGCGGCCTCCTGACGACGGCACGCCGCACACCGGGCCCGGCCTCCCCACGGGGAAGCCGGGCCTTCGCGCGTCCGGGCATGGGGGAAACTGGAGCCATGACTCCTACGACGGAGACCACGGTCGGGATCGGCGGTGCCGCGGAAAGCACCGACATGGTGCTCAACATCGGGCCCCAGCACCCCTCCACGCACGGCGTGCTGCGGCTCAGGCTGGTGCTGGACGGCGAGCGCATCGTGCACGCCGAGCCGGTGATCGGCTATATGCACCGGGGCGCGGAGAAGCTCTTCGAGGCGCGCGACTACCGGCAGATCATCATGCTCGCCAACCGTCACGACTGGCTGTCGGCGTTCTCCAACGAGCTGGGTGTGGTCCTCGCCGTGGAGCGGATGCTCGGCATGGAGGTGCCCGAGCGCGCGGTGTGGACGCGCACGCTGCTCGCCGAGCTGAACCGGGTGCTCAACCATCTGATGTTCCTCGGCTCCTACCCGCTGGAACTGGGCGGGATCACCCCCGTGTTCTACGCGTTCCGCGAGCGCGAGGTGCTCCAGAACGTCATGGAGGAGGTCTCCGGCGGGCGCATGCACTACATGTTCAACCGCGTCGGCGGCCTCAAGGAGGACCTGCCGGCCGGCTGGGCGGGCCGCGCGCGGGCCGCCGTCGCCGCCGTGCGCTCGCGGATGGACGTCTTCGACGACCTGGTGCTCGGCAACGAGATCTTCCGGGGGCGCACGCGCGGGGTGGGGGCGCTCGCCCCCGAGGCGGTGCACGCCTACGGCGTGAGCGGGCCCATCGCGCGCGGCTCGGGCGTCGACTTCGACCTGCGCCGGGACGAGCCCTACCTGGCGTACGGCGAACTGCGGGACACGCTGAAGGTCGTCACCCGCAGCGAGGGCGACTGCCTGGCCCGCTTCGAGGTGCTGCTCGAACAGACGCACAACGCGCTGGACCTCGCGGACGCCTGCCTGGACAGGCTCGCCGAGCTGCCGCCCGGGCCCGTCAACCAGCGCCTGCCGAAGGTCCTGAAGGCGCCCGAGGGACACACCTACGCGTGGACCGAGAACCCGCTCGGGATCAATGGGTACTACCTGGTCAGCAAGGGTGAGAAGACGCCGTACCGGCTCAAGTTGCGCTCGGCGTCGTACAACAACATCCAGGCGCTGACCGAGCTGCTGCCCGGGACGCTGGTGGCGGACATGGTGGCGATCCTCGGCTCGATGTTCTTCGTGGTCGGCGACATCGACAAGTAGTCCACGCGCCCGGCGCGGGTCAGCCGAGCGGGTCCGGGATGCAGGCCGGCCGCAGCAGCCAGCCGAAGTCACCGAGGCCGCCGCGCGCGGTCAGCTCCGCGGCCTCGCCGGCGCCCGCGAGGGCCCGCACATAGCCGGCGGGGTCCGTGGCGGCCAGCGTGAGCGGGGGGCGTGCGCCGGTGATGCCGAGGGCGTGCAGGGCGTCGCGCTGGGTGAGCAGCCGTGCGGGGGCCGGGAGCGCCGCCGCGCAGGCGTCCAGGGCGACATGGGCGGTGATGTCACAGCTGCCGTCCGGCACCGGCGTCGTCTCGCGGCCCTCGCGGAAGCCGGTGAGGGTGCCGAACGGGGGGCGTGCGCCGGCGGTGTGCGCGTAGTCGACGGCCACCGCGAGCCCCCGTACCACCCGTCCGGCGACCGCCGCCCACGCCTCGTCGCGGGGCCGCCCCAGCTCCGCGCGCAGTCCCGCCTTTGCCGGCAGCGGCCACCAGCGCGCCAGCCAGTCCGCGTCCGCGCCGGTCACCGGCTCGCCGGGCCGCTCGGCACCGTCGTCGCCGACCAGCACGTACCGGGGCACGCCCGCGGGGTCCGTCTCGGCCACGTCCACGGGCACGTTGTCCAGCCACTCGTTGGCGAACAGCAGCCCGGTGACCGACGCGGGCGGCTCGTCGCACCAGGTGACGCGTCCGTCCAGGCCGGCGGGCCGGCCGGCGATCTCGACGGCGTACGGCCGCACCCGCGCGGCCACCTCCTTTGGCAGCGCGCGGAGCACCCCGGTCACCAGTTCGCCGCGCCCGGCCCCCATGTCCACGAAGTCCAGCGCCGCGGGCCGCCCCAGTGCCGCGTCGACCCGGCACAACAGCTCCGCCACGGCCGCCGCGAACAGCGCCGACGCGTGCACCGACGTGCGGAAGTGCCCGGCGGGCCCCTCCGGCCGCCGGTAGAAGCCGTCCGGGCCGTACAGGGCGGCCTCGGTCGCGGCCCGCCAGCCGCGCGGGCCCGCGCCCGGCGCGCACCGCCGCTCACCCGTCCTGCCGTCCGTCACCGGACCAGGGTAGGCGCACAGTTGATCACCTCCTCCACCTTGGGGAGTACGTGCGCGCGGCCCGGATCGGCCCTCCGGTTGACCCGGTCGGGCATTCCGTTTCCCTACTCTGGGTTACGTGCAGCGCCTCTACGACTTCCTCCGCCGTCACCCGACCGGGGTCGACTCCTTCTGGGCCGTCGTCCTGTTCGGGCTGTCGGTGCTGAGCGAGGCCAATCTCCAGGGGACGCCGGCGCACCGGGCACCGCTGGCCGCGGCGGTCGCCGTCTCCGCCGTCCTGTGCCTCGTCGTCGCGCTGCGCCGCCGGTTCCCGGAGCCGATGCTGCTGGTCGCGCTCGCCACCGGCCTCGCCCAGCTGGTGCTGGACGTGGAGACGTCCGTCGCCGACTTCGCCATGCTGGCGATCGCCTACACGGTCGCCACCATGGGCGCGCGCTGGGCGTCCCGGCTCGCCCTGGTCGCCGGCTTCTGCGCCGCGCCCATGGCGCAGCTGCGCTGGCCGGCGGAGCATTCCAGCTTCCTCGGCCGCCTGGCCATCGTGGTCTTCCAGATCGTGCCCTTCGCGCTCGCCTGGGTGCTCGGCGACTCCATGCGCACCCGGCGCGCCTACTTCGCCCAGCTGGAGGAGCGCGCGACCAGGCTGGAGCAGGAGCGCGAGGCGCAGTCCAAGGTCGCCGTCGCCGCCGAGCGCGCCCGGATCGCCCGCGAGCTGCACGACGTGGTCGCGCACAACGTGTCCGTGATGGTGGTGCAGGCCGACGGCGCCGCCTACGTCATGGACACTGCCCCCGACCAGGCCAGGACGGCCCTGGAGACGATCTCCTCGACCGGCCGGCAGGCCCTCGCCGAGATGCGCCGCCTGCTGGGCGTGCTGCGCACCGGGGAGCACCAGGAGGGCGGCGAGTACGTCCCGCAGCCCGACGTCGAGCAGATCGACGAGCTGATCGAGCAGTGCCGCGGCTCCGGGCTGCCCGTCGACTTCAAGGTGGAGGGCACGCCGCGCCCGCTGCCCAGCGGGGTGGAGCTGACCGCGTACCGGATCGTGCAGGAGGCGCTCACCAACACCCGCAAGCACGGTGGGCCCAACGCGGGCGCCAGCGTCCGGCTGGTCTACTTCGACGACGGCCTCGGCCTGCTCGTGGAGGACGACGGCAAGGGCGCCCCCCAGGAGCTGTACGAGGAGGGCGGCGCCGACGGCCGCGGGCACGGCCTGATCGGCATGCGCGAGCGCGTCGGCATGGTCGGCGGCACGCTGGACGCCGGGCCGCGGCCGGGCGGAGGATTCCGGATCAGCGCCCTGCTGCCGCTCAAGCCGGCGCACTGACGAACGAGGACAGGGAAGAGGGACCGGATGACGATCCGCGTGATGCTCGTCGACGACCAGGTGCTGCTGCGCACCGGGTTCGGGATGGTGCTCGCCGCCCAACCGGACATGGAGGTCGTCGCCGAGGCGGGCGACGGTGTCGAGGCCCTGGAGAAGCTGCGCGCCACCGCGGTGGACGTGGTGCTGATGGACGTCCGCATGCCGAAGCTCGACGGGGTGGAGGCCACCCGGCGGATCTGCGCGCAGCCGGACCCGCCCAAGGTGCTGATCCTGACCACGTTCGACCTGGACGAGTACGCCTTCTCCGGGCTGAAGGCGGGCGCCTCCGGCTTCATGCTCAAGGACGTGCCGCCCGGCGAGCTGCTGGCCGCCATCCGGTCCGTGCACAGCGGTGACGCCGTGGTCGCGCCCTCCACCACCCGGCGGCTGTTGGACCGCTTCGCGCCGATGCTGCCGTCCGGCGGCGGGGACCCCCGGCAGAAGGAGCTGGCCCGGCTCACCGAGCGGGAGCGCGAGGTGATGGTGCTGGTCGCGCAGGGCCTGTCCAACGGGGAGATCGCGGCGCGCCTGGTGCTGTCCGAGGCGACCGTGAAGACCCATGTCGGACGCATCCTGACCAAGCTGGGGCTGCGCGACCGGGTGCAGGTGGTGGTGCTGGCGTACGAGACCGGCCTGGTGCGCGCGGGCGGCCTCGGCTGAGCCGCACACCGCGACCGGGCGGCCTCGGCTGACCCGTACCTCGCCCGGTCGGTCTCGCCCGGGCCGCGGCCCGGCCGGGCGGTTCAGCGCAGCAGGCCCTCGATGAAGTCGCTGCCCAGCCGGGCCACCGCCGAGAGGTCCAGCTGGTGCTGCACGTACCGGCCGCGGCGGCACTGGGTGATCAGGCCCGCCTTCTTCAGCACCGCCAGGTGCCGGGATATCTCGGGCGCCGACATGCCGTACGCGTCGGCCAGTTCGCCCGTGGTGTGCGGGGCGCGCGCCAGATAGCGGCACAGCCGCATCCGCACCGGGTGGGCCAGCGCCTCCAGACGCCGGGTGAGCTCGGCGACGGACGGGGCCTGCGGGCGGGGTCCGCTGAGCGGGTAGCTGATCACGGGCTGCCAGCCGTACCGGTGCAGGACCAGGACGTGGGGGCGGCCGAGGCTGGTCGGCACCAGCACCAGGCCGCCGTCCCCGGTGGCGGTGCGTACCACCGGCAGCTTGTCGACGGTGATCAGCGCGGCCTCCTCGTCCACCGAGAACGCCCCGGACAGCGAGCAGAGGGCCTCGGTCAGGCCCCTGCGGCGCAGCAGTTCGGTGCGGTGCCGGGCCTCGGCGGCGAGCTGGGGCCGCACCCGGGCCCAGGTGTCCGCGAAGAAGGCCTCCTCGCAGTCGAGCAGCAGGTGTCGCAGCCAGGCCCGGATGGCCGGCGGGTCCTCCAGCAGCCGACGGGTGAACCGCTCCTGCATCGGGCCGCGCGCGGCGGCCATGTCCAGGGCGCGCCGGCGCAGCACCGGGTCGTCCAGCGTGCCGGGCCGGGGGGTGTCGCCGCGCAGGCCGCAGGTGAACTCCAGGGCGGCCTGCACGAACTGTTCGTCCGTCAGTTTGTCGAGCAGCTCCAGGTCCTCGGCCAGCGTGGCCCCGGGGAGCACCCGGCCGCCGGGGACGCCGGCGAAGGCCCAGAAGACGTCCGAGAACGTCGTACGCCACAGGAAGTCCGCCTCGCACAGCCGGTCGGCGAGATGGGGGTTCAGCCGGGAGGAGACGGCGGCGGTCCAGCCCCCCAGCTCCGGGTGGTGGCCCGGTTCGCTGAGCACGTGCAGCGCCATCCCGAGCTCGGCCAGCGGCGAGGGCACGACGGAGATCCTCGCCCACCTGTCGGCCTCGGGGGCACTCCCGTCGGCGGCCAGGCCGGTGATGTCGATGGTCACGCTCATGCCCCCATCGTGCACCGGACCACCGACAACGCCTCGTGGATTGACGGCGGCGGTCAATCCGCGGGACATCGGCGCGGGGCGCGCGCAGCCTGAGGGCATCCACGTTCCCGGAAGGCGACCGCCATGAGCATCACCCAGCAGTACCTCCTCGACCTGCACCGCACCCGGGCCCACGGCACGCCCCACCCGCCCGCGCCCGGCCGGCACGACCTCGCCGTGCTGCGCGCCCTCGTGCGCCGGCTGCGCCGCCCGGCGTCATAGCGACGTCATGGCGAGCCCGCGTACGCCGGAGGGCTCACCGCCGGTTCCTGGCGAACGCCCCCGCGCTACGGCAGCCGTAGCGCGAAATCCCTCACCGCCGCCCGTACCTCGTCCGCCGTCCACTCCAGGCCCGCGGCCCGGACGCTGACCTCCGTGCGGGCCAGCCCGGGGGCGGCGTCGCCGGACCAGCCGTCCGCGAAGAGCGCCACCGAGGTCTCCTCCGCCTGGCGCAGCGCGGCCTCGGCGACCACCTCGGGTTCGTACGGCAGCCACACCTGGAACTCATGGGTGTGCGGCACCTCGGGGTGCACCCGCGCCCACGGCAGTCCGGCCTCGGCGAAACCCTCTCGCAGCGCGGCGGCGACCACGCGCGCCTGGCGTACGTAGGCGGGCAGCCTCGGCAGTTCCCGCTCCAGGCCGATGAGGGCGGACAGCGCGGTCGGGAACTGCTGGAAGATCATGCCGCCGTACCGGTGCCGCCAGGTCCGCGCCTCCTCGACCAGCGTGGCCGGCCCGGCGAGCGCGGCGCCGCCGAGGCCGTCGAGGGACTTGTAGAACGACACGTAGACGCTGTCGGCCAGCCCCGCGATCTCCGTCAGGGGGCGCCCGAAGTGCTCGGTGCACTCCCACAGGCGCGCGCCGTCGAAGTGCACCACCGCCTCGCGCTCCCGGGCCACCTCCACCGCCTCGGTCAGCTCCTCCCAGGTGGGCAGCACGAAACCGGCGTCCCTGAGCGGCAGTTCGAGCATCAGCGCGCCGAAGGGCTCCGCGACGTCGCGTATCTCCGCCGCCGTCGGCTGCCGCCGCCCGCCGCCCACCCGGACCGGACGCAACCCGCTGACCTGGCTGAAGGCCTGCCGTTCGTGCATCTCCGGATGGGCCAGCGGGTGCAGGGCCACGGCGGTGTCGCCGGTGCGGCCCGCCCAGCAGCGCAGCGCCACCTGCTGGGCCATGGTGCCGGTGGGGAAGAAGACGGCGGCCTCCATGCCGAGCAGGGCGGCGGTCCGCTCCTCCAGGGCGGCCACGATCCGGTTGCCGTACACGTCGGCCGGTTCGTCGAGGTCGTACACCCCGGCGCCCGCCCCGGCCAGGTCCGCCAGGCGCTCGCGGATCGTGCCGCCCCAGCGGGCGCCGCCCAGCCTGCGCGCGCCCCGCCGCCGTACGGCCGCCCACCGCTCCCGCCTGCGGTCCTGGTCCGAAAGCTCCGCAGTCTCCGATTGTCCCGTCGGCTCTTGTGCCGGGTGCGCGCCGGCCGCGTCGGTGTCAGTCATGCGGGGATCATGCCGCGCCGGGCGCCCGCGGGGCAGCTGGATATCCGGGGCCGGGGCCGGCCGGGACCGCGTGGGGAAACCCACAGCCTGTGGACAACCGGTCGGCGGCGGACCGAGATAGCGTTAACATGACGAGAAATCGTCCGGTACATCGTCCGGTACCCGAAGCGGACTGGAACGGGAAGGCCGCCGTCGCGTGAGTACAGTCCACCAGCAAGACCTCAAGGACCGCCCCGCGCGGCTCACCGTCGGCGTCGTGGGCGCCGGCCGCGTGGGCCCCGCGCTGGCCGCGTCCCTCCAGCTCGCCGGGCACCGCCCGGTCGCCGTCTCGGGTGTCTCCGACGCCTCCCGCAGACGTGCCGAGACCCTGCTCCCGGGCGTGCCGCTGGTGCCGCCCGCCGAGGTCCTGGAGCGCGCCGACCTGGTGCTGCTCACCGTCCCCGACGACGTGCTGCCCGCACTGGTCGCCGGCCTCGCGGAGACCGGCGCGGTGCGCCCCGGCCAGCTGCTGGTGCACACCTCCGGCCGGTACGGCGCCAAGGTCCTCGACCCCGCGCTGCGCGCCGGCGCGCTCCCGCTCGCCCTGCACCCGGCGATGACCTTCACCGGCACCCCGGTGGACGTACAGCGCCTCGCGGGCTGCTCCTTCGGCGTCACCGCGCCCGAGGAGCTGCGGCTGGCCGCCCAGGCGCTGGTCATCGAGATGGGCGGCGAACCGGAGTGGATCAGCGAGGAGAACCGCCCGCTCTACCACGCGGCCCTCGCACTCGGCGCCAACCACCTGGTGACCCTGGTCGCCCAGTCCATGGAGCTGCTGCGCACGGCCGGCGTCGAGGCCCCCGACCGGATGCTCGGCCCGCTGCTCGGCGCCGCCCTGGACAACGCCCTGCGCTCCGGGGACGCGGCCCTGACCGGACCGGTCGCGCGCGGCGACGCGGGCACCGTCGCCGCGCACATCACCGAGCTGGGCAGGCACGCCCCGGGCACGGTCGCCGGCTACCTGGCGATGGCCCGCGCCACCGCCGACCGCGCCCTGGCGTCCGGGCTGCTCAAGCCGGAACTCGCCGAGGACCTGCTCGGCGTGCTGGCCGACGGCGGCGACGGCACCGGCAGCGGCCGCGCGGACGGCGACGGCACCGACGGCACGAACGGCACCGAGGGGAACGACCGATGACCACCGCCCTGCTCAGCACCGCCCAGGAGCTGCACGCCCGCGCCCGCGAGGGCCGCCGTGCCGTCGTGATGACCATGGGCGCCCTGCACGAGGGCCACGCGAGCCTCATCCGCGCCGCGCGCCGGATCGCGGGCCCGGACGGCGAGGTCGTCGTCACCGTCTTCGTCAACCCGCTCCAGTTCGGCGCGGGCGAGGACCTGGACCGCTACCCGCGCACCCTGGAAGCCGACCTGAAGGTCGCCGCACAGGCCGGCGCCGACGCCGTGTTCGCCCCCTCCGTGGAGGAGGTGTACCCCGGCGGCGACCCCCAGGTCCGCGTCACCGCGGGCCCCATGGGCGAACGCCTGGAGGGCGCCTCCCGTCCCGGCCACTTCGACGGCATGCTCACCGTCGTCGCCAAGCTGCTCCACCTCACCCGCCCCGACGTCGCCCTGTACGGCCAGAAGGACGCCCAGCAGCTGGCCCTGATCCGGCGCATGGTGCGGGACCTGAACTTCGGCATCGAGATCGTCGCCGTGCCGACCGCGCGCGAGGAGGACGGGCTCGCCCTCTCCAGCCGCAACCGCTTCCTGTCGCCCGACGAGCGCCGCACCGCGCTCGCGCTGTCCCGCGCCCTGTTCGCGGGTCGCGACCGGCACGCCGCGCAGGAGGCGCTGCGCGCCCGCGCCCGCGAGGTGCCCGCCACCCAGGCGCGGGCCGAGGCGCTGAGCGCGATAGGGGAGTCCCGCGCGGCGGCCGACGCGCACGCGGTGGCCACGGCCTCCCCCGGCGGCCCGGCGGCCGTCCGCGCCGCCGCCCGCCAGGTGCTGGACGACGCCGCCCACTACGACCCGCCGCTGGAACTGGACTACCTCGCCCTGGTCGACCCGTCCGACTTCACCGAGATCGGCGACGACCACACCGGCGAGGCGGTGCTCGCGGTGGCGGCCCGGGTCGGCGCCACCCGGCTGATCGACAACATCCCGCTCACCTTCGGATCCCTCGGAGCCGCTTCGTGACCAGCACAGGCATACGACTGCACGCGCCCGCCCCCGGCTGGGCCATCGAGGCGGACGTGGTCGTCGTCGGCTCCGGCGTGGCCGGTCTGACCGCGGCCCTGCGCTGCGAGGCCGCCGGGCTGACCACGGTGGTCGTCACCAAGGCCCGTCTGGACGACGGCTCCACCCGCTGGGCGCAGGGCGGCATCGCGGCCGCCCTCGGCGAGGGCGACACCCCCGAGCAGCACCTGGACGACACCCTGGTGGCGGGCGCGGGCCTGTGCGACGAGGAGGCGGTACGACTCCTGGTCACCGAGGGCCCGGACGCGGTACGGCGGCTCATCGCCACCGGCGCGCACTTCGACGAGTCCGCCGAGGGCGCCCTCGAACTCACCCGCGAGGGCGGCCACCACCGCCGCCGGATCGTGCACGCGGGCGGCGACGCGACCGGCGCGGAGATCTCCCGCGCCCTGGTCGAGGCGGTCCGCGCGCGCGGCCTGCGCACCATCGAGAACGCCCTGGTCCTGGACCTGCTCACGGACGCCGAGGGCCGCACCGCCGGGGTCACCCTGCATGTGATGGGCGAGGGCCAGCACGACGGCGTGGGCGCGGTGCACGCCCCCGCGGTGGTGCTCGCCACCGGCGGCATGGGCCAGGTGTTCTCCGCGACCACCAACCCGTCCGTGTCCACCGGCGACGGCGTGGCCCTGGCGCTGCGCGCGGGCGCCGAGGTCAGCGACCTGGAGTTCGTCCAGTTCCACCCGACCGTGCTCTTCCTCGGCCCGGACGCGGAGGGCCAGCAGCCGCTGGTCTCCGAGGCGGTGCGCGGCGAGGGCGCCCACCTGGTCGACGGCGACGGCGTGCGCTTCATGGCGGGACAGCACGAACTGGCCGAACTGGCGCCGCGGGACATCGTGGCCAAGGCCATCACGCGGCGGATGCTGGAGCAGGACGCCGAGCACATGTTCCTGGACGCCCGGCACTTCGGCGCCGAGATGTGGGAGCACCGCTTCCCGACCATCCTGGCCGCCTGCCGCGCCAACGGCATCGACCCGGTCACCGAGCCCATCCCGATCGCCCCGGCCGCCCACCACGCCTCCGGCGGCGTGCGCACCGACGCCCACGGCCGCACCACCGTGCCCGGCCTGTACGCGTGCGGCGAGTGCGCCTGCACCGGCGTGCACGGCGCCAACCGGCTCGCCTCCAACTCCCTCCTGGAGGGTCTGGTCTACGCCGAGCGGATCGCCGCGGACATCGCCGCCGAGCGCGCCGCGCACGGCCCGCGCACCCGCGTCCCCGCGCCCGTCCCGCACCCCGAGCAGCCGGCGCACCCGCTGCTCGCCCCCGAGACCCGGTTCGCCATCCAGCGGATCATGTCCGAGGGCGCGGGCGTGCTGCGCTCGGCCGCGTCCCTGTCCCGGGCCGCGGACCAGCTCCAGCGGCTGCACACCGAGGCCCGCGAGGCGCTCACCGAGCAGGGCAAGACCGCCGAGCCGGGCGTGGACACGTGGGAGGCCACCAACCTCCTGTGCGTGGCCCGCGTGCTGGTGGCCGCCGCCCGGCTGCGCGAGGAGACCCGCGGCTGCCACTGGCGCGAGGACCACGCCGAGCGCGACGACGCGAACTGGCGGCGCCACATCGTCGTACGGCTCGATCCGGACCGTTCGCTGGCGGTGCGCCCCACCGACACCGCAGACTTCCCCCCTACCCGGTAACACCAGCGCCTCAGGAGCAGTGACAGACGTGAGCACCGACGACCTTCCCCTCGTGACGACCGGCGGCTGCGGCGACGGCTGTGCCTGCGGCGCGGAGGACCACGAGGAGTACCTGGAGTGCGGGCTCGACCCCGCGCTCGCCGAACTGCTGGCGGCCGCCGGGCTCGACCCGATCGAGGTCGAGGACGTCGCCAACGTGGCCATCCAGGAGGACCTGGCCGGCGGCGTGGACGTGACCACGGTCGCCACCATCCCCGAGGAGGCCGTGGCCACCGGCGACTTCACCGCGCGCGAGGCGGGCGTCGTGGCCGGTCTGCGGGTCGCCGAGGCCGTGCTCTCCGTGGTCTGCACGGACGAGTTCGAGGTCGAGCGGCACGTCGAGGACGGCGACCGGGTCGAGGCCGGGCAGAAGCTGCTGTCGGTCACCACCCGCACCCGCGACCTGCTGACCGCCGAGCGCAGCGCGCTGAACCTGCTGTGCCGGCTGTCCGGCATCGCGACCGCGACGCGCGCCTGGGCGGACGCCCTGGAGGGCACCGGCACCAAGGTCCGCGACACCCGCAAGACCACCCCCGGGCTGCGCGCCCTGGAGAAGTTCGCGGTGCGCGCGGGCGGCGGCGTCAACCACCGCATGTCCCTCTCGGACGCGGCCCTGGTGAAGGACAACCACGTGGTCGCGGCCGGCGGCGTCGCCCAGGCATTCAAGGCCGTACGGGAGTCCTTCCCGGACGTGCCGATCGAGGTCGAGGTCGACACCCTGCACCAGCTGCGCGAGGTGGTGGACGCGGGCGCCGACCTGATCCTGCTGGACAACTTCACGCCCGGCGAGTGCGCGGAGGCCGTCGGCATCGTCGCCGGCCGGGCCCAGCTGGAGGCCTCCGGCCGGCTGACGCTCGCCAACGCGCGGTCGTACGCCGAAACCGGTGTGGACTTCCTGGCGGTCGGCGCCCTGACCCACTCCTCGCCGATCCTGGACATCGGCCTGGACCTGCGCGAGGCGGAGTAACGGCCATGCTGCTCACGATCGACGTCGGCAACACGCACACCGTCCTCGGCCTGTTCGACGGCGAGGACATCGTGGAGCACTGGCGCATCTCCACCGACGCCCGCCGCACCGCCGACGAGCTGGCGGTGCTGCTCCAGGGCCTGATGGGCATGCACCCGCTGCTCGGCGAGGAGCTGGGCGACGGCATCGACGGCATCGCGATCTGCGCCACCGTCCCGTCGGTCCTGCACGAGCTGCGCGAGGTCACCCGGCGCTACTACGGCGACGTCCCGGCCGTCCTGGTCGAACCGGGCGTCAAGACGGGCGTGCCGATCCTCACCGACAACCCCAAGGAGGTCGGCGCCGACCGCATCATCAACTCGGTCGCGGCGGTCGAGCTGTACGGCGGTCCGGCGATCGTCGTCGACTTCGGCACGGCGACCACGTTCGACGCGGTCTCCGCGCGCGGGGAGTACGTCGGCGGGGTGATCGCGCCCGGCATCGAGATCTCCGTGGAGGCCCTGGGCGTCAAGGGCGCCCAGCTCCGCAAGATCGAGGTGGCCCGGCCGCGCAGCGTGATCGGCAAGAACACGGTCGAGGCCATGCAGGCGGGCATCGTCTACGGCTTCGCCGGCCAGGTCGACGGCGTCGTCGGCCGCATGGCCCGCGAGCTGGCCGACGACCCCGACGACGTCACGGTGATCGCCACCGGCGGCCTCGCGCCGATGGTCCTCGGCGAGTCCTCGGTCATCGACGAACACCAGCCGTGGCTGACCCTGATCGGCCTGCGCCTGGTGTACGAGCGGAACGTGGCGCGCCTCTAGCCGTCGCCGCCACCGCCGGCCGGGCCGCCGAAGCGCGGCCGGCCGGCGGCACCCGCGTGGGCGGTTGTGCGGCGACCGGGTGGGAAAGCGGCCCCGGTCGGGGGAAACCCACGGCGACACATCATCCCGTTGTGTCACTTTTGTCCGATTAGCGGTAGCGTCGCCGCATGCCCACGCCATACGGATCCCGCGGCGGCATGGCGTTCGGCGCGGAGGAGCTGCGTGTGCTCCGCCGCGCCCTCGCCCTCGCCCTTCACCCCGGCCACGCGTCCGCCCAGGACGCCCAGGACTGCCTCCGGCTCGCCGAGTCGCTCGACGAGGCGATCCGCGAGGGGGCCAGACTGCGCGCCTTCCTGGTGGCCGACCTCGGCCGCTACCGGGCCGCGCTCCCGGGCACCGCGGCCGGCTATCTCGCCCTCCTGGAGGAGACGCTGGGCATCGGGTACCTGCCGGTGCCGGACGACCTCGCGGCGCTGCGGGCACTGCGGGGCAACCCGAGGGCGGCCGACCTGCTGGAGCGCTGCCGGCTGCTGGCCGAGCAGGACGTACGGGCCCGCTTCGCGCAGGGCACGGTCAGGATTCCGGCCCCGGCCGCACCGCCCGCGCGGGCGCGGCTGCTGGCCCTCTCCGGCGGCGCGGCGCGGCAGGCCGAGGGCGACGGCAAGCGGCCGTCCGAGCCCGCCCCGAAGCCGGCGCCGGCCGAGCGCCCCGCCCCCGACCCGGCGGCCCCCAAGCGCCCCATCCCCACCCCCGGCGAGGTCTTCCCCCCTCGCAAGCCCGCGGCCCCGCCCCGTCAGCTGGTCGGCTGACCGGTCCGCGCCGAGCCGCCCGCGCCCACCTCTCCGGGGCGCGGGCGGCTCCTTGTCCGGACGGGCACCGCGCCCCCCGGACCCGCGTTCCGCGCGGTGCCCCGAAGGGTCCCGCCCGCCCCCGGAGGGCCTGGCGGCGTTTGCGCCCCCCGCACCATTCGCCCGTTCCGCCGTGGCTACCCTGGTGTCATGGACTACGTCTCCGCGCTTGTTCCGCCGGTCGTGATGGCCGCGTTCTTCATCGGTTTGGTCCGGGTGATCGTGAAGACCCAGGGCGGGGCCGCCAAGGCCAAGGAGGACGCGGCCGTGGACGCCGCCCTCGCCCGTGCGGAGGGGGCGCGCAACGCGCCCGCCGCCGGCGACGCCTGAGCACTCCCCGGAGATCGCCACGAGCCGGGAAAGAGGCACGCGTCCCGGCTCGCACCCTTTTGCCCGCATTCGTGGACTTCGCGCACGTCCGGCACGCCATTGTCCGGATCTCCCACTATTGTCTGAGTTGTGCCTCGCCCCTTGGGAGAACTCGAAGACGCGGTCATGACGCGGGTGTGGAAGTGGAACCGCCCGGTGACCGTTCGAGAAGTCCTGGAAGACCTCCAGCAGGAACGCTCCATCGCGTACACCACCGTGATGACGGTTTTGGACAATCTCCATCAGAAGGGCTGGGTGCGCCGCGAGGCGGAAGGCCGTGCCTATCGATATGAGGCCGTCTCCACCCGTGCCGCCTACGCCGCCGCACTCATGAACGACGCCTGGTCGCAGAGCGACAACCCGGCCGCCGCGCTCGTCGCCTTCTTCGGGATGATGAGCCAGGAACAGCGCCAGGCCCTCGCGGACGCCGTACGCATCGTCCAGGGGCCGCAATCCACGGAAGCACCCGAAGCGCGCCGGGCGCGGCCCCCCGAAGGCGGAGAACCGGAAGCCGCGCGAGCGCGGCAAGAGGAGAACCCCGGCTCGGCAGAGGGCGCCGACGAGCGATAGCGTCCGCTCATGTCAGCAGCACGTCCCGAAGTCTCCGCAAAAGCCATCACGGTCCGTCGTGCCCGCACCAGCGATGTCCCGGCCGTGCGCCACCTCCTCGACGCCTACGTCCGCGACCGCATCCTGCTCGACAAAGCCACGGTCACGCTTTACGAGGACATCCAGGAGTTCTGGGTCGCCGAACGGGACGACAACGCCGAGGTGGTCGGCTGCGGCGCACTGCACGTCATGTGGGAGGACCTGGCGGAAGTGCGCACTCTGGCGGTGAAGCCCGGTCTCAAGGGCGCGGGCGTCGGCCATCAGTTGCTGGAGAAGTTGCTGCACACCGCGCGCTGGCTCGGCGTTCGCCGCGTTTTCTGCCTGACCTTCGAAGTGGACTTCTTCGGGAAGCACGGCTTCGTCGAGATCGGCGAGACGCCGGTCGACACCGATGTCTACGCGGAGCTGCTGCGTTCCTATGACGAGGGCGTCGCGGAGTTCCTCGGACTCGAACGAGTGAAACCGAACACCTTGGGCAACAGCCGGATGCTTCTGCATCTGTGATCGTCATTGCCGCCGTGACTATGCGCGGTGCCCTATGTCCGAAACGCGCAGCTTTCCGTACCCGGAGTCCCGAGCGATCCTCTCCCAGGGGTTTGTGTTTTTCCGGCAAAAGCGGTTTGCTTTCCGACGTACTGCAGTACTGCATATAACAGGGGCGGCGAAACGGGCGGACGCGCGCACCCTGACCCTCAACGTTATCGATGAAAGGAAATCCGGTGGCACAGAAGGTTCAGGTCCTTCTTGTCGACGACCTCGACGGCGGCGAGGCGGACGAGACGGTGACGTTCGCGCTGGACGGCAAGACGTACGAGATCGATCTCACGACCGCCAATGCGGACAAGCTGCGCGGCCTTCTCGACCCTTATGTGAAGGGCGGTCGGCGTACCGGGGGCCGTGCCTCCGGCGGCCGTGGAAAGGCCCGTGCCGCCGCCGGCGGCGGCAACCAGGACACCGCGGCGATCCGCGCCTGGGCCAAGGAGAACGGCCTGGAGGTCAACGACCGCGGCCGCGTTCCCGCGTCCATCCGCGAGGCGTACGAGAAGGCCAACGGCTGATCCGTCGGCCGATTACCGGTACCACGACCGATCACCGGTCCGACCGTACGACCCTTCCGGCGGGGCCGGCGGCCCTCCGCAGCCGGACGCGGTGACAGCATGCAGCCACCGTGTCCACCAGTCGTACGAGATCGGGGGCGTGCCCAGCGCGCCCCATGGCCGGCATCGCGGGCAGCGAGGCCCCGGCCTCGTGCCCCGGCTCGGGGGGCCGCAGCCACACGGCGGCCCCCTCAAGGCACTCGGAGAGACCCCGCGAGCGAGCCCCCGGAAGACCCCGGGAAGGCCTCTCGGCGGACGACGGCGGCCATCCGGGCGGCAACGGGGCCTCAAGGGCGTCCCCCGCCCCCAGGGCCCGCAGATCGAGCGTGACGGCACCCCACTCCAGCCACTCCAGCAGCCCCGGCAGCTCCTCCGCGCTGCCCGCGGCCACCAGCAGCTCCATCCGGTCGCCCCGCAGTGCCACCGGCGAGCCCGGCGCGAGATGCCGGAGCGCCCCGGCGCCCGCCTCGGCCGGCACGTCCAGGACGTCGAACCGGACCCCGGTGGGCAGCCGCGGCGGACGCCCGGGAACGGCGGCCCAGCCCAGCTCGCGCTCGTACCAGCGCCGGACCTCCCGCCACCCCCGTGCCCCGGGCCACGGCGCGGCGGGCGCTCCCGGTTCGACGGGACGGCGCGGAAGGGGGACCGTGGAGGGCGTGGAGACCGAGCCAGCCATGCCAGTGCAACCGGCGGAACGGACCCGGAGTTACGCTGGGTGCCCCGTCGATCGCGCACTGTGCTCGAAATAGGGGCGTACGGGGGCGGGGGGAGCCGCAAGGTTGTTCGCCCATAGCGGAGGGATCGGGTGCGCGCGGCATGGAGTGTCAGTCCCAGCGGGTAAGACATGCCTAGTGGGAGGGGGCGACGTGCGGGCGAGGCGGCCTCCCGTTCGCCATCGGCGTAGTGGCGAGTGGGGTAACTGCCTGGCCTGCGGGAACATCGTCTCGCACCATCGGGTTGGAGCAGATGTCGGCGTTCGGGGTCAGGAGGCCAAGGACGGTGTCGGCAGTTGGAATGAGCGGTCCCCGCTTGCGGGACTAAGCTGCGGAAGGACAGGGAGGGGAAGTTCCCCCCACTGCCTGACCGCTCTGAGGAGCGATTAACGATGTTCGAGAGGTTCACCGACCGCGCGCGGCGGGTTGTCGTCCTGGCTCAGGAAGAAGCCCGGATGCTCAACCACAACTACATCGGCACCGAGCACATCCTCCTGGGTCTCATCCACGAGGGCGAAGGTGTCGCCGCTAAGGCCCTGGAGAGCCTCGGCATTTCGCTCGAGGCGGTCCGCCAGCAGGTGGAGGAGATCATCGGCCAGGGCCAGCAGGCCCCGTCCGGTCACATCCCCTTCACCCCCCGTGCCAAGAAGGTCCTGGAGCTGTCGCTCCGCGAGGCCCTTCAGCTGGGCCACAACTACATCGGCACGGAGCACATCCTGCTCGGCCTGATCCGTGAGGGCGAGGGCGTCGCCGCCCAGGTCCTGGTCAAGCTGGGCGCCGACCTCAACCGGGTGCGGCAGCAGGTCATCCAGCTGCTCTCCGGTTACCAGGGCAAGGAGACCGCCACCGCCGGCGGCCCCGCCGAGGGCACCCCCTCGACGTCCCTCGTCCTGGACCAGTTCGGCCGGAACCTCACCCAGGCCGCTCGTGAGTCCAAGCTCGACCCGGTCATCGGGCGCGAGAAGGAGATCGAGCGGGTCATGCAGGTGCTGTCCCGCCGTACCAAGAACAACCCGGTGCTGATCGGTGAGCCCGGC
Organism: Streptomyces misionensis; assembly: GCF_900104815.1. NCBI lineage: Bacteria > Bacillati > Actinomycetota > Actinomycetes > Kitasatosporales > Streptomycetaceae > Streptomyces > Streptomyces misionensis. Next base: position 4,459,811 of record NZ_FNTD01000004.1, read on the forward strand.
GTCGGCAAGACCGCCGTCGTCGAGGGCCTCGCCCAGGCCATCGTCAAGGGCGAGGTGCCCGAGACGCTGAAGGACAAGCACCTCTACACCCTGGACCTCGGCGCCCTGGTCGCCGGCTCCCGCTACCGCGGTGACTTCGAGGAGCGCCTGAAGAAGGTGCTCAAGGAGATCCGCACCCGCGGCGACATCATCCTGTTCATCGACGAGCTGCACACGCTGGTCGGTGCGGGTGCCGCCGAGGGCGCCATCGACGCGGCTTCCATCCTGAAGCCGATGCTGGCCCGCGGTGAGCTGCAGACCATCGGTGCCACCACGCTGGACGAGTACCGCAAGCACCTGGAGAAGGACGCGGCCCTGGAGCGCCGCTTCCAGCCCATCCAGGTCGCCGAGCCGTCCCTGCCGCACACCATCGAGATCCTCAAGGGCCTGCGCGACCGGTACGAGGCGCACCACCGCGTCTCCATCACCGACGAGGCGCTGGTCCAGGCCGCCACCCTGGCCGACCGCTACATCTCGGACCGCTTCCTGCCGGACAAGGCCATCGACCTGATCGACGAGGCCGGCTCCCGGATGCGCATCCGCCGGATGACCGCGCCGCCGGACCTGCGCGAGTTCGACGAGAAGATCGCCGGTGTCCGCCGGGACAAGGAGTCCGCGATCGACTCGCAGGACTTCGAGAAGGCCGCCTCCCTGCGCGACAAGGAGAAGCAGCTCCTGGCCGCCAAGGCCAAGCGGGAGAAGGAGTGGAAGGCCGGCGACATGGACGTCGTCGCCGAGGTCGACGGCGAGCTGATCGCCGAGGTCCTCGCCACGGCCACCGGCATCCCGGTCTTCAAGCTGACCGAGGAGGAGTCCTCCCGCCTGCTGCGCATGGAGGAGGAGCTCCACAAGCGGGTCATCGGCCAGAACGACGCCGTCAAGGCGCTGTCGAAGGCGATCCGCCGTACGCGTGCCGGTCTGAAGGACCCGAAGCGCCCCGGTGGCTCGTTCATCTTCGCCGGCCCGTCCGGCGTCGGTAAGACCGAGCTGTCCAAGGCGCTCGCCGAGTTCCTCTTCGGCGACGAGGACGCGCTGATCTCCCTCGACATGTCGGAGTTCAGCGAGAAGCACACGGTCTCCCGTCTCTTCGGTTCGCCCCCCGGCTACGTGGGCTACGAGGAGGGCGGCCAGCTGACCGAGAAGGTGCGCCGCAAGCCGTTCTCCGTCGTCCTGTTCGACGAGGTGGAGAAGGCCCACCCGGACATCTTCAACTCGCTGCTGCAGATCCTGGAGGACGGTCGTCTGACCGACTCCCAGGGCCGGGTCGTGGACTTCAAGAACACGGTCATCATCATGACGACCAACCTCGGCACCCGGGACATCTCCAAGGGCTTCAACCTGGGCTTCGCGGCCTCGGGTGACACGAAGACCAACTACGAGCGCATGAAGAACAAGGTCCAGGACGAGCTGAAGCAGCACTTCCGGCCCGAGTTCCTCAACCGTGTGGACGACGTCGTCGTCTTCCCGCAGCTCACGCAGGAGGACATCCTGCGGATCGTCGACCTGATGATCAGCAAGGTGGACGAGCGCCTGAAGGACCGGGACATGGGCATCGAGCTGTCCCAGTCCGCCAAGGAGCTGCTGTCCAAGAAGGGCTACGACCCCGTGCTGGGCGCCCGGCCGCTGCGCCGCACCATCCAGCGCGAGATCGAGGACAGCCTCTCCGAGAAGATCCTCTTCGGCGAGCTGCGCCCCGGTCACATCGTGGTCGTGGACACGGAGGGCGAGGGCGACACCGCGACCTTCACCTTCCGCGGCGAGGAGAAGTCGGCCCTGCCGGACGCCCCGCCGATCGAGCAGGCGGCGGGCGGCGGCCCGAACCTGAGCAAGGACGCGTGAGCCTCCGGCGGTTCAGCTGAAAAAAGGGGCCGGTGCCTTCGGGCACCGGCCCCTTTCAGTGTTCTTCCACGGTGAGTTCGGCGTTCGGGAAGAGTTCCCGGTACCGGGACGCGGTGACGGAATGGCCGGGCTGATTCACCAGGACCACCGAGCGCAGGCCCGGTAGCCGGTGCGCCAGGGGCGAGAGGTCTTCGGTGCCGGACATCATGCCGACCTGAAGAACCTCGATGCCGGGAAGGACCGGCATCGGGTCGACGGAGTGCGTCAGCACCCTGCCGTTCAGGTCGATGCGGGTCAGCCGGGGCAGTTCCGCGACTTCACACCAGTCGTCCTCCGTCAGCTCCGTGGCCAGCGATCCGAAACTCAGGGTGCGCAGAGACGCCCACCGACTCAGCCCGCGCAACCCCGTGCTTTTGATGCTGTGCACGCCGAGGAAAAGGGATTCCAGCGGGGCGTCCACCGGCAGAGCATCGGTGAGGTCGGCCCCCGGCAGTTCCTGGTGTACGGAAAGGTCGGTGAGGGATCGGAGGGACCGCAGTCCGGTCATGTCGGCGATGCCGCAGGCGAGCGTGGTGAGCGGGAGAACGGAAAGTCGGTCCACTCCGGTGGCCGGACAGCCGAGCACCCCAAGTCGACGCAAACCACTGAACGGAACAAGAGCGCCCAGATCGGTGAGGTCAGGGTTGTCCAATATGAAAAGCGTTCTCACGGCCTCGGGGGCCGGCACAGCGGCCAGGATGTCCTCGGCGCTGTGCGGGCCGCCGAAAGACAGCTGGGGCCAGGGACGCATCAAGCCCAGTGCCGCGCGCTGTTCGGACGAGTCGCAGTTCAGGCGGAGACCTGCCCGGCTCAGATGATCCAGCACCTCCGCCGCATACTCCCCGGCGTCGAACCGCCCCCACGTCCCCACCAACTGCCGCCGCACATCCAGATCCGGATGCTCCCGGAACCGCCGCAGCACCCCCAGCGCCCCCTCCGGCTCCGCCTCCCCCAGGAGGGACGCGGTGATCACCACGCCCAGTGACTCCGCGGCCGTCAGTCCCTCCGGGCCCGGCAGCAGCTCCAGCACCAGCGGGCCCGCGCCGGCCAGGGACCGCGCGTCCTCCTTCGTCCGCGGCGGGATCAGCGCCGCCGCCCGCTCCTCGACCTCCGCCCGCACCCCCGCGTCCAGGGCCACCGCGTGTTCCAGGCAGGCGAGGGCCAGCAAGGTCAGCCGGGGGGTGTCCCGGGCGAGCAGCTGCCGGAGCAGCCAGGCCCGTTCCCGGGGGCGCGCGTGGGCGACGGCCATGCGGATGACGTCCTCCCACTGGGTGTCGTCGGCGTGGCCGAGCAGCACCTCCAGATGCCCTTCCCCGACCGCGTACCGCGCCCCCAGGTAGTCCTGGAAGGTGCGGTGGACGAAGTCCACGACGCCCTGTGCCGGCTGCCGCAGCAGGCCGCTGCGCAGCAGCAGCTCCCGCAGGACCGCCGGCGCGTCACCGCCCGCCGAGGCCACCGCCGGAAGGCACCGCTCCACGATGCCCTCCGCCGTGCCGGCGTCCATCTCCGTGCGGCCGCTGAGCACCAGCGCGTACGCGAGCCGTTGCAGCAGCTCCAGCTGCGCCTCCTCGCCCAGTTCGACGGCCATGCCCCGCTCCCGGTCCCGGCGCGCGAGCAGCATCGTGAGGGCGGCGTCGTACAACTCCTTGCGGCCGGTGGGGAGATAGCCCCGGCGTTCGCGGTGCAGGGCGCAGATCAGGCCGCACATCAGGGGGTTGGTGGTCAGCCGGGCCAGATCGCGCTTCGTGCGCAGGGAGTCCAGCAGCGGCGCCTCGAACTCCGGGGCCCGCGCCGCCTCGTGCCAGCGGCGGACGAAGGTGGCGACCTCCGAGCGGCGCATCGGGGCCAGGGTCAGCTCCCGGAAGCCCTCCTGGGCCAGCCAGTCGGCGCGGACGGCGGTCGGGCGGGAGGTCAGCAGCCAGCGGTTGCCGGGGTAGGCCGAAAGGAGGGAGCGCAGCCAGTCGCGGGTGCGGTGGCGGTCGGCGGCCGGTATCTCGTCCAGGCCGTCCACGAGGACCAGGCCCCGGCCCGCCGTGAGCACGCGTTCGGCCCAGCCCTCCGGCGGGGTCAGCGGGCAGCTCACGGCCTTCAGGAAGCCGTCCGGGGAGGGCAGGGTGCCGGTGCGGATCAGGGTGCGCAGGGGGAGGACGAAGGGGACGCGGCCGCCGTCGCGGGCCGCGGTGACCGCGAGCCACTGCACCAGGGTGGTCTTGCCGGAACCGGCGTCGCCGCGCAGCAGCACCCGGTCGTCGGCGAGCAGCGCCTCCTCGGCCCGCAGCCGGCCGGTGACGGCCGGCGGGTGCTCGCCGGTCGCCTGGTCGGGCGGGGCGTCCCCGGCCGTCGTCGCCTCCAGGCTCAGGTAGGCGACTTCCAGGGGCCAGCGGTCCGGGGAGTCGCGCAGGTCGACGCCGTAGATGGTGATGTGGTTGTGGCGGTCGGCCACGTACGGCAGGTAGCGGCGCTCGAAGGCGGTGTCGCGCCCGTCGGGGCGCGGGGTGCGGACGATCAACTCGTCCACCTTGGCGATCAGTTCGGCCTGGGCGCGGCTCTGTTCCACGAGGGTGCGGGCCACGAAGGACGACCGCCGGGTGAAGAACTCCAGGATCTGGAGGCAGGCCCATTCGGTCGCCGAGTCGAGGAAGTGGCGGGCGTCCGTGGAGAGGCCGTCGAAGGCCCTCGAGCCGTCGCTCAGCCGTCTCGCCAGCTCGCGGTACCCGAGGCGCACCGCCTGTACGTCGTCCATGTCCAGCTCGCCGAGCGTCAGCAGACGTCTGGCCAGCGCATCGGCCACCGCGCTCCGCTCGTCCGCCGGGAACGGTGCCTCGCCCGGGGACTCCACCGCCCGGTCCACGATCCGCTCGGCGAGCCTGTGGACGTCCTTCTCGCCGAGCGTCCGTTTCTCGCCCCGGAAGGTCACCAGCGCGGACAGCCGCACCGGCCTGTCCACCAGGCCCGCCCCGGGGGCGTCCCGCACGATCAGCTTCCGCACCAGCGGGCCGATCGCGGCGGACGCCAGCTTGCCACCCAGTACCGTCGGCTCCATCCGCCACCCCCGTGGTCGTACGACGTCCCGAAGACTACGGACGGAGCCTAACCGGGTTACGACAACTGGCCGTCGTAGTCGGGCAGTTTGAAGGTGCGGTCGGCGTGGCCGCCGGAGAGGTCGGTGGCGCTGTTGCCGATGTTGGCGATGATGTCGTAGCCCCTGCTCTCGATGCCGGCGCGCTGGGCCGTCTTGTAGTCGGCGACGTTCTTGAAGAGGTCGACGAGGCCGCGCACGTAGAGGCCGGAGACCCGGTAGCCGTCGTACTCCAGGTTCCACTTGGTGGGCGCCTCGATGATGCCCGGGCGGGCGGTGACGAAGAAGAGGGAGACGCCGTGCTCCTGGGCGTACTCGGCGACGTCCAGGACCGGCCCGTTGGCCGCCTGCGGGACCTGGAAGCCGAGGTCGGTCGCCAGCGCGGTGTTGTCGATGTCGAGGACGATGGCCTGCTTCTCGCCCGGTCCGGCGTCGGCGATGCGCTCCTTGATGTAGGGCAGTGCCTGGTCCATCACGGTCCGGCAGTCCTGCTGCCAGGTGGCGTAGTCGACCTTGCCGGTGGTGGCGCTCGCCGTCGTCGCCGCGGTGGCGGCCTGGGCCGGGCCGGCGTCCGCCGCCCGGGCCGGGGCGGCCACGGCGGCCAGGGCGGCCACGGCGACGGCGGTCACGGTGATGCGGCGCGCCAGGGGGCGTGTGGTCATCGGTGGGGGTTCCTCTCGCATCCGTCAGGAGATGGCAGGTGCATGATCTGTGGTGCGGGTGGCGTGAGGGGAACCGTAGGGTTACCGGACGGTAGGTGGATAGGGGTCTGCGTCACATTCACGGGCCGCGCGCATACGCCGGCCCGGTGATAAGGCGCACAGGCGAAATGTCCCTTACTACCCCCGATAGTGGGATGGGCCGACCGGGTAAAGGGTCGGCAAAAGGCGTGCCGATCCCGGAACCCGGGGTCATAGGAGCACGTCGGGGGCGTAGGTGCCCCGGTGGTCACCGGGCCTGTCAAGGTGATGGCGGGCCGGGGGCCCTCTACTACCGCGCGCCGTAGAAGCGTCGCTTTTACCCGGCGGGGCGATCGGTTACCAAGGGATGGCCGCCGCGGTGGACGTCTGTGCGCCGGGTGGCCGATCTGTCCCCGATTTCACGAGGTCCCGATGATCAAGCGCTTCACGTCCCGTGCTCTCCGTACGTCCTCGCTCCGTACCCGTGCCGCCGTCCTGGCCGCCGGTGTCGCTGTCCCGGTCGTGCTGGGCGCCGGAGCCGCGAGCGCCGCTCCGTCGGCCGCCTCCTGGGTCGACCCGGTGAAGAAGTACTCGCTGTCGGCGGGCTTCAACCAGTCCGGCGCCCGCTGGGTCGCCAAGCACAGCGGCCAGGACTTCGCCGTGCCGACCGGCACCGACGTCGTCGCCGTGCACGGCGGCACCGTGGTCAAGGCCGGTCCCAACGGCGCCGGCGACGGCCCCGCGTACGGCAACGCCGTCGTGATCAAGCACGAGAACGGCGTCTACTCCCAGTACGCGCACCTGTCCCGGGTGGACGTGCGCATCGGTCAGACCGTGAAGGCGGGCCAGCACATCGCCCTGTCCGGCTCCACCGGCAACTCCACCGGCCCGCACCTGCACTTCGAGATCCGTACGACCCCGAACTACGGCTCCGCCCTCAACCCGCTGTCCTACCTGCGCGGCAAGGGCCTCAAGGTCTGAGCGGACACTACCGGCGCGCGTGCTCGTGCGCCTGGGTGACCTGGTCCAGGGCGACCTCGAGAACGGCCGCGCGCTTCTTCTCGACGTCGCCCTCCAGGTCCTGGAGCAGGAACATGCCGGCGTGCAGGGTGAACAGGGCGCTGACCGAGCGCACCTGGTCGACCAGTTCGGCGTCCGGGTCCAGCAGGATGTCCCGCAGGCAGCGCATCCGGTCCTTGAAGGCGTCGCCGATGCGCAGCTCCCGCACCGTCGCCTGGTTCTCCTGCATGAAACGGAACAGCGGCTCCGCGTGCGAGAGGGCCTGGCTGTAGCGCCGTACGATCTCCCGCTTCGTCTCCAGGGTGTGCGGCTGGCCGCGTCCCCACTCGATCAGGTCCTGGATCGGCTGCGTCAGGTCCTCGAAGAGGCTGACGATGATCTCTTCCTTGGTCTTGAAGTGGTAGTACAGGGCCGCCTTGGTGACGTCGAGACGCTCCGCGATCTCGCGCAGAGAGGTCTTCTCGTAGCCCTGCTCCGCGAAGAGTTCGAGCGCGACGTCCTGGATGCGCTGGCGTGTGTTGCCGCGGCGCTGCTGCTTGGTGCCGTCCATGGTGCCGCCCATCCTGGTACTCCTTGCGCTCCCGCGAAACTTACTTGACGCCCGGCTAGTTGCCGTCTACCTTGCCAGTGTAGTGACTAGCCGGGCGGCAAGTAAGTGGAGGCCGGGGGGAGTGGGAAGAAGAAAGATGGCGGACACGGTGGAGAGCGCCCCGGCGGGGCGGAAACAGCGGAGCGTGCGCGTCGTACTGCTCGCGCTCATGATCGCGATGATGCTCGCGATGCTCGACAACATGATCGTCGGCACGGCGATGCCCACGATCGTCGGTGAACTCGGCGGCCTGGAACACCTCTCGTGGGTGGTGACCGGCTACACCCTGGCCACCGCGGCCTCTACCCCGATCTGGGGCAAGCTCGGTGACATGTACGGGCGCAAGGGTGCCTTCCTCAGCTCGATCGTGATCTTCCTGATCGGCTCGGCGCTCAGCGGCATGGCCCAGAACATGGGCGAGCTGATCGGCTTCCGTGCCGTGCAGGGACTCGGCGCCGGCGGTCTGATGGTCGGCGTCATGGCGATCATCGGCGACCTGGTGCCGCCGCGGGAGCGGGGCAAGTACCAGGGCATGATGGCCGGCGTCATGGCGCTGGCGATGATCGGCGGCCCGCTGGTCGGCGGCACCATCACCGACAACTGGGGCTGGCGCTGGTCCTTCTACATCAACCTGCCGCTCGGCGCGGTCGCCCTCGTGCTGGTCACCGCCGTGCTGCACCTGCCGAAGAAGCGGTCCCAGGCGGGCATCGACTACCTCGGTGTCGTCCTGCTGACCGTCGGCATCACCTCGATCGTGCTGGTCACCACCTGGGGCGGCAGCGAGTACGCCTGGAGCTCCCCGCGCATCCTGGAGCTGATCGCGCTCGGCGTGGTCGCGCTGATCGGCTTCGTGTTCTGGCAGACGAAGGCCGCCGAGCCGGTGCTGCCGCTGCACATCTTCCGCAGCCGCAACTTCACCCTGATGTCCGTCATCGGCTTCATCACCGGCTTCGTGATGTTCGGCGCCACGCTGTTCCTGCCGCTGTACCAGCAGGCGGTGCAGGGCGCGTCCGCGACCAACTCCGGTCTGCTGCTGCTGCCGATGCTCGGCGCGATGATGGTGACGTCGATGGTCGCCGGACGCGTCACCACCAACAGCGGCCGCTACAAGATCTTCCCGATCGCCGGCGGTGTGCTGATGATCGCCGGTCTGTACCTGATGTCGCTGATGGACACCGGCACCACCCGCCTCACCTCCGGCCTCTACATGGCCGTGCTCGGCCTCGGCATGGGCTGCCTGATGCAGATCACCATGCTGGTGGCGCAGAACAGCGTCGAGATGAAGGACATGGGCGTGGCCTCGTCGTCCACGACGCTCTTCCGGACGCTCGGCTCCTCGTTCGGTGTCGCCGTGATGGGCGCGCTGTTCAACAACCGGGTCAAGGACGTCATGGCCGAGCGGGCCGGTGCGCTGGGCAAGAACATCACCGAGCAGTCCGCCCAGCTCGACGCGAAGAGCCTGAAGAAGCTGCCGCCGCTGGCCCGCGAGGCGTACCAGCACGCGGTCTCCGCGGGCACCCACTCCGCGTTCCTGCTGGGTGCCGTGATCGCCGTCCTGGTCCTGCTGGCGGCCTTCTTCGTCAAGGAGGTCCCCCTGCGGGGCGGCCCCCAGGCCCCGAAGTCCGACGAGCCGGAAGCGGCGGTGCCCCCGCTGGCCGAGGCGGTCTGACCTCGCCGTCCGCGCACCGAAGGCCCCCGGCGGGTGTCCGCCCCGGGGGCCTTCGCCGTTGAGTGAGTCGGGCGAACGCCTGGGCAGGCTGTACGCGTGGGAACTCGCTGCGCTCGTGAAACTGGTCGGGGCCCTGCCGGACAGGGCTGAGGAACGAGCCGGGCCCGGCGGGGGTGGTCCGCCCCCGCTCCCTCGTCAGCGCTTCGTCGACAGGCTCGCGCCGCCGGACGCCTCCAGGACGATGCCGGTCACGAAGCCGTTCGCGGCGAGCATGTGCAGGGCGCGGGCGATGTCCTCGGGGTGGCCGACCCGGCCCACCGGGGTGGCGGCGGCGATGTCCTCGAACATGGCCTGGCGCTGCTCGGCCGGCTTGTCGTCCCACCAGGGGGTGTCGACGATGCCCGGGGCGACCGCGTTGATCCGCAGCGGGGCCAGCTCGACGGCGAGCGGCGGGATCAGCGCCTCCAGGGCGCCGTTGATCGCGGCGAGGCCGGCGGTGCCCGGGATGGCGGCGCGGGCGGACGCGGCGGTCACCAGGGTGACCGAGCCGTCCCGCCGCAGCGCGGGCAGCGCGGCCTGGAGCACCTGGACCTGCGGCCAGAACTTGCCGTCGAAACCGGCCGCCAGGTCCGCGAGGTCCAGCTCGGCGAAGGGGCCGGCGCCCTTGCCGCCGCTGAGGGCGACGATCAGGTGGTCGACGGTGCCGGACCCGGCGAAGAAGGCGTCCAGCGCGGCCCGGTCCGAGGCGTCGAGCCGGTGGCCCGAGACCTTCCCGCCCCGGCCGGCGAGCCGCGCCACCGCGGCGTCGAGCCGGTCCTGGCCGCGGCCGGTGATGATCACCTCCGCGCCGTCCGCCGCGCAGAACGCGGCGGTCGCCTCGCCGATGCCCGAGCTGCCGCCCATGACGACGACACGCTGTCCGGCGAGGGGGTGCGCAAGGGTGTGCGGAGTGCTCATGAGTGGCTTCTCTCCCGAGGCGTCACCGGGTTCCGGCCTGTTGCCGAGAACGTCGGTCTCGCCAAGCGTTGCCGAGACCGTTAGTCTCGTCAAGGGGGTTTCGAGAGGGAGTGGCACGTGCACGACACCAGGGAACCGCGCCCGCACACCGGGCGGCGCCGCAACGAAGCCGCCCGCCGGGCGATCCTCGACGCCGCCCTCGGCCTGCTCGCCGACGCGGACGGCGCCCCCGTCACCGTGGAGACCATCGCGCGCGCCGCGGGCGTCGGCAGACAGACCCTGTACCGCTGGTGGCCGTCCAAGGGCGCCGTCCTGCTGGACGCGCTGCTGGACCGGGCCGCCCAGGACGTACCCGCGCCGGACACCGGCAGCCTCCGGGACGACCTGCGGGCCCTGGTGACCGCGACCTTCGACGCGGCGCAGCGGCCCCCCTCCGGCCCGGCCCTGCGCACGCTGGTCCGCGAGGCTGCCGGGGACCCGCGGCTGGCCGAGCTGCTGCGGACGTTCACCGAGTCGCGCCGGGCCGCGGTGCGCGCGGTCCTGGAGCGGGGCCGCGAACGCGGTGAACTCCCGGCGGGCCAGGACGTCGACCTGCTGGTCGACCAGTTCTACGGCCTGTTCTGGTACCGCTTCCTGCTCGGCCACGCCCCCCTGGACCGGCCCACCGCCCTGCGGCTCACCGATGCGCTGCTCGGCCAGGCCGTTGCCGGGAGGGCCTCCCTTCCCGGGAGGACCTAGGGTCCGATCCAGACGGAAGACCGTTCAGCCGGTGCTCCCCGACAGCGGCAGCATCGGATAGCTGCCCGTGTTGGTGGGCGCGTGCTCGGGGAGCCAGAGGACCGCCACCGCGCCCTCGGCGGGCAGGTGGGCGGGGGTGCCGACCGGGCGGATGTTGCGGAAGGTGAGGCGGGCGCCGAGGACCCGCGCCTGGCCGGCCGCGATGGTCAGGCCCAGGCCGTGCCCCTTGCCCGCGCGGTCCTTGCTGCCGGTGCGGAACCGGCTCGGACCCTCGGCCAGCAGTTCCTCGGGGAAGCCGGGGCCGTGGTCGCGGACCCGGATCACCCGGCCCTCGACGCTCACCTCGATCGGTGGCCGGCCGTGCCGCGCGGCGTTGGCGAGCAGGTTGAACAGCACCCGCTCCAGGCGCCGCGGGTCGGTCGTCACCTCGGACTCGTGGACGACCCGCACGACGATCTCCGGGTCCTTGGCGGCCACCCGCCGGGCCACGAACTCGCCGAGCAGGATGTCCTGCAGCTCGGCCCGCTCCGAGGCGCTGTCCAGGCGGGCCACCTCCAGCACGTCCTCGACCAGCGTGCGCATCGCCTTGGCCCGGTCCAGCACCAGCTCGGTGGGTCGGCCCGGCGGCAGCAGCTCGGCGGCCGTCAGCAGCCCCGTCACCGGGGTGCGCAGCTCGTGCGCGATGTCCGCGGTGACCCGCCGCTCGGCCTCCAGCCGCTGCCGCAGCGCGTCCGCCATGGCGTCCACGGCCCGCGCGAGATCGTCGGTCTCGTCCCGTACGACACCGCCGATCGCCTCCCGCACCCGTACGTCGGTCTCGCCCCGGGCGACCTCGTTCGCCGCGGCCGCCGCCTTGCGCAGCCGCCCGGACAGCTGCCCGCCGATCAGCACACCGAGCGCGCTGCCGCCGAGGACGACCGCGATGGAGCCGATGACCAGGGCCTGGTCCAGGTCGTTCATCACGCCAAGGGACCGGTCGGGGAAGTGGCTGTGCCAGGAGAGCACATGCCCGTCCTTGGCGGGTACGGCGGCCCAGATGTCCGGCGGCTTCGAGCCGTGGTCGGAGACGTCGCTGGCCCGCCGCCCGGCCGCGACCTTCTGCCGCAGCGCGCGCGGCAGCGCCGGGTCGTCGATCTTGATGTCGGGGAAGTTGGTCCGCCCGTACAGCTCGTAGTTGCGCTGGGCCAGCAGGACCCGGTCGTTGGCCAGGTCGCGCGCGTTGTCCAGCATGGAGACCCGGGCCGCGTTGTGCACGACCAGGCTCAGCGCGACCGCCACGAGCCCGGCCACCAGCGCGATCGCCGCGCTCAGCTTCCATCTGATCCCGGTGTGCAGGCCCACGCGCTCCATGCGCCGGACCGGGTGGCGAAGAAACCCCCGCATGCCGCAGCTCCGTTCAGGCCTTCAGTTTGTAGCCGAAGCCACGGACGGTCTCGATGCGGTCCTGGCCGATCTTCTGCCGCAGCCGCTGCACATGCACGTCGACCACCCGGGTGTCGCCGCCCCAGCCGTAGTCCCACACCCGCTCCAGGAGCTTGTCGCGGGAGAGGACCGAGCCCGGCGCGGAGGAGAACTCCAGCAGCAGCCGCATCTCGGTGGGGGTGAGCGCCACCGGCTCACCGGCCCGGCGCACCTCCATGCCGTCGGTGTCGATCCGCAGATCACCGAAGGTCAGGGTGGAGCCGTCCTGCACCGCGGAACCGGTCTCCTCCGGGTGGTGGGAGCCGCCCGCGTGCCCGAAGCGGCGCAGCACCGCCCGGATCCGGGCGACCAGCACGGCACCGTCGAACGGCTTGGTCACGTAGTCGTCCGCACCCGCCTCCAGGCCGAGGACGACGTCGATGGAGTCGGCGCGCGCCGACAGCATGATCACCGGCACGGTCGACTCGTCCCGGATCCGCCGGCACAGACTGACGCCGTCCAGCCCCGGGACCATGACGTCGAGCAGGGCGATGTCGGGGCGGTTCGCCCGGAACGCCGCCAGGCCCGACAGGCCGTCGGGCATGGCCGTGACCGCGAAGCCGTCCCGCTCCAGCGCGAGCTGGGTGGCCTCGCGGATGACGTCGTCGTCCTCGACGAACAGAACGTGGGTCTGGTCTGCCATCCCGGGTGCTCTCTGTCCTCGTAACGGTGCTGGTCGTGATGTGGGGCGCGCCCGGTCAGTTGTCCGGCACGGGCGACGGAACCTCGCCGGCCGACTTGCTGTACTCGTTGCGCACGCTCTTGCCGGGCGCGAACCGTCCCGTCTTCCAGGTGTACGGCGTCACGATCTCACCGGACGGGCTGGAGATGGGATCGCCCTTCTCGTAATACTGCCTCGTCACCGAGAGCCGCCCCTGGTCGATCTCCGCGTAGACCGGGGACTCCTCGGTCCGGAAGACGTTCTTGAAGACGCCGGACTGCTCCCGGTACACGTACGAGCCGATCCCGACCGCGTCGGCGCAGGTCAGCACGTTGACCACCACGTCGTCCACCGAGTTGCCGGTCAGATCGCCGTACGAGACGTCCACCGGGTACTCGTCGCCGCTGCACGGCTTCAGCTCCCGCTTGACCGCGGCCGAGACGGCCGGGTCCTGCTTGAGCAGCCGTACGGCGTCCACCTTCCGGTACTTGTCCGGATCGGACGGCGACGGCGAGGGGGAGGCGACGGCCCCGGCCACCGCCGAGGCGTGTGCCGGGCCCTCGTCCCGCGCCCCCATGCCGCCCGTGCCGCACGCCGCGGCGAAAAGGGCGAGGGCGGTGACCGAGGCCACCGCCGCGATCACCGCCAGCAAACTCCCGCGGGCCGGTTCCGGCCCGGGCCCGGTCAGGCCGCGCAACGCTCCCGCTCCTCACGCTCCAGCGCCCGTGCGTCCAGGTCGCGGGCCTCCAGCTCCTCACGGAGCCGGGCGAGCGCCCGGTGCAGTGTGCTCTTGACCGTACCGGCCGACATGCCGAGGGCCGCGGCCGTCTCCTCCGTGGACATCTGCTCCCAGTGTCGCAGCACCACGACGCTGCGCTGCTTGGGTGCGAGGACTTTCAGGACGTCCATCAGCAGGGCGCGGTCGGCGTGCTGCTCGGTGGAGTCGTCCACGCAGGCGTCCGGCAGCTGCTCGGTGGGGACCTCCTCCAGCTTGCGCGCCCGCCACCACTCGGTCCGCGTGTTGATCATGACCCGGCGCAGATAGGCGTCGGCGAGCCGCTTGTCGGCGATGCCGTCCCAGCGGCCGTACGTCCGTACCAGCGCGGTCTGCAGCAGGTCCTGGGCGTCGACGGGGTCCGGCACCAGTCGACGCGCACTGCGCAGCAGCGCGTCCTGCCGGGTGCGGACGTACTCCTCGAATTCGAGCACCTCGCCCTGGGCCATGTTCAACCGCCTCCGTTCCCCGTGTGCTCCGGCTCCCCGCCGAAGTCCCGCCGTCCTGCTGTCCGTCCCGGTGGTCCGCCGGGCACGAACAAGAAGGTAGGCAGTTGTTGTCACGAGGCTGTGCGCACCAGCCTGCGGCTAGCAATCGGCTATCCGTCGGTTGTGTAACGGACGTAGGAAGCGGGTAAAGAGGCGGGTTCTTATGTCCGGTTATGAGGCTTTTGTTGCAGGTTACTTGGCCGCGAGCCTCCGTAACAGAGGTGCCCCCGCTGTGATCTGGCTGGGCGTCAGGTCAGCGGCAGCCGGTACAGGCCGCCCGGCAGCGGCTCCACCAGACCGTCGGTGACGAGCCCGTCGAGCGCGCGGGCCCGCTGCACCGGCTCGTGCCACACCCGGTCCAGCACCGCCTGCGGCACCGGCGCGTGCGCCTCCCGCAGCACGGCCAGCAGCTTGCCGCGCACCTGCCGGTCGGTGCCGGCGTACGTCTGCCCCCGGCGCGGCGGCCCCTGGTGCTCCGGCTTGCCGGCCAGCCGCCAGGCGCACTGCGCGGCGATCGGACAGCGCGCGCAGCCCTCGTTCTTCGCCGTGCACACCAGCGCGCCCAGCTCCATGGAGGCGGCGGCCCAGCGCGCGGCCGTCGACTCCTCCTCGGGCAGCAGCTCGCGGGCGAGGCGCCGCTCGGCCGCCGTGGTCGCGTTCGGCGGGTACTGCACCCCCGTCACCGCCCGCGCCAGCACCCGTCGCACATTCGTGTCCAGCACGGGATGCCGCTGCCCGTACGCGAACGAGGCCACCGCGGCGGCCGTGTACTCGCCGATGCCGGGCAGCGCGAGCAGCTGCGCGTGCTCCGTCGGTACGTCCCCGCCGTGCCGCTCCGTTATGGCGACCGCGGCGCCGTGCAGCCGCAGCGCACGGCGCGGATAGCCGAGCCGGCCCCAGGCCCGCACCGCCTCGCCGGGAGCCTCCTTCGCCAGGTCGGCGGGGCGCGGCCAGCGGGCGAGCCACTGTTCGTAGACGGGCAGCACCCGGTTCACCGGGGTCTGCTGGAGCATGAACTCGCTGACCATCACCCCCCAGGCGCCCGCCTCCGGGCGGCGCCAGGGGAGGTCGCGGGCGTGGGTGTCGAACCAGGCGATCACGGGGGCGTGGAGCTTCTCAGTCATGGCCTTCCGATCCTGCCACGCCGCGCCGGGTGGCGCGGGTGACGGCGCGGTCACCGAGCGTGCCGGGAAGTGAAGAACCGTGCCTGCCGGGGCAGTTGCCGGGATGATGATCCGGAAAAGTTGCCGCGCGCACGGCGGGTGGCGCAAGGCCGCGCGCCGATCTCTCGTAGAGTTTGGGCGTGGGATCTCTGCGCAATCCGGTCGGGCCGCTTCCCTCCTCCATCTACTGGCGTCGGAGGGCCATCCTGCTGTCGGTGGTCGCCGTGGTGGCGCTGCTGATCGCCTGGTTCGTCACCGCCGGGGGCGGGGGCGGCAAGAAGGGCACCAGCGCGTCCGGCGGCAAGAATCCCGCGAACACCATCACGCCCGGTCCGTCCGGGTCGGGCCCCGCCTACAGCCAACACCCCGGCGGGCGCGACGAGTCGGGGGGCTCGGACTCCGGTTCGGGGTCGGGTTCCGGTTCCGCTTCCGGTGACGGCGGGGGCTCGGGTTCCGCTTCCGGTTCCGACAACGGCGGTGCGGGCACGGGCGGTTCGGGTGCCGGCTCGGCCGCCGGCGGCGGGGTCGTCGCGGGCGACGCCCTCCCCGGCTCCTCCCCGCTGCCCGACTGCACGGCCGGGGCGGTGTCGCTGAGCCTGCGGAGTCTGCGCAACTCCTACTCGCCCGACCAGACGCCGACCTTCGAACTCACCGCGAAGAACGGCTCGTCCGCCGACTGCAAGGTCAACCTCGGTCCGAAGAACGCGGTGCTGACGATCACCCCCGCGGACACCGACGACGCGTTCTGGTCGTCCGCCGACTGCCCCAAGGGCGCGGGCAACCTGCCGTTCCGGGTGCCGGCCGGCAAGAGCATCACGTACACCGTGCAGTGGGACCGCCGCCCGAGCGCCGCCCACTGCGCGACGCCGTCCGGCGGCCCGGCGAAGGCGGGCACGTACCTGCTGGAGGCCAAGACCCCGGGCTACGGGAAGCTGACGGCGTCGTTCGTGCTGTCGGCGGACTAGGACTCGGCGGCCGGGCGGCCGCGTCGGGCTGGCCCGGCCGCGTCGGGGCCGTGGCGGGCGGGAACCGCGCCGCGCCCGCCGGTCACGGCACTAGACGTACCGCTCCAGGATCGAGGACTCGGCCAGGCGGGACAGGCCCTCGCGGACGCTCCTCGCCCGCGCCTCGCCCACGCCGTCCACCGTCTGGAGGTCGTCCACGCTCGCGGCCAGCAACTTCTGGAGCCCGCCGAAGTGTTCGACCAGCCGGTCGATGATCGCGCCGGGCAGCCGCGGCACCTTGGCCAGCAGCCGGAAGCCCCGCGGGGACACCGCGGAGTCGAGCGTCTCGGGCGAACCGGTGTAGCCCAACGCCCGTGCCACCGTGCCGACTTCGATCAGTTCCGCCTGGGTGAGCGCGTCCAGCTCGGCCAGGGCCTGCTCCACCGTGCGGGAACGCTTAGCCGTCGGCTCGGGCACGTAGTCCCGCACCACCAGCTCCCGGTCCGGCTCGACCCCCGCGATCAACTCCTCCAGCTGGAGGGCGAGAAGGCGGCCGTCGGTGCCCAGCTCCACCACGTACTCGGCGATCTCGGTGGCGATCCGCCGGACCATCTCCAGGCGCTGCGCGACGGCGGACACGTCCCGCACCGTCACCAGGTCCTCGATCTCCAGCGCCGACAGCGTGCCCGCCACCTCGTCCAGGCGCAGCTTGTACCGCTCCAGCGTGGCCAGCGCCTGGTTCGCGCGGGAGAGGATCGCCGCGGAGTCCTCCAGGACGCGGCGCTGACCGTCGACGTAGAGCGCGATCAGCCGCATCGACTGGGAGACCGAGACCACCGGGAAGCCGACCTGCTTGCTCACCCGGTCCGCCGTGCGGTGCCGGGTGCCCGTCTCCTCCGTGGGGATCGTCGGGTCCGGGACCAGCTGGACGCCCGCGCGCAGGATCTTCGACAGGTCCGACGACAGCACGATGCCGCCGTCCAGCTTGCACAGCTCCCGCAGCCGGGTCGCGGTGAACTCCACGTCCAGCACGAACCCGCCCGTGCACATCGCCTCGACGGTCTTGTCGGAGCCGAGCACGATCAGTCCGCCGGTGTTGCCGCGCAGCACGCGCTCCAGGCCGTCCCGCATGGCCGTACCGGGTGCCACGGCGCTCAGCGAGGCGCGCATCAGGCCATCGGAACCGGCACTCCCACCGGACTTTCCGGGAGCTGCTGCCCGGTCGTTGGCTGCCACTGCACTCCTCCGGTCGCAGGTTCTGACGCGCTCCCGTACCCGCACGCGGTTCGTACGGACGGGCGAGACCTGGGCAAAGTCTACCGGCGGTCCTCCGCCTCCCGTGGGGCCTCTCGGCGACGGGAGCGGGGCAGGACCCGCAGCGCATCTCCCATGTCGGCGACTTCCAGCACCTTCATCCCCGGCGGGATCTTCCCCGGATCGCCCGGCACCAGGGCATGCGTGAAGCCCAGCCGGTGCGCCTCGGCGAGTCTGCGCTGCACGCCCGTGACCCGCCTCACCTCGCCCGCCAGTCCCACCTCGCCGATGGCGACCAGGTTCTTCGGCAGCGGGGTGTCGCTCGCCGCGGAGGCCAGCGCGAGGGCGATCGCCAGGTCGGCGGCCGGTTCGGACAGCTTCACCCCGCCGACCGTCGCCGAGTAGATGTCCCGCTTGCCGAGCGCGCTGATCCGGCCGCGCTGTTCGAGCACGGCCAGCATCATCGACACCCGGGAGGTCTCCAGGCCGGACGTCGTGCGCCGGGGGGAGGGGATCTGGGAGTCGACGGTCAGCGCCTGCACCTCCGCGACCAGCGGGCGGCGGCCCTCCAGGGTCACGGTCAGACAGGTGCCCGGCACCGGTTCGTCGCGCCGGGTGAGGAAGAGGCCGCTGGGGTCGGCGAGGCCGGTGATGCCCTCGTCGTGCAGTTCGAAGCAGCCGACCTCGTCGGTGGCGCCGTACCGGTTCTTCACGCCGCGCACCAGGCGCAGCCGGGCGTGCCGGTCGCCCTCGAAGTGCAGCACGACGTCCACCAGGTGCTCCAGGAGGCGGGGGCCCGCGATGGCGCCGTCCTTGGTGACGTGGCCCACCAGCAGCGTGGACATGCCGCGCTCCTTGGAGGCGCGGATCAGCGCCCCGGCCACCTCGCGCACCTGGGCCATGCCGCCGGGCGCCCCCTCGATCTCCGGGGAGGCGACGGTCTGCACCGAGTCGAGGACCAGCAGGGACGGCTTGACCTCGTCCAAGTGACCGAGGACCGCGGACAGGTCGGTCTCCGCGGCCAGGTACAGCTGGTCGTGCAGGGCGCCGATGCGGTCGGCGCGCAGCCGCACCTGGCTCGCCGACTCCTCGCCCGTGACATAGAGGGTGCGGTGCTCCTCGCTCGCCGCCTTGGCCGCCACGTCCAGCAGCAGGGTGGACTTGCCGACGCCCGGCTCGCCCGCGAGCAGTACCACCGCGCCCGGTACCAGTCCGCCGCCGAGCACCCGGTCCAGCTCGGGCACGCCGGTGGAGCGGGCGGTGGCCTGCCGGCCGTCGACCTGGCCGATGGGCAGCGCGGAGTTCACGACCCGGCCGGGCGCCGTGGTGCGCACGGCGGGCGCGCCGTACTCCTCGACCGTGCCCCACGCCTGGCACTCGGGGCAGCGGCCGAGCCACTTGGCCGTCTGCCAGCCGCACTCGGTGCAGCGGTAGGACGGGCGGTCCTTGGTGGTCTTGGTACGGGCAGCCATGCGGAAACCGTAGCCCGCGGCACTGACAGCGGGACGGGGGACCGCCATGTGGGTGGACCCGTACCGGTCACCGGCCGTCCCTATTCAGCCGTGTGCCAGAGGGCTCCTGTCCCCTTATGAGGGATCGTTTCACCCGTACGGATTAAAACAGCTCAAGGCTCCGGAAGGGACGCTCCGCCGCGGCCTACGGTCGCACGGGTGATGAGCAGCAGCCCGGAGACCACCACCCGCACCACCGGCGCGTACCGGGCGCACGGCCGGGCGCGAAAGGCGCGCGAGACGCGTGAACCCGGCGACCGTGCGCAGGCGCCCGAGCCGCGCGAGGCAGACGACGCTCGTGATGCTCACGGGGCGCCCGATGCCCGCAGGGCACGTGAGGCGCGCGACCGGGCCGCCGCGCGCTCCATCGCCCGCCGCGCGTCGGCAAGCCACGAGCCGTACCTGGACGGCCTGTTCACCTACTGCCTGTCCGTCCTGTGCGACCACGACGCGGCCACCGCCGCCCTGGGCGACGCCCTCGCGCTGGCCGAGCGGCGCGCGCACCGCGTCCCCGCCGCCGACGACGACCGCAGGGCCTGGCTGTACGCGCTGGCCCGCTGGTCATGCCTGCGCAAGCTGGCCGAGGCCAAACAGAGGCGGCACGCCGCGCACGCGGCGGGCCGCACCGGCGGGCCGGCCGGACAGGAGCCGTCCGGACCCGCCCTCCCCGCGCCGCTCCAGGAACAACGGCGCCGGGATCTGGCCCTGCTCGCCTGGCCGGAGGCGGCCGGCACCACCCCCGAGCAGCGCGAGGCCCTGGAACTCGCCGTCCGCCACCACCTCACCGCCCGCGAGGTCGCCGCCGTCCTCGGCATGGCACCGGCCGCCGCCCGCGATCTGCTCGCCGCGGCCGCCTGCGAGGTCGAGCGCACCCGCGCCGCGCTCGCCGTGGTGGAGACCGGCGGCTGCCCGAGCGTCGCGCACCTCACCGGGGACAACCGGCTGATCCTCTCCACGGCGCTGCGCCGCGAACTGGTCCGGCACGTCGACGACTGCCCGCGCTGCCGCCGCACCGCCGAGCGCGCGGCCCCCGGCCGCTGGCCCGGCACCACGGTCACCCCCGCCGAGCTGCCGGTCCTGGAGGCGCCCCGCGCGGCCCTCGCCGCGCTCTCCCGGTCGCGGGTCGCGGCCGCCCCCCGCTTCGACCGCCGCGGCTTCCCGATGGACCCGAAGGACCGCGCGGCCCGCCGCGACCGGCTGCGCGCCCGCGCGGTGACGACGACGGTGGTCGCGACGGTGGTGGCGGCACCCGTGCTCGCCCTGTGGGCCGCCTACCGGGGCGCGCCGGCCGGAGAGGGCGACGGCCACCACGGCACCACCCGCGAGGCCCAGGGCCCCGACACGCTCGGGGGCGGCGGCACGGGCGGCTACGAGAACGCGGGCAGCGCGCGCGTGAAGCGTCCGGGCGAGGACGGCAAGTCGGACGTCTCGGTGGAGGTGCGCGGCGTCTCCGGAACCGGCGCGGCCGCCGCCGGCGGTCTGACGGTGACCGCGGCGAACGACGGCGACACCACCCTGATCACCCTGACGGCCACCGGCTCGTCCGCCCTGCGCTGGTCGGCGACCACGGGAGCGTCCTGGCTCTATCTGAGCCGGTCCTCGGGCACCCTCGACCCCGGCACCTCCGTGACGGTGAAGGCCTACGTCGACCACCTCCGCGAGCCCTCGGGCCCCTGGCGCGCCCAGGTGGCCGTCTCCCCGGCCGGCGCGGTGGTCACCATCACCGGCTACGGCACGGCCCCGAGCCGCCACCCCGTACCGCCCTCGCCCACCCCGACCCCGAGCATCCCCACCGCACCCCCGCCCACCACCCCGGCCTCCCCGCCCACGGAACCCACGCCCCCACCGCCCTCGGACACCCCCACCCCCACGCCCCCGCCGCCGACCCCCACCGAGACACCGAGCCCGTCGGACACGTAGGCAGCCACGCCGGCGCGCTCGAAGCCGTGCCGAGAAGAGCCCCTCGGCGCCCGCCCGGACCGTGCGTGGCCGGGGGCGCCGAGGGGCTCTTCGAGCGGGAAGCCGCGGCGCGAAGCGCGGGCGTGAGGCGGCGCCGAGCGGCTACGGCGCCGGGTCCGCCGGGTGCGGGGCCACGACCGGGAGCGCCGACGCCAGGCGCTGCTCGCACAGTTCGACCAGGCGGTCGTACCCCGCCTTGCCCATCAGCTCCGTGAGTTCGGCGCGGTAGGAGACGTACACCGGCTCGCCCGCCCCGTGCGCCGAGGTCGCCGACGTGCACCACCAGTGCAGGTCGTGGCCGCCGGGGCCCCAGCCCCTGCGGTCGTACTCCCCGATGGACACCTGGAGCACCCGCGTGTCGTCGGGCCGGTCGATCCACTCGTACGTCCGCCGGATCGGCAGCTGCCAGCACACGTCCGGCTTGGTCTCCAGCGGCTCCCGCCCCTCCTTCAGCGCCAGGATGTGCAGCGAGCAGCCCGCGCCGCCCGCGAACCCCGGCCGGTTCTGGAAGATGCAGGACCCCTGGAAGGGCCGCGTCTGCCGGGACCCCTCCTCGTCCTCCGAGACCCAGCCGCCGCGCACGCCCTCGTCGTGGTGCTGCCAGATGTCCGGCGTGAGCCGGGCCACGTGCTCGGCGACCCGCTTCTCGTCGTCCTCGTCGGAGAAGTGCGCGCCCAGCGAGCAGCAGCCGTCGTCCGCGCGGCCCGCCTGGATGCCCTGGCAGCCGCTGCCGAAGATGCAGTTCCAGCGCGAGGTCAGCCAGGTCAGATCGCAGCGGAAGACCTGCTCGTCGTCCGCCGGATCGGGAAACTCCACCCACGCGCGCGCGAAGTCGAGCCCCTTCTCGTCGCTCACCTTCGACCCCTTGGAAGCTTTGGCGGCCTTGCGCACCTTGTCCGCCTTTTCAGCTTTTGCCGACTTCGCCTTTTTCGTCTTTGGCACCCGTCCAGGGTAAGCGCCCCGCCCCCGGACCGGGGGCCGAGGAGCCGCGTTCTGGCAGTAGCGTTCCGTACATGAGACTCGGTGTCCTGGACGTGGGTTCGAACACGGTGCATCTGCTGGTGGTGGACGCCCACCCCGGCGCGCGCCCGCTGCCCGCCCATTCGCACAAGGCCGACCTTCGGCTCGCCCAACTCCTCGACGACGGCGGCGCCATCGGAGACGCCGGCATCGAGAAGCTCGTCGACGTCGTACGCGACGCCCTCCAGGCCGCCGAGGACAAGGGCGTCGAGGACCTGCTGCCGTTCGCGACCTCCGCCGTCCGCGAGGCGAGCAACGCCGACGAGGTCCTCGCCCGGGTCGCCGACGAGACCGGCGTACGACTCCAGGTCCTCTCCGGCGCCGAGGAGGCCCGCCTCACCTTCCTCGCGGTGCGCCGCTGGTTCGGCTGGTCCGCCGGGAAGCTGCTGGTCCTGGACATCGGCGGCGGCTCCCTGGAGATCGCCTTCGGCATCGACGAGGAGCCGGACGCCGCCGCCTCCCTCCCGCTCGGCGCCGGCCGGCTCACCGCCGGCTGGCTGCCCGGCGACCCGCCCGCCCCGGACGACGTGCGCGCCCTGCGCCGCCACGTCCGCGCGGAGATCGCCCGCACGGTCGGCGAGTTCGCCCGCTTCGGCGCCCCCGACCACGTCGTCGCCACCTCCAAGACCTTCAAACAGCTGGCCCGCATCGCCGGCGCCGCCCGCAGCGCCGAGGGCCTCTACGTGCAGCGCGAACTCAAGCGCGAGTCCCTGGAGGCCTGGGTCCCGCGCCTGTCGGCCATGACCATCGACCAGCGCGCCGAACTGCCCGGCGTCTCCGACGGCAGGGCGGCCCAGCTCCTCGCCGGCGCCCTGGTGGCCGAGGGCGCGATGGACCTCTTCGGCGTGGAGAGCCTGGAGATATGCCCGTGGGCGCTGCGCGAGGGCGTCATCCTGCGGCGCCTCGACCACATGGGCACGGCCTGAGAGCGCGCCCCATGGCAAACCTCACAACGGCGAACCGGCACCCGGCACCCGCCCCGCCGGACCCTTTAAGGTGACGGACGTGGCTGAACCAAGGGACGTGCCCGTCGCGCTGTCGACAGCCTCCGTGTATCCGGAGTCCACGGCGACGGCCTTCGAGATCGCCGCGCGGCTGGGATACGACGGCGTCGAGGTCATGGTGTGGACCGACCCGGTCAGCCAGGACATCGAGGCGCTGCGCCGGCTGTCGGACTACCACGGCATCCCGGTCCTGGCCGTCCACGCGCCCTGTCTGCTGATCACCCAGCGGGTGTGGTCCACGGACCCCTGGACCAAGCTGCGCCGGGCGCAGGCGGCCGCCGAGAAACTGGGCGCCTCCACCGTCGTCGTCCACCCCCCGTTCCGCTGGCAGCGGCAGTACGCCCGCGACTTCGTCGCCGGGATCTGGCGGATGGCGGACGAGACCGACGTGCGGTTCGCCGTCGAGAACATGTACCCCTGGCGCTACCGCGACCGCGAGATGCTCGCCTACGCCCCCGCCTGGGACGTCACCGGCGACGACTACCGGCACTTCACGATCGACCTCAGCCACACGGCGACGGCCCGCACCGACGCCCTGGCGATGATCGACCGCATGGGCGACCGGCTCGGACACGTGCACCTCGCCGACGGGCGCGGCTCGGCCAAGGACGAGCACCTGGTGCCGGGCCGCGGCACCCAGCCCTGCGCCGAACTGCTGGAACACCTGACCGTCTCCGGGTTCGACGGCCACGTCGTCATCGAGGTCAACACCCGGCGGGCGATGTCGAGTGCCGAGCGCGAGGCCGACCTCGCCGAGGCCCTGGCCTTCACCCGCAAGCACCTGGCCGCCGCCGTCCGCCTCCCCCGGCGATGACCGGCCCCGCCGACGCGCCCGGCCCCGCCGCGCGCCGCCGCGGCCGGCCCCCGCGCACCGACTCCGCGGGCACCCGCGACCGCATCCTCGCGGCGGCCCGCGAGGAGTTCTCCGCGCACGGCTACGACCGGACGTCCGTGCGCCGGATCGCCCGGGCGGCCGGTGTGGACCCCGCGCTGGTCCACCACTACTTCGGCACCAAGGAACAGGTCTTCGCGGCGGCCGTGGAGGTCGCCTTCGCCCCCGCCCTCGGCGCCCCGGACACCCTGGCCGAGGGCCCGCCGGAGGCGGTGGGGGAGCGGCTGGCCCGTTTCATGTTCGACGTCTGGGAGAACCCGGCGACCCGGGCACCGCTGCTGGCGATCCTCCGCTCCGCGCTCACCGACGACACCGCCGCCGCCGTCTTCCGCCGCCTGGTCGCCGAGCAGCTGACCCACCGCGTCGCCGCCCGCCTGCGGCTGCCGGACGCCGAGCTGCGCGCCCAGCTGGCCGCCGCCCAGCTGGTGGGGGCGATCGTGCTGCGGTACGTGATCAGGCTGGAACCGCTGGCCTCGGCCGACCCGGAGCAGCTCGTCGCGCACGTGGCACCCGTCCTGCAGCGGCACCTCACGCACCCCTGACACCACCCCGGGGTGAAACGCTCGTCCCGCATCGCGGACAACCGTGTCCATCCCTTGGAGCGGCGGCGTAGTCTCGGAGAAAGCCAGAATTGTCCATCGAGGAGCGAGCGACGATGCCCGAGCTGAGGTCCCGCACAGTCACCCACGGCCGCAACATGGCGGGCGCCCGCGCCCTTATGCGCGCCTCCGGTGTACCCGGCGCGGACATCGGCCGTAAGCCGATCATCGCGGTCGCGAACTCCTTCACCGAGTTCGTGCCGGGCCACACCCACCTCCAGCCGGTCGGCCGCATCGTCAGCGAGGCGATCACCGAGGCGGGCGGCATCCCGCGCGAGTTCAACACCATCGCCGTGGACGACGGCATCGCCATGGGCCACGGCGGCATGCTCTACTCGCTGCCCTCCCGCGACCTGATCGCGGACTCGGTGGAGTACATGGTGGAGGCCCACTGCGCCGACGCCCTGGTCTGCATCTCCAACTGCGACAAGATCACCCCGGGCATGCTGATGGCCGCCCTGCGCCTGAACATCCCGACGGTCTTCGTCTCCGGCGGACCCATGGAGGCCGGCCGCGCCACCCTGGTCGACGGCACCGTCCGCTCCCTCGACCTGATCGACGCCATCTCCGAGGCCGCCAACGACAAGGTCTCCGACGCCGACATCCTGCGCATCGAGGAGAACGCCTGCCCGACCTGCGGCAGCTGTTCCGGCATGTTCACCGCCAACTCGATGAACTGCCTCACCGAGGCCATCGGCCTCTCCCTGCCGGGCAACGGCTCGGTCCTCGCCACCCACACCGCGCGCAAGCGGCTCTACGTCGACGCGGCCCGCACGGTCATGGACCTCACCCGCCGCTACTACGAGCAGGACGACGACACCGTCCTGCCGCGCAACATCGCCACCTTCCAGGCCTTCGAGAACGCCATGGCCCTGGACATCGCGATGGGCGGCTCCACCAACACGATCCTGCACCTGCTGGCCGCCGCCCAGGAGGCGGGCGTCCCCTTCGGCCTGGAGCAGATCGACGCCGTCTCCCGCCGCGTCCCCTGCCTCGCCAAGGTCGCCCCCAACGTCGCCAAGAACCGCACCTACTACATGGAGGACGTGCACCGCGCCGGCGGCATCCCCGCCCTGCTCGGCGAGCTGCACCGGGCCGGCCTGCTCAACGAGGACGTGCACGCCGTGCACAGCCCGTCCCTCGCCGACTGGCTCAAGACCTGGGACGTGCGCGGCGGCTCCCCGTCCCCCGAGGCCGTCGAGCTGTGGCACGCGGCCCCCGGCTGCGTCCGCTCCGCCGAGGCCTTCTCCCAGTCCGAGCGCTGGGACACCCTGGACGACGACGCCGAGGGCGGCTGCATCCGCTCCGTCGAGCACGCCTACTCCAAGGACGGCGGCCTCGCGGTCCTCAGGGGCAACCTGGCCGTCGACGGCTGCGTGGTCAAGACGGCCGGCGTCGACGAGTCGATCTGGACCTTCGAGGGCCCGGCCGTGGTCTGCGAGTCCCAGGAGGAGGCCGTCCAGCGCATCCTCACCCAGGAGGTCAAGGAGGGCGACGTCGTCGTCATCCGCTACGAGGGCCCCAAGGGCGGCCCCGGCATGCAGGAGATGCTGTACCCGACGTCGTACCTGAAGGGCCGCGGCCTCGGCAAGAGCTGCGCGCTGATCACCGACGGCCGCTTCTCGGGCGGCACTTCGGGCCTCTCCATCGGCCACGCCTCCCCGGAGGCGGCCTCCGGCGGCACCATCGCCCTCGTCCGGGACGGCGACCGCATCCGCATCGACATCCCGAACCGGTCGATCGAACTGCTGGTGGACGACGCCGAACTGGCCCGCCGCACCGAGGAGCTGAACGGCACCTACGCCCCGAAGAACCGCGAGCGCAAGGTCTCCGCCGCCCTGCGCGCCTACGCCGCGATGGCGACCAGCGCCGACAAGGGCGCGGTGCGCGACGTGAGCAAGCTCGGCTGATCCCCGCGACAGCCGGAAGGGGCCGCCTCCCTCAGGGGGGCGGCCCCTTCCCGTCTCACCAGGCCGACGGGTCCCGCCCGTCGAGCGCGAACACCGAGCCGTCCGGAGCGGTGCCGTACACCTGCGGGGCGGCGAGGACGGGCACGGCCCGCAGCGCGGCGACCCCCTCCGAACCGGCCCCCGGCCGGGCCGGCGTCTGCCCCGCGAGCCGCCCGCCGCGCACGTCCACGGCCAGCAGCCGGCCGTCACCCGCCGAGAAGTACAGGTACCGGTCCCCGGTGACCGGCGCCGAGCCGCGGCTCACCGACGTCTCCAGGTGCCACAGCCGCTCGCCGGCCCCGGTGTCCACGGCGTCCAGACCGCCGTTCACGTCCAGCAGGTAGACCACACCGCGGCGCACGGCGGCGTGCACGTCCGGCCGGGGCGCCGGCAGCGGCACCCGGCGCGCGGTCCGGGACGCGGCGTCGTACCGCACCACGGCATCGGTGTCGCCGTACACCGGATCGGCCGCCGTGAAGTACACGCTGCCGCCCTCGGCCCCGGCCGGCCGGAGCAGCCCGGTCAGCCGGGTGTCCCAGCGCACCGCACCCGTGGCCGGGTCGAAGGCGACGACCCGGGTGCTCCCGCCGTCGGCGCCGGTCGTCGTCGCATAGGCGGGCGCACCGGCCGACCCGTCGGCCGGGAAGGTGTCGACGCGCGGCCGGCCCTCACCCGGCAGCCGATGGCTCCAGCTCGTTTGCCCCGAGCGGCCGTCGACCCCCGTGACCGTGCTGTCCGCGCCCGTGATCAGCAGCGTCGTGGCCGTGTACTGGGTGCCGGCGCCCGTGGGCAGGGCGCGCCGCCAGCGGGTCCGGCCCGTGCCCGGGTCCAGCGCCACCGCGTCCCCGGCCTGGTCGCGCACCTGCACCAGCCCGCCCGACACCACCGGGGCCCCGCTCCAGCGCGCCCCCGCGAAGGGATGCCGCCACAGCACCCGGCCACCGCGCGCGTCGAGCGCGTACGCCTGCCCGGCGCCGGTGCACAGCAGCTTCCCCGCGCCGAAGGCGCACCGGGGCGCGGCCGTCTGCCCGGCGACCGGCTTCGTCCGCCACCCGGCGAACCCCACCGCCGCCGTCCTCGGGTTCCCCGGCTCCGCGTCGTCGCCCAGCCAGTGCACAGAGGCCAGCACCCCGCCCGCCACGAGCCCGAGCGTCCCCGCCACCACGGCCGCGAGCCGCCCCGGCCGCAGACCCCGGCCCCGCGACTTCCTCGTCTCCCCCTCGTCCTTCTCCTCCGCCGCGGACCGCGGCACGTCCACGGCGGAGTCCACCGCACCCACGGCGTCCGAGGTCCGCTGCGCCGGTATGAACGCCTGCGTGTCGTAAGCCGCCGCCACCGACCGCAGCCGCCGCATCAGTTCGTCCGGCGTGGGCCGGTCCTCCGGGTCCTTGGCCAGACAGCGTTCGACGAGCGGCGCCAGACCTTGCGGCACCCCCGACAGATCGGGCTCGTCGTGCACCACCTGATAGGCGACGACATACGGACTGTCGGAGTCGAACGGCCCCCGCCCGGTCGCCGCGTGCACCAGCACCGAACCCAGCGCGAAGATGTCCGCGGCCGGCCCCACCTCCCGCGGCCGCCGGAACTGCTCGGGCGCCATGAACGGCGGCGTCCCGATCAACTTCCCGGTCTCCGTGCGCAGTTCGCTGTCCTTGGGGCGGGAGATACCGAAGTCGATGACCTTCGGACCGTCCTCCGCGAGCAGTACGTTGCCCGGCTTGAGATCCCGGTGCACCACGCCCACCCGGTGGATGTCGCGCAATGCCTCCGCGAGCCCCGCCATCAGCCGCCGCAACTGCCCGGCGTCCAGCGGCCCGTGCTGCTTCACCTGCTCGGAGAGGGTCGGCCCGGGAATGAACAACGTGGCCATCCACGGCCGTTCGGCCTCGGGGTCCGCGTCCACCACCGGCGCGGTGAAGGCACCGCTGACCCGGCGCGCCGCGGCCACCTCCTGCCGGAACCGCCCCCGGAACTCCCGGTCCCGCGCGAACTCGGCGTGGACGACCTTCACCGCGAGCCGCAGCCCGGACGTACTGCGGGCGAGGTGGACCACCCCCATGCCACCGGACCCCAGCCGTGACTCCAGGCGGTAATGACCGGCATACTCGGGCATATCGGCCTCCGTGCCCGCTCCGGTGCTGCGCTGTGGCGTCATCGACTGGACCGCCCCCCGTGCTCCTCGTCCGCGCGACGCACGGAGCCTAGTCGATGGCTCGTACGAGACCGAGGCGGCTTGCTAACCTCCGTTCGCCAATTCAGCAGTCCCATGCGGCCATGGGACTCACGGGGGAGGAAACCGCATGTCCGTCCGTTATTACCCGGTCGCCCCGGGCGTCCGCGTGAACGTCCGCAGCGGCCCCGGCACCAGCTACGGCGTCACCCGGGTCCTGCCCGAGGGCGCCAAGGTGCCGATCTACTGCCAGACCCCGGGGACCACGGTCACCGGCACGTACGGCACCACGAACATCTGGGACAACATCAGCGACGGCGAGTTCGTCTCCGACGCCTACGTCCACACCGGCAGCGACGGCTACGTGGCCGACCGCTGCGGCTGACCCCCGCCGGCGTCGCCCCGCCCGCGACCCCTCCGCCGCCCGGCGCCATAATCGTCCCGTGAGCGACGAAACCGGCACCCCGGGCACCCCGGAGGGCCCCGCGGGCGGCCCTCGCCCCGAACCCCTGCGCTTCTTCGGCACGTCCTGGGTGCACCACGACGACGGCTACGCGCTGCGCCGCGCCGGGGTCGCCGTCGGCTCCCTCGCCGCGGCGGTCGTCTCCTGCCTGGTGCTGCGCTTCGCCTTCCAGGGCATCGAGATCGCCGGCACCGGCACCTTCGTGACCGTGCTGATCGTCGCCATGTTCACGATCTGCACCGCGCTCGCCTTCGGCAACACCTGGGGCGGCTTCGGCAAGCGCCCCGACCCCCAGCGCCAGTCCTCCCTGCGCGGCCTGCTCGCCATCGGCTTCGTCGGCATCCTGCTCGCCTACTTCCTGCGCTCCCTCACCGAGGCCCCCGGCGAGCGACTGCACCGCGAGGAGTACGAGACGGCCCGCGCGGAGCACGCCGCACGCACCACCCGCCGCTCGGGCAACCCGGCGAAGAAGAAGCGCCGCCGCTGACCCGGCGGGCCGAAAGCCGCTGTCGCCGGCACCGGCCGCCGGTCACCATGGGGGGATGACGACCACGCAGCCGCCCGCCGCCGAGCGCTCCGCACGCGCCCACTCCTTCAACGCGGCCGCCGCCCAGTACGCGGCCAGCCGTCCCTCCTACCCGCCCGCCCTCTTCGACACCATCGAGGAGACGGCCGGGCGGTCCCTGTCCGGGGCGCGGGTGGCGGACGTCGGCGCGGGCACCGGCATCGCCACCGCCCTGCTGCACGCGCGCGGCGCGGACGTCCTCGCGATCGAGCCCGGCGAGGGCATGGCCGCGGAGTTCCGCCGGGGCAACCCGGACATCCCGCTGCTGCGGGCCAACGGCAACGCCCTTCCCCTCGCCGACGCCACGACCGACTTCCTCACCTACGCCCAGGCCTGGCACTGGACCGACACGGCCCGCTCGGTGCCGGAGGCGCTGCGGGTGCTGCGACCGGGCGGCGCGCTGGCGCTGTGGTGGAACACGGACGCCTTCGACATCGAGTGGATCGCGCGGGCGGCGGAGCGCGAGGGCCGCTTCTTCGGCTTCGACCCGGCCGAGCGGTACGCGAAGGCCGGCGAGCGGCTGGACCTCGCGGACCCGAGCGGCCGCCTCGACTTCACCCGCCACAAGATCCGCTGGAGCCGCCGGGTCACCCTCGACACCCACCTGGCCAACATCGGCAGCCACTCGCTTCTCCTGGTCCTGGACGAGCCCCGGCGCACCGCCTTCCTCGACGAGGAGCGTGGCCACCTCCTGGAGGTCTTCCCGGACGGCGTCGTGGAGGAGACGTACGACGTGCTCCTGCTGGTGGCCAGGAAGGGCTGACGGCCTGCGGGGCGCGCCGTTCCGCCCACCGGACAACCACCCCGCCGCCCGGAGCACCGGTGCCAGACTGAACCGCATGAGCCAGAAAGTCGCAGTACTCGGCACCGGGAAGATCGGCGAAGCCCTGCTCAGCGGGATGATCCGGGCCGGCTGGGCCCCCGCCGACCTCCTGGTCACCGCCCGCCGTCCCGAACGCGCCGAAGAACTCCGCGCCCGCTACGGCGTCACCCCGGTCGGCAACACCGAGGCCGCCAAGACCGCCGACACCCTGATCCTCACGGTCAAGCCGCAGGACATGGGCACCCTTCTGGACGAGCTGGCCCCGCACATCCCCGCCGACCGCCTGGTCATCAGCGGCGCCGCCGGCATCCCGACCGCGTTCTTCGAGGAGCGCCTCGCCCAGGGCACCCCGGTCGTCCGCGTCATGACCAACACCCCCGCCCTCGTCGACGAGGCCATGTCCGTCATCTCCGCCGGCACCCACGCCACCCCGGACCACCTGGCCACCGCGGAGAACATCTTCGGCGCCGTCGGCAAGACCCTGCGCGTCCCGGAGAGCCAGCAGGACGCCTGCACCGCCCTGTCCGGTTCGGGACCGGCGTACTTCTTCTATCTGGTCGAGGCCATGACCGACGCCGGCATCCTGCTCGGCCTGCCCCGCGACAAGGCCCACGAACTCATCGTCCAGTCCGCGATCGGCGCCGCCGTGATGCTCCGCGACAGCGGCGAGCACCCGGTCAAGCTCCGCGAGAACGTCACCTCTCCGGCCGGTACGACGATCAACGCCATCCGCGAGCTGGAGAACCACGGTGTCCGCGCGGCCCTCATCGCCGCTCTGGAGGCCGCCCGCGACCGCAGCCGCGAGCTGGCCTCCGGCAAGAAGGACTGACCCGGGAACGGGGGCCGGCCCAGAGTTGACACACCTCGGAGCGGTCCGTAAGGTACTCCGAGTTGTCCGACGTGAGCGCCGACTCCGGTCGGTCCCCGGACAGCCATTCCGTGAGCACCACCCATTCTCGACACCTCGGTGTCGAATGCTTTGGCGTGCGTATTTGCGAAATGAGGAATCCGCGTTCGAAAGGGCGCAGGCCCCGATTAGCTCGGGAGCCGGGAATCCGCTAAAGTCTCACTCGTCGGAACGGCCCAGCGGCCGGGAAGACAAACCCCCCTGACTGGGAGTCAGACACCGAAAGGATCTGATAGAGTCGGAACCGCCGGAAAGGGAAACGCGGAAGCGGGAACCTGGAAAGCACCGAGGAAATCGGATCGAGAAAAGATCTGATAGAGTCGGAAACACCGAAGGGAGGCGCCCGGAGGAAAGCCCGAGAGGGTGAGTACAAAGGAAGCGACCGTTCCTTGAGAACTCAACAGCGTGCCAAAAGTCAACGCCAGATATGTTGATACCCCGTCCATCGGATCACCGATGGTCGAGGTTCCTTTGAAAAAACACAGCGAGGACGCTGTGAACGATCGGACTATTCCTCCGGTCGTTCCGCTCCCGTGTGTGTCACCGGATTACCGGTAAACATTCACGGAGAGTTTGATCCTGGCTCAGGACGAACGCTGGCGGCGTGCTTAACACATGCAAGTCGAACGATGAAGCCCTTCGGGGTGGATTAGTGGCGAACGGGTGAGTAACACGTGGGCAATCTGCCCTGCACTCTGGGACAAGCCCTGGAAACGGGGTCTAATACCGGATATGACCATCTTGGGCATCCTTGATGGTGTAAAGCTCCGGCGGTGCAGGATGAGCCCGCGGCCTATCAGCTTGTTGGTGAGGTAATGGCTCACCAAGGCGACGACGGGTAGCCGGCCTGAGAGGGCGACCGGCCACACTGGGACTGAGACACGGCCCAGACTCCTACGGGAGGCAGCAGTGGGGAATATTGCACAATGGGCGAAAGCCTGATGCAGCGACGCCGCGTGAGGGATGACGGCCTTCGGGTTGTAAACCTCTTTCAGCAGGGAAGAAGCGAAAGTGACGGTACCTGCAGAAGAAGCGCCGGCTAACTACGTGCCAGCAGCCGCGGTAATACGTAGGGCGCAAGCGTTGTCCGGAATTATTGGGCGTAAAGAGCTCGTAGGCGGCTTGTCACGTCGGTTGTGAAAGCCCGGGGCTTAACCCCGGGTCTGCAGTCGATACGGGCAGGCTAGAGTTCGGTAGGGGAGATCGGAATTCCTGGTGTAGCGGTGAAATGCGCAGATATCAGGAGGAACACCGGTGGCGAAGGCGGATCTCTGGGCCGATACTGACGCTGAGGAGCGAAAGCGTGGGGAGCGAACAGGATTAGATACCCTGGTAGTCCACGCCGTAAACGGTGGGCACTAGGTGTGGGCAACATTCCACGTTGTCCGTGCCGCAGCTAACGCATTAAGTGCCCCGCCTGGGGAGTACGGCCGCAAGGCTAAAACTCAAAGGAATTGACGGGGGCCCGCACAAGCGGCGGAGCATGTGGCTTAATTCGACGCAACGCGAAGAACCTTACCAAGGCTTGACATACACCGGAAAGCATTAGAGATAGTGCCCCCCTTGTGGTCGGTGTACAGGTGGTGCATGGCTGTCGTCAGCTCGTGTCGTGAGATGTTGGGTTAAGTCCCGCAACGAGCGCAACCCTTGTCCCGTGTTGCCAGCAGGCCCTTGTGGTGCTGGGGACTCACGGGAGACCGCCGGGGTCAACTCGGAGGAAGGTGGGGACGACGTCAAGTCATCATGCCCCTTATGTCTTGGGCTGCACACGTGCTACAATGGCCGGTACAATGAGCTGCGATACCGTGAGGTGGAGCGAATCTCAAAAAGCCGGTCTCAGTTCGGATTGGGGTCTGCAACTCGACCCCATGAAGTCGGAGTCGCTAGTAATCGCAGATCAGCATTGCTGCGGTGAATACGTTCCCGGGCCTTGTACACACCGCCCGTCACGTCACGAAAGTCGGTAACACCCGAAGCCGGTGGCCCAACCCCTTGTGGGAGGGAGCTGTCGAAGGTGGGACTGGCGATTGGGACGAAGTCGTAACAAGGTAGCCGTACCGGAAGGTGCGGCTGGATCACCTCCTTTCTAAGGAGCACTTCTTACCGGGCTTGCCTGGTCAGAGGCCAGTACATCAGCGAATGTCTGATGCTGGTTGCTCATGGGTGGAACGTTGACTACTCGGCCGGTATATCAGGTCGGAGGCTGCTAGTACTGCTCTTCGGGGCGTGGAACGCATGATCTTCGGACGGTTCTGGTCGGGCACGCTGTTGGGTGTCTGAGGGAATGAACTTCTCCTCAGTCGCCGGCCCCAGTGCACTCGGACCTTTGGGTTCGGGGTGATGGGTGGCTGGTCGTTGTTTGAGAACTGCACAGTGGACGCGAGCATCTGTGGCCAAGTTTTTAAGGGCGCACGGTGGATGCCTTGGCACCAGGAACCGATGAAGGACGTGGGAGGCCGCGATAGTCCCCGGGGAGTCGTCAACCAGGCTTTGATCCGGGGGTTTCCGAATGGGGAAACCCGGCAGTCGTCATGGGCTGTCACCCGCTGCTGAACACATAGGCAGTGTGGAGGGAACGAGGGGAAGTGAAACATCTCAGTACCCTCAGGAAGAGAAAACAACCGTGATTCCGGGAGTAGTGGCGAGCGAAACCGGATGAGGCCAAACCGTATGCGTGTGAGACCCGGCAGGGGTTGCGTGTGCGGGGTTGTGGGATCTCTCTTCTACGGTCTGCCGGCCGTAGGGCGAGTCAGAAACCGTTGATGTAGACGAAGGACATGCGAAAGGTCCGGCGTAGAGGGTAAGACCCCCG
The DNA here is from genome assembly GCF_900104815.1 of Streptomyces misionensis. Taxonomy (NCBI): domain Bacteria; kingdom Bacillati; phylum Actinomycetota; class Actinomycetes; order Kitasatosporales; family Streptomycetaceae; genus Streptomyces; species Streptomyces misionensis. Next base: position 4,493,880 of record NZ_FNTD01000004.1, read on the forward strand.
TAGTCGAAATGTCAGCGGCTTGCTTGAGAGACACCCAAGTAGCACGGGGCCCGAGAAATCCCGTGTGAATCTGGCGGGACCACCCGCTAAGCCTAAATATTCCCTGGTGACCGATAGCGGATAGTACCGTGAGGGAATGGTGAAAAGTACCCCGGGAGGGGAGTGAAATAGTACCTGAAACCGTGTGCCTACAAGCCGTGGGAGCGTCGGGTAGGAACTTGTTCCTGCCTCGTGACTGCGTGCCTTTTGAAGAATGAGCCTGCGAGTTTGCGGTGTGTTGCGAGGTTAACCCGTGTGGGGAAGCCGTAGCGAAAGCGAGTCCGAATAGGGCGATTTTAGTAGCACGCTCAAGACCCGAAGCGGAGTGATCTAGCCATGGGCAGGTTGAAGCGGAGGTAAGACTTCGTGGAGGACCGAACCCACCAGGGTTGAAAACCTGGGGGATGACCTGTGGTTAGGGGTGAAAGGCCAATCAAACTCCGTGATAGCTGGTTCTCCCCGAAATGCATTTAGGTGCAGCGTCGTGTGTTTCTTGCCGGAGGTAGAGCACTGGATAGGCGATGGGCCCTACCGGGTTACTGACCTTAGCCAAACTCCGAATGCCGGTAAGTGAGAGCGCGGCAGTGAGACTGTGGGGGATAAGCTCCATGGTCGAGAGGGAAACAGCCCAGAGCATCGACTAAGGCCCCTAAGCGTACGCTAAGTGGGAAAGGATGTGGAGTCGCACAGACAACCAGGAGGTTGGCTTAGAAGCAGCCACCCTTGAAAGAGTGCGTAATAGCTCACTGGTCTAGTGATTCCGCGCCGACAATGTAGCGGGGCTCAAGCGTACCGCCGAAGTCGTGTCATTGCAGCATATAGCCCTAACGGGTGTTGTGATGGGTAGGGGAGCGTCGTCTGCCGGGTGAAGCAGCACCGGAAGGTAGTTGTGGACGGTTGACGAGTGAGAATGCAGGCATGAGTAGCGATTCACACGTGAGAAACGTGTGCGCCGATTGACTAAGGGTTCCTGGGTCAAGCTGATCTGCCCAGGGTAAGTCGGGACCTAAGGCGAGGCCGACAGGCGTAGTCGATGGATAACCGGTTGATATTCCGGTACCCGCTGTGAAGCGTCAAACATCGAGCATCGTGATGCTAAGGCCGTGAAGCCGCCCTGGAGCCTTCGGGCGAAGGGGAGTGGTGGAGCCGCTGAACCAAGCGGTTAGTAGGTGAGTGATGGGGTGACGCAGGAAGGTAGTCCATCCCGGGCGGTGGTTGTCCCGGGGTAAGGGTGTAGGCCGCAAGGTAGGTAAATCCGCCTTGCATACGGCTGAGACCTGATGCCGAGCCGATTGTGGTGAAGTGGATGATCCTATGCTGTCGAGAAAAGCCTCTAGCGAGTTTCATGGCGGCCCGTACCCTAAACCGACTCAGGTGGTCAGGTAGAGAATACCGAGGCGTTCGGGTGAACTATGGTTAAGGAACTCGGCAAAATGCCCCCGTAACTTCGGGAGAAGGGGGGCCACACCTGGTGATGATCTTTACGGTCTGAGCTGGGGGTGGCCGCAGAGACCAGCGAGAAGCGACTGTTTACTAAAAACACAGGTCCGTGCGAAGCCGTAAGGCGATGTATACGGACTGACGCCTGCCCGGTGCTGGAACGTTAAGGGGACCGGTTAGCTTCACTTCGGTGGGGCGAAGCTGAGAACTTAAGCGCCAGTAAACGGCGGTGGTAACTATAACCATCCTAAGGTAGCGAAATTCCTTGTCGGGTAAGTTCCGACCTGCACGAATGGCGTAACGACTTCTCGACTGTCTCAACCATAGGCCCGGTGAAATTGCACTACGAGTAAAGATGCTCGTTTCGCGCAGCAGGACGGAAAGACCCCGGGACCTTTACTACAGTTTGATATTGGTGTTCGGTTCGGCTTGTGTAGGATAGCTGGGAGACTTTGAAGCGGCCACGCCAGTGGTTGTGGAGTCGTCGTTGAAATACCAGTCTGGTCGTGCTGGATGTCTAACCTGGGTCCGTGATCCGGATCAGGGACAGTGTCTGATGGGTAGTTTAACTGGGGCGGTTGCCTCCTAAAGAGTAACGGAGGCGCCCAAAGGTTCCCTCAGCCTGGTTGGCAATCAGGTGTTGAGTGTAAGTGCACAAGGGAGCTTGACTGTGAGACCGACGGGTCGAGCAGGGACGAAAGTCGGGACTAGTGATCCGGCGGTGGCTTGTGGAAGCGCCGTCGCTCAACGGATAAAAGGTACCCCGGGGATAACAGGCTGATCTTCCCCAAGAGTCCATATCGACGGGATGGTTTGGCACCTCGATGTCGGCTCGTCGCATCCTGGGGCTGGAGTCGGTCCCAAGGGTTGGGCTGTTCGCCCATTAAAGCGGTACGCGAGCTGGGTTTAGAACGTCGTGAGACAGTTCGGTCCCTATCCGCTGTGCGCGTAGGAGTCTTGAGAAGGGCTGTCCCTAGTACGAGAGGACCGGGACGGACGAACCTCTGGTGTGCCAGTTGTTCTGCCAAGGGCATGGCTGGTTGGCTACGTTCGGGAGGGATAACCGCTGAAAGCATCTAAGCGGGAAGCCTGCTTCGAGATGAGGACTCCCACCCACTTGATGGGGTAAGGCTCCCAGTAGACGACTGGGTTGATAGGCCGGATCTGGAAGCCAGGTAACTGGTGGAGGTGACCGGTACTAATAGGCCGAGGGCTTGTCCTCAGTTGCTCGCGTCCACTGTGTTGGTTCTGAAACCACGAACAACCATTGTGCTGGTTGTCAGTTTCATAGTGTTTCGGTGGTTATAGCGTGAGGGAAACGCCCGGTTACATTCCGAACCCGGAAGCTAAGCCTCACAGCGCCGATGGTACTGCAGGGGGGACCCTGTGGGAGAGTAGGACGCCGCCGAACAATTTTTGAGGGGAACCCCCGCACCGTTGGTGCGGGGGTTTTCCGCGTTTCAGGGCAATTAGGGTTGGCGTATGCGCTACGACCTCATCATCTTCGACAACGACGGCGTCCTGGTCGACAGTGAGCCGATCTCCAATCGCCATCTGGCCGCCTACCTGACCGAGCTGGGCGTCCCGACGTCGTACGAGGACTCCCTGCGGGACTACATGGGGTCGGCCATGCACCGCGTCCACGACCTGGTCCTGGAACGCACCGGACGCCGGCTCCCCGACGACTTCGACGATGTCCTGCACGCCCGCATCTTCGCTTCCTTCGAGCGCGAGCTGCGGCCCGTGCCCGGCGCGGTGGACGTACTGGAGAAGCTGACCGCGGACGGGGTGCCGTACTGCGTGGCCTCCTCCGGCAGCCACCAGAAGATCAGGGTGGGGCACCGCACCGCCGGGCTCGACCGCTGGTTCCAGGAGGACCGCGTCTTCAGCTCGCAGGACGTCGGCCGCGGCAAGCCCGCGCCCGACCTCTTCCTGTACACGGCCGAGCGGATGGGCGTCGCCCCGGAGCGCTGCGCCGTCGTGGAGGACTCCCCGCTGGGCGTCCAGGCGGCCGTGGCGGCCGGGATGGACGTGTACGGATTCACCGCGATGACGCCCGCCGAGCGGCTCACCGGCGCGACCCAACTGTTCGCCCGCATGAGCGAGTTGACCGACCTGCTGATATGACCCGCGCCATCGGCCGGCGCCTGACATCTGTCATGCCGACGTCCGGACGATCGTTCCTACCGGCCCACCCCCGCCCGCCGCGAAGCTTGGGGGCATGACGAAGGACACGGGGGCCAAGGGCCGAGGCGGGCAGCAGAAGCGGAACCCGAGCGTGCTGGACAACTTCCGGCCGCTGATCGTGGACGTGGCGGTGCCCCTCGGGGCCTACTACCTCCTCAAGGACGCCTTCGGCGCGAGCACCTTCGCGGCGCTCGCCTGGAGCAGCGTGGTGCCGGCGGCGCGGACCCTGTGGAGCCTGGTGCGCGAGCGCCGCACCAACGCGCTGGCCGGGCTCATCCTGGCCGTCAACGTCGTCTCCCTGCTGGCCGGTTACCTCTCCGGCGACCCACGGCTGATGCTCGCCAAGGACGGCGCGGTCAGCAGCACCATCGGCATCGGGATCCTGATCTCCGTCCGGCTCGGGCGGCCGATGATGAGCACCGCCGTGCGGCCCTTCCTGGTGAAGGGGGACCCGGCGAAGGAGGCCGCCTGGCAGCGGCTCGTCACCGGGGCCTCGGCCCGCTCGGCGGCCTTCCGGAAGCACGAGAGGACCTTCTCCGCCGTCTGGGGCCTGGCGCTGCTCACGGAGTGCGTGGCGCGGGTCGTGGGCGCGTACACCGTGCCCGTGGACACGATGGTCTGGCTCGGCACCGTCTTCCTGGTCGCCGCGATGGTGATCGCCTTCGTGGTCAGCGGGGCGCGGGCCGCCGAGCCGATGGAGAAGCTGCTGGCCGCCGAGACGGCCGAGTCCCTGAACACCCCTGAAGCTGAAGGAGATTCACCTTTGGCGATATCTACCCACAGGTAGTCCGGGGCCCTACGCTCGCCGCCATGACTGATGTGCTGCGGCGCGGCAGGGCCTCGCTGGCGTTCGGCTTCTTCGCCCAGGGCGCCGCGTTCGCCCTGCTGGTGACGCGGATCCCCGCCATCCAGGCCCGGTACGGCATCTCCGACGCGCTGCTGCCGGTCTTCCTGGCCGCGGTGCCGATCCTGGCCGGGGCCGGCAGCGTCGCCACCGAGCAGCTGGTGAAGCGGGTCCGGCCCAGCCGGCTGCTGCGCTGGTCCCAGCCGGTGGTGCTGCTGGCCCTGCTGGGCACCGGAGCGGGCGGCCGGGGACAGCTGGCCGCGGTGGCGGTGGCGCTGGGGGTGTTCGGGCTGGCCGTGGGCGTGCTGGACGCCTCCATGAACATGCTCGGGGTCAGTCTGCAACGGGCGTACGGGCGCAGCATCATGCTCAGCTTCCACGCGGCCTACAGCCTGGGCGGAATCGTCGGGGCGTCGCTGGCCTGGGCCGGGGCGCACTGGCAGCTGGCGCTGTGGGTGTCGTATCTGCCGGTGGTCGCGGTGCTGCTACCCGCGACCCTGGTGGGCAGCCGGGGTTACGTCGACGGGGACCCGGCTCCGGTGGCGCAGGGGAGCGGCGGCGGGGGAGTGGTCTTCCGGCTGCTGCTGCCGCTGTGCCTGGTGATGACCTTCGCCTACATCGGGGACTCGACGGTCTCCAACTGGAGCGCGAAGTACCTGAAGGACGTGCTGGGCAGCTCGGAGCAGCTGGCGACCGTGCCGTACAACGTGTACATGGTGACCACGCTGGCCGGGCGGACGCTGGGGGACTTCGGGGTGCGGCGGTTCGGGGCCGTGGCCGTCGTACGGCTCGGGGCACTGGTGGCGGCCGGCGGGTTCGCGGTGGTGGCGTCGGCGCCCGGGGCATGGGCGGGGATGCTCGGGTTCACGCTGCTGGGCCTGGGGCTGTGCGTGCTGGTGCCGCAGACCTTCGCGGCGGCGGGACGGCTGTTCCCCGGGGCGTCGGACGCGGCCGTGGCGCGGCTGAACATCTTCAATTACGTGGGTTTCCTGGTCGGTTCGCCGTTGGTGGGGGCGGTGGGCGACGCCTGGAGCTATCGGGGGGCGATGCTGCTGCCGATGGTGTTGGTGCTGGTGACGCTCGTGTACGCCAGGTCGTTCGCGACTCAACAGGACCGATACGGTGGCGGGCATGAGCGGCCGCGCACAGCTGATGTGGGACGAGGCAGTAACGGGCTATGACTTCGGCCCGGGTCATCCGATGGACCCGGTCCGGCTGGCACTGACCCGGAGACTGGTCGGTGCCCTGGGGCTCGACCGGGAGCTGGAGATCGTCGCGGCCAAGCCGGCCGGGGAGTCGACGCTGCGGCTGGTCCACCGGGAGGACTACATCGACGCGGTGAAGGCCGCGTCGGCCGATCCGGCCGGGGCGGACGGTTCGTACGGGCTCGGGACGCTGGACGACCCCGCGTTCGCCGGGATGCACGAGGTGTCCGCGCTGATCGCCGGGCAGTCGGTGGCGGCGGCCGAGGCGGTGTGGCGGGGGGACGCGCCGCACGCGGTGAACTTCACGGGCGGGCTGCACCACGCGATGCCGGGCGGCGCGTCCGGGTTCTGCGTGTACAACGACGCGGCCCTCGCGATCGCGCGGCTGCTGGAACTGGGGGCCGAACGGGTCGCCTACGTGGACGTGGACGTGCACCACGGGGACGGGGTGCAGGCCGCGTTCTGGGAGGACCCCCGGGTGCTGACGATCTCCGTGCACGAACACCCGCGGACCCTGTTCCCGCAGTCCGGATGGCCGCAGGAGACGGGCGCGGGCGCCGGGGAGGGGGCGGCGGTGAACCTGCCGCTGCCGGCCGGCACGGGCGACGCGGGGTGGGTACGGGCGTTCCACGCGGTGGTGCCGGAGCTGCTCGCGGAGTTCCGGCCGCAGGTGCTGGTCTCGCAGCACGGTGCCGACACGCACTTCGAGGACCCGCTGGCGCACCTCGCCGTCTCCCTGGACGCGCAGCGGGCCGTGCAGACGGCCTGCCACGAGCTGGCGCACGAGTACGCCGACGGGAAGTGGATCGCGCTCGGGGGCGGCGGGTACGCCGTGGTGGACGTCGTGCCCCGGTCCTGGACGCACCTCGTGGGCATCGCCGCGGGGAAGCCGGTGGCGCCGGAGACGGTGATCCCCGAGGGCTGGCGCCAGGAGGTGTACGCCCGGACGCGCGAGCTGGCCCCGATGCGGATGACGGACGGCCGCTGGCCGGTGTCCTGGTCGTCCTGGGAGGACGGCTACGACCCGGCGGACCGGCTGGACCAGGCGATCCTGGCGACACGCCGGTCGGCGTTCCCCCTGCGCGGCCTGCTGCCGTAAGGGCCGCGCCCGGCCGCCCGGCACGGCGGGGAGGCGGGAGCCCGTTAGGCCGAACGTGCCGTTTCGGGCCGGTGTTTCCCTTGCCGCGCCGGTCGATGGGCCACCATCGCACCCGTGTTGAGGTATCTGCCGGCCGCCGGGCTGGCCGGGGTCGTGGGCACCTCCCGGGAGCGCAGCCTGAGGAGCTACCGGTTGTTCGCGGCCCGGGACCCCCGCGTGCTGATCGGAATCGATCCGCAAGGGAGTTGGGGAGAGCCGGAACTGCTCGCGTTGATGGCCGAGAGGTGTGGGGTTTCGGCCGATCCCCGGCATACTTCAGGACCGGATGTGATCGACCCCCGGCGGACCCTCGCCGCGCTGGACGCCTTCGCGGGGCGGCTGGCCGCGGTGGCACAGCGTGGCGCGCCCGTGCTCCTCGGCACCGGCCACCCCCGCCCGCTGCTCGGTTTCTACGCCGCACTCGCGGACGCCCTCTCGGCGGCGGGATGTGAGGTCCTCACCCCCGCGCAGGGTCGCTGTGTCGACATATTGACCCGGTTCGGCCTACGCACGCACCGCATCGACTACGTACGACGCGTCGCGTTGGTGCGGGAAACCGAGGTCGGGCGCCCCGGTTGTGAGCCTGGCGCGCACTGCCATTCACCCCTGCCCGTCCGGGCCGCCCTGGAGGCCGCCACGGCCGGCCCCGGCCCCCTGCCCGAGCTGGTCGTCGGCGACCACGGCTGGGTCTGCGGCGCAGGTCAGCTGGGGTTCGAGGCGATCGGTCTGGCCGACACCGACGACCCCGCACCGTTCGTCGGCCAGGCGGAGGGCGCCGTCTCCGTCGTCGTACCCCTGGACGACGGAGCGCGGTCTAGTCACTACCGGCCGCTCACCCGCTACGTACTCAAACGCGCGTGTCTGTCACAGTAGGCCGCCGATGGGTGCACCTCTTCCCCACTCGTATCACCCGCCCCTAGTCTGGGGAGTGAGCACGCAACGACGAAGAGTCACCGGAAGGGGAAGCCGGTGGCCGTCGAGTGCGGAAGGTGCAGGTGTGTCATGGCTGCAGCTGGCGAGAGGCCTCTGAACGAGGTTCAGTTCCTTACCGTGGCGGAGGTCGCCACGGTGATGCGAGTGTCGAAGATGACCGTGTACCGCCTGGTGCACAGCGGTCATCTGCCCGCGATCCGGGTGGGGCGGTCCTTCCGCGTCCCCGAACAAGCGGTCCACGAGTACCTCCGCGACAGCTATGTGGGGGTGGAGACGGGCTGACGACCCCCTCCGGGGGATCCCGGCGACCCTCGATTACGACCTCGGCGCTCGGTTGGGTAGGCTAGCCCCTCGTAGGTCGTGTGGGCCCATGGCGCCCAAACAACCGAGTGATGAGAAGTGAGCGAGGGTAGTCGTGGGCTCTGTTATCAAGAAGCGGCGCAAGCGGATGGCCAAGAAGAAGCACCGCAAGCTGCTCAAGCGCACGCGCGTTCAGCGTCGCAACAAGAAGTAGTCCGGTCCCGCGCACGCGGGAACCGGTTGCGGCGCTCCGCGAGAGCGTGTTCTGTGGCCCTCCGCCGGCAACGGCGGAGGGCCACAGCCATGTCCGGCTCGTCCGGTTCGTCCCGGCCGGGGAAATTCCGCCTCTCCCGCCCCGGGCGTCATCACGGCGCAACACCGACCCGCTAAGTTGGCCTTCACGGGGAACGCGGAACTTCGGTACGCGGGAAGGAAGGCGCTGATCTTGGGCAAGGTCGTGCTCGTCACCGGGGCGGCCCGGCAGCTGGGCGGCCGGTTCGTGCGGCGGATCCAGCGGGACCCGGAGGTCGAGCGTGTCATCGCGGTGGACGCGGTGCCGCCCGCGCACCAGCTGGGCGGGGCCGACTTCATCCAGACCGACATCCGCAAGCCGGCCATAGCCAGGGTGCTGGCCGAGACGGCCGCCGACACCGTCGTCCACCTCGATGTGACGGGCACCGCGCTCGGCGGCGGCAACCGGGCCACGGTCAAGGAGACCAACGTCATCGGCACCATGCAGCTGCTCGGTGCCTGCCAGAAGTCGCCGGCCGTCCAGCGGCTGGTGGTCAAGTCCAGCACCAATGTGTACGGCTCCGCTCCGCGCGATCCCGCCGTGTTCACCGAGACCACCCCGGCCAAGTCGCTGCCCAGCGGCGGCTTCGCGAAGGACACCGTCGAGGTCGAGGGGTACGTGCGGGGGTTCGCCCGGCGCCGGCCCGACGTGGCCGTGTGCGTGCTGCGGTTCGCCAACATCCTCGGGCCGGCCGCCGACACCCCGCTCGCCTCGTACTTCGCGCTGCCGGTGCTGCCGACCGTGTTCGGCTACGACCCGCGGCTCCAGTTCGTGCACGAGGACGACGTGGTGGAGGTGCTGCGGCTCGCCGCGCACGAGCCGCGCCGGGGCACCCTCAACAGCGGCACCTTCAACATCGCCGGGGACGGGGTGCTGCTGCTGTCCCAGTGTTCGCGCAGGCTCGGGCGGCCCACCGTGCCGCTGCTGCTGCCCGCGGTGACCTGGGCCGGCTCACTGGTCCGTACGCTGGGTATGACGGACTTCTCACCGGAGCAGTTCCGGCTGCTGACCCACGGGCGGGTCGTGGACACCGTGCAGATGCGCGAGACCCTGGGGTTCACGCCCCGGTACACGACGGCGGAGGCGTTCGCGGACTTCGCCCGGGGCCAGGGCGCCGGGCTGCTGCCGCCGGAGACCGTCGCGGGAGCGGTCGACCGGATCGCCGCGGCCCTGCCGGGCGGCGGCCGGCCCACGGCCCATAGCGGCGACTAGCGCCAACCGAGGAGCGCGGTAACGATGGCGGACGCCAAGGTCATTCCCTTCGACGACGACCGGTCCCGGGGCTCCGGGGCCGGTGGTGCCCAGCGGCCGGGACGGCGGCGGGGCGCGAGCGGGCGCCGAGCCGGGTCCGGCGGCGGCGCGGGGGAGCTGGGTGAGGTGCAGCGGCTGCCGGGGCGGGGGCCGGAGCGGGCGGAGGAGCCGGTGGAGCGGCCCGGGCCCGGTGCGTCCGGCGGGCTGGAGCAGCGGGTGGCGGCCGGGCTGGCGTTCCTGCGGCGCCGGCTGACCGGGGAGTACGAGGTCGACGACTTCGGGTACGACGCGGAGCTGACCGACCAGGTCCTGATGTCGCTGCTGCGGCCGGTGTACGAGAAATACTTCCGGGTCGACGTGAAGGGCATCGAGAACATCCCGGACAAGGGCGGGGCGCTGATCGTCGCCAACCACTCCGGGACGCTGCCGCTGGACGGGCTGATGATGCAGGTCGCGGTGCACGACCGGCATCCGGCCGGCCGGCATCTGCGGCTGCTCGCGGCGGACCTGGTGTTCGTGCTGCCGGTGGTCAACGAGCTGGCCCGCAAGCTCGGGCACACCCTGGCGTGCGCGGAGGACGCGGAACGGCTGCTGGAGCAGGGCGAGCTGGTGGGGGTGATGCCGGAGGGGTTCAAGGGCATCGGGAAGCCCTTCGGCGAGCGGTACAAGCTCCAGCGGTTCGGGCGGGGCGGGTTCGTGTCGACGGCGCTGCGGCAGGGGGTGCCGATCATCCCGTGCTCGATCGTCGGTGCGGAGGAGATCTATCCGATGATCGGCAACGCGAAGACGCTGGCGCGGCTGCTGGGTTTCCCGTACTTCCCGCTGACGCCGACGTTTCCCTGGCTCGGGCCGCTGGGCGCGGTGCCGCTGCCGACGAAGTGGACGATCCAGTTCGGCGAGCCGATCCCGACGGACGGCTACCCGCCGGAGGCCGCCGAGGACCCGATGCTGATGTTCAACCTCACGGACCAGGTCCGGGAGCAGATCCAGCACACGCTGTACAAGCTGCTGGTGCAGCGCAGGTCGGTCTTCTTCTGACGGTCTTGCGCCGATGGTCTTCTTCCGGCCGAGTTCTTCGCCCGGGTCTTCCGGCCGGGGGCGTACGGCGGCGGGGGCGCCCGGTGCTCGGGGCGCCCCCACCGCCGTACTGCCCTAGTTCGCCTCGTCGTTGTCGATCCCCAGCCCCGGGAGCAGGCCCGGGAGGAGCGGGGGCAGGGTGACGTCGGGGGCGGTGGCCGGGGGCTTGGTGGTGGACGGGGTGCTGCTGTCGCCGCCCGACCTGGGCGGGTCGAGCAGGCCGCCCGTGCTGCCGCCCAGCAGGCCGTCGCCGGTGCTGTCGGTGGCCGTGCCGCTGGGGCCGCCGGGGGTGGAGTGGCCGGCGGAGGGGGTGTCGCTGGGCGACGCCGACCGGTGGCGGCCGGTGGAGCCGGTGGATGCCGAGCCCGAGCCCCGGTGCTTGCCGTCGCCGCCCTGGGTGGGCTGCTGCGGCAGCAGGGACTGGAGCGGGGCGACCTCCTGGTCTATGGCGTCGAAGACCGACGACACCTGCTCTTTGACGTCCCCGAGCTGCACCGGCAGCTTGTCGCTGAGCGCGCTCCAGGCCTCGCGGTGGGACCGGGAGAACGTGGACAGCGCCTGGATCGGGCCCAGCGAGTCCGGGTCGGCCTCATAGGCCGCGTGCAGCAGCCGGTGGCCCTCGGTGACGTCGCGCTGCATCCCCGACAGGGTGCGGCGGATCTCGCCGATGGACTCGTGGTCGAGGTGTCCGCCGCGGCCGCGCTCCATCAGCCGGCGGGCCTCGCCGAGCCGGGTGGAGGCCTGGTCGAGGTAGGTCTGGCCGCGCTGGTCCTGGCCGTCGCTCAGGTAGTTGAGCTTGAAGTCCTCGATGCCGCGTTTCAGTCCGTACAGCGAGTCGCCGGGCAGGGCGTCGGAGCTCGCGGCGGCGACCCCGCCGAAGGCCCCGGCGGCCACGCCCACGCTGAGCCCGCCGGCCGCGAGGCCCTTGGTCAGCCTGGACCGCGGCCGGAGTTTGCCCAGCGGGCTCGCCCGATGCGCGCCCTTTGCCCGGCGCTGACCCGGCACGGACACGTCCGCCGCCCCGGCCCCCTCCTGGAACATGGCCTCCATCGCGGCCACCAGCTGGGCGCGTTGGACGACCTTGACCTCGGGGTCGAGCTGCGGCTTGGGCAGCGCGCCGAGGCCTTCCGCGAGGGCCAGCAGCCGGCCCTGCTCGGTCGGGTCCTCGGGGGCCGGCGGGGGACCCGCCGGTGCTGCGGACTGCTCGGCCGCCGTGTCCCGGTCGGACTGCTCCTCCAGGGCCTGGGCGAAGGCGTTCGCCCGCCGGTGCGCCGATACGTTCGCGATCACTGGCGGCACCTCCTCTCGTCATGACGGTCGACTCCCCAGGGGGTCCTGAGGGTTGCACAGCCCGGCCTTCTCCACTCGATCGAGCGATGGGGCGGCCGGGGAGCGACCACAGGGAGCCTGTATCCCGCACAACGACTGGCGCGGCACTTGGGTTACGGACCCCGGATGATCGGTCCGGAAACGCAACCCGCGTTCACAGAAGGTGAGTTGACGGTCGCCCGTGGTCAGCGGGCGTCGTCCGGCAGAAGCCGGGCGAGGGTGCGGACGGCGCGGTACTGGAGGGTCTTGATGGCGCCCTCGTTCTTGCCCATGACCCGGGCGGTCTCGGCGACCGACAGCCCCTGGAGGAAGCGGAGCGTCACGCACTCCTGCTGCTGCGGGTTGAGCCGCCGCACGGCGTCCAGGAGCGCGGCGTTCGACAGGGACTCCAGGACGGAGTCCTCCGGGGAGCGCTCGACCTCGTTGGCGTCGAGCATCTCGCCGGTGGTGACCTCCAGCCGGAAGCGGCTGGACTTGAAGTGGTCGGCGACGAGGTTGCGGGCGATCGTCACCAGCCAGGCGCCGAAGTCGCGGCCCTGCCAGGTGAAGGTGCCGATCCGGCGCAGGGCGCGCAGAAAGGTCTCGCTCGTCAGGTCCTCGGCGGTCGCCCGGCCGCCGACGCGGTAGTAGATGTACCGGTAGACCGTGTCGCTGTACTGGTCGTACAGCCGGCCGAAGGCCTCGGCCTCCCCCGCCTGGGCGCGCTCGACCAGGTCCATCATCCGGGCGCTGTCGCTGTCGGCGGCCGGACGGCGGGCGGTGGCGGCGGAACCGGCACCGGCGGACCGCCCTCGTCTGCCGACGGCGGCGCCGCCGTCGGCCAGTGCGTAGCACGGGCCCGTGGGCGCGGCGGTGGCGAAGGCGGGGACGGCGTGCGCGGTGGGGACGAGGCCGCGCAGCGTCTCTTTGACCGTTGCGACAGTTGCGCGCAGCGTAGCCAGGCCCGAGGCGTCAACCCCGACGTGTGGGTACACGGGACTCCCAGAGGCAGAGCTTTCATCACGTGCAGTGCGGAACCGTTCACCCGTCGTAGCGACGGAGGGGTACCGGTTTGCGTCTGAGGAGAATAACGCTTCGTGCAGGGCCTGCTACACCGAGTTGCTCAAATCATCGATTGCGTCGCATCTGTTACCGATTGGCGCCCTGCCAAGTTCCGCAATCTGATCACTTGGTGACCGAAGGGCGACGTTTTTGGCAAAGTCCAGTGCGTGTTGAAGTGACCGCGGCATAATTCCGGCCGCCGGGGCCGGTCTGGCCTGGGAGGACGGCGCTGCTCGCGGAGAGGTGCGGATTTATCGACGCCGTCGGCTGAGGGCGATCGCCGCGGCCGTGCCGCCGGCCACCGCGCCGACGCCCGCCGCGGCCGGGATGCCCACCTTCGCCGCCTTGCGGCCGGTGCGGTAGTCCCGCAGCCGCCAGTCCTTCTCCCGGGCGTGCTTGCGCAGCTTGGCGTCCGGGTTGATGGCGTAGGGGTGGCCCACGAGGGAGAGCATCGGGATGTCGTTGTGGCTGTCGCTGTACGCGGCGCAGCGGGAGAGGTCCAGCCCCTCCGCCATGGCCAGCGCGCGCACCGCCTCCGCCTTCGCCGGGCCGTGCAGCGGCTCGCCGACCAGTCGGCCGGTGTAGATGCCGTCGACCGACTCCGCGACCGTGCCGAGCGCGCCGGTGAGGCCGAGGCGGCGGGCGATCACCGTGGCGATCTCCACCGGCGCCGCCGTGACGAGCCACACCTTCTGGCCCGCGTCCAGGTGGGCCTGGGCGAGGGCGCGGGTGCCCGGCCAGATGCGGTCGGCCATGTACTCGTCGTAGATCTCCTCGCCGATGGTCTGGAGTTCGGCGACGCGATGGCCCTTGACGATGGAGAGCGCCGAGTCGCGGGCGTCCTGCATGTGCTCGGGGTCCTCGACACCGGCCAGCCGGAACCAGGCCTGCTGCCAGGCGAACCGGGCCAGGTCGCGGGTCTCGAAGAACTTCCGCTTGTACAGGCCCCGCCCGAAGTGGAAGATCGCGGCACCCTGCATCACGGTGTTGTCGAGGTCGAAGAACGCGGCGGCCTTGTCGTCGCCCACCACCGGGAACTGCGGTTCCTCCGGGGCCAGGGGCGCCTGCGGCCGGGCCTCCTCCGCCTCCTGGGAGGACTTGCGGGCGGCCTCCGCCGAGGCCTCGCCTGCCAACACGCTCCGCGCCGTGGCGGAGCGCCTACGGGGAGTGAGCCATCCGAGAGCGGCCATGTCGTGAGCATAGCCAGTCCGTCCGGTGCTTCCGGAGCCGAGAGGTTCGAAGGCCGTGAACTCTGGGTGAGGCGAGGGTTAAACCGGCGTGTGGCGGGCGGCGCGCGAGAATGGCCGGTATGAGTCCACTCTTCCGACGCAAGACCGAGAAGCCCGATCCCGGTGAGCGGCTGGTCACTCTCGTCCGCAAGCCGGGCTGTCATCTGTGCGACGACGCGCAGGCCGTGATCGAGAAGGTCTGCGGGGAACTCGGGGTGCCCTGGGAACAGAAGGACATCACCGAGGACCGGGCGCTGTACGACCGGTACTGGGAACAGATCCCCGTCGTACTGATCGACGGCGAACAGCACACCTTCTGGCGCGTGAACGCGGACCGGCTGCGTCGGGCACTGACCGAGTAGTCCAACTGGACCGAAATTCGCTTAGGATCGATGGGCGGTTTGGTCTCGGGGGCGGGATTCGTGAGGAGCGTGGGCGGTTTTGCCCCCAGTAATGAAGGCACGCCGGTGGGTGGCCACTGGTTCCCGCCAACGGCGTGAAAGATGCGTGACCCCGGTCACTTCTGCCGGGCAAATCGGACACCATCTTTGTGCACGCGTTCACAAAGACATAGCCTGCTTTCGACGGGGCGGTCTGGGGACGTATGACCGCCCGCAGCCCCGCTCTACCCGCAGGAGCACCGTGGCAACTGGCCGAACACACCGACCGGCGACCCGCAGCCGAGGGATTCCCGAGGCCACCGTCGCCAGGCTTCCGCTGTACCTCCGAGCCCTGACCGCGCTGTCCGAGCGCTCGGTACCCACGGTCTCCTCCGAGGAGCTGGCCGCGGCGGCGGGGGTCAACTCCGCGAAGCTGCGCAAGGACTTCTCTTACCTGGGCTCCTACGGAACGCGCGGTGTCGGCTACGACGTGGAGTATCTCGTCTACCAGATCTCCCGCGAACTCGGCCTCACCCAGGACTGGCCGGTTGTCATCGTCGGTATCGGCAACCTCGGCGCCGCCCTCGCCAACTACGGCGGGTTCGCCTCCCGCGGTTTCCGGGTCGCCGCGCTGATAGACGCCGACCCGGCGCTCACCGGGAAGCCGGTCGCCGGCATCCCCGTGCAGCACACCGACGAGCTCGAGAAGATCATCAAGGACAACGGGGTCTCCATCGGCGTGATCGCCACCCCGGCCGGCGCCGCCCAGCAGGTCTGCGACCGGCTCGTGGCCGCCGGTGTCACCTCCATCCTGAACTTCGCGCCGACCGTGCTGTCCGTGCCGGACGGCGTCGACGTGCGCAAGGTCGACCTGTCGATCGAGCTCCAGATCCTCGCCTTCCACGAGCAGCGCAAGTCCGGCGAGGAGACCGCCGCCGGCGACGGCGCCCTGCCCGCCGCCGTCACCCCCCGCGACGACTCCGCCGACCAGGGGCCCGACGGGGACGTACCCGCGGTGATGCCGGCATGAGCCTCCTGGTCGTCGGACTGAGCCACCGCAGCGCCCCGGTCAGCGTGCTGGAGCGGGCGGCGCTGAACGCGGACGCGCAGACCAAGCTGCTGCACGACACGGTCGCCGCCGAGCCCGCCACCGAGGCCGCGGTGCTCGCCACCTGCAACCGCATCGAGCTGTACGCCGACGTGGACAAGTTCCACGCCGGTGTCGCCGAGCTGTCCACGCTGCTCGCCCAGCACAGCGGCGTCGGCCTGGAGGAACTGACCCCCTACCTGTACGTCCACTACGAGGACCGGGCCGTCCACCACATGTTCTCGGTGGCCTGCGGTCTGGACTCGATGGTCGTCGGCGAGGGGCAGATCCTCGGCCAGATCAAGGACTCCCTGGCCCGCGCCCAGGAGCTGCACACCGCGGGCAAGCTGCTGAACGACCTGTTCCAGCAGGCCCTGCGGGTCGGCAAGCGCGCCCACTCCGAGACCGGCATCGACCGCGCCGGCCAGTCCCTGGTCACCTTCGGCCTGGAGCAGCTGGCCGCGGGCGGCGACGTCCGGAGCTGGGCGACCGGCCGCAAGGCGCTGGTGATCGGCGCCGGTTCGATGTCCTCGCTGGCCGCTGCCACGCTCGCGCGGGCCGGGGTCGCCGAGATCACCGTGGCCAACCGGACCTTCGAGCGCGCCGAGCGGCTCGTGCAGATCCTGCACGAGGCCGACGACAACGCGGTGACCGCCCGCGCGGTCCGGATGGACGCCGTGGGCGACGAGCTGACACGTGCCGACGTCGTCGTCTCCTGTACCGGGGCGACGGGTCTGGTGCTCACGGCGGAGACGGTCGCGCAGGCGGTCGAGGGCCGCACCGGGCAGCCGGCCGTCGCCGACGCCGCCCCGGTGGCCGTACCGACCGGAACCCCGCAGCCGGCCGCCGACGAGAACTGCCCCCTGGACCTGGCCGCCGCCCAGCCCGGCTTCTCCGTGCTGGGCGAGGCCGCGGTGGCCGGCATGGACGCGGCCACCCTGGAGCAGCACGCGGCCTGGGCCGCCGGGGGCAGCACGCGCCCGGCGGGCGGTCGTGCGCCCGAGACGGACGCCGAGCTGATCACCGCGCTCGCCGCGACCGCCGCGACCGCGGGCCGGGTCCCCGAGCGGCGCCGTCCCGAGCCGGTCGCCGAGCGTCCGGCGCCCTTCTTCTTCCTCCTCGACCTGGCCATGCCCCGCGACATCGACGCGGCCGTGCACCGGCTGGCCGGGGTGCGCCTGGTGGACATCGAGTCGCTCGCGGAGGCCTCTGCGGACGCGCCGATGGCGGCCGACGTGGACCAGGTGCGGCGTATCGTCTCCGACGAGGTCGCGGCCTTCGGGGCGGCCATGCGGGCGGCGCACATCACGCCGACCGTGGTCGCGCTGCGCACCATGGCCGCCGACGTCGTCGCCTCCGAGATCGCACGGCTGCACGGCCGCCTGCCCGACCTGGACGAACGCCAGCGCGGCGAGATCCGCCAGGCCGTGCACCGCGTCGTGGACAAGCTGCTGCACGCGCCGACCGTGAGGGTCAAGCAGCTCGCGGCCGAGCCCGGCGGCGCCGGGTACGCGGACGCGCTGCGCACCCTCTTCGACCTCGACCCCGAGACGGTCGCCTCCGTCTCCCGGGCCGAGGACAGCACAGAAACGAAGGACCGACCGGCATGAGTGACAAGGCACTTCGACTGGGGACGCGGCGCAGCAAGCTCGCCATGGCCCAGTCCGGGCAGGTGGCGGACGCCGTCCGGAAGGTGACCGGGCGGCCCGTCGAGCTGGTCGAGATCACCACGTACGGCGACACCTCCCGCGAGCACCTCGCGCAGATCGGCGGCACCGGCGTGTTCGTCGCGGCGCTGCGCGAGGCGCTGGCGCGCGGCGAGGTCGACTTCGCCGTTCACTCGCTCAAGGACCTTCCCACCGAGCAGCCCGCGGAGCTGGTCCTCGCGGCCCTGCCGGTGCGCGAGGACCCGCGCGACGTGATCGTCGCCCGCGACGACCTGAAGTTCACCGACCTGCCGCGCGGCGCCCGCATAGGCACCGGCTCCCCGCGCCGCATGGCGCAGCTGAACGCGTACGCCCGCGCCCACGGCCTGGACATAGAGACGGTCCCGATCCGCGGCAACGTGGACACCCGCATCCGGTACGTCCGCGACGGCGAGCTGGACGCGGTCGTACTGGCCGCCGCCGGGCTCAACCGGCTCGGCCGCATCGAAGAGGTGACCGACTTCCTGTCGGTCGACACGGTTCTGCCCGCCCCCGGCCAGGGGGCCCTGGCGATCGAGTGCGCCGCGGAGAACGCGGACCTGATCGCGGCGCTCGGCGAGCTCGACGACCCGTTCACGCGGGTCGCCGTGACCGCCGAACGATCACTGCTCGCCGCCCTGGAGGCCGGCTGCAGCGCACCCGTGGGTGCGCTGGCCGACCTGTTGGGCGACGGGCAGGTTGTCAAGGAAATGCGCCTGCGCGGCGTCGTCGGCACCACCGACGGCACCCGCATGGTGCAGCTGTCCACCACCGGTCCCGTGCCCCAGACGCACGAGGGTGCGCTGGCACTCGGTAGCGACCTCGCCACCGAGATGCTCGCCCAGGGCGCGGCCGGTCTGATGGGGGAGCGAGCACATTGAGCCCCACCGCCCTTCCTGCCGCCGGTCCGGAACACGGGCACGTCACCTTCCTCGGTGCCGGACCCGGGGATCCGGGACTGCTGACTCTGCGCGCCGTGGAGGCACTGTCGAACGCGGACGTCCTGATCGCCGAGCCCGAGGTGCTCGACGTGATCCGGACGCACGCGCGGCAGGGCGTCTCCGTCGTGCACACCGACGGGAACCTCTCCACGTCGCCGCCGGGCACGGGCACGCCGCAGCTCACGGTCGTTGACGGCACGTCAGCCACCGCCGCTGCCCCGTCTCCGGCCCGGGATGCCGCTCATCTTGTCATGGAGGCCGTACGGGGCGGCAGGCGGGTCGTCCGTGCGGTGTCCGGGGACCCCGGACTCGACACGGACGCGGCCGAGGAGATGCTCGCCTGCGCCGCCGCCGGGGTGCCCTTCGAGGTGGTCCCGGGTGTGGCGGCCGCGGTGGGTGTGCCGGCGTACGCCGGTGTGCCGCTGCGGGACGCCGACGGCGCGGACGTGCGCTTCGTGGACGCCCGCAACGCCTCCGACCGCTGCTGGACCGAGGTCGGCGCCTCCGACGGCACGGTGGTCGTCTCCACGACCCTGGACGCGGTGGCCGCCGCGGCGGGCGAGCTGGTCTCGGCCGGCCGCAAGCCGGACACCCCGCTGACCGTCACCGTCGCCGGTACGACGACCCGCCAGCGCACCTGGACCGCCACCCTCGGCACCATCGCGCAGACGCTGAAGCAGGCCAAGGTGCTGCCCTCGCCGGAGGGCGGCCGGCCGGTGATAGCCGTGGTCGGCGAGCGTTCCGCCGCCGCCCGGCGCGACCAGCTGTCGTGGTTCGAGTCCAAGCCGCTGTTCGGCTGGAAGGTGCTCGTGCCGCGCACGAAGGAGCAGGCGGCCTCGCTCTCCGACCAGCTGCGCTCCTACGGCGCGGTGCCGCACGAGGTGCCCACCATCGCCGTGGAGCCGCCGCGCACGCCCCAGCAGATGGAGCGCGCGGTCAAGGGCCTGGTCACCGGCCGCTACGAGTGGATCGCCTTCACGTCGGTCAACGCGGTGAAGGCCGTCCGGGAGAAGTTCGAGGAGTACGGCCTTGACGCTCGGGCTTTTGCGGGTATCAAGGTGGCTGCGGTGGGCGAGCAGACGGCTCGCGCGCTGATCGCCTTCGGCGTGAAGCCGGACCTGGTGCCGAGCGGTGAGCAGTCGGCGGCGGGTCTCCTGGAGGACTGGCCGCCCTACGACCCGGTCTTCGACCCGATCGACCGTGTCTTCCTGCCGCGGGCCGACATCGCCACGGAGACCCTGGTGGCCGGTCTGATCGAGCTGGGCTGGGAGGTCGACGACGTCACGGCCTACCGCACCGTGCGCGCCTCGCCTCCGCCGGCCGAGACCCGCGAGGCGATCAAGGGCGGCGGCTTCGACGCGGTGCTCTTCACCTCGTCCTCCACGGTCCGCAACCTGGTCGGCATCGCGGGCAAGCCGCACAACGTGACGGTGATCGCCTGCATCGGCCCGGCGACGGCGAAGACGGCGGAGGAGCACGGCCTCCGAGTCGACGTCATGGCCCCGGAACCGTCCGTCCACAAGCTGGCGGAGGCCCTGGCCGACTTCGGCGCCAAGCGACGCGACGCGGCGCTGGAGTCGGGCGACCCGGTGACGCGCCCGAGCGAGCGGCGCCCGGGAGCGCGGAGGCGTCGTTCGACGACCTGACCCAACGCGTACCGCCTGCGTCCCGCACCATGGCAATGGGTGCGGGACGCTTGGCGTTCCCGGGGTCCGACTGCCCGTCGGCAGAAGCGTTCCCTGAGCGACTTCGGGAGTCAGTACCCTGACGGCATGGTCGAGGTGGGGGTGAGCGAGCTGCGTCGCAGCCGCGACAGACTGGCGGGGCAGGCACAGGCCGCAGAACAAGCGGGGGAGATTCCGACGAGTGGGCTGCTGTTGTTCTACGCGGCCGAGTGCGGATTGAAGGCGGAGCTGCTGCGCAGTGTCCTCAACCGCAATGACACGGCGGGTCTGCCAAGCGACTTGCGCTCGCATGATTTGCGGCGTTTGGCCAAGGCGCTGAACTTGCAGAATCCCGGTCCGGGGCCCGACCCGCTGAGGTGCCGACGGCACAGGGGTGGTACCTGGATCGAGTGCCGAGAACTGCACGAAGCGTGGCGTTATGGTGCAGAGCTGCGT
Organism: Streptomyces misionensis; assembly: GCF_900104815.1. Classification (NCBI taxonomy): domain Bacteria; kingdom Bacillati; phylum Actinomycetota; class Actinomycetes; order Kitasatosporales; family Streptomycetaceae; genus Streptomyces; species Streptomyces misionensis. Next base: position 4,514,398 of record NZ_FNTD01000004.1, read on the forward strand.
GCGGATGATCAGAAAGCGGCGCTGGAAGCACTGAAGTCGCTGCTGAACGACGCCAGGAAGGTAACTTGAGCGTTATGGCCGAGAGGCTCTTCACCTGGGTCGACGTGGACGCCCACCTGGCACAGGCTGCGGTCGCGGGTGGGTGGCCCGCCTGGCTGATGGAGGCCGACGCCTGGTGGGACGGGCTGGAGCTTTCCGTACGGCCGGGGACCACGGAGACCGACGTCCGGGAATGGCTGGACGGCTTGTTCGGTCTGGGCTCCACCACGGAACACGACGGCGTCCTCGAACTGGGTCTGGACCGGCCCAGCTCACATGCTCCTGACGCCCTTCAGGTGCGGTTGGTCGAGGCGGGACAGCGCGAAGAGGTGATGCGGCGCCCACGGCTCAATGAACGGCGTGTCGTTCGGGAACTGGGCGAGTCGTTGCCGCGTCCGCAGAGTGCCGAGTTTCCGGGCGGCAAACAGCTGATCGCCTTCCACTCCTTCAAGGGCGGGGTGGGGCGCACGTTGCACACGGTGGCCCTGGCCGATCATCTGGCCACGCGGGGACAGCACGTCCTCCTCGTCGACGCGGACCTCGAGGCGCCCGGCATCACCTGGATGTACCAGGCACAACACGGCCGCTGCGACATCGCCTACGAGGACCTCCTCGCCCTGCTGCACTCGGCACAGCAAGGCGACGCGAAGCAGGCCGTGGAGATCGCCGCCGCTTATCTGCCGAACCAGCGGGTCTCGCGGTATCCGGGTACGGGATGCGTGACGGTGTTGCCCGCCAGCCGACGGGCACGGCTCGGTCCGCCGCGGATCGCCCCGGCGGATCTGCTGACCGAGGACCGGTCGCCGTATTTCCTGAGCGAGTCGCTCGCGGAACTCGCCGTGGCCGCCGGAGCAGACACGGTCGTCCTCGATCTCCGTGCGGGCGCGTCCGAACTGGCGGCGCCGATCCTGCTCGACCCTCGCGTCATGAGGGTGTTCGTCACCACGATCAGCAGCCAGTCACTCCAAGGCACCGAAACGCTGATTCGGCAGTTGGGCGGGCAGTCGCCGGCAGTGGCGGGGATCGATCCCGCGCCGGGAGCCGTCATCACGCAGTACCGGCTGGACGTTCACGACGGCCATGCCGAGCAGGCGCGGGCGCGGCTGTCCGCCGCTCTGTCGACGACGTTCGCCGTACCGGAGACGGCGGGAGAGGGCACTCCCTCCCCTGACGAACTCGCGGTGGACGAGCAGGTCCTCACCGCACCGGTCTTGAGTCCCTTCCGTGAGGAGCTGCTCGCCCTGCCGCAGAGTTGGGACGCTGTGGTGGACGTGGTGCGACGGTGTGGTCTGCCCGACTTGTTGGAGGAGTTCGCCCCCGGCATCGCGTTCTCGGGCGCGCCGGAAGAGGAGCCCGACACACTGGATGACCGTCGGCGTGCCCTGGAGTCCAGCGCGGGCCGCCTCGTCTTCGCCGAGCAACGAGGCATGGACCTCGGTCTCAAGTTCCTCACCACCGAGCCGGTCCGCCGGCTCATCGCCGACCACAGCACCGATCTGCCTGTGGCGGTTGTGGTGGGCGCCAAGGGATCGGGCAAGACGTTCACCTTCGCGCGGATGTGCGCCCAGAAGACGTGGGAGCGCTTCGCCGCCGAGAACGATCAGCGGGTCCATCGCTCGGCGCGAGTGGTTCCCGTACTCGACCCGGCCAATATCACCGAACAGGGTGCCGCGTCGCCCCAGCAGTTGCGTGACGCGGTAGCGGGCGGCATCGGCATCACCGCGGACGAGGTCCGCACACAACTCAACGCTGGTCTGCGCCACGAGCGGGCAGACGACCCAGATTTCTGGCGCGACCGCTGGTTGGAATGCCTGGCCCGCGCGGCGGGCGCGGCCGAAGGGGAGGACACCGAGGCGTTCCTCGTCGGAATCAACAAGGCGTCGAATGCCACCCTCTTCGTCGTCGACGGCTTGGAAGACTGGCTGGAGTCACTGGACTCCGAGCCCAAACGCATCGCTCTGCGTGCGCTGTTGATGGAGGTTCCCGCCTGGTTGCGCCGACTGCGCAGCCGCTCACTCGGCCTCGTCGTCTTCGTACGGCAGGACTTGGTCCGCACGGCTATCCGGCAGAACCTCGGACAGTTCCTCGACCGCTACTCGCCCTACGAACTGCGTTGGGACACCGAGGACGCGCTGCGGTTGTCCCTGTGGGTGGCGGTGAACGCGGGAGCGGTCGTCGAGCCCACCCGGCCGATCGCGGACATGGGTTTCGACGAGATCGTCCGGGCTCTGCTGCCCTTGTGGGGAGCGAAATTGGGGACGGACAACTCGCGGGAGGCGTGGACCGAGCGGTGGGTTCCCGCGGCCCTCGCGGACTTCAAGGAGCAGATCCAGGCGCGCGACGTAGTGCGTTTCCTGTGCGAGGCTGCCAAGGCCTCCGTGGGTGACGGCCGCTGGGCCGACCGAGTGCTGACTCCCGCGGCGATGCGCAAGGCGCTGGTGGCGTGCAGCCGCGCCAAGATCGAGGAGATCAACCAGGAGAATCCCCGGCTGGGAGCGCTTCTTCGGCGCATGTCGGGCTTCTCGGAGTCGGTGAAGATGCCTTTCGAGGCCTCCGACGTCGACCTGGGTTCCGACGATGTCGAAGCCCTCGTCGAATGGGGCGCGCTGGACAAGGACACCGACGGCCGCTACCGGATGCCCGAGATCTACCGGCATGCCCTGGGCTTCCGTACGCAAGGACGGGCCCGGGTCGTCAGGGGCCTGTGACCCGTCGAGCGGGCGTGGCCTGCACGCGTGTGCGTTCAGGCCCGCGCTAGTTCGCTCAGTGATCGGCGGCGTACGGCAGGAAGCTCGCCCAGGTGGTGGGGGTGAGGGCGAGACGGGGACCGGTGGGGTTCTTGGAGTCGCGGACGAGGATGCGGTCGCCGTCGGGGGTGGCCACCTCGACGCAGTCGGGGCCGCTGGACGTGCTGTAGCTGCTCTTTATCCACTCCAGCTTCATGTCTCTCCAAGCACTTTCTCGATGAGGGCCATCGACTCCTGTGGGCTGAGAGCCTGTGCCCGGATGATTCCATACTGGATGTTCAGGACTTGAACCTCTTTGGGTTCAGCGATCACACGACTGATGTGCAGTACTTCGGTGTGGCCGACTGTTGTGCCGTTCTTGAGGCTGAGCAACCTGAACGGTCCGTCGAGTCCCGAGTTCTCCTCGCGGCTCAGGGGCAACACCTGAAGGTCCAGGTACTCGGGGCGGGGGATGCGCCGTCTGCGCTCCACGGAGGAGACCAGTTCCTCCCCGTACCCGATCAGGGCTCCGAACTCGGGCTGGGTGAGGCCCGCCGCCTCGCGCCACAGCTTCAACTGCCGGGCGACCGTGCGGATCACCGCCCCGGCCTCCGCGTCCTCCAGCTCGGCATCCCAGTCGCTCACGTCTGCTGCCCTCCCGCCGCTCCCTCGGTGGCCCAACCGCGGCCGCCCGTGCCCGGTCACGCCGTACAGCCCGGACGGATCCTGTCGACGCGCGGACAGGCAGGCGTCGCACGGGCCACTGACATTCACAGGTTACGCACGCTCGGACACTCTGCGTGATGTGAATCAGTGAACTCAGCAGACCGTGCGGGGGCCGGCGCCGCTGCACCAGTTCTCCGTACCGCTTTCGGCCACGCGTCGGGGCGCTCGCCTGGCGCGGCTTCTCGCGGCCGAGTAACTGGAGGCCTGGGGCGTGCCGTTGGACCCGGCCCGGCTGCTCGTGGCCGAACTCGCCACGAACGCGGTGCTGCACGGCAGGGTGCCGGGCCGTAGCTTCCGCCTGGCCCTCGTGGTGCCCGAGCCGGGCGTCCTGCGCATCGAGGTCACGGACACGCGCGCGGAGGCGCTTCCGGTGCGTACGGCCACCACCGCCCCGGCCGAGTCCGGTTACGGCCTCCTCCTGGTCGGGACACTGGCCGACCGCTGGGGCGTGCGTCTGGGCCCGGTGCCGTGCAAGACGGTGTGGGCGGAATGCGGGTTCGCTCTGCTCGGTTCCGCCGCCGACCGGTCACAGTGATCTCCGACAAGAAGGATACTTCTGGCCGTGGACCTGGATGAATACCAGACGACCTACCTTCTGTACGCGCCCGCCAAGAACCCCGGCGGGTGGAACCTCGATCTGAGCACCTTCGGAGAAGCCCTGGAGGCTGCCTTTGCGGAGGTGCGTTATGAGGCGCGACAGGGGCGCCAGTTCCGGCTGTCGTTCTGGGCGATGACGGAGGAGGGGATCGAGTTCACCGGCTATGCGAGCAACGAGGGCCGTGACACGGTCCTCCTCGCCGACAACACCGCCGATGAGGCCGCCGTCTTCATCGTCTGGCTCCGTGACGCCTTCCTCCCCGCACCAGACCTGATCCGCTTCAGTTCGGAGCCGGCCGTGGAGAAGGGGATCGAGACGGACTGGCGCATGCCCGCGACCGGTGATCGGTCGCGCATCGCCGAGGAACTCAAGCACCACCTCGGGGTCGTGGGCACCTGAGTGCCGTGAGCGAGCGGATGCGCCCGGCTAAAGCGGGTGCAAGTCGCCTGCCGGTCAGGTGAAAATCGCTCACGGCTCACTGACGAAAGGGCAGGCATGGACGACGGTCCCCCGACGCAGCTCATCCGTCTCGCCGACGACGAGGGGAACAGCGTCACGGTCGACGTGCTGGGACTCGACCCCAGGTGGAGGGCCGGGCTGCGCGCCGAGATCGTCGTCCGGACGCCCTTCGTGTCCGGCCGGATCGGCCTCGCGTTGACGGTTTCCCGGCTGACCGACTGGGGCGACGCGCTGGACCGCCTCGACGCGGGTACCGACGTGGCCTGGATGGAGATGGAGCGGGGGCCGTACCTCTTCGTCCAGCTCGACGGGGAACGCGGCTGCCCGGAGGCGGTGGTGGAGGACGAGTCCGGGTCCATGGTCACCGTGCGGGTGCCCGTCGTCCCGCCGGACGACTGGATCGCCGACCACCGCCGGCGTCTGCGCCGGATCGTGGACCACTGGGTTCCGCGCCTGGAGGATTAGGGACGCTCCGCGACGGCCACGCGGCTCGACCGGAGTGAGGTCCGCACGCGCGTCGGGCTGCCGACGTCCCGGGCGACGGTGAGGAGATCGCCGTCGGACACCACCCGCAGGCCGTGCTCCGCGAGCAGCGCGGCCAGCTGCGGCGGCTTCCAGAGCGAGCGCCACGGCTCGCCCGAGGTGATGGAATCACCGAGCACCCGGGACAGCAGCTGCCCGGCGGCCACCCGCGCCGAAGGCGACTGGTAGTTCACGACGAGTGCGCTGCCAGGGGCCGTACGGGCGGCGAGCGCGGCCACGGTCGCGCGCACCTCGTCGCGGGTGAGGTACGGGACGACGCCCTCCCACAGCCAGTTCGTCGGCGCCGAGGGGTCGTGCCCGGCGGCGTCCAGCGCCGCGCCGAGGTCGTCGACGGCGAAGTCGACCGGGGTGAAGCGCACGGAACGGGCGACGGCCCGCGGTTCGGGCGCGGCCTCGGCGAGGCGGGCGCGCTTGTCCTGCTGGGAGGCGGGGTGGTCGACCTCCCACACATCCGTGTGCGCGAGTCCGGCCAGCCGCCAGGCACGGGTGTCCAGGCCCGCGCCGAGGATCACCAGCTGGTTGGTAGGGCGGGCGCGCAGTGCCTCGTCGATGGCGACCGTACGCGGCACGAGCAACTCACCGCAGGCCCGCACCTTCTCGTACGCCGTGCGCTCCCGCCACGCCTTCGGCGGGGTGCCCGTGCGCACCTCGTCCACGGACGCGCGCTCCGCGTCGCGCAGCAGCCGGACCGCCACCGGATCCGAGAACCGCTCCGTCCCGGCCCGCCCGTCCGCCACCGCCCGCCCCTGACAGACAAGCACCGCCGTCCAACTCGCCGCCCGCCCGCTCTCGCCCATGGGGCCACATTCAACACCTTCCGCTCTGCTTCGACAGCAGCAAGAAGAGGCGTCCGGATTCGAACGGCCAAGACGAGGGCGCAGTCGGCGCCTGCTCTGCCGGAGCCGCCAGACAGCGCAGCGGCAAGGGGACATACGGATGGGCCGGGCCCATAGTGCGCGTAGTGAGTCTTGAGGTGCCTTCCCTGGCCTTACGCTGGGTGCGGGACATCCGGGCTGTCGACGGAGGGGAACGCCAAATCATGGGCGACAGCGGCGAGGTACTCGACATCAAGATCGCCGACCTCAAGGCGATCGCGCCTCACTTCCACCACCAAAGCATTGCCCTTGCGAATGCATTGACCAAGTTGAAGCAAGGGCTTGGCGCGGCTGGGTCGCCGTGGGGTGATGACGAGCAGGGCGAGAAGTTCCACAAGGTGTACGGCCCGCACAAGGAGAAGCTGGAGCAAGCTGCTCGGATTCTGGCTGACGGGCTGGCCAGCATCGAGGAAGCCATGGTCGACATGGCCGACGGTCACATCGACAACGAAGAGCTGATCCGTGCCATGTTCAGCCGGATTCGGATTGAGCACGACATCGAAGGCGGCGGTGGCCGGTGAGTTCAACCGCCGACAAGGCGCGCGAAATCATTCAGGACATGACCGGCATGTGGTGGCCGGAGGCCGATGAGGGCGGACTACGAGACGCTGCGAAGGCGTGGCGGGACTTCGCCGATGACGTCGACGATGTAACAGCCGGTGCCAACAAGGCGGCGCGCACCATCATTGAGCACAACAAGGGCGAGGCCGTCTCGGCTTTTGATGATCCGTTTTGGCGTCGCTACTACTACGACGGACACGGCTGGTTGAAGGATCTGGCCGATGCCGCCCGCGACATGGCCACGGCACTGGACGCGTACGCGGACGCCGTACACAGTGCGAAGAAGAAGCTGGAACACGAGCTGGAGATCGTCGGCGCCACGCTCGTGGTCGGCGCGGCCCTATCCATCGTCACCTTGAGCCTTTCCGCCGAAGCCGCTGCGGCGGCCGCGGCTACAGTCACGGAGGTCGCCGCTGGTCTCGGCGTCGCGGTATCGGAGGAGATCGCTGCCATTGCGGGCACCACACTGGCCACCGCGGCTTTCGGCGGCGTCGAATCCATCACCGTGGACCTGGCCGTCACCCAGCCTCTCTCCTTTGCCCTGGGTGAGCAGAAGGGCGGCCTCAGTATCGATGAAGCACGTGAGGCAGGGACGTTCGGTGCGTTGACCGGTGGCCTCCTAGGCGGAACCGGAGCAACTGTTCGAGCGGTACGGAACTCTGGAGGCTTCACCGAACTTCTCGGCGGAGTGCGTCTGCCGTTCGTGGAGCCAGAGCTTGCCCTCGCTGATGGGGGTTCCCCCGGTCTTGGCGACCTGGGACTTCTCGTTCAGGGCGACGGCGAGCCCAGTGCGTGGCCTCGCAGCAAGCGAAAGGGCGCAGTTCGGCCAAAGTACCGCGCGGACCTTTTGGGTGACGAGGGAAAGGGGCAATCAACCACATCTCATACGCTGGAAAAGCATGTGGAGAAGACGGACCGAGAACTGCGGGCCAGGCTTCGAGCGGAGAGGAAGATCAGAGGTAGTTCGAGTTTCCTCAGCGAGGAATCAGCGCAAGATTTGACCGACCGGGCAATGCTCAAAGAGCAGTCGAAAGTCAAACGCTGGCTGGAGATGCAGACCAAGAGAGATCTAGAACTCGAGGTGAACTTCGATAAGGAGATCACCGGTCGTAGTCTGTCCCGAGAAGATTTTATTCGTGGCACGGGTCCGCGCAACGTGCACAAGGTGTTTGTCCTTCTGCGACGCGACCCGGATATGCCAAGCGGCTACCGTGTGCACACGGCATACCCGAAGGACTGAGACCGATAAGGGCCACCTGTGATGCGACAGAAGGACTTCATGGCGGCGGGTGAGCGTTTCCCCGAGCTTGGTGAACTGCTCGATGCTTATGCCTTCGCGGGCAACACGTTCACGGACACGGTAGAGGAGCCTGGACCTGCCCTGCAGGCGTACGTGCGTCAGACGGTGGGAAATCCCGACGTGCTGGAAAGGGTGATCGCCGAGATCGACGACCTGCTACAGGTGGGGTTGTTCAGCGACGAGATCGCCGATGAGGTGGACATCCTGCCGCATGTGGAGCCCCTGGCCGGCGCCACGGTGGAGCAGTGTCTCGCCGTCGTCAGGTATCACCTCGACCGCGTCAGGAACGGCGGCGCATACCAGCGTTCCGCCTCTCCGCAGACGGACTGGGAGTGGCGAAAGCAGTTTCCGGAGCTCCGGCACCTGCTTGCCGCGTATTTCCATCAGGATTTCTCGAGGTTCTACCAGTCGCATACCGAAGCTTTGGACGACTACTTCTCCGGAACTTCGCCGGAGGACATCGCCCAAGCGGCGGGCGAGATCGAATCCCTGTTGGCCCTGGTCGACTCGGAGGAGGAGTTGGACCGTGTGACGGAGATTCTCGGTCTGCAGGTTTATCCGCCCGACGGAGTGCCGCTGCGCCAGTGGCTCGCGGACATCAGGGAAATCGTCGTGCACCGCGATCCGGGTGACTGAGTCTGCCGCCGGTGCCCCTGCCGCGGGATCGCACGGGGTGCCGGCCTGCGGTCGCCGCCAGGCGGTGGCCGCAGGCCGGGTCGTGTTACGGGGTCGTGCAGCTCATGCTGCCCGCGGGGAGGTTGTTGCCCGATGACGTCGCCGTGAAGCCGAACGTCGTCGTGCCGCCCGCCGGGATGGTGCCGTTGTACGCGGCGTTGCCGACCGTCACCGCGCCGCCCGAGCCGGAGGACAGGACGCCGCTCCACACGCTGCCGATCGTCGTGCCGCTGCCGGGTGTCCAGCCGACGTGCCAGCCGTTGATGGCCGAGTCGCCGTGGTTCATGACCGTGACGGTGGCCTGGAAGCCGCCGCTCCAGGAGCTGTCCACGTTGTACGTGGCCATGCAGGAGCCGGTTCCGCCGGTGGGCGGCGGGGTCGTGCCGCCGCCGCCGTCCGGGGGCGGGGTGGTCGTGCCGCCGCTGTCGCGGATGCCCGTCACCTCGCCGTGGCCGCCGTCGAAGACGATGTCGGAGCAGGAGAAGAAGTTCTCGTTGCTGTCCGAGCGCACCCACTGGATGAACATCAGCGCGTCGCCCGACCGGCCGGAGGGCAGCGTCTGGTTCCAGTAGTAGTGGCCGCCGTCCGTGCCCGGGGAGCCGGACGCCGGCGGGTTGGTGGTGGTCGAGACGAGCTGGAGGTCCGACCAGGCGAGCGGAGTGGTCGGCGACCAGCCCTGCTTGGTGATGTAGACCCGGAAGTCACCCGGGTGCGCGGCCCAGTTGCTGTACTGGAGCTGGATGGTGGAGCCCGAGGTCAGATGCGTCTTCGGCCAGTCGTTGCGGGCCAGGTTGTAGCCGCTGAAGTCGTACGGCGACTTGTTCCCGGCGCTGCAGATGGTGCCGTCCGGCACATAACCCTGGCCCCGGCCGGCGGCGTTGGAGTCCAGCACCGCGAACCAGTTGTAGAGCGAGGTGGCACCGCTCTGCGCGATGGCCGCCGCACAGGCCGGGTTGGTCGGGTCGACCGCTCCGGTGCTAGTGATGGCGTCCTTGTAGCAGAGGTAGGTGCGCGACCCGGGGAACATGGCGACGCCGTGGGCCGACGCGGATCCCGTACCGAGGAAGACCAGCCCTAACGCGGAGAGCATGGTGGCGACTGCTGCCAGCAGCGCCGACGTTCTGCTGCGTCTGATCATGGGGGAGGAGTGACCTTTCGCAGATCGGGTTGGGTGGATGTCGTGATCATGGTCATGACATACAGACCGATGGGAGCGCTCCCACCTTCGGAGGGTAGGGACGCATAAACGATATGTAAACCGTCTGGACTAAGTGGTCTTGGACGGGGCGGAAAACGACCGGCCCGGGCGGGGCGGTAGTCGCCGCCTCACCCGGGCCGTCGGTGTGCCGTCGTGCGGTTACGCCGCCGTACCGCCCGCGTAGTCGCCGTCGAACGTCGTCTCGATGGTCTGCGCGGCCGGCTGGGCCACGCCCGTGCCGGTCAGGATGATGCCCAGCTCCCGGTTGTTGGCGAGGGAGTTGCTGCTGATGTTCATGGAGCCCGCCTCGACCTCCTGGGTCGCGAGCCCGTAGTCGGCGACCATCGCCTTGGCGTGGATGTAGAAGCCGTTGGGGTCGGAGTAGCCGACGACCGTGCCGCCCGCCGCCTTGATCGCCGAGACCTCGCTGGCGTAGCTGGACGGGTCTTCGAGCACGACGCGGACCTTCACGCCCGCCTTGGCGCGGGCCACGATCGCGTTGACGACGGTGCTGTCGCTGAACTCCAGCTCCTGCACGTCGAGCGTCTTGGTCGCCGCGTTGATGAAGGACACCAGCCGGCTGCGCGAGTCGGTGGGGGACCACAGCAGGTGGTCGCCGTCGGTGGGGGTGACCGAGGTGCCGGCGTAGTCGGCGTCGAAGACCTTCTCGATCGCGGCGACGTCGCGGGTGTCGTCGGTGAACACCCCGTAATCCCGGCTGGTCGAGTAGTACTGCGAGGTCAGATTGCCCGTCAAGACGAGGGACTTGGTGCCGTCCACGGTGATCGTCTTCTGGTGGGTGTAGACGTACGCGGTGGACGACCAGACCACGCCGGCGCCCGCGTTCTTCAGCGCCGTGTACGCCGAGTTGTTCGCAGTCTTGTGCGCCTGGTCCAGGACGACCCGGACGGTGACCCCCTTCTTCTCCAGCGCGACGAGGTCGTTGACGGCCGTCGTGTCCTCCAGCTCGTACATCGTCATGTCGAGCTTGGTGGTGGCCGAGTTGATGAAGTCGTAGATGGTGGGCTGGCCGGCGCCGGCCTGGGAGAAGGCGAACGCCGAGTAGCTCGCCGCGTTCGCGGGTACGGCGGCGACGGCGACGGCGGTACCGGCGGCGAGGGCGACGGCGGCGCGGGTGAGGGCCTTCCGCAGCATTGCGCGGCTCCTTTTGGGAGGCAGAGGGTGGGTGTCGGGTGCATGACACCACGCGCGTAGAACGCTGGGGAGGCGTGCGGATCCAGAGATGGCCAGGGGGGCGCAAAAACTCGGTATCGGCGTTCCGGTTTGCCCCTCAATGGGGCGCCGCGGGGCCGACAGTGCGTCGGTAAAGGCGGGGGGTGCGCGGGCGTAGCGTAGAAGGCATGACGAAGTACGGATCCTTCCCCGGTACGCGTCCCCGGCGGCTGCGGACGACGCCCGTCATGCGGCGGATGGTCGCCGAGACGCGCCTGCACCCCGCCGACCTGATCCTGCCCGCGTTCATCCGCGAGGGCGTCAGCGAGCCGGTGCCGATCGCGACCATGCCCGGTGTCGTGCAGCACACCCGCGACAGCCTGAAGAAGGCGGCGCTGGACGCCGTGGCGGCGGGAGTCTCCGGGATCATGCTCTTCGGCGTGCCGGAGGAGGGCAAGAAGGACGGTCAGGGCACGGCCGGGACCGACCCCGACGGCATTCTCCAGGTCGCCCTGCGCGACGTGCGCGCCGAGGTCGGCGACGACCTCCTCGTCATGTCCGACCTGTGCCTGGACGAGTTCACCGACCACGGGCACTGCGGGGTGCTGGACGCCGAGGGCCGTGTCGACAACGACGCCACCCTGGAGCGGTACGCCGAGATGGCCCAGGTCCAGGCCGACGCCGGCGCCCACATCGTCGGCCCCAGCGGGATGATGGACGGTCAGATCGGCGTCATCCGCGACGCGCTCGACCAGATCGGCCGCGAGGACGTGGCGATCCTCGCCTACACCGCCAAGTACTCCTCCGCCTTCTACGGCCCCTTCCGCGAGGCCGTCGCCTCCTCGCTCCGCGGCGACCGCAAGACGTACCAGCAGGACCCCGCCAACTGGCGCGAGTCCCTGCGGGAGCTGGAGCTGGACCTCGCCGAGGGCGCGGACATGGTGATGGTCAAGCCGGCCGGACCCTACCTCGACATCCTCGCCCGGGTCGCGGACGCCGTGGACGTCCCCGTCGCCGCGTACCAGATCTCCGGCGAGTACGCGATGATCGAGGCCGCCGCCGAGAAGGGCTGGGTGGACCGGGACCGCGCCATCCTGGAGACGCTGACCGGCATCAAGCGGGCCGGCGCGCGCAACATCCTCACGTACTGGGCGACCGAGGTGGCCCGGCAGCTGCGCTAGGTGTGCTGTCCCGGGACGGGGAGCGTCCCGGGCGGGCCCGGCCGTCGTCGCTCCATGGGGTCCGTGGTCTCCAGGGACTCCATGGCGTCGATGTCGATGGTTGAGGAATCAATTAGTTTGGGGTGCTGTTCACCCGGCATGAAACGCATCGGATTCCTCTCCTTCGGCCACTGGGCCGACAGCCCGCACTCGCGGACCCGCAGCGCCAAGGACACGCTGTTGCAGTCCATCGACCTCGCCGTGGCCGCCGAGGAGCTCGGGGCCGACGGGGCGTACTTCCGCGTGCACCACTTCGCCCGGCAGCTGGGCTCGCCGTTCCCGCTGCTCTCCGCGATCGGCGCGAAGACCTCGCGCATCGAGATCGGCACCGGCGTGATCGACATGCGGTACGAGAACCCCATGTACATGGCCGAGGACGCCGGCGCCGCCGACCTCATCTCCGGCGGCCGGCTCCAGCTCGGCGTCAGCCGCGGCTCACCGGAACAGGTCGTCGACGGGTGGCGGTACTTCGGGTACGCGCCCGGCGAGGGCGAGACCGACGCCGACATGGCCCGCAAGCACACAGAGGTGCTGCTGATGGTGCTCCAGGGCAAGGGCTTCGCCGAGCCGAACCCGCGCCCGATGTTCGCCAACCCGCCGGGGCTGCTGCGCATCGAGCCGCACTCCGAGGGACTGCGCGACCGCATCTGGTGGGGTGCGGGCTCCAACGCCACCGCCGCCTGGGCCGCCGGGCTCGGCATGAACCTGATGAGCTCGACCGTCAAGGACGACGAGGGCGGTGCGCCGTTCCACGTCCAGCAGGCGGCGCAGATCCGGGCCTTCCGCAAGGCCTGGGCCGAGGCCGGCTGGCAGCGCGAGCCGCGCGTGTCCGTCTCGCGCAGCATCTTCGCCCTCACCGACGACCGTGACCGCGCCTACTTCGGCCGTGACGGCGACAGCAGCGACAGCATCGGCTACCTCGATGCCGACACCCGGGCGATCTTCGGCCGCACCTACGCCGCCGAGCCGGACGCCCTGATCGAGCAGCTGGCCGGGGACGAGGCGATCGC